>DAIMDD010000005.1:0-10838 GCA_036725985.1 Burkholderiaceae bacterium
CATACAGTGCGGATCACTATTTATATGAACGCTTCTCAAATCGGCCGTGCTGCACATAATGAATCTCAGCGTCGATCCCGGCTGCTGCGACATCGGGATTTAGCAACAAATATTTAGCTGCATCAAAATCCTCAGGGATCTCCAGACGGTATGGCCGGTTTTCGCGAGCGCCATGTTGCTGGTAGTGATGGGTTGCCTGCTGTGCGTTGAGCTTCAGATCTGGATTGAGTTTTAAATAAGTCTGACTTTCAAAGTCTTTTGGCAGCGGTGACAGGATGCGCCGCTCGAATCTGTCTTTCAGGGAGAGACTTCCGGCACTGATTTCAAAATAATCATAATCACCAACAGAGGGCGGTGCTTTCAGGTATTGAAAATGCATCTGAAAGGCGTTCTTTTTAAGATCGCTGTAGGACTGTTCTGCAAAGAGTTCGTGAAACAAGGGATTGACGGCGAGAAATTGTGAGCCTTGTCCTTCTGGTGCTGGTTCGACTCCGCAGGAGATATACGGGTTGAGCATGGCAACGCAGCAACGGTCTGAGGGCGAGGAGATATCGACCCACAAAAGTCCTTTTGCATAGGAGAGAGTTTTTAACTCCGTCCTAAAGGTGATCGCTTCTGGCAAAACTCCGAGCATAGGCAGGCATTGGCCTAGAGTGACCAAGCCAAGCTCTGCTTTGTGGTTCATCAGTTCTGGATACTGTTGAAGCGCTCGGGCCATGACCGAGACGGCCATCACTGCGCCAGAGCTGTGACCAATGACCAGGATTTCGTCGTCTTCATTTTTTTTGACTTGAGCAATGAGGTGTTGCGCGAATTCGTTGAGTCGCGCCTCGAGCTCTGGCACCTGGCCTTTGGACTGTCTGGCAGTAAAAGCGTAGCTGCGCATTGTCCAGCCCAAATCTCGACTGGCTTCGAACCAGTGTGCCCAGCGCCAGAGCCCCCAGGGTGGAGCCAGGCTCATTGCCGCGGCGAGCCAGTGGTTAATCCCTGCCCAGGAGCAGATTTTAAAGGTCAAGAGCGCACTCAGCATCATCGCGACTAGCGTGAGGATGATGAGGATATTAGGAAAGATCAGTAGTCCTGTTGCCGGTTTACCTAGCGACCAGCCCTTTTTAAGAGCGCCGCTCACGACAAATGTCGGTGTTGTCCTGGCAAACTCGAGCCAGCTTTTCAGACGTCCTGTTGTCCAGTGCTTTCTGATAATTTTGTCCCACGCCATGAATTTGAATTCTGTGCGGGTGGTGTATGTGGTGTTTGCGTTGCCTGTGGTGTTTGCGGTGTTTGCGCTGTCAATGCTATGAGGAGTGTTTTTGTTCTGGTCTGGGAGAAGCTTTGAGTGAATGGGTGTTGACGTGACAACCCACGACAGATTGTCTTGGTCGGTTATGCGTCGACCTACATCAATCACTGATGCGCAGCCCTCGGGGCGTAATTTTGCTTCGTTTTTATAAAGCGAATAATAATGACGCCCACCACGCGGATCAAAACCACTGAGATAGAACACGCAGCGTTTTTTGATCAGATGCCGTTCGGTGGCAGAGTTCATTTCCCTGCCGTAGTCTTAAGTAACTGCCTTAGGTCCTGAGTGACCAGGTCCACCGCCTCAGTATCAGACGCCAATAATCTGGCCTTGCCCTTGTTATCAAAAATAAACACACCACGGCTATGGGTTACGTCATAGACGTCGGCATTGTCCCCGGACTTGGGTTTTTCAATCTGATAGGCGATCCGGTATTTCCTCGCTAATTTCTGGATCTGCTCTTCTGTGCCTGTCAGACCGATCGCATTTTTATTAAACGCATCGACATAGGCTTGCAGCATATCGGGTGAGTCGCGGTGAGGATCGACACTGATAAAAATAATACGAACATCTCTGGCTTCATCACCGAGCTTTTTGATCACTTCGCTAAGCTGAGCCATGGTGGTTGGGCAGATGTCTGGGCAACTGGCATAGCCGAAAAACATTAGTACAGTTTTGTCTTTCAGGTCCTCCTGTGTAAAGGTCTTGTTACCAGCCGCCTGTAATGAAAAATTCAAATCAGGCAAGTGCCCGGAGACGTCGTAGAGTGACCATTTGGCAGGATCTTCTGTGCACGCAGCCAGCAGCAAAAGGGTCGTGAGAGAAAATGCTTTGAGCCACACGGTCGTGCGCTTCCGAGCGTGTGTCAGTCTTGCTCTGGTTATCATCATCGACGTTGATACGATGCGCTTAAGGCGCACGTGCGCCCCCATCATGCAGTTTTTCTGCCTCATTGCACCTGCTCAGTCATGCCGCTGTGGCGTAACAGCGCATCCATTCTCGGTGCACGGCCGCGAAACGCAACAAAAGACTCGGCCGCTGGGCGTATGCCTCCTACGGCAAAGATTTCCTTTTTGAAACGCATACCGGTCTCCCGATCCAGAGCACCCGAGCTTGGCAGTGCTGTCATCGTTTGTGCCGCGGTGTGGGCTGACTTGGCAGCACGCTCTGCTGCTTCCTCAAAGGCCTCGAAGGCATCGGCTGATAACACTTCAGCCCATTTATAGCTGTAATAGCCTGCGCCATAGCCACCTGCGAACAAATGCGAAAAGCTGTGTGGAAAACGATGCCAGGCGGGTGGTCGCATCACTGAGACCTCATCGCGTACTTGATCGAGTTGCGTGAGCACCTCTGCGATTGAAAGTCCTTTGTCCTGGCTGTGCAGCAAGATATCAAACAAGGAGAATTCGATCTGTCGCACGGTTTGCATACCGCTCTGGAAATTACGCGCTGCGGTCATTCGGTCATAGAGATCGCGCGGGAGTGGTTCGCTCGTATCGACATGCGCAGTTAATTGTTGCAGCACCGACCATTCCCAGCAGAAATTTTCCATGAATTGCGAAGGCAATTCGATTGCATCCCACTCGACTGCAGCAAAAGCGGCTGCCCCTGGTTCGTCCACCTCGGAGAGCAGTGCATGCAAGGCATGGCCGCTTTCATGAAATAACGTAATGACGTCATCGTGTGTCAGCAGAGCAGGGCGCGCGCCTTGTGGTCGTGCGTAGTTGCAGGTCAGATATACGACAGGTGTTTGAATATGTGTAGCCAGCTTGCGACGGCTGCGTTCGCTATCGACCCAGGCACCGCCTTGTTTTCCGGGGCGTGCGTACAGATCCAGCATCAGGTGGCCTAGCGTTTCTCCAGCCGCGCTCACTACTTTTGCGGCACGCACATCGGGGTGCCAGCCTTTAACTTCGCAGTATTCCAGCGTCACACCGAACAGGGTCTGCACCACCTCAAATAATCCCTGCAGTACTTTTGGTTCGGTGAAATATTGTTTTACTTCGTCTTCTGAATAGGCATATCTTGCTTCTCGTAATTTTTCTGCCGCATAAGCAACATCCCATGGTGCGAGATCATGCAGGCCAAGCTCTTTCGCTGCAAAGGCTTTCAGTTCAGCCAGATCTTTTTGGGCAAAGGGTTTAGCCCGTGCGGCGAGCTGTCTTAAAAAGCTCGTTACTTCTTCGGAGGTGTCAGCCATGCGTGTCTCAAGTCGCAGTGCTGCAAAATTTTTAAAACCAAGAAGCTGTGATTCCTCGGCTCTGAGCGACAAGGAGTGCTCGATGAGCGGTGAATTATCAAAGGTCTCATCGCCGTGCTCTGAGGCCACCGTGGCATAGGCGCGATAGAGCGTGTGGCGCAGTTCGCGGTCATGCGCGTATTGCATGACGGGTAAATAGCAGGGCATTTGTAGTGAGAGTTTCCATGTGTCGCTCTCTGCAACCTTGATTGCGCTCAACACATCCTCTGGTATGCCATCGAGTCGCTTAGCGTCCTCAATAATCAGCGACCAGCCATCTTTGGCATCCATCACGTTTTCAGAAAACTTTTGCGATACCTGGGACTGCTTTTCTGACAGCTCTGCATAGCGTGTACGATCTTCACCCTGAAGCTCTACACCGCTGAGTTTGAAATTACGTAAGGCCAGGTCAATAATTCTCTTTCTGGCTTGCGACCATTGCTCAAAGTCTGGTGCAGAACGCAAGCGCTGATATTGTTTATAGAGTCCTTCGTGTAAGCCAATCCAGGTTGAAAACTCGCTGATCGGTCCCAGCATGGCGTTATAGGCGTCGCGCAGTTCAGGTGTATTGACGACAGAATTCAGATTGCCCGCGATCGACCAGGCACGCCAGAGTGGTTCTGAGGCGGCATCCAGTGGTGCAACCACCGCTTCCCACGTAGCCGGGAGCTCTGGATTAGCTGCGGCGATGACTGCTGCTCTGGACCTTTCCATCAGCTGCTCGACAGCAGGTTTAATATCCTCGGGCTTGATGGCTGCATAATCAATCAGACTATCCATCGGGGCCATAAGTGGATTGGTGTGCGCAGTCATTTAATTCCTTTGGCTGAGGACAGACATAGCTGATGCTTTGTCCTCATTTTAAAAACTGGATTGAATGGTGATTGAGTTTCAGTGATTGAGCTTTATTTAGAGACCAGAGTTCTCTCGGCGGCTTCGATCGTATTGACCAGCAGCATCGCGATCGTCATGGGACCAACACCGCCTGGTACAGGGGTGATCGCAGAGGCAACCTCTTTAGCACTTTCAAAATCGACATCACCGCATAGCTTGCCATCAGGCAGGCGATTGATACCCACATCAATGACCACAGCACCGGGTTTAAGCATGCTGCCATCAATCATGCGGGGTTTGCCTGTGGCCACCACAACTATATCCGCATGACGTGTGTGCCAGCCTAGGTCGCGAGTTTTTGAATTGCAAATAGTGACGGTTGCTCCTGCACTTTGAAGCAACAGTGCCATAGGTTTACCAACGATATTACTGGCTCCAATAATGACAGCCACAGCGCCGCGGATTTCGACATGCTCGGACTCGAGCATTTTCATGACACCGTATGGTGTGCACGGTCTGAATAGAGGTTTGCCAGTCATCAGCAATCCAGCGTTACTGACATGAAAACCATCGACATCTTTTGCGGCAGCGATTGTTTCGATCACTAAATGCGCATCGATATGAGCAGGTAAGGGCAGTTGAACGAGGATGCCGTGTATGTTTGGATCGGCATTGAGCGCTTTGACGCGTGAGAGCAGTTCGTCTTGCGACATGGTCGCAGGATAGGCTTCCAGTACTGAGTGCATACCTGCTTTTTCGCAGGCGGCAACTTTATTACGAACATAGACTTGCGAGGCTGGGTCGCTACCCACAACAATCACGGCCAGACCGGGTTTTACGTCTTGCGCGGTTAAAGCTGCGACGCGCTGTGCGACTTCTTCGCGAATCGATGCGGCAAGTTTGACTCCATCAATCAAACGTGCGGTCATGCATTCACCTCAGGTTTGGCTAACGCGACTTTCATCAGATCAGCCACGGTTGTGACCTGGAGTTTCTCCATGATGTTGGCGCGATGTGCCTCTACGGTTTTAATACTGATACCCAGATCATCAGCGATCTGTTTATTCAGACGACCTGCGACGATACGCTCAAGCACTTGCTGCTCACGTGCAGTGAGACGAGCAATCATTGCGTCGTGGGATTTCTGCGCCTGAGCCTGCGACAGTCGCTGATTAGCTTGTTCGAACATGCGTGTGACGATCTCGCGCAAATCCGTTTCATTGAATGGTTTTTCGAGAAAATCGATAGCGCCTTTTTTCATCGTCGAGACAGCCATGGGTACATCGCCGTGGCCAGTGATGAAAACGATTGGCATTGTTGATTGACGTGAAATCAATTGCTCCTGGAGTTCAAGTCCGCTCATTCCAGGCATGCGAACGTCGACAATCAAAACGCCGGGTTGGTGCTCATTAAAATCAGCCAGAAAACTTTCTCCGCTCGGATAGGCTCTGACGCGGTAGCCGTTTGCCTCGAGCAACCAGCGCAACGAGTCACGGACGGCTTCATCGTCATCCACGATGTAAACGGTACTGGCGATTTGGGGCGTGCTCATACTGATAACTCCTCGGACTGATTTTGCTGGTGTGTTAAGTGCAACTGCGAACAAGGCAGTGTAAAGCGAAAAGTCGTGCCACCCTCTGGATTATTCGTAGCCCAGAGACGACCGTGGTGTGATTCTATGATGGTTCGGCATATATTCAGGCCCATACCGAGTCCCTCGGACTTGGTACTGAAAAATGGTTCAAACAGCCGGTCAGGGTCGGCGAGCCCGTGGCCACGATCCATGACCGCAACCTCAATCTGGTCATCGTGCATGTTGACGCGGACCATCAGATTGCCTATTTCCGAGTGTTCCATCGATTCGAGGCCATTTTTCAATAGATTAAGTAACACTTGCTCGATCAGAATTGGATCAGCCAGAACATCTGGCAAATGTTCAGGGATTTGGCGCTCAATCACAATCTGGCGTTTACGGGCATGGATTTCGGCAAGACTGATGGCGTTTTCAATCACAGTATCGATCTGTATGGATTGGCGTCTTGGTTCACTGCGCTTCACAAACTCACGGATACGGCTGATGATCTTACCGGCACGCTGAGCCTGGGAGGCCGCTTTTTCAAGTGCAGGCAGCAGTTTATCCAGATCCGTATGACCAGCTTTCACCATGGCCACCGCCCCCATGCTGTAGTTGGTGATGGCGGTTAAGGGTTGATTCAGTTCATGCGCCAGAGAGGAGGCCATTTCACCCATGGTGGTCAGGCGGCTCGTAATCTGGATTTTTTCTTGCTGGATGCGGGAGGCTTCCTCGTGGTGGCGGCGCTCGGTAATGTCTCGTGCGACCTGTAAGCGAACGCGTCGGCCATCGGTCCACGCAAGCATGCGGTGCTGGACTTCAAACCATCTTTGGACTGAGGCAGAATAAATCTCTACCGATTCATCGGTATAACGGCCGCGTCGTCCGGCCAGCAACTCGTCGTGGCCGTTGGTCTGGGCGCCGAAAAATCTCCGGTAAGTACGATTAGCAAATAAAAGCTCAAGTCCTTCATTAGTATCCGCTGTGACCGAGATCGCGTCATCAAGTCCTTCGAGCACCGTCATGAAGCGCTCATGCGCCGCAGTCAACGCTTCGCGGATGCGCTTAGGCTCAGTGATATCGGTCATGGAGGTCATCCAGCCGATCTGCGTGCCGTTCAAATCCCGCAAAGGCGATACATACATGCGCGCGTTGAAACGTGAGCCATCGCGCCTCTGCGCTTCGAGCTCCAGACCGCTGCTGGGTGTTTTGCCCGTCAGAACGTTATCCAGAGTTTGCTGGTGTGATTCATGTCTGCCTGGTACCCAGTATGGAAATGGCGGCATTCGTCCGATCAGGTCCGCTTCGTTCCAGCCAATCATCCTGCAGAACGCTGGATTGACATAAGCAATGCGTCCTTCCAGATCGAGTACGCGCATACCGGTTGACATGGAGTTCTCCATCGCGCGCCTGAAACCTGTTTCGGCGATCAGTGCAGCTTCGGCTTCGGACCGGTAGCGGGTGTAGCGCCAAAGCATCAGCAGTGCAATCACAATCACCACAGAGAGCGCCAGCACAACACCGATTAAACGGTTCTGTCTGACCTCCTGATCGATGGTGACGAACATGACGCTGCCATCATGGATACGCTGCAGCCAGAAAAACACTCCCATGACGCAGGCATAGAGCACCAGCACGAGCATCGGCGTTAACCAATACCATCTGCGACGACGCAGGCGTGCATGGTCGTGAAACGGCGTTGCGATCACTGATTTTGGAGGTGTCAACATTCGGGTTTTCCACATGTGTCTCATTTTAGACGTTATATGGACTTTAAATTTTTCACTATATGAAATTCAATACCGTAAAGTGAAATTTTACTTGTCGGGTAATCCATATGTACATAGAATGCGCAAAATACCGAAAAACAAGTAGGCTTACATACCAGCCAGCTTACAGACTCAGGAGATTGCTATGGCACCACAAGCTGCCGCATTCAACGCCGCAAATGACGAAGACAATTTAGAAACCCAAGAGTGGCTAGATGCACTTGCTGCAGTCCTGGATCGTGAGGGTCCTGACCGTGCGCATTATCTTTTGGAGCGCTTAACTGATCTGGCTCGCCGCTCTGGCGCGCATATTCCTTTTTCGCCAAATACGGCGTATCAGAATACGATCCCAGCAGGACTCGAACCTGTGCATCCTGGTAATCAGGAACTCGAAGCGCGCATTCGCAGCTACATTCGCTGGAACGCAATGGCGATGGTTGTGAAAGCCAACAAACACAATCCTCCTGACGGCGGTGATCTGGGCGGACACATCGCCTCGTTCGCTTCACTGGCAACGATTATTGGATGTGGTCAAAATCATTTCTGGCATGCCGACACACCAGAGCGTGGCGGTGATCTGGTGTACTTCCAAGGTCACTCCTCACCAGGCGTCTATGGCCGTGCCTATCTTGAAGGCCGTTTAACTGAAGACCAGTTAAATCATTTCCGTCAGGAAGTCGGTGGCAAGGGTCTGTCATCTTACCCACACCCAAAACTCATGCCTGAGTTTTGGCAGTTCCCAACTGTTTCGATGGGTCTGGGCCCACTGATGGCCATCTATCAGGCGCGCTTTCTGAAATACCTCCACGCACGCGGCATTGCAGATACGAGCCAGCGTAAGGTCTGGGTATTCTGCGGTGATGGAGAGATGGACGAGCCCGAGTCACTCGGTGCGATTAGTCTTGCCTCACGCGAAAAACTCGACAACCTGATTTTTGTAATTAACTGCAATTTGCAGCGTCTGGATGGACCAGTGCGTGGTAACGGCAAAATCATTCAGGAACTCGAAGGCGATTTCCGTGGCAGTGGCTGGAATGTCATCAAACTGATCTGGGGCGGTTACTGGGATCCACTGCTTGCGAGTGACAAGGAAGGTATCCTGCGCAAGATCATGGAAGAAACCGTTGATGGTGAGTACCAGGCCTACAAGGCTAATGATGGCAAGTTTGTTCGCGATCACTTTTTTGGCAAGCATCCGAAATTGCTCGAGATGGTTTCTCGCATGAGCGATGATGATATCTGGCGTCTGAATCGTGGTGGTCATGACCCCTACAAAGTTTACGCAGCATTTTCTGCAGCGACGCAACACACGGGCCAGCCAACAGTCATTCTTGCCAAGACCATCAAAGGTTATGGCGTTGGCGATGCTGTACAGGCCAAAAACCCATCCCATCAACAGAAAAAACTCGACACCGATACCATTCGTGAGTTCCGTGATCGTTTCGGCATTCCTGTCCCTGATGATCAGCTGGAAAAAATTCCTTATTTCAAGCCTGCCGAAGACTCGCCGGAAATGTTGTACCTGCATGAGCGGCGCAAAGCGCTTGGCGGTTATTTGCCAAAACGTCGCACGCATGCAGACGAAAAACTCAAAGCGCCTTCACTGGAGGTGTTCCGTCCAGTGCTTGAGCCGACTGTTGAGGGTCGCGAAATTTCAACGACGCAAGCCTTTGTCCGCGTGTTGAATCAGATTTTGCGCGATAAGGATATCGGTCCGCGCGTAGTACCAATCCTGGCTGACGAGTCCCGTACTTTTGGTATGGAGGGTTTGTTCCGCCAGATCGGTATTTATGCACCAGAAGGCCAGAAATATACTCCGGTCGATAAAGACCAGGTAATGTATTACCGTGAATCTGCAGATGGACAATTACTCCAGGAAGGCATTAACGAAGCTGGCGCCTTTAGTTCGTGGATTGCTGCGGCGACTTCTTATTCGACGAATAACCGGATCATGATCCCGTTTTTCATCTACTACTCCATGTTCGGTTTCCAGCGTATTGGTGATCTGGCCTGGGCAGCAGGTGATATGCAGGCACGTGGTTTCCTGCTCGGTGGTACGGCAGGACGTACAACGCTTAACGGTGAAGGTCTGCAACACGAAGACGGCCATAGCCATATTTTCTCCTCAACCATCCCGAATTGTGTTTCCTACGATCCAACCTTTGCGCACGAACTCGCTGTCATCATTCAGCATGGTTTGAAACGCATGGTCGAGGATCAGGAGAACGTTTATTACTACCTGACAGTGATGAACGAAAATTACGCGCAGCCAGGTCTGACCAAGGGTGACGAAGAAGGCATCATCAAAGGCATGTACCGCCTCAAAAAGGGTGGTAAGTCAAAACTTCGTGCTCAGTTGATGGGTTCGGGCACGATCTTGCGTGAAGTGATGGCGGGAGCTGAGCTGCTGGAAAAAGACTGGGGCGTTTCCTCTGATATCTGGAGTATCACCAGCTTTACAGAATTGCGTCGCGAAGGTCTGGATTGCGAACGTCATAATTTATTGCATCCAACCGCCAAAGCTCAAGTGCCTTACGTCACGGCGCAGTTAGCCAAAACTGAAGGCCCGATCATCGCGTCGACCGATTACATGAAATTATTTTCTGATCAGATCAGACAGTTCATACCTCGTGGTCGTGATTTTAAAGTACTGGGTACTGACGGATTTGGTCGTTCCGATTTCCGTTCGAAATTGCGTGAGCATTTTGAAGTGGATCGCCACTATGTTGTGTTGGCTACGCTGCGTGCCTTGGCAGACGAGGGCAGTATCCCTGTTGCTAAGGTAGCTGAGGCCATCAAAAAATATGGCATCGATCCTAACAAATCCAATCCTCAGTACGCTTGAGAGAGAGAATAACTATGAGCGATATTATTGCTATTCAGATACCTGATATCGGTGACTTTGAGTCTGTCGAAGTCATTGAAATTCTGGTTAAGGTCGGTGACACCGTCAAAGCTGAACAGAGCCTGATAACGGTAGAGTCAGATAAAGCTTCGATGGAAATTCCCGCCTCCCAGGGCGGTGTAGTGAAATCGATCGCAGTCAAAGTTGGTGACAAGGTCAAGCAAGGCAGCGTTGTGCTGTCTGTTGAGGCTTCGGCTGCTGGGGCTCCTGCTGCAACC
>DAIMDD010000005.1:10938-47978 GCA_036725985.1 Burkholderiaceae bacterium
GGTTCAAGCGCCAACAGCAGGCAAACTCGAAATGCCTGTCTCAACGGCAGGCCTGCCACACGCTTCACCCTCAGTGCGTAAATTTGCGCGTGAATTAGGTGTTGATCTGACCCGTGTAACCGGCACAGGCCCCAAAAGCCGCATTGTCCAGGAAGACGTCCAGAATTTTGTCAAACAAGCACTGGCTGGTGGTGCAGGGACTGCAGCCGCTGCTGCGGGGACAGCACTTGGTGGTGGTATCGATCTGTTGCCCTGGCCAAAGGTTGATTTCACCAAGTTTGGTGACGTCACTCCTAAGCCTTTATCGCGCATCAAAAAAATCTCCGGTGCCAACTTGCATCGCAACTGGGTCATGATCCCGCACGTCACGAATAACGATGAAGCGGATATCACCGGACTCGAGGCACTGCGTGTGACCTTGAACAAGGAAAACGAAAAGTCCGGTGTCAAAGTCACGATGCTGGCTTTCCTGATCAAAGCCTGCGTTGCGGCACTGAAAAAGTTTCCGGAGTTCAATGCCTCGCTTGATGGTGACAATCTCGTTCTGAAGCACTACTACAACATTGGTTTTGCAGCCGACACACCTAATGGTTTGGTTGTTCCCGTGATTCGTGATGCTGATAAAAAAGGCATCCTCGAGTTGGCAACCGAAAGTAGTGAGCTTGCTAAAAAAGCGCGTGACGGTAAATTGTCCCCCGGTGAAATGCAGGGCGGATGCTTTTCAATTTCCTCACTCGGTGGCATCGGCGGCACTAACTTTACCCCGATCATCAATGCTCCTGAGCTCGCTATTCTTGGTGTGTCACGCTCTGTCATGAAACCAGTGTGGGATGGTAAACAGTTCGTGCCTCAGCTGACCTTGCCATTGTCTCTGTCCTATGACCATCGGGTCATCGACGGTGCTGCAGCAGCACGTTTCAATGCCTATCTTGGCAGCCTGCTGGCGGATTTCCGTCGCATCGCACTGTAAGGGATCGTCATGAGTAATATTGTTGATATTCAAATCCCTGACATCGGTGATTTTGACTCGGTCGATGTGATCGAGGTCCTGGTCGCGGTTGGTGACACAGTCAAAGCTGAGCAGAGTCTAATCACGGTTGAGTCAGACAAATCTTCCATGGAGATTCCCTCCTCACACGCGGGTGTCGTTAAATCAATCGCTGTTAAGGTCGGCGACAAAGTCAAGCAAGGCTCTGTGATTTTGCAGGTCGATGCCGCGGCCAATGGGTCATCTGCGACTGCTTCAGCAGCAACCTCTGCTCCAGTTGTTGCCACTCCCGCTGTTGCAGCAACGACCGCAGCATCTTCGACTCCAGCTATCGCCACTTCGTCAACCCCAGCTCCAGCAGTCGTCGCACCTAAAGTCGCAGCCTATGCTGGTAAAGTCGATACCAAATGTGACCTCTTAGTCCTCGGCGCAGGTCCTGGCGGTTACTCAGCTGCCTTTCGCGCAGCCGATCTGGGTCTGAACGTCATTCTGGTCGAGCGTTACGCAACACTTGGCGGCGTCTGCCTGAATGTAGGTTGCATACCTTCCAAAGCACTGCTGCATACTGCTGCGGTAATGGAAGAAGCACAGGCGCTCGCAGACCATGGTATTTCTTTTGGTAAACCCAAAATTGATCTGGATAAGCTGCGCGCCTTTAAAGACGGTGTGATCGGCAAGCTCACCGGTGGTCTGGCAGGCATGGCCAAAGCCCGCAAAGTCACTGTCGTGCAAGGTCTTGGCGAGTTTGCCAGTGCTAATCACCTCACGGTCAAGACCGACACGGGCACGCAGACGATTGAATTCGGTCAGGCGATTATCGCAGCCGGCAGCCAGTCAGTGAAACTGCCTTTTATGCCAGAAGACGACCGCGTGGTTGATTCAACCGGTGCACTGCTGTTGCGCAGTATTCCAAAGAAAATGCTGATTGTGGGTGGTGGCATTATTGGTTTGGAAATGGGTACGGTTTACTCAGCGCTCGGCGCACGCCTGGATGTCGTTGAAATGCAAGACGGTCTGATGCAGGGTGCGGATCGTGATCTGGTCAAGGTCTGGCAAAAAATGAATGCGCCGCGCTTTGATAATCTGATGTTGAAAACCAAAACAGTCGCTGCGGTAGCCAAGAAGGATGGTATCTACGTGACCTTCGAAGGTGAGGGCGCGCCCAAAGAGCCTCAGCGTTATGACCTCGTATTACAGGCTGTTGGTCGCACACCGAACGGTAAAAAAATCGCAGCAGACAAAGCCGGTGTGATTGTGACCGATCGTGGTTTTATTGAAGTCGATCGCCAGATGCGTACGAACGTGCCAAATATCTTTGCGATCGGCGATATTGTCGGTCAGCCGATGTTGGCTCACAAAGCGGTTCATGAGGGGCACGTTGCAGCAGAAGTCGCAGCCGGGCAGAAGAGCTTCTTTGATGCTCGCGTGATTCCTTCCGTTGCCTATACGGATCCAGAGGTAGCGTGGGTTGGTCTGACTGAAGATGAGGCTAAAAAACAAGGCGTGCAGATCACAAAAGGCCTGTTCCCTTGGGCCGCTTCTGGTCGTGCGATCGCGAACGGTCGTGACGAAGGTTTCACTAAACTGTTGTTTGATGCCACGACTCATAAGATCCTCGGTGGTGGCATTGTTGGCACACATGCCGGTGATTTGATCAGCGAGGTTGCACTCGCGATCGAGATGGGTGCGGACTCAGTGGATATCGGTAAAACGATTCACCCGCATCCGACCCTTGGTGAGTCAGTCGGCTTGGCTGCAGAAGCTTCAGAAGGTCATTGCACGGATTTACCACCGGTACGCAAGAAGTAATTGCTTATTCTCCAATTGCTTATTCTCCGGATGTGGTCCAGCACACTTTGAAGTCATGTTGTAGAAAAAATACCGCCAGAGTGATTAGCTCAGGCGGTATTTTTTTAATCCTGCTAAACCGACAACTGCGTCTACTACGTTTTTTTTATAACGCCACAGTAGAGAACCAAGGCACCGCCGCAATCGCAATCAAACCAACCATCAGCGCGATGATATAAGGCCATATAGCCCCCATCACGTCATCAGGTGAGGCATCACCGATACGACAAGCTACATAGAAGCCCACACCGATTGGTGGCATCATCAAGCCGATATTCATGGCGGTAACGACCACCATCGAGTAATGAATGTCATGTATCCCCAGTTTCTTGGCAATTGGGAACATGATTGGTGCCAAAATCAGAATCGCAGGCAAGCCTTCAAGCAAACAGCCGAGGATCAGGAATACCAGGATGGTTACCAACATGAAGGCCGTGACACCACCGGGCAGCGTAGTGAGGAATTGCGACAAGCTTTGCACAACACCGCTTTGCGTAATCGCCCAGGCCATCGAGGAGGCCGTCCCCAGTATCAGCAGGATGGCACCACTGAGCGCAGCTGTTTCAACCAGCATGGCATACACTTTTTTCCAGCCAATCCCACCGTACAGAACCTGACCAATCACCATGGCATACAGCACGGCGATGGTTGATACCTCAGTTGCTGTTGCCACACCACCACCCACTGCACTACGGATCAGGAATGGCAGTACCAGCGCGGGGCCAGCAATCAGTAACGTGCCCCAGATCACTTTCAGTTTTGGACGGCTAACGTCATCCATTTTTTCATGGCGAGCTTTCCAGCGAGCCAGAGCGACCAGCGCGAGCAACAACACGCCCGCGATCACGATACCGCTTTGGAATAAGCCAGCGATCGATACCCCCGCAACAGAGCCCAGCACAATCAGCACAATGCTCGGCGGTACGGTATCCGCCATCGCAGCTCCGGTTGCCAGCAGCGCAATCATCTCGCGTGGTTTATGACCACGACGTTTCATTTCGGGAAAAAGGGCCGGAGCGATAGTCGCCATGTCGGAAACTTTAGATCCTGAAATGCCTGAAACGATAAATAATGATCCAAGCAAAACATAAGACATACCGGCCTTGATATGACCGAGTAAGGAAGCGAGAAAATCAACAATCGCCTTGCCCATGCCCGTTGCATCCAGCACACAGCCAAGTAATACGAAAATTGGTACCGAGACCAGAATCAGGCTGGACATGCCTTCGTCCATTCGGCCGATCACCACCATAAGCGGCACTGTAGTGGAGAACGCCAGATAACACATGGCTCCCAAACCAAAACAGAACGCAATCGGCACGCCCGCCACCAGACATAGTGCGACCAGGATGACCAGGAAAATCAGAATGTTATAGAGGCCGATGTCAGACAGTTGTGCTGAAAATTTCCAGCAAAGCCATGCCACAACAGCGACCAGCACAACCGCTCCAAACAAGTTGGCTTTACTGACGGTCTGCACAGCATAGGTTGCAAGCACGGCAAGCATCCCAATAATGCCAAAGGCGAGCGCCGATACACGAAAACTATTGGGAATATTCAGGGCAGGTGAGGTGACAAACCATTCATCTTGGGCGTACTCGATGGCTGGGTGAACGAGCGCAAGTAAAAATGCAGCGATTGCGACTAATGCCACCGCATGCACGAAATCACGCATCTTCTGCGGCATCATCTGCAGAAAAAGCGTCAGGCGCAGGTGCTCATTACGATGCATGGCGATCGCTGAACCCAGCATCGCTAACCAGAGAAATGAAATGGATACAACTTCATCAATCCAGATGATGGGTAAGGAAAATACATAACGTGAGACCACACCAACCAGCAGCATCACGACAATCACCGTCAGCAACATCGCACTGACGATTTCCAGAGGCTTGATGAGCCTTGATACCAGCGCATTACCGCCAACAGCAATTGCGGGGCTCAACTCATCTTGGTTGATTTCTGTAGTCATGGTGTTTGCCTTTCATCTTTCATCCAGGGTAGTTTAAAAACTACCCGCTTCAAATCTGCATCAAGTATCCGTGTGACCGGTGATGCTTAAATAAATATCGGGTGAACGCTTAGGCGAACACCCGAATATTTGTAATTCGGTTGAGTCAATCAGCGCATCTATAACAGGCATGCACTGGCTGACTCAGCTCCGATCAGGCCAGATTGCCGCTGTAGCGCTCAAGCATTACCCACGCTTCATCGCCCAGTTTGCCTTTCCACTCTGAGTAAAAGCCACCTTGACGCAGACGATTACGGAATGACTCAGGGGTAGTGTTGTTAAATACCATGCCCTTTTCGGTCAGACCTTTTTGCAGACCTGCATTCATTGCTTCAACGTCAGCACGCTCTTTCATACCCGCAGCGTTGATGTTTTTAGCGACGATGCCGCGCAGGTTTTCAGGTAATTTTTCCCAGGCGCGTTTATTGGCCAGGAACCAGAAACCATCCCACATGTGGTTGGTGATCGAGCAATATTTCTGCACTTCGTTGAGCTTGGCTGTATCGATAATAGCCAAAGGATTTTCCTGACCATCAACGATTTTTGTTTGCAGTGCGCTGTAGACTTCGTTGAAATTAATCGAAGCAGGCGCCGAATCAAAGGCTTTGAACATCGAGGTCCACAGTGGTGACACAGGGACGCGGATCTTGAAGCCTTTCAAATCATCCGCAGTCTGGATTGGCTTGGTCGAGGAGGTGATCTGGCGGAAACCGTTATCCCAGATTTTGTCCATAGCAACCAGGTTGGCTTTACCAATTTCTTTACGCACATGCGCGCCCAGATCACCATCCAGTGCTTTCCAGACCTCGCTGTAGTCTTTAAAGGCAAAACCGATACCGGTAATGGACGATGCAGGCACCAGTGTGGCCAGAATCAGGCCTGAGAGTGTGAAAAATTCGACTCCACCATTACGGACCTGACTCAGCATGTCGGTGTCTGAACCGAGCTGGCTGCTTGGGAAAATACGAATTTCAACGCGACCATTGGTTTCGGCCAGAATGGCATCGGCCATTTCCTTTGCGCGAAGGTTCATGGGGTGGGTAAGGGGCAGGTTATTCGCATATTTGTAGGAAAACTCAGCCTTGGACTGAGCCCATGCACTGCGAAGCGGTGCTGCCATGGCGATCGCGCCAGCGCCGGCACCTGCCAGCAGATTACGTCTTGTTATGGTCATAACTGTCTCCAGAAATTAGTTTCGGTTCGTATCATAGCAACGATCAAAGCAGGTTTAGACCTATAAACTGCTGTTGGAGGCTAAAATGCGTGTTTTCCCCTATCTGCTGCCACGCGATCATCACTGTGTCCTACATCCTGCACATCCCCGGCTCATCTGTTTTGTCCACTTTCCGTCAAGAGCGACTCTTGGCAAAAATGAAAGCTCTTGGCTTACCTGTGGCGGCGATTGACGCCCGCTACGAGCATTTTGTCTGGTGTGATGAGGCCCCTGATTCAGAGACCCATGCCCGTCTGGTGCAGTTATTGGACTATGGCAATCCGTATGTGGCGCATCCTGATGAGTCCTCTGGCGTCGTATTACAGGTTTTTCCGCGCTTAGGGACAATCAGTGCCTGGGCGAGCAAATCCACAGATATTGCACATAATTGCGGATTTTTTACTGTTCGCCGTATGGAACGAGGCGTCAAATACACTCTGATTCCTGAAAGCAACTGGTTAAAAACCAAAAAGCTCGATGCAGACATGCTCGCGCTTGCCGCCTCCTGCCTGCACGATCGCATGACAGAAACAGTAGTGGATCAGCGCTTTGATCCTAAAGCGCTGTTTGATTCCCTGCCTGGCAAGCCCATGCAGACGGTTCCAGTCGTCAAACTCGGCAAAGCGGCTTTACTTGAGGCCAATACAACCCTTGGACTTGCCTTATCAGAGGACGAGATTGATTATCTGACCAAGTCCTTTACTGAGCTGGGTCGTGATCCGACTGATGTTGAGCTCATGATGTTTGCTCAGGCCAATAGCGAACACTGCCGCCATAAAATTTTTAACGCTCAGTGGGTCATCGACGGTGTGTCAACCCCCAAAACACTCTTTGGCATGATTCGCGAAACCCATGCGGCTCAGCCGCTTGGCACGATCGTTGCGTATTCGGATAACTCAGCCATCATGGAGGGAGGCGAGGCCTTGCGTTTCCAGGCCTCCAACCCGACTAACGAAGTCGCGCCAATTTATGAAGCGCATCCAATGATGGTTCACACCATTATGAAGGTCGAAACCCATAACCACCCAACTGCAATCGCGCCTTTCGAGGGTGCTGCAACGGGTGCTGGCGGCGAAATCCGTGATGAGGGTGCAACCGGTCGTGGTTCTAAACCCAAAGCAGGTCTGGCCGGCTTCACAGTCTCGCACCTCAAACTTGCTGATGCTGTGCGCCCCTGGGAGTCCGATCATCACGGTAGCCCCGACCGTATCGCGAGCCCGCTATCCATCATGATTGACGGTCCGCTCGGCGCGGCAGCGTTTAATAATGAGTTCGGTCGCCCTAACTTGCTGGGCTATTTCCGTACCTATGAACAGACTGCGGGTGGCACACGCTGGGGTTACCACAAGCCGATCATGATTGCCGGTGGCCTGGGCAGTATCGATGCCGGTCAGACTAAAAAAGATGTGATTCCACCCAATGCCTTATTGATCCTGCTTGGTGGTCCGGGTTTGCGCATCGGCATGGGAGGCAGTGCTGCCTCCAGCATGGCCGTGGGTACGAACACTGCAGCACTGGACTTTGATTCAGTACAGCGGGGCAATCCTGAAATTGAGCGCCGTGCACAGGAAGTGATCGATCGTTGCTGGCAGCAGGGTGCAAACAACCCAATTATCGCGATTCATGATGTTGGCGCAGGTGGTTTGTCGAATGCTTTCCCAGAGCTTGTCAACGACGCCGGGCGTGGTGCGATCTTTGAACTCAAGCGTGTGCCGCTCGAGGAGTCGGGTATGTCGCCTGCAGAAATCTGGAGCAACGAATCGCAAGAGCGTTATGTCCTGTCGATCTTGCCCCATGATTTGGAACGCTTCAAAGAAATCGCGGATCGCGAGCGCTGCCCCTTTGCTGTGATTGGCGTTGCTACGGAAGAACGTCAGCTTCGTGTTTTAAATGGCGAGGGTTTGCCTGGCATTGATTCGCTTAATCCCAGTACTGAAACGCGTCCCGTTGATGTGCCGATTGATGTGATTCTCGGTAAGCCACCCCGCATGACACGTGAGGTGAAGCGTTTGTCAGGTGTCACGCAGCCGCTTGATTTGACAGTTATCAGTCTCGATGATGCAGCTACGCGTGTATTACAGCACCCAACCGTTGCGAATAAAACCTTCCTCATCACCATCGGTGATCGCACCGTGGGCGGTTTGTCGAGTCGCGATCAGATGGTCGGTCCCTGGCAGGTCCCTGTAGCCGATTGCGCAGTGACACTGGCTGATCATGACGGTACGCGTGGCGAAGCCATGGCGATGGGCGAACGCACGCCTTTGGCAGTGATCGACGCTGCGGCCTCGGGTCGTATGGCGGTGGCCGAAGCACTGACGAACCTGGTCGCTGCAGACGTGGCGCGACTCGAAGACATTAAGTTGTCAGCTAACTGGATGGCTGCGTGTGGGGCCCCCGGTCAGGATGCTGCGCTATATGACACCGTGTCAGCAGTCAGCGTGCTGTGCCAGCAAGTCGGCCTGTCCATTCCAGTTGGTAAAGACTCCTTGTCGATGCAGACAACCTGGAATGAAGGCGACGAAAACCGCAAGGTCGTCGCACCGGTCTCTTTAATCGTGACGGCTTTCTCCCCCGTCAACGATGTTCGCAACACCCTCACACCCGAATTAAAAACAAATCAAGGTCCCACCAGCCTGATCTTGATCGATTTGGGTCAGGGCCGTCAACGCATGGGTGCCTCGATACTTTCGCAAGTCATCAATCAGGTGGGCGAGCAAACGCCCGATCTGGATGACGCGCAAGCGTTGCGCTCTTTCTTTGTAACGATTCGCGCACTGGCTGAGTCAGGTGTGGTGCTGTCTTATCATGACCGCTCCGATGGCGGTTTGTTTGCAACAGTCTGCGAGATGGCGTTTGCAGGTCACACCGGTGTTTCGCTCAATTTGGACATGCTGACGATCGATGCACACGCCGCGGACTGGGGTGATTACAAAATTCGTCCGGAGCAGGTTGCGGTACAGCGTGATGAGTTGACACTCAAAGCCTTGTTTAACGAAGAAGCGGGTGCCGTGATTCAGGTGCCCGCAGCTGAGCGTGATGCTGTGATGCAGGTGCTGCGCGCAGCCGGCTTGTCCAGATTCTCGCATGTGATCGGCTCATTAAATGCTGCTGACGAAGTTGAAATTTTCCGCGATGGTAAAAAAATCTGGGGACGTCCGCGTGCCGAGCTCGGTCAGCTTTGGAGTGATGTGAGTTATCGGATTGCTTCATTACGGGAAAATCCAGCTTGTGCGCAGGCTGAGTTCGATACCTGGAAAGATCTGACTGATCCTGGCATGTCACCTCTGGTCAGCTTTGATCCACAACACAATGTGGCTGCGCCCTTCTTGAATATGGGTGCCAAGCCACGCGTAGCGATTTTGCGAGAGCAGGGATGTAACAGTCAGGTTGAAATGGCTTGGGCTTTTGATAAGGCAGGCTTTGAGGCGTGGGATGTGCACATGACGGACTTGCAGTCTGGTTATGTCGATCTTTCTCTGTTCCAGGGGCTTGTTGCTGTCGGTGGTTTTAGTTATGGCGATGTGTTGGGCGCAGGCGAGGGGTGGGCACGCAGTATTTTGTTCAACTCGCAATTGTCCGATCAGTTTGCACAATACTTTGCACGTCCAGATAGCTTTGCTCTCGGAGTATGCAATGGCTGCCAGATGATGGCTGCTCTGGCCAAGATGATTCCGGGCGCAGAAAACTGGCCTCGTTTCACCCGCAATCTGTCCGAAAAATACGAAGCCCGTTTTTCGATGGTTGAAGTGCTCGACTCACCCTCGATATTTTTCAAAGGTATGGCGGGTACCCGCATCCCCGTCGCAGTCGCGCACGGCGAAGGCTTTGCGAATTTCTCTCGCCAGGGTAATCAGCAAAAAGCACTAAGTGCCTTGCAGTTTATCGATCACCGTGGTCAGGCAACCGAGGCTTATCCTTTTAATCCCAATGGCAGCCCAAATGGTCTGACCTCGGTTACGACTGCGGATGGTCGCTTTACCGTGCTGATGCCTCACCCTGAACGCGTGACACGCAATGTCATGATGTCCTGGGCACCTGAGCGCTGGGGACAGGCTGATACAGGTGGTATGTATTCACCCTGGATGCGGTTTTTCCAGAATGCCAGGACGACTCTTGGTTAAGCCTTTCAGGTAAGTGATGCTGCAGGGCTCGTCATTTCTTGATGTCGACGACCATGCAGGTTGTTGTCGCTGTTGCGTGCAGTTTCCCGTCGGGGCCGATCAATCTGCCCTCGGCGATGGCGATGGTTCTGCCCACCTGAATCGCGCGACCAATCGCTCGCACGCGCCCAACCGTTGGCAGTAACGCACGCGTCATTTTGACGCTTAGATCAAGCGTGGTGTAACCCTTTCCTGGTGGCAACATTGTGTGGATTGAGTTACCCACTGCTGCATCCATGATCGTGGCGAACCAGCCTCCGTGCACAAAACCTTGCACATTCAACACACTATCAGTCGGGTTGCCCTGAACCACAGCGTGTCCTGGTGCGGCCTCCATAATCATATAGTTCATGGTTGTGGCCATATTGCCATTAGGCAGATCGCCGCGGATGACAGCTTGCATCACCTCCAAACCCGTTAATCCCGCAACCTTTTCCTGATTCAGATGACCCACCAGTCGACCATTTGACATGGCGCCGAGTAATTTTTCTTCTTCTGCAATCCAGGTAGCAAGCATGTTTTCTTGAGTCATTTTTTGTCTGTGATGTTTTTAAGTGTTTGTGGTGCGAATAAATAAATGAAAATAAAACTTAGTTTTATGGCTTTATCTAAGGTTTTTTGAATGATATCTGGTATTTTCGAATTGCTTTCTAGTGCCTTTCTGGTGCTTTTGGGTCGCAATTTGAATGATTAAAGGAAACTATTTGAATTTCCCTCCAAATAAAGTGGGGCATTTTAGGGTGTTTTGGCTTGTTTTGACCAAAAAAGACCTACCCAAGCATCGTATAATCTCTCTTTGCGCCCGGAGCTTTATATGCGTTTAATTCAAACCGCGCTCACCTTCGACGATGTGTTGCTGGTGCCTGCCTTTTCTCAGGTCTTGCCACGCGATACTTCGCTTGCAACACGTCTGACCCGAAATATCTCCCTCAATATCCCTCTGGTATCCGCAGCGATGGATACAGTGACTGAAGCCCGACTGGCGATCGCCATGGCTCAGGAGGGTGGGATCGGCATTATTCACAAAAATTTGTCCGCTGACGAACAGGCAAGCGAAGTTGCCCGCGTCAAGCGCCATGAATTCGGTATTGTGATTGATCCAATCACCGTCACACCGTCAATGAAAGTACGAGACGCGATTGCTCTGCAACGTAAACACGGTATCTCAGGTTTACCCGTTGTTGAGGGCGGCAAGGTCGTTGGCATTGTGACCAACCGTGATCTGCGTTTTGAGGACAGGCTCGACGCGACAATCAAAACAGTCATGACACCGCAAGAGCGTCTGATCACCATGAAAGAAGGCGCCACGCTTTCAGAGGCTCAGACGCTGATGCACAAGCATCGTCTTGAGCGTGTGCTGATTGTCAACGACGCGTTTGAGCTCTGTGGTCTGGCTACTGTCAAAGACATCGTTAAAAACACTGAACACCCCGCAGCCTGCAAAGACAGTCATGGTCAGTTACTCGTTGGGGCAGCAGTTGGTGTGGGTGACGGCACCGAAGAGCGCGTCGAAAAACTCGTCGCAGCCGGTGTCGATGTCATTGTTGTTGATACCGCTCATGGTCACTCCTCTGGTGTGATTGAGCGCGTGCGCTGGGTAAAAACGCACTATCCAAAAGTCGAGGTCATCGGTGGCAACATCGCTACGGCCGACGCTGCTCGGGCCTTGCTCAATGCTGGCGCTGACGCTGTCAAGGTCGGTATTGGCCCAGGCTCCATTTGCACGACACGTGTCGTGGCGGGTGTGGGTGTGCCGCAGATCACCGCGATTTCTGATGTATCCAAAGCACTCGAGGGCACAGGCGTGCCTCTAATCGCCGATGGTGGTATCCGTTTCTCTGGCGATATTTCCAAAGCGATTGCGGCTGGGGCCTCAACCTGCATGATGGGCGGAATGTTTGCAGGTACCGAAGAAGCACCCGGAGAGGTCGTTTTGTTCCAGGGCCGCTCATACAAATCCTATCGCGGCATGGGTAGTCTGGGTGCAATGACGGATGGCTCTGCCGACCGTTATTTCCAGGATCCCGCCAATAACGCTGACAAACTCGTTCCCGAAGGTATTGAGGGTCGCGTACCTTACAAGGGCAGCGTACTCGCCATTATTTATCAACTGGTTGGTGGCGTTCGCGCTTCGATGGGTTACTGTGGATGTGCAACGATCGAAGAAATGCGCACCAAACCAGAGTTTGTGCAGATTACATCTGCAGGCTTTCGCGAATCGCACGTCCATGACGTGCAGATCACCAAAGAAGCTCCCAATTACCGCGCAGATTAATTTCTGAAATTTATGTCTCTTAAACACCGGCACACAAGCCGGTGTATTTTATTTAAACAGGCAAGGCTCTCATGCATCAGCGAATTCTGATTCTCGATTACGGTTCACAGGTTACACAACTCATTGCACGTCGTGTCCGCGAGGCCGGCGTGTATTGTGAACTTCATCCGGGTGACGTGACAGCTGATTTTTTACGTGAGCAAATGGCCTCGGGTCTAAAGGGCATTATTCTTTCCGGAAGTCATGCTTCGGCCTATGACGCAGATTCTCTTAAGGTTCCCAGCGCAGTATTTGAACTTGGCATACCCGTTCTTGGGATTTGCTATGGCATGCAAGCCATGGCTCAGCAACTCGGTGGCGAGGTCAGTTACGCCGATCACCGCGAGTTTGGTTATGCAGAAGTGCGCGCGCATGGTCATACCACTCTTCTGAAGAACATCGAGGACTTCACGACACCCGAAGGCCATGGCATGCTCAAGGTCTGGATGAGTCATGGTGATCAGGTGACGCGTTTGCCTGAGGGTTTTAAGCTCATGGCCTCCACGCCCTCATGTCCTATCGCAGGAATGGCAGATGAAACGCGTAAGTTCTATGCTGTCCAGTTTCACCCGGAGGTCACACACACCATCCAAGGCCAGGCCTTGCTCAATCGTTTCGTCAACGAAATATGTGCCTGCACGGGTGATTGGAATATGCCCAACTACGTTGAAGAGGCAGTCGTACGTATTCGTGAACAAGTCGGGCAGGACGAGGTCATCCTCGGTCTGTCGGGCGGTGTGGACTCCTCTGTGGCTGCGGCGCTGATTCACAAAGCCATCGGCGATCGTCTGACTTGCGTGTTTGTAGACCACGGTCTGCTGCGACTCGATGAGGGTAAGCAGGTCATGAAAACCTTTGCAGAAAACATGGGTGTGAAAATCATTCATGTGAATGCTTCCGAGCAATTCATGGGCAAGCTTTCCGGAGTTTCTGATCCTGAAGCCAAACGCAAAATCATTGGTAAAGAGTTTGTTGAGGTTTTCCAGACCGAGTCAGGCAAACTCAAGCAAGCCAAATGGCTCGCCCAAGGCACGATCTACCCGGATGTGATTGAGTCAGCAGGAGCCAAGACCGGTAAAGCTGTTGCCATCAAATCCCACCACAATGTTGGTGGCTTGCCAGACACTCTCAACCTTAAACTGCTTGAACCGTTGCGTGAGTTGTTTAAAGACGAGGTGCGTAAACTCGGCGTTGCACTTGGTTTGCCACATGGCATGGTGTATCGTCACCCGTTTCCAGGTCCCGGTCTCGGTGTTCGTATTCTTGGCGAAGTCAAAGCCGAATACGCTGATTTACTGCGCCGTGCCGATGCGATCTTCATCGAAGAACTGCATAACCATATGGATAAAGCCTCTGGCTTAAGCTGGTACGATCTAACCTCGCAGGCTTTTGCTGTATTCTTGCCTGTTAAATCTGTAGGTGTGATGGGTGATGGCCGGACGTATGACTATGTCGTTGCATTACGCGCTGTACAGACCTCAGACTTCATGACCGCGGATTGGGCACCATTGCCATATCCTTTGCTTGCAAAAGTTTCCTCGAGAATTATCAACGAGGTACGTGGCATCAATCGCGTTGTGTATGATGTATCTTCAAAACCACCGGCTACGATCGAGTGGGAGTGATCAAACGTCTGACATCAGCAGGTAGTTGAAGGCGCGAAAAGACCCGTAAGTCCTCGTCAGTGCGGGATTTTTTGTTTTTTGATCTGGCATTCGCTGGCCTGTGGTGAGCCTTGTCGTTTTTCTTGCAACTATCACTCCCTTCTATCTTTCTGTCGCTCTGTGTAGCAGTGTCGAGTGGTCTGCCGTGTGACGGTGAGGAGCACTGGTCACCTTCTACTTAATTCGTTGTTCAGCGAATATTGCACTCTCATTGAATATTCTGTATATTTTACTTATTCGCTGAACAGGAAATAATATAAATTATGACCGAATCGCTCCATATGGAACATGTCCTGATCGAACATCTCTTGGGTTCGCTCCGGGATTTGCCGGACGTGCATGCTGAGCTGGTTCATTCAGAATTGACTGTTCAGGCTACCGGCCGAGTCGACGCGAAGATTGATCTTCACATTGCCGGTAGATCGATCATCTTGCTGGTTGAGGCAAAGAAGTCCGTCTACCCCCGAGATGTGCGCCAGGCGTTGTGGCAGTTGAAGTCGGTCCAGCACGGTCAATACGCCGATGTGCAGCATCTGCTGATCGCCGAGTCGCTCTCACCGGGGGCGAAAGAATTGCTCAAAGCCGAGCGCATCGGCTACTTCGATAGCGGTGGTAGCTTGTTCCTGCCGGCCACCGGTGCATACGTCTACATCGATAAGCCGGCTCCGAAGACTTTGGAAAAGTCGGTGCGGTCGCTTTTCTCGGGAAGACGCGCCCAGGTTTTGTATGCGCTTCTGGTCAATCACGAGGAGTGGTTTGGTGTTACCGAAGTGGCTCAACGGGCGCAGGTGGCTCCATCCACGGCCTCGGACGTACTAAGCGAGTTGGAGCGGTTCGACTGGTTGGTGTCGCGAGGACAGGGGCCGAGCAAGGAGCGGCATCTGCGTGAACCAAGTGCGTTGCTCGATGCTTGGGCGAAGCAGCTCGCCACGCAGCGCGCACCCCTGCTTCGCCGGTACTTCGTACCTGGGTTGAATTCTGATGCACTGATCGAACAGCTCGGCCAGATGTTGGATGCGCATCAGGTCGCTTATGCGGTGAGCTACGAAGCCGCTGCACAGCGATATGCCCCCTTTTTGTCCGGCATCTCTCAGGTGCGCGTTCGACTGCTACCCAGCACCAATGCCGAGACGGCAATGTCTGAGCTGGGTGCGCGCGTCGTCAATGAAGGGGCGAACCTCGCGATAATCGAGACGAAGTCGGCTGGAGAACTGCTGTTTCGGCAAAAGATCGGGGGCGTTTGGTTGGCCAGTCCGACCCAAGTTTATCTTGACCTCTTGCGCAGTGAAGGCCGCGCCAAGGAAATGGCCGAACACTTGCGCAAGGAAAGGATCGGATTCTGATGGCAAAACCTACAACATTCGACGGCTATAGTGACCAGTACACGGTGGACTGCGAACGCGTCCTCGTGACTCTGCTGCGCGGTCTCGGACCGTGGAAGGAGTCGGTCTACCTGATCGGGGGACTCACGCCACGATATCTTGTATCTGAGCGGCCTCCGATAGTGCCGGCACACGCTGGCACGCTGGACGCTGATATAGTGACCGACCTGCAAATCTTGGCTAATACCGAGGCATACAACACACTCGAAGACAACCTCAAGAAAATGGGTTTCGAACGAGGTGAGAACAGCTCCGGTACAAAGCTTTCCTGGCGTTGGCAGACCCGCACAGAACAAGGCGCGTTGATGGTGCTGGAATTACTTGCAGATGCACCGCACATCGCTGGCGGCAAGGTACAACCATTGCCAACCGAAGGCACGATCTCTGCACTAAACATTCCGTATTCGTCCATTGTTTTTGACCTTCACCAAGTCACCGAGATCCAAGCAGAACTCCTCGGTGGCAACGGAATCGCGACGGAACAGATCAAGCATGCAAACCTGGTTAGCTTTACCTGCCTGAAGTCGTTCGCGTTCGATGAGCGCTTCGAACGCAAAGATGCGCACGATCTGATCTATTGCATTGAACACGCATCCGAAGGACTGGACGCTGTGGCTGAGGCTTTCGAAACGGAGCGCAACGGCAAGCATGGTGCCGTCGTCGAGGCCTCGCTGGCGATCCTGCGCAGCCGTTTTGTTGGTGACGAAAAAGCCGAGGGCTACCGCAAGGATGGCCCGGTGGCGGTCGCCAGGTTCGAGCTGGGCGAAGGCGGCGAGCCAGAGCAACGTGAGGGGAGGGCGTTGCGCCAAAGGCAAGCGAGTGACGTGATTGCACAGCTTCTCGACCGGATTGCCCTAGGCGAGGGGTGAGCATGAGCTTTCCTGCCGATATCAAGGGTTGCATGAAGGACTGCATTCTATCGCTGTTATGGCCGTGAAAGGACATCGTCGGCTTCTTCGAGAAGCATGGTTGTACTAAAGCGGAGATAGCCTCAGTCCAGAGATTGAAGCCAAGTGGTAGGAGCGGGCTGCCAGCAACGAGCCGGTTTATCAATTTGCAGGCAAGGTGTCATGAAAGCTTTATGGGCGCGGCCTGTTCATCTCTGTAAATGGTTTCAGCCCAGAAGTGATCAGGAGTCTAGTCACAGGCAAGGATATCCAAACATTATTGATCGACGGTGAGGACTTGATTTTGGTGTTGGAGGCACATCTCACGCTGCGAGACTTGATAGATCGCAAAGTGAAGGCAGCCCAAACGAAGGAGTTGGGCCTGAAGGCGACCGATATCCAAACGGTCGTGGATATCGGCGACCTTGTTGTCTACCTCAAGCTGACTGTGATTGACGATGTTTTGATTGTTTCCTTCAAGGAGTTGTGACCATGAAATGCCCTAGCTGTGGAGCGGCTGAACTGATCCACGACACCCGCGATATGCCCTACGTCTACAAGGGCGAACACACCACCATCCCAGAAGTCACGGGCGACTTTTGTCCTGCTTGTGGCGAAGTGGTTTTGAACCGTGAACATGGTGACCGCTTCAGTGACCTGATCGGCGCGTTTCAGCGTCAAGTCAACGCGGCCTATGTTGACCCGGCCTACATTGCCAAAGTGCGCAAGAAGCTCGATCTCGACCAGCGTGAAGCGGCTGATATTTTTGGTGGTGGGGTAAACGCCTTTTCCCGCTATGAGAATGGCAAGACCAAACCGCCACTGGCTTTGGTCAAATTGCTCAAGGTGCTGGATCGGCACCCCGATTTATTGAACGAAATCCGAGCAGCTTGAGACAGGGTAGAGGGGTGGCTTTGCATGCAAACTCCAGTGCACCCGCTAAAAAATCTGAAAGTCAAAGAAGTATGAGTGGCTGTCGCTTGTGTTTTGGACATTCGAGGTGCGGCTCAGAGGCATGCAGGTTAAGTAGACATCGGTTGTTTCGTGTCGAGTGACGATTTTTTCAAACGCGTGGCGGTAAACTTGAAGTATGCGTTAGTATGAGTGGATGGAGGCACTCGCTTAGAAGCTGCGAGTGACGAAAAAAGATATTTACAGTATTTAATCAAAGCCAATCACTTTAATCAATTGGGTTTTGCTCCTCTGTTTACGATCGAGTGAGCATGGTTTTATTCTTTTAAGGCGCTATGCATATGTCAACGAATGTATATGCCGATTATTTATGGAAAGAGCTAGAGTCCGCTTGGGATTTGTGCGTCGCGGCCAACAGTTACCCGGAAATGAGTCGCTCTGAAGCTCAGACACTCTGGGATGACTTATTTTCCAAAAGCCCGGTTGTTGATCTGGATAAACCCTTTTCTTTAATCGCAGGATCACGGCTCGAAATATTTTGTAAAAATAAATACGGGATTTATTTCAACAATAAAATTAATTCTTGGGTTCCATTTCGTCACGGTGAAATTGACTTAAAAAAAATCTGATTAATTTTTCACCACTGATATTTTTTATCAGACTATGGAGCATGAATGACTTACTTGCCATTCTTAGATTCAACAGAGATGCTCCATGACGGGGATGCTTTAACAGCACGATTAAATTCTGAAGGCTATCTTTTTCTTCGAGGATTGATTCCACCGGAAGAAATTTTCGAGGTGCGCGGCAGAATGCTGCGAATCGCCGAAGAATTCAACTGGCTCGAGCAAAACTCAAATGCGATCGATGGAACGATCAATTCTGAGCTCGACCCCGCATCCTTTCGTACGACCTCCATGCCAGCAATCAATCGAATGTGGTGCGATGAGTCTGTTCACGGATTGCGTAGTCATATAAATGTTTTATCTTTGTTTGAGCGCATCTTTCAGGAACCCGCTCTTGCACATCCTAAATTCACATTGCGTCATTTTTTTCCAAATCTACCACCGACCGTTAATCATCAGGATCACGTTCATGTTGGCGGTGATTCCTTCTACAGTATGTGGGTGCCGCTAGGTGACTGTCCTCTTGATCAAGGAGTTTTGGCGATCGCCACCAAATCTCATCTGAACGGAATTTATAAATCACAATTTGCAGGTATGGGCATTAGCGATGATCCTTGTTGGACCTGGGTTACGGGTTCAGTCAAGGCAGGAGATGTTTTAATTTTTTCCAATACAACAGTGCATAAATCATTACCAAACCTGAGTAATAAAATCCGGTTGTCATTTGATGCGCGCTATCAGCCGGTATCACAACCTATCTCTACACTTAGTCTGACACCTACGGCGGACTCAGGTTGCGATGATTGGGAGTCAGTCTATAAAAACTGGTCTTCGACAGCCGGTCAATATTATTGGAATAAATTTAATCTGAACGTTGTGCCTTTCGACACAACACATCTAGAGATTGATTATCCCGTCGCGTTTGCAATGGCTAAGGGCGGGGATAAGGCAATGCGCAATGATTTGTTGAGATTAATTTAATTCATTCATCTGATTTTTCTATGCAAACTATCCCGCAACTCATTGAACAGTTTTCCTCAGTCAAGCACATTGCTTTTGAGCAGCTGGACAATGAGATTGTTTTAGTTAAAGTTGACAATTCTTTTGCGACAGCAACGATCAGTTTGTATGGTGGTCAGGTGGTTCAATGGCAACCTAAATCACAAGCTGCTCCAGTTCTATGGTGCTCTGAACAGGTACAGTACAAACAAGGAAAAGCGGTACGCGCTGGCGTCCCAATTTGCTGGCCTTGGTTTGGTGCACATCCTGTTGAAAAGAACGCTCCATCGCATGGCTATGCACGCCTCTCAGGGTGGCATCTTTCTTCTTTGTTAACAACGCCAGCTGGCGAAACTGAACTATGTATGACGATGCTTGACTCCCTGCCTCGCGGTAATAGTGTTGGCAATGGTGTTACTAATGTTGTTGCTATTGCTGCCGGTCTTACGATCAAGGTACTAATCGGTGAAGAGTTGTCAATTGAGCTTGTGACCACCAACACAGGGATTGAACCAGTAACGATTACCGAAGCTCTCCATGCCTATTTTTTTGTGAGCGATATTGCACAGATCAAAATCAGCGGTTTGAATCAATGCACCTATGTTGATTTGCTGGATGACAATATGCTTAAGTCTCAGTCTGGCGCAATTGAGTTCTCAGAAGAGTTAGGTCGTGTTTATCTGGATACCGCAGGAGATTGTATCGTTGAGGATTCGGTTTTGAATCGAACCATCAGGATTGCAAAAACTGGTAGCCAAAGTACGGTTGTATGGAATCCCTGGTTGGAAACTGCAAGCAAAATGGATGACTTGGGAGCGACCTGCTGGACCTCCCTGGTTTGTGTTGAAAGCGCCAACGCGCTGACAAACAGTGTAAGCATAGCGCCGGGTAAACAACACGCGATGAAGGTGGTTTACTCGCTAGCAAAACTGTAGATTTTGGAGCGCATCAGCCTCATAAGAAATTATCCTGAGTACTAGAGATAATCGAGCCTGATTTGTACAAAGCCGGTTAGGGTAATAACGCCGCCTATAGTTTCTCACCGTATCTGATTGATCTTAATCACTGCTTCATTCATTAGTGTCGTTTTGATTAGCTTGATCATGTTTGCGTCGTCGAACCAAGCTGATTTTTATCGACCTTGAATGACTATAGTGCTTCGTGTCTGACGACTCCGTCTGCTGGCACACATAGAGGTGTTGTTTTGGTGCGTTTATACTTGCGTAGCCATAAAATTTTTCGTCAACCTATCCGCAATAGTTTATGAATCATCCCGCATTCACAATCCGCCCAAGCGAAGAAAAAGATATCCCTCAAATTCAAAGCATTTATTCGCACCATGTTTTAACGGGTACGGCCTCCTTTGAAATTACGCCGCCTGATGTGACAGAGATGCTTTCCAGACGTGCGACAGTTGTCGCAAAGGGTCTCCCGTACCTGGTTGCAGTGCAGGGTGATGAGGTACTGGGTTACGCCTACGCCACCATATATCGGCCCCGTCCCGCCTACAGGTTTACTGTAGAGGACTCTGTCTACATCCGTGAAGGTATACATGGCAAAGGTCTTGGGAAAGCATTATTACAAGCAGTAATCGACCACTGTACCGCTCAAGGTTATCGACAGATGCTCGCCGTTTGTGGTGACGCGAGTCCACCTTCGGTCGCACTGCATCGGTCTCTGGGTTTTGAGTTGGCCGGCACATTTAAAGCCTTTGGATTTAAATTTGGTGCCTGGCGCGACACAGCAATGATGCAGCGTCAATTAGGCGAGGGATCTTCGAGCCTTGTTGGCGACGATGAGCAGCCCGGCTAATGATTCTAAAAACTTAAGTCTGTTGCTCACCAGATCCAATAAAAATAAGCCTGCTTAAATTCACTGCTGATCGAGCAGGAAACTACGCTTTTGCTGACTGAGAAGACCCTCTGTACTGAGGGTCTCATCCTTTAATTGCACACCAGTCAGGCCGCGCGCATGCGCTTGAGTGATGAGGTAATTTAATTTTTTTTCTGCCTCTGCAAAACTCAGTCCTTCCCTCCGGATATTTGAAATGCAGTTTCGACTTTCATCGGTCAGACCGACTTTAGGCGACCAGGTGATGTATAGACCCAGACTGTCAGGAGAGCTAAGTCCAGGGCGCTCTCCAATCAGGACGACGACCAACTTCGCACCTAATATTTCTCCCACCTCGTCACCGATAGCAACGCGCCCTTGTTCAACAAGCGTAAAGGGTGCGATGCAATACCCCTGTCTTGTTAACTGCGAGCAGGCTGAATTCAGTAAGGGGATCGCATTCATTTCAATGGCCAGCGCCGACAAACCATCTACCAGAACAAAAGCGACATCATAAGGACGGGGATTTGTCTGTTTACTCGGCTGTTGCATGAACTGAGTCAATTTCTCTTGCGAGACACTGTCTAGTTTGCGTCCAAGATCTGGTCGTTTTAAATAAGTATCACGATCCCTCGCTGCGCTGTGCAAACTCAAGCACTGAGTCTCAGTGAGTTTTAAATTTTCCTGTAATTGGTTTTTAAATTTTTCAATATCCAATGCGTGATAGACAGCATCTCTGGCTTGCGCATGCGCGAGTTGAAAGGCGAGTTGTGGCGCTGTTGGCATACTCAACCCGGTACGGCCAAGAGCAATGCGTGCGGTCGTGAACTGTCTAAGTTTCCCCCAGGGATTCGCCACGACAGTAGAAGATGATTGTTTATCCTCGTTCATTTCAGTCTCTGAATAACGTCAGAAAAACTAGCGGGGATTTCGTTACTCAGAGCGATGCGCTCTTCATTTGTGAAAATCGACATGCTTTTCAACCATGCCTCAAATTCCGGTGCAGGACGCAGCCCCAATACCCGACGCGCATAGAGCGCGTCGTGAAATGAAGTCGTCTGGTAATTCAACATGATGTCATCGGACCCCGGCACACCCATGATGAAATTGCATCCTGCGCAACCAAGCAAGCTTAGCAACACATCCATATCGTCCTGATCAGCCTCGGCGTGATTGGTGTAGCAAACATCACAGCCCATGGGAAGTCCCATCAGCTTTCCGCAGAAATGATCCTCCAAGCCCGCACGTATGATCTGTTTGCCGTCAAAAAGATATTCTGGCCCGATAAATCCGACCACAGTGTTGATTAAAAGTGGTTTGAATTTACGTGCCACAGCATAGGCGCGGGCCTCGCATGTTTGCTGGTCAACCTGATGATTGGCGCGGGCAGAAAGTGCGCTGCCTTGACCCGTTTCAAAATACATCACGTTCTGACCGACTGTCCCACGTTTGAGCGAGAGTGCAGCTTGTCGGGCTTCGTCCAGTAACTGCAAATTAATACCAAAGCTGCGATTCGCAGCTTCCGTACCCGCAATCGACTGAAAGACCAGATCGACTGGCGCGCCTTGCTCAATCGCAAGAATGGTGTTTGTCACGTGTGTGAGCACGCATGATTGTGTCGGGATCTTGTATTGTTGAATTACTTCATCAAGCATACCCAGTAGACGCGTGACTTGCTGAATATTGTCTGTCGCGGGGTTAATGCCGATGACTGCATCGCCAGCGCCATACAACAATCCGTCCAAGATGCTCGCAGCAATACCACTGGTGTCATCGGTCGGATGATTCGGCTGAAGTCGGGTTGCTAGCCTGCCAGCTAAGCCAATTGTGTTTCTGAATTGACTGACCACACTGCATTTTTGACTAACGGTGATGAGATCCTGCACACGCATAATTTTCGATACCGCGGCTGCCATTTCAGGTGTGATCCCCGTTGAGATGGATTGCAGGGTCTGCGTATCGGCTAGATCGCTCAACAGCCAGTCACGAAAATCTCCTACGGTCAGATGAGAGATAGGTTCAAATGCTTTTGCATCGTGCTCATCAATAATGAGACGTGTCACCTCATCAGTTTCGTATGGGACCACGACCTCGTTTAAAAATCTTTTCAGGGGTAGGGCAGCAAGCACCATCTGAGCAGCTACCCGCTCTTGCCTTGTACTTGCTGCAACGGCGGCAAGATAATCTCCTGAGCGCGCAGGCGTGGCTTTGGCCATCACTTCTCTCAAATCCTGAAAGAGATAAGTGTGTTGATCAATCGTGTGACGATACTCGCTCATGGAATGACGTAAGAGTGTAGTTTGATATGAATCGCTTTTGTCTCGAATGATATGAGCTAGTATTTTTTAAAACAAAGCGCCACGAGCCGATACAGGCCAGAGTTCTTCAACCTTGTCGTTGCGGATTGCAATGATCCAGTCATGCAAATTAACTGTCGGATCGCAATGTCCAGGAACCAGCATTACCTTGTCACCAACTTTTAGCGGTGCTGCACCTGCCTCTGGCACAATCTCCGTATGTTCATCTGAACAGGATTTAACCGACCAGCCCGGCGTTGTAATGCGCGGTAGCCCCGAGTCCACCGCAAATGTCTTTAATCCGCCATCCAGAACGGCATGAGTTGCGTTAATACTCATCACTGTGGATAAAACGTGCAAGGTATGTTTAAGCGGTGGTGTATCGACATCCGGAGTGTTTTTCCGGTAATCATTATCCATGAGCACATAAGAGCCAGGCTGTACTTCTGTGTAGAGACCTGATTCGGCTTCAAGTTCGTAGGTGCCCGTGCCACCGCCTGTGACTGCGTTCACTTCAAAACCAGCGGTCTTCAAGGCCTGGATCATTTCTTGCACACGTGCGCAGGCGGCTTTGATCGTCTGTTTGCGTTCCTCAGGTTTTCGCATGTGCTGGGCCGTACCGTGATAGGCCTGCAATCCTGCGAAAACAAGCGATGGTGAATAAGTTGCTATCGCTTGCGCCAGTTCTATCGCTGCGGCAGGCGATGCGACACCACAACGTCCATGACCGACATCCATTTCAATATAGACATCGACAGCAACATTGTGTCGTCTTGCCGCAGCACCGATCTGATGAACCCCCACGATATTGTCGACACATAACCCCATATGGGCATGCGCAGCGAGCCTGGCAACACGTTCAACCTTACGCACACCAATTACTTCGTTGGTGATTAGGATATTTTTTACGCCTACTTCAATGAAAGGTTCAGCTTCACTGGCTTTCTGAACGCATATGCCCACTGCGCCTGCTTTAATTTGTCTCAAGGCGATATCGGGGCATTTATGTGCTTTGGCATGCGATCTGACTCTGATGCCTGCTGTCTGGATGACGGCATGCACCTCGGCCATATTCTTTTCCATCGCTTCCAGATCGATGATCAGGGCTGGCGTGTCAATCGCAGAAACAGCCGCACCTAGCGTCGCAGGGGCGTCATGCCAGTTACCTAAGCCGGACTCGGAAATAGAAGGATGATGACTCATGATTGATGTCCTTGTTTATGACTGATATGTTTGACAGCACGCGAGGCAGCGAAGCAAATGACAAAATAGACTAGACCAGCAATGATCATCATCTCTTCAATGCGACCATCGCGCTCACCTATGCCTTCGGCGCTTGTAAAAAAATCAGCTAGCGAAATCACATAGACCAGCGAGGTGTCCTGGAATAATACGATCAATTGTGTCAGGAGCAGCGGCATCATGTTTTTAAAAGCCTGAGGCAAAATGATCAGGCGCAATGCCTGCAGTGGCCGCATGCCAAGCGCACAGGCCGCTGACATCTGACCTTTAGGAACACTTTGAATCCCTGCACGCATGATCTCAGCATAATAGGCAGATTCAAATAGTGCGAAGCCAACCAGAGCCGACATCAGTCGAGTATCCATGGTCGTGCCGCTAGGCAGCAGACTTTTCAATACCTGAGGTACCACCAGATAAAAAGTAAGAAGCACCATCGCCAGAGGGATGGAGCGGAAAAAATTAACGTACGCGGCGGCGAGGAGCGAAACAACGCGTATAGAGGAAAGACGCATCATGGCGAGTATCGTGCCCCAAATCAAGCCAACCACCAGCGCCGTACTCGCGACTTGAAGCGACACAAGCATACCTCGACCCATAGCTTCGAACGTCTCAGGGGTAAGGAAGCTGAAATCAAAATCTAGCATGTGGTGCACTCAGTCATGAACGTGATCCCATGAAACCGGGTAATCTAGTTTTGCGCTCGACTACAGACATGATAATCATGACAACCGCATTAATTGCAAAATAGCACAGGATCACTGCGATGAATGACTCATAGCCCCTGGCCGTGTAGTCATTGAGCTGTCGCGCACGGGCGAACAGTTCGAGTACGCCCACTGTCGCTGCGATCGACGAGTTTTTAAAAATACTCAGTATCTCGGAGGTCATGGGAGGTACGATTAATCTGTAGGATACCGGCAGCAATACATATCGATAGGCTTGAGGCAGTGTAAATCCCATCGACAGTGCTGCATTGCGTAAACCAGTCGGCAAGGACTCAATCCCGGCACGAACTTGTTCGCAAAAACGGGCCGCCGTAAATACTCCCAGTCCGATCGTTGCTGTCAAAAAAGCCGTAGTAGCTGGTGGCTGGGCGAATAACGAGCCACGCCAGGTGTCCGGCAACAATTTAGGTACGACGTAATACCAGAGAAATAACTGCACAATCAGCGGCACGTTGCGTACGATCTCAACGTAGGTGACCGCGACTCCTGACAAAAACCGGTTTGGCACGGTGCGCATCACACCGAGCGCGGAGCCCAGAATAAAAGCAATCACCCAGCCAAGCGTACCCATCTGGACTGTCGTCCACATACCGGCCAAGAGCCAGTCCAGATAAGTCTCGCGACCATTGGCCGGTTGTAAAAAAACCGACCAGGTCCATTGATAGCCCATTATTGATTACGCTTTGTTTTCTTTACTCAATCGCTTTGTCATTTGGGTTGGCATAGAGCGCTTTGAGATCCTCGGATTGGGGGAAATCAAGGCTGGTATTGCGAGGAGGGATTGGGCTCTCGAACCATTTTTTATAGTTTGCGTTAATTGCGCCAGATTTCATCTCCTGGGTCAGGACCTCATCCACCAGCTTTTTGAAGGGCGTATCATCACGACGCATCATGCAGCCGTACGCTTCACGCGACATCGGTGTGCCGACAACCACCCATTTGTCGGGATTTTTCGACTTGGCGCGTTCACCATAAAGAATTGCATCGTCCATCATGAATGCCACCGCGCGACCACTGTCCACAGCAAGGAAAGATTGTGTGTTTTCGCGTGCAGCCATGACATTGATGCCAGCGTTTTGTGTTTCGTTGTATTTGTTAATCAGTCGTTCTGAGGTCGTACCAGCCGTTGTAGACAGGTTTTTACCTTTGAGGTCTGGGAAATCTTTCACGCCTGAGTCTTTAGCCGTCAGCAGCTTGGTACCAATCACAAAAAAACTTGTCGAGAAGGCGACTTGCTGCTGGCGTTCGAGCGTGTTGGTCGTTGAGGAACACTCAAAATCAAGGGTGCCATTCTGGATCAGGGGAATACGATTTTGTGCGGTAAAAGGAATGATCGTGTATTTCAGATCAGGCATTTTTAGTTCGGTTTTGAGACGGTCAACCACTTTCATCATCAAATCAACCGAAAAACCAACAAATTGCGTGCCGCCTAGACTGTAGCTAAAGGGCGCCGAGGATTCGCGCGCACCGAGGGTGATTGTCCCACTGTCTTTGATTTTTTTGAGGGTACCCGTCAACTCCTGGCTCAGAGCAGGTTGGGCCAGTAACGCTGCGGCAATCAGCAGGCCGGCAGTTTTAATTGCTTTCATTCTTGGATCCTTGTGAGTGTGAGCAGTTCAAACTTACTCTTCACTCACAAGGTAAACCGCCGTGACTCTCTAGTCAACGGGTTTGTTTAGCGTTTTGAGGCTTGGTAGCGCTGGGCGTATTTCCAGCCGATTTCGGCCAGTGGACGCGCTTTACTACCGGTTTCAATCGCATCGGCAGAGGCTGCGGTTCCATCCACAGCCCGTCGAGCAATACCCTGCAAAATGGCCGCCATCCGGAACAAATTGTATGCAATATAGAAATCCCAGTGCTCCATACCACTGAAGCCCGTGATGTCTGAATAGCGTTTGACGTAGTCTGCCTCGGCTGGGATGCCAAGCTCAGCCAGATCCAGTCCACCGATTCCGCGCCAAAGTTTGGCCGGGATATGCCAGCTCATGCAGTGATAGGCAAAATCAGCGAGTGGATGTCCCAGAGTCGCCAGTTCCCAGTCCAGCAAACCAATTGCGCGTGGTTCGGTGGGGTGTAACACCAGATTGTCGAGACGATAGTCGCCATGAACAATGGTTGTCTGATCACCTGCCGGGATATTCTGTGGCAGCCATTCAATCAGCGAATTGAGTGCTTCGATATCTTCGGTGCGGGACTCCTGATACTGACGACTCCAGCGTGCGATTTGCCGGCCGAAATAATTTCCTGCACGACCAAAATCAGCCAGACCGACAGCCTCAGGATCGACCTGATGCAGTGCAGCTATGATCCGGTTCATATCCATATAAATCGCTGTACGCTCGCTGCGTGTCATACCCGTAAGAGACTGATCAACGATGACGCGTCCTTCGAGAAACTCCATCAGATAAAAAGGCGTACCGACGATGGATACATCATCGCTATAGGCAAAAAGCTTGGGCACAGGCACCTCACTGCCTTGCAAAGCTTTCATCACCCGGAACTCGCGATCCACAGCATGGGCGGAAGGTAGCAAGGGGCCTGGGGGTTTTTTGCGTAGCACAAGCTTTTGCTTGCCACTGGTCAATAAAAAAGTAGGGTTTGATTGACCGCCAGTCAGTGGCTTTGCGCTCAACTCTGACTGATCGATGATGCCCTGACTTTTCATCCAGTCAGCTAAAACTGCAAAGTCAAACTGACCCGTTGCATGATTCACAGCACTCATAGCGAGCTCACCAGATGACCCCAGTCGACGGCGGTGGCGGTACCGGTCATTGCTCGACCCGCATCAGAGGCGAGTAACAGCAAGGGCCCATCGAGATCTTCCATTTTGCAGAAACGACGGAAGGGCACTCTCGCCTCTAGTCGTTTACCGGCTTCACTCAGCAGAAATTCACTATTCAGATCTGTAATCACGTAGCCAGGCAAAATTGCATTCACACGAATTCCATAGCGCGCGAGTTCCAGGGCTAGAGATTTTGTCGAATGGATCACACCTGCTTTGGATGCGGAGTAGGGCGCGACAGCACCCGCCACACGATCTCCGAGGATGGAGGCGATATTGATAATGCTGCCTGGTTTTTTTTGTTTGATCAGGCGCCTGGCGGCTTCCGTGTCGATCATGAAACAACCTTTCAGGTTGGTATCGATGACCTCATCCCAATCCGCTTCTGTCTGCTCGATGGCAGGTTTGGCCACGGTCGTTCCCGCATTGCTGATTACGATGTCAGCGACACCTGCAATAGCCTCGATCTCATCAAAACAGGCGCGTATGCTCTCGCTGCGTGTGACATCAAGTGAAACAGCATGGGACTGTCCGCCAGCTTGTTTGATTTCGCTGACGAGTGACTCGAGTTTATCGGCGCGACGCGCAGCGACAATCACATGAGCGCCCGCACTGGCAAGCGTTTTAGCCATGTGCCGGCCGATGCCACTTGAAGCTCCCGTCATCAGTGCGACATGACCAGCGAGACTGAACATTGAAAATTGCTGTGTCACCGATGTTTGGGTTGTTCCGCTCATTGCACGTTCTCCGCTGCGGTAACGATCTTGCGCGCCATGCTCCAGCGATGGACTTCGCTTGGACCATCATAGATTCTGAAAGCACGCATATCCAGGAATATGCGCATGACAATAGTTTCGCCTGTTACACCTTGACCACCAAGGATCTGCACGCAGCGATCGACGATGCGCCATTCAGCTTCGGAGCAGGTGACCTTAGCCCGACTCGATTCGAAATTGCCTGCGTGTCCCTGGTCAAGAATCCAGGCTGTATGCCAGATATGCAAGCGTGCTGTGGTGAGATCCATGTCGTTATCAGCGAGCATAAACCCAACGCCCTCGTGTTTAGCCAGTACGCGCTTGAAAGCCTCGCGCTTGCTCGCATAGGCTGTGGCGATGTCATGTGCGCGTCGTGCCTGACCAAGCCAGCGCATGCAGTGTGTCAGTCGTGCCGGAGCGAGTCTGACCTGTGCATACTTGAAGCCACGGCCGATTTCACCCAGTACATCTGTTGCGGGAATGCGGACGTTGGTGAACTCCATCACGCAATGTCCACCGGTAAAACAACTATCCATCGCATCCATCTGACGCACGACCTTGATGCCCTCGCGATCCATATCGCTCAGAAACATTGTGGCCGAGCCATCTTCCATTTTTGCCATGATGATGACGTAGCTCGCACCGTCCGCACCAGTGATAAACCATTTAGTGCCGTTAATCACATACTCATCGCCATCGCGCACTGCGGTGGTCAGCATCATTGAGGGATCAGCACCCGCACCCGGATCTGGTTCAGTCATGGCGAAACAAGAGCGTGTCAGACCTTGCACCTGGGGTCGTAACCAGCGCTCCTTTTGTTCATGGGTCGCGACGACCTCCATTAGATGGATATTGCCTTCGTCCGGTGCGTGGATATTCATGGCCGTAGGCCCAAGCGTCGAATACCCGGCTTCTTCAAAAACAATGGCCTTATCGATGTGCGATAAACCCAAGCCTCCCATCTCGACAGAAGCATGCGGCGTCAGTAAGCCTGCTTCGCGAGCGAGCGAGACGAGTTCACGACGCAGTTCTTCGGTCGGACCGTGTGAGGTGACGCGCGGATCTTTTTCAAGAGGAATAATTTTTTCCGCGATAAAGCTGCGGGTGCGTTCCTGCAAATCTTTTTGCCTGGGTGTGAGGGCGAAATCCATGTAGTCTCTTCTTTTGTTTCAACAAATGATTAATACATACGAATAGATCAATTGTATGATCTTCAGAATAATTAATTTTCAATCTTATTTTAGCGATTCGGCGGCCATACACCTCATGCGCAGCATTCTTCATCCCGGAATTCCTAATCCCGACAAAATTCAATCGCTTGCTGGCCTTGTAGAGCCAGCCACAACCTTCCTCCAGCCAGGTCAATCTTTTTTGCGTGCACTGGTTAAAGCACTCGAACCTTTCAATACCCGTAGTGCGGTATTGCGGCTCAAAAACGGTGCCTTTGAGCCTTTTTGTTACGTCATGCCTGCCCTGTCAAAATCCCGGGAGCATGCGGTTTACTTTAGCGAAAGGTATGACGTGACAGGCAAAGTAAAGCTTGAATCAGCCTCTGTGACCTATGGAGTTCGAAATGGTCAGCCATGGCTGCATTGTCATGCGATATGGATTGAGCCAGATGGCACGAGGCGATGTGGCCATCTTTTGCCAGAGGACATCGAGGTCTCAGAACCTATCGAGGCGACCGTCTCTGTCCTGAGAGAGGTCGGTTTTAGTGTCGAGCCTGATGCGGAAACCAACTTTTCCTTGTTCGTTCCTTCGCGACTAACTTCTGCAGGGACGATTCAACCCGAATTTTTCTCCGATCAAGCGCTGAAATCCGTCTATGCCATCCGTTTGTCACCTAACATCGACGTCTGTGAGGCCTTGGAAAAGTTTTGTCAGTCAAAACAAATTTCTCGTGCAACGATTTTGGGAGGCGTTGGCAGCACCGTCGGCGCAGTGTTTGAGGATGGCCGTGTGGTTGAACCTTTCGTGACTGAAATGCTAATCAAGCAAGGTTCGATCAGCCCTGGCTCAACAAAGCAGTTAAACGCTCAGATCGATATCGGCATGGTTGACTACCAAGGCGGTATCTCAGAGGGGCGACTCAAATATGGCGAGAATCCCGTTCTGGTCACTTTTGAGTTGGTTCTTGCCGTCGATGAACTGAGCAATCCTGCTTAAGCAAAATTGCTCCTGAAGCTTCACCACAGACATGCAGCTCCTGTGAAAGCTTAGTGTGCTTGCTCTGCCGCGCTGTTTTGTTTCTTGTCTACATAAAGTTGCGTGACATAGGATTTGTTGTGCGGTCCTCCATCGACAATCAAAGAGGCGCCATTGACGTAACCCGAGCGCGGTGAGGCCAGGAAAATAACGACATTTCCAATATCTGCAGGCACCCCCCAGGTTTGTCCCGCTGGCACAGATACAGTCTCCAGACCCTGGCGCTTGTTCACAGCTGTTTGCTGATCCCAGTTTCCATCTGCCGCTTGACTCTCCCACAGGCGCATTCGTTCTTCAGACTTAACCACGCCTGGAATCACGCAATTGACCCGAATTCCGAATTCAGCGAGTTCAGTAGCCAAATCAATAGAAAATCTGACTTCAGCGGCCTTTGCGGGTCCTGTACAGCTGGAACCCGGTGGAAAATTACCCCGAACAGCGGTGCGCCCAGAGATGTTGATGATCGATGGCGAGGTAGAGGCTTTGAGTAAAGGCAGGGCACGCTGAGCTACACGGAATTGTGCAAAAAAATTCATTGCCATACCTTCTTGCAACTCCTCATCCGTGACTTCAGCGAATGGTTTATAAATCCCTGTCCCAGCATTATTCACCAGGATATCCAGACGACTATGTTTGCCTGCTATGTGAGCAATCAAAGCCTCGATCTCTGACAGTTTGGTGATATCGCAGCGGACTGCCTCGATACTGCCGCCTTGTGAGGGGTCGATTTTGGCTTGAATCAGCTCGACCGCCTGCGAGAGTTTATCGGGACGACGTGCGCAAATAATGACGTGAGCACCTTCAGCAGCGAAAGCTTGCGCAGTTGCCAGTCCAATACCTTCACTACCGCCTGTCACACACACTACATAGCCTTGTAAATCCAGATTCATTGCTGCGCCTTGATATTCAGTTTTTTAATGATCTGGGCAAACCGTTTTATTTCGGATTGAAAAAATAGTTTGAGTTCCTCAGGTGAGGAGTAAGAAACTTCAGCGCCCTGCGTGGCCATGCTGGCTTTGACATCCTCACGGGCGAGCGCGACTTTCGCCGCTTCATTTAGTTTTGTGATGGTGTCTTTAGGTGTGCCGGCGCGAGCGAAAAGTGCATACCACTGGGAAAACTCAATATCCTTATACCCAGCTTCAGCCATGGTCGGCACATTGGGCATAGAGGCTTGTCTGTTTTTACTTGCAACAGCCAGTATTTTGACTTTGCCAGCTGTGTATAAGGGCGCGGCAGACGCAATGCCAATAAATGCCATCGCAACCTGACCTCCCGCGGCATCCGCAACGGCTGGTGCATCACCCTTATATGGGGCATGCACCACGTCCAGCCCTGATTCTGCTTTGAACGCCTCACCCGCGAGGTGTCCAGTCCCACCAATTCCGCTGGAGCCAAAGGCAAGTTTGCCAGGATTTTTTTTGCCATACGCAATCAGTTCTGCGACCGTATTGACTCCCAGCTTCGGATCTACAGCTAAGACGATAGGGACTGAACCAATCATGCTGACAGGAGCAAAATCAGCCACTGGATCGTAGGGCATATTTTCATAGAGACTTGGGTTGGTGCCATGCGTGGCACTGTTGCCCATCAACAAGGTATAGCCGTCCGGCGCAGATTTCGCTACAAAACTGGCACCAACGATCCCGTTTGCTCCCGTTTTATTGTCCACCACAATACTGACTTTCAACTCTGTGCCCATATGCTGAGCCATTAACCTGGTCAGGTAGTCGTTTGCACCACCTGCTGCAAAGGGAGCAACAGACTGAATCGCGTGGTCCGGAAAAGCTGCTCTGGCCTCCAGAGTCAGGGTGTTCAAGGCGAGAGCGATCCCCAGGCCAAAGAATTTAAAAGCGTTGTAACCAAGTACTGCCCCAAGTGATCCGCGTTGCATTTCAGTCTCCACATCCCTTTCGGGAATTATTTCGCACGAATTATTTTTTCGTGTCGTTTTAAATTTTTCCGGATTTTGATGCCCGAGGCATCACCGCGCTCAAGTTTACGCAGATATCGTGGCCCAGGTCACGTTGTTCGTAGCAGAATTTTTTTTGGCGAGGCTGACCTGAGGTCAGCGATGTACTAGGATATATTGATAAAAGACAAATAAGGAATCATTGTGCAAAGCAACAATAATCACTCACCTGACCAGACCACCCAGTTGATCACCAATATCCACGATGGCGTCTTGCTCTTGACGATTAACCGTCCTGAGCGTCGAAACGCAATGAGTCCGGAAATATATAACGCATTGCTTGCGTCATTGAACAATGCCGCCCATGACAAGGATATTGGCGCGATAGTCCTCACCGGTGCCGGCACTGCCTTCAGTGCTGGCGGAGACGTTGCCCGCATGGCGGGAGCGACGGCCGAAGAATTAACTTACGAACAAAAAATTACTCGTTTGCGGACTCGCGCTCGTATCTCTGAGTTGTTACACACAATGGATAAGCCAACGATTGCGATGATTCGCGGACCTGCGGTTGGCGCTGGACTGTCGATTGCAATGGCGTGTGACCTGCGTTTCGCGGACACTTCGGCCAGACTAGGTACCGCGTTTCTGAATGTTGGTTTGTCGGGTGACTTCGGTGGCCACTATTTTCTTCCTAAATTAGTTGGGATGGCTAAGGCGCGTGAGCTTTACTTAACAACTCCTATCCTCGATGCTCGAGAATCATTAGCGATTGGTTTGTTGAATCAGGTTGTGGAACCCGACGAGCTTGAGCCTAAGGTCATGGCGATCGCAAGAAAACTTGCTCAAGGTCCCCGCACCGCCATGGCCTACATGAAACAAAATCTCAATAACGCACTTCATGCTTCATTAGCTGAAGTCATTGACGGTGAGTCCTGGCGGCATATTCGCTGTACTGAAACACCGGACCACAAAGAAGCAACGCAGGCCTATATGGAAAAACGACAACCCAAATTCAGTCGCTAATAAGAGGAGACCAACAAATGTCTAAAGTCTGTCAGGATAGGGTGGTAATTGTTACAGGTGCCGCGCGCGGTATTGGTCGCGAGTACGCGTTACACCTTGCTCGCGAGGGTGCGCGCGTTGTGGTTAATGATATCGGTACGACGCGTGATGGCCATGGTCAGGACCATGCGGCTGCGCAAGCTGTGGTTGACGAGATTAGTGCCGCTGGTGGCATTGCAATCGCCAACAGCGATAACATCGCAGACTGGAATGGTGCAAAAAATTTGATTGAAAGTACTGTGGCCCATTTCGGCGCACTTCATGGTTTAGTGAACAACGCAGGCATTTTGCGTGACCGTATGATGGTCAATATGGAAGAGTCCGAGTGGGATGCTGTAATAAGTGTTCATTTGAAAGGTACTTTTGCGCCTTCTCACCATGCCTCAGTGTATTGGCGCAATCTGCAAAAGCAAACGGGTGAGCCTGCGTCAGGTCGGATTATCAACACGACTTCGTCCTCTGGTTTGTTTGGCAACATTGGTCAGACGAACTATGGCGCAGCCAAGGCTGGTATTGCAGCGATGACAGTAATCGCCGCGCGTGAACTCAAGCGCTATGGCGTGACGGTGAATGCGATTTGCCCGCATGCCCAGACACGCATGACTGAAAGTTTGCGTGAACGCACACCCGAGGAAATCGAAGCTCGTCACCCAAGATGGATTTCGCCTGTAGTAGTCTGGCTAGCAAGTCAGGAAAGCGATGAAGTAACCGGCCGGGTATTTGAGGTCGGTGGTGGCTTTCTTGCTGCGCTCGAAGGCTGGCACCGTGGACCCGAAGCTGCACCGATGGCTGACGCCGCTCAGATAGGTCCTATCTTGAAAGAACTCTCGCGTACCGCTCGTCGTAATGCCGATATGAAAGGTAACGATCTGGACTAAATCATGATTGATAAACGTGTCAAATCCCTGGCTGACGCTGTTCAGGGCATAAAGGATGGCTCAACAATCCTGGTTGGAGGTTTCGGGACTTCGGGTCGTCCAAACCAGTTACTTGCTGCGATCCTGGAAATCGGAACTAGAGAAATCACCATCGTTGCAAACAACGCCACCATTGGTACAGACATAATTGGCGATCTGATGCGAGCCAGACGTATTCGTAAGGTTGTTTGTTCCTTTCCACGCGGCTTGTATGGCAAAACAATTTTCGACGAGCTCTATGCAAACGGAGAGGTTGAACTTGAGCTAGTTCCTCAAGGCACACTCGCTGAACGTATACGCGCTGGTGCTGCGGGGATCGGTGGTTTTTTTACCCGAACTGCTGCGGGCACGGAACTCGCCAAGGGTAAAGAGACGCGTCTGATTAATGGAAAGGAATATGTTTTTGAGCACCCAATCACTGGGGATGTCGCGTTAATCAAAGCACGTCAAGGCGATCGCTGGGGCAATCTGGTCTATCACCGGGGCGCACGCGTCAATAACCCTGTCATGGCTGGAGCGGCCAAGCTCACCATCGCACAGGTCGGCGAAATTGTTGATTTAGGTGTTCTCGATCCTGAGCATATTGTTACACCAGGTGTCTATGTGGATCGACTCGTGGAGGTGAAAATATGAAAAAACTCAGTCGACAGGATATGGCACGCGTGGCTGCACTGGAAATCGCTGAAGGCAGCTGCGTCAACCTCGGCATTGGTGTCCCCACCTTGATCGCGGACTATGTCCCTGCAGATCGGGAAATTCTGCTTCAGAGTGAGCAGGGCTTACTCGGACTAGGCCCAAAAGCAGAACCTGGACAAGAGGACGAGGATATCGTCAACGCGGGCAAACATCACGTGACTCTGGTCAATGGCGCTTCGGTGTTCAGTCATAGTGATTCCTTTGCCATGATTCGAGGCGGTCATATTGATATTGCCTGTCTGGGAGCCTTTCAGGTGGCCGCTAACGGCGATATGGCAAACTGGTCGACGGGTGTTTCAGACCAGTTGCCTGCAGTAGGCGGTGCGATGGATCTCGCCGCCGGAGCAGCGAACGTCTGGGTTCTGATGGAACATTGTCAGAAAGATGGGAGTCCCAGGATACTTGAGCGTTGCTCCTATCCATTAACCGCTGCAGGTTGTGTAGATCGTATCTACACTGATTTAGCCATGATTGACATGATTCCTGAAGGCTTGATTGTCAGGCGTATGGTAGAGGGCTTGACATTCGCTGAGCTTCAAAAACACACAGGCGCAAAATTAATTATTGATCCCTCATGCAGCATCTACGGTTAAACAGTCATTTTTATAGGAATAATCGCCGTGCAAACAGTCATCACTAAAATGCTAGGCATTGAACATCCCATCGTTCAGGGCGGGATGCAGTGGATCGGTCGTGCAGAGTTGGTGGCGGCAGTCTCCAACGCAGGGGCACTCGGCACACTGACGGCTTTAACACAACCGAGTCCCGAGGCCTTGCGACTGGAAATCGCTCGAGTACGTGAAATGACAGATAAGCCCTTCGCGGTCAATCTGACTTTTCTGCCGACGTTAAAACCTGTTCCCTATGAAGAGTATCGCGAAGCGATTATTGACTCCGGAGTCAAAATCGTTGAAACCGCAGGTAATAATCCTGCGGCGCATATGCCAGCCTTGAAAGCAGCAGGTATTACGGTCATCCATAAATGCACAAGCGCACGACATGCGCTTAAAGCTCAGCAGATCGGTGTTGATATCGTTAGTATTGATGGCTTCGAATGTGCTGGGCATGTTGGTGAGGATGATATTCCCGGTCTGATTCTGATTCCAGCAACTGTTGCTAAAGTCACGATACCTGTTATCGCTTCAGGCGGTTTTGGAGATGGCAGAGGCCTCGTCGCAGCCTTGGCACTGGGTGCAGAGGGCATCAATATGGGCACTCGTTTCATGTGCACAAAAGAAGCCCCCGTTCACGAAAACATCAAACGTGCGATTGTTGATAATACCGAAAACGATACTTCCTTGATTCTGCGCAGTCTGCGTAACAGTAGCCGCGTCGCGCGCACGGATTTATCTGAAAGTATTGTTGGCATGGAAAAGGCAGGCGCAACGATTCAGGAGATAGGCCCCAAAGTTGCCGGTGCAAAAGGCCGCGCTGTCTATGAGAATGGTGATGTCGAAGGCGGTATCTGGACTGTTGGTATGGTGCAAGGTCTGATTAATGATATTCCTTCTTGTTCTGAGCTAGTACATCGCATCGTGATGGATGCGGAAAAAATTATCCAGACACGTTTAGCCGCTTTCACCCATTGAGATGACTGCTTGACTTTGCGGCTT
>DAIMDD010000005.1:48078-235585 GCA_036725985.1 Burkholderiaceae bacterium
ATTTATCTATAAAGAGGTGCAAGATGCTTGAAGTTCAAACTCCTGCGGATATGGCTGCCTATGTCGGTCAAAAAATTGGTATAAGTGACTGGCTTTTGATCGATCAGAAGCGTATTGATGATTTCGCTAAAGTCTCCGGCGACGAGAACTGGATCCATATCGATGTCGAACGCGCCAAACGCGAACTACCAAACGGTAAAACGATCGCACATGGAATGTTGACACTCTCTCTGGTGACATATCTTGGAGGTGAAATTTCACGAGTCGTCGAACGCTCGCGTGGCATTAACTACGGCTCAAACAAAGTCCGTTTCACCGCACCTGTGCCGGTCGATTCACGTATTCGCCTGCACCGTACGCTTGAAAAATGTGAAATTACAGAGGCCGGTGCGCGTCTGACCTTTGGTAATACGATTGAAATCGAAGGTGTTGAGCGACCCGCACTTGTTGCCGAGACGATCTCAATGGTCTTTGCAAAAGGTAAATGAATTTCATGCAAAATAAAGATCTGAGTGGTCATCCGATCCTGAAACAAATTCATCGTGCGATTGCTTTGAATCGCACACCAGGTTTGCATTTTTGCGGTAATTTTTTTGCACTGAGCTTTGATGAAGTGCATCCGGAAAATTCCGTTCTGCACATTGATTCAGAGGTATTTACGCGTGATGATGATGGGCAGATCAATATCGCCGTCTTTGCCATGCTCGCTGATATGGGCTTGGCGACAGGTATACGTGAAAAGCTTTCCCGTTCAACACGCCTTGCAACTGTTTCGCTCAGTCTTCAGCTAACCTGTGAGCCGCGAATCGGTCAATTAGTCGCTACAAGTAAATCAAATGATTTTCTATGCGACACCCTTGGTAAACAAGGTTTAAGCGAATCGCATGTTTATGCCGGTAATAAATTAATTGCGTTTGGCACGGGTGCTTTCATGGTGCTGCCCGCGCCAGGCGATGTTGTTCTGCATCCCATCGCCTGGATTGATCAAAAACCCCCTGAACAGATCGAACTTGACCTCAGTACTCTGAGCGACGACGAAAAATGGATAATCGATCATGCAGAGAAATCGCTTCTTAAAAGCGCAACACGAGGTGGTGGATTTTTAAATCATTTTCTTGGCTTTCATCCACAGCCTGGGGAACGCAGCGCTTATTGCGAACTCGTGAACGGCCCGCATATTGGTAATCGTGTAGGTCATGTACAAGGCGGCATCACGCTGGGACTTGCGATGGTGACCGCGAATGCCTCGCTTTCCAATCACTGGAAACTGACCGGCGTGACTGCGAGTTATATCAGTCCAGGCGAGGGCGCAACCATCTCCGCGCGTTCAACTGTTGTGCATCGTGGTCGCTTGACTGCAGTGGTGCACACTGAGGTACTGAGTAGCAATGGCCGAAAGGTCCTTGAGGTCATGACCACGCACGCAAGTAAGCCTGCCGAGACGATCTAGTCCGTTTTGGTGTTTTTCTTCTGAACCAGGGCTTTATGTTTTGGTTTGCGATAGCGGTTATAGCCCCATAAATATTGATCCGGCATCAGACGGATCATATTTTCCATTTCCTGATTGATCTCTGTTGCAGCAGCAACAGGATCGTCAGAGAGGGGGGAGAGCATTTCTTTGTAGTGCAGTTTATAGCCTTGACCTATTGCTTTACGCTGAGCGCCAAGGATAAAAATCGTTGCTCCAGTGAGGCTTTGCAAGCGTTGTACGATCGAAAGCGTGTAGGCAGGTTTACCAAAAAAAGGAGCCCAAACTCCTTCTCCATCGACAGGCACCTGATCGGGCAAGATGCCTACTGTGTTGCCACGTTTGAGTGTTTTGACTAAAGAACGCACTCCGGATTGATTCGCAGGCGCCATGCTCAGCAGTTTGCGTGACCGCATCTTGACAATCCAGTCCTGTAGCCACTCCATCCGAGGCGGCCTGAAAAGCACCGTCGATTGATATCTGCTGCCATAGACTGGGCCTAGCAGCTCAAAACAGCCCGCATGAGGAGAGAGCAGAATCACCCCTTTGCCTCTGGCCAGCGCAATATCAAACTGCTCCCAGTTGTCGCACTCGAGTAGTTGGTTGAGTTTGGCGTCGTTCCTGCGGACCCACCAATACGGCATTTCCAGAAATAAAATTCCGACATTCAGAATAGCTCTACGCTGAAGGTCTTCGCTGGCATCTGGAAATGCTTGCTTGAGATTTTCAGCAGCCCTTTTTTTGTAGCTGCCAGGAACGAGCCAGGTGATCCAGCCGCAAAAAAGGCCAATACGCTGCAGCGAAGCTAAAGGCAGCCAAGCGAGCGTTTTAAATACTGCCGAAGCGAAGAGAGGACCAATAAAACTAAGCATCAAGTGATCTGGGTAAATGGGAGATATATGAGTTTTAGGTAATATAGAGGAATATGAAAATACAAAAATAGTCATACACCCGCAATCGGGGTATAGCATTAATCTGACGAAAACACACCGTACCCAACACTCATATTAACTTAATTAATTGCCCCGACATGAAACTCACTGATATCGTAACGCCCGCTGCCTTAATCGATTTGCCACGCATGCAGCACAACATCGATAGAATGCAATCCCAGATTAATAGACTGGGGGCCAGTTTCCGACCACATGTCAAAACTTCGAAATGCATAGAGGTCACCGAGGCCCAAGTCGCTGCAGGTGCTCAGGGTATTACAGTCTCGACTCTGAAAGAGGCCGAACAATTTTTCTCAAGCGGCATCACTGACATTACCTACGCCGTGGGAATCGTACCAGTTAAATTAAAACAAGCTCATGGTCTGATCGCAAAAGGTTGCGATTTAAAAATACTGACTGACAGTGTTGCTTCTGCAAAAGCTATTGCTGAATATGGGGTCGCTCACCAACTGACTTTCAAAGTACTGATTGAAATCGATACGGACGATCACCGCTCTGGAATTAAACCTGACTCTGCACTGCTACTTGAGGTGGCTGCAGCGCTTACCTCGCCAGGTGCTCAGATTGCGGGTGTCTTGACGCATGCAGGTTCAAGTTATGATTTAAATACGACGCCTGCGCTGATCGCCATGGCAGAGCAGGAACGCTCTTTGTGTGTCCGCGCAGCAACCCGTTTGCGTCAAGCCGGCTTTCCTTGTGAGGTGGTAAGTGTCGGATCGACGCCTACAGCCTTAACCGCTTTAAATCTTGAGGGTGTGACAGAGGTGAGGGCGGGGGTTTATGTGTTTTTCGATCTGGTGATGCATAACATCGGTGTCTGCACCATGGATGAAATCGCCTTAAGCGTCTTGACCACAGTGATCGGCCATCAAGAAGAAAAGGGGTGGGCGATTATCGATGCTGGCTGGATGGCAATGAGCAGGGATCGAGGCACACAAAAACAAACAACAGACTTTGGTTATGGGCAAGTCTGCAATGCTGATGGAACACCGATTCCTGGATTTTTTGTAACGAGTGCAAATCAGGAACACGGTATTCTTTCAAGCTCTACTGCAAAAAATATTTCGATTACAGAGCTGTTCCCTGTCGGCATGCAATTACGTATTCTGCCCAATCATGCCTGCGCAACCGGCGCGCAGTTTCCTCAGTACCAAGCGCTTGACTCGCAAGGGGCTGTCCAGACCTGGGAGCGCTTTTACGGCTGGTAATTCTTGGCTGGTAGCTCTTTGCTGGTAGCTCTTTGCTGGTAACTCTTTGCTGGTAACTCTCACATTCTCCCTCTCAAGACCGGGCGCTTTTATATCCATTGAGATCGTTACGCATTGAGTTTGCGGTTACCACTGTTCATACTTTGGCCTTCTTTATTAAAGAGGTCAGAGATGCAATCAAACCAATCAATCATTCGCACTGAAAAAAGCATTCCCGTTCCCTGCGCCAGACACAAGCGACAGAGAGGTCAGGGCATGACCGAGTACATCATTATCGTGGCCCTGGTTGCCGTGGCAGCGATCGCTGTGTATCAATTTTTTGGCCAGGTTTTACGCTCGCAAACTGCTGCGATGGCTAAAGAAATCGCCGGAGAGGACGGCTCACAACAGTCCCGCGCAGCAGCGAGCGCCGCCGAGTCCGCTGCGCTTCAGGCCGCCCCTAAATCTCTTAAGTCTTTTACAGGCAATAGTGATTCAGGTGGACATTAATGTCTGTCATTTTTTTAACAATGCGACGAGTCAATGTCCGCAGCGACTCCGGTCAAGCATTATTGCTTGGACTTATATTGATAGGAGTAGGAGTGCTCGCCTGGGCCTGCAGTTATTACATAGGGCATCTCGTTCATGACAAAATTTCTCTCATCAGGGCGACCGACGCTGCCGTCTTGAGTGCCGCCACAGTGCAGGCACGAACATTGAATTTGCATGCCTATTTAAACCGTGCTCAGTTAGCTAATCAGTTAGCGATGCTTCACTTGGTAACTCTGGCCTCACAGGAGCGGTTCAGAGCGACTCAGGCGCAACAGTCTTTAAAAATGAATCCACCGGCTTTTCTGATTGGTATGTTTTTTGGTCCAAGCTATGCGGGTTCGTACCTGGCAGCTAGAGCGGGTGGTGTGAGCGATAGTCTCGCGATACAAAATCTTGAGTCGGCTTTTCATAAACACGATCAGATCATCAAAGAAACGATTGAGCATAGTCGTAAAAATATATTGGACGATATGCTCTCAGCGCGTAATCAAACCTTGGAAAAGATTTTAATTCTTAATGTGGGCGAAAGCGGCTCCTCAATCCGTGGAGCTAGTCTTTCAGACTTAGGCTTAACGCTTGAAATTGTTCGAGATGATCTCAAGCAAGGTGTTCAGTATTTTTCCTCTCAGTCACCTGTTTGGCACAGCACATTTATAAAACTTACCGAGCCTTATGGATATTTAAAACCACGTCATGCCACCAGACAAAACTTCTGGGCGGTTAATGTGCGATGCCCACATAAACGTCACGAACTGCGTCGTCGAGGGCAAACTACTGCAAATATAAATGGCAGTTTTGAGTCAAACGATACGCTTTCTTTTCACGCGATACGCTCAAACCGACTGATTGGTTGCTATCAGCGTGAATACCCCATGGGCTGGGCACAAATCGACTCTACCGTTAAAAAACCAACGATTCTTGGGCTCGACCTTAAGCTGAATCCTGAACACTCCTCCGCACCTAAACAGCAAAATTTTTCCAGTCAACCATTTTGGAAATGGGTCAAGCAACAAGCCTTGCCAGGTTGGAACATATTTAGTGGAAATGAAAATCAACTGGCTAATCTCTGGGCATCAACACGCAAAATACGTTGGAACTCTCACGCCAACGCTGGTTATGCCGAGGTGAACTCGCACTCTTCTTACCGCTTTGACATCAATACAACTCAGTCTTTTAAATTTTTATCTTTACATAAAAATAAAAATCGTTTTAGTGAACGCTTCAATTTTATCGATGCTGATCCAGGTGATTTATTGCGCGCACAATCCGCTGCAATAACTTATTTCTCAAGGCCGGAAAAACGTAGCGATGGCGCGGTGGAAGAACAGAATTTATTTCATCCTTACTGGCATGCAATCTTGGTGCAGCGATGAGACGTTATCTAAAAATTAAAGATAACGTCCGTTTAAAAAATTACGAGACAGGTCAAGCAATGAGTGAGGGTTTATTGGTGATCGGTATTTTTTTTATTCTGATAATAGGTATACAAACCACAATGTCGCTGCAATCGTCTGCCTCTGGGCTTTTAGTTGAAAGCGTAAAAAATCTAATTCAAGTCCATCTTGGAAAAAAAATGATTGATAACAATCAGAAAAATTTTTTTAAATTAGAAGATCAATCATTGTTTAGTGACGTAACTAACACGCTCTTTAAGGAAATGAGTATGGCTCATCCGGGGTTGATTATGGTCCGGGAAACATCCATGTCAACACATTGGGGTCAGGGCAATATAACTCGTCAGTCCTTTATCGATGCTGGCAATGGTTACGCATCATCAGATCAGAGTGCGCAAACCAATATCGAGCAGTCCGTGTCCTTGTGGCGAGAGGGATTTAGACGCTCGTCAGCGTCTATCGAGGCAATCCACTCACTAGCGTCAAAAACAGATATGGCCTGGAGGCGCCCAGCTATTTCAAATGATTTGATTCAACCGTGGGCAGGAGTTGTGCCTGATCATGCGTTGAAACGGAGTCAATGATGTGCCAATTAATCACTCTTTTCAGAGGATGCTTGCTAACTTCACTTACCGCGATACATCTGAATGTTTATTCATATTCAACAGATAAAAATACAAGTTCTGCACAAAATGAGGTTTTTCAATTGCCCGCTTGGGTTGTGAAGGAATCTGTGGTTGACCAGTTGAGTTGGCAGGGCCTGGCTATGAAAATTGAATTATTCAAATCACCTAAAACGACCGAGGATTTTCTGAGTGAAATCGCTTCCTTGGTTCCTGCTGGATCTGTGATGACAAAAACAGCTGAGGGCTACCAGGTTAGCTGGGTTACGCAGCGTTTTTCTTACGTCTTGTTAGTCGAAGACAATCTATCGAGCGAGATGACATACGCTAGAGGCGTACTTTCTTCTATAGAAATGACTAGTCGTGTCGAGGCAGACTTTGCCTTGCCTAAAAATTGTTCGACGCTGTGGCTTCCTGATGATGCGCAGTTAATTTTTTCCATGGGCGATAAATCAGGCGTAACAAATCAGGCAAGGATTGAAGGCTACAGTTCCGAGCTAGATTTTTCTGAAGCGCGTGCAGTTATTTTGAACCGTTTGAAACAATACGGCTGGGTTAGCCTGGCAGAATATCCACGACGCTCTGAGCTTGCAAGGGCCACAACTTTTGAAGCTTATTGTGGAAATCGTCACGCACGTATAGATCTACAAAAAAAACCTATCCAGACACGGATAGCAGTGATGAGTATCGTGCAATGATGAGTTGGCTCAGCACGCACAGAAACTGGGTATTAATGTCGGTTTCACTCATATTCGGATCAATTGCTGCTTTTGCAATCAATCAGCATTTGGATAATAAAACACGGGAGATCGAAAATAAGTCTCGTGTTCCACATGTCAAGCGCATTGTGGCTGCGAGAGATTTACCCCGTTTGACGATCCTGAAACTGGAGGATTTGGCTTCTCATGATTTTCCAACTGGTTTGGTCACTTCGGATGCCATTCCCTTAGATCAGGCGGAGTTACTCATTGGCAAACAACTTTCGGTCGCTCTGACTTCTGGACAACTATTGCATTGGGCTAATACGGCAGATAAACCTGCTGTTGCATTATCAGCCCGTTTACCTGCAGGAAAACGGGCAATCACGATTCCCGTAGATCAGATTAACTCTTTATCTGGCCTGCTTAGTCCTGCGGATCTGATTGATTTATATGTGAGCTTTGAACATCAGGGCAAACGGGTGACCTCGCCTTTACTCTCAGGAATCGAAGTACTGGCAACAGGTCGTGATCTCACGACATCCTTTACGACAAACACAACTCGACAGGACCAATTTGCAACGCTCACACTTGCTACTTCTCCTGAAGATGCAGTCAAGCTTGTTTCCGCAAGACAGACTGGCACTATTACAGCTGTTTTGAGCCAAGCGAGTAATGGTCTGTCGGCCTCAACTGCAAATAAAATTCCACGCGGACATTTAGCGGGCTTACTGGGACTAGAAGCGCCTGAACTTGCAACAATACCTATTTTGTACGGCGATCGTATTTCTGGCGATGATTTGCAAGGTCTTGCCGCCCAGATAGGTGCGCAATTTGCCGCTGAAACTGCGAGTGCGAAGTAATGTCATACCAGCGTTCCAGAATCATTTATCTTTTTATAGTCTTAGTCTTTCCTTGGTCGACTTATGCTCGGGATATACAAACGATAGAGTTGGAAACTGGTGCCTCCACGGTACTCAAGGCTGTGGCGCTGCAAAGAATAGCCGTTGGCAATAGTCAGGTCGTCCAAGCCTCTGAAATTAATGGGCGGGAGGTGATCATTTTTGGCAAAACTCGAGGCGCGACTACGGTCGATATCTGGCTCAAAAATGGGCGTCGAGAGTCATACCTGATCCAAGTCAAACCCTCTGGGTTAGGACGTATTCATCGTGAAATTAATACCTTGCTAGCTTCGATCCCAAACGCTAGAAGTTCAATTGTTGGTGAAAAAATAGTGATTGAGGGCGAGGATTTGGGAGATTCGGATCAGGCAAAAATCTCACGTTTCGCAGCACGCTATCCCGAAGTTTTAGACCTGACAAGTCAGCTGGGGTGGGATCGTATGGTTTTACTGGATGTTCAGGTTCTTGAAATCCCCTCATCCCGCATGCAGGAACTCGGTGTGCGGTGGGACCCAGGCCTGTCGAGCGGTATGCAAACTGGAGTAGCGTGGGAGCGCGCCTCCAGTTCAGTTGGTCAGCGGCCGGGTGAGTCAATGCTTGATGTTCCCTTCCCACTGAAAAGTCCTGCTGGCTATCTTGGACTAAATGCCTTGCTCAATGCACGTATCGCTGCCTTATCCAAAAGCGGTGAAGCCGTGATTCTGGCGCAACCCCAGTTGCTTGCCCGTAGTGGTACTACCGCATCCTTTCTGGCTGGAGGTGAAGTGCCCTATGCCTCGGTCGATAAGGAAGGAAAGTCGACAACCACATTTAAAAAATACGGTGTTTCATTAAACATCACTCCTAATGTAGACAGGCATGGAGCAGTTCGTTCAAAAATCGAAATAGAGGTGAGCTCAGTCGATACGACAATCAATGTGCCAGGTGGACCAGCCATGAAAATTCGCAAAGCATCGACGGAATTTAATGTGCGCTCGGGTCAGACATTGGTTTTAGGTGGATTTCTTTCCCGCGAGCGTTCCGCTGATCGAGATGGCTTACCCGGAGCTTCCGATATCCCTATATTAGGAGGATTGTTCGGGGTAAATCGTGAAATGTCACGCCAGACCGAACTTGCCATTTTCGTCACGCCGGTCGTCGTTGATGCAGATCATCCACAGATGCGCACACGCGTGGACAGTGGGCGGGAGATCGTCTCGGCAGCCTTTCCCGAGGCACCCAGGCTACAACATCCTGTTCGCAATCAATATCCCTTTCATAATCAAGCAAAAAACCAACTCAGCAATGACCAGGATTCTTACTCACCATATTTTTCTGGTAAATCATCCCAATGGGAAAATGAAGCAGAGACTGAACCCAGATTTGCCCCGGATTCAAGTGCTTCCCAATGGGAGGATCCCTCTTGATTACCCTTGATATCCATTTTGAAGATGGGCAGGTTGTCTGCAATCAGTATGCTCTTCCGTTACTTGTTGGCAGAGGCGCGGACTGTGGCTTACAGCTTAAGCACTGGCGCATCGCAAAAAACCATTTTTTACTCAGACGCGGGGTAGATGGTGTTTATATCGAGGACTTAGGGTCACTGATGGGAACTCGTGTCAATGGACACAGGATTACTCGTTATGGCCCGCTGAGGGAGTTGGATACTTGTATCGTGGGCCCGTGCAAGCTGCATATATCAAACGCACAATCCATAGCGGCAACCCAAAAATCTGCGGTTATTCCGGTGGTTGTTATACCTGAGGAAACCGTCAAGTCTTTTGATGCTCAAACGAGTGTTGTTGAAGAATCAACCATTGCGCTGATCAGTACAGATAATGAGGTGATGCCAGTTTCCTTCGAGGAGTCAGACGTAGAGTTGGATACAAATCCACTTGAGGCGAGATATTTCGAAATCAGAAAAGCTTTACATTCCTCACTCATTCAGGCACTGGATTTAAGACGACACGATGTTTCTAGTTTGTCTGATATTGCCTTACGGCAGGAGGCTGAGAAATGTGTAGCGGAGTTGCTGGCAGACTATCCTGAAATTGATAGTGAATTAAAAAGGAAAAAATTAATTACCTTAGTCTCAGACGAGGCTATCGGTTTAGGCGTGCTTGAATCTTTGCTTGCCGATCCGGGCATTTCTGAAATCATGGTCAACCGCTTTGATCTGATCTACGTCGAACGAGGTGGAAAAATCCAGCCCCACGCTGCTGTTTTTAGTAGCGAAATGGCTTTGCGCTCTGTTATTGATCGGATAGTTTTTCCTCTGGGTCGTCGGATTGACGAATCTTCGCCAATGGTCGATGCCAGACTGAAAGACGGCTCCAGGATCAATGCCGTAATTGCTCCAATAGCCATACACGGCTCCTGCCTGACAATTCGCAAGTTCTCAGATAAAACCTTATCGATGTCAGATCTGGTTAAGCGCGATTCCATAGACCTTTTAATGGCGGAATTGTTTCAGATTTGCATCAATTTGCGTTTGAATATTATTGTCTCTGGCGGAACGGGTTCTGGTAAAACGACCTTGCTCAACATTCTGGCGCAAGCCGTTGCCCCTGAGCAGCGTATTGTCACGATCGAGGATTCCGCTGAATTACGGATTAACCATCCCCACGTACTGAGTCTGGAGTCCAGACCTGCCAATGCTGAAGGCTCTGGCCAAATCTCTATTCGCGATCTCGTTCGCAATGCAATGCGCATGAGACCTGACAGGATCATCGTGGGGGAGGTCAGGGGAGCTGAGGCGATCGATATGTTGGTCGCCATGAATACGGGCCATGAAGGCTCCTTGACAACACTGCACGCCAATAGCCCACGTGATGCCCTGGCTAGGATAGAAACGCTTGTGCTGATGGCGAATCTTGGCTTGCCGCTCAAGGCGATCAGAGAGCAACTGGCTTCTGCAGTCAATATTATTGTTCAGCAGACGCGCCTGACGTGTGGTCGACGACTTGTTACGAGTGTGGCTGAGATTACAGGCACTGAGTCTGGAGTGATTCAGCTGCAGACCTTGGTGAGTTTTGACCCTGAATCGCAATCATTTAAAAAGAACTCATTACCTCCTGTATTTTTTCAGCGGCTAAATTCACAGAGCGATGACTTTGTGCAAAGCTGGTTTAATCATTCATGATAGTTCTCGCTGTAATCCTTGCAGGATTTTCTCTTGCTATTGCATTCTGGATCGGACAACAGTTATTTTCCCAGGCGATGCAGCGCTATCGAAATCTCCTGCTGAACGATGCAAAAGCTAACTTGAGGGACATGTTTGTTTTTATTGATATCAGTCATTTATGGCCAGCTGTTATTTGTTTAGCGACTGGACTGGCACTTGTCTCATGGCTTGTGTTTGAACAAGTTTTAATTTCCCTTTTAGTAGGAGGTATGGCGTTATTTTTACCAAGATACGCCTTGAGTCGTGCTGTACGGGCACGCGCTGATAAATTTGAACAACAGTTGCCTGATGCTTTGCTTGCAATCAGCAGTGCAATGCGAGCAGGCGTGAGCTTAGGCGTCGCGCTTAAACAAGTTGTGCAGCATGCGGAATCTCCCTTTTCCCAGGAATTTGGCCTGGTATTGCGTGAGCAGCGTGTCGGCATACCTTTGTCGGAGGCCTTGAGCAATTTGCATCGACGTATACCTTTGGAAAGTATACAAATGACAACAAGTTTGATGCGTATGGCTGCCGCCTCGGGTGGTTCTGTCGCTGATTTGCTTGAGCGCTTATCCGTCACGATTCGTGCACGTTTGTATCTGAAAATGAAAATGCGCGTCTTGACCTCACAAGGCTCCATGCAGGCCTGGATAATTGGTTCCTTACCCCTGGTTTTACTTATTGTTTTAAATATTATTGACCCTTATTCGATTGATCTGATGTTCCGTACCTTGATCGGACAAGTTGTTTTGGGTGTCATAGTGATGCTCGAGACTATTGGCGTTTTGATGCTTAGACGTATTCTTAAAATCCAGGCATGAGCGTTTCGTTACTGACACTTCTTGCAATATTAAGTGGTGCGATAGCGATTTGTTCTTTCGTACTTTTAATTTGTTTATATCGTGGTTTCTCTGCTGGCCCACAGTCAGTCGAAAACAATGCTGCAGCATTACGCCGTTCTTTGCTCACTAAAGTGAGTTGGCCGCTTATTGTCACAGTCAGTGTATTTGTATTACCCCTGATGACTTGGGGGCTTAGGCAGAAATTGACTCTGTCAATCAAACAAGCTGGACTCATGGGTTGGAGTTGTTCACAGTTTTTCGCTTTGCAGTGGCTAGTCGGTGGGTGCAGTACAGTTTTTGCATGGTTATTTTGTTCTACGGCTGGCTTGACCACGATCTCCACTCAGATCTGGCTAGCTTTGCTCATCGGCGTGGTTGCTAGCACACTGCCAAGATTCTGGTTGCACGCTCAGAGGCAAAGCAGGTATTTTGAGTTGGAAAAGGGGCTTCCATTTTTTCTGGATATGGTCAGTCTCGGGCTTGAGGCGGGTATGAACTTGCAAACGTCCATTCAGCTCGCACTTGACCATCTTCTACCCGGACCCTTGAAAGAAGAGTGGTTACAGACGATCTTTGAAATACGGTCAGGTGTATCGAGAGCTGAGGCGTTTCACAGAATGAGTCAACGTCTCGAGATGAGTTGTATTAAGCAAATGGTAAACGCATTTATTCAAGGCGAGTCAATGGGATTGAGTCTCGGAGGCTCGATTGCTGAGTTTTCACGTCAGCAAGATCAGTATCGCTTACTTCGTTCTGAACAATTAGCGTTGCAGGCACCGATAAAAATGTTGTTTCCACTTGCTTTTTGTATTTTCCCCTGCACCTTTCTGGTCTTGGGTTTTCCAGTTGTCGCGCAACTTACAGGCCTGCAATGATCAGGAATAAATTGAAACTGATACGCGCTGAGGGTTGGTGCAGCAGGGCACGTGGTTTGCTTTTCCGAGCGAAGCTCAGTGGTGATGAGGGTTTATGGCTATATCCATGCAATGCTGTGCATACAGTTGGTATGCGTTATCCGCTGGCTTTGTTTTATCTGGATCACAGTTATAAAGTGATCCGGCATATTGAGGAAATAAAACCCTACAGATTTTCCTGGAACCACCACGCTCAGTCAGTGATTGAAACACTAAGTAGTGAAAAATTGACTATTCAAGAGGTAGAGTTAGCGCTTGAGTTATTCCGGTGTGGCAGGTGACCCTGTTGCTACGAGTGATTCAAATACAGAGACATAATTTGGGTAGAAGCTGCAGTACATGACTCCACCGGCCGCAATATTGATCGGCACCTGAATGGTTGCTGCAGCACTGTCGCTCAGACCAATCAGAGTCAGCAAATCCATGGCGAGATCGATACCGAGAAAAACACCAAGCCATACCAGGCCATAAACGAAAAAAGCCCATTTGTTGCGCCAGCAAGCTATTGCGCTAAAAAATAATGACTGGACCAGCTTGATACCGTGAAAACCCATCAACGCCGGTGCATACCAGAAAAGCGCTGCCATCAAAACATACATCACAGCAAAGATAATCATGGGCGTTCGCACTGCATCGAGCAGAGGTAAAAGATTATTGCTGGTGGTGGCTGTTTGCACTGACTGTGATAGTTCTTCCATGAAGGGCATGAAGGCTATCAAACCTAAAATTATGCAGAGCAAAATATAGACTGCCCCCATCGCGAGCAGTCTTTTGAAAAGCCCTTTTTGTTTGAGTGGAGCAAACCACATGCCCAACAGCATTTTTTGCCCTGAGGCTGCCTGATGACAGGCTGCCATCGTCATGAAGGTGACGGCAGGCATCAGCATGACAAAGGCAATCGGTCCCACGGGAGGCGTGATGCTAGCCGTCATGAGCAACAAACTGATAAACATCGCCCAGGAGAAGAACGCCATCGGTTGACTACGAAAAAGTAACCAGCCTTGTTTGGCCCACAAATATCCAGCACGGGCGGGTAGGACGACTGCTTGCATCAAATTTCCTTGGGTAGTGCCGGTATTGAACCGAAAGTACGGGCAATCAGCACACGCTCGAAATGACTCGGGTCATGCGGCTTGAGTGTTTGGGCGGGTCTTGGCAGATAAAAATCATAAAGTCTGGAAAGCCAGAACCTGAGCGCTGCCCCCTTGAGCATTGCCGGCCAGGCTTGTCTTTCCTCATCGGTAAACGGACGTACTTGTGCATAAGCGTTGAGCCAGGCTTCGGCAAGCGCCGGAACGAATTGACCCTCTGGTCTTGTGATGCACCAGTCATTCACACTGACCGCAACGTCAAACAGCCACGCATCACAACCTGCAAAGTAAAAATCAATGAATCCGCCCATTTGAGGGCTAGTGTGCGTGCCGGCAAATAAAACATTGTCTCTGAATAGATCGCAATGAGAAGGTCCGCGAGGCAGTTTGAGCCACCCGCTAGTCTGGGCGAGTGTCTTCTGTTCGTCTAGGGTTTTGTTCAGTAGGGTTTTTAGTTCGGGTTTTAAAAATGGCAAAACAATAGGTGCGGTTTGTTCCCACCAGGGCAAACCACGCAGATTAGGTTGTGAAAGTTCGAAACTTTTTCCTGCTAAATGCGTGCGAGCCAAGGTTTGACCGGCCAGGGCGCAGTGAGCGACTGTTGGTTCTGGCTCATAGCCGCCCGCCAGTCGGGTGACGATCGCTGAAGGCTTGCCATGGACGCTAGAGATCCTGCTGCCGTCTGTTTTTGTCTGGGGAAAGGGCACAGGTACACCATTTTTTGCCAGATGGTGCATCAGCTCAATGTAAAACGGAAGTTGCTCTACAGTTAATACTTCAAAAATCGTCAGAACATACTCACCTGTCGTTGTGTTCAGAAAATAATTAGTATTTTCAATTCCTGCAGCAATACCTCTAAGAGAAACAAATTCGCCTAAGGTGTATGAATTGAGCAGGGCACGCGCATCGTCATCACTGACAGGGGTGAATACGGCCATAAGTATTATTAAGTATTGAGTGAGACGGTTCAGTTTTGATTTTAGCAAGGAAGCGGTGCTTTCCCTTGGTAGCAGGGTTCAGGAAGTTAAAATAGGTGCAAATATCTGCCTACCAGGCTAATTGCTGCGTTTGACTACTTAACGACTTGTGACAAACTTACCAAAAGAGGGCTGGCGCCTGTGCGTCGCCCCCATGATCGATGTAACTGATAAACATTGCCGGTTTTTTCATCGGTTACTTGCGCCCAAAGCTCGGCTTTATACAGAAATGATCACCACCGGCGCACTTATTCATGGTGACGTTGAGCGTCATCTTGATTTTAATCCGCAGGAGCACCCGGTTGCTTTGCAGCTCGGCGGCAGCGAGCCTCACGAGTTAGCCCGTGCAGCAAAACTAGGTGCGCAATGGGGATATGACGAGATCAATTTGAACTGTGGCTGTCCGTCTGAACGTGTGCAGAAAGGCTCTTTCGGTGCTTGCCTCATGGCTGAACCAGAGCTTGTCGCGGATTGCATCAAAGCGATGCAGGATGTCTCCTCGGTCCCGGTGACGGTCAAACACAGGCTTGGCTTGGACTACAACCAGAGTTATGGTTTTGTTCGTGATTTTGTTGGGAGAATCTACGACACAGGTTGCCGGGTATTCGTTGTGCATGCCCGTAACGCCGTGCTCAAAGGACTATCTCCGAAAGATAATCGCGAAGTACCTCCGTTGCGCTATGACGATGCGGCCAGACTCAAGGCGGATTTCCCTGATGCTTTGATTGTGCTCAATGGCGGAATCAACTCAAAAGCGATGAGTGATGAGCAACTAGAGCGGTTTGATGGAGTGATGCTTGGCCGGGCACCTTGGCATGACCCTTGCATTCTGGGCGAGATTTCTGCCGCGTGGTGGCCAGCGCTTGAAAGAATATCCGAGCCCGAGCTGATTGAGGCTCTTGTTTGCTATGCAGAACAGCAAATTGATCGCGGGGTACCGCTACGCATTATGGTCAGACCTCTTTTGGGCCTTTTCAACGGAAGACCAAGAGCCAGGCTGTGGCGACAAACTTTATCGGACTCAAAACTGCTCAATGGAGCGCGTGGAGACTTAATACGTGTTGCGTGGGAAAAAATCGGGCCGGCAGCACCGAAAGTTTCTTCACTACAAATTTAATACAAAATTGCCTAGACCTCTGTTTCTTTTCCCTCGGCAGGCCAGTCACGGATATAGGCTTTTAGCATGGAGTTTTCAAATTTTTGCGCAGCAACGATTGCCTGAGCCATGTCATAAAAAGAAATAACCCCCATCAGGACAGGGCCATCCATGACGGGAAGGTAACGGGCGTGCTTTTCAAGCATCAGTCGCTGCACCTCTGCAGCCTCGGTATTTGGGGAGACGCTCACTGGTGCATCGTCCATGATGCTGCGAATCGTGGTCTCACCAACCACACCGTTATTGGCATGGATGTGTCTGATGATCTCTCTGAAGGTCAGCATGCCACCGAGCGAGCCGTGATCCATAATCACTAGTGAGCCAATATCGTGTTCGCTCATGGTCTCGATTGCATGGGATACAGGCATGTCTGGCGACGCGGTGTAAAGGGTATTTCCCTTGACTCGCAATATTTCACTGACTTTAAGCATGATTTGTCTCCGCTGTGCCGCTAGGTTTTTCTGATTGTAATGGCTTGCCGCGGCTATTGTCACGATGCAACAACACCTGAGCCAGCACCGGGTTTGAGGTGTTTTCGATTAATTCTGTAATGGCTTGACTCAGGCCTGGCTGAGTCATTGTTGAAAGCACTGAGCGATCAATAGCAAGATGATCGAATAACGGTCCAAGACTTTTTGTCTCAGGGTTGCAGGCAAGTACCCAGCGCTCCTGTCCCTGCCATTGAGTGTTAGCGACCATCCCAAGCTCTGAGAGGGTCTTCAGAAGCCCTGCTAGCGTGTCGTATCTGATGCGTAAAGAATGCATCAGTTCGGTGCTGGGGCACCCCGGTGGGTTGGCGTCGCGAGCCTGATCGAGCGCTTGCATCAAGAGAATGGATTCTATGAAGGCTCCCCCCGGATTTGGTATTAGTTCGATTCTATTTATCCTGATGGCAGGCATATTGGCTGCACTTAATGCACCTAAAAGCACCCCGAGCCAGGACAGATAGACCCAGATCAGGAAAACAGGGAGTGCTGCAAACGCACCATAAATAACTGTATAGGTTGAGAACTGAGAGATGTAATAGGCGAATCCGAATTTCATTGCCTCAAGAATGATCGCCGTTATAAACCCACCTGCCAGCGCGTCACGGCCCCTGACTTTGCAATTGGGCACAACCACATAAATAGCTGAAAACCCTAAACCACTCAAAATAAAGGGGATAAATGTCAGTGACAATTCGAGCAGAACTGGAATGTGATTGACCAGACCAAGGGATTCACGTGCCAGAAAACCGGTTGTCCAAAGGCTTGCACCTGTCAGGATCGGTCCCACAGAAATCAAAGCCCAATACACCAGTAGCCTTTGGCTGATTGAGCGTTGACGCGATACATGCCAGATAGCATTGAGTGCCGACTCGACCGACATGATCAATACCATCACGGTCAGTACTAAAAAGCCGCCACCGATAGCGGTCAGTCGTGATGCCTGATTCGCGAATTCATTGAGGTATTTCATGATGTTGTCGGACACCGCCGGGGGCATCAGACTATTGATCATGAAGTCTTGCAGTGCATCACTGTATTCTTTGAATAAAGGAAAGGCAGTAAAGAGCGAGAGCACGACGGCCAGTAGCGGAACGATAGCCAGGACAGTTGAAAAGGTCAGGCTTGAAGCCAGTTGAATGATTTTTTCCTGACCCAGACGTCCCCAGATAAATCTCAGAATATCTATATATCCCGCCATGTCCAGGTGTTTTGTCCGGTTCAAAACCGACTCAGCCGTATGATCTTGCATGAAATTCCCCTCACTATGCAGGCGATAATAGCAGTATGAACCCAATGAAATCAGACACTCCCCCTCCCGTACTCAATCTGTTGCTCCAGCGCTGCGCCTTGGTGAGCCTGCTTGGACTCATCGTTTTGTGTGTCCTCTGGGAAACCTGGCTTGCACCCTTGCGGCCCGGCGGAACACTACTTTTCCTGAAAGCCTTACCGCTTGCCTTTGCACTGCGCGGTGTCGCTCGCGGTAGTCTCTACACGATTCAGTGGGCCTCCATGTTAATTCTCCTCTACCTGATGGAGGGGGTTGTGCGAGTGATGTCCGATCCTGCCGGACCGACAATCTTGTTGGCCTGGATTGAAATCCTGTTATCAAGCATTTTTTTTATGTCGTCAATTTTTTATGTGCGACCGGCAAAACAGGCTGTAAAACGGGCTAAAAAGCTTGCTGAGTCGAAAAATTCCCTCAATAGCAACGAAGGACGGTCGAATTGATGAACCTGCATGATCGCTTCGATGATATTGAAAAACCCAATTCTTTTGCCAGGCTGGCGCCGGTTTTCTATACCCGTCTGCCTACAACGCCCTTGAATCAGCCTAAGCTTTTACACGTTAATCCAGAGGTAGCCTCGTTATTAGGATTATCGGCAAAAGCGCTCTCTGATCAGGCATTTTTGGATGTTGTGAGCGGCACCTCGGAAATGCCCGGAGGTCAGACTTTGGCTGCAGTCTACAGCGGTCATCAGTTCGGTCAATGGGCAGGCCAGTTAGGAGATGGTCGTGCACATTTGCTTGGTGAACTGAAAGGTCCTGAAGGGAACTGGGAACTGCAATTAAAGGGGGCCGGCATGACTCCTTATTCGCGTATGGGCGATGGCCGTGCCGTTTTGCGCTCTTCCGTCAGAGAGTACCTTGCCAGCGAAGCGATGCATGGTCTTGGTATCCCGACAACACGCGCCTTATCGCTGGTTTCCGCTAAAAATCCTGTGATGCGTGAAACAGTTGAAACCGCGGCGGTCGTTGCGCGCATGGCGCCATCTTTCATCAGGTTTGGTTCTTTCCAGCATTGGGCCGCCCAGCAAAAACCTGAGTATCTACGCCAACTATCCGATTATGTGATTGAGCACTTTTATCCCGCTTGTTCGGGCGCCCCGAATCCTTATGTCAGTTTATTGGAGGCTGTTGTCAAACGAACTGCAGAGCTTCTGGCCGGCTGGCAGGTGGTGGGTTTTTGTCATGGTGTGATGAACACCGACAATATGTCGATACTGGGACTGACGCTTGACTATGGGCCTTATGGTTTTATGGATGGCTTTGATGCTCGACATATTTGTAACCATACAGATACAAATGGTCGCTACGCCTGGCACGCCCAGCCCTCGGTTGCGCACTGGAATTTATACCAGCTCGCGAACAGCTTGCACACAATCGTGCCAGATGTAGAGTCCTTACGTGCTGCGCTGGATCAATTTGAACCGACTTTTCTGAACTGTATGCAACAGCGAATGATGCAAAAACTTGGTTTAAGTGATTGGCAGCAGGGTGATGAAACACTTGTAGATGATTTGTGGAGCCTGATGCAGGCCAGTCACTCGGACTTTACCTTGACCTTCAGGCAGCTGGCTTACGCACCTGGTACGTATACGCAAGGCGAGACTGCTGCCACACGGCAGCAAGTTGAATACGATCTTGGAAATACGGTTAATGGCGGTCTGCAGCCTTTTGTTGATCTTTTTATTGATCGGGAAGCAGCAGAACGGTGGCTTGAACGTTACCGGCTGCGCATCGCTCACAATTCTACCCAACCTCTGTTCAATCGTATCCAGACTATGCTTGCGGCTAATCCCCTGTATGTTTTGCGTAATCATTTAGCCCAGCAAGCTATTGATGCCGCACAACAGGGCGATGTTTCTGAAATCGAGCGGTTGATGAAGGTATTGAAAAACCCCTTTGTCGCCCATCCTGGCATGGAAACATATGCCTCGCTGCCACCCGCATGGGCGAGCCATATTGAGGTGAGTTGCTCCTCCTGAGCAGCAGGACCGCTCTGATGCAATAATATTGGCTTCCACTCTTTTTTGACGGCTCTGCTATGTCAGGCAATACGCTCGGTACTCTTTTTTGTGTCACTAATTTCGGCGAGTCTCATGGACCGGCGATTGGTTGTGTGGTTGATGGTTGTCCACCAGGCTTGTCCTTGACCGAGGCAGATATCCAGATTGATCTGGATCGTCGTCGTCCAGGTACTTCGCGGCACGTGACGCAGCGCCAGGAGGCTGATCAGGTTGAAATCCTCTCTGGAGTCTATCAGGGTAAAACGACCGGCACCCCGATTGCTTTGTTGATCCGTAATGCGGATGCTCGCAGTAAGGATTACAGCGCTATTGCCGATACTTTTCGCCCTGGTCATGCCGACATCGCTTATTTTAAAAAATACGGTGAACGTGACCCACGGGGTGGTGGACGATCCTCGGCACGCCTGACTGCGCCTACCGTTGCAGCAGGGGCGATTGCGAAAAAATGGCTCCGGGAGAAATACGGTACCGTTGTGCGTGGCTATATGAGCCAGCTTGGGCCGATAGCCATGCCTTTTTTGAGCTGGGAACACGTCAGCAATAACCCGTTTTTTTCTGCTAATGATGGGATCGTCCCTGAGCTTGAGGCCTACATGGATCAGCTTCGTAAGGATGGCGATTCGGCAGGTGCGCGAATTGAGGTGGTAGCCGAGCATCTGCCTGCAGGCTGGGGCGAGCCGATTTACGATCGGCTCGATGCTGACATCGCGCATGCGATGATGGGGCTCAACGCAGTAAAAGGCGTAGAAATTGGTGCTGGGTTTCACAGCGTCCTGCAACGCGGCTCCGAGCATGGTGATGAAATAACCCCTGAGGGATTCTTAACCAACCATGCTGGCGGTATTCTGGGTGGCATCTCTACTGGTCAGCCTGTGACGGTTAGTCTGGCGATAAAACCCACCTCCAGCATCCGGATCGAGCGTCGCTCAGTCGATCGTGCGGGTAACCCTGTGATGGTGCAGACCTTAGGTCGGCATGATCCCTGTGTCGGTATTCGCGCGACGCCGATTGCCGAGGCATTGCTCGCGATTATCCTGGCCGATCATGCGTTGCGTCACCGCGCTCAATGTGGCGAACCTGCAGCGTAATTTCCTTTTTTATTTGCGCTGCAACATTTTTTCCTCTGTTCAAAGCTCTTGCTGTGCTATGGCATAATCGTGAGCTATCCTTTTCACGTGTATTAGGCAGATCCTGCGTCATGAAAAAAACTCTCTACGACAAGCTTTGGGACGCCCATGTGGTTCACGAAGATCCAGATGGCACGACGATCCTCTATATCGATCGTCATCTTTTGCATGAAGTCACTAGTCCCCAGGCCTTTGAAGGGCTGGAGCTGGCTGGCCGCAAACTCTGGCGTCTGAACGCCAACCTCGCGGTGGCTGACCATAACGTGCCAACCATTGACCGTGGACAGGGGATCACTGATCCGATTTCTAAGCTTCAGGTTGATACCCTTGATGCTAATTGTGCCAAGCACAATGTGATCGAATTCAAAATGAACGACTTGCGCCAGGGTATTGTGCATGTGATCGGACCCGAGCAGGGCGCAACGCTGCCAGGTATGACAGTTGTCTGTGGCGACTCCCATACCAGTACGCACGGTGCGATTGGTGCACTGGCGTTTGGCATTGGTACTTCGGAAGTCGAACACACTATGGCCACGCAGACGCTGCAGGTCAAAAAGAATAAAAATATGCTGGTGCGTGTTGAAGGTCAGCTACCAGCAGGTTGTACTGCCAAAGACGTGATCCTCCACATTATCGGTGTGATCGGTACTGCAGGTGGTACGGGCACCGCGATTGAGTTTGCGGGCAGCACCATTCGCGGCCTGTCAGTCGAAGGCCGTATGACTCTTTGCAATATGTCGATCGAGGCCGGTGCTCGTTCGGGCATGGTGGCGGTCGACGAAAAGACTATCGAGTATTTCAAAGGCCGTCCCTTCGCACCGAGCGGTGCCTTATGGGATGCTGCAGTGACCTATTGGAAAACCCTTCACTCCGATGAGGGTGCACATTTTGACCGCGTAGTTGAAATTGACGCGCGTCAGATCGTTCCTCAAGTGACCTGGGGAACTTCTCCCGAGATGGTTTTGCCGGTGACGGGTCGTGTGCCGGATCCCGATCGTGAAAAAGACGATATCAAGCGCAGCAGCATGGAACGTGCGCTTGAATACATGGGCCTGAAACCCAATACAGCGATTGAAGACATCAAGATTGACCGGGTTTTCATTGGCTCCTGTACCAACTCGCGCATTGAGGATCTTCGTGCTGCTGCTGTTGTAGCGCGTGGTAAACGTGTCGCAAGTAATGTACGTCAGGCTCTAGTTGTTCCTGGCTCTGGTCTTGTTAAAGCTCAGGCTGAGCGCGAAGGCCTTGACAAGATTTTTACCGAAGCTGGTTTCGAATGGCGTGAACCAGGTTGCTCTATGTGCCTGGCGATGAATGCCGACCGCCTTGAACCAGAGGAGCGTTGTGCCTCAACCTCCAATCGCAACTTTGAAGGTCGTCAAGGGCAGGGCGGTCGCACCCACCTGGTGAGCCCGGCTATGGCAGCAGCAGCTGCTATTGCTGGTCATTTTGTCGATGTTCGTAATTTCCGGTAAAAATCATGGATAAATTCACTACACATGAAGGTATCGTTGCCCCTCTCGATCGTGAAAACGTCGACACGGATCTGATCATTCCAAAACAGTTTTTGAAATCGATCAAGCGAACTGGTTTCGGTCCTAATCTTTTTGATGAACTTCGTTATCTGGATCATGGTGAACCAGGTATGGATAATTCAAAACGTCCACTTAATCCTGATTTCATTTTGAATCACTCCCGCTATCAGGGCGCCTCGATTTTGTTGGGCCGTAAAAACTTTGGCTGTGGTTCAAGTCGCGAACACGCCCCTTGGGCGCTGGCGCAGTATGGCTTTCGTGCGGTGATTGCTCCTTCCTTTGCCGATATCTTTTTCAACAACAGTTACAAGACGGGTTTCTTACCTATTGTCTTGTCTGAGTTGCAGATCTCCAGGATTTTTGACGAGGTTCGCGGCTTTGTTGGCTATAAGCTGATCATCGATCTTGAAAAGCAAGTCGTCATCGCACCTGATGGACGCGCCATGGAATTCGATATCACGCCTTATCGCAAGTATTGTCTGCTCAATGGCCTGGATGAAATCGGCTTGACACTGCTTCACGCCGAGAAAATTCGTGCGTTTGAAAACGAACGTCTCGCACGTCATCCCTGGCTGGATGTTCAGCCGATCTTTACACGCTAAAGCCTGTTTCAGGGCCGGTCATCCGGCCCTGTTGCATTCAATAACAAGCGCTTTCGATGGCGCTTCATTTTTTAAACTTTTAAAAAAATAAGTGTTACGGATAAACATCATGACGCAAAAAATCGCAGTGCTACCTGGTGACGGCATTGGTTCAGAGATTATCGAACAAGCTGTGCGTGTCCTGCGCGCACTGGATCTTCCACTCGAAATCAACGAAGCTCCAGTCGGTGGAACAGCGTACGATTTGCATGGTCACCCACTGCCACCTTCGACTTTGAAACTGGCGCAGGAATCAAACGCCATTTTGTTTGGCGCTGTTGGCGACTGGAAATACGACAAGCTTGCTCGCGAGTATCGTCCTGAGCAGGCTATTCTTGGGTTGCGTAAAGCTTTAGGCTTGTTTGCGAACTTACGGCCTGCGATTCTTTATCCTGAGCTTGCGAATGCCTCATCACTCAAACCCGAAATCGTTTCGGGTCTCGATATCCTGATTCTGCGTGAACTGACCGGTGATATTTATTTCGGTACTCCACGTGGAGTGCGTGAGGCACCCGATGGTCCGTTCAAAGGTCAGCGCGAGGGTTTCGACACAATGCGTTATGCCGAGCCAGAGATTCGCCGTATCTCGCACATTGGTTTTCAAGCTGCCCAAAAGCGGAAAGGAAAATTGTGCAGTGTCGATAAAGCAAATGTCCTCGAAACTTCGCAGCTCTGGCGCGATATTGTGATTGACGTGGCTAAAGATTACCCCGATGTCTCCTTGTCTCACATGTATGTCGATAACGCGGCGATGCAATTGGTTCGTGCACCGCGTGAGTTCGATGTGATCGTGACAGGCAATTTGTTTGGTGACATTTTGTCTGATGAAGCCGCAATGTTGACCGGTTCGATCGGCATGCTGCCTTCCGCATCGCTTAATGCTTCAGGCCAGGGCCTATATGAACCTAGTCATGGTTCGGCACCTGATATTGCTGGTAAAGGTATTGCAAACCCCTTGGCAACTATTTTGTCGGCGGCAATGATGTTGCGTTACTCACTGAATCACGCGGCTGTTGCTGACCGTATTGAGCAAGCAGTGCAAAAAGTGTTGCAACAGGGCCTGCGCACGGCTGATATTTATGAAGATGGCACAACTAAAGTTGGAACATCTGCCATGGGTGATGCGGTCTTAAAAGCGTTAAAATAAAGAGCTAAGTAATCATTGTAAGTAAGCTGTAAGTCATATAGTCAATGCTTGTATAGTGATGGCGTCGTATAGTGAAGGGTCGTATGGTGAATGTTGATACGCGAATCACTCATTTGGTAATTGCCCATCACCGCGCACGCTAACTCTCGAAATTTTTGGTGTTTAGATGAAACAATCTGTTGGTTTGATAGGCTGGCGCGGCATGGTCGGCTCAGTGCTCATGCAACGCATGCGCGATGAGGGTGATTTTGCTTTGATTAATCCGGTATTTTTTTCTACTAGCAACGCTGGCGGAAAATCACCAGAGTGGGCAGGTGCAACCGCTCTGCAAAATGCCTATGACATCGAAGCCCTTAAAAAGCTACCTATCATCCTGACCGCTCAGGGTGGAGATTACACAACAGAGGTCTACCCTAAACTGCGTGCCGCTGGCTGGACAGGTATGTGGATTGACGCGGCCTCAACCCTGCGCATGAAAGACGATGCCATTATCGTGCTTGATCCTGTCAATCGTCCCGTCATTGATGCCGCGCTAAAACGTGGTGTGCGTAATTTTATTGGTGGCAATTGCACAGTGAGCTGCATGCTGATCGGTTTGTCCGGATTGTTCAACCAGGATCTGGTTGAGTGGATGACAAGCATGACCTACCAGGCTGCCTCTGGCGGTGGTGCGCAACACATGCGCGAATTGCTCAATCAGTTTGGTTTGATCAACGCGGCTGTGAAGTCAAAACTTGATGATCCTGCTTCAGCAATTCTGGAAATCGATCGTGGTGTTTTGGCAATCCAGCAGGGAGGTCAGCTTCCAACAGAACATTTCGGTATTCCACTTGCAGGTAATCTGATTCCCTGGATCGACAAAGACCTCGGTAACGGAATGTCGCGCGAAGAATGGAAAGGTGAAGCGGAAACCAATAAAATTCTCGGTCGTGGAGAGGCTTTGGGTTCAGCTCCTACCCCAATAGATGGTCTGTGTGTCCGAATTGGTGCATTGCGCTGCCACAGTCAGGCATTGACGATTAAGCTCAAGCGCGATATACCTCTAGACGAAGTCACTGATATTGTTGCTCAAGGTACCGCATGGTCCAAGGTCGTACCCAACAACAAGGAAGACACGCTTAAGTATCTTTCACCTGTTGCTGTTACTGGAACTCTGGATATACCTGTTGGTCGTATGCGAAAGCTCTCAATGGGCACGGATTACCTTGGAGCCTTTACTGTTGGCGATCAATTGCTTTGGGGTGCGGCAGAGCCCTTACGCAGGATGCTTCTTATCGCTCTTGGTGAACTGTAATGATATTTCCGTCAAAGGTTGCTGAAATGTTTAGAGATTTGAATGCTGTGACCGCTAGTAGATTTCAACATACAGCGGGTTTGACGGTTCTCGTGTGTTCTTTGTTGTTTACCGGGCAGGCGTTTGCCGCCAAGTCAGGTCACGGTCGTGTGACCTCAGCGCCTGGACAGGCGCTACAGATCAGTTTGCCGTTGCTTGATCTCAACGCTCAGGATCAGGCGGCGCTTCAGGTTAAAGTTGCTGCCGCACCGCTCTGGTCTATGGCTGGTCTATTACCACCTGTTTCTCTTGAGAGTTTCAACCTGGTTCTGAAACCTGGTATGAGTCCTGACTCGAGGGAAATCGTTATTTCCTCAAATCAGCAGGCTGCACAGTCACCGGTAGACATTTTGCTGGAAGTCACGACCGCGACCGGATCAACTCTGGTTCAGTCAAGCTACCTGGTGTTATTGCCTGCACAAGTAAACAATGCTGGTCAGCCAGGGACGAGCGTATCTTTGCGTGTTAGTTCTGGTAATACCTTGTTAGGCATCGCTCAACGTCATATGGTCGATGATGCCGACTTGTATCAGGTTTTGAATGCTATTTTCGAGGCTAATCCTCAGGCATTCATTGCTGGAAATATGAATTTGCTGCGGGCAGGCGCGGTCTTGAATATTCCGGATGCGCAAACTATCAGAGCAGTAGATAAGGCTTTGGCACGCAGTACTTATCAAAAGCATTTGGCGGCTTTTAATCAGCGACGCGTGGTGTCCAATGCGCGTAATACGCCCTTGGTCTCCAGTGGGCCAACACAAAGCGGTGTTGTATCAGCGCCAGCCTCCCAAGAGCCCGCTGGGGAAAAGGTAGATCATTTAAAGCTCAACGCATCCTCTGAAGCTGCGCAGCGTGAAGACGCAAAAGTATCTGCGACAAAAGAAATTGAGGAACTACAGTCTCGTATCCTGGCACTTCAGCAAAACGTCAAACTGTTAAAAGATGTGGTTGGAGATAGGTCGGTTGAAAGCTCAAAGGCCGCTGTCGCTAACAGCGCTTCGAACGCTGCGCAACCTGGTTCCAATACTGCTTCAGCGCCTGGTTCAGTACCTGCGCCAGCACCTGTACCTGCGCCTGCAACAACCCCCAATCCTGCAAATCCAACTACTTCTGTTGCTCCAGTCTCGATAGCTGGTCAGCCAGCTCCAGTGCCTGCAAGTGTGACGCAGGACACTAAGTCTGAGGGATTATTACAAACGGCTACCAATGCCTTAAACGAAGTATCTGGATATCTCGCAAAAAATATTCTAGTGACACTGACAGTTTTAATCGCACTGCTTGCCTTGGTGGTTGCGTGGAGGGTCCGTAAGTCGGGTCAACGACGTGATGACGCAGAGGATTTCTATAGCAACGAGCAAGCTGCACCTTCAGTTAATTCTGCGTTCGATAAAAAGCTGCAATCCATCAATCTCGATCTGGATGGCGAGGTTGCGTCCAGCAATAAGTCTGAGTCATCGGTTCACAAACCTCTCTAATGGCACGTATTGCTCTTGGCGTCTCATATGATGGACGACCCTGGCAGGGCTGGCAAACACAGCCCCATGGCCAGACAGTTCAAGATGTCCTGGAGCGCGCGATTGGTGAGTTTCTTACCGTACCGGCACCCACTATTTGTGCGGGTCGCACTGATACAGGTGTGCATGGTTTAGGTCAGGTTGTACATCTTGACACGTTGGTGTCGCGTACAGATCAGTCCTGGGTAAGAGGGCTTAACGCCTATTTACCTCCTTCCATTGCGGTGCAATGGGCCCAGCACGTGAGCGAGGATTTTCATGCCCGTTTCAGTGCGACTGAGCGAACATACACCTATGTGGTTCTCAATTCGAGGGTACGGCAACCCTTATGGGATGGTCGGGCAGGCTGGGTCTTTCAGGATCTCGATTTGGAGCTGATGCGACAGTCCGCACACTCGCTGCTTGGTAAACATGATTTCAGCAGTTTCAGGTCTTCACAATGCCAGGCTAAATCTCCTGTCAGAACTATACGAACAATTGATGTAGTGCAGAAAGGCGCTTTGATTTTCGTCACCTTGTGTGCCAATGCCTTTCTTCACCATATGGTCAGAAATATCCTCGGTGCGATCATTCAGGTTGGCCAAGGTCGAGAACCCGTTTCGTATATTGAGCATCTACTGAAGGTTCGCGACAGAACACAAGGTGCCCCGACTTTTTCGCCTGATGGCTTGTATCTGACAGCAGTTAAATATCCCGGTTTTCAATTCCCTGAGAATTCAAACTCATTTTTCGCTTAACCTGCCTATGAATAGTGCAACTGACTCAAACGACTCCTCAACACATGTATCCGGTCGTGTTCGTATCAAAATCTGCGGCTTTACACGTCCAGAGGATATTGCTGTTGCCTTAAAGCTTGGCGTTGATGCCTTGGGTTTTGTTTTTTATCCTCCCAGTAAACGCTACGTCACACCGATGCAGGCTGCAAGCTTGTGCAGCCATATTCCAGCTTTCGTCAATACCGTTGCTTTATTTGTGAATGCTTCGCGAGATGAAATCAACAGTGTGATTCGGCTCATGAGGCCTTCTGTTTTGCAGTTTCATGGCGATGAGAGTCCTGAAGAATGTGCTTCTTATGGACTGCCATATTTAAAGGCTTTCAGGGTCGGTTCGCCTGGTCAGGAAACTGCCCCGGCACTCGCTGCGTATTGCGCCCAGTTTGAGCACGCTGCGGGCTGGCTTTTTGATAGTTATACCTCTGCTTATGGCGGGAGTGGTCAGGGCTTTGACTATGCTTTGCTGGACGGAATGCGCGACCTTGGGCTGAGGGCGAGACCTATTATTGTCTCAGGCGGATTAAAGCAAGAGTCTGTGCTTCAATCGATTAAGACATTAAAGCCTTGGGCAGTTGATGTGAGTAGCGGTGTTGAGGAGGCCCCTGGCATCAAATCAGCCGCGAAACTGCAGGCCTTTGTTCATACTGTAAATTCCCTTCGCTAAAGTGCTTTTGACATTAGGGTATAAAAACCTATATACTTTCGTTCTTTGCAGGCGGTTAGCTCAGCTGGTTAGAGCGCCACGTTGACATCGTGGAGGTCGTTGGTTCGATTCCAATACCGCCTACCAAAATCCCCACTGAAGGGGATTTTTTTTTGGCTGTACGGCTCTACCCCACAAGGCTTCAGGCCTATACTCAGAATCTCAGACTCTCCACCTAGGCGACTGAACTGGACTCAATGGGCCTGCTTACAATTTTTCGCCAACTTCACGCATGGCTCTATGCGAGGTATGTTGCGCCCGCGCGTCTGACTAAACGTCGCGCTCAGAGGCTGGTCATACACAAAATATCTGACGTTGGGCATATTGCGACAGCCAGTCTTCATTTAGATCACAACCTGTCCAGTGAGCGCTTGTCATGTTCTGCCTTTGTTGTCAGGTATGCAACCCATTATCAGGGTAAACAGCAGGCTTCAGCAGTGCCAGAGTCGCCAGACAGTAAATTCATGCCGCTTTTGACTGCACTTGATTTACGTCAGTATGCAACGCATCAAGACTACCTCAGAGCGATACGAAAACACTCGGGTTATTTTTTAAGGAATGTTAAAAAAGCCAATCGTGAGGGTTTCTCTGTGCGAAGTTTTGTAGAGGCTGATTTTGCACGCGATATGTTTGACATCATTGGCTCTAAAAAAAACAGTACGCTTCACGTTAACCATTCAACCCAGACTCCGCTCGGCGAGCACCCCGGACCATTTAGCGATGAGTACTGCTCGCAGCACTGGGAGCGACTCTTCGGTGTTTTTTCAAATGATCCGCAACCCAGGCTCGTTGCTTATGCAAGGCTGAGAAGGTTTGGAAATATCGTAGCCTGTCAGGATTTTATCGGTCACCAGACGCATCTTAATTCTGGTGTGATGAAGCTGCTCTTGAGCGAAATAATGCGCTGGTTGATTGACTCAGGAGATCCCGAGACCAGAGAAGTGGATTTTTTTGGACTTGGTACGCTTGAGTATGCAAATGATGGCCTTTTTTTCTGGAAGAAAAAAGCCCTTTTCACACCATGGCGCGTAGAGCTTGAGAAATCGCCTATGCCCGAGGGGTGGGATCCGGAGCGTTATCTGCAAAACAACCCAGACGTTCTGGCGGCAGGCGCAGATCCCGTTTCACATTATTTAAGACACGGAAAATTTGAAAATCGGTCTTTTTGATTATTTCATGAACTCCGGTATGCTTGAGAGGTTAAATATTTTTTTAATTGAGAGTTAAAAATGAAGACAAAATTCATTAAGAAAGTACTTGCTTCAGCTCTGGCGGCGACGATTGCCTTTTCACCCCTGGCCAGTCAGGCGTGTACAAGTTTTTTGCTTAAAGGCAATGATGGTGGCTTTGTCTATGGACGAACTATGGAGTTTGGCCTTGCACTCAAGTCCCAGTTGACAGTGATTCCACGTAGTCTTGCGATGCCTGGAGTCGGCGCCGATGGCAAACCTGGTTCAGGTCATAACTGGACTTCCAAATACGCTGTCGCAGGGATGAATGCTCTTGGATTGCCAGTTTTGGTCGATGGCATGAATGAAAAAGGCCTTGTGGGTGGTTTGCTCAATGCACCGAACTCGGCTGTTTATCAAGATGTCACGCCTGCTGATTCGGCAAGCAGTATTTCTTCAGTTCAGATGTTGATCTATGCCTTGACGAACTATGCAACGGTTGACGAAGTCAAAGCTGGTTTTCCAAAAATCAAAGTCAATCGATCCACGATCCCTGCTTATGGTAATAAATCAGCCCCTGTTCGTATGACGCTTCACGATGCTCAAGGCAAAAGCCTTGTGATTGAATATCTCAACGGTGAACTGGTCATGACCGATAATCCAGTGGGCGTGATGACAAACGATCCTCCGTTTCGCGAGCAGCTCAATAACATCGGTCAATATGCAAATCTGACTAATGTTGAAAAGGATCCGCTCATTATTAATGGTGCTACCTACGTTGCGCCAAGTTCGGGAAGCGGTTTGCATGGCTTGCCTGGTGATTACCTGAGTCCGAGTCGTTTTATTCGTGCACTGTTCTTGTCCAAGTCTGCTCCCACCACTTACACGACGGTTCAACAAACTAATACTGCCTGGCACATACTCGGTAGCTTTGATATTCCGCCTGGTGCGATCAGTCTGCCTGCCACGAATGCTTATGGTGGCGGAGCTGGAGGGGTTGAAATTACTGAGTGGTCCGTCGTGGGAGATAATAAAAATCTGATGTATTACATCAAGATGTTTGATAACACGAATGTTCAGGCTTTTGATCTCAAAAAGATTGATTTCAATGCAAAAGAGATCAAGTACTTCAGCCTCGACAAGCCTCAGACTTATATGGAGATTAATTAATTACCGCACATTCCTTGCACTCAATCCGGAGTAACGCATGTCTTTTCTTTCTCTATCGAATTTATCAAAGCGTTATGGCAATCAATATGCTGTAGCGGATTTGTCGATAGACGTGGAGAAGGGCGAGTTTGTGACCTTACTCGGTCCATCCGGTTGTGGGAAAACGACTACTTTGCAAATGATCGCGGGTTTTGCAGAGGTCACAAGCGGGAAAATCCTTCTTGCTGGGCGTGATATCACGCATGCCAAGCCTCATGAACGTGGGCTTGGCATCGTTTTTCAGAGTTATGCCTTATTTCCGCACATGACCGTTCGCGATAATGTTAGTTTTGGGCTTGAGATGCGCCGTATTCCCAAAAATGAGCGTGAGGAAAGAATACGCTCAGCACTTTCTCTAGTGCATCTGGATAGTTACGCAGACCGATATCCCAGGGAGCTATCAGGTGGGCAAAGACAACGCGTAGCCCTGGCTCGTGCCTTAGTCATTGAACCGCCTGTATTGCTGCTCGATGAGCCACTTTCCAATCTTGACGCTAAATTACGAGAGGAAATGCAATTCGAGTTGCGAAAAATTCAACGCAAGGTTGGTACGACCACGATCATGGTCACACATGATCAGTCTGAAGCGATGTCGATTAGCGACAGAATTGTTGTTATGCAGCAAGGCAAGGTAACGCAAATAGACGAACCTTACAGACTCTATGATCAGCCTCGATCCACTTTTATTTCGACTTTTGTTGGAAAGGCCAATCTTCTGTCTGGTCTGTTACGCTTGTCAGACACTGGTTTTAACTTAGTATTGCACGAGTGCAATATTGCCGTGCCTGATCTGTCAATTGATCCGGGTGCCTTCGTTACGTTGAGCTTGCGACCTGAGAAAATAATTTTTACTCCCGTTGGACAAGGGCAACTTGATGGAGTTGTAGCGGCCAGATATTTTCTCGGTGATCAATGGATTTATTATCTCAACACCGCAATCGGAGAGCTGATTGTTGTTACCTCCAATGATGATTCCAAACCTCTGCCCGAACACACTAGTTCGGGTCTGACCTGGTCTACAGGTTCCTTGAGGTTGCTGACTGATAGCGACCATCAGCCATGACATCTTTGTCGAGACTACGCCCTTGGATTCTTTCTTCGCCAGGGATTTTCCTGTTTTTTTGTATGCTCGTATTACCTCTGGTTCTTACGGCAGTGCTGTCTTTCAACGTTTTTGATCACGTAACGGGTATAAAAAACCAGTTGACACTTGAGCATTACGTGACCGTTTTGACTGACTCCTACTATAACGGAATTTTTTGGCGAACGCTTTGGATATCGGCTTTGACCGCCTTGCTTTGCCTGTTGATTGGTGTGCCAGAGGCTTATATCCTGAGTCGAATGTCCAATCCCTGGAAATCAATTTTTTTACTTGTCTTGCTCGCTCCTTTGCTGGTCTCGGTCGTTGTTCGTTCTTTTGGCTGGAGTATTTTGCTTGGACCACAAAGCGTTTTGCACAATCTTTTCGCTGCCTTGGGTGTAGGGCCAATCAAGCTTCTTTATACCGAGTCGGCCGTCATCATTGCTCTTGTGCATGTGATGTTGCCATTCATGGTGATTCCTGTTTGGACTTCATTGCAAAAGCTCGATCCTGAAGTACAAAACGCAGCGCTTTCTCTCTCGGCACCACCCTTGACGACAATGCGCCGAATTATTCTGCCGCAGATCATGCCTGGCATCTTGTCAGGTAGTTTGATTGTCTTTGGCTTGAGTGCCAGTTCGTTTGTGATACCAGGTTTACTAGGTGGTCGAAGATTAAAAGTCGTTGCGACCATCGTTTATGACGAATATATGCATGAACTGAACTGGCCTTTTGGAGCGGCTGTCGCGTTAATTTTACTGACCGTTAATTTGCTGATAATGGTGACTTACAACCGCATGGTTGAGGGCCGCTATAAAAAATCAATAGGCTAACGCGATGAAAAAAAATGGTGTTTTTGCCCTCGCATTTAATGCCCTCGTGATTTTGTTTATGCTGGCACCGCTGGTGATCGTCTGTCTGGTTGCGTTCACACCAGGTCTAAGTTTGAGCGTACCTACGGACAATTTTTCACTACGCTGGTTTAAGGCTGTTTTTGCGCATTCGGATTTGTTGCAATCCTTTAAAAACAGTTTCTGGCTAGGTTTTATTTCTGCCTCACTTGCCACGTTGATCGCAGTGCCGGCTGGTTTAGCTATTACACGGTTTAGTTTTCCTGGCAGAGAATTCCTGAATGGATTTTTTTTGTCGCCCTTGATGATTCCGCATTTAGTTCTCGGTGTCGCGTTGCTACGCTTGTTCGCCCTGGTTGGTGCGACAGGAAGCTTTATATGGCTTGCCTTTGCGCACGTAATGATCATTACTCCTTATGTGTTGAGACTGATCATAGCTGCTTCAGTTGGTTTTGATCAGTCCTGTGAAAACGCAGCTCAAGCTCTCGGTGCGAATAGTTTTACTGTTTTTCGGCGTATAACCCTGCCTATGATTTTGCCCGGCATTACGGGTGGTTGGTTACTTGCTTTTATCAATAGTTTTGACGAGGTAACCATGTCGATCTTTGTTACTGCACCCTCAACGGTAACCTTGCCTGTTCGCATGTACATGTACGCGACCGAATCAATCGATCCTTTGATGGCGGCTGCTTCAGCCTTGACAGTGGGTTTCACATTGGTTGTTATGGTTCTGATAGATCGTATTTATGGATTGGACAAAATACTGGTTGGTGGAAAATGACGGATTTTAATGAAACAAAAAGATTATCCGACCCTCAGCTGCTCAGGCTTGGTGAAACAACTCGTGAACCTTTATCCTTTCTATTGAATGGGCGGTCTGTTCAAGCTTTGAAGGGCGATACAGTTCTGACCGCATTGTTAATGAACCAGTCTCATCTGCGAATGACAGAGCTTGACAATAAACCGCGCGCGGGTTTTTGTCTGATGGGTGCCTGTCAGGATTGCTGGATCACACTAGCAGGTGGCGAGCGGTTAAGAGCCTGCACCACCTTTATTGTGTCCGGTATGCATATCAAGACCCTTGCAGGTGATCAAGAGTGAGTCAAATATCCAATCCTGAGTCATGTATACCTGTCATCGTGGGTGCAGGGCCCGCGGGAGTCCGTGCTGCACAAACACTCGTCCGCCATGGTTTGCACCCGGTTGTGATTGACGAGTCTGCTGCCTGGGGCGGGCAAATTTACCGTCGGCAACCCAAAGAATTTAAACGCTCAGCACAGCAACTCTATGGCTTTGAAGCGGCTCGTGCCGAATCAATACATCAGGCAATGTCTGAGATTCAGGGCCAGATTGATTACCGTCCCGATACACTGGTCTGGAATGCAGAGGACCGACAGCTTGATACCTTGCACGCTGGAGTCACGTCAGTCACACCCTATACGCATTTGATTATCGCCACCGGTGCTACCGATCTGGTATTGCCGTTTGAGGGCTGGACACTACCAGGAGTCTATTCGCTTGGTGGCGCACAGGTTAGTCTTAAATTTCAAGCTTGTGCCATTGGTCAGCGAGTCGTGTTCATGGGTACAGGACCTTTGCTTTATTTGGTCGCCTACCAATATGCGAGGGCTGGCGCGCAGGTCGTCGCAGTGCTGGATACTGCAAGTCTGGTTGATCAGATTACGGCGACTCCACGACTGCTGAACAAGCCCGCTTTATTTGCCAAGGGTGTTTATTATGTCGCCTGGTTGCGCACGCACGGCGTCCCGATATATCGCTCAATCCAGCCAATTGCTGCAAGAGGCGAGGGCCGGGTGACTAGTGTGACTTGGCGCGACAAACAAGGCGAGCATACGCTGGACTGTGATGCGATAGGTTTTGGTTACGGTTTGAGGTCTGAGACACAACTCGCGGATATTCTGGGTGTCAAATTTCAATATGATCAGGCTCAGCGTGCAAGTATTCCAATACGCGATGAGGCTGGGCGCTCCAGTATTGCGGGAGTTTATCTGGCAGGCGATGGTGCATCGATCATGGGTGCTGAGGCCTCGGAGTTAGCCGGTGAGTTGGCTGCCCTGACTCTCTTGGAAGATGTTGATAAGCAGTATTTATCTCCAGCGGCTCATCAGCATCTGAAGAGCTTGAAGTCTCGACTCGCACACATTAGTCAATTCCGTTCAGGTCTTGAGCGTGCCTTTCCTTTTCCTGCTCACTGGGCCAAGCAAATTACTAATGAGGTCATTATCTGTCGTTGCGAGCAAATTACAGCTGGCGAAATCCGAAAAGCAGTCACTGAATTAAACGCGCTGGATCTTAATCGCGTCAAAGCTCTGACCAGAGTTGGAATGGGGCGCTGTCAAGCGCGAATGTGCGCAGCGGCTGCTGCAGAGATTGTGGCTGCTTGTGCCGGTATACAAATCAACAGCGTAAGTCGACTACGAGGGCAAGCGCCCATCAAGCCCATTCCTTTCATAGCTGATGCACAAGTCATTTCTAGTCTTAAGCGAGGCGAGCAATGACTCCTCTGCTCAGCACGGATGTTGCGATTATCGGTGGTGGAATCGTCGGAGCAAGTGCTGCGCTCGCACTTCGTCGCATGAATATTGCTGTGATGGTTCTGGAGCGTGATGTTTGCGGCTCGCACTCCAGTGGTGTCAACTATGGCGGCGTTCGTCGTCAGGGCCGCTCCATTTCACAACTGGCGTTATCCGCACGTGCCCATGAAATTTGGGGTCGACTTGAATCCCTGATCGGTATTAGCGCAGAGTATCTGCGCTCTGGCCATTTAAAAATAGCCAGGAGCGAGGCTGATATGGCCTCTCTTGAAGCCTATCGCGAAAAAACACTTGAGTACGGAATGAATTTGCAGATGCTTGACGGCTCATACCTGCGTAAACACTACCCTTGGCTCGGTGAGCGTGCGGTGGGTGGCTCGCTGTGCCCTGAAGATGGTCACGCCAATCCCCGTCTTGTCTCTCCTGCTTTTGCAATGGCAGCAAAACGAGCCGGCGCTGATATACGTGAGCATTGCCGTGTTGATTCTGTCAATAAAGACGGAGATCACTTTTTATTGAGGACTCACTCTGGTTTACAGATTCGTTCGCAATTTGTGCTTAATTGTGCAGGTGCGTGGTCTGGAAAAATTGCTGCTCAGTTTGGTGAAGTTGTGCCGATGGAGTCCATCCATCCCGTTATGGTTGTAACTGAACCGCTTGCGCCATTCATGAGTTTGAGTCTGGGTGTGGAGGGCGGTGGTGTTTACGCCAGACAGGCGCCAAGAGGCAACTGTGTCATCGGCGGCTCGAGAGGATTTGCGCTGGATGAGTTGCGTGCACGTCCAAGTCGCTCAGCTATCAATCTGGTTTTACAACAAACTGTAGAGCTCTTACCAGGTTTGCGACATGCGCATATTATTCGTTCCTGGAGCGGTACGGAAGGCAGCTTGCCGGATAGGCAGCCGGTGATAGGGTTCAGTAAAACTACACCAGGGCTCGTCCACGGTTTCGGTTTTTCTGGTGCCGGTTTCCAAATCGGCCCTGCAGTGGGTGAGGTACTGGCTGAGCTTGTACGCGATGGTCGTAGCCAAACACCGCTTGATGCTTTTGCTATTGATCGTTATACCTGAAGCAACTTTATATCAATACTCTTAATTAACTGAAGGATTTTTTCATGACATGTTCAGACAGAATCACTAGCGCCCCGGTGGCTTTCATGCGCAAATCCCTCGCTGTACTTTCAGTGATTTGTATCAGTTTTTTTAGCGTAACTGCGGCTGCGCAAAACAAAACGCTTTATGTCGGTATGAATGGCGGCTCAATGGAAAAGACCTGGGTTGAACATGTTTTTCCTGCTTTCGAAAAACAGCATAACGTCAAGGTTGTCGTCGTGCCAGGCACCTCAGCAGATATCCTTGCAAAAGCTCAAGCGAACAAGGACAAGCCTCAGTTACATGTCATTTTTCTGGATGATGGGGTGATGGTCCGCGCCGTAGGTATGGGACTTTGCGAAAAAATGCAGCCGAGCCCTGAACTAAATGAGGTGTATCCCGCTGCGAGATTTAAAGACGATATGGCCACCGGAGTCACGATGGGTATGACTGGAATGGCCTATAACAGGAAAATGTTCACTGAAAAAGGCTGGTCGGCGCCTACCTCATGGCTGGATCTGGCTGATCCAAAATATAAGGGAAAAATACTCTTTCAATCTATGCCATCTTCCTCCTTCGGACTTCACGGTTTTCTCATGTTTAACCGGATCAAGGGTGGCAACGAGAATAACGTCGATCCAGCGTTTAAGGCTTGGTCAGGTTCAATAGGCCCGAACGTTCTTGAGTACATCCCGAGCTCGGCTAAGGTGTCAGAGATGATGCAAAATGGTGAGATAGCTATAGCGCCGCTTACACCAACTGGTGTCGCAGTCCTGCAGGACAAGGGAGTAGAAATCGAGTATGCGCAACCCAAAGAGGGGTCTGTCGTCCTGATGGTTGCAGAATGTGTCATAGCGAAAAATAATGAACCTGAGTTGTCACAAAAGCTCGCAGCTTATTTGTTATCAGCCAAGGCCCAGGAGGCCGGATTGCAATATGGCAGTCAGATCCCGTCAAATGCCAAAGCCCAAGCGATTGGCGAAGTAGCTCAGTCGCGACTTAAACGTTTTGCACAATATATGGAAAACGCAGTCACGGTCGATTGGGAGGCAATCAATACGAATCGACCAAGCTGGAACCAGCGTTGGAATAGAACGATCGAGACAAAATAATGATCAGTCACGCGCTCACAATTCAGAATATTTTTTCTCGGCTAGAACTTGATTTTGGACCGGAGTTCGACTTTGAGCTTGGGCATGAGACCGACCCCATGGCTTCAGCTAGACCAGGAAAAATTAACGTTCACTCGCCGATTGATGGTGGCTTTATTGCAGCAATAACACCAACCTCGACTGAGCAAGTCAGTGCAGCGATCGAGCGAGCACAGCACCGCGCACGTACCTGGCGTAACGAGCCGGGGCCCAGGCGTGGTTCAGTTGTGCGCGCCTTTGGTGAAATAGTTCGCAGCCACAAAGTTTCACTGGCTGAAATTATTACGCTTGAGACTGGCAAGATCACGCAAGAGAGCCTTGGAGAAGTTCAGGAGGTCATCGATATCTGTGAATTCGCTTTGGGCCTGTCTCGACAGTTGTATGGCTTGACCATTGCCAGTGAAAGGCCCGAACACAAATTACTCGAAACCTGGCACCCGCTCGGTGTGGTTGGAATAATTTCAGCTTTCAATTTTCCCATGGCAGTCTTTGCCTGGAATGCCGCGTTAGCTTTGGTTTGCGGCAATACCCTGGTTTGGAAACCCTCTGAAAAAACTCCTCTTTGTGCGCTTGCCTTAAATGCTCTATTAGTGAGAGCTTGCTCAGAGCAAGGCCTTGATTCCGAAGGGGTCAGTGAGGTATTAGTTGGTGGCCGTGAGGCTGGCGAAGCACTAGTGGTTCATCCTGGCGTCAAATTAGTCAGCGCGACTGGTTCAAGCGCGATGGGTCGGGAGGTTGGCATCCGTTGTGCTGAGCTTTTCAAACGTTCCTTGCTGGAGCTTGGTGGAAATAACTGCGCGATTGTCGCACCGTCTGCGAATTTGGATTTGGTGTTGAGAGGTGTGGTATTTGCTGCGGCCGGAACTGCTGGCCAGCGCTGTACGAGTTTACGCAGACTAATCGTTCATCGATCAATTTATTCAAAATTAGTAACTTCTCTGCTACGCGCCTACGAACGTTTGCCCATCGGTGATCCACGCGCAGCGGGAACACTGATTGGTCCGTTGATCGATCAGCGCGCTTTCAATGCGATGCAAAGCACACTCGGCGAGGCGATTAAAGCGGCTGCCAAAGTTCATTTTGGTCAGAGAGAGCACAGCATAAGTGATGCTAGCTATTACGTGCGTCCAGCTCTTGTTGAAATGACTCAACAACTTGAACCGATGCTCAGCGAAACCTTTGCCCCCATTCTATATGTCATGCCTTATGATGATTTTGAACAGGCCATTGAGCTCAATAACGCAGCCCGACACGGCTTATCCTCAGCGGTGTTTACGCAAGACTTACGCGAAGCAGAGATCTTTACCAGTGCTCGCGGGTCCGATTGCGGGATTGCCAATGTCAATATTGGTACCAGTGGTGCTGAAATAGGCGGTGCCTTTGGCGGTGAAAAACAGACCGGAGGAGGGCGCGAGTCTGGTTCTGACGCATGGAAATCCTATATGCGACGGGCAACGAACACTATCAATTACGGCACTACCTTACCGCTGGCTCAAGGCGTTAAGTTCGATCTTTGAGTCCGGATTATTTTGTTAGCTATATCACTGATGACTTTGCATACCGAGACCTAGCAAAAGGTCTCGGGTTGTGCCACAGACAGACTCAAGCATTTGTTTGCTCGCTTGTTCTGAAAGTTGGGAATTTTTGACGATTTTCATCACGTTGCTCCCAAGTTGTTTGAATAACAGAGCAACACTTTCACTATTGCTTTGCGCAGCAGGCAGATTATTACGTAGGTAATGCCCAAGATTGTCCGGGGTATTCCATACCCCACGATGATATTGCGTTGCTTCCATGGTGAACTCACCCAGAAAGAGTCTGCTCAGGGCTTGTATTCGTTGTTCGATCCATTGCAGAAACTGTTCGCGGGACATCTCCCCGGCGAAAGAGTTTTTAATGACATCTGAGGCGAATTTCCGGACAATTTTGTTGACTTCATGAGCGGAATTCAGTGCTGGAAGCTTGGAGGCATCACTTTGCATAGTTATGATCGTTGGGTCAGGTGCGTTGGTGTCAAAGTCTTTAATTCACTAGAATGATGGCATAGTTATCCATCTCACATGCAAAGTTGAACTATCCATGGCTAAAAAAGAAGAGCTTGATCCAGAAACTCTAGAACTCATTGAGTGGTGTACTGAGGTTGAGGGTTATCTTGTGGCTGCAGGGGCGAGCCTTAAAGAAGCTCAGGATTACATTGAAGAGCAGGCGGAGTGGTTCACTGATCAGTTCTACGAGGGCCTGGCGCCAGAGCAGGCTGCAAAAGCTTCGCTGAATGACTAAATGACCCAATTAAGTGTCTTACACCAGCTAATTTAAGCGTCTTACACCTGCTAATGCTAAAATCACGCGTGTTTACCCTTTGACTTTGCGCGGCATTGCCGCGCTTTTTGTGACCAAAGCCCCAAGAATGATCGCTATTACATTGCCAGACGGCTCGCAACGCCAGTATCCCGCACCACTTACGGTCGCAGAAGTCGCGCAATCCATTGGCTCGGGGCTAGCTCGCGCAACTCTAGGCGGACGGGTGACCGAGCACGGCCAGTCGCGCCTCGTTGATGCGACGCATTTGATCAAGCACGACACGGAACTCTCCATCATTACGGCAAAAGACCCTGATGGCCTGGATTTGATCCGTCACTCGACTGCGCATTTACTGGCCTATGCAGTGAAATCCCTGTTTCCTGAGGCGCAGGTCACAATCGGGCCTGTCATCGAAAACGGTTTTTTTTACGACTTCTCCTACAAGCGCCCCTTTACCCCCGAGGACCTGGTCGCCATTGAAAAGAAAATGGCTGAACTGGCAAAAAAAGACGAAGTCGTCACCAGAGAGGAATGGCTTCGTGATGATGCTGTGAAATACTTCAACAGCATTGGCGAAAAATACAAAGCCGAGATCATCGCTTCCATACCAGGTAATGAAACGATCAGCCTGTATCGAGAGGGTGACTTTATTGATTTATGTCGCGGCCCTCATGTGCCTAGCACTGGTAAATTAAAAGTATTCAAATTAATGAAGCTTGCAGGCGCCTATTGGCGCGGCGACAGCAACAACGAAATGTTGCAGCGTATTTATGGTACGGCCTGGGGTTCCAAAGAAGATCAGGACGCATACCTGCATATGCTTGAGCAGGCAGAGTTGCGCGACCATAGAAAAATTGGACGTGATCTTGACCTGTTTCATTTCCAGGAAGAAGGTCCAGGTCTGATTTTCTGGCATCCCAAAGGCTGGACCATCTGGCAACAGGTCGAGCAATACATGCGCTCGGTCTATCGGGACAATGGCTACCAGGAAGTCAAAGCACCTCAAATACTGGATCTCTCATTGTGGAAAAAGACAGGGCACTGGGACAACTACCGTGAAAATATGTTCACAACCGAGTCTGAGAACCGCACCTATGGTTTAAAACCCATGAATTGCCCAGGCCACGTCCAGATTTTTAATCATGGTTTGCACTCCTACCGTGATTTGCCACTGCGGTATGGCGAGTTTGGTCAGTGCCATCGCAATGAACCCTCTGGTTCACTGCATGGCATGATGCGTGTTCGTGGCTTTACGCAGGATGATGGTCACATTTTCTGTACCGAAGACCAACTGCAGGATGAATGCGCCCAATACACCTCCTTGCTTCAAAAAGTCTATGCGGATTTTGGTTTTACTGAGATTTTGTACAAAGTTGCTACTCGTCCTGAAAAACGTATCGGCAGTGACGAAGTCTGGGATAAGGCTGAAACAGCTCTGATGGAAAGTCTGCGCCGCACCGGTTGCGATTTCGAAGTCTCTCCCGGTGAGGGGGCTTTTTACGGCCCTAAAGTTGAATACACCTTGAAAGACGCGATTGGCCGTCACTGGCAATGTGGCACGATTCAGGTTGATTTTTCAATGCCCGAGCGACTGGGCGCCGAGTTTGTCGACGCAAATGACCAACGCCGTGCCCCGGTCATGTTGCACCGAGCCATTTTGGGTTCGCTTGAACGTTTTATCGGAATGCTGATAGAAAACCACGCCGGTGCTTTGCCCGCTTGGCTCGCTCCAGTCCAGGCTGTTATCTGCTGTATTTCCGAACCAACTGCTGATTACGCAACAGAAATAGCACAAACCCTGAAAAAACAAGGCTTTAGAGTAGAATCAGATTTACGGGCTGAGAAAATCACCTATAAAATCCGTGAGCACAGCTTGCAAAAAGTACCCTATATCCTGGTGGTCGGTGATAAAGAGCGTCAGGCAGGGACTGTAGCGGTACGTGGTCGTGGTGGACTGGATCTGGGTGTCATGCCCTTAGCCGAGTTCGCAAATTTATTATCAGAAGACGTGAACTTACGTCGCAATTCCAGCGCGCCTGTTACTCAGGCCGCTTAATCTCCAGGAGTCGTCAACATCGCAACAGAAAAACCCCATCGCATTAACGGTGAAATCCGAGTTCCCGAAGTGCGTTTGCTTGGTATTGAAGGTGAACAACTCGGTATCGTAAAGACGTTTGACGCCATTCGCATGGCTGAAGAAAACGAAATTGATCTGGTCGAGATCGCGCCTAATGCCGAACCGCCAGTTTGCCGTCTGATGGATTACGGCAAATTCAAATATCAAGAACAAAAACGTCTTGCCGAGGCCCGCTCAAAGCAAAAAATTATCCAGGTCAAGGAAGTCAAATTCCGCCCCGCGACCGACGAAGGTGATTATCAGGTCAAGCTGCGTAATCTCAAGCGCTTTCTCGATGAAGGCGATAAAGCCAAGGTCACCTTGCGTTTCAGAGGCCGTGAAATGGCTCACCAGGAGCTTGGCATGCGCGTGTTGGAGCGTGTTCGTGATGACTTGCTTGATATGGCTGTGGTCGAGGCCATGCCTAAACTTGAAGGCCGTCAGATGGTGATGGTTTTATCACCACGCAAAAAGGCACCTGGTAAAGCAGAAGCCGCATGATGTTGCGTGTTCTCTTTGTACTGGATCCTCTGCCAGCGCTTAACGCCTACAAGGACAGCTCTGTTGCGATGATGCGTGCATTCGAGGCACGCGGTCATTCGGTGAGCGTAGCGTTGCAGGGCGATCTTTTCATTCAGGATGGTCAGGTCTTCGCGACCGCTACACCGATTGCCCTGGTGCCTGGCGCGGATTTACACGAGAAATCCTGGTGGACTGTAACAGGTGCCGCAACGGATGCGCTTCTGCAAAATTACAGTGCAGTGATTATGCGTAAGGATCCTCCCTTTGACATGGAGTACGTCTACACCACGCATATGCTTGAGTATGCGCAATCGCTAGGCGCACGTGTGATGAATAGTGGTGATGCGATTCGTAACCACCCTGAGAAACTCGCCATTACAGAGTTTCCTGAATTCACTACACCGACGCTTGTGACACGTGATATGGAGCGTATTAAAGCTTTCCATTCCGCTCACAAAGACGTCATTGTCAAGCCACTCGATGGTATGGGTGGTACGGGTATTTTCCGCTTGTCTGTCAATGAGCCCAATCGCAATGCCATTCTTGAGACTTTGACCGACAACGGTCATCGCACGATTATGGCGCAACGCTATATCCCTGAAATCAAGGATGGCGATAAACGTATTTTGTTAATCGGTGGAGAGCCTGTTCCGTTCTGTCTCGCTCGCATCCCACTGGCTGGCGAAACGCGTGGCAATTTGGCGGCTGGTGGTCGTGGAGTCGCCCAGCCTCTCACGGAGCGCGACTGGTACATCGCACGCGCTATTGCGCCCAAGCTCGCCGCACGTGGTTTGTTGCTTGTTGGGTTAGATGTAATTGGTGATTACGTGACTGAAATCAATGTAACCAGCCCGACATGTTTTGTGGAAATTACCGAGCAAACTGGCTTTGATGTGGCAGGACGGTTTGTCGAGGCGCTAGAGGCAGTCCTTAACAAGGCAGCATAAGCCATGATTTCAATAATGGTTGTGGCCCATGTGCCTCTGGCCTCTGCCTTGGTTGATTGTGCCAGACATGTGCTGGGTCACGACCCTTATGTCACTGCAGTCGACATCCTCCCCAACGAGTCAGCGATTGATTGCTCAAAAACCCTCGCCGAGCAAATAATATCCATCGATCGTGGGGAGGGCGTGCTGTTGCTAACTGATTTACCCGGCGCGACACCTTCCAATATCGCTACTCAGGCCTGTCATATTGTTCATGAGGCAGGAGTTGCCTGTTGTGTGCTCGCGGGAGTGAATGCCTCAATGCTGCTGCGCGCCATAAATTATCGTCAGGGTAATCTCGAAGATGTAGCAACAATTGCGCTTGCTGGTGCCACACAAGCCCTGTTGCGTGTAGACTAAGTCAATTCCTAATTTTTTACCTTTATTGACTATGCCTCAGTTAGATATCGTAGTATCAAACAAGCTTGGCTTGCATGCTCGCGCTGCCGCCAAGCTGACGCAGCTCGCAGCTCAGTACAGTTGTGACATTTATATTTCAAAAGGCGCAAAACGCGTCAATGCTAAAAGTATTATGGGTGTCATGATGCTGGCAGCGGGTATTGGCACAACAGTCACGATTGATGCTGCGGGTGGTGACGCAGAAAAAGCTATCTCTGAAATTCAGGCCCTGTTTAATGACAAATTTGGCGAAGGTCAGTAACTCCCGGACTGAGCAACCAGCCAGCCCAATGATGTGCCTTTATGGGCAGGGCGTCGCGCGAGGATACGCAATAGGACGCGTTGTTGTCATGGGTGCTACGGCGCTAGAGGTTGTTCACTACCGTATTTCTGACGACGCAGTCGCTGCTGAAAAAAAACGCTTGACCCACGCACTCAAGGCAACTCAGCTTGAAATGCAGGAGTTGGCTGAGTCACTGCCTGACGATGCCCCCCGCGAGCTGGCAGCCTTGTTGAGTGTGCATGGCATGTTGCTCTCAGATCCTTTGCTGGCTGACCAGGCTCTTTCTCTGATCGAAGAAAAACATTACAACGCAGAATGGGCACTCACGACACAGGGTCAAATCCTGGGTGAGCAGTTCGCAGCCATGGAAGATGAGTACTTGCGTGAACGTGGCTCTGATGTCAGGCAAGTCATCGAACGAGTGCTGACACTGCTTTCGGGCTCGGGCGCATCGCTTAAGCTTGAGCACGATCAGGATCAGGACGATCCGTTGATCGTAGTCGCTCATGATATTTCTCCTGCTGAAATGATTCGCCTGCGTGGAGCGCGGTTTGCCGGCTTCGCGACAGATTTAGGGGGAGCTACTTCTCATACTGCGATTGTTGCGCGCAGTATGGGGGTGCCCGCAGTTGTGGCTCTCGGTCATGTGCGTGCGCTTGTGCGCGATGGCGATATGGTGATCTTGGACGGCGCGCACGGCACAATCCTTGTCAATCCTTCCGAAGTTGCTTTGCAGGAGTATCGGCGTCTGCAGCAGTCCTATCTCGCTGAGCGTGCCGAGCTCGCTCTTCTGAAGGATGTGCCATCTGAAACGCTCGATGGTATAGCGATTGAGTTATATGCGAACATAGAATTACCTGATGAAGCTGAATTAGCACTAGCTAACGGGGCGGCAGGCATAGGTTTATTCAGAAGTGAATTTTTATTCATGGGCAGGCCTGATCTGCCTAGCGAGGAGGAGCAATACCTTGCTTACTCCTCGGTTGTCAGGGCAATGCAGGGCAGACCTGTAACAATCCGCACCCTTGATATCGGTGCAGATAAAACACTTGACGGTGAAGCGACCGTTTCAACGAATCCCGCCCTTGGTTTACGTGCAATTCGTTATTGCCTCGCACATCCCGATTTATTTGCAACCCAACTACGTGCTATTTTGCGTGCCTCAGCCCATGGAACTGTTCGTATTCTCATTCCAATGATTGCACACATGCATGAACTTGTAGCCACACGAGCCGCGATAGCTTCGGCCAAGCAAGAGCTCGACGAGCGCGGACAAGCCTATGCTGAGCATATTGAGTTAGGAGCTATGGTCGAAGTTCCAGCTACAGCTATTGCGATCGAGCCGTTTGCAGCTGCACTTGATTTCCTGTCAATCGGCACCAACGATTTGATTCAATACACCTTGGCTATTGACCGCGCAGATAATGAGGTTTCAGGTCTCTACGACCCTCTGCATCCTGCAGTATTGAGGCTTATTGCCAATACGATCAATGCAGGCGTTCGGGTAGGCATTCCTGTTTCAGTTTGTGGCGAGATGGCAGGGGATTCAAATCTGACACGACTGCTGTTAGGTCTGGGTCTGACAGTATTTTCAATGCATCCGCAACAGCTGCTTGATGTTAAGCGTGAAATCCGTGATGCGCACTCGAATGCACTGCGCAACAAAGTCGCCAATGCCTTAAATCGCGCGCATCCAATCGACCCTGCGCAGCTCTATCATTAAAGCGCTGCATCACCCGTCTCGCCAGTCCGAATCCGTACGACTTGTTCAAGCGGTAAGATAAAAATCTTGCCGTCACCAATCTTTCCTGTGCGAGCGGCTTGCTCAATCGTATCAACGCACTGATCTACTAATTCATTCGCTACTGCAGCTTCTACTCTCAGTTTTGGCAGGAAATCAACCGCGTACTCAGCGCCACGATACAGCTCTGTATGCCCCTTCTGACGTCCAAAACCCTTAACCTCCGTAACTGTCAAACCCTGTATGCCTAGCGCAGATAAAGCGATACGTACTTCGTCGAGTTTGAATGGTTTAATAATCGCAATAATCAGCTTCATATAACTGTCCTCAAAAAAACTATCAATTCAATGAAGATAATTAAGCAATTTATATGCCAGACTAGGTTTTACTAAGGGGCTTGGTGTTGGCTTGAGCATGCAGCACTTAAATGGTGCTTTTTTTAGTTTTTAGCTATTTTTTGAGGCATGTTGATTTCAACATGCGCTGCCTTAAGAGGTTTAAAATGTACATATCGACGATCTAGGAGCGCATCAGCATGAATCAGCCCAAAGCATGGTTTGAAGAGTTTCAAAAAAATGTTTCAGAATTGATTGCGCGTAGTCCTGCTGCGGACATCGAACGCAATGTCAAAGGCTTCATGGGTCAGGCTTTTAACCGTATGGATCTTGTCACACGGGAGGAGTTTGATATTCAGGTGGATCTGCTCAGCCGGGCGCTGATTCGTATCGAAACTCTTGAAAAACAGGCACAAATACTTGAACACAGACTGAGCGCACTTGAGTCTGACGATAAGTAAGCCCGACAAAAATCTTAGCTGCTACAGCTGAGGCTAATCGCCCTTATCAAGAGCAAGAACACTAAAATTTAAAAGCAATAACCCTGAAAGACCGCTGGACAAACTCGTCCGCCGGTCTTTTTTTATTTACCTCTAACGCCCCATACTTTCCTTTTTATGTTGGAGAAAGTATGTCGCTTGCTGTGGTTATGAGTCGCTCCTTAGTGGGGCTTGATGCACCGATCGTGCGCGTTGAAACTCATTTGTCCAATGGTTTGCCATCTTTTGTAATTGTTGGTTTGGCCGATGCGGAGGTTCGCGAGAGTCGCGAACGGGTGAGGGCAGCCATTCAAAGCAGTGGCTTTAGTTTCCCCTCGGGCAGGCTAACAGTTAATCTTTCTCCCGCAGATTTACCCAAAGAGTCTGGACGATTTGATTTGCCTATAGCGCTGGGCGTTTTACTGGTATCTGGCCAAGTTAATCTGAGTTATCAGCAACTTGGCTCTCAGACTTCTCAAGCTATTCCAACACTTGCTCAATGGGTTGTTGCTGGAGAATTATCACTTTCAGGTTTGTTAGTACCGATCGCTGGGGCAATTTCTATCGCGCTCGCTGTTGCACGTAACCAGCCCGACTCAAAGTTGGTTTTACCTATCAATAACGCGATTCAAGCCGCACGCGTTCCCGGCATCTGCGTGCTGGGTGCCAGCTCCTTGCGTGAGGTGGTGGAGCACTTGACCGGCGAGTCCTCTCTCATGAAGCCGACTCCACCTTCTGATGAACCGCCTCAGTTGCAGGAAGTGTGCCTGTCCGACGTCAGAGGCCAGAGCATGGCGAAAAGGGCGTTAGAAGTCGCCGCTGTGGGCGGACACAGCTTATTGCTCTGTGGCACACCAGGTGTAGGCAAAAGTATGCTTGCCAAGCGTTTGACCGGTATTTTGCCGCCTATGACGCAGACTGAGTGCCTGGAGGTGGCGTCGATCTGCGCCTTCAGTGGCCAGCGCGATTTAGCCTGGGGAGTGAGGCCGTTTCGTGCGCCTCACCATACCGCCTCACCTGCAGCAGTGATAGGTGGTGGCGCCAAGCCCCGGGCGGGTGAGATTACGCTGGCTCACAGGGGAGTGCTTTTCCTGGATGAGCTGCCAGAATTTGACCGAAAGGTGATCGAGGCTTTGCGTGAGCCACTTGAGTCAAAAGAAGTCTCCATCGCCAGAGCAAGGTTCAAGATTGATTTTCCAGCTGATTTTCAACTGATTGCTGCCATGAACCCTTGTCCTTGCGGCTGGATTGGGCATGCGGTAAAAAAATGTCAATGTCGCCCTGAACAGATTGAACGTTATCAGGCTCGTTTATCTGGACCCTTGCTGGATCGGATAGATCTTGCCATCACAATTTTGCAGTCTGAGCAAAAATGGATGGACCTTGAGCAAGGGGAACCTTCCAGCAGCGTTAAAGTCAGGGTTACACACGTACGTTCGGTTCAAATGCAAAGGCAGCAATGCGCCAACGCGCAATTGCCTGCGGCTATGCTTGATAAAATATGCCTGATGTCGACCGAGGCGCAACAGCTATTAGCCAGAGTCGTCCAGCTCGAGAGCATGTCAGCCAGGTCAATCCAGAAAATAAGGCGCGTGGCTCGTACCTGCGCCGATATGTCGGGTTCTGAGCGAATAGATTCAACACATCTGGCGGAGGCTTTTCAATATCGGTTCAGATAATTGGTTGTTAGCTATGCATTTGCTAAAAAGTAGAAATTCATCATATAATCAAAGGCTTTCCTGGAAAACCTTCAGGGAAAAGTGAGTGTGCTGGGGTTATAAAGATTCGCGCTTAGAGTTTGTTTTGACTGGTAATTGAAAATGCGGGTGGTTAAAAACGCAGTTGAAACTACCGATGAAAAACAGAACCAGGCACGGGGCACCTGCAGGACACCATTTATTCTGGATTTATTATGCCTAAGATGAAAACCAAGAAAAGCGCCTCAAAGCGCTTTCAGGTTCGCGGCAGCGGATCGATCAAGCGGGGTCAGGCTTTCAAACGCCACATCCTCACCAAAAAAACCACTAAAACCAAGCGCCAGTTGCGTGGGTCTGCAGCGGTCGATAAAACAAACGTGGCTTCAGTTAAAGCCATGATGCCTTTCGCTTGATAGGAGCTAAAACATGCCTCGCGTAAAACGTGGTGTAACGGCACGCGCCCGTCACAAAAAAGTCATAACAGCCGCTAAAGGCTACCGTGGTCGCCGCGGTAATGTGTTCCGTATTGCCAAGCAAGCAGTTATGCGTGCTGGTCAATACGCATATCGCGATCGCCGCAACAAAAAGCGTACATTCCGCGCATTGTGGATCACGCGTATCAACGCTGCAGTCCGTATGCATGATGTTACTTACAGCGTGTTTATTGCTGGCCTGAAAAAAGCCGCAATCGAACTAGACCGCAAAGTGCTCGCCGATATGGCTGTGCATGACAAAGCGGGCTTTACCTCTGTGGTTAATCAGGTTAAAGCTGCTCTGGCAGCCTAACTACTGGTTAGTTGTATCTGCAAAACGGGGCCACTGGGCTCCGTTTGCATTTTGAAGTTTGATTTTGTCCAAGGTTCCTTGTGATGTCTGAAATAGTCGACGATCTGATTGAGCAGGCCCGTACACAGTTTGCACAGGCCCATGATGCTGCTTCAATTGAAAATGCAAAAGCGAAGTTCCTTGGAAAGCAGGGCTCGCTCACGGAGCTGCTCAAGGGCTTATCCAAGCTTGACGCTGAAACCAAGCGTGCGGAAGGCGCCCGTATTAATTTGATCAAGCAGCAGATCGAAACGCTGCTCAATGCGCGTCGCGCAGCACTCGCGCAGGCTGAGCTTGAAGCAAAATTAGCCTCTGAAACGATCGATGTGAGCTTGCCAGGACGCGGTGTATCGACAGGTACGGTTCATCCAGTGATTCAGACCTGGCAACGTGTTGAGGCTATTTTCAAGTCTATTGGCTTTGATGTGGCTGATGGTCCCGAAATAGAAAACGACTGGACTAACTTTACAGCGTTGAATAATCCTGAAAACCATCCCGCACGCTCCATGCAGGATACTTTTTATGTCGACATGAAAGACAGTAAAGGTTTGCCTTTATTGTTGCGCACTCACACTAGCCCCATGCAGGTCCGTTACGCCCGCATGAATAAACCTCCGATCAAAGTGATTGCCCCAGGTCGTACCTACCGGGTCGACAGCGATGCCACGCATTCCCCTATGTTTCATCAGGTTGAGGGGTTGTGGATTGACGAAAATATTTCGTTTGCTGATCTGAAAGGCGTCTATACAAATTTTCTGCGTTGTTTCTTTGAAACTGATGACCTCGAGTTACGTTTTAGACCCTCATTTTTTCCCTTTACCGAGCCCTCGGCTGAGATTGACATGATGTTCACCTCAGGTCCGAACAAAGGACGCTGGTTGGAAATATCGGGTTCCGGACAGGTCCATCCCGATGTGATTCGAAACTTTGGTCTTAATCCTGAGCGCTACATCGGTTTTGCTTTCGGTTCAGGCCTTGAGCGTTTGACAATGTTACGTTACGGCGTGAATGATTTACGTCAATTCTTCGAAGGCGATCTGCGCTTTTTGCGTCAGTTCAACCATTAATCAAGTTCAGACCGACACGGTTCATCATGCAATTTTCTGAGTCCTGGCTGCGTACGCTAGTCAACCCCGCCATCAGTACCGATGAGTTATCCCATCGCCTGACAATGGCCGGCCTTGAAGTTGAAGAAATCAATCCGGTTGCTCCGGAGTTTTCTGGTGTTGTCGTTGCACGTATCGAAACAGCCGAACCACATCCGAATGCCGATAAATTACGAGTATGCACCGTTGATGCAGGCACGGGTAGTTTGTTACAAATTGTCTGTGGTGCTCCAAACGCCGCTGCGGGCCTGAAAGTACCACTGGCCCTGGTGGGCGCGACGCTACCAGGCGGTATGAAAATCGGTGTAGCAAAAATGCGCGGTGTTGAGTCCTCGGGGATGTTGTGTTCTGCCAGGGAACTGGGACTTTCGCAAGATCGTGCTGGCTTGATGATTTTGCCAGATGATGCGCCAATCGGCTCAAGCATCCGCGATACCCTTGATTTGGATGACACACTTTTCACACTCAAGCTGACCCCCAATCGTGCAGATTGCCTTTCCATACTAGGCGTGGCACGCGAGGTAGCAGCTTTGACAGGGTGCGAAATCAAAGCACCCTCAACCGCAGCGATTTCTCCTGCCCTGACTGAAGTTATACCCGTCAAGGTACTCGCTCCTGATCTGTGTGGCAGGTTCGCTGGGCGAGTCGTGCGTGGCGTTAATGCGCGCGCCAAAACACCTGACTGGATGGTGAAGTGTCTTGAGCGTGCAGGGCAACGCTCGGTCACTGCTCTGGTAGATATTTCAAATTACGTCATGTTGTTGTTGGGCAGACCCACTCATGTATTCGATATTGATCGTATGCCAGAGCCTGCCATGGAAGTACGCTGGGCGCGACAAGGTGAAACGCTTAAATTACTCAATGACCAGGTCATTGCGCTCGATGAAACGATGGGAGTCATTTGTAGCGCAGATGTTCCAGAGAGTCTGGCTGGCATCATGGGTGGCGCTTCGGCAGCAGTTTCACTTGAGACAACGAGTATTTACGTTGAAGCTGCTTTCTGGTGGCCGCACGCGATTGCAGGGCGCGCACGGCGCTTGAAATTAAATTCTGAAGCAAGTCACAGGTTTGAGCGTGGTGTTGATTTTGAAAATATACCTGAGCATCTGGAACTGATTACGCAATTGATTATTGATGTTTGCGGTGGGCAGGCGGGTCCCATTGATGATCAGCTAATCAATCTGCCTGCACGCACACCCGTCAAAATGCGTCTTGCACGGTGTTGCAAAATTTTAGGTATCACGGTTTCCCATGAAGAAACTGCACGGATCTTCACGTTGCTGGGTCTTGAATTTACGACTCAGGGCGATGATTTTATTGTCACGCCACCAACCTACAGGTTTGATATTCAAATTGAAGAAGACCTGATCGAAGAGATTGCGCGCATTGTTGGTTTTGAAAATATTCCCGCAGTTCCTCCCATCGCAGCTGCCACAATGCGCTTAGCGCCTGAGACAACACGCTCAGCGCATACTGTTCGCAATGAAATGTCCATGCTTGGCTATCAGGAGGTGATTAATTTCTCCTTTGTTGAAGAGCCCTGGGAAGTTGAAATGGCGGGAAATCAGAATCCAATCCGCCTCCTTAATCCTATCGCCAGCCAGCTGGCTGTCATGCGTTCATCTCTCTTGCCAGGTTTGGTTGCGAATATTCGTTATAACGCTAATCGGAAACAAACACGTGCACGAGTATTCGAACTCGGCCGAGTATTCAGTCGTGACGCTTCAGTGACGGATGGCCCACTCACGGTTGCTGGTGTAAGTCAGCCACAATCACTAGCCGCGGCTGCCTGGGGACCCGTTGCTCAAGAGCAGTGGGGCGTTTCGAGCCGCGCGGTTGATTTTTTTGACATTAAACACGATGTCGAGACTTTGTTCGCCAGTCGAGCAGCAGAGCTTAAATTTGTAAAAGATAGCCATCCTGCGCTTCATCCTGGTCAGACGGCACGCATCATGCTTTCTGATCAGCCGATTGGTTGGCTAGGCGCACTCCATCCAAAGTGGGTTCAGGCCCAAGAGTTTTCGAGTGCTCCGGTGCTGTTCGAGGTGAGCCTGGAGGCTTTGCAGACTATACCGATGCCCGTCGTTCAGGAATTATCCCGTCAACCTGTTGTGCAGCGCGACATGGCTATCTGGGTCGCAGCAGATAAGGCAGTTGGTGAACTACTCGACACTATTTACGCCACTATTTCAGCACATCCTGATCTTGCGGTTGTCCGCGACGTCAGACTGTTCGACGTCTGGCGTGACAAATCGTCCGGCACAAGTGCTGAGGCGTCCAAAGAAAAGAGCCTTGCTTTCCGCTTCTGGTTGCAGGACACTGACGTTACGCTTGACGATGTGCGAGTTGATGCGTGTCTTTTGCAAATCAGAACTGCTCTCGAGTCTATCCATCAGGCGCGTCAGCGCTAATTCCTTGTTCGCTTACAGGTTCAATTTATGAATACAGAACTATCAACTCACGAACCACGGACGCTGACTAAAGCCGAACTGGCTGAGATGCTGTTCGATCGTGTCGGGCTGAATAAACGCGAAGCAAAAGACATTGTTGATACGTTTTTTGAAGAAATCCGTGACGCTCTCGCCCGTGGAGAGCAGGTTAAGTTATCAGGTTTTGGTAATTTTCAGGTTCGTAACAAATCTCCGCGACCAGGGCGTAACCCCAAGACCGGAGAAACTATCCCAATTGCTGCACGTAGAGTCGTTACGTTCCATGCCAGTCAAAAACTTAAAAGTGCAATAGAAACTCAGCCTTAAATCAATTGATCTATCGCAATGTATCGGGGTTTTTGCTGATGCTTTGTGCTTGAATCTTTTATGCAAGCTGTGTAACCTAAGTAGCCCGATTGATTCAAGTACAGCCCGTATCCTTTACGATGGATCTTGAGCTGACTTGATCATTTTTCAGTCGACCCAGAATAAAACTTAAATCGCTCTGATATCAGGCCATGATTATTTCTGATAAACCCCTAGTTCTTCCCCCCATTCCTGCAAAACGCTATTTCACCATTGGTGAGGTGAGTGATCTGTGCGCTGTTAAACCCCATGTACTGCGTTACTGGGAACAGGAATTTACCCAGTTAAAACCTGTCAAACGTCGCGGTAATCGCCGGTATTACCAGCATCATGAGGTGCTATTGATCCGTAAAATCCGTGAATTACTTTATGAACAAGGTTTCACTATCAGCGGTGCTCGCAACAGATTGGGTGACGGGCGCGAAGTACCTCAGGATCCCGATGCAGCAGTTCGACTGACCGCTCAGGAGTTACACGGTCTCAGAACAGAATTACTCAGTATTCGTGATTTGCTTGCCTCTGTCTCAGAGTCGGGAGCCAGTACAGGTCAACTGGATTTGCACGCTTGATTTCTTGACAGTTTGGTCGGCAAAGATCGCCTGGCTCTGCTATACTTGCGCTCTTTCGGGGCGTAGCGCAGCCTGGTAGCGCACTTGCATGGGGTGCAAGGGGTCGAAGGTTCGAATCCTTCCGTTCCGACCAGCTATTTAAAGGGTTAGCTTTCACAAGAAGCTAGCCCTTTTTTACTGAGGTATGCGCGCAATCGATTATGATGATTCTTTTATCAATCTCGCTTCAGGGGGCTCGTGAATGAATACTTCTCACCCTCAAATCGTCAAACGCCTTGTTACGATTCCCTTCTCAGCTGCTGCTACTGTGGACTGGATGAAGGACAACAGTGACTACAAAAATAGTCTGAATGCGGTGTCCTTTACGTTTCCTGTTGGTGAGAGATATTTTGTCAAGTCTGTCAATTTCTACATGGACAGAATTGTAGATCCAGAACTTAAGGAACGTACTCGCTGCTTCATGTATCAAGAAGCAATGCATGCAAAAGAACACGACCGTGCTAATAAGTTTCTACTTGAGGTTTATCCGCATGGCAGAGTTCTGGAGCGAATGACTAAAAAATTATTAGAGATCAGTCGATTCTGTAAACCGCGTTCTACCCAGCTTGCAACTACCTGCGCTCTAGAGCATTTCACAGCCATAATGGCGCACGCGTTGCTTAATAGGCAAGAGGAGTTTATTGTACATTCCGAGCCGGCCTATGCAAACTTCTGGCTATGGCACGCGGTCGAAGAGTCCGAACATAAAGCAGTTTGTTTTGATGTTTATGAGCACCTCTTTGGTAAGGGGCTACTCAGCTATTTGCATCGTATCGCTGTGATGACTTTCGTCAGTTTCTTTTTCTTTGTAAGCTTAGGCACTGCGTTTGGGATTATTAATCTAAAACAAAAATTCTTGCGGTTTCGTGATCGGTTTGCCAGTAAAAAAACGAAACAGTTTGAATCTACAGGAAACGCAACGTTAACAGCGCTATTCAGAGGTGTCACGCCTTCAATGTATTTTGATTATTTCCGACCCTCATTTCATCCGTTGAATATTGATAGCAAGCCCTTAATAGAAAAATGGAAATCCAGATACGCTGAGTTTGGTCTTGGGCCACAGAGTGGCGACGCGACTGAGGTAAAGCTGCCTGATGATTTTGATGCTCAAGTCTATCTTAGACTTCACCCCGATGTTGCTCAAGCGCAGTTTGATGCAGTTGAGCATTATCTGAGGCATGGGCATCAAGAAGGGCGTGTATATCGCAACACGGGCAACTAAGGTCTGCTCATTTAACTTACTAAATACGTTACACTCTAAATGAACTATTTGATCAATATGATAATAACAATGTATCAAAATAATTTATTTGGGTATGGATCATAAAAAAATACATAGAAAGTCCAGCATTACCCAGTTTCTATTTTCACCGTTACTCAATCGCATAGAAACGGAAAACAGGAACCATTTAACAAACATTGTCTATCTGTTTGTAGCCTTTCATTTTTGTCTGTGGTTTTGTGTTGGTTTCGTCAGTCAGCGCGCCCCGCACTGGGACAATGTCGAGGCATTAGTCTGGTCTCAACACCTGGCTTGGGGCTATTTCAAACACCCACCGTTTGCTACGTGGGTTGTGCATTTTTTTGTAGAAATATTTGGCAGATCATTTTGGGTGACCTATCTGGTAGGACAACTGAATGTTGCCTTGATGCTGCTTGTTGTCTGGCGTATTGGTCTTTTGCTGACCACACCTGTCAGAGCAGTGATGGCAGTTATTCTGACAAGCCTCATCGTCTATTACAACGTCTGGGGCATAGTTTCTAACCACAACACTCTCCAACTATTACCGATTGCACTTTTGCTATGGGCTTGCCTGCTTGCGGTTCGACATCCCCAGTGGTGGCGATGGGGGTTGGTTGGGCTCGCAGCTGCAGTATGCATACTCACTAAATACAGTGCCTTAATCTGGATTGCAGCGCTTGGCATATGGATGATCACTGATTCGCGTATGCATTGTCTGAAACCTTGGCTAGGCGTGCTGTTCGCGGTATTGATTATATTGATCGCTTTAACACCCCATATTGAGTGGTTGACGCACGAAGGTTATCAAACACTTAAATATCTCGAAAACCAGACAAAGCAACATTCAAATTATTTTGTACTTGTTGGTCGATTTCTGACGAGTCAGCTAGCTAGACTCTTACCGCTATTTATTGCTGTTGGTTTAGTATTTTTAACTTACAAACGCTATAGGTCCAAACAAACTGGATCGCTTGTGACTCTGCCACCTGCACCGAGTGAATGGCGTTTTATCTGCCTCATGTCATTCTCGCCCTTGATTCTGGCACTGCTCGCAGGCGCCTTCATGATGAACTTGCGGGCCAACTGGGGTACGACATTTTTTATTCTTGCAGGTCTGTTCGTCACGCGCTGGTTGCCTGTGTTCGATGAAAAATTCCTGCTCCAATCTGTATTAAAAATCGGTATTCTCATAAATCTGACCTTTGCTTGCTGGATGATGTTTTCAAACGGATTTCTGGTTGATATGACAAAACGAACATCGCGGGTTAATTTCCCGACGACTGAGTTTGTCAATCAAGTGGATAAAATTTGGTCTGGAGCGATGGGCCAACAGCCTCTAAAACTCGTTGCGGCTGAAACTTGGCTCGCGGGGGTGACCTCTGTCAAATCCCGCTATCATCCAGTTGCTTATTTATATGGACGTCGACTTCAGGCACCTTGGGTATCTGAAAAAATGTTGAGTGACTGCGGTGTTTTATTACTGATTGATCGAAGGAGCCAACAAAGCAGAAAACCACCACCGGCTGTATTACAGTTGATGGAGTTGGCATCCCACCATGGGATGATCGAAATCACCTGGTCAAGAAGAGCTGAAGGTCCTATGCTCACTGTTGAATGGGGCATCATCGAGCCTGCGGAAAAGGGGCAGTGCAATCATTAGATATCCTGCTGGGTCGTTACAATTACTTATGATTCGAACCCTGGATAAATTCATCTTTTCAATATGATGAAAATGCGTAGCGGTGATAACGCCCACCTGAAAAGCTTGCTCTATCTTGTTCTGAGCGGACTTGTTGGCGTGCATGTTTTAGGTACGGTTGGCTATCAGATATTGACGGATGGTCAGCACGCCTGGTTCGACAGTTTTTATATGACATTCATTACCGTATCCACGATTGGTTTCGGTGAAGTGTTTGATATGTCTAATAATCCACCGGCGCGGGTGTTAACCATCGTGCTAGGCGTACTGGGAGCAGGTACGCTGTCCATGATGTTTTCAATTGTCACAGTTTTATTTCTCGAATCTGATTTAAACGGCACACTAAAAAGGAAGCGTATGAATAAGGCCATTGCCAAGCTAAAAGGCCATTACATCCTTTGCGGTCTTGGGCGAGTCGGCAGCAACGTCGCCCATGAATTGCACACTACGCAACGCGCCTATGTTGCGATAGATGAAAAGCCTGGCGTATTGCAAGAGTTTCAAGAAAAAAATCCGATACTTTTAAGTTTGCACGGTGATGCGAGCGATGATGATATTTTGCTGCAGGCCGGCATATTGAATGCAGCAGGGATTTTTGCTGTAACGGGTGAAGACTCGATGAATTTAATGATCACGATTACCGCCAAGCAACTCAGGCCAGAGATACGGGTGGTTGCAAGGGCGCACGAAGTGCGAAATATCGAAAAATTAAAAAAAGCTGGTGCAGACTCGATTGTGTCTCCTGATTTTACAGGGGGTATGCGGATTGCCTCTGCTATGATCAGACCGCATGTCGTGACGTTTCTCGAAGAAATGTTGCGCGCCGAGGGAAATTACAGGATAGAAGAAATCAGCATACCCAGCACGTTTACTAGTCGCGCGCTTGGAGTAATCAGTGCGCGCAACGAGCACTATATGTTGATTTCTGTGCGTCACGCCGATGGTTCAAGTACATTTAACCCGGATGAAAATTTTTTACTTGAAGTAGGTCAAACTTTAATTGTCATGACAGGTTCCGAGGGGCATAACATATTGCAGCGACAATTGAGCGCAAAGTGAGTGCGCTCATTCGGCTTTAATATTTCCTGCCTGAATAATTTTCCCCCACTTAACACTGTCGCTTTGAATCTGCTGTTCAAACTCCGCCGGTGTGTTGGCGATGACGGTTGCGCCCATTTTTTCCAATTGTGTTTTTAAATCGGGCTGGGCTAAAACTCCGACGACATCCTTATTGAGTTTTGCAATTACCTCTTTGGGTGTTTGTGCAGGCGCAACAAGACCAAACCAGTTTGTGAAATCGTAACCTGCCACGCCAGACTCAGCGACAGTTGGTACCTCAGGCAATAATGGCGAGCGCTTAGAACCAAGCACTGCAATGGCTTTAAGTCTTCCAGACTGGATTTGAGGCAAACTCTGGACAAGACTATCCATGGTGAAATCTACTTGGCCTCCTACGAGATCCGCAATACTTGGCCCACTACCTTTATAGGGGACATGGGTAAATTTTGCTCCAGTCATACTCATTAATAATTCAATAGCAAGATGCGGAGCTCCTCCCATACCCGAGGAGGAATAATTCAGTTTGCCTGGTTTTTCCCTGGCAAGTGCAATCAGTTCCTGTACATTTTTTACAGGTAAATTAGGATTGGTAACCAGCACAAAATCAACGCCCACTACGTTTGTGATCGCGGCCAGATCCCGAGCAGGATCGATGTCCATTTTGTACAGGTGCTGATTAATTGCCATATTTCCAAGCGTGGCAAGCAGGATTGTGTAGCCGTTTGGCTCGGCACGTGCTGTCAAGGCGGTCCCGATTGTGCCTCCGGCTCCGCCTTTGTTTTCAACGATAACTGGTTGATTCCATAAAGCATTGAGACTTTGTGCCACCTTTCTGGCTACGATGTCTGTACCACCTCCTGGTGGAAACGCCACAATCATGGTCACAGGCTTGTTGGGATAGCTCTGTGCTGTAGCTTGGTTTTGAGCTTGGTTTTGGGCTTGAGTTTGCGCGTGAGTGACAGAGTGAATAACTAGCGCTAGTACAAGAGCTGGCAACGCGGTAACCAGCTTTAAATCAATACGATTTTTCCGGGGCAGCATATGCTCACTCCTTAATTAATTTTCAAGCAAATTGATTTCCAGCCCCTCTGAGAGGTACGCTCGTGAGACGGGTACTGCTTTATTTTTTCTGGGACGCTAAGAAACTTTTCGCAGCGTCAACGTCGAGGAGTGGATAAACATCCATGTGTGCAGGTATGATTTCCGCCCATTCATTCATTAAACGGTGCAGCGTTTCATTTGAGTCGACATCGAACAGCGCGACCGCTCCACGCCCTGCGCGCGCGTAAACAGATTTAGCCATACCGTTTGCAAGCAGCGGATTCATCCAGTCCCAGTATTTGCTCCGAGCATCGACTAGCGTGGTGGGTTTTTCAGGACGGGGGGTACTGATGACGAGGAAAAGCATGTTATCTCCGGATAAGTATTTTTATAATATCCTCTGATCATATCGTGAAAAAACTCCCGATACATGATGTTTTTTTAGTAAAGATCGACAGCTTGATCAGAGTGCAATAAACACTTCGTTTCTGCGGGGTTGAGGCAGGCTCGCTTGCTCTACAAGGCGGTCCAGGGTGGTTCTGAACAGGCTGAAATCACCTTCGGAAAGTTGATAGATTTCCATCCAGGTTTCCTGTCCTGATGCGTCGGCGTCAGGACGTTTCATCAATTCACAATGAATGTCAGGATATTGTTCCATTAGATTAGCCTGCATTCTTTTTATTCTGGTTTGCAGGTGAGGGTGCTCTGTTTTGAGTAGTTTGTAATAAACAAATAAATTCATTTGCCTCTACCCAGGCCAGCCCAGCGAGTCACGAGATTTGAATCGATCTGATACAAGTCCAGTACGCGGCCAACCGTGTGATCGATCATGGCATCGATTGTCTGAGGTTTGGCGTAGAGTGCTGGTACAGGAGGCATGACGATGGCACCATTTTCAGTGACCTGCAACATTGCTTTCAGATGGCCTGCATGCAGAGGTGTTTCACGTACCAGCAAAACCAGCCGTCGACGCTCTTTGAGCACAACGTCCGCGGAGCGCGAAATCAAATTTCCCGTAATCCCCCAGGCTATTTCAGACATCGAATTGACAGAACAGGGCGCAATAACCATACCCAGGGTTACAAAAGAGCCTGAAGCGATCGTTGCCCCGACATTTTTGGCGGCATGTACAACGTCTGCGAGCGACTCTACATAGGTGGGCGAAAAATCGGTTTCTGCTGCCATTGTGAGCTTTGCTGAATCACTCATCACTAGATGCGTTTCAATATCCGAGTCTTTCAGCGCTTGCAGGATACGCACACCGTACACAGTACCCGAGGCTCCTGTGATCGCTACGATGAGTCTCTTTGGATGCATCATGGACATATATTTCTGTTTTAACCGTTAATTTTTATCTCTTCTATCTTAAAGCAAAGTTTTCCAATTAAGATACCGATTGCTTTCAAATTCAATTTTTACTTATACATGTCAAGCGGCACGCAGCCTGTCAAGCTCCCTCTTCGTATCCTGTCTGTCATCCCGCCGATGACGCAGCTCAATACGCCATATCCTTCGACAGCGTATTTGACAGGATTTCTTCGCTCTAGAGGGTTGTTTGCGGTTCAGGAAGACCTCGCGCTTGCACTGGTATTGCATTTGCTATCCTCAAAGGGTTTGCACGAGGTGGCGAGCCGCATTGATCATTTAGCCAATGACAGGCATACGCCTTCCATTCAAGCCTTTAATGCGCAGCGCTCCAGATATTTCTCTACGATTGATACCGTCATACGTTTTTTGCAGGGGCGGGATTCAACACTCGCCCACCGAATTGCCAGCCGTCAATATTTACCTGAAGGCCCAAGGTTTGATTCGCTTGAGGCGTATGTGGACGAGGAGGGTGGCGATCCCTTGTCCTGGGCCTTTGGTGCCCTGGGCATCAATGACCGAGCTAAACACATCGCCACACTTTATCTGAACGATTTAGCAGATGTGCTGCGCGATGTGATTGACGCCCGATTTGAATTTGTCCGTTATGCCGAGTCTCTAGCAGCCAGTCAGGCTAGTTTCGATCCACTTTCAGATGCGCTGGATGCTGAAAAAAATCTTGTTGATGAGTCCTTGCATGCGCTGACTCTGGCTGCGATTCAGCGTCATCATCCCACACTTGTATTGGTCTCGGTGCCATTCCCTGGCTCGGTTTATGCCGCCTTTCGTATTGCTCAAACTATAAAAAATTATGACTCCAGGATAAAAATCGCTCTAGGTGGTGGTTTCGTTAATACTGAATTACGCGAATTAAAAGACCCACGCGTTTTTGATTATTTTGATTTTGTCACGCTTGATGCTGGCGAGCGGCCACTTTTAGCCTTAATCGAATATCTTCAGGGCCAGCGCAGTGTTTCGCGACTGGTCAGAGCCTTTATACGTGATGAGCAATCCCTTACCGTTCGCTATGTCAATCTTGTCGAACCTGAGGTGCCTTTTAGCGAAGTGGGAACGCCTACCTGGGATGGTCTGCCGCTGGGTAATTATCTGTCTCTGCTCGATATGCTCAACCCGATGAATCGTCTCTGGAGTGATGGTCGTTGGAATAAGCTCACAATCGCACACGGCTGTTATTGGAAAAAATGCAGTTTTTGTGATGTCAGCCTGGACTATATCGGTCGCTACGAAACGGCTGAAGCTTCTGTACTAGTAGACCGGATCGAGCAGATTGTGAATGAAACCGGGCAAACAGGTTTTCATTTCGTCGATGAAGCAGCGCCACCCAAATCCCTCAAAGCGCTTGCCACTGAATTGTTGCAACGTGACACGGGTATATCCTGGTGGGGAAATATTCGTTTTGAAAAAACCTTTAGTCCCGAGTTGTGTGATCTGCTCGCTCAGAGTGGCTGTATCGCCGTGTCAGGTGGACTTGAGGTTGCTTCTGATCGTTTGTTAACGCTGATGAAAAAAGGCGTATCAATCGATCAGGTCGCACGTGTCACCCGTGCTTTTACTGATGCGGGGATTCTTGTTCATGCCTATCTCATGTATGGCTTTCCAACGCAGACCGTACAAGATACAGTCGATGCCCTGGAATATGTGCGACAGTTGTTTCTCAATGGCTGTATTCAGAGTGGATTTTTCCATCGTTTTACATGCTCGGTGCATTCTCCTGTAGGTTTAAATCCAGAGGAGTATGGGGTTACCCTTAAGCCTTTACCTGTGATTACTTTTGCGAAAAACGACGTCGGTTTCAGCGATCCAACTGGTGTTGATCACGCTGCATTGGGTATAGGACTCAAGAAGGCGATTTACAACTATATGCATGGCGTTGGACTGGAAGACGACGTTCGCAACTGGTTTGATTTCAAGGTTCCTAAAACTACGGTGTCGCGTAACAGGATTGAACGGGCTCTCATTTCCTGACGTGCTTAAAGAGGTTCGTCCTGATCTTTTAGCCAGCGTTTGAGTCCCGCGTCAGTCTGGATTGAAGTCATGTTGTGCTTGACTTCATTAATTTCGTCTTGCAGTTTTCGCTCAAGTGTTTTCAGGTGATGTTTCAGTGAGGCTTCGTGAATAATAGTCGATGGGGCCAGCACGAACTCAGAGGCAGCCTGCAACTCTATATCGCGTAGTTCCCGATGCATCGCTCTCATGCGCTCAGTCAACAAAACAGTCAGCGCTTCGATTTTTTCGTGCGCAAGACTGGCGGCTATTTTTTCATCAGTCAGTTTTGCCTGATACTGTAGTTGTAACAATGCAAGTAAATCTCTTCGTTTATAAGCTGTATTTGCAGTACTCATCAATTGAGTTTTAAATGTCCTCACTGCAGGGTCACTCTCCCTGTCCGGGTGAAGCGCGCTTGCTAGCTGACGATAGATCGTGCGCAAGGCGCTATCGGCATCGTCAAGCAATTGTTCTGAATCCTGTAGATTTGAATGTTTGGAGCGTTTATTTTTACGGGATTGTTTAGCTTTTTCGCGTGCTTCTGACTGTTTGCGAATTTTTTCAAATCGAGCGTGCAACACATCATCAACAGTCTCAAAGGGCTTGTCCTCGCCGAGAGATTGACCCATCATTTCTTCGAAATACGCTTTCGCCTCAGCGGCTTGGGCCTGCTGAATCTCTGCCAGTGTCTCGTCACTGTAGGCATCGTGCAGGATGCGCATTTCCTCATCGCCATCCATGGCGAATTCGAGCGCCATGTTGCAAATGACTCGGCGAAGCAGTCTTTGTTGTTTGGTTGTAAGAGCTTTGGATTTAACGCGCAGGTCCAACCAGAGAACCATATCCCGTTGATAACCTGCTAGGCGACTTCGCAAAGGGAGCAGTGTCGCAAAATGCTTGGTTCGGTGATTATCGACAAGCGCCCTTAGGGACTGGATTCGGTCAGCGAGTGCCTCAGCCTGTTTGACAAGCTCTGTAAAGCGCTCTTGCTCTGGAGAGAGGGCCGCTGAGAATGAGGTCAGGGCGAGGGAATTATCCGAGCAGGCGTTAGTGCTGGTATGTTTAGTAGCAGAAGTAATAAAACACTCTTATTTATTAAATACAGATGAGCATTTTACTGGATTGAGCGCTTATGTGCGCTCTAATTCAAAACAGCTAAAAAGGCTTGCTTTAGCTAGAGGCCGCTCCTACAGAGAGACCGCCACAGGTATAGAGGACTTGACCCGTGATGAAACCAGCCTCGGGGGCTAAAAAAAACGCGATTGAGCGCGCCACATCGTCTGGCGTCCCCAGGCGTCGAACCGGAATCCTTGCGATGACCTGCGTCACTTGCTCGGGTGTCATGGGATTGTTTTTGATGTAGAGTTCCGTAGCAATAGGGCCAGGCGCGATTGCGTTAACAGTGATCCCCAGTGGCCCAAGTTCCAGTGCCCAAGTCTTGGTCATACCAACAATACCGCTTTTCGCACCCGCATAAGCAGTGCGTTTGAGCATTCCTAGTGCCGCACGGCTACTGATATTAACAACTCTTCCATAGCCCTTGCGTGTCATTCCAGGCAAACAGGCTTGCAAAATTTGCATGGGTGCACGCATATTGATTTGAATAATATCGTTGAACTCTTTTGAGGAGGTTTGCTGTAAAAGGCTTGAGGTCGTTTTGCCGGCATTATTGACTAAATGGTCAATCTCATTGTTTTGCAAGATACGAGTCAGGACTTCTGTCGTTTGATCTTCATCGATTAAATCTGCGCAGAAAAACTCGCCAGGAAATGATTCTGGTTTTTGTCTCGCGAGTCCAATGACATGTCCGCCTTGTTTATGAATCAATTGAGCGGTAGCCAAACCAATCCCTTTACTCGCTCCAGTGATCAGTGTGACGGTATTTTTAAATTGATTTTCAGTCATTTATTGTGCCTGCGTGCCAGATTTTTTAACAACATCGGCCCATTTAGTGACTTCCTGGCCTACGAATTTATTGAATGCCGCAACACTATTTGGTGCTTCAGGCGTTGCGATGCCTGCTTGATTAAAACTTTTTCTTAGCTCCGCAGAGGTCATTGCTTTCTGGATCGCGTTGTTGACCTGCTCAATGAGTTGTGGCGTGGAGCCTGCTGGAGCGAACAAGCCAAACCAGGCTTGCACTGAAAAATCTGGTAGCCCGGATTCAGAAAGCGTTGGTATCTCAGGCGCAAAATCTGAGCGAGAGGCCGTCGTCACGCCCAGTGCCCGAAGTTTTCCTGCCCGAACCTGTTGTAGTACAGAGGGCATATTGTCAAAGATTGAATTGACCTGTCCGCCTAACAGATCTGTCAGCGCTGGATTGCTACCTTTGTAGGGAACGTGGAGGATATCGGTATTAGTCTGAATTTTAAAAAGTTCGCAGGACATATGAATCGCAGATCCCGCACCAGAGGAGGCACAAGTCAGTTTGCCAGGATTTTTTTGAGCATAGGCAATGTAATCAGCAACTGTAAGAATTGGTAAACCTGGATTGACAACCAGCATATTTGGCACTGTGCCAAGCATGGCGACTGCAACCAAGTCTTTTTCTATATCGTAATTTAGATTTTTATATAAACTTTTGTTGATTGCGTTTGCTGTTGAACCGACATAAAAACGCGTGCCGTTCGCCTGTGCACTTGCAACGTTTTCCGCACCGATATTACTGCTCGCACCCGCCTTATTTTCAACAATAAAAGTCTGACCCGTCTGATGACTCAAGGTATTTGCAACGATTCTGGCAATGATGTCTGTAGTCCCGCCAGGGGCATAACCGACAACGAAGGTAACAGGTTGCTGCGGCCAATTTTGTTGCGCTAGAACTGGCTGTATGAATAAGACCGACGAAAAAACGCTTAACAACAGAACTAAAAAACGTCTCTGTTTAAGACGTTGAGCTAAGTAAATTATATTTTTCATACTGGCACCGATCCCTGAATAGTAATGCGATGCATCTCGCGGCGGTATCCCGGATAATCGTTGATTGCGTAATGCATTGTGCAACGGTTATCCCAGAAAGCCATTGAGCCTGGTTGCCAGCGAAACCTGCAGGTGAGTTCTGGTTTTGAACTTTGTTGAAATAAATACTGGAGCAAGGGTAGACTTTCTTCACGCGTCATGCCGTCAAAACAAAATGTAAAAGGCTGGTTAACGAAAAGCAGTTTTCTGCCGGTTTCATCGTGAGTTCGAATAACTGGGTGTGAGGTATTAATTTTGCCGACATCATCGCGTAATTTCGTTGAGCGTGTACTGTTACGCATCTGTGCGTTTGCGTTCAAAAAATCACTTGTATGAATCGCCCGGAGATTTTCAAGTTGTTTTTTGAGCTCTGGAGACAGTCGCTCGTAGGCCAAATACAAATTTGCAAATAAGGTGTCACCTCCGACCGGTGGAATTTCACGCGCATACAGCATTGAACCCATGGGTGGTGTGGCTTGAAATGTTTCATCTGTATGCCAGGTGTCACCAATCACATCTTTGTCAGTGATTTCTTTGACGACGGGCATGATCTGAGGATGGGATTCAAGCGTTTTGTAAACAGGCGATTTGCTGATGGGACCAAATCGCTCGGCAAAGGCAATCTGTTGTTCTGGCGTTAACTTTTGATCTCTAAAAAAAATAACAAGGTTATCCAGAAGAGCCTGACGAATGTCTGAAACGCTTGCCGCAGACAAGTCCTTGGACAAATCTACCCCGATAACCTCTGCACCGATTTGACCTGTTAATTTATTGATTTCCATAATTTTTTTGTCTCTCAGCTATTATTTTATGCAGCATTTTTATGATATTTATCTTACTTTGTGGCTACTATGTTGTATAGCGTAACTTAAGATAAACATAATAATCGGATGACAGGCATGTATACCCCGACATTAAGAGTAAAAGACAAAGTAGTGATTGTGACAGGCGCGGGCTGTGTGGGTCCAGGCTGGGGCAATGGACGTGCAATATCTGTACGTTTTGCGCAAGAGGGTGCCAAGGTTTTTGCAGTAGATATCAATCCAGAGGCGATGACCGAAACGCAACAGATGATCCGTGAGTTTGATGGCGAATTCACCCCCCATGTGGCCGATGTAACAGACAGCAAGGCGGTTGCGGAAATTGTCCAAGCCTGCGTTGCCAAATACGGAACAATCGATATTGTTATAAACAATGTGGGTGGTCCTGCTCCTGGCGGCCCGGTTGCCTTAAGCGAAGAATCTTTTGATGCGCAAATCGATCTGAATCTCAAATCTGTATTTCTGATGTGCAAATATGCGCTTCCAGTTATGGAGGCAAAGCACTCAGGGTCAATAGTCAATATTGCCTCGATTTCAGGTATCCGTTTTAGTGGCGCGCCACAAGTCGGTTATGCAGTTTCAAAAGCTGGTGTGATTCAATTTGGACGCGTGGTAGCGGTTGAGTACGCCAAGAAAGGCATCAGGATCAACTCCATCTTGCCCGGTCAATTACACACTCCCTTAGTTGATGCAGTGCTGGCTAATACACAGAGTGGAGGCGATATCGAGTCTTTACTGAAAAAACGTCAGGCACGTATACCCATGCCTTTTACAGGTGATGGTCGTGATACCGCCAATGCTGCCTTATTTCTTGCCTCAGATGAGGCAAGATTCATTACAGGTACAGAGCTGATCGTAGACGGTGGCATGACCGCCAAATGTGACTAACTTCCAGAGCAATCCCGGAGATAAATATGAAAAAAACAATATTGAAATCGGCCATCGCTGTGCTGTTGGGTGTAGCTAGTTTAGCTTCGTATGCGGTAGAACAATTTCCAACTAAAACAGTACAGGTTGTGATTCCCTTTGCCCCTGGAGATACGGATAATATGTTGCGTCCATTTTTAGACAAAATGGGGGAATTTTTAGGACAGCAAGTTCTTTTGACCTATAAAGCGGGTGCTGGTGGTGGTGTGGGAGCTGGGATGGTTGCCACAAGTAAACCAGATGGTTATACGCTGGTTGGTACCTCACAGGGCTCGATCGTTGTCGTCCCTTTATTTAACAAAGATATTAAATACACAACTGAATCTTTCGCACCAGTAGCCTCTCTCTCAGAGGGTGGTTTTATGTTACTTGTGCGTTCTGATTCGCCATGGAAAAATCTTAAAGAGTTGGTTGAGTACTCAAAAGCGAATCCTAAGAAAATTAATTTCACCACTTCCGGGGCTATGGGCGTGACCCACTTGCTAGCCGAAATCTTTGCCAATGAAGCTGGAGTTCAATGGACCCATATTCCAGAGAAAGGTAGTGGTCCAGCGGTAACCGCTTTGCTTGGCAAGCACGTGGAGATGACTTCTTCAGCCGTCGCGCCAGCACTTGCGCATATCAAGGCGGGGACGTTGCGTCCTCTGGCGACCTTTGGTGTTAATCGCCTTAAAGCCTTTCCTGATGTTCCTACTTTTAAAGAGCTTGGTTACAAGATTGCTAGTCCGGGCTATTATGGGATTTCTGCTCCTGCAGGTACGCCTGCCGAGATTGTTGACGCTATTTATCAGGCGGCCAAAAATGCCACCGAGAAATATCAGGATCAGATTGCTGAAAACCTGGGGGGCTTTGGTGCTGAAATTAAACTGCTACCTCCCAAGGAATATGCCGAATATCTGGCCAGTCAAAAAACATTGTTCTCCAATGCCCAGAAAAATCTCGATCTGAAAGATTAGATTGTATGCAACTCCATTTCGCCAATGCTTACACAAGATTTCTGAAATCAAGTGTGCTCTATAAATTGCGCTATCAACCAGTATTGGAGCGCGACGACCGCAGTACTGGCGAAATGTGGTTAAAACGTTATCTTGCAGAAGAAACCAACGATAAAGGTCAGAAATATCAGACGCTGCAAGCTCCTTTCGGAATCACCCTTGATCAGGAAAAAGAGGACGGGCTGAATGTCGAGCGTCTGAATGAAAAGCTGGAAACCGTTGAGACGCTCAATACACTTGGTGAGCGAGGGGCCGTGGGAGAGCGTTTGCTGACTTTTCCGCAAAGAATGAGTGCCGGCGTCAAGATCTGTCTTTTCAAGCGAGCGATATTCGATCGCGCGGGCGAACTGGTAGGCGGAGCAAATCGTATCGTGGAGTTATTTGCGCCAGAAACTGCTCAAAGCCAGTGGCTATCGATCAGCGATAATCTGTATGGTAAAGAGTCTGTCGATTATGCTGGTGGCAGTAGTATGATTTTTCAGATCCAGTCTACTGACTCAATGACCTTGGAGTATGTCACTTTCAGTGGACCGGAAGATTCTTCATTACTGACGTTCAAGGTTTTCGACACTTTAGTTCTCCAGTAACTTGTATTTCAAGTGCGTATCGCTTTCTCACGACCAAACTACTAACCCGCCGGGTCAGCCAACTCATTAATCTCAAACGGATCTTTCACAACCGTTGGAGCAGTTTGCGGTTTAGATTCGGTTTTAGCTTTTGTACCAGGCATCATTTCAAAATCTGGTGTGAAACGGGTTAAGATGCTTCGCAGTTGATCAAAAGGTTTGCGATCGCCAGAAAAGTTAGCCTTACCCTCTTTAAGCAGGGTATCAAAGGAAGATTGACCTCCCATCACTTTTTCAAGATCACTCCGGTTCACAGTAATTGTGAGATCAGCTTTTTGAGCCTGTTGCCCTTTAATGTTGGTTAGAGCAGAGTTGCTCAGTTCGATGACAAATTTTTCATTATTGTCGGGCGTGATGAGGTTTATTATAAATTTGATGCCGGACGCTTTTTCACCATCCATACTAATCGCGAGTGAGTTCAACCAAAGCTCAGTGGACATGGCTTTGATCAAATCTGGTCCGCTCGATTTCGGTGATGCTCCGCCGGGCATGCCATGGCGCAGCTCAAATGCCGCACCTAGAAAACTGTTGCGTACACTCGGACTTTCTTTTTGATAACCAATTTGTTCAAAAACATCTGCCAGTAATTCTTTGGCTTTAGTATTGCTAGGTTCTGCATAGACGAGTTTATTGAGTATCTCCATTGCTTCACGATACTTACCAGCTGCAAAAAGTTCCTGACCTTTAGCCATTATTTTTTCAGACCCCCCCATCATCTCAACATAGAGAGGCGCAGAGTCACGTGGAGATAATGGAATAAGAGTCGCGGGATTAGCGTCCCAGTAACCGAGGTAGCGGTTAAGCACTGCGCGGCTATTGTGCTCCTCTGAGCCGTGATAACTATGCGCCGCCCACTGTTTTTTTAAACTCTCGGGGAGTTTGTAGACATTGTGTATTTCATTAATCGTCACGCCTTGATTTGCCTGATGCAGGACTTCGTTATTCAGGTGGGCATAGGTATCACGCTGGGTACGCATGATTTCCTGTATGCGATCGTTGCCCCAACGAGGCCAAGAGTGCGAGGCAAACATCACTTCAACCTCCTGGCCGTAACGGTAAAGCGCTGAATTAATATGCTTTGACCAGGAGAGCGCATCGCGTACCAGTGCGCCACGCAAAGTATAGATATTGTGGATTGTCCCAGTTATATTTTCAGCAGCCCAGAATGCCTTAAGATCAGGAAAATAAGTATTCATCTCGGCCGGAGCTTCGGTACCCGGTGTATTTTGAAATTCCATTTTTACACCATCAATCGTAATGGTTTCAAAGTCCTTTGAAACATAGCGGGTTGGCTCGATCAAGCCTAAATTACCCGCAGCGGTATTCTTACCGATCGATTGATCAACATGGCCAAAGGGGCTACGTGGTAGCAACACACCATATTGAAAGTACATCCGACGCGTCATAGCATTGCCTGCGTAGACGTTTTCCGAAATAGCATGTTCCATGAAACCACTGGGTGCCAGGATCTGAACTTTACCGGTTTTGACATCGGCTTCATCTACAACGCCGCGAACGCCACCAAAGTGATCACCATGCGAATGTGAGTAAACAACAGCTACAACAGGGCGCTTTCCAAGTTTCTCGTTCACAAGATCAAGTGCCGCACGAGCCGTTTCTTTTGCAGTCAGTGGATCAAATACAATCCAGCCAGTGTCGCTTTTGACAAAACTGATGTTGGCCAGATCAAATCCGCGGACTTGATATATGTGACCGGGCACCACCTCATAAAGACCGTATGCCATATTGATGATAGCTTGGCGCTGCAGGGAAGGGTGAACGCTGTCGAAGTCTTTACCCTGTAATAAAAAATCATAACTACCCATATCCCAGGCTACGTTACCTGCATCAGCCATGATTTTTTTATATGGAGGAGCAGCGATAAATCCTTTTTTTGCTTCCTCTGCATCACGTTTGTCTTCGAAAGGTAGAGATTTGCGCAGTCCTTGCTGCAATTCGATGGTGTATTGGGATGGCATCTTTCCTTTTTCATCAAAGTGTTTGCCTTGCATAGCACCTGGATCGCTTATCACGCCTCCTGCGCCCGCAGCGACAGCCGTGTTCATAACGCATATGGCTGCTATGGCTATTAATTTCGTGATTGAAAGATACGTGGGATTTTTCATGATATTCCGTATTTATTTCACAAAAGACACTACCGTGTGACCGTTAGGTAATAATTATTTTTTCTGTATGTTAATTTAAAATATTGTGATGGTTAATATTATTGAGCTGTTTGGTATTGATTTCATCCTTGCCACACTCTGTCCATACACCAATCGGGATATGCTCTTTGTCAAAAATCCCGTATTAACTGCTAATGACTACCAATTGATAGATCGGCTGTATTAATCTTGTTTAATTAAAACAACTTTTGAGAGATTAAAAAATGATTCATGTTTTAGCTGTGATCACTGCAAAGCCTGGCATGCGTGAAAATATTCTGACGCATTTTCATGCAAACGTACCAGCTGTCAAAGCTGAAGCTGGGTGTATTGAATACGGTGCAGCGATCGATGCAACTGAGGCGCCTGCTATTCAGACCCCTTGGGGACCTGATACTTTTCTGGTCATCGAAAAATGGGAAAGCATGGATGCTTTAAAAGCACACGCAGCAGCACCTCATATGGCTGCTTATGGTGCAAAAACAAAAGAATTCATTGCTTCGCGCGTGATTCACATTTTGTCACCGGTTTAATGATTTAAGAGTCTAATAGGGTATGGCGATTAAACGTACGCCTATTTTCATTTGTTTTTTAATCCTGCTACTTGCGGTTGTGTTTCTTTACCGTTGGTGGCAGGGTCCGTTATTGCCTGCTTACCATTTGCAAGCCACTGATTTAATTCAAAACGTTGTAGCAACGGGCAGGGTAATTTCAACTTCGCGTGCGCAAGTCGGTAGTGAAATTACAGGCATTGTTGTCGAGCGACGGGTAAAAGAGGGCGACACCGTCAAACCAGGAGACATATTGCTTGTTTTGCGAGCGGATGACTTGATTGCAAAAGAAAAGGAAGCGCAAGCAGCGCTTGAGCAACTCCGTTTGGCTAGACGGCCTCAAGCGATTGCAGCCTTAGCACAGGCAGAGTCCCAATTTGCTCAGGCCACTCGGGAAGCCAAGCGACGTACAGAACTTCTGGAAAAACAATCGATCGCACAAGAAGCGGTTGAGCAATCCAAAAACGCCTTGGCGACTGCACGTGCAGCTGTTGAGCAAGCGCGTTTACTCGTGCAATCGCTTGCCCCAGATGAGTCGGAAGAAAAGATTCTGAAAGAAAGACTCGCTGCTGCACAGGCGATGTTATTAAAAACGACTATTCGCGCTGAGGTAGCTGGAACGATCTTGACCCGAAATGTCGAGCCCGGTGATTTGGTTCAACCCGTTGGCAAGGTCTTATTTGAAATCGCCAGAGCTGGTGACACTGAGATTTTGATCCCACTGGATGAGCGTAATCTAGGCACGCTTGCACTCGGTCAAAATGCGACGTGTATCGCCGATGCATATCCTAATCAGCATTTTGACGCACGGGTTAACTTTATCGCGCCAACCATTGATCCTCAGCGTGGCACCGTCGACATACGCTTAAAAGTGGATCCTGTACCAGATTATTTACGCCAAGACATGACTGTCTCAGTCAACATCCTGACTGGGCAGGTCAATCAAGCTATCGTTGTTCCTAATGATGCTCTTTCCAATGTGCAAGGCAATCAGGCCGATGCCTTAGTTGTTCGGGACGCTATAGCAAAACGTGTTCTCATTACTCTCGGACTGCGTGGCTTAACTAATTCCCAGGTTTCTAGCGGACTGGTGGTGGGAGATTGGGTTTTACAAGGTACAAAAGCGAAAAATGGCGAGCGAGTCCGCGTGTCGCCACAGATCTTGCCACACAGTCAGCCTAACTCGACTTTTCGAAAAGAAACACCGGTGAAACTCAATTAACCTATGTGGATCGAATCAACGATTGCTTTTAAATTCATGCGCCAGGGGCGAACCCAAACGGCTTTGATTTTAGTTGGCATTTCCGTTGGTGTATCAGTGATTGTTTTCATTACCTCACTGATAATGGGGTTGCAAAGCAATATCGTTGAACGCACGCTCGGTACGCAATCTCATATCAAGGTCCAACCCCCGGACGAGAAAAATAAAGTTCTACCGCTGCCTGAAGGTGTGATCGGTTTGACGCTTGAGGATAAGCGGGCACAACGTTTACGAACCATTATCAACTGGCTAGAAGTTCGAGATACGCTTGATCAACTGCCAGATATCAAAGCTGTGTCGCCCGTAGTTTCTGGTCCCGCCTTTGCCAGACGCGGTGATGTCTATAAATCTATTTCTATCATTGGCATCGATCCTGTTCGCTATGAAAAAATTATTCCAATTAGCGAGGATATTATTTCTGGTAATTTTCGCGTCGGGGCTGGTGATGCTGTGATCGGTAAGCTACTTGCTGACGATCTCGGTTTACGTGCAGGCAACAAATTACGTATCGAAGCAGGACAAGGACGTAGTGCAATCGTCACAGTTGCCGGTATTTTTGAACTGGGTGTGCGTGATATTGATTCCCGATTTGTTTACCTTGATTTGAAGCAAGCGCAGTCTTTGCTCGCACTGTATGGCGGCGTGAATCAGATCGATGTCACGGTCAATGAAATTTTTAAAGCTGATGTGATCAGTGCTCGCATTGCCCAGCTTACTGGACTGAAGGCTGAAAGCTGGATTGAGACAAATGCGCAGTTGATGAACGCCTTAAGTTCACAAAGTGTCTCCACCACGATTATTACTTTTTTCGTAGGCTTATCTGTGGCACTAGGTATTGCGAGCGTACTTGCGATTAGTGTCACGCAACGCACGCGAGAGATCGGGATCCTGAGAGCGATGGGAACTCGCCGCAGCCAGATGCTCCAGGTGTTTTTGATACAAGGCGCTATTCTGGGACTGATAGGATCGTTGGTGGGAGCACTTTTTGGTTATTTTCTAGTGTGGTGTTTTAATACTTTTGGTCCCAGGTTATTTTATATACCTCTGCCTTTAGGCCTCATCCCTGCAGCGATGGCCGTTGCAACACTGGCGGGAATTTTGTCAGCGCTTGCTCCGGCATGGCGAGCTTCCAGATTGGATCCTGTTGTGGCCATACGCTATGTCTGATACAGCAATTCCTGAAACCAAGTCAGAGGTATTAAGACTGGTAAATCTTAAAAAATCTTACAACATTGGTGCTCCAAATGAGGTCGAGGTTTTGCATGGCATTGATATGTCAGTCTGTCGTAATGACTTTTCAGCTTTAATAGGCCCCTCAGGTTCTGGCAAAAGCACCTTACTCAATATTATTGGTTTACTAGATCAGCCAACAGATGGTGAATTGTATTTGCTTGGTCAGCCAACCAGAAAAATGGGGGATGAAGAGCGTACCGCTCTTCGTGGCAGCTCGATTGGTTTTGTCTTTCAGTTTCATCATTTAATACAAGCTTTTTCTGCTTTAGAAAATGTGCTGATGCCTATCATGGTGACCAAGGGCAGGCCGACTAAGGAAATGCTGGAGCGTGCGCGTGGACTTTTAGCGGAGGTTGGTCTGGAGAAGCACGTAGATAAAAAACCCGATTCCTTATCAGGAGGTCAGCAGCAACGTGTCGCCATCGCACGTGCACTGATGACCAGACCTGCGCTCTTACTTGCTGATGAACCCACAGGAAATCTGGATACTAAAACAGCAGCGGGTATTTTTGAGCTTTTCAGAAAATTCAATGAACAGTTTGGTTGTGCAGTTTTAATTGTGACGCACGATCCGAGGCTGTCTGCCACATGCGATCGGACCATCAACCTGGTTGATGGTCGGATCGTTCAATGATTATTCGTCTTTAACGCCTGCTTTCTGAATAATTTCACCCCAGCGTTTAAGGTCCTTTTTGACTAGATCGTCCATCTGTGCGGGAGTCATTTCAATCACATCATAGCCATCGGCATTGACGGATTTAATAATGCCTGGATCTTTCATGACTTCATTGAACGCTGGAACTAATTTAGCCATTACGTCAGCGGGCAGCCCTTTTGGTCCAACGATGCTGTACCAGATCGCGGCATCAAAACCAGGATACCCTGACTCATTCATAGTCGGTACCTCAGGCAGCAGAACACTGCGATTCATTGAGGTCACAGCAAGAGGTTTTAAGCTACCAGCAGCAATTTGAGTCGCTGCCGAGCCGAGTGAGGAGAACAGGAAGGGAACATGGCCACCTAGCAGCTCCACGACGGCTGGATTGCCTCCTTTGTAGGGAACATGAGAAATCGTGAGGTTTTCCATAACCTTTAATTGTTCGCCAGCCAGATGTCCCACACCGCCAATACCTGACGTTCCATAACCCCAATTGGAGGGATCCTTTTTAGCTAAAGCTATCAACTGTTTTACATCTTTAGCGGGTGAATCTGGACGCACAACAATAACAGTACCACCTCCGGCGATCATTGCGATATTCGTAAAGTCTTTCGTTGGGTCATAGTTCATCTTGCGCATATTGGGCAGAATGACCATTGGACCTGAGTCAGTAATATGCAGCGTATAGCCATCAGCAGGTGCTTTGGAGGTGATATCCAGTGCAATAGAAGCTCCCGCTCCAGGTTTGTACTCGATGATAAATTGCTGACCAATTATTTTAGATACGCGATCGGTGATCGGGCGAATCAGTTTGTCTGCTGCACCACCCGGTGCGTATCCGACAATCATGCGTATAGGTTTGTTAGGATATTGCGCAAGAGCCGGTGTAGCTGTCGTAGCCGTAAGCACGAGGGCTGCGGCGATGAATTGAATAATTTTTGTCCACTGCATTGACATCTCCAATACTAAATTGATTCATATCGACAGCACAGATCGCGTCGATTTTAAAATGCACTCAGGTTTCTGAAAAAACCTGATTTGGTTTGACCATCCCCTTAACCTCAACAGCATTGCCTGAGGGATCAAAAACTAGAAATACATTTTGTTCGCGCGGTGTACCAATAAATATATGATCGGGCTCCATCGCAAACTTTACTCCTGCGTGACGTAATTTTTTGAGCATCGTATCGTAGATGCCAGATTCTACGATCACACCAAAGTGTCTTAACGGGTAAGGGTTCTTGCCTATATTGACCGAGATATGAGCTGCCTCGGCAGGAGAGAGTTGTGCGACTAGATGGTGACCGAAAAAATCTATGTCTGCACGATCTGAAATTGTTCTTGTGACCTTACAACCAAGTAAATCCTGATAAAACGTAACAGTCGCGGCAATATCGCTGACAGGTATCGAGAGATGCAAGGTCGCTTTCTGCGCTTCGTTAATAAGAGAGTGAGTCATAGTTTTAATTAACTTTTATGTTTGCTTTTTTAACGATTTCGCCATACATGGCACTGTCTTTTTCTATTAATTGTTTAAAACCTTCTGGTGTACTGCTTTCTGCAACAAAGCCAGCCGCCAGAAATTTCTGCTGTACGTCCGGGTCTTTAACAATTTCACCAATTTCTTTTGCTACGCGCTCAATAATCGGCTGTGGTGTACCTTTTGGTGCCATCAGTCCAACCCAGGATGCCATGGCAAAACCAGGAAAGCCTGACTCAGCCATCGTGGGAATGTTTGGCTCAGTAGGCCAGCGTTTAGCACTGCTCACAGCGATTGCCTTGAGCTTGCCTTCCTTGACGTGGGGCATAAACACAACCATCGTGTCAAAAACAAAGGATAACTGACCACTCAGAATATCAGCCAGGATCGGCGCACTGCCTTTGTACGGGACATGCTCCATTTCTAAACCGCTCAGCAAACCGAAATTCGTTCCCGTCATGTGCGCACTCGCACCTGTTCCGCTCGAGGCATAGTTCAGTTTGCCTGGATTATTTTTGCCATAGGCTACAAGCTCCTGAACTGTCGAGACGGGCAGCTTGTTGCTGACAAATAAAAACAACGGCAGATCGGCCATTTTGCTGATCGGTACCAGTGCATCAGGTGCAAAAGGCATTTGGTAAAGGTGGGGGCTGATGGAGTAGGCCGCGAGGACACTCACAAAGGTATAACCATCTGGCTCAGCACGTGCAACGGCTGCTGCGCCAACATTCCCATTGGCACCGGGTTTATTTTCAATAACGATGTTTTGTTTGAGTCGCGCGGATAATTTATCCATGATGACACGGGTTGTCGTGTCTGTAGATCCACCAGGAGTGTAGGGGACTACAACCTTAATTGTTTTGTTTGGCCAATCACCAGTATTTTGTCCGTAGACCAGAGAGGAGGCACCCAAGGTGAATCCCAGTATCGCAGCCATGAAACAGCGAACAAAATTATGTTTAACTTGCATCACATTGTCTCCTCGGAACTCAGTATCACTTGGGCGATGATTCGCGCGACAAATGTAATGAGCCAGCAGGCCCGCATATTTTTGCGGATCCTTTTTGCGATCTTAACTTAAACTGTGTGGGGTAAAAACAATTTATCGTACGCAGCAAGCAATGTCTGATGCATTGGACTGCCTTGCATATCATCACCCAAGGTATCCAAGCCAAAAAATCGTTCTTGACCTGTAATCAAGGCTTTGGCCAGACGCATTGTTTCCGCACCAAACATAAGGGTTAACGAGTGCTCATAGGGGGCAGAGTTCTCGAGATTGATCAAGGTTTCAATGCAGCGGTACACGTGTCTGCGTGAAGGATTCATTTGTTTGTAATGATGAATCCAGTCGCACCCCTCTGCGGCAGCCTCCAAATCACAGATGGCTAAAGCTAATAAGGTTTTAAGCTCACCGATTCGCAGCTCTTTCCAGGTCGAACCGTTTGGGGTTGCGAGTCCTAGGATTTCCCACAGTGGTCTCTCGTCATTGAGATTGAGGGTTTGCAAGTCAGTTAATAGTTCTTTGCATTCCTCATCGGATAACGTATTCAATCTAACCAGATAGGGGCGTATCTGATTTCCGATACTGTTGTTTTCCCAATCAAGATCCGCAACCGGATAAATTTCGGACATGCCTGGTACCAGAATACGGCAAGCATAGGCGCCTTGCTCAGCAAAGTCAGATACATAAATATCAAAACCTTCGGAATGTATCGCGTTGCATAGCCAGTCGTAGTCTTGTTCTGTGGTGTGACTGAAATTCCAGTCCACAAAATCGTAATCTGGCTTGTCACCCATAAAGTCCCAGGATATGACCCCACTCGAATCAACGAAATGAATTTCAAGATTGGACACAGCCGTAATTTCATCCATGTCGAAACCGGGCTCGGGGAAGTTTTCCAGTGCATCGAGAGCACGACCTTGCAATAGTTCAGTCAAAGCACGTTCCAGTGCAATTTCAAAACGTGGATGGGCGCCAAAACTTGCAAATACCCCTTGGTCTTTTGGGTGTATGAGCGTGACGTTCATAACCGGATATCGACCACCAAGCGATGCATCACGCACCAGGATTCCAAACCCTGCCTCTCGTAACCCTCTGATGCCTGCCGCTATACCCGGGTAACGAGCAATGACGCTCTCCGGTACTTCTGGTAGACAGATGGCTTCGCTGATAATTCGGTATTTGACGTGACGCTCGAAAATTTCAGACAGCGCCTGGCTACGGGCTTCTTTTTGTGTGTTTCCTGCTGCCATGCCATTACTGACATACAGGTTGCCAATAATATTGACTGGAAACCAGCACTGTTCACCATCCTTTAATCTTGTGTAAGGTAAGGCACAGATTCCGCGATCAACATTTCCTGAATTCAGATCAACCAGTACTTCACAGTCAATATCATCGTCAGGATTGTAAAACGATCGTAATTCAGGGGTGAGTAGTTCGCTAGGCCAGGAGCCATCCTCGGTATGGGAAAACCATTTTTCTTGTGGGTAGTGAACAAAAGCTTTATTAGCTCGTGTCTGACCGAGGTGAAAATGGGTCCAGAAATAATGTGTCCCTAAACGTTCAAAAAACTCACCAAGAGCACTCGCGCGCGCTGCAAGCTTTGTCGCGCCTTTGCCATTGGCAAACAGCATTGGACAATCCTGATCCTTGACATGCACTGACCAGATCGATTCAACGGGGTTTAGCCACGAAGACTCATCGAGACGAAAACCCCTGCGAGCGAGTTTGGCCTGCATGGTCTCGATGGTCGTTTCGAGTGAGACGTCCTTACCCGGGATGAAAGTATCAGTTTGCATGTTGTTGAGACCGCTAGAAGGAAATGCATTACAGCTGTCTAAGTCTGACAGCGAGGCCGCAGTATAGTGCGTTTGACTCAAGCGCTCCTGATTCATGCTGGGCTTACTGGTTCTTGATACCTGCAGTGCGTATGACTGTCCCCCATTTCAAGATTTCGTCTGCAAGATACTTGCTTAAATCCTCTGGCGATCCGCCCATTGGCGTAGCACCAACATCTGCAAGTTTTTGCCTGAAAGCTGGATCCTTCAATATATCGTTGAGTTCCGTGTTGACGCGCTTGATAATCGCTTCCGGGGTTCCTTTTGGTGCAAGCAAGGCAAACCAGGTCGAAGAGATAAGCTTTGGAAAGCCAAGTTCAGTCGTTGTCGGCACTGCAGGTAGTGCAGGGGAGCGGGTAGGAGACATGATTGCAATCGCGCGCACTTTATCCGCTTTGACCTGACCGGCGATACCAGGAATGAGCTGAAACATTAATTGAATATCATTAGCCATCAAGTTGGTTGTGGCGATACTCGGCGCGTTATAGGGCACATGCACCATTTTTGTCTGCGTTTCAGCCATAAACAGTTCGCCGGCCAAATGCATCGAACTACCAATACCTGTCGAACCGAAATTAAGTTTTCCAGAATTGTTTTTTGCGTAGTCAATGAACTCCTGAATTGTTTTAACAGGCTGGTTGTTATTCACAACCAGTATGTTGGGTACATCGCAGATCAGACCAATCGGTGAGAAATCTTTTTGTGAGTCAAATCCAGGCGTTGCATAGAGATTTGGACTAACCGCTAAAGTACCCGCCCAGGAAAACAGAAACCGATAGCCATCGGGCGAGTATTTAGCAGCAGCCGCTGCACCAATGTTTCCATTGGCACCAGGTTTGTTTTCAATGATCACGCTTGTTTTTAAACGCGTAGCGAGCTGCTCAGCGAACATGCGGGCAAGGGTATCTCCAGTTCCGCCGCCGCCTGGGCCGGGCACCGTTATTTGAATCGGCTTATCGGGGGAGGGCCAGTCGCTAGCCTGAACAGCTGCACTGTGCAATAAAAGTATCACAGCACTGCGGGCAAAAAATCTGGTGTATGCGTTCATGATTTTTCCTTTAAGCGCATCAGGAATATACGGGCTCACCGAGATTAAGCATCAGGCGATTAGCCCAGGCAAAAATCGCGATTGAATGAATCAGATCCAGTATTTCTGTGTCGTTTAAACCAACGTTTTTAAGCGTTTGAATATGCTGTGCATTGATTTGGTCTGGCTCTTTTGTCAGTGCGATCGAAAACGCGATAATCGCTTGTTCACGTTCATTGGTACCCGCTGTATAAGGGTCATTAAATACTTCTTTGATCACATCGCAACGTTTAGCGAGTTGTTCAAAGCGTTGCGCATGAACTGAGGCGCAATAGACACAGCCGTTGACGCGCGAGACGACGCTTGATGCCAGCTCTCTCTCTGCGCGCGGCATACCTCCCGGAGCGTACATAATGGCATTGAATGCGGCTGAGCGCTGACGCAATATTTCAGGCTGATGGACTAAAAACAAATAGTAATCAGAGACCTTTGCTTTAGGATGGCTTTCCTCGAGCACTGCGATTTGCTCAGGTGAGGCGGTTTCTAGTTTTACAACATCGAGCCATGCATCCCAGCCAAGGGTCTCGTTGGTAAAACCTTTTATTTTGATGAGTTCGGGGATAGGCTGATTCATGCTTTTTGCTCCAGTGCTTTCATGGCTTTAAGTCCGGCAGCGAGTCTGACTTGATAGGATACAAATGCAATGAGCTGCGCAAGGGTAACGATTTCGGGTGTGCTTAAACCATCCTGTTGAAGTGCCAGTAAAGCTTGTTTATCAGCACGCACTGGATCAGTGATCAGGGTATGAGTAAAAGTCAAAATGGATTTAAGCCGAGCTGGTTGAATATTGTTCAGTTCGGCCCGTGAGACAGAATCAATCAGCGTTGATGGTGAGCCATTTTTTTCAAGCCTGGATTTATATTCATTCAACAATTCGCTGGCTGGTGTTAGAGCACAGGCCAATAAGGCTGCAAGTAAACGCTCCTCAACTGTCAGTCCTGCCAGCTCAGGATCGAATAAACCCTGCTCACTACCTTGCGTAGCCAAGACAACTTTTTCTCGCTCGTGTCGCACGGCGTATGTAGTCATGCCAGGCTTGAGGCCTAATAAACTATCAATCGTATCGTTTGGTGTGTGTTGTGTCATAGAAAGAGCCGGAAAGTCCAGAGTATTGTGAAAAATCAAATAAACATGTTCAGGTAAATCTAGCGTGAAGTTATTGTGCTGGTAACCATTCGTCGCCCAACAGTTCTGCTTCATCAAAGGCGAGCATACGTTCATAGTGTTGCGTAACATCTTCGCGATAAATAGAACTCGCTATGCCTTGTGCCAGCCTTTTTGCACCATCACTAATCGCCGGGATATCGCCAGAAATAGTTCCATGCGAGAGCGCCGCCGGGTAACAGAAGCAATGAATTGAACTGAGCCCGGGGCGAATTCCTGCAACTTTTTCCTGAAGCTCAAAGACAGAACCAAGATCTGGTGAATCCGATAACTCTTGATCAGTTTCGTTTGAGTTGGGCTGATAGCGGTCACTCCAGGAGCGAACGTATGGCGCGATGCTTGCATATTCCGCACGGGCGTGCCAGTCGATTCTGAAACCAGTCGAAAAAATAAGGAAATCAAATTCAAAGTCAGCGCGTGGCGTGACAATATGTATTCGCTCATTACGAAGCCTGATCTGTTCGATCGGACAACCAAAATTAAAGCGAGCGTTTGAAAATTTTGAAACACGTAACGTGCTGCCACGTGGAGCAGGAACTTGCTGTGAATTGATGTAGTGACGGATACGCCATTTCCACTCATCCGGTAAATCTACATGGCCATTGGTTAAGCCAGGATTACCCGCGCCTTTGCCTTTGTTGACACGCGGCATATCGTGTCGTCTGATTAATAAATCTACGCTCGCTGCGCCTGCCTCCAGCGCAGTTGCCGCACTGTCCATCGCCGAGGCACCTGCACCAACAACACCAACACGTTTATTTTTTAAAAAACCATAATCAATGGGATCGGATGAATGCGCCCAAAACTGTTTTGGTATCGTTTGGGCAACATCTGGAACGTACGGGCCGCCAAGACCATCACGACCTGAAGCGATGACCACGCGCCTTGCATGCACAACTTCAGAACCTGAGGATGTTTCTATATGAAGCTCAACGTGCCCTGATTTGACAGGCGAGACTTGGCGAATGATATGTTCGTTACGCACATCCAATTCCAGCACGCGTCGATACCAGCGCAAATAGTCCATCCACTGCAGGCGGGGAATTTTCTCCAGACTCTCCCAGGCGTAACGGCCAAACTGTGCTTCGAACCAAGCCCTGAAGGTCAGTGCTGGTAAACCAAGAGCAGGGCCTGTGAGTTGTTTTGGAGATCTTAAGGTCTCCATCCTGGCGGTAGTCGCCCAAGGTCCTTCATAGCCTTTTGGCGCACGATCAAAAAGAACGGCTCTGATTCCTAGCAACCTAAGCGCAGCCGCCGCAGCCATCCCAGCCATCCCCGCGCCGATGATTGCCACATCGATCATCGGGACGGCTCCAACGGCACGCGCAATCACCCACTCCTTTGCAGGTAAATCCAGCCATGCAAGATCTTGTTTGAGTCTTAACTCAAGTTGTTCCAGGCCGTCAGGAGTTGCACTATTTTCTGCCATGATTTATTTGCAGTGAAAATTCGTACTAATTAAATTTGAGTTAAAAGAATACAATGTTCTTCGCCATTTCATTAGAGATCTTTAGACTTTAAAGTGATTTGGTTATTTAATAGGTGTTTTCTTTAAATCCTAATGTTTCTTTTTTAAAGCTTCTGGAATTCTGATGAGTGAATCAAGTTTTTGGCTACTGCGTTTTGAAAATCAGGTACTAGTCCATACCGAGACCTCAAGCGATCAGGTTTTCCCTCTCGGCAGTCCAGCGCAATTTGGTCACCCTGAGGAAGCTTTACTGATTGGACAATGGCAGGGAAAACCCTGTTACGCACTGGATCTCGATACGATTCCTGAGCACGTACAGGGTGAACTGATGCCTGTGCGCAGTCTTTTTGCTGCGGCTGGCGAGCAAGCCTTTACTCTCGCTGGACGCGGTACACAGTTGATGGACTGGCAAAAAAATCACCGGTTTTGTGGACGCTGCGGTACGGTTCAATTTAAAAAAACAACCGAATTCGGCATGGAGTGTCCGTCTTGCAAACTAGTCTCTTATCCACGGATTTCTCCCGCAGTGATGATTCTTATTCAGCGTGGTGACGAGTTGTTACTTGGTCGTAGTCCGCACTTCAAGCCCGGCGTATTTAGTGCGCTCGCTGGTTTTGTAGAACCTGGCGAAACTCTTGAGCAGTGCTGTATGCGCGAGGTAAGAGAAGAGGTCGGTGTTGAAATCACTAATTTAAGATATTTTCAAAGCCAGCCTTGGCCTTTTCCTAACTCACTGATGCTAGCGTTTTTTGCTGATTATGCAGGCGGCGAGATTAATATCGATCCCAATGAGATAGAGGCTGCTGCATGGTTTTCAAAAAATGATCTGCCCAAATTACCTGACCCGGTCAGTATCGCCAGACGTCTGATTGATGCCTCACTGGCCGAGGGCTTTAAATAACATCAGCGCAGCGATGAAGAGAGTGAATAAAGCAAAAAACTGCTGAAGTCTGGGACCAGACATAAACTTTGCAATCTGTTGTCCCAGCATCATGCCGGCCAGTGCACCGCCTGCAAAGGGCAGTGCGATAGACCAGATCATGGTGCCAGAGATTGTTGCTATGGCTACGTTGCCAAAAGAAACGATTGTTAAGACACCCAGTGAGGTTGCGACAATTGACTTCACTGGTAAATCAGTAAATCGTTTCAGAGAGGGAACAATAATAAAACCACCTCCTACACCTAAGAGCCCGGAAAAAAAACCCGCACTGGCCCCCGCGATGGCAAGAGAGCGGGCGCACGGCACAGTCCAGATTAATCTGCCAATAGACTGATTCAACTGACAGGGCGGCGGTTTGGATTCAACAGCAAGCGTACCTGCCATTTCTCTGAGTGCGTTGAGTAACAGCCTGAGGCCAACCACGCAAAGTAATAGCGCGAAACCAATACTGAGCGGTTTATTAGGAATCACTCTGGCGAGGATGATGCCAAAGGGGGTCAAAATCAAACCGAAGATGGCCATAAACATTGCTGCGCGATAGCGTAATATTTTTGCTCGCAAAGCGATCGCGGCACCTATACCGGCAGACAGGCATACGGCTAATAGCCCGATGGGACCAGCCTGGGTGACGGTGAGATTCAAGCCAAAACCCAGTAGTGGAACAGACAAAATTGCCCCTCCAGCACCGGTCAGAGCAAGCAGGCATCCCACAATAGACCCCAGGACTAGACTGATCACAAGCGAATCCAAAATATGCCTTTAATTATTTATAGTTATTAACTAATATCAATAAGTAATATAATATACAACTTAAATAAGTTCAGAAACAGGTGAAGCGAATGTCAGCCACTATTAAATCCTTTTTTGATACAGCGACCTGGACATTTACCTATGTGGTGTTTGAAAAACAAAGTTCTCCATGCATCATTATCGACTCAGTTCTCGATTACGACCCAAAATCTGGCAGGACGCGAACGCATTCAGCGGATAAAGTGATCGATTTTGTCCGCGCGCACGGTTTAACAACCGAGTGGATTTTAGAAACTCACGCACATGCGGATCACTTATCCGCGGCCCAGCACCTGAAAGCTGAACTTGGTGGTCGCATTGCAATAGGAGCACACATCCAGACTGTACAAAAAGTATTCAAGGGTGTTTTCAATCTTGAACAATCCTTTGATACTGAGGGTAAGCAATTCGACTATCTGCTCAAAGCAGATGAAACACTCCAGTTTGGCAATTTATCTTTTCAATGTTTGTATGTGCCGGGGCACACGCCGGCATGCATGGCGTACAAAGTAGCGGATGCTATTTTTGTCGGGGATACCATGTTTATGCCTGATGTCGGGTCGGCCAGATGCGATTTTCCCGGTGGCGATGCAAAAGCTCTCTACTCTTCGGTCCAGAGGCTTTTGAGTTATCCAGAGCAAACACGTTTATATATGTGCCACGACTATCCACCGGCTGGTCGTGCCGCCAAGTTTGAAACAACGGTGGCTGAACAAAGAAAAAACAATATTCATCTCAAAGACGGCGTGACGCAAGCGGCATTTATTGAAATGCGAACCAAGCGAGACGCCACACTCGAAATGCCCGTGCTGATACTGCCTTCAGTGCAAATTAATATTCGCGCAGGATGTATGCCTCCTGAGGAAAATAATGGGGTTTCATATCTAAAAATCCCTTTGAATGCGCTATAGTTATTCGGCATTCAACTCACGGAGCCAGACAACCATGTCCACCAGCAAAAAACTGTTTCTCAATACAACAATTACTTTTGTGCTCGGGCTTGCCTGTGCCACAAACGTATTTGCTGCAGATCCACCATTGACGGGTCGAGCAAAAGAAGTTGCTGAGCGTTTTGCAGCTGCAGATAAAAACCACGACGGTAAATTAACCCTCGAAGAAGCCAAAGCAGGTATGCCACGTATCGCCGAAGCGTTCGATAAAATCGACACAGAGAAAAGAGGTTACCTGACTCTTGCGCAGATCCAGGAAGTTGTCGCGAACGCGCCTTAACTTCTAGTGCATTAACGACTGAGCCATTGTCGCAGCGCTGCGTTGACGACCTCAGGCTGCTCCATCGTTGACAGATGTCCACACTGCTCAACAACGACAAGTTGTGAGTCAGGAATGAATCTGGCCATGTCTTCGTGCATGGAGAGTGGTGTAGCCTGATCTTCACGCCCGCACAGCACCAGCGTAGGGCAAGCAATCGTTGCAAGTGTAGGAAAGGAGTCGACGCGGTTCATTAAGGCCAGCGCTTGCTGTTTCTGAGCTGCGATCCCTACGCTTAAAACCATTTCTACAACTGCTTGTCCGAAAACGGCTTGACTAGCCTGAACTGGATGCATCCACCGTTGGGGCAGTGTTTTGGCAAAGGCCTCGAGCCCAAGGTCGTCTGCCGCTTTCATGTCAACATAACGTTGTGCGGTACGCGCAGGTGTATCTGCTTCGGCGGAGGTATCGAGTAAAGCCAGTCTTTTAACGCGTGTTGGGTCGCGACGCATAATTTCAAAAGCCACATAGCCACCCATGGAAAGCCCCACCAGCGAAAAGGAAACTGGTGCGCTCTCCAGGACCTGTTGAGCAAAATTTTCTATCGAATCACCTTTTCGAAAAACATAGGGTAGGCATTCAAAGTCCTCTGAAAAAGCTTTGAGCTGGTTCTCCCACAGTTTTTCACTGCAAAGATGTCCTGATAACAGCACAAGGGCAGGGCGATTATTTTTGTTAGTCATAGTCATGTTCCTGTAAATCGGGCCGCGCGCTTTTCTTTCCAGGCAAGAGCGCCTTCCTTGATGTCATTGGATTTTTCTGAAATAGCCACTGCTGCGCGAATAGCCTCATCGTCGACGATACCGCGAGCAATTAAATTCATATGTTTTTTGATGCCAATCAAGGCAAGTGGTGCCATGCCCGCAAGCTGCTCGCTTAATTGATCGAGCCTGACCAGTAGCTGTTCCTGTTCAAGAATTTCAGTCAGAAAGCCAATATCCAGCATTTCTTGCGCTTCAATTTTTTGACTAGTCAAAAATAATTTTTTAGCATTATTCAAGCCAAGTCGAGTGATATAGCGCACCATGCCACCAGGGTAAAAATGCAAGCCAAGTCTGGTCGCTGGCATGAACATATTTGCTTGCGGCACGCCGAGACGAAAATCACAGGCAAGACTCAGATCAGTGCCGCCACCATAGACTCCGCCTTGAATAGCAGCAATAGTGATGGGGCGGGCTGTTTCAATCAGATCAACCGTGTCACCAAAATACGTGGAGGAGGGGGCAGACTCCGCTGCAAGGGAAGAAATATCATAGCCACTGCAGAAGTATTTTCCGTCGGCGATGAAGCGTAAAACAAGCACCTCTTCGTTTTGATTAACGACGATTAGGTGTTCTTTAATTACATCCAGATCCGACGGGCTTAATCTGTTGGCGTATGCTGGATTACGAAATCTGATTGTGGCAATACGACCAGCAATGGTCAGCTCTGGTGTTGTCTGAAGCTGCTTTTGTTCGGAAGGGTGAGTTTGACTCATCAGTAACAGCCTTTAAACAAGATAAAAAGATCGTGAATGCATTATTCTACGTGCATAGGCAAACTAGGGCGCTGAGCGAGACTTTGAGCCCTGAAAATTGCCAACGGAATGTGTTGGAGACCCTGAAGTGAAAAAAAACATAACAGACGCCCTAAGCGCCTGCCTGACAGCCTGTAAGTGTTTATGTCTGTGTGCGATTTTATCTGTTGTGACAGATATTGCTTATGCTGCCTATCCTGACCATCCTATCCGAATCGTGATTCCTAACGCACCAGGCGGTGGAACCGATGCCTTTGGTCGGATTATTGGCCAAAAACTGAGCGAAGCTCTCCTTCAGTCGGTCATTATTGAAAATAAGCCCGGTGCGCAAGGTGGTATTGGTACAGCCTTTGGCGCCAAAGCGGCACCAGATGGTTATACCCTCACAGTTGCGCTTGTAAGCACGATGGCTGTCAATCCCTATGTCTACAAAGACATAGGCTACGACCCGCTCAAAGACTTTGTTGCCATAGCTGTTGGTGTCAACCAACCTTACCTGATGGTGACGTACCCAGACGCACCCTATAACAATTTAAAAGAGCTCGCAGCCTTTGCAAAAGCTAAGACCAATGGTGCGACGTACTCCTCTACGTCTTCCCAGACTGAGTTGATCGGTGTGCTATTTCAGTCATTGATTCAGGCAAAGATGTTGTATATCCCCTATAAAAATGCAAGTACCGCTGTGGTCGAGCTTGCCAGAGGCGATATAGATGTCATGGTCGCTAGCCTTCCTTCAGCCATTCCACTGCTCAATGCAGGAAAACTCAAGCCGCTAGCTGTAACAGGCGATAAGCGTGCAGCGGCACTACCAAATGTACCAAGTGCAACGGAGTCTGGGTATCCAGAATTCAACGCAGGTGGTTGGTACGGGATCATTGCCCCAGCGGGAACACCTAGCGAGATCGTGAACAAACTAAATCAGGAGATTAATTTAATACTTGCTATGCCTGATGTACAACAAGCACTTGTCGCTGCGGGTTTTGAAGTGATTCAGGGCAAGCCAGAGGATTTCTCAGCCATGATTCAAAGTGAAAATCTGCGCTGGAAAAAAGTTGTTGAGCTCAACACAAATCCAAAATAATCAAATAAAAAGAGACAAGCATGACTAGCGAAACACAAGCACGACGCGGCCCACTTTCACGTTTTAAAATCCTTGATCTGACACGCTTGCGATCAGGCCCAACGGCCGTCAGACAGTTGGGTGACTGGGGTGCGGATGTTATTAAAATCGAAACTCCTGAGGCCTTGGGCGTCAGTGATGGCTGGGGGGATACCCGCCTGGGTCCGGATTTTCAGAATCTTCACCGCAATAAACGTAGCCTGACTCTCAATCTCAAAGACCCTGAAGGTCTAGCGATTTTTAAAAAGCTCGCGGATACGGCTGACGTGATTGTTGAAAATTTCCGCCCAGACGTAAAATTTCGGCTAGGAATTGATTATGAAACTCTGCGTGCCAGCAATCCTGGCCTGGTCTACGCGAGTGTCTCAGGGTTCGGTCAGGACGGTCCCTATGCGAATCGACCTGGTTACGATCAGATTGTCCAGGGCATGGGAGGCTTGATGGCAATCACTGGGCTTCCAGGTCAGGGGCCCGTGCGTGCTGGCATTGCCGTGGCTGACTCTGCGACTGGACTGTATTGTTCGCTTGGGATTTTGACAGCGCTGCTCGAGCGAGAGCAATCAGGGCAAGGCCAGTGGGTTCAGACCTCCTTGCTTGAGTCTATGATTGGGATGCTGGATTTCCAGGCTGCCCGTTGGTTGATCAACAAGGAGATTCCTGAGCAGGCTGGTAATGATCATCCTACTTCTATACCGACCGGTGTATTTCCAACCTCGGATGGTCATATTAATATCGCGGGAGCAGGTGCGCAGCAGATGTGGGAGAGGCTCTGCAAGGCTGCAGGTGCTGAGCATTTGCTGGCACGCGAGGAATATCAGTCGGGTAAGTTACGTTCGGCAAACCGTGTCGCGCTCAATCAAGAGTTATGTGAGATTACTCGCCAGAAATCAACGGCTGAGTGGATTAAATGTTTTGAGCAAGCTAGCGTCGCGTGCGGCCCTATTTACCGCATGGACCAGGTGTTTAACGACGCCCAAACACAGCATCTGGGCATTGCGACGCCCGTGCACCACCCCCAACTTGGTGAAATCAAATTAGTGGGGCAACCCGTTGGTTTATCACGCACACCTAGCGAAATCAGAACTGCCACACCTGAGCGTGGCGAGCAAACAGAGGAGGTCATGCGTGAACTTGGCTATAGCGAGTCTGCGATTGCGGATTTAAAGGCGCGCTTGATCATTTAGGCTGGGTAGGGCAAGTAGAATGTCAACATGACCTCACACACTGAACTTGAAAACGACCCTGCCGATCAACCTGACTCCATCATGGAACCCAAACTCTGGGTCAACAAGGGCTGGACCGCTCGCGTGATCAAAAACGCTGACGATGACGGCTGGGCAGTTGAAATGATAAAAGAGGGTGAGCCCGAGCCTGCGCTGATAGGTCCCTGGACAATGGGTCGGGATAAGAAAAATCCGAAACCTCTTGATGTCAATGCCTTTAACACCTTGGTTAAAACGGCATCTGAAGTGGTGAGGCGTCACGAACAGCACATGCACGCTTTGCACCATAAAAAACAGATGATCACACTTGCAAATCAGCAGATAGAGATTGCTCTGGATGTCGTGCCAGATGAGGATGACCCTCACGCTTTACTCAGCGCCACAGACCTTGAGGGGGAACTGATCGCGCGAGTCAAAGTCAGTGCAAACTTTAAACTGAATTCGACCAGCGCCTATAGCTGGGCAGAAAACGCTTACCGCAAACCCGGATAATCGCGCAGAGGTGTTGACCAAATAGCCCGCGCACGGCATGATGATCTTTCCTACAAGACTTGCCACAGAGCAAGCGTATCCGGAGACAAGTCATGTTTTGCTCGGCAATTCAGCATTTTTTAAAAAAATTATTTTTTGTTCTGACATTCTTTCTAGCGCTGGTAAGCTCCTCATCTGCGCAAACTGGCGGTGAGCTTTGGCCAAACAAACCGATTAAATTAATTGTTCCCTTAGCAGCCGGCGGCGCAAGCGATGTTGTCGCTCGTATTTTTGCAGCAAAACTTGGCGAGCGACTTGGTCAGCAAGTGATTGTTGAAAATCGACCAGGTGCCGAAGGTCTGATAGGCGTTGAAGCTGCGGTCAAGTCCCCTGCGGATGGCTATACGCTTGTCCTCGGATCCAGTACTACGCTGGCTGCAAATTATCACTTACGAAAGTCTTTACCCTTTGATCCAGTCAAAGACCTCGAACCAGTCTCTATGGCATTTCAGGGGTTTTTCAATATCCTGGTGATTAACCCGAATGTCCCTGCAATGAATTTGAAAGAGTTTATTGCACTGGCCAAAGCACAGCCAGGGAAAATGGACTACGGCACCGCTACGAGTGGCTCGAAAATCTGCGTTGAAATGTTCAAGTCCATGGCTGGAATCGACTTGCAAATGATTAATTACAAAAGCTCTCCCCAGGCACTGAATGATTTGATGGGAGGACAACTTCAACTGATCTGCGAACCGGTTGCAACAGCCATGCCCAACATCATGGCTGGGCGCCTGCGCTCACTCGGCGTCACAAGTCTGACGCGTCATCCGGCTGCGAAAGATTTACCGACAGCTGCAGAGGAGGGGCTGCCAGGTTTTGAATATTCAGCCTGGGTTGCGGTCTTTGCACCTGCTAAAACATCAGGGGCAATTATCGATAAATTATCCAGGGAAATTGAATATGTCTTAAGAGATCCCGAGACTGTTAAAAAAGTACAGGCCGCTGGCGTCGAACCGATGATAGGCAGCGCTGTGGAGCTCAAAAAATTATTAAGTAACGAGATTTCGCGCGCTGGGGATATTGTTAAAACAGCCAAGATACAACCAGAATAGATATCTATGAAAAATCAAGAAAAAATTTATCTCATCCACGCTGTCGATGTTTCGATCGCACCCTCAAAGACAAGTTTTACAAAACTCTGGCCTGATGCGCGTATCAGTAACATTCTGGAAGAATCACTCGCCTCTGATTTAAAAGAGGATGGGGGAATGACCGATGCGATGAAAGCCCGCTTTAAAACAATCGGCAATTACTGCGCTGACGCAGGAGCGACTGCTATTTTATTTACTTGTTCGGCCTTTGGTTCAGCGATCGAAGAGGTTAAAGCGGAACACCCCATCCCAATTCTGACCCCAAATGAAGCACTGTTCGAGGAAGTCCTTGAGCTTGGTGGAAAAATTGCGCTACTGACGACGTTTGAACCCTCGGTGGCTGCACTAAGAAGCGAACTAGCCGAGATGTCAAAAGCTAGAAACAAGTTTGTTGAAGTGGATTCAGTCATGGTCCCTGGTGCGCTGGACGCATTAAGAGCAGGTAATCAGGAGGAACACAATCGACTCATTGCCAACGTTGCGACAGCTGTTGCCGCCCAGAATAAGGGCTACTCAGCAATCGTCTTTGGACAGTTTTCCATGTCACCGGCAGCCGCAGAGGCACAAAAAAATATTAGTATTCCAGTACTGACTACTCCCGACTGCGCTGTGCGAAAACTCAAGCAAATGCTGATCTGAGCAAACAAAACTAAACAGTCGCTGTCGCACCGCCATCAACCGACATGACCGTACCAGTTATATGTCTGGCTTGTTCAGAGAGTAGCCAAACTACTGCGTTTGAAACATCTTCAGGCGTACCCGCCTGTTTGAATTGCTGTACTTTTTGTCCCGCAATCGCGGCAGTCATGCTTTGAAGTTTTTCAAAACGCTCCGATACGATAGGGCCGGGTGCGACGGTGTTGACACGAATGCCATGCTCTATCATGGCATCGGCCAGACCTTTATCCAGGACGTTTATTGCCGCATTGGCACAGGCGCCTGGTAAATGTGTGGTCGTTGGCTGATGTCCACTACGCCCGGAGATATTAACGATCGAACCTGAGCCCTGTGCCACCATGTGTGGCAGTACAGCACGCATTGTTCGCATATAACCGAATAGCTTGGCCTCGATCACGCCAAGCCAAGTTTCATCTGATAGGTCAAGAAAACTCCCGAAGGCTGAAATTGACGTGGAGTTCACGAGGCAATCGATGCGCTTAAAACGGGACAATATTTGTTCGATTGCTTGCTGAACACTTTCAGCAACGCTCACATCAGTTTGAATAGCTAAGGCTTGATAGCCTTTATCTGTTAGCTGCTCAGCAATCGCGTTTAAAGCAGAGAGGGTGCGGCCAGACAAAATAACTTGCGCACCCTCTTGACAGGCACGGTGAGCAATCGCAGAGCCTATGGCACCGCTTGCACCCGTGATCCAGACAACGCGTTGGTCTAACAGTGTCATTTGGGCTGGTGCTCTTTCCAGTGCCTGGCGATATCTACACGCCTGGCCACCCACACATTATCGTGTTTTGCGACGTGGTCCAGAAATTTCTGCAAAGCAACAATGCGACCAGGTCGACCTAACAATCTGCAGTGCATTCCGATCGACATCATCTTGGGTTGATCTATGCCTTCAGCATATAACGCATCAAAGGAATCACGCAGATATTCAAAAAAATGTTGTGCTGTATTAAATCCCTGTGGCGTTGCAAAGCGCATATCGTTTGCATCCAGAGTGTAGGGCACGACTAACTGGTTAATCACTTCGCCATCAGCTTTTGAAACTGGCATGTAGAACGGCAGATCATCGCCATAATAATCACTGTCATATTCAAAACCACCGTGCTCAACCACCAGTTGCCGAGTGTTAGGACTGTCTCGCCCGGTGTACCAACCCGCTGGCCACAAGCCATTTGTGAGTTCTTTGATCATGGCGGTCGCGCTCTTCATATGCGCTCGCTCAGTGTCAATATCAATATTTTGATAATGTAGCCAGCGTAGACCGTGACAGGCGATTTCATGCCCCTGGGCGAGCAGTGCTTCGACTAAAGCGGGATTGCGCTGTAAGGCCAGACTCACACCGAAAACAGTCAAGGGAAGTTTTCGTTGTTCGAACTCCCGCAAAATTCGCCACACGCCAGCACGCGAGCCGTACTCATAGATTGATTCCATGCTCATGTGGCGGGCAGGGTAGCTCTCAGCACCCACAATCTCGGACAAAAAACGCTCTGAACCGGCGTCTCCATCCAGGACGTTGCATTCCGCACCTTCTTCGTAATTCAATACGAACTGCAAGGCGATCCGCGCGTTGTTGGGCCAGTGAGGGTGCGGAGGATTTGCACCATAACCGATTAGGTCACGTGTGTTTTTTGACATGTCTTTTGTTAAAACTTTAAAAAAATTGACAAATAATATCTAGTCGGTAACAATGAATAAAAACTTTAAAAACTAAATATAAATTAGTTCTGACTTTTCATAACGACCGTTACATAGCGACCGTTACATAGCGACCGTTACATAGCGACCGTTACATAGCGACCGTTTCATAACGACCGTTTCATAACGTCCTATTAAAGCCCTACATCTACTCTTTTTCTATATATTAAAAGACTTCACCCGGACAATTACCAGAGACAACAGTGAAAATAAATAAAACAAACATTAGATTGCAATTCCTTTTCTTTCCTCTCGTTGCAATCTTGGCTGGTTGTGCAGGCGGTGGAGTTTCAAAAGATAGTCAGAAAAATTTTGATAATTTGCTCGCTGTTGGTAACTATCGTGCTGCGGCTGATTTTGCCATTGCAAATGGAAAAATTAAGCCAGACGGTAGTACAGAAAATCTGATTTGGTCACTAGATGCAGGTGCATCATCCTTTTATGCGGTGAATCCTGTTCCTGCCATGACGTATCTCAATGGTGCGGAAACCATGGTGAAAGGAATTGATCTAGGGCAGGTTACAGGTCAATATACGCCCAAAGCGTTTGATGCGACCATGGTTAATGCCTACAAGGGACTGGCTGCGATGGCGGCTAATCTTCAGGCTGATGCGCGCGTTGAAATGTTGCGTACCGAGGATCGTCAACGCATCGCGGAAGAAAATTTCAAAAAGGAAATTGACGCCTTGCGAGCGAACGCAAAACCGCCTGAAGGTTTTAATTATCAAAATGCTCTGGGAGCCGCTCAAGCCAGTCCCGAGTATCAGAAAGCCGTTCAGGATATGAGTAATTACGGTGGCTATCAGCCCTTCGTGAATCCCTTTACTACATACTTGTCAGCGCTCTACTTTTTGAACACGGCTGATAGCAATAGAGATCGAGCATTAAGAAGCTTTCGACAAGTCCGTGGGATCACCAACAACACCAAACTTCTCGACGAGGATATCAAACTAGCGAGTTCAGACAAAAACTTTTCACCTAAAACGTGGGTGATTTTTGAAAACGGACAAAGCTCAACGATCGAGCAGTACAACATCACCTTCCCTGTGCCTATCGTTGGAAAAAGAAACGGTGTGAGCATTGCGACAGTAGCCTTACCGCGTCTACAAGAACAACCTGCTGCGACGACAGCTATTCTTGTTGGTGACAATCTCGAACCGACTTCAGATGTAGGTAATTTTGATTATGTGATGCGTAGTGAATTTCAGCGACGCTATCCTGCAATCGTTGCGAATGCTATTCTTGAGGCTGCTTTGAAAATTGCACTACAAAATGCCGCCGCTCAGGAAAAATCAGGTTTTGCCTTACTTGCAGCAGCTATTGTTTCAAATATTTCATATGCAGAAACAAGATCGTGGACCGCGTTGCCAAAGAATTTTCAGGCGGCTAGAGTTGAAACACCCAAAGACGGTGTCTTGCGTATTCGAACCGCTACTGGCAGGGACCTAGGAATTGTGAACGTGCCTAAGGACGTTTCCTCGATCGTATACATAAAAATGCTTAGAGCTCAATCATTACCCTCTGTTCAGGTGCTCAAATTTTAAAAAAACTCAATTTCCTTATAGTCAGTGTTGCACTCGTTTGTAGCGGTTGCAACACCGTGCCTATTCAAGCGCAACCACCTTTGCCGCCTCCCGATACGCGTGTGTACGTGACCCCCGATGCGGGTGTCTATGCTGATCCTGCTATCTTGAGACCTGGCTATCCGATTCAAGGAAGCGTTCGACTCATCAATCCAACTAGTACTGATTTAGCGATCAAACAAACTACTGATTGGTTTGATGCGTCTGGTCTGCACATCACCACCGTACTTTCTGCACCAGAAAGAATGGTGGTGCCACGCCTGGGAGATGCTTACATCAAACTCGTTGCACCAACTCCCAATGCGGTTCAATTTCAAGTGCGTGTTGAGCCAGATTTAATTAATTGATCACTTTTTCATAAATCTGCTTTTTTTATTTATCGCTATTCAAGGAATGTCGAAATGTTCAAATATTTATCAATCCTGATTCTTCTTGTGCTTGGTGGCTGCGCATCGACAACGCAGACTACCAAAATAGATCCGCGCGCCGATAGGTCCGCGATTGGCGCAGGACTGGATTCCAGAGATTTCGAGGATGCCGCTTCAAAAGTAGTTAAAAGCATGCTTGCCTCCGGGGCTTTAGATAAACCAGCTGGTGGCAGATATGTACTCGTCATTTCGCGTATTACAAATGACACCATGCAACGTATTGATACTGATCAGTTGATTAAGTTAATACGAGTGCCGCTCCTTCAGTCAGGAAAGGTTGTCTTCACGACTGCGATCGGTGCTCGCGGGCCAGAGGATAGTATGTCTATGCAAGTCCGTGATTTACGTGCCTCAAAAGAATTCAACCAGGCCAATGTTGCCAAACAGGGGCAGATGGTCGCACCAGAAATGAGCTTGAGTGGCAAGTTTTTACAAAACAACAATACCCTTGGCGATGGGAGTCAGAGAATTGATTATTCATTCCAGCTAACTCTCACTGACTTGAAAACTGGTTTGGCTTTCTGGGAAGGCAGTGAGCCCATTACAAAACAGACTTCAGGCAAGACCGTTTCCTGGTGAGTTAATTTAAAACAAACTACGCATCCATGAAGAATCACTTGAAAAATATAATTTTCACTTTTTTTATTGCTTTCTTTGGTTTATCTAGTTGCGCTGTCGCGACTGAAATGACTGTTGATATTCAAGCGACCGGAGTGAATGCCGCAGACGCCATTAATAACGGTTTGATGCAGGCGATACAGCAAGTGACGGGCGTACGAATCAATGCTTTAGTGGTTTCAGATCTGAAACAGGCTAACCAAGCCACCAATGGAACTGATTCGTACAAACTTGATGAGCAACTTCAACAAAATATAAAAAAAGATATTAATGGTGTCATCAAAGAGTACCGCATCATAAGTTCTGAACCACAGCCCAATGCCGGGGTTGAAGTAAAAATGACAGTAGTCATCGACAAATATACAGAAGTTGGCCTGTCGTCCGATAGTCGGCGTAAGTTAGCAATCATGCCTTTTAGCGATCCTGCAGGACGCATCACGCAAGCGGGTACTGCTCTACAAACAAGCCTGATTGCTTATATTGTCAAAGCAAGGCGTTTTGCTGTCGTTGATCGATCAAACTCCTCTGCCTATGATAAGGAAATGTCGCTCATCACAAGCGGCCAGACACAGGTCAAGGATCAGGCTCGTCTTGGGCAAGTGCTGAGTGCGGATTATGTCCTGACAGGCACGATGAGACCGGCTCAATCAAGTAATACGCAAATGTATCTGCCGATAACCGGTGAGGTTTTGAATAATGTAACAAGCACGGCAGGGCGTGTTGATTTTAGCTTGATGGAAGTAGCGACTCGCCAAGTAAAATATGCCGGTAATGTTGATGCCAATGGCTCAAATGATGCAATCGCTGAAAAAATCGGTTCATTGATTATTGATGCGATTTATCCTCTCAGGATAGTCGATGCTTCAGACCCTACAGAACTCGTCATTAATCAAGGCGGTGATGGTCTGAAACCTGGTCAGCGCTTTACGGCTTACGTATTGGGTACTGAACAATTCGATCCCTACACAAAAGAGTCGTTAGGTCGAAGGGAAAAAGAAAGTGCTCAAATTGAAATTACCCGGGTATTACCTAAAATGTCCTATGCCAAGGTAATCAAAGGCTCTGTTCCGGGATCCTCTGACATCGAGATTGTTCTAAGAAAGATGGCTGTGACTCCGCCCAAAAATCGGACTGCTGGACCGTCCAGTCCTCAGCCCCAGGATAGCGGGATTACAAAGCTTCCTTTTGATAAATAACTTTTAAGTTTTTTATCCCCGCTCCTCGCTTGATCCTTAATTTTTAGTTAATTAGCTTTCGGGAACCTTCATGTATCCACTGAAAAAAATACTATCCACAATCTTGGTTGCGGCTGTTTCCGGTGCCTTTTCGCCAAGTGTGATGGCTCAGCAGATCGGTTTGAGTGCACCCGCGACTCCTGATACCGTAGTGACCGCGGCAACACCTGCATCAGCGGATGCTAAAACCGCGTCTGATACGTTTGAAGACTGGGTCGTAAGTTTTGAGCGCCAGTTTCAAAAAATTGGTGTTGTTTCTTCAGATGGAAAAATGTTTTTTAGTGGTCAGGCTTCAACCCTGACCGGGCCTAAAGACCCCTCGTTTGGAAAACAGCTTGCACTTGCCTACGAAAAGGCAATGTTTGATATGCGCGCAGACTTTGTCATGCAAAGTTATGGACGAATAAAAGTCAAAACTATTCGTGATATTTACGAAGATCAGTCTACTAACAAGGATGATTTTGATCCCGCGCAATTGCAAAATGCTGCTGCGCAGGGAGGAGGTCGCCTGGAAGAATTGTTCGATAAAGCACTGACCGTTCTGGATAAAAAACTTGATAATGAACTCGTCGCTCAAGGCGTACCAGTCGATCAAGTAAAACGTATGTCTATTGAGCAAAAAAAGGTGACTTATAAAAATAATCTGACAAAAGAAATCACTAAAAATGCCTTTCGTAGCATGCAAGGACTCGTACCCGTACAAACTAAAATTTTCACAAAAAATACGCCTAATGGCACTTTAGTTATCGTTGGCGTGATCGCGGTGCAATCTGAAAAAACCAGACAGTTTGCTCAGGATATAAGTAGAAAAACTCAAACTCTGGTCAAAGGCGATCCGAAAAAGCTTAGTGATATTTTGCCGAAAGAAAAATCTGGTTATTTAGATGAAATCGGTTTGAGATACACCTACGATGAATCTGGCAGGCCAATGTTAATTTCATACGGAAGATCATCCGTGACGATTGCACCAGACATGCAAGCATCCCGTGCTTTTCAATCAACTCAGAATGCGAAGTCGATCGCTCGCAGCCTGGCAGAGGCCAGTATTGCTGAGTTCATGAGCACAAATATCAATATTAATGAGCAAGTCATTGGCGGCTCTGCTGAGCAAGAACTTGTTACCCAAGTCACTAATTTCGAGAATGGCACAAAAGCCAACGTCCAGAAAAATCAGGAGGTCGTTGCCAACACGATAAGTAAAATTATTAAATCTGGAACCGCAACAGCCGCTGCTGATCTGCGCGGTACCTCTCCAGTTGATGTATGGGAATTCAAAGACGAACTCGGTGTCTTGCACGTCGGAACTGTCGTGGCGTGGACCTATGATCAGCTTAATAATGTGAATGCCATTGACGCTCAGGTTAATCGTAAGCCTGCCGAAGGCACCACGCCGGATGGCGCGGTAAAGGACGCATCCAGATCTTCAAAAATAATTAATAAAGCAAACGACTTTTAATAATCGCCTGGTTATCGCTTGGATCTCTGTGTATTAAGGTTTGTTACAGGTTATCATCACAAAAACTTTTAATTAGGGGATCTGAGCATGAGTCGTGCTTTTCGCATCGCAGTATTAGCAGGTGACGGTATTGGTAAAGAAGTGATGCCCGAAGGTTTGCGCGTTTTGCAAGCAGCGGCCACCAAATTCAAACTCAATCTTGAGTTTCGTCATTTTGACTGGGCCTCCTGCGACTATTACGTTAAAACCGGCCAAATGATGCCTGACGACTGGAAGTCGCACCTGATAGATTGCGATGCGATTTATTTTGGTGCGGTGGGCTGGCCAGAGATTGTGGCTGACCATGTCTCTCTGTATGGTTCTTTGCTCAAATTCCGTCGCGAATTTGATCAGTACATCAACTTGCGGCCTGTGCGACTCTTCGACGGCGTGCCATGCCCGCTGGCAAATCGCAAGGCAGGTGATATTGATTTTTTTGTTGTGCGTGAAAATACAGAAGGCGAGTACTCTGCCGTGGGCGGAAAAATGTTCGAAGGTACAGAGCGCGAGATCGTTCTGCAAGAATCAATCTTCACTCGTGTTGGATGCGATCGTGTCTTGCGTTTCGCGTTTGAAATGGCATCGCGTCGCAAGCGTAAGCATTTGACAATCGCCACCAAGTCCAACGGTATCGCAATCAGTATGCCTTACTGGGATGAGCGTGCTGCTGAAATCGGCAAGGAGTATCCTGGCATCACGACCGATAAGCAGCACATTGATATTTTGTCAGCCCGTTTTGTATTGCAACCAGATCGTTTTGATGTAGTGGTTGCTTCCAATTTATTTGGCGATATCTTGTCAGATCTGGGTCCTGCATGCACAGGAACGATCGGTCTAGCTCCCTCTGCGAACCTGAATCCTGACCGTAAATTCCCCTCGCTGTTTGAACCCGTTCACGGTTCAGCTCCCGACATCTACGGCAAGCAAATCGCAAATCCGGTCGCGATGATCTGGTCAGGTGCCCTGATGCTTGAATATCTGGGGCGTGGCTTGTCTGAGGCCGAGCAAAAACCATATCTCGACGCGCATGATGAGATTGTTAAGTGCATCGAAAAAATCCTGGTTACAGGACCTCATACTCCTGACTTAGGTGGCAAAGCCTCAACCAGCGACATGGGTATAGCAATCAGCAAGATGCTTGGCTAACTCTCTTAAGCAACGTCAGTCGTAAAAACTCTCCGGTAGAGAGTTTTCACATCAAAACTTTGCCACTCAGAGCAGAGCTGCATGACCAGGAGACAGACATCGATGTCCTTACCCAATCTAAAGCGCAGAGCACTCGTCAAAGCGAGCGCCACAGCACTGGGGCTCAATCTCGCCTCTAGCCGTGAAGCGATCGCTCAGTCATTCCCTAATCGTCCCATTACGTTTATTTGCCCCTGGCCTGCTGGAGGCACCTCGGATGCAACCATGCGCGTTTTGGCTCTTGTGGCTTCTCGCGAGCTAGGTCAGACCGTTGTAGTAGAAAACCGTGCTGGTGCGGCCGGCATGATTGGTGCAAAGGCCTTGGCAAGTGCCAAACCAGATGGCTACACAATTGGTCAGCTTGCCTTGTCTGTAACGCGTTTCTCACAACTCGGTACGGTACAAATCGATCCACTGCAAGATTTCACTTTTTTGGGAATGGCCTCCGCGCAAACCTTTGGTGTGGTCGTACAACCTGATTCACCTTTCAAAAATTTGCAGGAACTCGTAGCTTACGCGCGTGCGAATCCCGATAAATTGACTTACTCCACATCAGGTGTCGCTGGTCAGACACATATCGGTATGGAGGAGTTCGCTCAGGCAGCAGGTATCCAATTACGACACGTGCCATATAAGGGTGGTGCACCTGCACTACAGGGCTTATTAGGTGGGCAAGTCGATATGATGGCCGATTCTAGCTCCTGGGCTTCACTGGTTGAATCAGGCAAACTGCGTTTGCTTGTGACCTGGGGAGCAGAGCGTTTGGCCAGATTCAAAGACGTGCCAACTTTAAAAGAACTCGGTTATGGCGTGATAAATGATGCCCCCAACGGTGTAGCCGCACCTGCTGGTCTGGCTCCCGAGGTTGCTCAGAAACTAGCGCGCGCGGTTGAGATCGCAGTCAAAAGCGAAGAGTTCAAAAACGCTTGTGACAAGATCGATGCCCCAGTCATTTACATGGATCCGCAACAGTACCGTCAGTATTTTGCAGAAACCTATAAAAAAGAAACGGCGTTAATAGAAAAACTGCAGTTAAAAAAACTGCTTGAAAATTAATACTATTGCATTGATCATTTTTCAGGAAAACACGCATGCCGAACTATACAAATCGCTTTAAAGCTTCGCTCAAAGCAGGCAAAGCAAACATTGGTTTGTGGGTTTCCATCCCGGATGCCTTTACAACTGAAATTTGCGCAACTGCAGAATTCGACTGGATGTTGCTTGATGGAGAGCACACACCCAGTGATGCACGCACGGTGCTTTCTCAATTACAAGCCTGTGCTGCTTATAAAACCCAAGCAGTTGCCAGACCACCTGTCGGGCAGACTCACCTAATCAAACAACTACTCGATGTTGGTGTGCAAAATCTGCTGATTCCGATGGTCGATACGCCCGAGCAAGCTCGGCAGCTTGTTGGCGATGTTCGGTATCCACCTCAGGGGAATCGGGGTGTAGGGTTTGGTGCTGCACGCGTTTCACGCTGGGGCGCCCGCAAGGACTATGCTTTAGGCGCGAACGACGAAATTTGTTTACTGGTTCAGGTGGAGACTTCAGTTGGTTTGGCAAATCTCGAGGCAATTTGTCAGGTAGAGGGCGTGGACGGCGTCTTTCTTGGACCCTCAGACATCTCTGCCGCGCTAGGACATCTCGGGAGTCCTGGCCACCCAGCTGTGGTTGCTGAAATTGAACGCTGCATCGCGGTGATACGAAAACACGGTAAGGCCGCAGGAATCCTGACACCAGACCGCGGCTTGGCCAAACGCTATCTTGAGTTAGGTTGCACCTTTGTTGCTGTCGGTGTGGATTCAACCCTGCTGGCTAATAGTGTGCGTGAGTTAAAAGCACACTTTAGCTAAATCAACGAAAAAAGAATTAACTCAAGCGCATGGAATGATCTAGTCCTCGGATTAATTCGAGGACGACTTCACATTTAGGCACTGGGACACTGCGTTGCTGAGCAAACTCAACCAGTTGACCAAGAATCGCCTCAGACTCCAGAGACCTGCCTGCCAGTACATCTTGAAACATTGACGCACGATGTGAGCCAGGTCGTTTTTTGGGCATCACAAGCTCATCGAGATCGAGTGTGCCGGCAATGTCGTAGCCTGTCGCCTTAGCTACTGCCAGCGCCTCACGCATGAGAGCTTTCATTTGCTCTTTCATGCCATCTGACGAGGTCATCACGACCGTAGGTAAACGGGCGAGGGCGGCGACAGGGTTTAAACCAACGTTAATAATGAGTTTTTGCCAGAGATTTTTCCTGACATCCAGACTTGCAATAGCTTCGATATTGGCTCGTTCAAATAGCTTAATCACATTTTGTAAGCGTGGTGTATCAGTATTGTCTGGCTCACCGAAGACCCAGCGGTCACCTGGCGCTCCCAGAATAACGCCAGGTTCAGTGACTTCATTCGGTGAATAAATCACACATCCAAGTGTGTCCTGACGTAAAAGACGCCATAAATCACCCATTGGATCGAGTAGGGGTAAATGCCCTTGGTCGTGATGCAGACCTTGATTCCACCACCAGGGCAGACCGTTAATTGCAAATATCGCTACGCCACCCGGAGCAAGCAACGCTTTAATCGAGGCAGCTACGCTTGGGAGCGCCTGTGCTTTAAGGGTCACAATCACAATGTCTTGTGGCTCTAATTGTCCTGGATCGTCAGTAGCAATGAAAGGGTGGCCGGCAAAAATCTCGTCTCCACGATGCAACCGGATGCCGTTTTTTTTAATCGCTTCAAGATGCGGACCACGCGCAATGAGAGAAACTTGATCTTTCCCGGCAGCGATTAAACGCGCAGCTAAATGACCACCGACAGCCCCAGCACCGTAAATGCAAACTTTCATTATTCAGTCTTTTATTGGTTAAACAGTTGGTTAAACAGTTGGTAAAGCAAACAGACATGACAGTAAGTGGGTATGACACATATTGCAAGAGGGTTCTTCGGTGAAAGAGGGAGAGGAGCTGAGTGGGATAACACGCAATAGAAAAGGCATAAATGACATAAAACACTCAAATACTTTACTTTACATAATATACATTATGCGTGTAATACGCATGGATCAAATTAGGTAAACCCTCTAGCTTTTAGCTATTTTCACTCTAACTATCATCACAACTACACTCTACAGAATCCACTCTACACCTCTACAGATTGGCCCAATAATGGCACCATAGCCGACCAGCCCAGTTCATGTTCAATGCGTTGTCGTAAGGTATCGGCTGGTATCGGCTCGCCATGATTGAGATAAACAACTTGCGGTGCTTTAGGTGTGGTTTTGAGCCACTCAATTATTTGTTCGCTGTCCGCATGCGCTGACATTCCTTCCAGCGCAACGACTTCAGCTTTAATTTCTACTTCTTCGCCATATATGCGGATGGTTTTTTCACCAGAAAGAATTCTCGCACCACGTGTGCCTGCAGCCTGGAAACCTGCAAATAAGATCGTGTTACGGCGATCTGGAGCCAAGGCCTTGAGATGATGCAATACACGCCCACCGGTAGCCATGCCGCTGGCCGATACGATGATGGACGGATATCTGATCGAATCGAGTGCTCTGGAGTCCTCGACTGTCCTGACCATTTTGGCAATGCTCCCCATACCTGAGCATTCAGTTTTAGTTAGTCTATGTTCCGAGCAGTGTTTTTGATAGATTTCAGTCATGTCAATCGCCATCGGGCTATTGAGAAAGACAGGTAAATCCGGTATCTGACTGCTTAACTTCATTCTATAAATAGCGAGTAAAAGCTCTTGGGCGCGTCCGACAGCAAAGGCTGGGATCACGACAATCCCTCCTCTGGCGATCGTTCTGTTAATAATTTCCGCAAATTTGAGCTCAGGATTCGCCTTTTCATGCACCCTGTCGCCATAGGTGGATTCAACAATGATGCAATCTGCATGATCAATATTTGCCGGTGGGAGCATTATTTTGTCGTCAGTGCGTCCGAGATCACCTGAAAACAAAATGGTTTTACCACCCGCCGAGACTTCTGCAGAAGCTGCGCCCAGAATGTGTCCTGCAGGCCTCAATCTAAATGAAACACCTGAGGAAAGTTTGAGTAATTGATCAAAAACGAGTGGTTTAAAAAGTTTGAAAGTCTTTTTAACATCCTCTGTAGTGTAAAGTGGCAATGCTGGTTTATGACGTGAAGTTTGATGCTTGTTCGCGTATTCTGCCTCTTCTTCTTGCAAATGAGCACTATCTAACAATAAAATCCGACACAGATCCATACTGGAGGGCGTCAGATAGATCGGGCCGCGGAACCCTTGTTTGACCAATAACGGTAATGCGCCGCTGTGATCCAGATGCCCGTGGGTCAGGATCACAGCTTCTAAATGCTTAGGTTCAAAAGGAAATTTGATCCAATTCAGCATCCTCAGATTCTTTAACCCCTGAAACAAACCACAATCAACGAGCAAAGTGTGTTTCTTGAAGCTGATAAGCGTTTTTGATCCCGTGACTGTTCCTGCAGCACCTAAAAATGTCAGTTTCATCTTTATCACCTATCAAGCTTGAGCGGATAGTTTGATAATAGACCGCAACGGCTAGAGACGTAACGCAATAATTTAAAGCACTGAGTAAAATAGATGATCTAAATCAAACACTGTCTGTTAGCATCGAAATTTTAGGCAGATGCTTTAAATCTACTCCCAAATGGAACTATCCGAGGAATCACTTTATGTTTCGTGCTGAAGACGCTGGCAAACTGCTACTCAGACTGATGCTTGGCACACTAATGCTGATGCATGGAATGAATAAACTGATGAACGGCATAGATGGGATCAATGCCGTTGTCTCAATGAACGGCTGGCCTCAATGGGTTGCTTATGGCGTACTGATTGGTGAGGTACTCGCCCCTGCCTTGATTATTCTGGGCGTGTTGACACGTGCTGCGGCGTTGGTGATCGCAATTAACATGGTCGTAGCGGTTTATCTTGCACACGCGCACCAGTTACTCCAATTAACCAAAACGGGTGGCTGGGCGCTGGAGTTACAGGGTATGTTTTTATTTTCAGCGCTCGTGATCGCGCTGCTCGGTGCGGGTCAATATAGTTTCGGCGGCGCACGAGGACGCTTTAACTAGCTGCTCTATTCTGGTAAGCCAAAGCGTTTGTTGATCGCAGCCATTTCCCTGTCTAATTCGCTTTTAGCCTGAATCAGACAGTCAGTTCGAGCTGATGGGTTTCCAGTCAGGCATTCGTTTTTTGCTTCGTGAAAAGCGGCTTGCGCTTCTTTTTTAGCGGTCGAGTATTGCTCATCGAGTGTCAGGTCTTCTTTAGTCCATCTTTCTGGTTCTGCAGTGGCTTCAGTTTTTAAACCCTGAGAGCTGGGTTGGACATCTGGCGGAGCAAGCGGTACCGGGACCAGCAGTTTTTGAGCTTGAATACCGGAGGACAATAAAAGAGCAACAGTCATAATACAAAGCTTTGTAAAGCAGTTCGTATAACTCAAAATATCACCTCAAAAATTATCATAAATTTCAAGATCAGCACTGACACTTTACGCTTTATTTTAGTCAAACCAAAGGAAGATCATGGAACTCAAATCTGCTTTTAACTTATTTGTTAGAAGTCTGACGCTTAGTTTAGGTGTGCTGATACTTTCAAATCATGCGCAAGCTGAGCTCAAACCAGGTGCGTCAGCGCCAGACTTTAGTGCTCCCGCGGCACTGGCTGGGGAGTCCTATTCCTTTGCATTAAAAGAGGCGCTTAAAAAAGGACCCGTAGTCGTTTATTTTTATCCTAAAGCGTTTACGCGTGGTTGCACAATAGAGGCAACTTTATTTGCCGAGGCCAGCGATCAATTTAAAGCGTTGAACGCAACAGTCATTGGTGTCTCGGGAGACGATATCGATACATTAAAAAAGTTTTCAACCGGCCCCTGCGGAGGAAAGTTTGCGGTCGCTGCTGACTTGGACCGCAGTATTATGAAATCTTATGATGCTGCACTGACTCTGATGCCAACTGTCGCAGATAGAATTTCCTATGTGGTGACTCCGGATTTTAAAATCTGGTTTGTTCATAGCGGTATGAGTCCTGATCAGCATGTTTCCGAAACGCTCAAGGCGATCAAAGCCTGGAAAGCAAAACCCTAGCAGACAGGAATTTCCTAATGACATCACTTTGCTGGTTTCGCACAGACCTACGCATTGAGGACCAACCGGCTTTGTCGTCCGCAGTCACAGATGGCAATGCGATCGCCTTATTTATAGCTTCACCCGGACAATGGCGTCTGCATGGAGATGCACCAGTAAAAGTCGATTTTTGGCTACGTGGTCTTCACGCGTTAAAGCAGGAATTAACGGTACTGAATATCCCTCTTAAATTCCTGCTTGTCGATCACTGGGAAGACGTGCCGCAAGCGCTACTCGCGTTTTGTAAACAGCATGGAATAGATTCGGTACATTGCAATCGTGAGTTCGGTGTCAATGAAAGACGCAGAGACCGTCAATGCTATCGACTATTAACAGAAAACGGAATCACAATGACGGGCCATCACGGAGGTACCCTGCTAATACCAGGCACCGTGAAGACGGGATCGGATAGTTATTACCGCGTATTTACTCCGTTTGCCCGGGCCTGTCGTGAAAAACTGCGCAACGCGCCTTACCGACTTTGCCCCGCTCCAAAAAAACAAAATAGTAAAAACTTACCCGCTAGTGACGAGCTGCCTGCGCTCATGCCAGGTTGGGAAACTCCAGCTGAAACACTACAAAAGGGTTGGCCTGCAGGCCCAGCTACTGCTCATGCACGTCTGGATAATTTTGCTCAAACGCGTATGTCTAACTATGTACCGAACCGAGACTTCCCTGCTCTGCCGGGCACCAGTACCCTATCACCCTATCTTGCCGCGGGCATGATTTCTGCAGGACAGTGTTTACATGTTGCGATGATGCACAATCAGGGGGAGACTGACACAGGTAATCGGGGCATCTCGACCTGGATCACTGAATTACTATGGCGCGAGTTTTATCAGCATCTGATTTATGGCTTTCCTGGTTTATCGATGCATCAGCCAATGAGGTCAGAGACAAACGCGGTCGTCTGGCGAGACTCAAATTCTGATTTTCTGGCTTGGTGCGAGGCTCGAACAGGGGTACCAATCGTAGACGCTGCGATGCGTCAACTCGTCACGACCGGCTGGATGCACAATCGTTTGCGCATGGTTGTCGCGATGTATCTGACTAAAAATCTCCTAATCGATTGGCGACGTGGTGAAGCATTTTTCATGCAGCATTTGATCGACGGAGAATTGGCAGCAAACAATGGCGGCTGGCAATGGAGCGCATCAACCGGAGCAGACTCAGCCCCCTATTTCCGGGTATTCAATCCAATCAGTCAGTCTGAAAAATTTGATCCTAAGGGTGAGTTCCTGAGGCACTGGCTTGTGGAGCTTTCCAGCCTGAGTGATCGTGAGATTCATGATCCCTCACCTATTTCACGCCGCACACTTAATTACCCTGAACAAATTGTAGATTTAAAAAGCAGTCGTGTTCGAGCGATTGAGGCGTTTGCCAAATTACGATAATTTTTAAAAAGGTATTGCTATGCAATTGAGTGAATTTTCTGTTCTGAAGATAAATGGCGAAATGCAGTCACTAGCTGAATACGCAGGAAAAGTCTTACTCATTGTAAATGTCGCCTCAAAGTGCGGCTTTACTAATCAGTATGCTGGACTCCAGGCACTGCACGAAGAATACGCCTCAAAAGGACTCGTTGTATTAGGTTTCCCATGCGATCAGTTTGGAAATCAGGAGCCTGGCAGCGATAAAGAGATTGAAAATTTTTGTCAGACACGCTTTGCGGTTAGTTTTCCCATGTTTTCTAAAATTGCAGTCAACGGTGCTGAGGCGATTCCGCTTTTTAAGTGGCTAAAATCCAGTCAACCTGGGCTGCTAGGTACTGAGGCGATCAAGTGGAACTTCACTAAATTTCTAGTCGGACGCGAAGGTCAAGTGATCAAACGCTATGCACCTATGCAATCACCCGAATCGTTACGCGAAGAGATCGAAACTGCCTTGAATTAATCGGAGCAATACATTGTTTCAATCAAAATATATTTTCTTGCTTTCCGTTTTGTTACTGGTTGCTTGCGCACAAAAAGAGCGCGCGGGTGACATCACGCTGGCAACCCCTGCGTCTCAGAGTACACCTGTAGCTTTGGTTAACAATCAACAGAGTGGTTCAAGTCAATCCTCTCAAGGTGCCATAATTGCTGGTACGAATTTGACCTCTGCCTATGGGGGGACTCAAGCCTCTGGAGCGATCAGTAAAACATCCGAACCAGGAATCCGCTTGCCGGTTGCTACGTCTACCCCCGTTGCTGCACCAATAACTATCAATAACTCAGAGATCGCGTCTGCTCCAGCCTCAACCTCCAATTCGAACACCTCAACAAACCAAAACAGTGAAGCCAATAATTCGAATACTTCATCATCTAACCAGGTTCAAAATAGCAAAATACCTGCTCGCGTTATTACCATCGTTCGTACCAAACCAGATTGTTCTTCTGCGGATTGCCCAACAATTAAGGTCAAGCGGCTGAGTTTTGTTGGTCGGGATCGATTTAATAATTTTTTAGATCAGACTTTGGCTTCAATGGCCGAAACTGACACTTCGAATAACGCAGCCTTTAGAAGCCTGTCTGAGTTTGCGACGTATTTCTGGAAAACCTCAAAACCTGGCTATCAAGTCGTTCTCGAGGCAAGCGTGATACGCGGCGATGAAGAGCTCGTTGTCGTGCAGCTCGATAGTTTTATCTTTACCGGTGGCGCTCATGGGTTGAGCACGACACAATACATTAACTGGCTGCCCAAGACAGATAAAATTTTGTCTCTTGAGAGTATGTTGTTACCGAAAAAGATGCCTGCATATGAACAAGCATTAAAAAAACAGCATGCGCTCTGGCTTAAATCAAATAAAGATGCATTAGAGAATCCCGCAGCCTACAACAAGCTCTGGCCTTTTGTGCCGACAGACAATGCTGCTCTTTTGCCTGAAGGACTCGCTGTCACGTATGATCCTTACACCATAGCGCCCTACTATTTTGGACGTCCAACTATCACGATACCTTATAGTGATCTGGCTGGTATTTTACGACCCGAGTTGTTACCAAAAGCAGAGTAATGCTGACTTACGCGCATTTATTTCAGAGAATTCGTTCCAAGCAACAGCCAGACTAGTCTCGCTGCTACGCGAGCGGAGTGATGATCAGTATCAAAAACCGGGTTGAATTCAGCGAGATCAGCGAGACGCATTTTTCCACTTTGTTTTACTTTAAGTGCGAGTGCTTCCACGACGGCAAGAGGTACACCAAAAGCAGCTGGAGCTGACACACCAGGAACAACATTTGCGGGAAAAACGTCCATATCAATGGTCAGATAGACATCATCGGCGTGAGCCAGTAGTCGATCAAGTCGGGATAGCGCTTGCTCCAGGTGCCTTTCCTGTAATTGTTGATCCAGAATAACATCAGCGTTGATCTCGGCTGCACGCTCAAACAAGGCCGGTGTATTACTCAAAACGGATACACCCCAGCAGGCATATTTAAGTTCCCTGTTGTCTTGCTGACAATCAGCTGCGATCTGGGCAAAAGGTGTGCCTGAGTTTGCAGGCCAACTACTTCGCAGGTCTAAATGTGCATCAAGATTTAAGATTAAAAGTTTACGGGGTAGTCCTGTACTGACTTCTTGCTGTGTCAACCAGTGTTTGAGACCTTGATAACTACCCCAGGCAATCTCATGACCACCACCCAGAATGACAGGCGTAGCACTTTGTGAAAGGATTTGTCTAACCTGATCCCCTAGTAATTGCTGAGCGGATTCGAGTTCATCTCCCATACAAACCACGTCGCCGCAGTCAAACAACTTTTCATGATGATGTGCTGGTAAGCCTGAGAGAATTTTACGTATCACTGTCGGGCCTTGTGCGGCACCAATTCGTCCCTTGTTACGCGCTACTCCCGCATCGCAGGCGAAACCCAGCAAGACAGCTGAGCGAGGTGGTAAGTGCTCAGGTGTAGCGCCTTCTACAATTTGAAAGAGTCTTCTTACATCACCGGATTCTTGACTATCATCACGTCCTACCCACAGACTACGATCAAAAACTTGAATCATTTAAGCAACCCGGCTGAAGAAATCGTAGAGAGGGAGTCTGTGGTGGTGGTTGCAGCAGGATTTAAAACGGCCTGTAAAAACTCTCTTGTTCTTGCTTGCCTGGGGTGACTAAAAATAATGTCTGGAGTATCGATTTCAATGATTTTCCCGTGGTCCATGACTGCAACCCGATCAGCGACTTCACGCGCAAATGCCATTTCGTGGGTAACAATCATCATGGTCATTCCTTCATGCGCTAGTAATTTCATGACGTTTAAAACCTCGCCGACCAGCTCGGGATCAAGCGCACTGGTAGGCTCGTCAAAAAGCATGACGCGTGGTTCCATGGCCAGGGCACGTGCAATCGCGACGCGTTGCTTTTGACCACCGGAGAGACTTGCAGGCATCGCACTGACCTTATCAGCCAGGCCGACTTTCTCAAGCAAGCTCATGGCTCGAGCCTGAGCTTGTTGCGAGGTCAGTCCTGAAAGTGTTCGAGGACCAATCGTTACATTATCAAGAACTGAAAGGTGCGGAAATAAATTAAAAGCTTGAAAGACCATGCCAACCGTTGTGCGCAGACGGTTAAGCTTCTGGTCTGGCAACATCACTCCTTCATCAAGCAGGCGCTCACCGCAGATATCTATCGTCCCGGCTTGTGCAGTTTCCAGCCCATTACAACAGCGCAGCAAAGTGCTTTTTCCTGAGCCGCTTGGACCTATAACAACCACTACCTCGCAAGCATTGACAGCAAAGTCAATGCCTTTAAGTACATGGTTGCGTCCGAAGGATTTAGACAGATGACGGATCTGAATCATTTCATTCATTGAACCATCCCCCCTGCTTTCAAACGCTTCTCGATCAAACGCAGTACAGCCGAGGTGGCACTTGTCAGGACTAGATAAATCAGCGCAACAATGAGATAGACTTCCAGAGAACGATAACTGACGCTAATAATTTTTTGCCCCTCATGCATCAGATCATGAATGGTCAGCAAGGAAACCAACGCTGAGTTTTTAATCAACGCGATAAATTCATTACCCAGGGGAGGGATCATCCTGACGAAAGCCTGCGGAATGATGATCTTGCGCATGGCTTGTGAGGCAGACATTCCGAGGGATCTAGCCGCTTCGTTTTGCCCTTTATCAATAGACTCGATCGCTCCGCGCACGATTTCAGAGACGTAGGCTCCAGAGTACATTCCCAGACCTAAGACTCCGCAAGCCCAGGCAGGCAACATTAAACCGAACTGAGGCAATCCAAAAAACCAGATAAAAAGTTGAACGAGGAGTGGAGTGCCGCGGAAAAATACTAAATACGCAGAACATAAACCGTATAAAACACGCCTGGTTGGGTTGATTCTTCCAATCCCGATCAGCAATCCAATGACGCAACCTAAAAGCAGCGAGGCTGCAGTGACCTCAACCGTGACAGCAGCACCAGCGAGAAGCATGCTCCAGTCGGCAAAGACTGGAGCGAAATCTAAGATCATTTGGCGGGAGACTCAAACCACTTGGCGACGAGTTTATCGTAGGTACCATTGGCTTTGATTGCCTTTAAAGCAGCATTGATAGCTTGAGTCGTGGCAGGCTGATTCTTTGGAATTGCCATGCCGTACTCTTCGGTCGTGATTTGTTCGGCAAGTACCGTCATGTCAGGATGACTCTGAGCATAGAGCTTGGCTGCAGGCTTACCCGTCACGGCAGCATCTGCACGTCCGATTTGAGCAAGATTAAACATTTCCTGATTTTTTTCAACTTCCACGCGCTCAGCCTTGGGGAAATTGTCTTTCAAGTACTGAACAGATTTAGTTCCGACCTGGACTGATACTTTTTTACCATCGAGATCTTTGAGAGTTTTGATGGGACCAGACTTTTTGGTGAGAACCACCAAACCCCCGGCATAGTAAGGATCGCTGAAGTCCACGACCTTGCGGCGCTCCTCTGTGATGTAGATTGCCGACATCGCCATGTCGGCACGCCCGGATTGCAAGGCGGGAATCAAACCTTTAAAGTCAATATCGATCCATTCGATTTTGCGCCCCATTTCCTTACCGAGTGCTTCAACCAGATCAATATCAAAGCCAGTGCGCTGTCCATCTTTCACAAACTCCATGGGCGGAAAAGTTGCATCAGTCACAACCCGCAAAACAGGTTGCTGAGCAAAAGCGGAGGCTGTCAGGCAAAGAGAGAGAGACAGCAGGACAATGGTTTGTCTACGAATCAAATTCAGCATCAGTTTTCCTTACGAATGGAGAGGTGTCAGTTGGTCTGCGACTGGCGTTGTTTGAGTTTACGGTCCTGAACAAGCTTTTCAAGTGCCCGTGCTAGTGCATCTTTACCTTTCAGACGCGCCATGTCAATAGAATCCTGCGCCTTAAGATTAGAGGCGCTCGGATCAGCCCCGGCATTAATTAATAACTGAACAGTTTCCAAACTATCAGTTTGGACAGCCATAATGAGCGCAGTATTACCTTCGGGGGAAATATCATTGGGTAGGGCGCCATTGGCCAGCAACAACTTCACCATGGCTGCCTGACCCTTGGTGCTTGCGTAATGCAGGGGTGTCCACCCTTCTTTGTTGACCTTTGCTCCACGAGCAATCAGTTTCTGTGCCCGTGCCGTATCACCGAGCAAAGCGACATACATAAGAGCAGTCTCGCCAAACTGATTCTCAAGATTGACATCGGTTTTGGGATTAGCCAGCAGAACATCAAAGGATTTCCAGGACTGATCGCGCACAGCCTGCATTAAAGCAGGCTGCTGCTTATTATTGACAGAGTTCGGATTAACACCTGCGCGCAATAACTCCTGGATATCTTCGTATTTGTCGTTGCTGATATAGAACCAAAAATCAGAACGATTGGCAGCCTCGGCAGTGGTTAACAAGGTACAGCTAAACAGGGCAATAACAATAAGTAATTTTAAAGGGGATAAAAAAATATTCATAATTTACTTTAAACAAATTAGATGAAGTTAATTGCTTATCTTATTGAATAAATTGAAAAAATTATTTGAAGATAAAATTTCAACTTCTTTTAGTGCTACGCCTCTCAAGTCAGCTATTTTTTCAGCGACATGGATTACTTTTGATGGGTCATTAAGTTTTCCGCGATGAGGAACAGGAGCAAGATAGGGAGAATCCGTTTCGATCAGAATTCGGTCAGACTGAATCTTTTGAGCGACTTCGTGGAGAGCGACTGCATTTTTAAACGTCACAATCCCTGAAAAAGAAATGTAGAAGTTCATGTCGATCGCAGCCTGGGCAACCTCCCAGGATTCAGTGAAACAATGCATCACCCCTCCCGCCTCACTCGCCCCCTCTTCCTTCATAATCCTGAGAGTATCCTCTGCCGAGGAGCGGGTATGAATAATCAGCGGCAAACCAGTCTGCCGAGCTGCACGGATATGATTGCGAAAGCGTTCACGCTGCCAGGATAAGTCGCCCTGCAGCCTGAAATAATCCAGGCCAGTTTCTCCGATGGCTATGACTTTTGGATGACTGCTGCGTTTAACGAGATCTTCTACTGTTGGCTCAATCGTATCTTCATAATCGGGATGTACGCCTACAGAAGCCCAGAGCTCAGGGTGTTTCTCAACCAGGGCGATAAGTCCAGGCCAGTCGGGTAAATTAACGCTGACACAAAGAGCATTTCCTACATTATTAGCCTGCATGCGTTGCAAAATATCGGGTAATTGCTCAACCAGAGCAGGAAAATCAACGTGGCAGTGTGAATCTACGAACATGTATTTAGCGTTCCTTTTTAGCTTGCGTCTGCAAGCAAACGGTTGCGATACGCTGCAAGACAGAATGTGCAAATAATTTAGCACTTAAAGGGTGACCCGCGATGCGGCGCTGATCGTTCAGAAAGCCAGCTAGGTCACTCAACCCGCCGCTTGGCCTGGAACCAATAAGCATCTTAAGTTGGCTTGTCAGCGACGGGAAATATCTGCAGGGAATATCGTTAGCTACCAGCATCAAGTCCACACTGAGCCGCTGGAGCGGATCTAGCCACTCGACAGGGGGATATTTGGAGAGCGAATCAGCAAGCGCTCCAATATCAGGCATGGTGCTTTGCGAGAGCTTAAGTACAAAATTACTCAGCCACTCCGGGCAAGGCTGATTACCCGCAGCAGAAAGCTTTTTAGCCAGTAGTGGTGCTCCACCCGAGGCGGCCAACCACCCATCGGCTTGTTTAACCCCTTGTGCAATTAACCACTCGTGTGCCACTGCAAGTGAAGGTGTCGCCAATGGCAGGCGACGGCATCTTGAGAGCAAGGTCGCAAGCAGTCGATCGGGAGCATCAGCAACCATTAAAAAAACAGTATTAGGAGGCGGCTCTTCAAGAACCTTGAGCAAAGCATTAGCTGAAATAGCATTCAGTGTTTCTGCAGGATAAATGAGCGCTACTCGCCAGCCACCGCGATGTGTTGCATTATTGAACCAGGGTTCTAGCGCTCTGATTTGCTCCACACGAATTTCTTTCGAGGGTGCGCGCTTAGAGCTCGTCGCCGAATCCGTTGATAGGGAAGTTTCACCTGAAGCATCAAGGCCGTCCTCGGCCTCCTGTTCTGCGCCCTCCTCGAGGGCGATCGTTTCTGGTCGTATCCGCTTTAAATCAGGATGATTACCTGAATGAACCCAGCCACAAGCCAGGCATTTCCCACAAGCCATACCTTTGACAGGTGCCTCGCAAAGTAGTGAGGCTGCTGCAGCTAAGGCAAAATCCTTTTTACCGATCCCTGCAAGTCCGTGGATGAGCCAGGCGTGGGCAAAACGTTCCCGATTTCCAAGCCACTGCTCAGCGACTTGCTGATGCCAGGGCAGAAATGCTGCAACGCTCATTGTTTAGCCGCCGAGTCAATCAGTTGCTCAATGTCCCTGGCAAGTGAAGTACGAATATTATCAATCGACTGGGTAGAGTCGACACAAATAATTCTCGCAGGATGCGCCTTGGCTCGTGCAAGGTAAACATCGCGGGTACGCTGAAAAAAAGCATCTGCCATTTTTTCAAAACGATCCTGCTCGCGCGTACGGTTCAGTCTCTCGCGTGCAACGTCAAGAGGTACATCAAACAGCCAGGTACGATCGGGCTGGATATCCGGATGCACCCAGCGTTCGAGAGTCGCTATCCGTTCATACCCTAGTTCACGACCACCGCCCTGATAGGCAAAGGTAGCATCGGTAAAACGATCGCAAACCACCCAGACACCTCTGGAAAGTGCGGGTTCGATGACCGTGCGCAAATGCTCTGCCCTTGCGGCAAACATCATCAAGGTCTCACATTCAAGCCCCATCGGCTCATGAAGCAGAAGTTCACGTAATTTTTCACCGATCGCTGTGCCGCCCGGCTCTCTGGTAGAAAGAACCTCGATACCCTGACTTCTCAGGGTTTCGACTAGCCACTGCACATGTGTACTTTTGCCTGCACCGTCAACGCCTTCCAGGGTAAGAAACTTGCCAGGTTTGGATGTCATGGCTTTCGCCCCAGAATATAAGTTGATACGTTTTTGTTATGTTCAGTCAGGTTAGTAGAAAAAACGCTATTACCATCACCTTTCGAGACAAAGTATAAATACTGATGTGTTTCGGGTTGCAAGGCGGCATTGAGCGCTGCTCTTCCTGCGCTGGCGATCGGTGTGGGAGGTAAGCCATTTCTGGTGTAAGTGTTCCAGGGTGTATCTGTCGTTAAATCCTGCTTCCTGATCTTGCCTGCGTAAGCATCACCCATGCCATAGATCACCGTTGGATCTGTTTGCAAAGGCATGTTGAGTCTTAACCGATTGATAAAAACCCCAGCTATGCGGGCCCGGTCAGAGGATTTGCCCGTCTCTTTTTCAATGATGGACGCGAGAATCAAGGCCTCGTAAGGGGATTTAAGTGGCAGTCCCGTCTGACGATTTTCCCAGGCGCGGTTTAACACCTGCTGCTGAGCTCTGGCCGCGCGCTGCAAAATCTCAATATCAGGCGTACCGATAGGAAAAATGTAGGTATCCGGGAAAAAAAGCCCTTCAGCCAGGGTCAAAGTATCCGCTGAAGATCCCTTGGCAGACTCCGGTAGCGCTTGCTCAAGCTGGGCGATCAGCATCGCGTCGCTACTTTGACCGAGTGTTTGCTTGACATCTGGATGCTGAGCCAGCGCCGTACGGATTTGTTTGAGGTTCCAGCCCTCAACAATAGTCAGCTGGCGCTGTGTCATATCGCCGTTGGCCATGCGGCGAAGCACCACCCAGGCACTATCTCCGCGCTGAATCTGATAACCGCCAGCCTTCAGTGATTTATCAAGCTCACCCAGGCGTGCCATGAAGACAAAAGCCTGGGGGTTTACGTCAATCCCAGCTTGATTCAGGAGTTTGGCGATACTTGAAGCTGTCGCTCCGGGAGGAACAAGAAGGTCTACGCGCTCGGAGGGTAAGACGAGCGGGTGATGCGCCCAATAATAAGCACCGCCCAACGCAGCTGATGCTGCGAGGATCAATGGAAGAAGCAGAAAAAGAAGGATTTTTGTCAGTACATTCATTCAAAAATCATTTTAATGGAAAGTAGACGTTATCATCACGCTATAAACCAACTTCTCCGATGATCTCAACTACTTTTTTGCAAAATAGAGATGAACCAATTTGTCACCGTCTACAAACTTTCCGATCTAGCCGTTTTTGACGTAACAGGTGCCGATGCGGTGAGTTTTATGCAAGGGCAGATTACTAACGATATAGCGGGTGCTGCGCCAACTCGTTCTCGTCTGGCTGGCTATTGCACGCCTCAGGGCAGATTGCTAGCCACAATGGTATTGCATCATGCAGCGCCGCTATCAGATGGAACACCCGTGCTGCGCGGCCTGATCAAGCGGGACATCCTCACCCCCGTACTTAAACGCCTGAGCATGTTCGTGATGCGTGCCAAAGCCAAGCTTACAGAAAATATGAGCATAGTTCGTGGAGTGAGTATTAGTCAGGGCAATCTGACAAAGCTCCAAGCTCTTGCTGACAGTCAACTTCCCGTCGGAGTCTGGGAAATCATTGAGTCCAGCGCTGGCACCTGGATTTCAGCACCTGCGACAGACAAGTACCGCTGGTGGTTAATTTCTACCGAAGCACAAAACACCATTGCAGAAGCCTTGTTCGCAGACGCAACGATGCACCAGCCACAGCAATGGTATGCCTCAGATATTGCTGAGGGCTTGCCCTGGATCGAGGCAGCAACGCAAGATTTGTTTATTCCGCAGACCCTCAATCTCGATCTGATTGAAGGTGTCAGTTTTACCAAAGGTTGCTATCCGGGTCAGGAAATCGTCGCGCGTAGTCACTACAGGGGCACACTGAAACGAAGAATGTTCAGCGCCACACTACGCGAGCAAGAAAGCCAATCCAAGACACTAGAAACTGACGCAACAGTGTCAAAGTTTCTCGTGCCGGGTATAGACATTTACGACAGCAGTCGTGAGGATCAGGTTTGTGGACGCATTATTAACATCGCTCAAACTGTCACAGAAACTCAACTCCTGATCGAGTCGAGTTTTGAAGCACTGGACAACAACAAACTTCATGCGAATTCACCAGATGGCCCTGAGCTGATTCTTCAAAAATTGCCTTATTCGGTTCGTCTTGAACCGAATAAGTAACCAGTCTGAAGAATTATTTCGGTGCGTCTGGCTTTTTAAGCATATTCACAATACTGGAAAAATCCAGTTTGCCGCTGCCTTGTGAGCTGTGTAGTGCATAAAGATTGCGGGCAAGCTCACCCAAAGGGATAACAGACTTGGCATGCATCGCTGCCTCGGCAGCTAAACCCAAGTCTTTGAGCATCAGATCAACGCCAAAACCGCCTGCATAGTTTTTAGCGGAAGGAACATTTTCCATCACGCCGGGCCAGGGGTTGTAACGCTCGATTGACCAGTTGCATCCAGAGCTTTTAGAGATGATGTCGGATAACACCTTAGGGTCTAAACCATTGGCGACTCCAAGAGCCAGTGCTTCAGCAGTGCCAGCCATTGCAATACCCAACAGCATATTGTTGGCTATTTTTGCCACTTGACCTGCACCGGCTGCGCCTGCGTGAAAAATATTCTTACCCATTTTTTCAAGATAAGGGCGAGCGCGTTCGAGCGCGGCTGGTTCACCACCGACAATAAAAGTAAGCGTCCCCGCGATTGCCCCACCTGTTCCACCAGAGACAGGCGCGTCAATCATCTCAAGACCTAGAGCTTGCGCCTCAGTCGCTACTTTTCTAGCTGAGACCGCAGCAATCGTACTGCAGTCAATGACTAGCGCTTTGGCCGGGATTGACCGCAGCAGACCGGCTGGTCCGAGATAAAGTGATTCAACGTGCTGACTGGCGGGCAGCATGGAAATAACCACGTCTGCACTTGCTACGGCATCCATAGCGGAGCTCGCTGCAAGTGCGCCTTGTTTGACAAGGGTTTGCACGGACTCAGCTACCAGATCAAACACCCGCAAGGAGTGGCCGGCTTTAAGCAAGTTCAGGGCCATCGGTCCGCCCATGTTTCCTAATCCGATAAAGGCAATATTACTCATGCGGGTTCTCCGAGTTTATAAAGAGGATGTTCTTTGGCAGCAAAAGGCAGAGTGAAAAATTTTTCTACCCACTGCGGTGTAGCATCTGCAAGCGTTGCCGGATTCCACTTTGGATTTTTATCCTTGTCTACCAGCAAGGCTCGAATTCCTTCGGCAAAATCGCCATGCGATGCGCACATCAGTCCGGCGATCCATTCGATCCGGTATACCTCTGCCAGAGAAGCGTGTTTTGTTCGCTGCAAAAGAGTAAAGGTTAAACGGGCTGAACCGGGCGAACCCGCAGCGAGGGTCTTGGCAGCGCGTTGCAACCAGGGATCCTGATGACTGGAAAGCGCAAGCAGATTCGCAACAATTTTGTCCAGGTCCGAGCCGCTGCATAATTTTTGAATGAGCGTCAGATGCTGTTGCAGTGAACCTATGGCTGGAGAAGTCTCGATACTTAGTTCATGCAACAAACTGTTCAGCAGATCATCATGTCTCACACGCGTTGCATGCTGTGAAACCGCCTCGTCAGGCATGCGCTGCCAGCGCTGGGTCTTCAGACTCGTCAGGAGCTGTTCCCACGCGTCGTGGGGCAAGTGATAATCCGCCATCCCGGCAAACAGCGCATCAGCAGCGCCGATGTGTGCGCCAGTCAAACCTAGAAACAAACCCGTTTTTCCAGGCAATCGATTGAGCATCCAGGTACCGCCCACATCAGGAAACAATCCAATCGTGATCTCAGGCATTGCCAACTTAGAGGTCTCGGTGACGATACGGTGACTTGCCCCCATCATCAGCCCCATGCCTCCCCCCATTACGATGCCATCTCCCCAGACAACGATCGGTTTAGGAAAGGTGTGAATACGGTAATCGAGCGCATATTCTTCGGCAAAAAAAGTACCAGCATACGTATTGGCTGTCGATGGCTTACCAATATTCTCTGTCATGCTGTGAAAAAGGGTATGGAGATCTCCCCCGGCACAGAAGGCTTTCTCTCCTGCGCCTCGCATTAGTACAAGAGCGACATCTGGATCATTAGCCCAGACTTCCATGCGCTGTGCAAGCAGTCGGGTCATGTCCAGCGATAAGCCATTCAAGGTTTTAGGCGTATTGAGCGTCGCCAAACCAAGCTTCATACCATTAGCGCACGTTATATCCTCAAACAACACGACTTCATTTTGTATTGTGCTCGTCGATTCACTCATCTTATGTCTGCACCCTTTTCTAATAATTGACGGGCAATAATGACCCGCATAATTTCATTGGTTCCCTCAAGAATCTGATGCACGCGCGTATCGCGAACCAAACGCTCCAGGGGGTAATCCTTGAGGTAACCATAACCGCCATGTAATTGCTGCGCATCCAGGCAGACTTGAAAACATAAATCTGTAGCCAGGCGCTTAGCCATGGCGCAGTAGGTCGAAGCATCGGGATGACCCGAATCGAGTTTGCAGGCAGCGAGTCTGACCATATGTCTGGCCGCAACAGTATGCGTAGCCATATCTGCGAATTTGAATTGCAAGCCCTGAAAACCAGCGAGGGCTTGTTTGAACTGTTTGCGCTCAAACATATACTGTCGCGAAGCATCTATGGCGCCCTGTGCGGCACCCACAGAACAGGTCGCGATGTTGATTCTCCCACCGTCAAGTCCGCGCATAGCTATTTTAAAGCCCTCTCCCTCCTGACCCATTAGCGCATGCTTGGGTATCCGCACATTTTCGAACGTGATCTGTCGCGTGCTTTGGCTATTCCAGCCCATTTTTAATTCTTTTCTTCCGTACTGGATCCCATCGAGCCTGGCATCGATGGCAAAAGCGGAAATTCCATTTGAGCCTGAAGACCCAGTTCGCGCCATGACAATCAGCACGTCGGTTTCACCTGCCCCTGAGATGAAAGCCTTTGAACCATTGAGCAGGTAGTGGTCTGCCTGAGCAGTAGCCTGAGTGAGCAAGGAAGCGGCATCTGAACCTGCACCAGGCTCAGTCAGACAATAGGAGGCAAGTAACTCGCCACTGCATAATCCCGGCCCCCACTGCTCGCAAACTGCAGCTGTTCCCCATTGCCCCAACATCCAGGTGGCCATGTTGTGAATGGTTAGGAAAGCCGTAGTTGAGGGATCAACCGCAGCAAGTTCCTCAAAGACGAGGGTTGCATCGAGTCTGGGCAAACCCAGTCCACCGATCGACTCGGGGGCATAGATAGAACAAAAACCCATTTCACCAGCTCGTCTGAAGGCTTCTTTTGGGAAAACACACTCCTGATCCCAGAATGCAGCGTGAGGAGCGAGTTCGCCAGCAGCGAAATCCTTTGCAGCTTGTGCAAAAGAGAGTTGCTCCTCGCTAAGTTCTATGTCCATCTCATCTCCATTTTTTTATAGATTTTGCCACGAGTCAGGTTGTGACGTCGTTGATGGGCACTTTCTTTTTGATATTACGTATTTTTTGTCTGTGGATTGCGCGACGTCTTCTGGATTGCTTTGGGTCAAAGTATAGTTTTCGATAAATTTCTATACGGTCACCATCCTTTGGCGACTCTTCATGCGTGACAGACTTACCGAAGATCCCGCAATTAAGCTCAGATAAGGTGAATTGGTTGAAACACTGAAGAAAACCACTCTCTTGAATCGCCTCGGCAACACTTGATTTGTCATTTAACGTAATAGATGCAGACCAAATCTGGTCAGGCGTTGCATACGTTACTTTTACATTCTTCATTCGCCGTAACAATTCAAGGCACGCTGCGTGAAAGAATCAATGAAGCTCGTCGCAATACGATTAAAAATCGGACCAACCAGCGCCTCAAGGGTCCGACTCGAAAACTCGTACTGCAAAGTGAAAATAACTTTACACGCATCTTCAGTCAGGGGTGTAAACAACCATTCACCTTTTAGCGTTGAGAACGGTCCATCGACTAGTTCGAGAGCGATTTTATTCGGATAGGTGTGAACATTTCTGGTCGTAAAGGTTTGTTTGATACCTGCAAGAGCAATCGTGATGGATGCTTGCATACCGTGCTCGTCACGATGGCTAACCGTCGCGCCGCCACACCAGGGCATAAACTGGGGGTACTTTTCAACGTCAGCGACCAGATCAAACATCTGGGCTGTACTATGGGGAACCAGGACAGATCTCTCAATGGAATGCATCGGTCATCGCAAATGGATAGAATGGTAGGATTTTAACGGTACATTACCGGAACTTTCAGGTCCTAATGAGCATTATAGAAAATCGCAAGGCTTTTCACGACTACACGATGGAGGAACGGTTTGAGGCCGGTCTCGTTCTCCAGGGGTGGGAGGTTAAAGCAATCCGTGCTGGACGCGCACAACTAAAAGAAAGCTACGTTGTGGTGCTGGATGGCGCCCTCTGGTTGCTGGGGATGCATATCAGTCCCCTGCACTCGGCTTCCACGCATGTGCTGCCAGACTCAACCAGAACCCGCAAACTGCTTCTTAAGGCAGAAGAAATCCGTAAACTGATCGGCAAAGTGGAACAGCGTGGATTCGCCCTCGTTCCCATCAACCTGCATTACAAAAATGGCAGGATCAAGCTTGATTTTGGTCTCGGCAAAGGGAAAAAACTTCACGATAAACGTGATGCCTCTCAGGAAAAGGACTGGGCGCGTGAAAAAGAACGTCTGATGAAGCACGATACGCGTAATCGCGAATGAAAAAATGAAAAAACCGCCTGAAATGCGGTTTTTTCATCCGGATATAAAAAACCTACCCGTTATAACAAGACTATTGAAACAAGACTATTGAGAAGCTAGTTTTTTCCAGGTTTCTACAACAGTATCCGGGTTAAGAGACATAGACAGAATCCCTTCATTTTTGAGCCAGATTGCAAAATCAGCATGATCGCTCGGGCCTTGCCCACAGATACCTACATATTTACCTGCTTTCAGGCATGCTTGAATAGCACGTTGCAACATGAACTTCACCGCATCGTCGCGTTCGTCAAAGTCTGCAGCTAATAACTCCATACCCGAATCACGATCCAGGCCCAGCGTCAGTTGAGTCATATCGTTGGAGCCGATTGAGAAACCATCAAAATGCTCAAGGAATTGCTCAGCCAGAATCGCATTGGAGGGAACTTCACACATCATAATGACGCGCAAACCATTTTCTCCACGAACCAGACCGTTATCCGCCAAAAGCTTAATTACGCGTTCAGCCTGTTTTACAGTCCTGACAAAGGGCACCATGATTTCGACGTTGGTCAACCCCATCTCGTCACGTACGCGCTTGAGCGCTTCGCACTCCATACGGAAACACTCAGCAAAATCTGCCGAGATATATCTTGATGCGCCACGGAAACCAAGCATCGGGTTTTCTTCTTCAGGTTCGTAGCGAGCACCACCTACAAGCTTACGGTATTCATTTGATTTGAAATCAGACAGACGAACAATGACGGGTTTAGGGTAGAACGCAGCACCAATTGTCGCGATACCATCAGCGAGTTTTTCCACGAAAAAAGCGCGTGGGCTTGCGTGACCTCTGGCTGCGGATTCGACCGCGATTTTTAACTCGGCATCCACGTTTGGATAATCGAGAACAGCCTTAGGATGAATACCGATGTTGTTATTAATGATGAATTCGAGTCGTGCCAGGCCAACCCCCTGATTCGGGATCTGGCTGAAATCAAAGGCCAGTTGTGGATTGCCTACGTTCATCATGATTTTGAGGCCGACTTCAGGCATCACGCCACGTCGAATTTCTTCAACCTCGGTCTCTATCAGCCCATCATAGATGCGCCCCTCATCACCTTCAGAGCAAGACACTGTTACTTGCTGGCCTTCTTTGAGTAAGTCGGTCGCGTTGCCACAGCCCACAACCGCAGGGATACCTAATTCGCGAGCAATGATGGCCGCATGGCAAGTCCGCCCACCACGGTTGGTCACAATCGCCGAAGCGCGTTTCATGACAGGTTCCCAATTCGGATCCGTCATATCCGTCACAAGCACGTCACCTGGCTGCACTTTTTCCATTTCAGACAGATCACCGACCACACGCACAGGACCCGATCCGATTTTCTGACCAATCGCACGTCCCGTCACGATGACGTCACCCGTTGCTTTCAAACGATAGCGAAGCTGCACATCGTGCTGACCCTGCTGGGATTTAACTGTTTCAGGGCGAGCTTGCAAGATGTAGATCTTGCCATCGAACCCGTCGCGACCCCATTCAATATCCATCGGACGTTGATAGTGTTTCTCAATAATTACTGCGAATTTTGCAAGCTCGATGACTTCTTCATCAGTGAGTGAAAAACGATTACGCTCGGAGACAGGGACATCCACTGTGCGAACAGCCCGGCCTTCAGTGCGCTGGGGGTCGAACTCCATTTTGAGTAGCTTGGAGCCAATGCGGCGACTCACAATCGGATAAAAACCAGAAGCCAGGGTTGGCTTGAATACATAAAACTCATCTGGATTGACCGCACCTTGAACCACGGTTTCACCAAGGCCGTAAGAAGAGGTGATGAACACCACATCGTCAAAGCCCGACTCTGTGTCGAGCGTAAACATCACACCGGCGCTGCCCGTATCGGAGCGCACCATGCGCTGAATACCAGCAGAGAGCGCAACATCTGCGTGCGCATAGCCTTTATGGACCCGATATGAAATCGCCCGATCGTTATAGAGGGAGGCAAATACGTGACGTATTTTATCGATCACGTCGTCGATACCCACCACATTCAGAAAAGTCTCTTGCTGACCGGCAAAAGAGGCGTCCGGAAGATCTTCGGCCGTAGCAGAAGAGCGCACGGCAAAAGAACCCAAACCATCCGCGTCGAGCTTTGCAAAGGCCGTGGTGATGTCGTCGTGCAGGCGCTGAGGCAAGGGAGCTTCAGTGATCCACTGGCGAATTTGAGCACCTGCAATGGCGAGCTCGCGCACATCATCGGGGTTTAGTGTTGTGAGACGCTCAGCGATACGCTTATCAAGCCCGGTGCCCGACAAAAAATCACGAAAAGCCTCTGCCGTTGTGGCAAAACCACCCGGTACACGCACACCCGCGTCAGCAAGCTGGCTGATCATTTCGCCTAAAGAGGCGTTTTTACCCCCGACAGAGTCAACATCCGACATGCGGAGCTGCTCAAATGGAACGACATATGACATAAAAGTCACCCTTTACAATGTGAGAAATCTAGTTTGGTCAAGGTACGCAAGAGCAATACACACACTGACCAAACCGGACTTTTGATACTGTTTAGAGAAATCACTAAAACCGGTTCCTCTGACTCAGGGCGAACTTTTTTGCTGCACCGCATTATACTACTTGGGCTTGGTTGGCAGAACAAATTTTATGAGCATACCCGCGATGGAACGTACCGTATTTATCATTTCCGATGGCACTGGTATTACTGCAGAAACCTTCAGTCACTCCGTGTTATCCCAGTTCGAATCGGTTTCGTTCAAACAAGTACGTGTGCCATTTATTGATAATGTCGATAAAGCGGATGCGGTCGTTCAGAGGATTAATCGCTGCGCAGCGGACCAGGGCTTTGCTCCAATAGTCTTTACGACCCTCGTCAGCCAAGAGGTCTTGTCGCGGGTCAAACTCGCAAATGCCTTGTTCCTTGATTTATTTGGCGCCTTTGTTGAGCCACTCGAGCAAAATCTTGGGATGAAATCCAGCCACTCCATCGGCAAGTCGCATAATGCAGTGAGCTCTACCCAGTATCGCAACCGGATTGAGGCGATTAATTTCAGTCTTTCGCACGATGATGGTCAGTTTGTCTCTGGTCTGGCCCAGGCAGATGTAATTCTGGTTGGGGTATCAAGATGCGGCAAAACACCCACTAGCCTTTATCTGGCGATGCAGTACGGCGTCAAGGCAGCTAACTTCCCCTTGATCCCGGAAGATTTCGAGCGGGGCGCTCTACCCTCAACCATCACGCCCTTTAAACAAAAATTATTTGGCTTAACCATCCAACCCGATCGGCTCACAGAAGTTCGTCACGAACGCAGACCGGATAGTAAATACGCCTCGCTTGAGCAATGCCGTTACGAAGTCGCTGAGGCAGAGCGGTTGATGCGACGTGATGGAATTCCGATGCTTTCAACGACCACCAAATCAATTGAAGAAATCTCAACCACCGTATTACAGGAAGTGGGTTTGGACAAACACTCGGCGTATTAGAATCATTGAATTAACCAGGCTTCTGGCCCGAGGTTTGCAAGGTATATCAATCAGAGCAAAGCAGCAAAGATTAAACCTTTGTGCCGGAAAAGACTTGTCGGCGCTGTTCAAATAGACAGATCGCTGCGGCCGCCGTAACGTTTAGCGATTCAATCGGCCCAAGTTCGTGATTAATTTTGATTTTGAGATCTGCACGTTCAAGTAGCTTTTTTTCAACCCCCTGCCCTTCATGGCCAAACACCCAGGCGCACTGCGCAGGAAGCTGGGTGCTGAACAGATCTTGAGCGTCCTCAAGCGTGGTGACAACCAGGGGCATCTCAAGGGATGCGGCAACTGCTAGCAAATCTACCTGTTCGTGCAACTGCAGCGCAAAATGCGCTCCCTGACCGCTACGTAAAACCTTTGGAGACCAGAGTGATGCAGTCCCGGTCGCTGCAAGCACGCGTTTGATGCCAGCAGCGGCACAGGTACGCAATATTGCCCCTGCGTTGCCAGGATCCTGAATCCTGTCGAGCATGACCACGGAGTCTTTGAGTCTGAGCGGGACGGTATTAGCTTTTGGTTGGACTACAAAAAGAACACCTTGATCCGTATCAACACTTGTCAGGCTACGCAACAGTGTCGCAGGCATTGAAATACATACTTCAACATTTAATTTGTCTATGAGTTGCCTGAGTGCAGGCTCGTCGATACGCTGCATATCAAATATTGCATGAACTGGTTGACCTTTTGCAGTGAGCCACGACTCACATAAATTCACACCATCGAGCAAGACAGGTTCGCCGCGCCGACCCGCCGAAGACTGCCATTTATAAAGTTGTTTAAACAACGGATTAGCGCGTGATTCGATGAGTTTCATTTATTTGGATTCCAGTAGTACACGAACCGGTGCAAAACTGCGCCGGTGTGCTGCGCTTGGGCCAAATTGTTTTAGCCTTGTCATATGTAGGGCCGTGCCATAGCCTTTATGCTGATCAAAACCATAATCTGGATATAGCGCGTGTAATCTCAACAAATCATGATCCCTGGCTGTTTTAGCCAGGATTGAGGCCGCTGAAATCGCCTCAATCAGTGAGTCGCCTTTTACGACTGTCCTGACTGCGCATTGCAGCCTGGGGGGTTGATTACCATCGACTAGAGCGAGCTCAGGCGCGATATGCAAACCCTCAACCGCACGCTTCATCGCAAGTAATGTTGCCTGCAAAATATTGATTTGATCGATTTCCTCGACAGTCGCAGTCGCAACCGACCAGGACAGTGCCTTTTCCTTAATCTCCAGAGCCAGTGCATCCCGGCGCGTAGCTGTCAGAACCTTTGAGTCCGCGAGTCCGATAATGGGCCGGGATGGGTCGAGTATGACGGCGGCAGCAAACACATCGCCTGCAAGTGGCCCACGACCGGCTTCGTCAACACCCGCAATATTTTTTGCCTCCTGAGTGAGGTTAGCAAACAGGTCTGCCTGATGCGTTGATAGCCGCACAGAACGCATTTTTTTAGCGATGCTCATCGAGTACTTGCAAAATTGCGTTCGCTGCACGTGCTGGGGTGTCGCATTGCAGGGTGTGATGTAAATCTGTAAACCTGCGCTTGATTCTTTCGGCACGATTATCGTTGACAAGCAAGTCCCATACTTCACCGGCAAGCTGATCGGGAGTCGCCTCATCCTGCAACAACTCAGGCACTACAAAATCATTTGATAAAACATTTGGCAAGCCTACCCAGGGTAAATATGGACGTTGCTGGCCTGATTTCCAGGACATGATTTTGCGCATCAAAGGAGAGAGCACGTAAGAAATTACCATCGGACATTTGAATAATGCAGCCTCAAGCGTCGCAGTACCACTCGTGACGAGGCTGACATCGCAGGCCTCAAGTACATCCCAGGCGACAGGACGACCCGCAGCCTGAGCTGGGGACGTTGTGACGCAACGCAAATTATCTACCGGGTATTGTTTTAGAAATTTATTGAATTCCGCTTCGCGCTGGGCATTGACCATCGGAACAATGCAAACTAAGCCTGGATCGCGCTTAACGAGTTGCTGAGCGGCTTGTAAAAACCGAGGTGCCATCAGTTTAATTTCAGATGAACGACTTCCAGGCAAAATCGCAAGCACCCGTGTGTTTAAGTCCAGGCCAAGGCGTTGACGTGCGGCAGGAAGATCTTTTTCAATTCTGATTGCATCGGCCAGCGGATGGCCCACATAGGTGACAGGTATATTTTCCTTTCGATAAATGGCTTCTTCGAAAGGAAACAAAACCAGTATGTGCGAAACAGCCTTCTTGATGAAGTGGATTCTTTCGTAACGCCAAGCCCAGATGGAAGGTCCGACAAAATGGACTGTTGGTATACCAGCAGACTTTAGCTGATGCTCTAAGCGCAAATTAAAATCCGGAGCATCGACACCTAAAAAAATATCAGGGTGCTCAGACAGCCAGTGATTTTTAACGTCACGATAAGTGTGAATCAAACTTGGCAAGCGTTTGAGTGCATCGACATAGCCGAATACAGTCAGTGCATGCATAGGGTGCCAGATATTGACACCCTGCCCCGCAAGTTGAGGCCCGCCAATACCCTCAGGCATTACGCTGGGGTCAGCCTGCTGAAGCCCTGCCAGAACCCTTGCAGCGATCAAGTCACCCGAAGGCTCGCCAGCAACGATTCCAAGGCGCCATGTCATGGTCTGATAATGCCCCGTTCACTTTTATCGAGAAAGTCCAGCATCGGTTGCAGCGCGTCAGCCACAGAAGGCTCAGAATCCTGACGGGCACGCAACTCAGCTTTGGCATCATCAAGTGACAGACCCCGACGATAGATAATCTTGTAGGCATCGCGCAACGCTGCGATCGCCTCAGCAGAAAAACCACGACGCTTCAGACCTTCACTGTTTATACCGACAGGCACGCAGGGGTTGCCGGCGCTCATGACGTAGGGAGGGATATCTTTATGCACTGCGCTCTGACCACCAGTCATGCTGTGCGAGCCGATACGTCCGAACTGATGAACCGCAGCAAGTCCTCCTACAATCGCCCAGTCGCCGATATGAACATGTCCTCCCATCTGCACACCATTGGCCAGAATAACCTGACTGCCTATCTGGCAATCATGTGCTACATGCACATAGGCCATGACCCAGTTATCTGAGCCTAAGCGCGTGATACCAACATCCTGTGTTGTGCCAGTGTTGATGGTTACATATTCGCGGAACATGTTTCGATCCCCGATCTCAAGGCGAGTGGGTTCACCTGCGTATTTTTTATCTTGAGGTATCCCACCGATTGAACAAAACCGGTAGAAATGATTGCTCTGACCAATCTCTGTATGACCATCAATCACACAATGAGAACCGATAATGGTGTTCGCACCAATTTTTACATCAGGGCCAATGATCGAATAGGCACCAACAGCGACGCTTGCGTGTATGTGAGCACGTGGATCGATCAGTGCTGTGGGATGAATCAACTCAGTCATTTACTTTTCCATAGGCCGGATTGCGCACATCAGTTTTGCTTGCGCAACTGACTCACCATCGACAAAGGCATGAGCCTGATATTTGCATATTTTACGGCTCAGGCGCTCGGCAACGACCTCGATATGTAACTGATCACCAGGAACTACAGGGCGCCGAAAACGTGCCTCATCAATACCCACAAAATAATAGAGAATTTCTTCGTTCTTTGGCTTTAAGCCGGTCTCGTCAGCAAAAGAAAATATAGCTGCAGCCTGCGCCATGGCTTCGAGGATCAGCACACCTGGCATGACCGGGTGATGCGGAAAATGTCCTGTGAAAAAAGGCTCATTAATTGAAACGTTTTTCAATGCCTTGATAGATTTACCAGGCACCATTTCAATCACACGATCGATCAGTAACATCGGATAACGATGTGGCAGACTTTCGAGAATACCTTTAATGTCTAATTCCATGACTCAATCCTGTCGTGCGAAGGTGAATTCAATTACTTTTGCTTAGAATGCGGAAAAATTAATCTTTTTCAAGTTTGCGTAAACGTTTGCGCATCGTTGAAAGTTGCTGAAGGACGGCTGCATTTTTTTGCCATTCGACGTGATCGGCAAAAGGAAAAACGCCGGTATAGCGTCCTGGTTTGGATACATTGGAAGTAATGGCTGTCCCGCCCGATACGTGAACGTCATCACCGATAGTCAAATGTCCAGATATCATTGAGGCGCCACCAATCGTGCACCGCGCGCCGATCTTGGTCGAGCCTGCTACGCCTACACACGCCGCCATCGCTGTGTGCGCGCCGATCTGACAGTTGTGGGCGATCATGATCTGATTATCGAGCTTGACACCGTCCTCAAGTACCGTATTTTCGAGTGCTCCCCGATCGACAGTCGTATTGGCACCAATCTCGACATCATTACCAATAATCAAACTGCCCAGTTGTGGGATTTTGCCCCAGGCGCCACGCGCAAGAGTAGGATCCGGGGCAAAGCCAAATCCATCCGCTCCAAGCACTGCTCCGCTATGAATAATGGCACGCGCACCGATTTTCACTCCATCGTAAATCGACACGCGGGGATGCAACACACTGGAGGCACCGATTTCAACATCATTACCTATTACACAGCCTGCAGAGATAACGGCCATCGCGTCGATTTTGCAGCGCGCTCCAATCACCACGTGCGGGCCTACAGTTACGCTTTTAGCGAGCACAGCAGTCGGATCGATCACTGCGCTGGCATGAATAGTTGTTTCGCGCGCAGCCTGACGTGCCCACTCAAACCACTGTGCGATTCTCGCGTACAGCAAATAAGGGTGCTGGCAAACAACACGGGCGTAAGCTTGCTGGGTTGAATGCCGTGAGAGCTGTTCATCGATTTCAGGCAGTACGATCACTGCACAGGCTTTTGTGAGTGAAAGCTGATCTAGATATTTAGGATGAACAATAAAAGTGATTTCATTGGCGCCCGCATTGGCCAGTGAACCAATCCCTGCAATAGGGGGATTTTCCCACTGACCCGTACCAGGAACAATTTTTTGAACGAGTCCGCCCGGTATAGCGCGTAATAGTTCGGAAAGCGCAGGTGCCCGCTCGGGGTTTAACAGAACGGGCATACTTGTGTCTGGATTACTTGCCGAGCGATTGAATCACCTTGTCGGTGATGTCAATACGTGGATTGACTGTAACGGCATCCTGAATGATGACATCATAGTTATCCTGCTCAGCGATTCGTTTGATCGCAACGTTTGCTTTCTCAACGATCGTAGCAAACTCTTCATTGCGACGGCGGTTGAAATCTTCCTGGAATTCACGACGCTTGCGCTGCAAATCAGCATCAATGTTAGCTAACTCTCGCTGACGCTTGTTACGATCCGATTCAGAAAGGACGGGTGCATCTTTTTCGAATTTTTGAGCAGAAGTACGCAGATTGCTGGCCAAACGCTCCAAGTCATCATTGCGCTTTTTAAATTCGGCTTCAATTTTTGTTTGTGCTGCTTTCGCAGGTGCTGAATCGCGCAAAATACGCTCGGTATTCACAAATCCTAACTTGGTACCTTGTGCCTGTGCGGAGCTAAAGCCAACCGCTGTGCAAGCGATAGCCGCTGAAGCAAGCACCCAGGCTAAACGTTTAGAGATCGGGGCAGTACGTATTGCTTTGATAGATACAGACATTATTTAAGTCTCTCGTAAAAACAAAATTTCAGCTTGCTATTGTGCCATTAAATGACACTTAGAAACCGGTTCCAATCTGGAACTGGAAAACCTGCGTATTGTCAGTTTCCTGAGCATTCAGCGGTTTAGCATAAGACAACTGCAATGGACCAAGTGGTGAAATCCATGTCAAACCAATACCTGCCGAATAACGAAGCTGGCTAAAGTTGATGGCCGTATCGTTACCGTAACCGTCGGTACCGAACACCTGACCACCGTCAGCAAAGACGAACCAGCGCAGTGTGCGATCCTGGTTGGTACCAGGGAAAGGAAGATAGAACTGAACGTTACCCACCACACGCTTGGAACCACCCAGGTATGTTCCGGTCAGCAAGTCTCTAGGACCGAGCGAGTTGGTGGAATAGCCACGAACTGTACCGATACCACCCGCATAGACGTTTTTGATAATTGGATATTGGTTATCGCTGTAGCTCTGACCATAGTCAAACATGGCGTTAAAGGCAAGCGTGTAATCGCGTCCCAATGGCACATACAACTGCTGTTGGGCGGAAAGCATGTAGTACTTGAGGGAAACCGTTCCTACATCCGCCTTCAGACGCGAGAAAGAACCCTTGGTTGGAACGAGCGCGCTATCACGCAGATCTTTCGACCACCCCGTGTTGAGAATCATGGCATTCGTTGTATCACCATACTGATTTACATATTCCTGATAAGCCAGGGGCGAGTTGTCATAAAGCGAAATGGTGTTTCTTTCGAGAGACATACCACCGAAAATACGATCAAATTCTGTGATCGGCACACCAAAACTCAAACCTGCTCCAACCGTAGTGACCTGATACATACCGGTATTATTTGAGTAAGGGGTCATCGTCCGGTAATAAACAGACGTGGTGCGGCTTATACCATCGTTTGTGAAATACGGATCTGTATGCGCCAACACAGCGGTTCTGTTGTAGGCACTGGTGTTAACGTTCAGGGTCAGGTTCGTACCGCTACCAAAAACGTTTTCTTCAGTAATACCTGCAGACAGAATAACCCCGTCCACCTGACCATAACCCACACCAAGACTGACCATGCCAGTTGGTTTTTCTGTCACTTCAATCGACACATCAACCTGATCCGGGGAGTTAGGTACGGGTTCTGTATTGACTTTAACCTCTTTGAAATAACCAAGCCGGTCAAGACGATCACGCGATAACTTTAGTTTGCCTGAGTCGTACCAGGCTGATTCTTGCTGACGTAATTCACGACGCACAACTTCGTCACGGCTGCGATGGTTACCGGAAACCTGAATTCGACGCACATAAACACGACGACTTGGGTCTACATAAAAAGTAATGTCGGCAGTTTGCTTTTCTCTATCCAATGCAGGGTTTGGATTGACGTTAGCGAAGGCGTATCCGAGTCCACCCAGAAAATCAGTAATGCCTTTAGCGGTGGCATTCGTTTTCGCACCACTAAATAACTCTCCTGCCTTGACAAGCACAAGCTGATTAATCTCAGCATCCAGCCCAAGCAATTCACCAGCGAGCTTTACGCTTGTAACAGTGTAGGGTTTACCTTCGCTAATCGTAATCGTGATGTACATCTCTTTACGATCAGGAGAAATTGTGACCTGGGGAGGCTCTGATTTGAATTCCAGATAGCCGCGATCAAGGTAATACGAACGAAGTCTCTCGATATCACGATCGAGTTTTTCACGTGAATATTTATCCGAATCCGAATACCAGGTCAGCCAGCCAGAGGTGGTGAGGTTAAACAGATCTAAAAGATCACTCTCAGAGAATGCGGAGTTACCAACGATTTTGATTTCTTTTATTTTGGCAACAGAACCTTCGAAAATATCGAAATTGATGCCGACGCGATTACGCGGCAAGGGCGTCACTGTTGGGTTAATTTCTGTGCCGTATTTGCCTTTACCTAAGTACTGCTGTTTAAGCTCAAATTCAGCCTGCTCCAGCATAGACTGGTCAAACACGCGCCCCTCTCCAAAACCAACTTGTTTGAGGGAGTCAATAATTGCTTTTGATTCGAACTCACGCATGCCCGTGAAAGAGACAGAAGCAATTGTTGGACGCTCCTGAACAACGACAACGACAACGCGGTTCGCAGTTTCGATGCGTACATCATTGAAAAGACCTGTTGCGTAAAGTCGTCTGACGGACTCGGTAGCAAGCTCGTCGGTAAATTTCTCCCCCACCTTGACTGGGAGCTGGGCAAAAATTGTGCCTGGCTCGGTACGCTGAATGCCATCAACGCGAATATCACTCACAACAAAGGGAGTAAAAGCCTGAGCAACGACCGGTATAAAAAGGGCTAGTGCCAGAACGATATTGCGAGCAATACCAGAAATGCCAGCGAGGCATTGAGCGCAAAAAAGGTTCCAGCTGAACATCCTAGGCAATCCTTGAGATTTGTAAAAAATAAATACAGGTAATTATGCGATTTTAAAGCAGAAGTACCTCAGGTGAAAATACGCATTAAATCATTGAAAAGTGCAAGCGCCATTAAACCAGCAAGTAAAGAAATGCCTACACGCTGACCCAGGGCAGCCCACCGGGGAGAAGGAGGACTGCCACGTACGATTTCAATCAGATAGTACAGCAGATGGCCGCCATCAAGCATCGGGATTGGAAGTAAATTCAGAACACCAAGACTGATACTGACAATAGCTAAGAACGAGAGGTAGGCGGACCAGCCAATCCGGGCGGACTGTCCAGCGTAATCAGCAATGGTGACAGGGCCGCTGATGTTTTTCCATGACACCTCGCCAAGCACCATTTTTCCCATCATTTTTAATGAGAACCAAGCAGTTTCAAGCATGCGCGTGAAACCACGCCATACACTCTCAGCCGGGCCATAACTCACGGTTACCATGAGGATATCACCCCCCAGTTGTACGCCTATCCGACCGATGGTCTGACCAGATTCGAGAGTGAACGGGGCAGGAATCAGAGTGATATTGGTCAAGACACCTTGACGCTCGATCTGAAGCGATAGCTCCTGATCAGGAAGTTGGCGGATAGTCGCTATAAAATTATTTGTATCCGGATAGCTTATATCGGCAACTCGAGTAATGATATCGCCTGGCCTGAGTCCTGCCTTGGCTCCAACAGAATCGGGTACCACGGAGCGAACGGTTGGAGTTGAACCACCGAGCGAAAGCCCAACAACACGCAGCGGGTCTTCTTTTGAAGGATCCTGAATAAACGGCAAATATAGCTGGCGTGTCAGAGTACTGCCTAAATGTTCAATAGTCAGATCTACAGGATTTGCTTGCGAATCGAGTTGCAAGAGCACCCAGCGTAATTGGCTCCAGGACTGAACAGGTTGATCGTTGACCGCGGTGATACGATCTCCGGCAACTAAGCCCGCCTTGGCCGCAGCGCTCTGAGCAACTGGTGTACCTAAAATCGCAGCAGGTTCCTGTGTCCCGACAAAATTCAGGAAGGAATAAAAAACAATCGCTAACAGTAAATTAAATAAAGGTCCCGCGGCAACAATTGCAAAGCGGCGCCAAACGGACTGTGCGTTAAAACTGTCCTTGCTAGCTGGCTCGAGGGAGTCCGTTACATTTTCGTCTAGCATTTTGACGTAACCGCCAAGTGGAATGGCCGAAAGCGCCCATTCTGTGCCATGGCGGTCTTTTCTCTTTAATATGACACGGCCAAAACCAACGGAAAATCTCAGGATTTTGACACCACACCAGCGGGCTACCCAGTAATGACCTAATTCGTGAAAAGTGATCAGGATACCTAGAGCCAGAAAAAAAGAGATTAATGTAAAAATCATTTAGTATGGCTCAGAATAAGGGGGTTACAGTCATTTCGAAACTAGACTGGAATTTCGAGCAAAGGTTCGAGCCATTTGATCTGCATCGAGTACATCTTCAAGACTATTTAATTCTGTAGCCACTAGGCCAGTTTGCCAATCGAGCGTATTTTCGATGATCCGGGAAATATTGGTATAAGAGGTTCGACGATTAAGAAAAGCAGCGACTGCAATTTCATTCGCAGCATTCAGGGCAATACAAGCACTCTGCCCTGCTTTTAAAGCTTGAAATGACAAATTTAGACAAGGAAACTGACTGACATCGGGGGACGCGAAATCGAGTCGTCCAGCCAGAGCGAGATCAAGCATACCCACCCCTGAAGCAATCCGTTCAGGAAAACCAAGACCATAAGCAATGGGAGTTCTCATATCTGGCTGGCCTAGCTGAGCAATAACCGAGCCATCATCGTATTCAACCATTGAATGCACCACACTCTGCGGATGAATGACGACACTGATACGTTCGGCAGGCATGGCAAATAACCAATGCGCTTCGATGACCTCCAAGCCTTTATTGAGCATTGTGGCAGAGTCAACAGAGATTTTTTTACCCATGCTCCAGTTGGGATGCGCACAGGCTTGCTCGGGCGTTACATCGCTCAACTCAGCCCATTGCCGTGTGCGAAAAGGACCGCCTGAAGCAGTCAGAATCAAACGTCGCACACCCTTGGCGGGTCCAGCGGGAGCGCTGGCGCGACCATCGTGGGGTAAACATTGAAAAATAGCATTATGTTCGCTATCAATTGGTAACAACTCAGCACCGTGGTCTCTTATGGCCGCCATGAATAAAGACCCTGCCGCTACAAGAGCTTCTTTATTGGCAAGTAATACTCTTTTTCCTGCCTTGGCAGCAGCTAGCGCAGCAGGCAGACCCGCCGCGCCAACAATCGCAGCCATGACCACATCGCAATCTGATTCGGCAGCGGATTGCGCCAAGGCTTGTGCACCCACTCGTATTTCAGGCATGGCTAGTGCGACAGGCCACAAGTCACGAAATGTTTTCGCTGCCACATTATCTGGAACAACAACAACTCTGGCACCTGCGATTTGTGCTTGCTTGCACAGAAGCTCAATCCTGGTCTGCGCTGAAAGCGCATGGACGCTGAATTTATCAGGATGGCGCTGAATCACGTCGAGCGTGCTTTGGCCGATTGAACCTGTAGACCCGAGAATCGTGACGCGTGAAACGTCTACCATGAAATAGAACCTGAGAAAATTTCAGTCAGCAAAAAAGCTAGCGGTACAACAGCGACAACTGCATCAATCCTGTCATAAACGCCGCCATGACCTGGTAGTAATTGGCTCGAATCCTTTACTTGCGCACGTCTTTTCAGAAGCGATTCAAATAAATCACCAATGATCGATAAGGCACCAAGCAATATCGCGCAAACAATCGCGCCAGCTAGAGATAACTGTGCGACAAGCGCTGCGCCGAAACTACCAGACCAATAAGAAGAAACCACGATCCAGATTACTACCCCAGCTAATCCCGCTAAGGCGCCTTCAATGGTTTTACCCGGACTGATGGCAGGTGCAAGTTTATGTCGGCCAAACGCTTTGCCTGCGAAATACGCGGCAATGTCTGCTACCCAAATTAAAATGAGCAGAGACAAAACATAAAACGCACCGTGATGGATGTAAAGATAAGCGAGTACTGCCCAGGTCGCATACAAAGCAAGGGGCGCAAATAGCGTCCAGAAGACGCTATGTGCAGGCTTTTGCGCACGCCCCTGGATGACTGCTGGAATCACTGCAAACAACCAAATGCACACGCTCAGTACAGTGCTGATTAAAAACCAGCGATAGCCAGGGTCAGGCTGATCAACCCAGTCATATGCCTGCACGATGGCCAGTACAAAAAGCGCTGCGCCAATCAGTAATGAAACGGCTCTCGCGCCAGGCAGGGTGAGCTTGGTCCACTCCCACCCAGCACAGCCGCAAGCTACAGCTAAAAAAACTAAAAACGGCCAGACCGACTGGACATAAATTGTCGCGCCCAGTATGGCTAACAAGATGATTGCAGTCAGGACGCGTTGTTTAAGCATTCGGATTAACTACTGCTCTTTGCGTGTAATTGTGCGCTTGTGCGGCCAAACCGTCGTTCACGGTTTCTGTACCATTCAAATGCTTGCAGCAACTCGGGTTCCCCGAAATCGGGCCAATAACAATCAGTGAAGAATAATTCTGCATAGGCGAGTTGCCAGATGAGAAAGTTTGAGACGCGTTGCTCTCCGCCTGTGCGTATAAAAAGATCAGGCTCTGGGGCCCAGGCCATGGACAGATAGGACTCGAACAAGGCCTCTTGAATGGCCTCTGGTTTCGCAACGAGTTCGGGTTGAGTGCTCAGCAGGCGTCTGATCGCTTGCATAATATCCCAGCGACCGCCGTAGTTCGCAGCGATCGTTAAATGCAATTTATCATTGAGCGCTGTTTGCTCTTGGGCTTGCTGTATCAGATCCTGCAGGTGGGGTTCAAAAGCGGATAAATCGCCGACCACATGAAGTCTGACGCCCTGCTCTTGAAGCTTTGCAACCTCGCGCTCAAGAGCCTGAACAAACAAGCGCATCAACAAAGTAACTTCTTCCGCAGGGCGACGCCAGTTTTCTGAGCTGAAAGCAAATAAGGTCAGATAACGAACACCAAGCTTGCCACAGGTTTCAACCACACGACGCACTGACTGAACACCTTTAGCATGACCAGCCGTGCGCGGTAAAAAACGCTTTGAAGCCCAGCGACCGTTGCCATCCATGATGATGGCAACATGCTGCGGGATAGCGGATGTCTGAGGTACTTCGCGGGTTGAACTGGTTGCCATGACAGTTGACGGTTTAAACCGTCAAAATCTCTGCTTCTTTGGTGGCTACCATTTTGTCGATATCTACCACGCAACGATCAGTCAGTTTTTGAACGATATCTTGAGCACGACGTTCTTCGTCCTCAGAGATTTCCTTTTCTTTAACAAGTTTTTTAAAGGCCTCGTTGGCGTCACGTCTTAAATTACGTACTGCGATTTTGGCGTCTTCGCCCTCTGACTTGACGACTTTATTCAACTCGCGACGACGTTCCTCAGTCAGCGCAGGCATCGGCACACGGATGCTGTCGCCCATGCCGACAGGGTTGAGTCCCAGATCCGAATCACGGATCGCTTTCTCAACGGTTGAGGCGAGATTTTTTTCCCAAACCTGAACGCTCAGGGTGCGTGCATCCATAAGCGTTACGTTGGCGACCTGACTCAGAGGCACTGGAGAGCCATAGTATTCAACCTGAATGTGATCAAGAATCCCTGTACTGGCACGTCCTGTGCGGATTTTTGCAAGGTTTGATCGCAAAGTTTCGATGGACTTTGCCATTCGGGTTTCGGCAGAATTCTTTATGTCAGCAATACTCATCAAGACTCCTTTAAACGTGAACCAGAGTGCCTTCGTCCTCACCGCTCACCGCTCTGCGCAATGAGCCTGGCTTGTTGATGGAGAACACTCTGATAGGCAATTTTTGATCGCGACACAACGCAAAGGCTGTGGCATCCATGATTTCGAGACGGCGCATGATTGCCTCGTCAAAACTAATACGCGTATAACGGGTCGCTGCAGAATCTTTTTTAGGATCTGCGCTGTAAATCCCATCAACCTTGGTGGCTTTCAAAACAATTTCCGCACCAATTTCAGCGCCTCGCAAAGCCGCTGCAGTGTCGGTTGTGAAGAACGGGTTACCTGTTCCGGCGGCAAAAATGACGACTTTTCCTTCTTCAAGGTAGCGCAAGGCTTTGGGTCGGATATAGGGTTCGACAACCTGTTCGATATTCAAGGCAGACTGCACACGCGCGTCAACACCTCGATGTTTGAGTGCATCTTGCAGCGCAAGAGCATTCATGACCGTTGCCATCATTCCCATGTAATCTGCAGTCGCGCGATCCATTCCCTGAGCGCCTGGTGCTACTCCACGGAAAATGTTTCCACCACCAATCACCACTGCGAGCTGAACGCCCATTGCCGCGACTTCTGCGACTTCGTCTGTCATGCGAGTGATCGTTGCGCGATTGATGCCAAAAGCATCATCACCCATTAAGGCTTCACCAGACAGTTTGAGGAGAACTCGTTTGTGCATTCTGCTGCTCATGATCAAACATCCTGATGGTTGTAAACGTACAAAAGTGTATACGAAAGTAAGCCGGGCGTGCATTGCTGCAACGCCCGGCTTATCGGGTACAGATTACGCTTGACCTGCAGCCGCAGCGGCTACTTCAGCTGCGAAATCGCTGGTCTTTTTCTCAATGCCTTCACCAACAACGAACAGGGCGAAACCGTTGACGCCAGCACTCTTTTCCTTGAGCATCTGGGCGATGGTTTGCTTGTCATTTTTAACAAAGGGTTGTGAGAGCAATGCGACCTCTTTAAGAAACTTCTGAACAGTTCCTTCAACCATTTTTTCAACGATTTCAGCTGGCTTACCTGATTCAGCAGCCTTCTGACGTGCCACTGAGCGCTCAGCTTCTTTGTCAGACTCAGAAACACCTGACTCATCCAAAGCACGTGGTTTGGTTGCTGCAATGTGCATGGCTAAATCTTTACCCACTTCGTCTGCACCAGAGAACTCAACCAAAACACCGATCTTGCCACTATGAACGTAGCTCGAGAGCTTATTTGCAGTGTTGAAGCGCTGGAATCGACGAATGGAAATATTTTCACCAATCTTGCCAACTAGGGCCAGACGTGTGACTTCAACTGTTGCATCGCCCATCGTTGCATTTGATAGGGCAGCAACATCCGCTACGTCGTTCGTTGCAACGATCTTTGCCAGATTGTTAACAAAAGCGACAAAATCGTCGTTTTTTGCAACAAAATCAGTTTCACAGTTAATTTCAATCACAGCGCCTTGTTTGGCATCTGGAGAAATGTAAAGACCAATCAGGCCCTCTGCTGTGACGCGACCTGCTGCTTTGCTTGCTTTGCTGCCGAGTTTGACACGCAGAATTTCTTCAGCGCGCGCCATATCGCCATCAGCTTCGGTCAGGGCTTTTTTGCACTCCATCATGGGTGCATCGGTTTTTTCGCGCAACTCTTTAACCATTGCGGCGGTAATATCAGCCATGTTCGCTCCTGGATATACATGAGACACCCCGAAACTTGTCCGGGGTGATAAATGGGCAATTACAAGAACCCGCTCTGAAATGAGCGAGTCTGATCAGTTGGTTAAGCTTCTGTTTGATCGACTTCAACAAATTCTTCGCCCTGGGCGAGTTCTTCGACGAGACCGTTCAAGCTTTGTGCCTTACCTTCGATTACGGCATCAGCCATACCTTTTGCATACAACGCAATCGCTTTGGCAGAATCATCATTCCCAGGAATGATGTAATCCACACCATCAGGTGAGTGGTTGGTATCCACAACGGCCACAACGGGGATACCAAGCGCCTGGGCTTCTGCAACGGCAATCTTGTGATAGCCGACATCAATCATGAAGATTGCGCTTGGCAAACCGTTCATGTCCTTGATGCCACCGATTGACTTGTTCAGCTTGTCGAGTTCGCGTTGGAACATCAGACCTTCTTTTTTGGTCAAACGCTCTGTACCGCCTTCAGCGATCATGGCTTCCATATCTTTCAGGCGCTTGATTGAGCTCTTAACTGTTTTGAAGTTAGTGAGCATGCCACCGAGCCAACGGCTGTCGACAAAAGGCATGCCAGCACGTGTTGCTTCTGCGGCGACGAGTTCGCGTGCAGCGCGCTTGGTACCAACGAACAGAACATTGCCGCCTTTTGCAGCAATCTGTTTAACAAATTTGGTGGCATCCTGATAATTAGCAACCGTCTTTTCGAGGTTGATAATGTGGATCTTGTTGCGATGGCCGAAAATAAAAGGGGCCATCTTTGGATTCCAATAACGGGTCTGGTGACCAAAGTGCACGCCCGCTTCTAACATTTCACGCATTAAAGACATTTTATAGCTCCGAGGGTTGGGTCTGGTATTGCGCCTGCACCGAATTTGACAATCAAACCGGCACCCTGGTGACGCAACACGCGATTTTTGAGAACACAAGTCTGAATAAGCAACAACCAAAGCGTCTGACGCCATGCCTGATTGCAATTCTGATTTATTTCCCTATGAGAAAACCTTACGACTTTCCCAAAATACCGGTGTGAAAAACCTGGTAAGCCTATAATTCTACTATCTTTCACCAACATCACTCAAGTCACCATGGGTTTAGTCACAAATAATGCAGATTTGGACCGTATGCGGGCAGCCTGCAAGGACGCCGCGAAAATCCTCGATTTCATCACCCCTTATGTGAAACCTGGGGTCACCACAGGCGAACTGGACAAGCTTTGCCTGCAGTATCTGACTGAAGAGCTCAAGGTCAAATCCGCCACAGTGGGCTATGCGCCACCTGGCTACACCCCCTTTCCCGGGGCAATTTGCACTTCGGTCAACCACCAGATCTGTCACGGGATACCGGGCGACAAAGTACTTAAAAATGGTGACATGCTCAACATCGACGTGACAATCATCAAGGACGGCTGGTTTGGCGATACCAGCCGGATGTATTTTGTCGGCGAGCCCTCTATCCTGGCCAGGCGGCTCGCGGAAGTCACTTACGAGTGCATGTGGCTAGGTATCGCTCAGGTAAAACCTGGCAACACCCTGGGTGATATTGGGCAAGCAATACAGAAACACGCTGAGTCCAGCGGTTTTTCAGTCGTGCGCGAATATTGTGGTCATGGCATAGGCCAGGTTTTTCACCAGGACCCACAAATCTTGCATTACGGCAAAGCAGGTACAGGTCAGGTATTGGAAAAAGGGCTAATTTTTACTATCGAGCCCATGATCAATGCTGGACGTCGCGAAAGCCGTGTTCTGGCCGATGGCTGGACGGTTGTCACCCGGGACCATAGCCTGTCCGCGCAATGGGAGCACTCGATACTTGTGACCGATAGCGGGTTCGAAGTCCTGACAGTCTCTGAGGGCATGCCCCCACCCCCAGCATTTATCTCCACGTAATTATGTCTCTTTGAATCTAGCTGTACTCGGATCATGAAACCAGAAGACCTCGTTAATCTGCGCACCGAACATCAGAAAATCCGCCGTGAGGCGATCGAAGATTATCGACAAACCCTTAAAGCCGATACGCTGCTTTCTGCATTGCGTAAATGTGCGGACATCACACTGACTAAACTGTTGGAGTTTTGTCCCTTGCCAAAGGGTGCGGCGCTCGCGGCAGTAGGCGGATATGGTCGAGGCGAGCTATATCCCTTTTCAGATGTCGATCTGCTGATACTTTTGCAACGCGACCCTGATCCAGCTGAGGAGGCTGCGCTAGGCGTGCTGGTGACGGCAATGTGGGACCTCGGTCTTGAGCCCGGCTACAGCGTTCGCACGATTGACCAGTGCATAGCCGAAGCAGCGGGCGATATCACAGTCGAGACCTCCATGCTCGAAACCCGCTGGATCGCGGGGAGTAAAAAACTCATTCAAGCTTTCATCGCAGCGATGAAAGCACATCTGGATCCCTATAAGTTTTTCCAGGCTAAACGCGCGGAAATGCAGCAACGCCATGCGCGTTATCAAGACACCCCTTATGCGCTTGAGCCAAACTGTAAAGAATCTCCCGGCGGCCTGCGCGATTTACAAGTAATTATGTGGATGGCCCGAGCGGCTGGATTTGGAAGTTCCTGGCAACAAATCGCTCGAGCTGGCTTGCTCACGACACTGGAGGCACGCGACCTCAAGCGTGCGGAACAAGCCTTTAAAAGACTCAGGATTGAACTGCATTTGCTGGTTAAACGTCGCGAAGACCGCCTGCTATTCGATCTACAACACGGCATGGCTGAAGTGTACGGCTTGAGCTCCACAGCCAACAGACGCGCCAGCGAAATACTCATGCAACGCTATTACTGGGCTGCACGTCTTGTCACGCAGCTCAACACCCTGCTTGTACAAAATATCGAAGAAAGACTGGTGCCTTTCAACGAAGCCGATGCCCACATAATCGACAACAATTATATTGCCCGTCACCATCGACTGGACATTATTGACGAAGAGTTGTTTGAACGTGACCCGTCCCAATTGCTCAATGTCTTTATTGTCATGGAGCAACATCCGGAATTAACTGAGCTATCTGGCCGTGCAATGAGAGCCATCTGGCATGCGCGGCATCTGATCAACGTCGACTTTCGTCGGGCGCCCAATAATAAGCTCGCATTTCTCTCCATTTTGCAACAGCCACAGGGCATCGTTCATGCACTACGACGCATGACGATGCTCAATATCCTGCCCAGATACTTGCCACAATTTCGTCGTGTCGTCGGACAAATGCAGCACGATTTGTTCCATGTTTACACGGTAGATCAGCACACGCTCGCTGTCATCAGGAATTTACGCAGATTTACCATGCCCGAGCATGCGCAGGAGTATCCTCTGGCGACAAAGCTGATGGCCGCACTGGAAAATCACTGGCTGCTATATGTTGCCGCGTTATTTCACGATATTGCCAAAGGACGCGGAGGAGATCACTCCACTCTCGGCGCTGTTGAAGTCCAGCGTTTTGCACGTTCACACTATATGAGTGCCGAAGACACTGATTTATTGGTGTTTTTAGTTCGTAATCACTTAGCGATGTCACAAGTTGCGCAAAAACAAGACCTGTCTGATCCGCAAGTAATTCAGGACTTTGCTCAGTTAGTCGGGACAACACGCAAACTCTCAGCGCTTTACCTGTTAACGATTGCAGATATCAGAGGCACTAGTCCTAAAGTCTGGAATGCCTGGAAAGGCAAATTACTCGAAAATCTGTTTTCACAGACTGGGGCTGCGCTCGGAGGCTCTCTTGATGACACCAACACGATATTGCGACAGCGCATGGAGCAGGCCGCAGGTCTGACACGCCTGGCTGGCTTGCGCGATGAGTCGAGAGAGGAGTTCTGGAACCAGCTTGATGTCGCCTATTTCCTGCGTCACGAAGCACCTGATATCGCCTGGCATACCCGACACCTTTACTACCGCCCTGCCCCAGAGATTGCGATTGTTAAAGCGCGGCCAACAGAGGGCGCTGAGGGCTTGCAAGTTCTTGTCTATACAAAGGACGAAGCGGATTTGTTTGCCAGAATTTGTGCCTACTTCGGTGCGCACGGCTTCAGTATCCAGGATTGTCGAATCCACACGACCCGAACGGGCTATGCGCTGGATAGTTTTATTGTGTTGCCGGTAGACACAACGAGTGATTTACGTACTCAGGCGACACTGATTGAGCATGAGTTGACCATTGCTCTTGAATCACCACAAGACAAACCACAAAAAACACCAGGTTATATAGGTGTCAGGCCGTCCAGACTTTCAAAAGCTTTTCCCGTACCTCCGGTTGTTGAGTTGCATCCTGATGAAGGAAGCCAAAACTGGCGACTCGATTTGATCGCAACCGATCGGCCCGGACTGCTCGGCGATATTGCCCAGGTGTTTGTGGCAAACGCGATAGATTTACAAACGGCTAAAGTCATGACGCTTGGCGACCGGGTCGAGGACGTTTTTGTGATCCGGGGCGAAACACTCAATCACCCGCGCACTCAACGTCAATTCGAACGCTCGGTGCTGGATGCAATTACTCAGGAAAAATCACATGTATCGTGAGCGTCTCATACTTTCAATCATCGGTGCCACGAGTTTACTTGCAGTGTTTATTGCTCTGCTCTCTCAATACCAGTTTGATATGCAGCCGTGTGCCTGGTGTGTTTTTCAGCGATTTATCTATCTAATGATTGCCAGCGTATGTTTTGCAGGTGTTTTTATATTTCCATCTAAACCAGGCATAGCAACAACTTCTGCGGTATCACTGGCTTTAACGCTGGGTGGGGTGACCGCGGCCTTGTATCAGGCTCAAGTAGCATCCAATAGTTTTTCTTGCGCGCAAACACTGGCTGATCAATTCATCACACGACTAGGGCTGGATGAGACCATGCCTTGGCTGTTTGGAATCTATGCAAGTTGTATGGACGCCCGGGTCAAAATCTTCGGACTTGAGTACGCATACTGGAGTCTTTTTTTATTTGTAGTGCTCGGCGCCATGTCAACTGCGCTGCTTCGCCGTTTGACATGGTCTGACCTTAAAAAAGGTTAGTTATCCTCTGCTGCAAATCCCATATTGAACAGCAAGCCATTAGCTTCAACGTCCTGCGATTTCTTGCGAGAGTGACTCAAACTTTCGAGGTAAGCAGGTGTAATGTCTCCCGTGACATATTCACCAGTAAAGCAAGAGGTATCGAAGTTTTGCAAAGCTGGATTCAAATCAGATACAGATTTCTGCATGGAATCTATGTCTTGATAAATCAATGCGTCTGCACCGATGATGCGCGCAATCTCCTCATCATCTCGTCCCGTTGCAATCAACTCTTGTTGCGTCGGCATATCAATACCGTAGACGTTTTGAAAACGTACCGGCGGCGCAGCCGAGGCCATATAGACTTTGTTGGCACCCGCAGCACGTGCCATATCTACGATTTCCCGGCTTGTGGTGCCGCGAACGATTGAATCGTCCACCAAGAGAACATTCTTACCTTTAAATTCCATACCGATCGTATTTAATTTTTGTCGGACAGATTTTTTTCGAACGGCTTGACCTGGCATGATGAAAGTGCGACCAACATAGCGATTTTTGATCAGACCCTCACGGTAATTCAGGCCAAGACGATCAGCGAGTTGCATGGCTGCGGGCCTTGAGGAATCGGGGATTGGCATAACGACATCGATGTCCCCCAGCCTCAAGCTGCGCGCGAGTTTATCTGCAAGATACTCCCCCATCCTCAAGCGCGCACCATAAACCGAGACACCCTCGAGAATCGAATCAGGTCGGGCGAAATAAACGTATTCAAAAATACAAGGTGCATGAAGTGCACCTGTTGAACACATTTCATGACTAACCATACCGTCAAGAGAGATAAATACTGCCTCGCCAGGAAGAATGTCGCGAACAAAGGTAAACCCTGAACCCTCAAGAGCAACCGATTCGGAGGCAACCATCCATTCAGTGCCCTGTGAGGTTTCACTACGTCCCATGCAGAGTGGGCGAATACCATGTGGGTCTCTGAATGCAAGCAAACCATAACCAGAAATCTGTGCGACAACTGCATAAGCGCCCTTTACGCGTTTATGCAGGGAACGAACGGCATTAAAAATTGCTGTTTCATCAAGTGATACGCCATTAGCGGCTCTTTGCAATTCGTGTGCAAGAACGTTTAACAAGACCTCGGAATCAGAGTTTGTATTGATATGGCGCTGATCAATTTTATAGAGGGACTCTCGTAACTCCTTGGAGTTTGTGAGGTTGCCGTTGTGCGCAAACGTAATACCAAAGGGCGCATTGACATAAAAAGGCTGGGCTTCCTCAACGCTTTCGCTTGAACCTGCGGTGGGATAACGTACCTGACCAATACCAGAGGATCCTGGCAAGGAGCGCATGTTGCGCGTTCTGAACACGTCTTTTACCAAACCGTGTGCTTTATACATATTGAATTGAGAACCATTGGAGGTCGCAATTCCTGCAGCATCCTGACCGCGATGCTGTAAAAGTAACAAACTGTCGTAGAGTAACTGGTTAACTGGACCCCGACCAATAACGCCAACAATTCCGCACATGAAAATTCCCGATTACGGTTAAAACTCAGTTAAATCGATTAATACGGCAACCACTCACCAAGAGGTGCAGGCAGGCGCTGTTTGATTTGTTGCACAACACCTACCACCTGTTTTGAAAACATTGCCTGCTTCCACCAGGCCTCATTCGTTAAAGGCGTGTAACCAGCGACTGTTACAAGTAAAAGAATAAACAGTACGCCCCTCAGCAATCCAAATAATGCTCCTAACCCATGATCCGCTGGTGTTAAACCAGTCTTGTTGATCAATACTGCCAAGGTCTTATTCACCAGACCAATAGAAAGTAGCACAACGATAAAAACACAAAAATAGGCAATCGCCATTCGCAAAAAAGACTGTGTCACCCAGGCAGAGATCAAGTCTGAGGTTTTGGGCCCCCACCAAACCGCAGCGATAAATGCGCAGGCATAGGCCACTAGAGACAAGACTTCCTTAAGTAGTCCACGGACTAAACCAAGTACGGCTGAAATAGCCAATATTGCTAAAAGGACGAAGTCAAAGCCGGTCACTGCGCTGTTATGAATGCACCGCCAAAGCCAAGTGTGCGCAGGCGGGTTTGAGCAGCCTGCGCTGCTTCACGTGAAGGAAACGGGCCAACACGGACCCGGTATTTTTTCATTCCATTGACAACAACAGGCCCATCTACAAACGAATTACTAATTCCAGAGGCGGAAAGTTTGTCGCGTTGCGCTTGCGCATCGGCAGCGGCATCCAGTGAGAGAGCCTGCACAACAAAATTGCCTTTGGTGGGCTGCTTGTTTGGATTGGAATTACTGGCAGAGTTGGATTCTGTAGGTCGCCCCTCCAGAAGCGCGAGAGCGCGCGCACCGTCATCAGTACGATTAGTATTTGTCTGGGCCGATTTGGATGAATCAGGTTTAGCTTCAGTTTTAGGCTCTGGTTTAGTTTTTTGCTCTGGTTTGCTCTCAGGTTTCTGGATCGGTGGCGTTGGGGCAACTGCAGGGTTTGCTGGCGAGGTACCAGTTAAAGCAGGCTGCGCAGCAGACGCTGAGGTCGATGCAGCATCAGAGGCACTGATGGAAGCCGGCACAACCTGACCTGACGCAGGTTGAGAAACGTTTGAACCATTTGCAGCTGAGTCGCTCAAAACTGGCTGAAATGGGGCATTACGGTCTGGAATGCGAATAGCGATGTTGTTCGAGACAGGAATTGGCTCTGAGTCGAGCAACATGGGAAGCACGACAACGGCAGCGAGAACTAAAGCGACTGCACCGGCAAGTCGGCGTCTGGCTTTGACGCGTAACTCTGCCGCCTGCGCCTCGCTCGATACGGAAGGACGGGGCTTGCCTGGAGGCTTGCGTGGCGCTGCGCTGTCCTTTCTGGAAAACAGTCCCATTTATGGAAACATCCTGTCAGGGAGTGAAAAAAAGTAATTTAAACTTAGTAAAATCATACTTTATTTAATGCTTTCGATTCAGTGCATCTAGAACGCCTGCAACTGTTAAAAAAGAACCGAACACCACGATTCTATCATCCGGGTTAGCTCGCTCATGTGCAGCGAGGTAAGCCTGCTCGACGGTATCGAACCTGCTGATACTTAGGGGGTCATCAAGCGGGGGCGTTAATGTAGCGACAGCGTCCTGAATTTTACTTGATAGGGCCTCAGCCGAGAGGCCGCGGGGCCCAGGCAAGCTGGCGCAGAACCAGTGATCGATTCGGCCCGCCAGGTGCTGGACGACAGTCTGGATATCTTTGTCAGAAAGCATGCCAAAAACTGCATAGGTGTAGGGATGAAAGCCCATGTTTCCAAGGTTTTTTTCCAATACAGCCGCAGCCTGCGGATTGTGAGCGACATCGAGGATAACTGTCGGTTGACCGGGAAGAATTTGAAATCTTCCGGGTAAGGAGACGTTCATCAGTCCTTGTCTGACAGCTTGTTGTGGAACAGCCAGCTGCTCACGTAAGGCCTCGATGGCCGCAAGGGCGGCCGAAGCATTGAGTAATTGGTTAGCGCCTCGCAAAGCAGGATATGCCATTGCGCGTCGCCTGTGGTTTCTGCCCGCAAAAGCCCATTGCTGGCGATCACCAGAGTAGTTAAAGTCACGACTGAAAAGCCACAGATCAGCTCCAATTTCACGGGCGTAATCAATCAGACTCGCTGGCGGCGAAGGATCGCTGCAAATTGCGGGCTTGTGCGCACGAAAAATATGGGCCTTTTCGAAGCCGATTAACTCGCGCGTATCTCCAAGCCAGTCGGTATGGTCAATATCGACACTTGTGATAATGGAACAATCTGCATCAACGATGTTGACTGCATCCAGACGTCCGCCAAGCCCGACTTCAAGAATCATTACATCCAGTGAAGAGCCGGCGAACATGTTCAGCACAGCCAGTGTCGTGAATTCGAAGTAAGTCAGTGAAACGTCTTTTCGCGCGCAATCCACGACTTCAAAGTGCTCAACAAATGTTGCATCAGAGACAATTTCTCCGTTGATGCGTGCACGTTCGTTAAAGTTAATTAAATGAGGTGAGGTATACAGTCCGACTCGATAGCCTGCAGCGAGGTAAATCGATTCCAGCATTGCACAGGTAGAACCTTTACCATTTGTGCCACCAACAATGATTTTGATGGCTGGCGTAGCCAAAGCGAGACGACTGGCGACCTCAAGGGTTCTGCCCAGACCCATTTCGATAGCACTGGGATGCAGCGTTTCGAGGTAACTGAGCCACTCAGGAAGGCTCGCGCCTGACGTTGGTCGTGTAGGGCTCATATGAATGTGTCTTTTTATGCATCATCTTCAAGACTGCATTTTAACAGTGTGAGCATGCGGAACAAATCGGTTCAAAAGAAAGAGCCGTGTAAAATTGAAAACACTCAAGTGGGGAAACAATGACCAATACAAAAGACCACACAAACGACCTGACTGACGGCAATACAAACAGTCTGAAAATCGAGCGTTCTACGCCTCACTGGTTTGTCAGGGAAGCTGAAATCCCGGGCTACTCACCAGCGAATCACACCGGTACGCTCAATCGGCGCCTGATCAGTCAGGAAACCGTCGGAGCCAAACACCTTGAGGTTTTACTTGGCAGCATCGAAAAAGGTCAAGGTGCTCTTCCCCATGCGCATCCTGGCATAGAACAGGTGTGTTATTTGCTCTCTGGAACTGCTCGGGCGGAAATGAATGGAGAGTCCGTTGACATGCTGCCTGGTGACTGTTGTTTTTTTCCACCTGATCTGCCCCATGTCTTTACGGTGACGAGCGAAACCGCAGCACGCGTACTTGTTATTTATTCCCCACCTTATGAAGAGTCTCCAGCGCGCGTTATACGCTATGCCGCTGATACCGCTCACTCGTAAGCTCACGTAATTAAACAACCTTTCTGACGCGCTATCTTTTGTTCGATTGAGGCAAACTCGACATGCTTGGAAAAATAATTAAACAACTTTCAGCACTGTGCGCACTCTCTGCGCTTGCTGGTTTTGCACCGGCTACGCTTGTAATGGCTCAAACAGCAAATGATTATCCGACCAAGCTCATTACGCTGGTGATTCCATTTCCAGCTGGCTCAGGTACCGATGCGGTGGGTAGGATCATGGCGGCTGAGCTTGGCAAAAAGCTTGGTCAACAAGTCATCGTTGAAAATAAACCAGGTGGCAATGCAACCATTGGCGCACAACTTGTTGCACGAGCCCAGCCAGATGGGTACACACTCATTCTTTCAACCAACACCGCCCACTCTGCAGCCCCTTGGCTGATGAAATCAATCAGCTATGACCCGATCAAGGATTTCACACCCATTGCTCGAGGCGGCAATCTGCCGTTCATCCTGGTCGTTAATCCGAAATTACCGATTCACAGCGTTCAGGAGTTAGTGAACTATGCAAAAAAGAACCCTGGCAAACTGAATTTTGCTTCGGGTAACAGCACAGGCATTGTGGGCGGTGCGACACTGGCTGCCCGAACTGGCATTGATATCGTTCATGTGCCTTACAAAGGCACGCCTCAGGCGATGACAGATGTGGTTGGCGGACAGGTTGACATGATGTTTACCGATGTTGCTTCTGGCATGCCTTTTGTCAAATCGGGACAGATGCGTGCCCTGGCAGTATCAACAGCGACACGCAGCGCGATTGTTCCTGAGCTGCCTTCCATGTCTGAGGCAGGTATAAAAGATTTTGACTTGAACTCCTGGAATGGTTACTTGGGCCCAGCCGGATTACCTCAAGAAATCGTGATGAAAGTCAATACGGCGATCAATCAGATCGTGTCAGATCCCGCAACAAAAGATAAGCTTGCCAGTTTAGGTTTTGATGCCTTTAGTGGCTCGAAAGAAGATTTTGCAAACTTTGTTCGTCAACAACTTGTGCTGTGGCAAGGTCTGATTCAGGACGCACACATCAAACCAGAGTAGTTGAAACATGTGTCTTGCTGTGATCGCGCTGAATGCGCATGCCCGGTTTAGTTTGATTATTGTTGCGAATCGGGACGAGTACCACGACAGGCCTGCGTTGCCCGCGCAAATATGGACGGATAATCCTCAGATACTTGCAGGTCGGGATTTGCGTGCTGGCGGAACCTGGATGGGTCTGGCGGCAACGGGAAAGACCGGTTTGCTCACCAACTATCGGGAACCAGGCAAACAAAACCTGAATGCACCTAGCCGAGGCGTGCTAGTCAGTCATTTCCTTACGTCTGCGAACGCTGCGCAAAGCTATGCTGTTGCGCTCGACACTGAGGCGGCAAGTTTCAATGGTTTTAATTTGTTGCTTGCAGATGCTAGCAGTGCGCACTACCTGTCCAACCGCATGGAAAATAAAACGACTCAACTTGAAAATGGTGTGCATGGCTTATCCAATGCAACCTTGAATATTGCCTGGCCAAAGCTCACTCGTACCCGTAAGGCTGTCTCCAAGTTGCTCGCGGATACCACGCAACCTGAGCCAAATGACTTATTTGATATTTTTCGTGATGCCAAGCCAGCAAAAATAGCTGAACTACCCAGCACTGGGTTAACGCCAGAACGGGAGCTTCAGCTTAGCAGTCCTTTCATCCTGGATAATCTCTACGGCACCAGGTGTTCGACCGTCATCATGGCTGATCGGTTCGGTCAGACCTACTTTGAAGAAAGGAGTTTTAATCAACAAGGTGAAATTATCCATGTTGCAAAGTGGCATCTCGACACCTTGAGCCAAAAATTCACCCCCCTCACCTGACTTATACTTAACGTATTCAATATCAAACAAGAAGGTTGTTATGTCCACGCTTAAAACTCGCCTAGCAGATTCAGTCAAAGACGCCATGCGTGCGAAAGCGTCAGAACGTCTGGGCACACTGCGTTTTTTACAGGCTGCGATTAAACAAAAAGAAGTCGACGAAAGACGGGAGCTCAATGATGCAGAGGTGACTGCAATTATTGAAAAACAAGTCAAACAACGCAAAGAATCCATTGCCGCGTTCGAGCAAGCGGGTCGCGTTGAGACTGTTCAGCAGGAAACTGCCGAGATGGAGGTACTCAAAGAGTTTCTCCCTCAAGCCGCCTCGGAGCAAGAAGTCACCGCAGCGATTGAGGCTGCTCTAGCAGAAGTACAAGCCTCTGGTGTCAGTGGTGCACCTGCCATGGGTAAAGTTATGGCTATTCTTAAACAAGTGCTGGCTGGACGTGCTGATATGTCATCACTGTCAGCCCAGGTTAAAGCAAAACTGACTTAATTCAATCCGAGCCAGGGCTCAAGCGTATTAGTTTAAAAGAGGCTGAAGCTTTGGCAATCAGTTTTCCCTCCGGGTCTCGTACCTCGCCTTCACAAAAGGCGATAGAGCGGCCGCGCCTGAGACAACGGGCTTCGACGATCAGGTCGGTCATACCTGGCTCAATGCAGCTTGTTGTCATATCAATCGTTGCAAGACCTATTCCTAGAGGATCTACCGATCTTCCAGCAGCGCTTAGCGTGAAATCCAGCACGCTCATAATTGCCCCGCCATGAATATGACCGCGACTATTGAGTAACTCCCTACGGATTTTCAAGCGCGTCACGGCCCGATCGTTGGCGCACTCAACTGGCTCAACACCAAGCAACTCAAGATAAGGGATGTGAAAGCCGAAATAACTAATATCTGATTCTTTTGCGTAAACGGTCACGCCTGATTCTTTTGTCTGTAAAGTCATTTTAAAATTTGATAAGCGTCGCGTGGCATATAACTAGTGCACGTTGGCACCCCGAATTGGATCACTTCTTTCATCGCTTGCAGAGCTTCTGGCCCCCAGGTCCCTACCCCCCAAACCGTAATTGTTACTTCTGAGGATTGAGCTGTGCGCGCAGTTGCATCAACCTGCCCCAGACGCCCGCCTAGGTCGCCTGTCACATATAGTTGTGAAGTTTTAGCCGTTTGATTAACACCACCGCCGATTGGATACCCTGAATCGGTGCGCCAGCAGCGCTGCGCTTGTTCGTAGGCACGCCGGTAAACCTCCTCAAAACCGATTTCCACTGTAAAAGTGCTCGTAGGAGAGGATTTGGAGTCTATGCCCATGCACCCCGTCAGAAACAGGGCGATTAGTGAAATCAAGATTTTAAAATTCATTTTTTATATCCGGATATTATAAAAACATCATGTTCGCTGCATAAATATTCGAAAAGTTATCTATTCGATATGCGTAGCATAATGGACAAATGAGTTTAACTAAATTGTAAATACTGAGGACCGATGCCTACTCACTTCAATTACTGGAGGATGCTTGCCGGACTGTCTGGTTTTAGTGCGGTCGCGATCGGCGCAATCGCGGCGCATGCCTTGGCCGACGCGCAGGCAGCGATAGCTGTCGAGCGCGCAGCCACTTATCAGTTGCTTCACTCTCTACTTTTGGTCTTCATGAGCGCGGCACCCGGTAAAGTTGCAAAACTAAGCCGCTGGTGTTTGTGTTTGGGTATCCTGCTTTTTAGTGGATCCATTTACGCCAAATATCTGCTGGGCTTGGCAGAAGCAACAAAATTTGCACCAACTGGCGGTGTTTTACTGATGCTCGGATGGTTATCTCTTGCCTTCAGTGCCAAAGCACAAGCAAAATAGTGTGCAGTACGAAACCAGTTAATCTCACCTATTGCAATAAAGTCGTGCAAACCAGTTTTTTTTACTCAACACTTAACTAAACATTCAAATGACCATACGAGACAAAGCATATATCGTCGGTGCATACGAACACCCAACACGTAAAGCACCCGACAAATCCGTTGCGCAATTGCATGCGGAGTCAGCTAAAGGCGCGTTAGAAGACGCAGGCTTGACGCACGATGATATCGACGGCTATTTTTGCGCCGGCGATGCACCGGGTCTGGGCATGCTTAGCATGACAGACTATATGGGTCTGACAAAACTGAAGCACGTCGACTCAACGGAAACAGGCGGATCCTCCTATCTGATTCACGTTGCGCACGCTGCCGAGGCCATCGCCATGGGTAAGTGCAAAATTGCTCTGATCACTCTGGCGGGTCGCCCTCGTTCTGCAGGTTCTTCAGGTATGCAGCCACGTAACTGGGGAGCCGATGTGCCTGATGCACCGTTTGAAGCCCCTTTTGGACCCGTGACGGTCAACAGCTACGCAATGGTTGCTGCACGACATATGTATGAATACGGAACGACACCAGAACAGCTCGCCTGGGTGAAAGTTGCTGCCTCACATCATGCACAACATAATCCTCACGCAATGCTCAAGGACGTAGTGACGGTAGAAGATGTGTTGAATTCCCCGATGGTCACAACACCTCTGAAACGACTTGATTGCTGCGTTGTCAGTGATGGTGGTGGTGCCTTGATCGTTGCTCATCCTGATATTGCCAAGTCACTGAAACGTCCTCTGGTCAAAATCCGCGGCACAGGCGAAGCAGTTAAGGGTCAACTCGGCGGCAAAGTCGATCTGACCTACTCTGCGGCGCGTTTTTCTGGTGCGCGTGCTTTTGAAATGGCTGGTGTCACCCCCGCTGATATCAAATATGCATCGATCTATGACAGTTTCACAATTACAGTCATCATGCAGCTCGAAGACCTCGGTTTCTGCAAAAAAGGGGAAGGCGGTAAGTTTGTTTCTGACGGCAATTTGATTTCCGGTGTTGGCAAATTACCGTTCAACACAGATGGCGGTGGCTTGTGTAATAACCACCCGGCCAACCGAGGTGGCATCACCAAGGTTATCGAAGCTGTTAGACAGTTACGTGGTGAAGCCCACCCTGCTGTACAAGTGAAAAATTGCGATATCGCCCTGGCTCATGGCACGGGTGGTTTACTGGGAGCGCGACATGGTAGCGCAACACTAATCATGGAGCGTGGTTAATCATGACAATGATGTATCAACCCAATGTATATCCTGCACCGACTATCGAACAGGGAAGCCAGCCTTTCTGGGAGGCGGCAAAACTAGGAAAGTTTCTGGTTAAATTCTGCAAAGCGTGTCATCAGCCTCACTGGTATCCCCGCACGCTCTGCCCATTTTGTTTTGGTGAAACAGACTGGAAAGAGTCACAAGGAAACGGCACGATTTACTCCTTAAGCGTCATGCAGCGTGGCAATCCAAATCCCTACTGCATCGCCTACGTGACTCTTGACGAGGGCGTGACGATGATGACGCAAATCGTGGACTGCGATCTCGAAACGCTCAAAATTGGCCAGAAAGTCAAACTCGTGTTCAAACCCACCGAAGGTGATGGGCCTCCAGTGCCTATGTTTACACCTGCATAACTGAAGTATGACAAAGCGGTTCTGATATTTTATTTTCAAGAACCGCTTTCTATTTTTTTAAAATTTTCTGCGTTTCTTTAAGACCCCTCTGAGGCTTCATCTAAGATGCGTGTACTAGTAATTGAAGATGAAACAGATATGGCGCGATACCTTTGCGATGGTTTGCGGCACGCTGAGTTTGATGTATTTCACGCAACCGATTCAACGACTGGAATGGATTTAGCGTTGAAGCAAAAATGGGACGTGATGATCATAGATCGCATGTTGCCAGATGAAAGTGATGGATTGTCTATCGTCCGTTCACTTAGAAATAAAGAAAACAAAACTCCTGTTCTCGTGCTAAGCGCACTCGCCAGCCTGGATGAACGCGTAAAAGGATTACGAGAAGGTGGCGATGATTATCTTACTAAACCTTTTGCCTTTCCAGAGCTACTGGCAAGGCTTGAAGCACTGACCAGACGATCTAAAAGCAATGATCAGGAGCAATCAAGAATAATTAAAATTTCCGATCTAACCATTGATCTCATTACTCGTAAAATAGAAAGAAACGGGCAGATAATTAATCTACAACCTCGAGAATTTCGTTTGCTTGAATATCTCGCCCGAAATCAAAACCAAGTTGTAACCAGAACAATGCTGCTCGAATCTGTCTGGGATTTCCATTTTGATCCTGGTACTAACGTCATCGATGTGCAAATAAGTCGCTTACGAACGAAGATTGATAAAGGTTATAACACCCCCCTTCTTCATACCGTTCGAGGTGCGGGTTATAAGTTTGGCATAGATGGATAGAGTCTGGCATTCCGTCGCTTTCAGATTGGCGTTTATATGTGGCGCCTTGGTCATAGCATCAATTTTTCTTTTTTCTAGTGTTTTTTACTTTGCGACGATTGGTGTAATGGCTCGTACGATCGATGCAAAAATCAATTCGATTTCTACTCGTTTAGCTGACGATGCACGTAATTTCGGTTTGAATTCATTAGCAAACCGTATTGAACACACCCTGAGTGATGGAGTTGACTCTGACACTGAAATTTTACTACTCATGGATGCATCAGGTAAAAAATTAGCTGGCAATATTCAAAGCTGGTTAGACCGAAAAGACCCACTTAATCAAGTATTTGATCGCATTGTCAGGCGGGGGGATGGGATATCTCCAAGCCGTATTGTGCTGCACCAACTAGATGATGGCGCATTGCTAATCGTTGGACGCGATATGAATGACCTGAATGAAATACGTTCCTTGATAGCGCGTGCGGTCGTAATCGGGGGCTTATTTGCTTTGTTTCTTGCTGTAATCGGCACATTAATTTTCAGAAGAGAAATTGAAAAGCGTATTTCAGCGATCAGGCATGCAACTGTCGATATTGAAGCTGGCAATTTAAATCGGCGCATCCCTGTCTCAGATACTCCGGATGAGTTTGGACGTTTGAGCGCTGATATCAATCATATGCTAGAACGTATACAACAGCTTATGGAGGGAGTGCGCCATGTATCAAACATCATTGCACACAACATGCGTACACCCCTGGGTTTAATCAGAGGTCATCTTGAAGAAGCCTTGCGTGGCAATCCAAATATTGAAAAGCTAACGGATGCAGGTGTCTTCGCCATTGAAGAAATAGACAATCTAATTGTCGTACTGGAAAAATTACTTCAAATCGCTGAAGCTGAATCCAGTACGCGCAGACAACCATTCGAGCCTGTGTCTATTCGAAACGTTATTAACAATCTGCTCGAACTCTACGACGCGGCTGCGGAGGAATTAAACATTACCATCCTGACTGAAATTATTGGTGAACCTGTGATCATTGGCGATAAAGATTTAATAGCTGGAATTCTTGCAAACATAATAGACAATGCACTTAAATATGCGGGCCAAGGTTCAACGATCAAGATTAATGCTTATAAGTCAGAAAATTTTGTAACACTCGTCATGCAGGATAACGGCCCAGGTATACCGACTGAAGAGCAAACTAAAGTTGTGCAAAAATTTTATCGTTTGAATAAAAATACAAGAGGCAGTGGCCTAGGGCTCTCTATTGTTTCTGCTTTTACACAATTACACGGCGGTAGAATGGAAATTGAGGATGCGCAGCCAGGATTTAAACTGACTTTAAAACTACCCTCTATCTAGTCTTTAACAATTACCGAATATCCGATCGATTGGTACAGTATTCATCAAATTCAAATATTTCTTAGTACCTTCGGATTTTAATGAATATTACCAAACGGTAATCTCTAATTAAAGTATAAATCGTCGCCTACCGGTAAAATCCGCGTGGCTATTTAAGCATGACATACGAACACTTTTTTAGAAAATCTTTACAAGTCTTTTAACCAGGCTCTCGCTTTGGGCGTGGCAGTCTCAACTCTCTATGAGAAATCGAATGCAAGTAGGTAATAAGCAGTTTTTTCTATATGGTGGAATCGCACTCTTGGCAGTAGTGTTTGGAGTTTGGTTATTTAGCGCTGGATCTAATCATAACGACCAAGAAAGACCAGATGTAACGATGTCGGCTGAAGAAAAGGCAAGCATTACCATCAATGACAAACAGGCAAAATTAGTGAAGGTAGAAACTGTAAAAATTAGCAGTTTTGTCAATCAAAGAAGTGCGGTTGGAGTCATAGACTTTAATCAGGAACAAACAGTGCAGGTCTTTACTCCTTATCAAGGACGAATTACTCAAGTGTTTGTCAAGTCTGGAGACGATGTCGCCAAAGGTCAGGCTTTGTTCGCAATTGATAGTCCGGACTTGCTTCAGGCTATTTCAACGCTCATTTCCACTTCAGGTCAAAAATCCCTTACAGAACGAGCACTTGTTCGCGCTAAGAAAATGGCTGAGATTCAAGCCGCTTCAACAAAAGATCTCGACCAAGCCACTGCTGATCAGCAAACGGCTGAGGGAAATTACCGTGCTGCGCGAGATGCACTAAGAATCTTTGGAAAAAACGACTCTGATATGGACAAGATCATATCCAGCCGTAAAGTGAATTCAGAAATGATTATCAGTAGCCCGATACGCGGCAGAGTTATCGCACGCAATGCTCAGCCCGGACTGTTGTTACAACCCGGAGCGACTCCTGCTCCGATTACTGTTGCGGACCCAAGCTCGATGTGGATGATTGCTAATGTGCCAGAGACCGACATGGCATATTTAAAAATCGGTCAAGAACTGAGTGTGTCGATTTCTGCCTTTCCAGAAAAAAAATATAGTGGAAAAATCATTAACATCGGCGCAGCGGTGGACTCGACTACTCGTCGCATTTCAGTCCGAGGTGAAATACCGAATAAAAATGATGATTTACGTGCACAAATGCTGGCAAGTTATGTCATCAATACGGGTGCCCCACAGCAATCACCGGCTATACCAGCTGAAGGTCTGGTTCGTGAGGGTGATGGGACGATGACCGCTTTTGTAACTAAAGATGAAAGGCTTTTTGTCAAACGTAATGTCACAATCGGGTTAACACAAAATAATTTAGTACAAATCCTTGAAGGAATAGAAGCGGGTGAGCGAGTCGCTGGCGATGGAGCTATTTTTCTCAGTAATGCTCTCGCGCTTAAATCGCGCTGAGATCACGCTGAATCAACCAACACTCAAATCCTAAGTCTCATTTATTTAAAGGCATATTGTGCTCAGAAGCTTGATTTCTTTTGCACTAGCGAAACGATCCATCGTGATGGTGAGTTTGCTCGTTTTCGTCGTAGGTGGATTAATTGCGTTTACAAAACTCAATATCGAAGCCTATCCTAATCCTGCCCCAGTTATTCTAGAAATTACTGCACAGGCACCAGGCCTATCTGCCGAAGAAATGGAGCGTTATTACACTCGGCCTCTGGAAATTGGTTTGGCGACGACTCCAGGCGTTGATGTTATTCGCTCCACTTCCTTTTATGGTTTGTCATTTGTCAGAGTGACCTTCAAATACGGAATTGATTATTATTTTGCTTATACGCAGGCAGCGCTGAATTTGCAACAAAAAGTGAATCTGCCAAATAATGTTCAACCTCAGATTCAGGCCTCTAGTCTAGTGGGTGAAATCCTGCGCTACCAGCTTGTTGGGCCAGAGCATTACGGCTTGACCAATCTTCGTACATTGCAAGACTGGGTTGTAACCAAGAGACTTCTATCAATCCCTGGTATTGCACAAGTCGTGACATGGGGTGGTACGACTAAAGAATATCAAGTCCAGGCGGATTTACAAAAGCTTGAGGGATACAACATAACTATTCCCCAATTAATCGCGGCTATTGGCAATGCGAATACCAATGTGGGAGGGCGAACAGTCAACATTGGCCAACAGTCCGTCAATATCAGAGGGCTAGGATTGGTTTCGGATCCAGTTGATATCGGCAATATCGTATTAAGCCAGAGTGCTTCTATTCCGATATTAGTCAAAGACGTTGCAAACGTATCAATTGGCTTTGCTCCTCGACTTGGACATGCAGGTAAAAACGAAGAAAACGATGTGGTCACAGGTATCGCCGTGATGAATCGTACGATGCAGACTAACGAAGTCATTGCACGGGTTGAGGTTGAAATAAACAAAATCAATAATGAAGGTGTCTTGCCTCCAGGTGTCAAGCTTGTGCCCTACTACGATCGAAGCACGTTGATCGGCGTCACAACACACACGGTATTACACAATCTGGTTTTTGGTTGCTTGCTGGTATTTTTTATTCAATGGATATTTCTTGGAGATTTACGAAGTGCGGTGATCGTTAGCGCAAATATTCCAGTCGCACTGTTTTTTAGCATCATGATTCTTGTAATGCTTGGAGAGTCGGCGAATTTACTCTCAGTCGGAGCGGTAGATTTCGGGATTATTGTCGACTCTGCTGTCATTCTTGTTGAAAATATTTTCAGAAATATCCAAAAATCCCATGACGTCCAAAAGTCACTGGTGCAGGATAATAGCGAGTCAAATGAAGAAGAGTATAAGTTTTCAAAGGAGCAATTAGGCTGGAGCGATCGACTGAAAATCATAATGCTTAGTGCGATGCAAGTGGATCGAGCTGTTCTTTTTTCATCTGCAATTACCGTCGCAGCTTTTATTCCTCTTTTCACAATGCAAGGTGTAGAGGGACAAATTTTTAATCCAATGGCTAGAACCTATGCATACGCATTAATTGGTGCATTATTTGCGACGTTCACGCTGACTCCGGTACTCTCCTCCATCCTTTTGCCGAAAATCGTGGAGGAAAAAGAAACTTTCCTTGTTCGCAAAATCCGTAATATGTACCAACCTGTATTGAAATGGGCCTTAGAAAAAAGAAAAACTACGGTTAGTATAGGTATTGGGTTTTTGTTACTTTCTTTTATGTTGTTTCCCAGAATCGGCTCCGAGTTTTTACCTGCCCTTGAGGAAGGTAATCTCTGGATCAGGGCGTCTATGCCTGCCACAATATCCTTAGAAGCGGGTGTTGAGAAAATCAGACGCATGAGAGAAATTCTCAAATCCCACCCTGAAGTGATCAATGTTGTTTCTCAGCATGGTAGACCCGACGACGGCAGTGATGCCGCAGGCTTTTACAATGGTGAGTTTTTCGTAACCCTGAAACCTTTTGAGCAATGGCCAAGAGGCTACGTCAAAGCCATGCTTGTAAAGGATGCCCAGAAGGAATTTGCTGAAGAGTTTCCTGGTATTGAATTTAATTTTTCACAATATATTCAAGATAACGTTGAGGAAGGTCTCTCCGGAGTAAAAGGTGCTAATTCGATAAAAATTATCGGGCCCGATCTCAATGTGCTGGAAACACTTGCTGATCAGGTTCTCCATGAAATGACTTTGGTCAAGGGCGTTGAGGATCTGGGTGTTTTCAGGGTGCTTGGTCAGCCCAACTTAAATATAAAAATAGATCGACAAAAGGCTGCCAGATACGGATTAAACACGGGTGATATTAACGCTATCATCCAGTCAGCTTCAGGCGGCTACACTGCCAGCACAGTTCTCGAAGAAGACAAGCAGTTCGGTTTGACAGTCAGGCTCGCGCCCGAATATCGCTCAGATATCGATGCGATCCGTAATTTAAAAATAAGTTATGTAAATCCTAATGGAACTGTTTCATATATTCCTTTAAGCGAACTAGCCAATATATCTCTGGATACTGGCGCATCTTACATTTTTCATGAGCGTAATCAGCGCTACATTCCAGTTAAGTTCAGTGTCAGAGGGCGAGATCTGGGCAGCACTGTTTCAGAAGCTCAGGCTCGACTTGAAAAAAATATTCAGTTACCCAATGGCTATCGTTTCGAATGGGCGGGTGAGTTTGAGGAGCTGCAACAAGCCAAAGCTAGATTATTTGTAGTGCTTCCAATTGCGATTGGAATTATTTTATTACTGCTTTATACGCTATTCAATTCCATGCGCGACAGTTTGCTGACAATTGCCGCCATTCCGTTTTCGATTGCTGGTGGAATTATTGCGCTCTATATATCTGGCTTGAATATGAGTATTTCGGCAGCAATAGGATTCGTATCCCTGTTTGGCGTTTCAGTCATGAACGGAATACTTGTAGTAAGTTACTTCAATGAGTTAATTGCAAGTGGGAAAGATAACCTTCAAGCAATGTATGAAGCAGCAGACCAAAGAATGCGTCCCATGCTGATGACGGCCTTATCAGCGTGTATTGGTTTGTTGCCAGCGGCACTTTCAAACGGTATCGGTAGTGAAGTACAAAAACCACTTGCTGTTGTCGTAGTAGGCGGAATGTTGATTGGTCCAATCATGTTGCTAATTGTGGCTCCTGCCTTGCAAGTGATTGTCGTACAGTGGTCTGACAAACGTGAGCAACGCAAGAAAAATGCTGCTCAACTCCGTGAGGGATCTAAATAATGACTTACCTCACAAAGTATAAAAAATCGCCATCTTTAATTCGCAGCGTCATAATCATATCCTTGCTCATCTCATGTGCAGGATGTGCTGTTGGTCCTGATTTTAAACGGCCAGATGTCCCTGTAGGGGCTTCAGTGCTACGTGAACCAATTGATATAACTGCTGCGGACTCTAGCTCTGGCGCCCCTCTGGTTCAGCGCTATCAACTAGGTGCTGAAATTAGAGAGCAATGGTGGAGTTTATTCAACTCACCTAAGATCAATGTTCTTGTAGAAAAAGCGTTGAAACAAAATCCTACGATTGAGGCTGCTCAGGCTGCATTGAAACAATCGCAAGCGAATGCGTCTGCACAAAGAGGCTTTTATTTCCCAACCATACAGGCTGGCTACTCTCCGACGCGACAAGGTAATTCGAACACAATAGCACCGACACTTAATTCAGGCGAAACACCTTTTTCACTGAATACGGCACAAGTTAGTGTGGGTTTTTCACTGGATGTTTTTGGCTTGAATCGACGCACAGTGGAGTCTCTTGATGCGCAAGTCGAAAATCAAAAATTCTTACTTGATGCGGCTTATATTTCTTTGTCTACTAACGTTGTCTCTGCCGCGATTCAGCAGGCAGCACTTCAGGCTCAAATCAATGCGGTTCAGGAGATCATCCGTGCGAGTACACACTCGCTTGATTTACTACGCAAGCAGGCAAACTTAGGTTTTTCGTCTGGACTGGATGTAGCCGCGCAAGAAACGCAACTTGCCCAGATGGAACAATTATTACCCCCTCTGCGCAAACAGTTAGAGCAAACTCGCAATCAGCTTGCGGTACTTGCAGGGAAGCTACCGTCAGAGGGGGGCTTTGAAAATTTTGATTTGCAATCGTTTGAACTGCCTATGAGTCTTCCAATCAGTCTGCCCTCTCAGATCGTTGAACAGCGACCTGATGTAAGGGCAGCTGAGGCTCAGCTTCACTCTGCCAGTGCTCTAGTCGGTGTTTCAATCGCAAACAGACTACCTCAAATTTCACTAGCTGCCATGTTAGGTGGTGCTGCAATACCTTTTAGTCAGATGTTTACGAATGATAATCAGTTTTGGGGAATAACAGGAAATATTACCCAAACAGTTTTTGATTTTGGAACACTTAAATTCAAGCAAGTAGCAGCTGAAGCTGCAATGGAACAAGCAGGTGCCCAATATAAAGCCACTGTCCTGAGCGCTTTTCAGAATGTAGCGGATACTCTTTATGCACTCAATGCTGATGCTCAAGCATTAAATGCAGCCCAAAAAGCAGAAAGCGCAGCGTTTAAGACTTTCGATCTAACGCGGCAACAACTCAGCATTGGCGCAGTGAATGTGCTTGCTCTACTCATCGCTGAGCAGGCTTATCATCAGGCAAAAATAGCGAGTATTCAAGCTCAAGCTAACAGGTTACTTGATACTGCAGCACTCTTTCAGGCTCTGGGAGGCGGCTGGTGGAACAAAACACCGGCCGCTCAGGAATAATAGACAATTAATTAATCAAACCGTTGATGTAGTCGTCAACAAATGATAGTTGGTCGGACACATCATGGGTTTTACCGTTTGCTTTAAGCGTTTTACCTGTGAATTCAAAGCTTGCTTTTAGACCATCTTTTGTGTCCGTCGCAAGCCCCATCATCAACGCCATCATTTTTTGAGCGTTATCAACGGCTTTTCCTTTCGCTAATAACTGGCCAGAGGCGCGCACCGATTTAGCTGTTGAAAACTCAGTCGCAGCCAGGTTGTCAGATTTTAAGATCTCTAGTTTTACGTCACCCGTGATCGAGCCCGCATTCACTTGTCCGGTAATTTTGGGTAAGGCAATTGTGAAGCCTTGATTGATTAATTTTCGAATTGCGACTTTTGCACGCGATTGTTCATCGGCCGTCAGACTCTGAAAATCATCAGAATCACTCGCTATCGCTGATAACGTATCAACACTCGAGACATCCAGTCCAGTGAGTGTCAGCTCGACTGCAACATCACGAACCTTTTGACCTGCAGCAGTGATTGCCGAGAGTTTATGATTGATTTGCAAATCAATGCGCTCTTGACGCTCAGCGACTACAGTTTGTAAGGCAAAGCCTTCAGCGGTGCCTTCTTTAGTGCTGAATTTATCTATTGCAAAATCAAAGCTGCCGATACCCCGACTACGGTTTGTAAAGTCCCCTTTTGCACGCATGCCTTCGATATCAAGGGGTTTACCGTCCATGACCATTGCGATGCGCGCGGTATTCCAATCAAACGCCAAGGTTTGTCCAGACCAGGAAAACTGACCGCTCGAGGGGGAGATTTGCAGACGATCACCACCATCGCGCATCACCAGTTCAGGCATTTTCAAAGAAGTAAGCGCGCGTCCGCCGTACCCTAAGTGTCCATTACCTTGCAGAGCTAACTCCGAGCCAAAAATACGGTTGATCTCAACACCATACTCACCTGAAGGTTTCATATTCCAGTTAAAGCGCATCGAGGACTCGGGCAACAACAAATTTGAGATGCGGTACTCGACGAGGACTGAAAATTTTTGTACGCCTGTCGCAACATCCGCTGCAAGGTCATTAAATCTGATTTCAAATTGACCTTGCGAATGAAACAAGCTTTGTTGATGTTTCAAATTTACAAGTCTTAATTTCTTTTGCTTGGTGGTTTGTTCAACTAGCGTTGAAATCCACTTCTCGGTGGTCCTACCCACATAAATACTCGCACCTAGCCAAGCCGCAGCAAGAAGTAACGCCAGTGCAACAATCGAAATACCAATTTTCTTAATAGACATTTATTGTTTCCCAAATTCAAGTGATAGTTCGGCCGCACGTACATCAGCAGCGCGCATAGCTTTTTTGACAATCTCAGTAAATTGCTGGTTTCTAAATACATCAAGGGCAGCTGCCGTCGTACCGCCTTTTGAAGTTACTTTTTCACGTAACACTGCAGGGGAATCTACTGAATTCTGTGCAAGTTTAGTTGATCCAGCAAGCGTTGCGAGGGCGAGCTTTTTCGCCTGCTCCTCAGACAGGCCTAAATCCACGGCGCCCTGAATTAAGGATTCAAGAAAAAGAAAAACATAGGCAGGTCCAGAACCTGATAGCGCAGTAACCGCGTCGATAGACTGGTCAGAGTCTACCCAGACAGCTTCACCGACAGCACTAAGCAAGTTACTCGCGATCTGGCGTTGCTCAGGCGTAAGTGTTGAAGGCGCTGTCATGCCAGTGACTCCTGCTGCTACCAAGGCGGGCGTATTGGGCATGCAGCGCACGACATGGCGATAGTCTTCGTTGGGGCTGCCTAACCAGGCAGACAGGGATCCAAGGGTAATTCCAGCTGCGATACTGATGACTAACGTGTCTGAGCCAAGAAACGGTTTTGTCGCTAAGACAACCTCTCGCATTTGCTGTGGCTTGACCGCAAAGACCCACACAGCATGGCGGGTGAGTTGCGGATCAATACCCGCGCTAACACTGACACCGCGTGCAGCCCATTGGGCGCGCAGCGTCTCTGAGAGCTCAACGATGTGAATCTGCCCGGCTGGACAGCCCTGATTCAACCAGCCCGATACCAGAGCATTGGCCATATTGCCGCCACCTACAACGGCGATAGAGGGATACATGTTCATTTATTGTTATCCAGATTCAGTGAAAGACCGTTTCAACAAAAATACCTGCAAAAACCGCACATCCAAACCACGTGTTGTGCAGAAAGGCCTTGAAACAGGCCATCCGCTCGCGTGTTCGGATCCAGTAAAGATGTGTTGCTGCAATGAGACTTGCACATCCAAGACTCAAACCATAAGCGATACCCCAGCCAAACAAGGAGCCAGCTAAAGCCAGTAGCACGATCGTTAAAAAATAAAATACACCAACAAAAAATATATCAAACCGACCAAAGGTAATCGCAGACGTCTTCAAACCCAGACGAAGATCATCATCCCGATCAACCATGGCATATTCCGTATCATAAGCAATCGCCCAACAGATATTTGCCAGCAACAACAACCAGGCCGCCAAAGGAATCATATTCTGAATTGCGGCGAAGCTCATCGGAATACCAAATCCAAAAGCAATGCCCAGATAAGCCTGAGGGATGGCAAAAAAACGTTTGAATAAGGGATAGGTCACTGCGAGAATCGCTGCAACCACGGCAAGTGCGATGGTGAGAGTGTTGAGCGATATGATGAGCAGCAGACTGAGCAAGCCAAGCACCACAGCGACCCAGATAGCTTCTCCAGGGGCAATTAGGCCAGCGGTTAACACTCTGGCCTCTGTACGTTTTACATATTTATCTACATCACGATCGAAATAATCGTTCATGGCACAACCCGCGGAACGCATCAGTACCGTACCAGCGATAAAAATGAGCAATATTTTGAGCGACGGCCATCCGTTGCTAGCAGCAAACACAGCCCAAAGCGTTGGCCACAGAAGCAACAGGATTCCTATAGGCTTATCAAGGCGCACCAGTTTCGCATAGAGGAAAAATCGTGTTTGTATAGGGTCAAACATGCAAGTGTTTTCCGTTTTTATTTAAATCACTGAGCGCTCAAGCATCGTGACGCCCTCAAGTCCACAGGCGTAAACCGCCTCTTTTAGCGCTTCAATAGAAGATGTTCTGGGAAAACTTTTCCTCCAGGCCAGTACCACTCTACGATCCGGGACCGGTTTTTCAAAAGGAATATAACGAAGCAACTCGCTGTTCCTGTCGTGTGCTTTAACCGCGGACATTGGCATCACAGTAATTCCGATACCTGCAGCCACCATATGTCGAATCGTTTCAAGCGATGATCCTTCAAAAGTGCGCTGAATCCCTTCGCTGGCTGCGGCAAATCTTGAGAGCTCTGGACAGACCTCGAGCACCTGATCTCTGAAACAATGGCCAGAGCCAAGGAGCAGCATATTTTGTAATTTGAGATCCTCCGCGGCGATGGACTTACGTTTTGCCCAATGGTGATGAGCAGGAGTCACCACAACAAATTGCTCATCATAGAGGGAATCAGTCACAAGCCCGGTTTCAGGTAGAGGCAAAGCCATAATGGCACAGTCAATTTCACCCTGACGCAACAGTTCAATAAGACGATGGGTAAAGTTTTCCTGCAAAATGAGCGGCATCTGAGGCGTGCGCTCGATTTGTTTGGGTACAAGTTTTGGTAGCAGGTATGGACCAATGGTATGAATCACACCTACTCTGAGCGGGCCTGCGAGAGGGTCATTGCCGCGTCGTGCGATTTCTTTAAGGTTAGCGCTTTCCTCTAAAACTTTCTGCGCTTGCGAGACAACTTGCTGACCGATAGCCGTGACACCGACCTCCGTACCGCCACGTTCAAAAATCGTGACCCCGAGCTCTTCCTCGAGTTTTTTAATTGCAACAGATAGTGTTGGCTGACTGACAAAGCAAGCCTCAGCAGCGCGTCCGAAATGGCGTTCCCGCGCAACTGCAACAATATATTTGAGTTCGGTCAGCGTCATTTGAATTTCCAATATGTTCTAGCAAAAACATCAACAGAAATAGATCAATTAACTACGTAAAAAATCTTCGCGGCCACGCGTCCAGCGCTTAAGGTGTTGCAAAACAACGGATGGATGCTGTTGCCTGAGATCAATCGCAGTCTGCCTTGCTGCACGAACAATTTCACTATCCTGCGCCAAGTCTGCAAACCGCAGCAGTGCGACACCAGACTGTCTGGAACCGAGTAACTCTCCTGGACCACGCAAATCAAGATCACGTTGGGCGATTTCAAAACCGTCTTGTGTTTCATACATCGCCCGCAGTCTTTCTCTTGCAATCATCGACAAGGGGTGCTGAAACAGCAAGACACACACCGAACTTGCGTGTCCGCGCCCTACCCGACCACGCAACTGGTGCAACTGAGCAAGTCCAAAGCGCTCAGCGTGTTCAATCACCATCAGGGAGGCATTTGGGACGTCGACGCCAACCTCGATCACTGTTGTTGCCACCAGGACCTGTATCAATCCCGAGCGGAAATCCTTCATCACAGCAGATTTTTCTGCTGTAGTTAGTTTTCCATGTACCAGCCCAACCTTTAAAGCAGGTAGCGCTTGCGATAAAGCAATATGCGTATCGACGGCGGTTTGCAACTCAAGCGCCTCACTTTCTTCAACCAAGGGGCAAACCCAATAAGTCTGCTGTCCATTTTGTGCGGACTGCTCGATGTGCGAGATGATTTCATCACGCCTGGCGCTTGAGACGAGTTTAGTGAGCACAGGTGTGCGTCCTGGAGGTAGGCCCACGATCGAGGAAACCTCTAAATCAGCGTAAAAGGTCATCGCGAGTGTACGAGGAATCGGTGTTGCACTCATGGTGAGCTGATGAGGCACCCAGTCTTGCGCGCCTGGCTCACCCTTGCGCGAGAGAGAGAGTCTTTGACCTACGCCGAATCTATGTTGTTCATCGACGATGATCAGACCAAGGTTTTCAAATTCAACAGTCTCCTGGATTAAGGCTTGAGTGCCAATGATCAGCCTGGCCTGACCAGAACGAATACCCTCAAGTGCAGTTTTGCGTGCACGTGCTGTAATACTTCCAGAGAGCCAGCAAATACCGACCCCCAGAGGTTCAACCCAGGCCTGCATTTTTTGAAAATGTTGTTGCGCAAGGATCTCTGTTGGCGCCATGATCGCCACCTGAACTCCAGCTTCTATAGCCTGCAGTGCAGCCAGTGCGGCGACAATGGTTTTACCACTACCCACATCGCCTTGGAGCAAGCGGTACATTGGAAAATCTCGGGCAAGATCAGCACTTATTTCTGCAACAACTTTATGCTGCGATTCGGTCAAGGCAAATGGTAATGAACGCAATAAACGCTGGGGCAGACTTTCCTCTGAGGGATTAAACGCCAGTGGCCGACTACGTTTGGAACGTCTGGCATCTCGTGCTGCAGCAAGCGATAGTTGTTGCGCGAGTAATTCGTCAAATTTGACACGTGTCCAGGCTGGATGAGAATGTTCAATCAAGGCCTGACTATCCATATCAGGCGTTGGTGCATGCAACGTTTTTATGGCTGTGGCAAACGGCAACAAACCGAGTTTTTTAACTAAAGATTCGGGCAAGGTGTCATCAAGCGATACTTGTTCAAGTGCCTGAGCAATTGCTTTACGTAAACTTGGCTGACTCAAGCCATCTGTTGTGGGATAAACAGGCGTAAGCGCAGCAGGCAGAGGAGAACTTGGCGCGGTGAGTTTGGGATGGATAATTTCCAAGCCATTAAATCCGCTGCGTACTTCACCTCTTACCCGCCAGCTACGACCTACTCTCATTTGTTGTTGCTGACTAGGATAAAAAGTAAGCCATCGTAAAAATAGCTCACCAGTTTCATCACGAATGGTCGCCGTCAACTGTCGCCTCGGTTTGTACTTTACCTCTGTATCAATGACTTCGGCCTCAACCTGGGCGCTCATCCCTGCTCTTAAGGATTGAATCGACATGATCACAGTCTCATCCTCATAACGTAGAGGCAGATGCAATACAAAATCATAGGGAGTATGCAACCCGAGTCGTTCAAATTTTTGTTGAACGATGGTTCGGGATTCTTTCACCAGGTTAGTTGAAGATGATGAAGCAGGCTGCATAGCCACTTTTTCAAATCACTAAGATCGCTTCGACTTCGAATTGAGCACCTTTGGGAAGGCTGGCAACACCAATGGTTGAGCGCGCAGGAAATGGTTCAGGCAAAAATTCTGCCATCAAACCATTCGCAATCGAAAATTTACTTAAATCCGTCAGAAACAAGGTCAGCTTCACGATATGCTCAAGTGTGCCGCCAGCCGCCTCGATCACTGCTTTCATATTAGATAAAGACTGTTTGACCTGATCCTCAAAGTGATCCGAAACCATTTCACCTGTAGCGGGAACCAGACCGATCTGACCTGAGAGATAAACTGTCTTAGCTGAGCCTGCAACAACAGCCTGTGAATAGGGGCCGACTGCGGCAGGCGCAGCATTGGTATGAATAATGGATTTAGACATCTTGAACTCCTCGCAATTAACTATTGAATTTTACCAATCAATAGCTTGTTTCGATAATATTTACTAAAAATACTTACAAAATATAAAACGACCCCACCAAACCGGACCTGAGTCCTGCCTGGTGGGGTCATTTCAAAAACTGATTCAATTAAACAGCGTGAAAAACACCTGTACTAGTTACTGTCCGCAGTGGCCGGATCCATCCCTAATTCACGCAATTTACGCGTGATGGTATTGCGCCCCATACCTAATCTTGTCGCCGCCTCGACCCTGCGTCCCCGACACACATCAAGGGAAGACTGAAGAAGCGCACGCTCAAACTGGTGCGTCAGTGTGGTCCAGACGTCAGGCTCAGAACGAGATAGCCGAATATTTGCATCGAGTGCCAGCAATTGCTGCCAGGTCTGGTTAGAGGAGTGACTCGAACTGGACGCTGCACCTGAGTGCATTGTCAAATCGCTAGAGCGAATTTCTGGTGGTAAATCAGAAACACCAATCGTCTGGCCAGGCGCCATGACGGTTAACCAGTGACAGAAATTCTCAAGCTGTCTGACATTGCCAGGAAAATCAAACTGCGAAAGCGCAGCGACCGCCTGCTCAGACAAGCGCTTGGCTGGAACACCCAGGCCACGCGCGCACACGCCTAGAAAGTGGCGTGCGAGTTCGCCGATATCTTCACGCCGCTCACGCAGAGGTGGAAGTCGCAAGCGAATCACGTTTAAACGATGGAATAAATCCTCGCGAAACTTGCCTTCATGCACACGTTCTTCCAGAGGTTGATGCGTAGCAGCGACAATCCGAACGTCGACACGTACTGGCTGAGCTCCCCCAACGCGATAGAACGTGCCATCGGACAACACGCGAAGCAAACGGGTTTGAAGCTCGAACGGCATATCGCCTATTTCATCAAGGAACAGTGTGCCACCACTCGCCTCTTCGAAGCGCCCCCGTCTTAAGGAGTTGGCACCTGTAAACGCACCGCGCTCATGACCAAATAGCTCTGCCTCTAACAAATCGCGAGGAATTGCTGCGGTGTTAAGTGCGACAAACGGTCCTTTGGCACGAATCCCGTGGCTGTGCAGCGCACGCGCAACCAGCTCCTTGCCTGTACCTGACTCACCCGTAATCAGTACCGTGACATTGGATTGCGCCAGACGCCCAATTGCTCGAAAAACTTCCTGCATGGCTACTGAAGCGGATTGTGTCAACATCCCCTTATCAGTCGAGTCAGAGGTTTTTTGCACAGCATCCTGAGCAGTCTCATCTGAATCGGGTTCTTGTATGGCACGACTGATCAGTGCTACAGCTTCGTTGACGTCGAAAGGCTTGGCGAGATAATCAAAGGCTCCGCCTTGAAAGGCTGAGACAGTGCTGTCCAAATCACTAAAAGCCGTCATGATAATGACAGGTAAAGCTGGATACTTTTCTTTAACGTCTTTGAGTAAAACCAGACCGTTGGTCCCTGGCATGCGAATGTCAGAGATCAAGGCTCCAGGCATATCGGTTTTAAGGGCTTCAGATACATCGACTGCGCCGGCAAAACTGCGTGTGGGTATACCTGCACGGCTCAGCGCTTTTTCCAGCACCCAGCGAATAGCCTGATCATCATCTACGATCCATACGGGTTTCATAGCGGCTCCAATGGCAACAACAGACGGAACTCTGTGTGTCCGGGTTGTGAATCAAATTCGATAACGCCACCGTGCTGTTGAATAAAGTCCTGGGCAAGACTCAAGCCCAGTCCTGTGCCGCCTTCACGGCCAGTCACGAGTGGATGAAAAATACGATCTTGCAGCGAAATAGGTACGCCCGGTCCGTTATCGATCACCGTGACGACGACTGCCATGCGATGCTGTTTGTGCCGCAACAGGACTTGTCTGGCGACGCGGGTTTTGAGCGTTATATGGGGTGAACGGGTTGGATTGGTTCCCGTCATGATTTGGGCAGCATTACGCACAATATTGAGTAATGCTTGCATTAATCGAGCTGGATCAGCTCGGAACTCAGGCATGGAGGCATCGTAATCTCTCAGGATTGCGACCTCGCGAAACTCTGCGCGCACCAAAGAACAGACACGCTCACAAACTTCGTGGATATTGACTGATTGCCATTGCACAGGCATGCGCTGGGGAGCGGCGAGTCGATCCACCAGTGCTTGAAGTCGATCAGCTTCTGAGATGATGACACGGGTGTATTCCTGCAAGGCTGGATCAGGGAGCTCTGATTCCAGGAGCTGTGCAGCACCACGCAAACCACCTAACGGATTTTTGACTTCGTGCGCAAGATTGCGCAATAACTCGTGCTGCGTTTCGATCTCGTCAACGAGCCTGATGCTTCGGTCAACCAGTAGGCGTTGCTCGATATCTTTTACTTCAATAAGTGCTGACCAAGGCTGTTTATTCAGTGCAATCGAGGTTAAAGAAACTTCGACAGCCTCAGCACCACGTCTGGTCATTGCAAACTGGCGGCAGTCATCGACCTCGCCAGAACAAGCTTGACGGATAGAATGTTCTACTGCTGAATCGCGGTCGAACAAAAAGGCGGCCGGCTGACCAATAAGGTGTCGCCGGGACCGCCCAAACATCGATTCTGCTGCTGCGTTGGCTTCGACGACTTCGCCGGACTGGTTCAACAGAAGAACCGTTGTGGCAAGTAAGTCGAAGGTATCTACGCAGGTCATGGGAGTCGGGTCGGGTAGACCCGACCCCAGGTTATCAGCAGATTAGAGGCTGTAGTACATGTCGAATTCGACGGGATGTGTCGTCATACGCAGGCGGTTGACTTCCTGCATTTTCAGATCAACATAAGCATCGAGCATTTCATTGCTGAACACACCGCCACGCGTCAGGAATTCGCGATCCTTGTTCAACTCTTCGAGCGCTTGCTCGAGTGAGCTACAAACGGTTGGGATCTTTGCGTCTTCTTCTGGTGGCAAGTCATACAGATTCTTGTCAGCTGGATCACCAGGATGAATCTTGTTCTGCACACCATCCAGACCAGCCATCATCAAGGCTGAGAAAGCCAGGTATGGGTTAGCCAGTGGATCTGGGAAACGTGTTTCGATACGACGGCCCTTAGGATTCGCAACGAAAGGAATACGAATCGAAGCTGAACGGTTACGCGCTGAGTAAGCGAGTTTGACAGGCGCTTCGTAGTGTGGAACCAAACGCTTGTAAGAGTTGGTGCCTGGGTTGGTGATAGCATTGAGCGCGCGAGCGTGCTTGATGATGCCGCCAATGTAATACAAAGCAAACTCAGACAAACCTGCGTATTCATTGCCTGCAAACAGGTTCTGGCCGTCTTTCCAGATTGACTGGTGAACGTGCATACCAGAACCGTTGTCACCCACGACGGGCTTTGGCATAAAGGTTGCAGTCTTACCGTAAGCATGGGCAACGTTATGGATCGTGTATTTCAGGATTTGATTCCAGTCTGCACGCTTGACCAGTGTATTGAACTTGGTGCCGATCTCCAACTGACCTGCGCCAGCAACTTCGTGGTGATGGACTTCAACTGGGATGCCTGCTTCTTCAAGCAAAATACACATTTCCGAGCGCATATCCTGCATTGAATCAACAGGAGGAACCGGGAAATAGCCACCCTTGACGCGAGGACGATGGGCCAGGTTGCCACCTTCCATTTCAACGCCGGTTGACCATGAACCTTCTTCTGATTTGATCTTGACGTGGCAGCCGGACATATCGTCGCCCCAGGTCACACCGTCAAATACGAAAAACTCTGGCTCGGGACCAAAGAATGCCGTGTCGCCCAAACCGCTTGACTTGAGGTAGGCTTCAGCACGTTTTGCCAGCGAACGTGGATCACGATCGTAACCCTTCATGTCTGAAGGCTCGACCACATCACATGTCAGGATCAGGGTTGACTCTTCACGGAAAGGATCCATGTGAGCGGTACTCATTTCAGGGATCAGAATCATGTCTGATTCTTGAATGCCTTTCCAACCGGCGATCGACGAACCGTCAAATGCCTGGCCTTCTTTTAATTTGTCTTCATTGATCTGGCTGACAGGCACAGAAACGTGCTGCTCTTTACCCATCGTGTCCGTAAAACGGAAGTCGACGAATTTGACTTCGTTCTCTGCAATCTTTTTAAGAACATCTTGAGGGGTGCTCATATTGACTCCGGTAATGTAATTGAGTGAATAATGGTTAAAAATCTATGTTGCAGCCAGCTGCCGAAACCTATGCAGACTGTAAAGCAACATTCGTGCCAGACATTTCACCTAAGTGGAATGCCCATAAACGGGAAAAATAATGCACCGTTACGATGCATTTTCATCTAATTTTGCACCAGGTCAGTGATTTTATAGGAAAAGCGTTTGTAACTCATTCAGAAAACGCCAACCTTGCGCCGTAGCTTGAAACCTGAGCGGATCTTCGGTGAGAAGTCCTTTTTGAGTAGCAAGTTGCAGCGCTTTTGAGATCGTGACGAGGGGTTGCCCGCTTCGCTCAGTGTACAGCGTACTTGGAACTCCGTTTTTCAATCTCAGCACATTGAGCATGAATTCAAAAGGTAAATCCTCGGGTGTTAGTTGCCTGTTTTCAGAAATGTGCGAGCCATCGCGGTTTAAGGCGGCATTCATCCATAACTCAGGATTTCTGGTGCGCGCTTCTCTCACAATCCGATCATGTGAAGAAATTTTTCCATGAGCGCCAGGCCCAATCCCCAGGTAATCCCCAAACTCCCAGTAATTAGTATTGTGTCGCGAGACAGCACCAGGCTTGGCAAAAGCAGAAATTTCATAACGATGCAGACCTGCGCTGCTCGCGAGCGACTCAATACTGTCCTCCATCTCTGCTGCCAGATCGTCATCGGGCAGCGTGGGTGGGTACTTAGCAAAAACCGTATTAGGCTCAAGTGTCAGGTGATACATGGACAAATGCTCTGTGCCGAACGACAAGGCTGTCTGTGTGTCACGAAGCGATTGCTCAAGCGTCTGGCCGGGAAGCGCAAACATCAGATCGAGATTAACCCGTTTAACTGCCCGCTGAGCCATACTAATAGCCGCCCTCGCCTGATCCGCATCATGTATGCGGCCAAGTGCGCGCAAGGCCGCGTCATCAAAAGACTGGACACCCAAGGAGATCCGGTTAATACCGCTGTCGGCATAAGCCATAAACCGCGAGGCCTCAGCTGTTCCGGGGTTTGCCTCCAGAGTAATTTCAGCATCTGGCCACAAAGACAGATGAGACCTAAGCATTGCCAGCATGCGATCGACACCACGATCCGATAAAAGACTTGGCGTGCCGCCACCAATGAACACTGTGAAAACCTGTCTTCCCCAGATACTGGGCAAGGCTTGCTCCAGATCAGCCTGCAAGGCATCAAGGTAGCGGTCTTCCGGCAGTACGGCGGGCGTTTGATGCGAGTTGAAATCACAATAAGGGCATTTTTTTACGCACCACGGCACGTGGACGTACAAAGAAAGTGGCGGCAAAGCAGTGAGCGTTGCCTGCGACTTTGTTTGAACCCGCTGAGCGTTGACAGAGGACTGCGCAACGTGTGTTTGCGGTTGGAGAGGACGAAAACTGTCAGCAATGATTGGGATAAATTTTGTCATATAGAACCAGCTAGGCTCCAGAGCGGGAAACCAGACCACGTGTTTGCAACTGGCGGATCAATAATTGCATCGCCTGCCCTCTATGACTAATTTTATTTTTGACTTCAGGAAGCAATTCGGCGGCGGTACAGCGCTGAGCAGGCAAATAAAAAAACGGATCGTAGCCAAAACCATGCTCGCCTCTTGGCGTCTCGATAAGCTCACCTGGCCAGCTGGCTTCAGCGATGATAGGTTGGGGGTCATCAGGTCTGGTAACCAGAACGAGCACCGCGACATACCAGGCACTGCGGTCGGTTACACCCTTTAGTGCGCTGATTAATTTTTGGTTATTCGCCGCATCAGATCGAGTGCCGTCTGCAGCCTGCGCATAGCGCGCGGAATGTATGCCAGGCTCGCCATTCAGTGCTGTGACACAAATCCCGGAATCATCTGCAATAGCCGGCAAACCCGACAGCAGGCTGGCATGACGGGCTTTGGCTAAAGCGTTTTCAACGAACGTGGCATGCGGCTCTGGCGCATCCGGAATATTGAGTGAACGCTGCGAAATCAACTCAATGCTCAAGGGACTGAACAAGTCATTGAATTCCCATAATTTTCCTGCGTTCCCTGAGGCCAGTACGATTTTCGCTAAATGCTTCATATGAGGTAACGGACCAAAAGTGTTTTAAGAAGACGCTATGAGCTACTGAGTCATTTTGGGATGCTGACTCATTAAGACGAAAGTTCAGCATCAGCAATGAGCGTGCTGACGAGCTCACGGGCGAAACCTGGTAGTTGTTCGAGTTGCCGCACACAAATGTGCAGTTTTCTTTCTGCCCACTCATCTGACAAGCGCACAAGCTTGATGTTGAGTCGCTGCGCATAGCGCTGCGCGGCACGCTCTGGAACCACACCGATACCGACACCAGCCTCGATCATCCGGCAGACAGCCTCAAAACTGCCGACCTCGACCCGAAAGCGAAAAGGATGTCCAAGATTATCAGCGGCCTGTATTAAGAATGCATGGATTGCACTCCACTCAGATAGGCCAACGTATTCGTAACTAAGAGTATTGGCGAACGCAACTTCTTTTAAATCCGACAAGGGGTGTTCGCAGGGTGTAACAAGAACCAAGCGATCTTCGCGGTAAGGTAAATACTCCAGCTCAGAGGCTGCAGGACGACCTGCAACAATACCAATATCGGCTGAGCCATCGGAGACGGCCTTGACGACGAGATAACTCAGGCGCTCACGCAATTCAACCGTCACATCCGGATGCGAAGCGAGGTAACGACTCAATACTGCCGGCATGAACTCTGTCATTGCAGTGGTATTGGCCACCATCCGGACTTGACCTTTGATACCACGCGCATACTCATGAATGTCACCGCGCAAATGATCGATCTGACGCAACACGAGACGAGCATGACGCAAGAAGGCCTCACCTGAGGGGGTTAAGGTCACGCCCTGACTGTTTCGGTGAAAAAGTCGTGTGCCAAAGTGGTCTTCGAGGTTTTTGACCCGATTACTCGCGGCAGGAAGGGATAAATGAGATTTTTCAGCTCCGCGCGTCAGGCTGCTGGCATCACCAATATTCACAATCAGTTGTAAATCGGTCAGGTCGAAGTGGTTTGCCATAGTGTGCAGGTGATCTTAATCATTAGAAAAGCAGGGGTTAATTAAACGTCAATAGTCATTTTAGGTGCTCTGGGGCACATTAACGTCTGTCCCTCACCCGCCATCATAAGACAATCATGAATTCGCATTCAGACCAGTACCATGACATCCGTGACGCCATACGTGACCTGTGCAAACAATTCCCTGACGAGTATTTCCGTAAAGTCGACGAAGTACGCGGTTATCCCGAAGAGTTTGTAAATGCTTTGACACAAGCAGGCTGGATGGCCGCTCTAATCCCACAGGAGTACGGTGGCTCAGGGCTGGGCTTGACCGAGGCCTCGGTCATCATGGAAGAAATCAATCGCTGCGGTGGCAACTCAGGTGCCTGCCATGGCCAGATGTACAACATGGGCACTTTACTGCGCCACGGTTCAGAAACTCAAAAAAACCTTTACCTGCCCAAAATCGCGGCCGGTGAATTACGTCTGCAATCTATGGGGGTAACTGAGCCGACAACGGGAACAGACACGACCAAGATCAAAACGACCGCGGTTAAAAAAGGCGACAAATATGTGATTAATGGTCAAAAGGTCTGGATTTCTCGGATTCAGCACTCCGACCTGATGATTCTGCTCGCCCGCACAACACCTCTGGATCAAGTGACTAAAAAATCAGAAGGTATGTCGATTTTTATCGTTGACCTGAAAGAGGCGATCGGTCATGGCATGACAGTTCGGCCAATCCTTAACATGGTGAATCATGAAACCAACGAGTTGTTTTTTGATAACCTGGAAATTCCCGCCGAGAATCTGATCGGCGAAGAAGGAAAAGGTTTCAAATACATTCTGGATGGTCTGAATGCTGAGCGAGCCTTGATTGCTGCAGAGTGTATTGGCGATGGCTACTGGTTTGTCGATCGTGTTTCAGCCTATGTCAAAGACCGGATCGTTTTTGGTCGTCCAATCGGTCAGAACCAGGGCGTGCAGTTTCCTATTGCACGCGCCTACATCAACGTCGAGGCCGCCAGTTTGATGCGTTATGAGGCCTGCCGTTTGTTTGACGCTAAACAGCCTTGCGGCACGCAAGCCAATATGGCTAAATTGCTGGCTGCTGACGCATCCTGGGAGGCTGCCAACGCATGCTTGCAATTCCACGGTGGCTTTGGTTTCGCCTGTGAATATGATGTGGAGCGCAAGTTCCGTGAAACGCGCCTCTATCAAGTCGCACCAATATCAACCAACCTGATTCTGTCTTACGTTGCCGAGCACGTACTCGGCTTGCCACGTTCTTTCTAAAGGTAACCGACATGACTGCAGTCCTCAATACGCGTGCCCCTACAGTACTGCATCCCAGTGCTGACTTGGCAAAATTTGCTTCAGAGTTGAAATACGCAGATATTCCCGAATTCGTATTAAGCCGTTGCGAAGATCTGCTTCTTGACACGATGGCGTCCATACTGGCGGGCTCGACCGCTCGTGCAGTCAAATCTGTTGCGAAATACGCCGAACTCATGGGACCCGCGACAGGGCAATCTGAGGACTACGTGAATCGTCGTCTGACCTCGCCCCTGTTTGCTGCAATGGTCAATGCAGCCTCTGCGCATGTCGTCGAGCAAGATGATGTTCATAACGGCTCTGTATTTCATCCTGCGGCCGTGATTTTCCCGCCCGCCATTGCAGTGGCTCAGGCCATCGGCGCCTCAGGTGAAGAGCTCATCACAGCCTCTGTCGCTGGCTATGAAGCGGGGATCCGGATTGGTGAGTTTTTAGGTCGTTCGCATTACAAAATTTTTCACACCACGGGTACTGCAGGCACCGTTGCCGCAGCAGTTGCTGTGGGGCGACTGCTCAAACTCAACCCCGAACAAATGCTGAATGCGATCGGCTCCGGCGGTACTCAAGCGGCTGGACTGTGGGAGTTTTTACGTGATGCGGCAGACTCCAAGCAATTGCATACTGCGCACGCAGCGGCCTCAGGACTGACCGCTGCTTACCTCGCGCAAGATGGCTTTACCGGTGCCCGCCGGATTCTCGAAGGTCTGCAAGGCATGGCGGCCGGAATGTCGACAGATTCTGATCCAGCCAAACTGGTTGATCGCCTGGGCTCGCGCTGGGCACTGGCTGAGACGTCTTTTAAATACCATGCGTCTTGCCGTCATACGCACCCTGCCGCAGATGCCCTGCAGCATGTAATGCGGCAAAACAACCTCAAAGCCTCAGATATTGCCTCAGTCGTCACCCACGTTCATCAAGGAGCCATTGATGTCTTGGGGCCCGTTGTGGACCCTCAGACAGTCCATCAATCGAAGTTCTCGATGGGTACCGTACTGGCGCTGATCGCAATTCGTAATTCGGCAGATCTGGCCGGGTTTGATGCGGCACTGAAAAATGCCGAGGTCGCTGCTTTCCGCGATCGCGTCACCATGGCCCTGGATGAGGAGGTCGATACAGCCTACCCGCAGCGCTGGATAGGCAAAGTGACAGTCACGACAGCTGACGGTCGGCAGATATCTGGACGTGTTGACGAACCAAAGGGCGATCCAGGCAATACGCTCTCGCGTGCAGAAATCGAAGACAAAGCACTTCGTCTTGGTACCTATCTGGGAGCGGCCACACCTGAGCAGGTGAAAGCTTTGATTAACAATGTCTGGAATATCAGAAAACAGTCTCACTTGGGAGAGCTTTTGGTGGCTCCTTGAGCTTTTATTGGCATCTAGATTCTTATAAATAAAAATACCCGGATATATAAATCAAGGAGGCAATATGCGTTTAAAGGGAAAAGTAGCGATTGTGACGGGTGCGGCCAGCGGTTTCGGTGCCGAAACAGCTAGACTCTATGCTAAAGAAGGTGCAAAAGTCGTTATTGCCGATTTAAATATAGCCGGTGCTGAAAAAGTAGCTGGAGAAATTGGCGAGGCTGCAGTTGCTATCCGCTGCGATGTCAGCAAGAGAGCTGATGTTGATGCTGCCGTCAACCTGGCACTGTCAAAATTTGGTGCAGTGGATATCGTTGTCAATAACGCAGGCTTTACGCATAAAAACCAGCCTTTTTTAAATGTGGATGAAGTAACTTTTGACAGGTGCTTTGACGTCAACGTTAAAGCCATCTATCACATGATTAATGCCGTTGTGCCCGGGATGCGCGCCAAAAAATCAGGATGCATTATCAATGTAGGCTCAACTGCAGGAATCCGCCCGCGACCAGGGCTTTCTTGGTATAACGCCTCCAAGGGTGCTGCCAACCTGCTCTCTAAATCTTTAGCTGTAGAACTTGCTCCCGACAATATTCGCGTCAATGTGATCTGTCCTGTCATGGGTGATACAGGTATGCTGGGTGATTTTATGGGCGTGCCGGATACCCCTGAGAATCGCGCGAAATTCATCGCAACGATTCCAATGGGCAGACTCAGCACGCCACGTGACATTGCCAATGCTGCAGTATTTTTAGCCTCAGAAGAAGCATCTTTCCTTACGGGTGTTGAATTACCCGTCGATGGCGGACGTACCGTCTAGCCCATTCACGTGTCAGGCCAGCCGAGCGGTTTTTTGCATAACTGCAAGTTTTGCAATTCCCGCTTCGGCTAAGGCTAGTAATTCATTGAGCTCGATACGGTCAAACGTATGACCTTCGGCTGTCCCCTGAACTTCTACATAGCGACCAGAGCCGGTCATCACCACATTCATGTCGGCATCGCAGCCGGAGTCCTCTGGGTAATCAAGATCAAGCACCGCTCTTCCCTCAACCATCCCAACAGATACGGCTGCAACGGAGTCCTTGAGTGGCTGGGTAGTGATCAAACCTTGTTTGAGCAGACCGTCAACCGCGTCAGCGACAGCGATCCAGGCGCCTGTGATGCTTGCGCAGCGCGTACCGCCATCAGCCTGAAGCACGTCACAGTCAATCTGTATGGTGCGTTCACCCAAAGCCGTCATATCCATGACAGCTCGCAGACTACGGCCAATCAACCTCTGGATTTCCTGTGTGCGGCCAGACTGTTTGCCCCGTGCGGCCTCTCTGTCGCTACGGGTGTGGGTTGAGCGTGGCAGCATGCCGTATTCTGCAGTCACCCAGCCTTGGCCTTTACCTTTGAGAAATGGTGGTACTTTTTCAAGTACGCTAGCAGTACACAACACTTGCGTCTCCCCCATACAAATGAGTACCGAACCCTCAGCATAACGAGTAAATTGACGCTGGATCTTAACGGCCCGTAAATCATTGAGGGCACGACCCGAAGGACGAGCAACGCTTGGGCTAGTGATTGAATTTGGCACGAATAAATTCTCTACAAATATGATGGTTAAAAAAATGAAACAACTTTCACTTAGTATACGCAGCAAATATACCGTTTCGGTTGCGATAGCGCTGCTCTTGCATGGGTCCAGCTGGGCGCAGGTGACGACTTCGGCAACTGGCAATACAACTATCACAGCACCCTCTGTTGATACTGCAGTCAAGCGTTATGACAATGCTTTCGAAATATTCCATCCATTAATCCGCTCAAAAGGAATGGTCGCAAGTGAGCAACAACTTGCCTCCTTAGCCGGTGCAGAGATGCTGCGCATGGGTGGTAATGCAATTGATGCCGCAGTCGCTGTTGGTTTTACGCTCGCGGTAGTATTGCCAAACGCAGGCAACCTGGGTGGCGGTGGTTTTATGTTGATACATGACGCCAAAACTAAAGCAAACATCGCGCTCGACTTCCGCGAAATAGCCCCCGCCAAGGCATCGCGTGATATGTATCTGGATGCAAATGGCCAGGTCATCGAGGGCAAATCAACCCGCACCCCCTACTCGGTTGGCATCCCAGGCTCAGTCGCGGGGCTCACCCAAGCCTTAGCAGACCACGGCACAATGCCTCTCTCGCAAGTCATGGCCCCCGCCATCAAGCTTGCAACCGAAGGTTTTCAGGTGAGCCCTGTGCTCGCGGAGTTATTCCTCGTTCAACGCCCACATCTTGAGCGCTGGCCAGCCACACGCGCAACTTTCTTTAAACATATTGATGACTCGCAAACCTGTGCGCTCGAGCAATGTCCGCCTGCAGCGATAAGAACCTACCAGGCGGGAGAAAAACTCGTACAAAAAGATCTTGCAAATACATTAGCGATTATTTCCGCTCAGGGTGCCAAAGGTTTTTATACCGGCGCTGTCGCCCAAAAAATTGTGGATGCCTTAAAAGGTGCCGATCAGCCTCTTACCCTCGAAGATCTTGCACAATACAAAACAGAGGTACGCAAACCGGTCGAGGGGCTATACCGTGGCGTACAGATTCTATCCATGCCCCCCCCTAGTTCTGGCGGAATTCATCTAATCCAGATGCTGAATCTACTGGAACGTTACCCCTTGAAACAATATGGCTTTGGCAGTGCTCAAACTCTCCACTTGATGGCTGAGAGCGCGAGACTTGCCTATGCTGACCGAGCCGAACACCTGGGTGATCCGGCATTTGTGAAAGTTCCTCAATCAGGCTTAATTTCAAAAAAATACGCCGAGGAGCTTGCACTCAAGATTAATCCTCAGCGTATGACCCCCAGCTCAGAGGTCCGAGCGGGCAAACCTGCTTCTTACGAAAGCGATCAAACCACGCACTTTTCCGTCATGGATGAGCAAGGAAATGTTGTGAGTTGCACCTACACCCTAAATTTAAATTTTGGCTCGGGTATCGTTGCTGCTGGAACAGGTGTGTTGCTCAACAACGAAATGGATGACTTTTCTGTCAAACCAGGTGTACCTAACGCCTTTGGACTTGTGGGGGGCGATGCTAACGCGGTTGCACCTGGCAAGCGCCCTCTGAGCTCCATGACTCCCGTCATTCTGATGCGCGATGGCAAACCCTGGCTGGCCACAGGCTCGCCTGGAGGTGCCCGCATCATCACGACTGTGTTGCAGAACATTGTCAACCTGATAGATTTCGATATGAACATCGCAGAAGCCGCTTCTGCTCCTCGCATGCATCATCAGTGGACACCAGACTTCATTCGTGTTGAGCGTGGTTTCAGTCCCGATACGATTAAATTGCTTGAAACAATGGGGCATACCGTCAAAGTCATGCCTACAATGGGTCGTATTCAAACAGTTCAACGAAACGGCACACTTTTTATGGGAGCCTCCGATCCGCGTAACCCTGATGGCGCGCCGGTCGGGATAGATCAAGTCAAGTAATCAACGTAATAGAGTCAAATATGACAGCAAGTATGACCGCATTTGGCAATGGCAAAGTTGCAGGAGACTACGGTTCAGTCTCTATTGAAATTAAAACTGTAAATAGTCGTTACCTAGATATTCAGTTTCGAATGCCTGATGAGTTAAGACTCGCAGAGCAACCGATCCGTGATCGTCTTGCTAAAACCCTGTCACGCGGCAAGGTCGAAATTCGAGCGAGTTTCTCTCGTGCGCAAGCCCCGGCAGAGCAACGCTTAAGCGAAACCGCACTCAGCCGTATTAGCGAGCAACTCGGCCTGGTGCGGCGAATCCTCCCTGAGACAGAGTCACCTAGACTTTCAGAGATTCTCAGTTGGTCTGAGCAACAACAAGGCAATGTCGAACCTGAAATATGGGCCCAAGCCTGTATAGCCGCACTAAATCCAGCACTCGATCAACTTGTCGCAGGAAGACTTCGCGAAGGCGAGCGACTCGCTCAAACCATGCTTGAGACTGCAAAAGAAGTGCGTAAGATTGTGGAGCTTGTCGACTCTCACATGCCGACTTTGCTCCAGGCGCAGCGTGACAAACTCGCAGCAAAACTGAAAGAAACGCTTCAGAATGCTTTCCCAGGCGGTTTTAGCCACATCACAGGCACGGAGTTATCAGAGCGTATCGCGGCCGAATCCAGTCTCTTTGCTTTGCGTATTGATGTAGCCGAAGAATTGGCTAGACTTAAATCCCATCTAACCGAACTCGAATTTTTGCTCATTAAAAATCCTGGAGCCAATGACCAAAAAGCATCGGCAAAAAATACCGGGAGTACAGGCAAGCGACTAGACTTTCTTTTTCAGGAAATGAACCGTGAGGCTAATACCCTAGGCTCTAAAGCTGGCAGTTTAGAGATGACGCGTGCGGCGATGGATTTAAAGTTACTCATTGAACAAATGCGTGAACAAGCAATGAATATTGAATAAAACTTGTTGCAACTAGAAATAATTAAAACAACCTGGAGATAAAAATGTGGGAACAAAGTGAACGCTATCCTGATCCGCGCGTTGTATCGCTCGATCCGTCTTTTGATCAGTACCGATTAGCTCTGGCCTCGGTTGAACGCATTGCGACCGGCTTTCGCTGGACTGAGGGTCCAGTGTGGTTCGGTGATGGCCGTTTTTTGTTGTTCAGCGACATTCCCAACAACCGCATCATGAAATGGGAAGAGGAAACCGGTGAGGTCAGCGTTTTTCGCAAGCCATCCAATTTTGCCAATGGGCATACGCGTGACCGCCAAGGCAGGCTTGTATCGTGTGAGCACGGTCGTCGCGTAACCAGGACTGAATATGATGGCAGCATCACTGTGCTCTGTGATGCCTTTGAAGGCAAACCACTTAATGCCCCCAATGATCTGGTCGTTAAGTCAGATGGCTCTATCTGGTTCACCGATCCACCTTTTGGGATTTTAGCTAACTACGAAGGCGTCAAAGCACCTGTGGAGCAACCGCACTCTGTCTACAGGATCGATGGTGTGAGCGGCGCCGTCACGCGACTGATCGACGATTTGAAAGGTCCAAATGGTTTGTGTTTTTCGCCCGACGAAAGCACGCTCTATGTTATCGAGTCGCGTGGCGTGCCCAATCGTCTGATTCATGCATACGATGTTACAGCTGATGGTCAAAGCGTTAAAAATCGTCGCATCTTCCTTGATGCAGGGGCAGGAACCATCGACGGCATGCGCGCTGATATTGACGGTAATCTCTGGTGTGGCTGGGGGATGGGCAGTGCGGAAATGGATGGCGTCAGAATCGTCAACCCTCAGGGCAAAATCATCGGTCGTATTGATTTGCCTGAACGCTGCGCAAATCTGTGTTTTGGCGGACGTATGCGTAATAGACTTTTTATGGCTTCTTCACACTCGGTCTACTCCCTCTACGTCAATACGCAAGGCGCACCGGGAGGTTAAACGCTCCGGTAAAGCAGGCAGGTTCGGTGGCATAAGGTCTTGTCAGTCCCGCACCTGCTCGGCCGCACGCAAAAAATCGTTTAATAACGGCGTGTCGTCAAGCACGCCGTAAGCGCTCTGATGCAGTTCAGGATGCCACTGCACCGCCGCGATGTATTGATCAGTCGTTGAGCGGATGGCTTCGATCACGCCGTCCTCAGGACAGGTTGCCTCGATGGCAAAGCCTGGCGCTAACTGAGCGATTCCCTGATGATGAATGCTGTTAATTTTTGCTGTAGCAGTTTTACCAAGGAGCTTTGCCATTTTAGAGTCCGGCACAATATCCAGACCATGAAAAAGACGATCGTAGAGTTCGCGGTTTTGATGAACACGCGCATCGGCTGCTTGAGTCAACAGGTCCTGATAAAGAGTCCCTCCAAAGGCTACGTTAATCAGTTGCAAGCCGCGACAAATGCCAAATACCGGTTTACCAGCCGCGACAAAGGCACGTAACAACTCAAGTTCATACTGATCGCGTATCGCATCCCCATTCCACTCGGGCTTGACAGCTTCTTGCCCGTAATGACCAGGCCAGATATCGGCACCGCCGTGTAATACCAGGCCATCAAGTTTTTGAGCATAATCGGCACATGTGATCGCACCACGCGCCGTTTCGCCATGTGGCGATGGAATCAGAACAGGAATGGCACCACCAGACATCACCCAATGTGCAGTCGATTGCTCAATAAATTGCAAAGTCTTCGAGGGCGCGGCCCGACGGGATGGATCTGGGTGCATCAGACATACACTGATACCAATAAGGAGCCGATTAAGCATTTTTGATACATCCTTGAGTTGAATCGCAAGAGAAATATTATCCAATTACTTGCTTTCTGACATTTATAAAGCGGAATGCGAACCGATATTAAAGATAATTTAATAATTTTATGATTTCTGTTTGATTTCTGGCGTGATTCTTGCTTTTTTTAAACATATTTTCTATTTCTCTAGATGAGGATGCATAAACCCTCATTATTTATTTTAAGGTTTAGTCACCATGACCGTTGATATCGCAACCCGTAAATTAAAAGACCATGGCAGATTCAAATACAGCTCAATCCTGAACCGTCCCGATTACCAATGGCCAAACAAAACAAAACTCGCCGTATATATTGGCTTTAATGTCGAGCACTTTGAGTTTGGCGATGGGCTCGGCGCAAATCTGGGGCCAGCATGCCCTTCGCCAGACGTATTGAATTACAGTTGGCGGGAATACGGTAATCGAGTGGGTGCTTGGCGCTGTCTGCAACTGTTTGATGAACTTAAACTGCCGGCAAGCGCACTCATCAATACCTCACTCTATGATCACTGTCCGGACTTGATAGAAGCTATCGTGCAACGCGGTGATGAAATTGTTGGTCACGGACATACTAATGCCGAACGGCAAGGTCAGTTTGACGAGCAAACAGAGAAAGACCTCATTGCAGGTTGCGCAAAACGAATTGAACTAGAAAGTGGTATACCCCCTAAGGGCTGGTTATCACCCTGGATTTCCGAAAGCACACTGACACCAGATCTGCTCAAAGAAAATGGCTACGATTACACGCTGAACTGGTGTCATGACGATCAGCCGACACAGATGCAAACTCGCAGCGGACAAAAGCTTTGGTCCATCCCCTACCCTCAGGAACTCAACGACATACCAATGTTGATTGGCCGTCAGATGGATACAGAACCATTTGCCAACATGATCATTGACCAGTTTGATGAAATGCTCAAACAATCTGCGCAACAGCCACTCGTCATGGGTATCGCGTTGCATCCCTATCTGATTGGTCAACCCTACCGCATAAAACATATCAGACGCGCACTGCAACATATTTGTGCTTACCGTGATCGTCAGGAAATATGGTTTACAACACCAGGCGATATTTGCAAGCATATGCAGCTACTTGAGCAACAAGGCATCATTCAGGAAATTTAAATATACTTATTCAGCATGACGCCAAGCGTTGCTTTCTCACTCGTTGCTTTCTCACTCGTTGCTTTCTCACTC
>DAIMDD010000005.1:235685-294148 GCA_036725985.1 Burkholderiaceae bacterium
GACGCCAAGCGTTGCTTTCTCACTCGTTGCTTTCTCACTCGTTGCTTTCTCACTCCTTTCGGTTAAGACAAAAAAACATCAATGAATGCGCTTAATATTCAAGACAAAGTAGGTGCCTGGGTCCCTCATGGACATTTTTCATTACCAGCCACCTCAGAAGGTTCTCTTTCAGGACTGACCTTTGCAGTGAAAGATCTCTTTCACATTGCCGGAATTCCAACGGGTGCTGGAAATCCGACCTGGCTCGCTACGCATGAGACACCACAGGTAACCAGTCCGCTTGTTGATCAGTTGCGTGCCGCAGGTGCAAGTGTTGCCGGCAAAGTCATTACCGACGAGCTCGCCTACAGTCTGAATGGCGACAACATCCACTACGGCACTCCCGTCAACATCAACGCACCTGGGCGCGTACCAGGTGGATCCTCAAGCGGCTCGGCTGCAGCAGTCGCTGCGAAACTTGTAGACTTCGCTTTGGCGACAGACACAGGAGGTTCAACCCGCGTGCCTGCCAGCTATTGCGGCATCTGGGGACTGAGAACAACCCATGGCTTGGTCTCAGCTGAAAATGTTGTGCCTCTGCACCAGTCGTACGATACGATGAACTGGTTTGCTCACGACCCAGAAACATTTTTAAAAGTCGCGAAAGTATTGTTGCCTGCCTCAGAATTTAAAGCGCATCGCGTACTTAAACCCAGTGCGGTTTGGGCCCTTGCGAGTGAAGACTTTCAAGCCCCACTCAACGATGTGTTGCACAAGGCAGTTCAACTGGTCGGTGCCGCTTTCCAGGAAATTTCCTTTACACAGGCAGAGGAAACGCTTGAACAATGGCGTCTTGCCTATGTAGCCCATGGTGCTTCGGAGGCCTGGGCATTGCATGGGGATTGGATCAACGCAAATAATCCAACATTCTCAGCGCCCATTACTGGACGCTGGGATGCAGCAAAAAAACTGACAGCAGAACAAGCCCATACCGCAAAGCGTAATACTGCACGAATCAAACAACAGATCCGTGACGTCATTGGCTCCGATGCAATCGTAGTCATGCCCTCTGCTGCAGGCCTGGCACCACTGATCAACGCCACAGGCGCCGACGTGGATGCAATGCGCACGCGCACAATGCACATCACCTGCATAGGTGGAATTAGCGGCGTCTGTCAGGTCAGCATCCCATACACAAACGCCGAAGGGCTTCCTGTCGGGGTATCTCTGATGGGACCCGCTGGCAGCGATTTAGCCTTGATCGAGTTGGCAATCCAGATCAGCAAAATGAAATAACTGGTTCACCGTAATAAATTCAGACAATGTATTTTTATTGTTCATACCCACAGCTTAAGCTTTAAAAGCTTGATGTAAAAAAACGGATCGTTTTTAGCGATCCGTTTTTTTCGAGATTACATCCCGCTGACGTGAAGAAAATCAACCACGACCGAGGAAAGGCATATTAGTGGCCATGATAGTCATGAACTGTACATTTGTCTCCAGGGGGAAACTGACAATTTGCGCAACAGCCTGTGCAACGTGATTGACGTCCATTCGCGGCTCAACGCGTGTTGAACCATCAGGCTGCAAAACGCCCTTAGTCATGCGATCGGTCATTTCAGTGGCCGCATTACCAATATCAATTTGGGTACAAGCAATTCCATAGCGTCGTGTATCGAGTGCGATGGATTTAGTCAGACCTGTCACCGCGTGTTTTGTCGAGGTATAGCCAATCGAAAAGGGACGAGGAGCATGGGCGGAGATTGAACCATTATTAATGATCCGGCCTCCCTGGGGAGTCTGATTTTTCATCATGCGAATCGCACCCTGTGCGCAAAGAAACATACCAGTCAGATTGATGTTGACGATATCCTTCCATACATCGACGGGCAAATCCTCGATCGGCACAGGAGGGCCACCACGACCGGCGTTATTGAATAAAACATCCAGACGACCCCAGCGACGCGTGATTTCAGCAAAAAGTGCATTGACTGAAGCTTCATCGCTTACATCGGTGACGATAGGGTGAAGATGATCGCTGAACTCTGCCCCCATGACTTTGGTTTCTTCGAGCTTGTCAGCACGACGACCTGCTAGCGCGACATGATAGCCGGCACGTACAAGTGCTAAAGATACTGCACGCCCAATACCTGAACCGGCACCAGTGACTACCGCTAGTTTCAACTCTGACATGTTTGTTCCTCTTCGATTTGTCTCATGCATTCTTAAAAATTAAACCTGTCGTCCGACACCTAACTCGATAGGTGCATCAGGCTGCGCACTCCACTCGCTCCAGGAGCCCCCGTATAACGCGCCACCAGGCAAATCAGCAATTTGCATGGATAATAGCAAGTGGCAGGCAGCAATACCAGAGCCGCAGCTCGCCACGAGCTGCTCAGGGGAATGAGAGCCAAGTATGGCGGAAAACTCAGACTTTAAGGTCGCCGCATCTTTAAATGTGCCATCCTGATTCAGGTTAGTAGGCGTTGGACGACTCACAGAGCCAGGGATATGTCCAGCCTTGGGATCAAGCGTTTCGTTTAGACCTTGAAAACGATCAAACGGTCTAGCGTCAACAATCAAACGTTCCTGATCAGAAAGCCCAGCTCGCACATCAAGCATCGTTACAGCTTTTGTCAGACTTGGCTTGAGTTTGAAGTTGCCTGGAGTTTTGGCTGCAGGAACATCAGTCGTCAAAGCAAAACCAGCCTTGACCCAAGCATTTAATCCACCATCCAGAACCACCACCTTGGCGTGACCGGCCCAGCGAGCCATCCACCAAAGTCTGGCGGCGTATTGCCCACCAGTGCTGTCATAGCCAACTATGAGTGTGTTGTCGTTGACACCCAGGTCTGCCAGAGTTTGAGCAAACGTCTGGACTGCAGGCAAAGGATGGCGCCCGTTCGTACCCGATTTTGCAGCACTTAATTGACGATCGACACTTACAAAGACCGCCCCAGGCAAATGCGCCTCGGCATACACACGTGCTCCTAGTCCTGAATCAACCAGATCATGGCGACAGTCACAAACCAAAACGTTCGAGCCATCCCTCTTGAGAAGTTGCTCAAGGTAAATGGCTGAAATCAGAGGCGTTGTTTGCATGGTCAATCCTATTGATGAAGTGGGTCGGAAAATATCAAAACACCTAGCCAAATGCTATGCTTCACAGTCTACAATATTCGATCGCTGTAACGTATGCAGTTACCTGAAGAATTATCTTTGCCTCAGGCCAGGGGCAGTGTTTTTATGATCTCTGCCCCGAGCGGGGCGGGAAAGTCGAGCCTGGTCAATGCGCTGCTTGCTAAAGACTCAACTATTGCATTGTCTGTTTCGTGCACGACGCGCTCGCCCAGACCCGGTGAGGTAGACGGGCGTGACTACCGTTTCGTCAGCTTGAGCGAGTTTGAGACCCTTAAAACAAACAACCAATTGCTTGAATGGGCGCAAGTACATGGCAATTATTATGGTACGCCGCGCGACCGTATCGATGAGGCCGTAGACCTCGGACAAAATGTCATTCTAGAAATCGACTGGCAAGGTGCGAGACAGGTCAGATCGCTGTTTCCAGAAACCATCAGCATTTTCATTCTGCCTCCTTCTATTGAAGCGCTCCGCGAAAGACTTCTGCAACGCGGACAAGATGCGCAAGAGGTCATCACCAAGCGGGTGCTCGCTGCAAGTGCAGAGATTTCGCACGCGCCAGAATACGAATATGTTATTATTAATCAAGAGTTTAGCGTTGCTTTACAAGAACTCGAGCAAATTGTAGGTACTGCCCGGTTTCGTTACCGCAGCCAGACCGCCAGACATCAGGCACTTTTTGCATCTTTTGGCTTAACCGCCTAGTTTTTTTATACAGGATTACCATGGCCCGCATTACTGTTGACGATTGCCTCGAACACATTCCTAACCGTTTTAAAATGACGCTCGCAGCCACCTATCGCGCGCGTGAATTAGCTCAAGGCCATGCCGCACGTGTTGAAACAAAAGACAAACCTACTGTCACCGCTTTGCGCGAGATCGCCTCGGGTGTGACCGGCATTGAGATGCTGCGCAAAGTACCAACCTGATAAGAGGTAGCCGCTATGTCATTCCCGGGTTTGCGCTATGCATCTTCCGGGTGGCGTGCGGCACTCAAAGTCAGCTCACGTCTCACGGGCAAATCTAATCTGCCAGGTAATACTGCAGCAGTTCCTGGGATAGCTAAACCCGTTGAAACGGAAATAGAACCTCCCATCGCAACGATGGCGCGTTTGCAGTCGGTACTGGAAACCTATCTCAGTACGAAAGAAATCAACCATGTACGTGAAGCCTACCGTTTTTCGGACCAGGCCCACCTGGGTCAGTTTCGTTCAAGCGGCTCCCCTTACATTACTCATCCGATTGCCGTCGCCGAAATATGCGCAGGCTGGAAACTTGACACCGATGCTCTGTGCGCAGCCCTCCTGCACGATGTCATGGAAGATCAGGGCATTACCAAACAAGAGTTGCTCGAAAAGTTCGGCAATGACGTTGCTGACATGGTCGATGGTCTGTCCAAGCTAGATCGACTCGATTTCGCGACCAAGGCACAACAACAGGCAGAAAGTTTTCGCAAGATGCTACTGGCCATGGCGCGAGATATCCGCGTCATACTCATCAAGCTTGCGGATCGTCTGCACAACATGCGCACGCTGGATGCTGTCAACCCTGATAAACGTCGCCGGATCGCACGTGAAACATTAGACATTTATGCTCCGATCGCACATCGACTGGGTTTGAACGCCCTGTACCGTGAGCTGCAGGACTTATGTTTTGCAGCTATTTATCCTAATCGTTACCGGGTACTTGAAAAAGCTATTCTCGCAGCGCGAGGGAATCGACGCGAGGTGTTAACACGAATCGATGAGACTGTCCGGGCCGCCCTGCCAGCCTCTGGCGTTGAGGCAGCTATTTCAGGACGCGAAAAAACGCTGTATGGTATCTACAGCAAAATGGTCAAGCAAAAAAAATCATTTACCAACGTGCTTGATATTTATGGCTTCAGAGTGATTGTCCAGACGCTGCCTGAGTGTTACATGGCGATGGGTATTGTTCATCAACTCTACCGTCCAGTTCCTGGTAAATTCAAAGACTATATTGCTATCCCAAAAATCAACGGTTATCAATCGCTGCACACGACACTGGTCGGGCCTTTTGGTACACCCATAGAATTTCAGTTTCGTACGCATGATATGCACCAGATCGCCGAAGAAGGCGTTGCTGCGCATTGGCTCTATAAATCAGATGAAGCGTCTCTGGACGAAATCCAGACGCGAACCAGTCAATCACTACAGTCACTGCTCGATATTCAAAGCCAGACGGGTGACTCAGGGGAATTTCTAGAACATGTCAAGGTCGATTTGTTCCCTGACGCAGTGTATGTTTTCACCCCAAAAGGAAAAATCGTTTCCTTGCCACGCGGCGCGACGCCAGTTGATTTTGCCTACTCAATCCATACCGATGTCGGCAATCATGCTGTCGCCTGTAAAGTCAATGGTGAGAGTGTCGACCTTCGCAAAGAGCTCTCAAGCGGAGATACGGTATCGATTATTACTTCACCTGACTCCAGACCCAATGCGCAGTGGTTGAATTACGCACGTACTGGTCGCGCTCGCTCCGAGATTCGCCATTACCTGAGAACAGTTCAGTATGATGAATCGGTTGCTTTTGGTAGCAAACTGCTTGATCAAGCCTTGCGCGAATTAAAACAAGAATTACCTGACAAAAACGACCCTGTATGGGAAAAACTTGCACGCTCAAGTGGTGCAAAGTCCCGCGAGGAAATTCTTTCAGATATTGGCTTGGGCAAACGTCTGGCCGCTGTAGTGGCCAGACGTTTTACACCTGACCATCCTCTCATCGCAACGACCGCTGCCGCCGATGAGGCGATGCTAACGCAGAGAACTGCCCCGATCACCATACATGGCAACGAAGGTCAGGCAGTTCAGCTCGCGCCTTGCTGTGGTCCTTTGCCCGGTGATTCAATTATTGCGGGGATCAGAATCGGGCATGGACTGGTTGTTCATACTAACGATTGTCCACAAGCCTTGCGTGCGCGCGCCAAGGAACCGGAGCGTTGGGTTGAGGTAGCCTGGGACATTGAAACTGCAAAACACTTCTCTGCCCGAATCGACATCATGGCCAATAATGAGCGAGGTGTTTTAAGTCGCATCGCAGCAGAGGTTGCGCAAGCCGACTCTAATATTATTCACGTCACCATGACCGATGATGCCATGTCTGCGATTGTGTTGAACCTGACCGTTCAAGTTGATAGTCGCAAACATCTTGCTCAGGTTTTCCGCTCGATCAGACGCGTATCGCAAATCCAGAAAATTGTCCGGGTCAAAGGCTGAGCATTTATTTTTTGACTGTGATTTTTAAAGCTTTACCTGCGGTCAAATTAAAGTCAGCGACACATTGAGCAGAGCACCTGTTCGCCCACTTGGTGGTCACTTTTGGAACAGCAATCCTTTTCAAAGTATTCAGATCATTTTGTGTCGGACGCACAAGAATCATTTTTCCACGCGGGGTGAGTTTGCAGGATTTAGTCCCGGTCAAACAGTCGTAACCAATTTGTGTCTGGCTCGTAGAGTAAGACCAAAGTTGCTCTGTCAGAAGATCAATATTGGTGGTTAAAAAAGCCTGTACTGACGTAGACAGTTGATTCCAGGCAGATAAATTCACTGCATGAACTTCCTGATTCCAACCGACAGGCAAAGCATAAATATGCGTTGCTGCGGTATACCACTTACCCATGTAAGCGGTGTTAGCTCCAGCTATAGCGCAAGCAATTGTCTTCTTTTTAAGAGCCGACAAGACATCATTGAAGGCAATCGTTACGCCTCTAGCACCTAAGGCTTCCATGAAGTCGGCTTGTGAACGGCTCACTGTACGTACAGTTTTGCCTTTCAGGTCATTTAGCCCCCGAATCGGGAAATTACAGAATAATACCTGCGGTGCATAGGGTGACACCCCGAGCAATTTAAGTTGCAGATTTGTGGAGAAAGACTGGGATAAAACGGAGCTATAACTTTTAACCAGGAGTTTGGCCTGCGCGGTGTCTGTTGCAAGTCCTGCTAAATCTATGCCCTCATACAGCGGTATATCCGCAGTGCTGTAGGACAGGGGAACCACCCCAAACTCAATGACGCCTTGTTTCATGAGCCGGAATAATTCAGGTCCTTTCAAGCCCATTTCATCAAAGGCTTTAATTTCAGCGGTGATTTTTCCCGAGGATTTTTCCGGTATGACTGTTGTCCAAAAGGGTTGCTCGACATCTTTATACATAGAGCGTGTGCTTAGCCCGCCAAGCACCTTTAATTTGGTCGCTGGTAGATCTTGCGCTGCAACAAGTGTCACGCAACACATGGCAAACAAGGCGGCCAAGACCCTGAGACCTTTCATCAATCGCATTCCGAATTTATCCATATCGGCATTCTACCAACGCGCCACGCATACTCAACAAAAATTGAGGGGTTATGATCAAACTAATCTATAAACTTGGACAAACGCATGCCTCGGGTTGCTCCTAACATTCCACTCGCCTCAATCCAGCCTCCACAAACAAGTCCGCTCGCAGGCATAGTTCTCATACTTGCTTCTGTATTTGCGCTCGCAACGCTCGATGCGAGTGGTAAGTGGGTCATGGCCGCGGGCATCCCTTTACTAGTTTTTTGCTGGTTCAGGTATCTCGTTCATTTGCTGCTGATGATCTGTGTCGCAGCTCCAGCGCGTGGACCTTCAGTCTTTAGAACCCAGCACACAAAACTGCAAATCCTGCGCGCCTTTGCCATGCTGTGTGCAACTCTTTTATTTTTCACCACACTAAAGTATCTGCATCAGGCAGAGGCCACGGCAATTATATTTGTCTCGCCCCTGCTCATGCTGGCTATTGCGCCCTGGTTGCTTAAAGAGCCACCAAAGAGGTCCAGATGGTTTGCTGCAGGCTGCGGTTTACTCGGTGTGCTGATTGTCATACGACCCTCAGCGGGCCTTGATTCTGCAGGAGTAATTGCGGGCCTGCTGACGGCTTGTCTATTTGCTGGGCAGCATTTACTCACCAGAATGGTTGCTTCGGATAACGCCTACACAACAAGTATCTGGAGTAGCGGCATTGGGACCTTAGCACTCACAGTTGCCCTGCCCTGGACTCTGCCCCCAGCCCTACCAATGCTCAGCGAGTTAGATGTCAGTTATTGGTTACTCATGCTTTCGACCGGATTGACAGGTGGCACAGGTCATGTGCTTCAGTCCATGGCTTATCGCAAAGCCCCCGCGTCCACCCTCGCCCCCTTCATTTATATGCAGATGATTGCCGCAGTAACAATGGGCTGGCTGTTTTGGGGGCACTTCCCCGATGGCATAACCTGGATAGGTATTGCAATAATTTGCGCGAGCGGTGTGCTCAATAGTCTGAACGAATGGAAACAGAACAGACGCTAGAGAAGGCGAAATCCTCTGCTATTTCAGAGTAATTCCGTGATTAATTCACCGCCCTGTAATTCGAGCCGCCTGTTGCATTTCGCTGCGAGTTTCAAATCGTGTGTGACCAGAACAAGAGTCGTGGAAAATTTTTGATGCAGGCTAAACATCAGGTCGATAATTCGACCGCCTGTCGCTTCATCAAGACTACCTGTTGGCTCATCAGCGAATAGTAAGGCGGGCCTTTGAACAAAAGCGCGAGCAAGTGAGACGCGTTGCTGTTCACCACCAGAAAGCGTTGCTGGAAAATGGTCCAGACGATGCGCTAAGCCGACTTGCTCAAGCATGGTACGTGCCGGAGTTCGTGCCTCCAAACCAGCGAGCTCCAGAGGAAGCATCACATTTTCAAGAGCGGTCAGGTTTGGTAGTAAATGAAAAGACTGAAAGACAAAGCCGACACTTTTGGCTCGCAATGCTGCTCGTCCATCCTCGTTCATTGCAAATAAATCTTGATCTAACAAGAGCACAGTACCGTCGGTCGGTGTATCAAGACCCGCCATCAAACCAAGCAGAGTAGACTTACCAGATCCAGAGGGTCCGGTAATTGATACGGACTCACCTAACGGAATTGTAAAATTTAGATTATTTAAGATTGTGAGCTCACCCGTTGCGTCAGTAACACGCTGAGACAACCCCCTTACCTGTATTGCATTGATGCCAAGCATGTATAAATTCTCTCCGGATCGCCGACAAATATTTGCCGTACTCAGTGCTGTAGCGCTTTCGTGTGTCTCAATCATAAGCCCTGCACGACAAAACTCAGCAAGCATACGTATTTTAGTCGTTGGAGACAGCTTATCTGCGGAATACGGTTTACAAAGAAAAAAGGGGTGGGTTAGTTTGCTTGAACAAAAATTGAAAACAATCGCCCCGAACGCAGAGGTGAACAATGCGAGTATCAGCGGAGACACAACCAGTGGCGGACGCAGCCGACTTGCCGCCTTGCTTAGTCGGCATCAGCCTCAGATAGTGATTATTGAGCTTGGTGGTAACGACGCCTTGCGGGGACTGGCGCTCTCGATGAGTCAGGCAAATTTGACTGCAATGGTTGAGCAGGCACAAAAAAATCAGGCTAAAGTAATCCTGATTGGTATGCAAATACCACCGAACTATGGGCGAGAGTATGGACAAACCTTCAAGGATATGTTCAAGGAAGTTAGCCTCGCAAAACAAACAGCACTGGTGCCTTTTTTACTGGAAGGTCTGAGCCCTCAGAATGAAATGTTTCAGCCCGATGGGATTCACCCAAATGAAACAGCACAGCCCATCATGATGGAAACTGTGCTGAAAGTCTTACTGCCTGTTTTGAAGGAATTTGATTAAAGTTTTGCGGCGTCTAGATCACCACGAATCAGTTTTGCTGCGGCGGGTAACATTTTGACCTGATAAAGACCTCGCAATACTTTAAGTGCGGCTTGTTCTTCTGCCGCACCCCAGGCTTGGGCAAGCTGGCCCTGCATTTGATTGATCTGAGCCGCCTCAGGCTGCGAGCCAGGCTCAACTTTTGTCAACTCAAGTATGGCATAACCATCAGTACCCTGAATACCAGCCAAAACAGGCAAGGTAGTAGTTTGCATCGACATCACAGACTCTAGCTGCTCAGGAGTCAACGACTCCGGGTTTTGACGTGTCACCACGACTGGAGCATCAAAGTCCTTTGTGTCTGGTTTAGCTGCTTTTTGAAGCGACTCAAGCAATTTGCTACCTGCAGTTTGTGCAAAAGCCAGCGCACGTTCATTGGTGATGATGGTACGGATTTGTTCAGCGACCTTATCAAGTGCTGGGACAGAGGCGGGATGAACCGCAGTCAGGCGCAACGCAACAATGGTATCGGGTGATAATTCGATCGCGCCTGAATTCAATTTATCTTTGAGAAGTTCGGTGGAGTAAGCTGCCTGAATAACTTTTGGATTTCCAAGAATCATCGACTCAGCCTCAGAAGGCGCTGGAGCTCCTAATCGTTGCTCCTCACTGAGCAGTCCGGAACGGGTCAGGCCACGACCTGTCTGGATAGGAAGATTAAGCGAATCCGAGGCAGCTTTGAGACTATCTCTCTGATCATAAATCAAGCTTGTTAGCTTGCTGGCCATAGTGGCGAAACGGTCTGCAGCAATTTTTTTACGAATTTCTGTCGCGATATCTTCACGCACGTCAGCCAAAGGCTTGACCGAGGCAGGCTGGATATCGGTGATATACAACACGTGCAAACCAAACGGACTTTCCACCACACCTGAAACGGCGCCCTTATCGAGTTTGAACACTGCATCCTCTACTTGCGGGACAAGCATGTTTTTACTTATCCAGCCAAGATCACCTCCTGCTGAAGCAGAACCAGTATCCTGGGAATTATCTTTTGCAAGTGCTGCAAATTGCTTAGGGTCAGTTGCTGCGCGTTTAGCCAGATCCTCGATCGTCTGACGAATCTTAGCCTTGGCTGCGTCATCGGCAGTTGCGGGCACTTCAAGCAGAATATGACTGACGCGTCGACGCTCAGGCTGACCATAGCGTGCCTGATTTTGTTTATAAAAACTCTCGATTTCAGCATCCGTCACTTTGATGTCTTTTGCTGCAGCACTTTCATTCAGTACAACATACTCAACATCCAGATTTTCAGGGATTTGCAGGCGTGTCTGATTTTGTTCGTACCAGGCTTTGATATCTGCATCCGAAACCTTGATATCCTTGGTAAAGTCCGCTGCCTTGAAGAGCTTTCTGGAGACAGTTCGCTGCTCGGTAACCAGGGCGAGGATTTTTTCAGCGACTTGCGTTGGTACGCGTGCAGTCAAACCGATGGGCTGAAGTACCTGACCCAGTGCCAAATCCCGACGCAAACCATTTTCGAAAACAGTCGCGCTCATCCCCTGGGAGGCGAGGACCTGGCGATAGCGCTCTGAAGAAAACTGACCGTCAACCTGAACCGCAGGTATCGAAGCAATCGTGCGACGAAGCAACTCGTCAGAAACAGAATAACGGCCTTGACTCGCTGCAATAGCAATAGTGCGCTGATCGATCAGGGAGTTAAGTAGCTGCTCGCGAAGCGCAGGCGTATCAAAGGCCGCAGCATCGAACTGCGCACCAAGCGCGTTACGATATTGTTCGAGCTGCGCACGGCGCGCGCGGGAAAACTCACCAAGAGTAATGCCCTGACCATCGACGGTCGCGAGCTCCGGTTCGCTCGACATAAAGCTGGTGTAGCCCTGCACACCGAAAAAAACGAAGGATGGCATGATCAGCAGTAATAAAACCAACTGCATCAAGCGTTGATGATGACGGATAAAATCAAACATGAATTGTGCGCACACCTGTTTACGAAGCCACCAAAGTTTACCACTCGGTGCGTTATGCTTGCTTGAATTGATTGAAGAAACACAATTCTCACTTGAATTTGCCCTTTTCCAGAGCTAAAAAATGCCAAATTTACCTCACTGGCCTTATCCACGCCTTGTCGCCCATAGGGGTGGTGGCTATGTCGCACCTGAAAACACACTGGGCGCCCTGCGTATGGGTCATGAGCATGGGTACAGAATGGCTGAGTTTGATGTCAAACTCACCAAGGACCAACAGATCATCCTGCTTCATGACACGACACTCGAGCGGACCACAGACGGACACGGAGTTGCCGGCGAATTGTCGCTGGGCGAACTGGCTTTGCTGGATGCGGGTAGCTGGCATTCACCGTCCTTTGCAGGTGAAACTATTCCTACGCTTGCCGGGATTGCTCGCTATGCCCAAGCAAACAACATCGCCTGCAATATTGAGATCAAACCAACACCTGGACTTGAAGCGCTGACCGGACAGCTGGTGGCCCGTCAGGCTCGCAAAGACTGGGGGCAAGCAGCGCTTGCGCCTCTGTTATCGTCTTTTTCAAGGACTTCGCTTGAAGCGGCTATGATCGAGGCACCCGAATTGCCCCGCGGTTTTATTTCCGATTCCCTGCCCGAGAACTGGCAGCAATTACTTGCGGAACTGCGATGCGTGTCGATTCATCTTAAACACAGCTTTGTGACGCGCCAGAATATTGCGGACATTCACAAGGCAGGCTACAGAATCGCAGTCTGGACGGTCAACGAAATCGCGCCCGCCAACGAGCTATTAAGTTGGGGCGTGGATGCAGTGATCACGGATGCGATAGATCGCATTTCACCGGTTTGATTTCGCAGGGCTTCACACCTTGCCACGGAGATATTTTTGTTTAGTTACAGACATGGCTTTCATGCGGGCAACCACGCCGACGTGCTCAAACACACGGTATTGACGCAACTCATCAACTATTACAACCAGAAGGAAGTCGCTTACTGGTTTATAGATCTACACGCTGGTGCTGGCTTATACGATCTTGGAGGCCAATGGGCTCAAAAACGCACGGAATACGCCGACGGTATTGGCAAAATCTGGGATGCGAAAAACTGTCCGGCAGCTGTGCGCGAGTATCTGGACCTTATAAAAGAGTTGAATCCGGACGGACAATTAAAAATATATCCTGGCTCACCCTGGATCGCATTGGACGCCTGTCGGGAGCAAGACAAATTTCGCTTTTTTGAAATGCATCCTACCGAGGCAGAAATACTGTTGCTCAACATGGAGCAACGTGGTGGCAGGACACTGAAACAAGCAACTCTTTTTGCTGCTGATGGCTTTGCCGGACTAAAAGCCCATATTCCTCCTCCCACACGCAGGGCAATTGTCTTGATTGATCCCTCCTATGAAGATAAAAAGGACTACCGGCGTGTCATCGACACGGTACGTGAAGCCCTGCAGCGCTTTCCTACGGGTTGTTACGCAATCTGGTACCCGCAAATCCAGCGGCGTGAGGCTCAGGAACTCCCAAGACAGTTAGAAAAATTAGGGGCTAAAAGCTGGGTGCACGCAAGCCTGACCGTGCATAAAACCGCAGCAGATGGCTTGGGACTGCATGGCAGCGGTATGTTTGTGATCAACCCGCCCTGGACCCTGGCGGCAACCTTGAAAGAAACCTTGCCTTTCCTTGAAAAAAGCCTGAGTCAGGATGATCGGTCTGCCTGGAAACTTGATTACCTGGCAGATTGACTGGGATTAGAATTTTTCGTTTAGCCTTAAATAACGCCACTGGCCCACGGGCAGATCTCCTAGAGCAATCTGCCCAATCCGTACGCGCTTTAAACCAATCACTATTAAACCAACCAATTCGCACATGCGCCGAATCTGGCGTTTTTTACCCTCGCGCAAGATGAACTGCAACTGTTCATCGTTTTGCCATCTGACCTGTGCACGCTTGAGTTTCTTTCCGTCCAATGAAAGACCCTCATTCAGTAGCTCCAACCCGCCCGGCGCCAGTTTTCCCTGAACGCGAACAAGATATTCTTTCTCGACCTCTGAATGTTCCCCGATCAGTTGTCGCGCTACCCGACCATCCTGTGTGAGCACCAGTAAACCCGTTGAATCGATATCCAGACGCCCCGAGACCGCGAGGCCGCGCAACTGGTTTCGGTTAAATTTAATTGGACTACGATCATTCTGCGCCCGGTTTTTTTCCTGAATCAGCGCCACAGCCGGGGTATAGCCATCCTCAGCCTGACCAGACACATACCCCATGGGCTTGTGTACCAGAATGGTCACAAGGGCAGTTTGCTGAGTGGAGACCGCGCGATCAAGCGTAATCGACTGTGAAGGTAAAGCCCTCTCACCTAGCGACGCTACGACTCCGTCCACCTTGACCCAGCCACGCTCAATATAAGTGTCGGCTTCTCTGCGTGAGCATATCCCGCGCTCAGCCAGTAGTTTTGAAATTCGTACTTTTTCCATAACTTGCGATAATACAACTCTTGACATGCCCCCCGCCATCGGAAAAGGGCTTAACGGAACATTTGATGCTGAAAGCTGGTGTGAATTGTCATTGGAGGCTAAAGCCCCCTGCCTCACTTAGTCATACCCAAAAAAAATGGCTGATGCGTACAGGTGCGCTGACCTCAGGCCTGCGCTTACTAGGCTCACTCAAGTTGCGTGTGCTCAGTGAATACTCTTGTGGTCTGTCCCGTGATGAAGCCAGAAGTCTGAAAATCGCCCCTCGAAGTCCGGTCTGGATCCGTGAAGTCGTCATGAGTATCGATGGGACTGACTGTGTGGTCGCACGCAGCCTGGCACCATTAGTAGCCTCTCATGGCGTGTGGCAAGGTATGAGAAAACTCAGGAGCCGACCGCTTGCAGATATACTTTATAAACAGCGCACCATTGCGCGCTCAGCCTTTGAAGTCGCTCGTCTGAAGCGCACAATACCTTTATTTAAAACGGCACAAAAACAGCTGACGACGACAAGCGCTCTGAATAAAAACAAAACACTTTTCGCACGCCGTTCAGTATTTTGGAGCTGCGGCTACCCTTTGCTGGTTGCTGAATGTTTCCTGCCGGCTTTCTGGTTAAAAGCAAGCGCCTATCAGAGCGCTGTATCGCCCGTCTCACCTGTACGTATACGAATCGCCTGAAGAACTTCAGAAACAAAAATTTTGCCATCACCAATCTTGCCTGTACGGGCAGCTTTGACTACAGCTTCAATGACGCCCTCAACCATCTCATCGGCGATAACCATCTCAACGCGGATTTTCGGTAAAAAATCAACTACGTACTCAGCACCACGGTACAACTCTGTGTGACCTTTCTGTCGACCAAAGCCTTTGACTTCGGTCACAGTCAGTCCGTTCACACCAACTTCTGCAAGCGCTTCTCGTACTTCGTCGAGTTTAAAAGGCTTAATAATGGCGGTAACTTGCTTCACGGTAAGTCCTGTAGGAGTTCGAAATAGTGAAAGGGATCAAACTGATTCTCTGAACCCGTTAGACAGAGGATAACGCCAATCACGCCCAAACGCACGATTTGTAATGCGGGGGCCTGGAGGGCTCTGCCGGCGTTTGTACTCGTTGATACGAATTAATCTGACAATTTGCTCAACCGCGGCGCGGGGATAACCGGCAGCAATGACCTGTGCAACGGTTTGGTTATTTTCCATATAACGTTCAATAATGGCATCGATGACCTCGTACTCGGGCAAGTTATCCTGATCAGTCTGATCGGGACGTAACTCAGCCGAGGGTGGGCGGGTAATGATTCGATCGGGAATGACTTCAGCGGTCTGATTACGCCAGCGCGCAAGTCTGTAAACAAGCGTTTTAGCCACATCTTTCAGGACTGCGAAACCACCAGCCATATCACCATATAAAGTACAGTAACCCGTTGAAAGTTCAGATTTGTTGCCCGTAGTCAAAACAATATGACCAAATTTGTTTGACAAAGCCATCAACAGCATGCCTCGCACGCGAGCCTGAATATTCTCCTCGGTTGCATCCAATGCGCGCCCTGCAAACATGGGTTCGAGCGCACTATCGTAGGCCGCTGCCAGACTCGCGATTTCGATTTCCTCGTAATGCACACCAAGCCGTTTAGCCATGTCACGTGCATCAATTTGCGAGATATCAGCGGTATAGCGCGAGGGCATCATGACTGCGTGCACACGATCAGCGCCCAGTGCATCGACCGCAACCGCCATTACAACCGCTGAGTCAATCCCGCCCGACAAACCAAGGATAACGCTCTTAAAGCCATTTTTTGTTACGTAGTCGGTCAGACCCATTTTAAGCGCTTCCCAGACTTGCCATTCCTCAGTATTGTCCTGAACTCGAATAGGATGTGCAACAGAAGAAGCACTCACAGGCTGTTCGGCAACGGGATACTCTCCCGGATGCAAACCGCCTTGAGCATCCACATCGACAAATGCTAAGTCTTTTTTAAAAACACTCAGGCGCACTGCGATTTGGGCGTCCTGTGACATCGCAAAAGAAGCGCCATCAAAAACAAGCTCGTCCTGAGCACCAGTTAAATTTGAGTAAATCAGGGAGCAACCGGTTTGCTCAACACAGCGGGCCGCTACCGCGACTCTCTGGAGCGCTTTGCCAAGATTAAAGGGGGATGCATTCAGGACCAGTAAACAACGTGCACCCAGCTCAGCCGCGGCAAGCGGCGCATGGTCAAACCAGGCATCTTCACAGATATTGATGCCGAATGTAACGCCCTTGACTGTGAACGCCAATGGCTCAAAACCAGCCGAAAAATAACGTTTTTCATCAAACACGGAATAATTCGGTAACTCACGCTTGTAATATGTACCCAGCACTTTACCGTTGCATAAAACGCTCGCAGCATTCATCAGTCCCGAATCAAGCGCCCGGACATGTCCAACCACAACATGCAGATCCTCAAACGTGGCAAGATCCGCGCACAGCTGGCGCAATACACGTTCATTTTCATCAATAAAGGCGGGTCTGAGCAACAAGTCCTCTGGTGGATATCCCGTCAACACCAATTCTGGCGTTAAAAGCACTTGCGCCCCAGCAGTGTGCGCTGCGCGCGCAACGGCTAAGATTTTTGCGGCATTTCCTGCCAAATCCCCTACACAAGCGTTAATTTGTGCGATTCCTACTCTAGCCGCTGCCATGTCGTTTCCGGTCAAAACAAATGATTAAGTAGAAAAATTATCGCACGAGAGTCTTGTTCACGTAGCGTTCTATAATTTGTCCATCATGAAAAATACTCAAAAACCTACCCAAAGCCAGTTTGATAAAAAATCCGAAGCCTGGTCGGCGCGTTTTTCCGAGCCCGTTTCGGATCTCGTTAAACGCTATACAGCCTCCGTTGATTTTGATAAACGGCTGGCTATGTTCGATATACAGGGCTCACTCGCCCATGCGGAAATGCTCGCTGCGGTGAAAGTCATCGCTCCCCAGGATCTCGCTGATATCAAACGCGGCATGGCACAAATTACTGAAGAAATTTCTGCTGGACAGTTTGAATGGCTGCTCGACCTGGAGGACGTTCACCTCAACATCGAAAAACGCCTGGTCGAACTAGTAGGTGATGCCGGAAAACGCTTGCATACCGGACGCTCACGCAATGATCAGGTTGCAACGGACATCAGACTCTGGCTGCGCGCTGAAATCGATCAGATTATCGAATTATTAAATATGCTGCGCCATGCACTGGCAACTGTTGCACTCCAGCATGCGGAAACGATATTGCCAGGTTTTACGCATTTGCAAGTCGCACAACCGGTTACGTTCGGGCATCATTTACTTGCTTACGCCGAGATGTTCGGGCGTGACGCTTCGCGACTGGCTGATTGTCGCAAACGGGTCAATATCTTACCCCTGGGTGCTGCGGCACTTGCTGGCACAAGCTTTCCGATTGATCGTCCTATGGTCGCCACCCTGCTTGGCTTTGATGATGTCTGCCGAAACTCGCTCGACGCGGTCTCGGATCGTGATTTCGCAATAGAGTTTTGTGCCGCCTCAGCACTCATCATGACCCACATATCCAGATTCTCTGAAGAGCTCGTCATGTGGATGAGCCCTCGCGTTGGATTCATCGATCTGGCAGACCGATTCTGCACTGGCAGCTCGATTATGCCGCAAAAGAAAAACCCGGACGTACCTGAACTGGCCAGGGGCAAAACCGGCCGCGTCAATGGCAATCTGGTTGGTCTGCTAACTCTCATGAAAGGACAGCCACTAGCCTACAACAAGGATAATCAAGAGGACAAAGAAGGACTCTTTGACACCGCAGATACGGTACGCGATACCTTGATTATTTTTGTTGATATGGTTGGTGGAATTCGAGTCAAAGCAGAGAATATGCGGGCAGCAGCACTACAGGGCTTTGCCACCGCGACCGATCTGGCTGATTATCTGGTCAAACGCGGCATCCCCTTCAGGGACGCACACGAAGCTGTTGCACACGCCGTGCGTGAGTGCGAATTAAAAGGCTGCGACCTGGCGGATCTGAGTGTCGAGGAATTAAAAAAATTCCATCCGTCCATAGAATCTGACGTGCACGCAGTCCTAACCCTTGAGGGCTCGGTTGCTGCGCGCGATCATATTGGCGGGACCGCGCCTGCTCGCGTCAAAGCAGCCGCGCTCAGAGTGCTATCAGACCATTCACTCAAAAACGGCGATTGATTCAACGTGACCGGTGTGGGGAAACATATTCACTACACCGGCCGCTTTGAGGATGTAGCCACCCTCTTTCACTAACATGGCCGCATCACGCGCGAGCGTTGCAGGATTGCAGGATACGTAAACAATCCTGACTGGCCGCTCAGCAGCTGGTAGTAACGCAAGCGCCGCACATAAAGCCTGCGCACCCTCACGCGGAGGGTCGATGAGCATCCGATCAAAATACCCAAGACTAGTCAGCCAGGTCAAATCGACTTCGAACAGATTCAAAGTATGAAAATTAGCATTTTGAATATTTGAGGCAATTGCTGCTTGTTGGGCTCGATCAGTTAACATTTTGCTGCCTTCGACCCCCACCACCTCATGCGCCTGGGTTGCCAGGGGTAAGGTAAAGTTACCCAAACCACAGAACATATCAGCCACGCGATCTGTTTTGAGAACTCCCAGCAAATTTAAAGCGCGAGAGATCAAGGCGCGATTAATCTGGTGATTCACCTGAGTAAAATCGGTCGGCCGGTACGGCATACGTAAACCAAACTCAAGAAGCGTATACGCAAGTTGCGCCTCGTGTTCAGGCACTAAGGCATGAACGGTATCTGGTCCTTTAGATTGCAACCACCACTGAATGTTGTGCTGTGCAGCGAAAGAACGCAGAACTTTAATATCCGAATCCGTCAGCGACATCATGTGACGCAGAACCAGTGCGGTGACCTGATCACCAACAGACACCTCGATTTGAGGGACTTTGTCCGGCGCAGACAGCTCTCTGACCATCTGACGTAACGGCATTAATAACGCGGCAACATGCGGCGGCAACACATGACAAGTTTTGATATCTGCAACAAAACTGCTTTTGCGTTCATGAAAGCCGACAAGTACGGAATCTTTTTTAGCTACCCACTTAACCGAAAGCCTCGCACGATAGCGATAGCCCCAGGTTGGTCCATGTAAAGGCGGCAGAACGCGTTCTGGCTTGACCGCTCCAATATGAGCAAGACTGTCCTCAAGCGCACGCTGTTTGACAGCGACTTGCGCACTGGCATCCAGATGCTGCATCACACAGCCTCCACAGACTCCAAAATGGGGACAACGCGGCGTCACACGCAAGGCGGATTCCCGATGGATGACCTCCAGTCGGGCGACTTCGTAGGAAGGTTTGCTTCGGATCGTGCGCGCACTAACTTTTTCAGTCGGTAACGCAGCTTCGACAAACACGACTTTACCCTCGCGACGCGCAACGCCACGCGCCTCAAGGTCCAGAGATTCTATTAACAACACTTCAGCAGACATAGCCCATCCTCAAATTCATGCATGGGATTGTATGCGAGGGCGTTATTTTGTCGGGACAGGTGGATTTGCAGCCCTTTCCTGGGCAGCTCGCTGTTGAGAAAGCTGAGCATTCTTTATATGCTGTTGCTTCATATATTCGACTAGCGTCTTTCTCTGGGCAGAATTAAGTGACTCCCAGAAATCAAGCCAGACAGATTGAACCTCATCCATGCGCTTTTCGGCATTTGCACGGATTTTTTTTCTCAGGGAGATCACTTCTTTAGGGTCAAACTCATCCTTATCCAAAGCCTTAGTAAGGGCTGCGTACTCTTCCAGACGCGCTTTGCGCATCGCTGACCATAATTGCCTGCGAGCAAAATGCGCCTTATCCAGCAATTCTTTTTGTTTTGCGTTCAGTGAAAGAGATTGCAATAGGTCAGCTGGCAACTCAAACATGTTGTCAAAAGGCTGAGAAGGTAATTTTTGAGCGGGCAACTCTCTCGACGGTAGAGCTGTGCGAGTTGGCTGCTGAGCGTGAGCGGTCAATGAAAACACCGACAAACTAAACGCTACGCAGAGGTAACCCACGCGAATAAATTTAATCATGAAAGACTCCTGATGATGTACGCAGATGCTCACTGAGTAGTCAGAAAACACACTAAATTAATTTATTCGGGCCAGGCGGCTAGATACTCGACCCAGTGCGCAGCTGAACTCGCCTCAAGGGTTGAACGTACCAGATCGATCTCCTCTTGATACGATGCCTGATCAAGTTCGCCTCGCAACAACCTGAATCTGCAGTACACCAGCCAAGTATTAACCACGTCGGTCTCACAATAGGCGCGCACCTCGTCAGCTCGTCCTTGCATCCAGGATTGCCAGACTTGGCTGCCGTCCATCCCAAGTTTGCCTGGAAAACCACAGAGCTTGGCCAGATCATCCAGAGGTGCGTTACCCCTACCGTTGTACTTGGCAAGAACATCCATCAAATCAAGATGTCTTGTGTGATAACGACTCAAGTAGTTGTTGTATTTGAACTCGCGGTCATCCTCACCCATGTCCCAGTATCGCGGTGCAGCAACGCCATGGATCAGGCTGCGATAGTGCAGCACCGGCAAATCAAACCCAGAGCCATTCCAGCTAATCAGTTTAGGTGTGTATTTTTCGATAGTTTTAAAAAAACCAGCCAATAGCACTTGCTCAGGATCATCAGCTGCACCGAGACACTTAACCCTGAACCCCTGATCATCACGAAAAACGCACCCTACCACAGCGACTTTCTGTAAGTGCAGGGGTAAGAATTCGCTTCCGGTTAATTCTTTGCGAGCGGCAAAGGCTCGAGTCGCGACCTCAAAATCGCTCACCTCCTCCCCCCAGCCGTGCAGCCGGCGCAACCCCTCAATATCCGGAATTGTTTCTAAATCGAAAACCAGGCTAGGCGTCATGAGTCACTATTTTGCTGGGAGATATTGCAAAGGATCGACTGGCGTGCCTTGTCGACGTACCTCGAAATGCAACTTAACAGAGGATGCGTCTGTTTGGCCCATCTCGGCGATCTTGGCACCTTTTTTAACTTTCTGGCCCGTTTTGACTAGCAAGGTACGGTTGTGAGCATAAGCGGTAATAAAACCATTGTCATGGTCAACAATGATCAAATTCCCTAAACCCCGTACGCCATTACCTGAGTACATCACAGTACCGTTAGCAGCTGCGCTCACAGGGTCGCCTGCATTGCCGGCGATATCAATACCTTTGGTGTTGGTCGTGTAGCCCTGAATGACCTTACCTTGAGCGGGCCACCCCCAATTGATCACACCGGCATCGGCCGCACGCGCCGGTGTGTTTGGTTCTGTACTGGCACTAGTACTGGTTTCAGCAGAAGCATCAAGCGGTCTTGCTTCGGTTTTTGTGTTTGTAGGGATCGCGGTCGGGCCCGACGGGGCAGCCACGGATTCAGAGCCATCGGACAGCTTAAGGATGAGGCCAGGATAAATTTTCTTGGGATCAGAAATTTTATTCAGACGCTTGATTGTATTTTCGTCCACACCAGTGCTGCGCGAAATCTTGTTCAGCGTGTCACCTGGCTTGACTGTGTATGTTTTAGCAACCATCGCTGTGGTTGATGAAGAACTGTTCAGATCATTGACTGGTGCGCGATTACCAGACTGATTCGCGCAACCGGCAAGGATCAGGCCTGCAAAAGTTGCAGTAATAACAGAAAGTTTCCTTCTGGATTTCCAAAACGAATCACGCATAGATTTAATTGAATTCATATCGGTCTTTAATACTTGCTCAACGAGCATACTCATCTCCAGTTTACTCAAGTCTGTAAGCCAGCCTTGAGTGGAACAAATCTAACAGCCTCGAGCTCGAATCTTTCCCAGCTCGATTGACCTGTCCTGTGTACTTTAACTAAGCGCTGCGCAGTCGTACCCTCGGGCGCAATCAGAATACCTCCAATCGTCAACTGGTCAAGCAGTGCCTGGGGTATGCGAACACCTGCAGCAGCCACAATAATGGCATCATAGGGAGCGGCTGCGGGAAAACCAGCCATCCCATCACCAAAACTCAATCGGACTTTTGTCAGGTGTAACGCACGTAGGTGCTCCCGCGCAATATCGTACAACGCACGAATGCGTTCAATAGAATAAACCTGATTAAAAACCTGAGCCATCACCGCCGCCTGATAACCGCAGCCCGTCCCTACCTCTAGCACCTTGCTGGGCATTGCATTTTCGCAAATCGCCGCAATCATTCTGGCTACCACCCAGGGTTGAGATATGGTCTGTCCATGCCCGATAGGCAGTGCTGCATCATCATAGGCGCGGCTGGCGAGAGCCTCATCAACAAAGGTATGACGGGGTACGGCTTGCATCGCAGCCAGAATACGCTGATCCGTTATACCCTGGTCATGCAAACGCTGCACCATCGCCGAGCGCAGGCGCTCAGAATTCAGACCAAGATTTTCAGTAACAGGAACCAGGGAGGGGCGATCCTGGGACCGTGGCAAACGCGATGCTGAAATACGGGTATTGCTGTTAGTCGGAGTGATACCTTGCAAACCACGACCACCCTGCAGACCGCTGCCTGAGCCTGATTTAGGATCACGCTGAGCCATATGCGGTCGTTTTGGGATCAGTCCTTGCATAGCGAACCTGTCCAGCTGGAGACTTGCTTGAGTTGCTCATGGTGGGTCAGATCAAGCCTGAGCGGTGTCAGAGAAACAAATCCCTGCGAGACGGCATCGAAGTCTGTACCAACGCCAGCATCGCGCGCGTCTCCGGCAGGCCCGATCCAGTAGACCGTCTCGCCATAGGGCGTCGCAGAACGGATCACTGGTTGAGAAGGATGTCGCTTTCCCAGACGCGTGGTACTGACCCCCTTAATCTGGGACTCGGACAAATTAGGAATATTGACGTTTAACAGCATGGCCGAATCAAGCGGCTGGGATATTTGATGGGCTACAAGCCTGTGCGCGTAGGCTACTGCTGACTCCAGATGAGACCAACCACGATCCACAAGCGAAAAGGCGATACTGGGAATGCCGAACAAGTACCCTTCTGCCGCAGCCGCAACAGTGCCTGAATAGAGCGTGTCATCACCCATATTCGCACCGTTATTAATACCTGAAACGACCAGATCGGGCCTGCGATCAAGTAATCCTGTCAAGGCAACATGCACACAATCAGAGGGCGTGCCGTTGACATACATAAAGCCGTTTGGGGCCTTGCGCAGGGAGAGTGGCCGGCTGAGGGTCAGCGAGTTGGAGGCCCCGCTGTGATTCACCTCGGGTGCGACAACGGTGATTTCTGCCAAATCCCGTAATGATTCAACGAGGGCTTCGAGTCCCCGTGCGTTGTAACCATCGTCGTTTGAAACAAGAATATGCATAAATGGCAGAAAAAAACTTAAACAATTAACTCGTCAATTGTACCTGTAGGCTAGCTAATTCCATGATGAAAATGACTAATTTAAGTACCTCCTGGATAGATGACCACGCTAGAATGCCAGGATTCCTGCTTTTAAGTCTATGCAAACTATGCCCAACATATCCTCTGAACTATCCGGTCCGATATTAATCGGACTTTCCTATCTGATTGGTTCGATCCCTTTTGCCGTAGTGGTCAGTTTGCTGTTTGGACTACAGGACCCGCGTTCGTACGGTTCAGGTAATCCTGGAGCAACAAATGTCTTGCGCTCGGGCAACAAATCGGCTGCCGCACTGACGCTTATTGGCGACGCGGCAAAAGGCTGGTTTGCAGTCTGGGCGGCAATCAAACTGGGTGTTTCAGGCAATATTCTGGCCGCCATCACACTGGCCGTATTTTTGGGGCATCTTTACCCTATTTTCCTGAAATTCAAGGGCGGCAAAGGCGTTGCAACCGCGCTTGGCATCATGATTGCAATCGAGCCGTGGCTAGCCCTGGCGAGCGCAGCGACTTGGCTCATCATTGTGCTGTGTTTTAAATACTCCTCACTGGGAGCGATTGTTTGCGCGATTTTTGCACCAGTTTTTTATATTTTTGGCGGAATGCTGAAAGTCTGGGCGACGCAAACACCACTCGCCTCTGTGCTGGCCATCATAGGTGCATTACTTTTGTATCGTCACCGGGCAAACATTGGCAGACTCCTGGCAGGAACAGAGCCTCGTATAGGCAAGAAAAACTAAATTTCTGCTAAATCCCAGCGAGGAGACACATTAAAACCATGGCCTTGTTCACCCAGATCAGCCAAACCTCGCTGGACACGCTGGGCGGCAGCAAAAGCGATCATCGCACCATTATCAGTGCATAAGTCCAGAGGTGGAAAATAAGCCTCGGCTTTTAGACGTTGCAACTGTCGTTGCAGCCTGTCGCGCAGTGCGCGGTTAGCACCCACGCCTCCTGCGACCACCAGACGTTTCAAACCTGTCTGCTTGAGAGCCGCGATCGACTTCGCGACAAGAACATCCACGATCGCATCCTGGGTCGCTGCGGCCAGGTTGGCGTGCAGATTTTCAGGCACAGCGGGCTGGTTCAGGGCTTCTTTCAAACGCGTCATCACTGCCGTTTTAAGACCGCTAAAACTAAAGTCAAGGTTCTGACTGTGCAGCATCGGACGGGGAAGCATAATCTCTGCACCACAGCCTTGCTGCGCTAATTTTGCCAGGGCAGGCCCACCTGGATAGCCCAGACCAAGCAACTTTGCTGTTTTATCAAACGCTTCACCCGCGGCATCGTCAAGAGTTTCACCAAGCAGCTCATATTTCGCCACGCCATTAACCCGCATCAGTTGCGTATGACCACCCGAAACCAGCAAAGCCACGAAAGGAAATTCTGGACAAGGCGTTGCCATCCTGGGAGATAACAGATGCCCCTCCAGGTGATGAATCGGAATGGCAGGCAAATCAAGTGACCAGGCCAGCGCCTGTGCCACGCTCGCACCGACCAGCAAAGCACCCGCGAGTCCCGGGCCTGCCGTGTAGGCAATCGCACCCAAATCAGTTAAAGCCAAATCTGCACTGGCGAGCACCTCGCGGGCAAGCGGAATCACACGGCGAATATGATCACGCGAAGCAAGCTCGGGTACTACTCCGCCATAGGAGGCGTGCATCGCAACCTGGGAGTGCAAGGCATGCGCCAGGAGTCCGCGCTCGGTGCATACAGCAGCAACGCCCGTTTCATCACAGGAACTTTCAAAACCGAGAATAATCATTCAAAATATTCAGTGATCGATGCCACGCGACTCGAGATATTCTTCATAGCTGCCACGATAATCTGTGACCTCGCCACCGGCCTGGATTTCCCAAACACGGGTAGCCAGGGCAGACACGAACTCTCGATCGTGAGAGACGAAAAATAAGGTTCCAGGGTATTTGTCCAGTGCCAGCTGAAGTGACTCTATCGACTCCATATCCAAATGATTGGTTGGTTCGTCCATCAGCATGACGTTATGTTTTTTGAGCATTAAACGCCCGAAGGTCATGCGGTTTTTTTCGCCACCCGAAAGAACATTGGGTGCTTTGGGAAGATCATCCGCACTAAACAACAGTCTACCTAGCACGGAACGGATTGACTGATCATCGTCTCCCGGCTGGCGATAGTGCGTCATCCATTCAAAAAGATTGTCATCTTTCTGAGTGAACTGATCAGAGACGTCTTGCGCCATATAACCAATATCAGCATTTTCTGACCACTTCACCGTACCTTTATCTGGTGCCAGATCGCCGGCGAGCATTCGCAGCAGCGTAGTTTTACCAACACCGTTAGCACCAATGATTGCGATTTTTTCTCCAGCTTCAACCATAGAAGAAAAGGACTTGATCACCGGAGCATCAAACGCTTTTTGCACATGCTCAAGCGTGACCGCCTGACGGTGCATGACCTTGAGTTGTTCAAAACGTATAAAAGGGTTTTGACGTGAAGAGGGTTTGACCTCGATTTGAGAGTTTTTAAGACGGTCAATTTGTTTGAGCCGCGAGGTGGCCTGACGCGCCTTGGACTTGTTCGCCGAAAAGCGTCGCACAAAGTCCTGTAACTCGATGACACGCTCTTTAGCCTTCGCGTTTGACGAGGAAACGCGCTCTCGCGCCTGCGTCGAGGCCAGCATGTAATCGTCATAATTGCCGGGGTAGACACGCAGTTCACCAAAATCAAGATCCGCCATGTGCGTGCACACCTGGTTCAGAAAGTGACGATCGTGACTGATGATGATCATGGTGCTTTGATATCCATTGAGCACATCTTCCAGCCAGCGAATGGTGTTGATATCGAGGTTGTTGGTGGGTTCGTCGAGTAACAATACATCAGGATTTGAAAACAGGGCTTGTGCAAGCAGGACGCGTAATTTCCAGCCGGGTGCGATTTCGCGCATGGGTTGCTGATGCTGCTCGACCGGAAACTCAAGACCCAGCAATAACTCTCCTGCCCGGGCCTCGGCCGTGTAGCCATCGTACTCGGCAAATTTCGCCTCAAGGTCGGCTGCAAGCATGTAGTCTTCATCGGTTGCATCGGCGTTGGCGTAGATGGCATCACGCTTGGACATCGCCTCCCACATTTCGGTGTGCCCCATCAGCACAACGTCCAGCACGCGAAGGTCTTCAAAAGCAAACTGATCCTGACGCAACTTGCCCAGGCGCAGACCGGGTTCGAGAAAAACATTACCTCCGGTCGACTCCAGATCTCCTCCGATAATCTTCATCAGGGTAGATTTGCCAGAGCCGTTTGCGCCAATCAAACCATAGCGATTGCCCTCCCCGAATTTAACGTTGACGTTTTCGAAAAGAGGCTTTGGTCCGAACTGTATAGTGAGATTTGATGCGGTTATCACGTTATGCCGATTGAGTAAATATTGCGGTTACATCTTGATAGATAAGTTTTCAGTGTAACAACTGGTTAAAAGATGACTTTTTTATCCTTGGTCTACCTATTATGCCGTCCAGACGTTCGGAGTTTTATTCCGGCGCTTTATATACGGAGGCAAGATATGCTCGACGCAAGCTTAAATGATGTGATTACAGGCCTGACCCACTTTTTAAACCTGATGGGCGGATACGTCTGGGGTCCCCTTCTGCTGGTACTTTTAGTCGGAACAGGACTTTACCTGACGATCAGGTTAGGCGCCTTACAGTTCTCACTGCTGCCCTATGCACTCAGACTCGCTTTTTCAAGAAAACAAGATGATAAATCCCCTGGAGATATTTCGCAGTTCCAGGCTCTTATGACTGCTTTGGCTGCGACTATTGGCACAGGAAATATTGCTGGCGTGGCCACTGCGGTCGTTTTGGGCGGGCCAGGTGCCATCTTTTGGATGTGGATTTCTGCACTGATTGGCATGATCACCAAATACGCAGAGGGTCTTCTGGCGATCAAATATCGCTTTAAAGACCAAAACGGTGAAATGTCAGGCGGCCCCATGCATTACATCGAGCGGGGCCTGCAGATGAAATGGCTAGCAATGAGCTTTGCTTTTTTTGGCATGATAGCGGCGCTGGGGACGGGCTGCTCAGTCCAGTCAAACACTGTCGCGCATGCTTTCAATGATACGTTTGGAGTACCGCACTGGATTACCGGCCTGATACTGAGTCTGGTAACCGCTCTGGTGGTGCTTGGTGGTATCAAAAAAATCGCGCGCGCCGCAAGCATCATTGTGCCTGCCATGGCAGCACTGTATATAACAGGTGGGCTGATCCTCATCCTCTGCAATCTGGATAAACTGCTTCCCGCGCTAAGCCTGATCGTCACAGATGCGTTTACAGGCGCGGCAGTAGCCGGGGGAGCCATGGGAACCGTCATACGTTATGGCGTTGCGCGTGGCGTTTTTTCTAACGAAGCTGGACTGGGTACTGCACCGATTGCGGCGGCTGCTGCTAAAACTGACATACCTGTCAAACAGGCGCTGGTTTCAATGACGGGAACCTTTATCGATACGATCGTTGTGTGCTCAATCACCGGGATCGCGCTCGTAATGGGTGGGCTTTATACGAAAGGCGCAACAGGCGCCGCACTGACAAGCCAAACCTTCGACGCCTTGCTGCCAGGTCCTGGCGGATGGATTGTCACCATTGGTCTCATATTTTTTGCTTATTCAACCATCTTGGGCTGGAGTTTTTATGGTGAAAAATGCGCACAATATCTGCTGGGACAGAGAGCGATTTTTCCTTACAAGTTGATTTTTATTTGCTTTGTCATGCTTGGAACCGTTGTTTCGCTTGATTTGGTTTGGGCAGTCTCGGATGTTTTTAATGGTTTGATGGCCTTTCCTAACCTGATTGGAATCGTGTTGCTCTCAGGTGTCGTGATCAACGAAACAAAAGCGTATCGCAAAGATTTACTTAACAAAACCACTTGATCTAAAAAAGGACTGACTTTTCCCCGACTGAACAAATTTATTTGAAAAATTATTTAAAACTTCGTTATTTGCTCTTAAAACTAGAGTAAACCCTCGGGAAAATACGAGGATAAATCGCTAAACTACGATCTCTCAGCCGATAGCGGTTGATTGAGGAGAATACATGAAACTTAAATACAAACTTTTAACAACGGTCGCTGCCTGCGCCTTTGCTACAGCCGGCGCGTTTGCACAAGAAACCATCAAAATCGGCGTGATTGGGCCTTTCACTGGTGGCGCGTCCTCGATGGGCGTGAGTATGCGTGATGGCGTGCGTCTAGCCGCCAAGGAAATCAACGCCTCAGGTGGAATTCTGGGTAAGAAAATTGAACTCGTCGAGCGCGATGACGAGGCGAAAAACGAGCGTGGCGTGCAAATCGCCCAGGAATTCATTAACAAAACAAAAGTTGACGCAGCCGTTGGCTATATCAATACCGGTGTGGCACTGGCCTCACAGCGTTTTTTCCAGGAAGCAAAAATTCCTGTCATGAACAACGTTGCGACTGGAACACTGATCACCTTGCAGTTTGAAAAAGAACCAGAAAACTACGTTTTCCGCAATGCTGCGGCCGACAGGATTCAAGCGCCAATGATCGTGGAAGAGGCGGTCACACGCCGTGGTTTCAAGAAAGTTGCAATTCTGGCTGACTCGACCGCTTACGGCGATCTGGGACGTAAAGATTTGACAGCCGCTCTCGCTGCAAAAGGCATCACACCTGTTGCGGATGAGAAATTCAACATCAAAGATGTTGACATGACACCTCAGTTGCTCAAAGCAAAAGAAGCTGGCGCCGAAGTCATCCTGACTTATGCAATCGGTCCTGAACTTGCTCAAATCGCAAACGGCATGGCCAAGCTTGGCTGGAAAAAACCAATGATTGGTAGCTGGACCTTGTCGATGGCTAACTTCATCGACACAGCCGGTAAAAACGGTAATGGCGCAACCATGCCACAAACCTTCATTCAGGACGGCAGCACGCCAAAGCGTAAAGAATTTATCGCTGCATACCTGAAGGAATTCAAGCCTAAAAAAGACCGTATCGATTCACCTGTTTCAGCTGCACAAGGCTACGACTCTGTCTTCTTGCTGGCTGCTGCGATGAAACAAGCTGGCACGACAGACGGCTCAAAGGTCCGTGAAGCGCTTGAGAACCTCAACGCCAAAGTCGAAGGTGTTGTAACGATATACGACAAGCCCTTTTCCAAGGCTGACCACGACGCCATCACTTCAAATATTCCAGTGATGGGTGAAGTCAATGACGGTAAAGTAGGTTATGCCAATCCTGAAGATGCAAAAACTGCTGGTCAGGTTCGCGTTAAAGCAGCTAAATAAATAATATCGCGGGCGTTGCAAAGCCCGACTCTGACGCCGCGCCGATTAGGTGCGGCGTTTTTAATGTCCAAGATTGCGAATTTGTTGTTTCACCGTTTTATTGTCTGACCCTATTTTGAGGACTTTCCAATGGAAATCCTGCTTCAACTTATTTATAGCGGCATCTCTCTCGGGATGATTTACGCGGTTATCGCGTTTGGCTACCAGTTAACCTTTGCAACTTCAGGCACACTGAACTTTGGTCAGGGTGAATCCTTGATGCTAGGTGCCATGGTTGGACTGACTCTTGTAGATACTCTGGGCCTGAACTATTGGCTGATGATTCCGATCGTACTTGTATTTGGTGCGCTCCAGGGTGGCTTGGTCGAACTGATCGGTGTTCGTCCTGCTATCAAAATAAAATCCGAGTTCGGCTGGATCATGTCCACGATTGCACTCGGCATTATTTTCAAAAACGTCGCTGAAAACCTCTGGGGACGCGACGATATGAAATTCCCCTCGCCTATTGATGATGATCCGATCAAATTTCTAGGCGCCAACGTACTGCCGATGGAGATCGTTGTTGTAGGTGGCGCCTTGGCAATGATGATGCTGGTCGAATTGTTCAACCGCAAAAGTATTTACGGAAAAGCCGTCGTCGCCACCGCAAACGATAGAGATGCGGCAGGTTTGATGGGGATTAATACTGGCCTGGTGATTACCTTTTCCTACGCCCTGTCCTCATTGACTGCAGCTTTTGCTGGCGTACTCATTGCACCGCTCACACTGACCGGCGCAACAATGGGTGCAGCCCTTGGACTGAAAGCTTTTGCTGTCGCAATCATTGGTGGCTTGTCGAGCGGCATGGGCATTATCGTGGGTGGTTTGATTTTGGGAATCGCTGAAACAACCACGGGCTTTTATCTGTCCACTGGCTATAAAGACGTACCCGGCTTGATTCTGTTGCTACTTGTACTTGCGATCAAACCGTCCGGACTGTTTGGCAAAACCGCGATCAAGAAGGTCTGATCACATGAAAATTAAATATCTTTTATTAGCCGCATCAATTGTTGCGCTCTTTGGCTTCCCACTGGTCGTCACCAACCCCTACTACATCCATCTGGTCGAGACAATCCTGATTTATGCAGTGCTGCTGTTTGGTCTGGATATCGTTGTGGGTTATACGGGACAGGTCTCGCTTGGTCATGCAGGCTTATTCGGCATTGGCTCCTATGTGGCCGGCGTGCTGTTTATGAAGCTTGGTATGCCCTTCTGGGTCACGGTTCCTGCTTCCATTACGATTACGGCAATATTTGGTGGCTTGCTTGCCTTACCTGCTCTCAAAGTGATTGGGCCTTACCTGGCTATGGTGACCCTTGCGTTTGGTACGATTATTCAGATTCTCATCAATGAGATGAGTTTTTTAACCGAAGGTCCTGTCGGTATCAAAATCCCCAAACCAGCTTTTTTTGGTCACGTCACGACTGAGGACGAGTACTACTGGATTGTTTGCGTCTTAATGCTGCTAAGTTTACTGGTCGTGCACCGTATTCTGAAATCTCACCTCGGTAGAGCGTTTGAAGCTCTGCGTGACAGCCCGGTGGCGTGTGATTGCATGGGCGTGTCTGTTTATCGCTACAAAGTGTATGCCTTCATCATCAGCGCGGGCTTCGCAGGTCTGGCAGGATGCATGTATGCATACTCTGAACAATATATTTCACCTAATACCTATGTGATCGAGTTGAGCGTTTTGTTCTTGCTCGCTGTCATCATGGGTGGGCGTAAATCACGCATGGGTGCGATCCTCGGCTCCTTCATTATCGTGATGCTGCCCAAGCTGCTCGACGATATTCAATTATTCCGTATGGTGGCTGTTGCGCTTGCGGTACTGTTTATCGTACTGGCAGCGATTTCGCTGAGCAAAAAACTCACAACGATCCGGAAAATCTCGATCCCGCTCGCTGGCATTGTCGGATTGGCAGCCTTTTCTTTCTGGCTGGAAAATATCACGGACTGGCGTCTGACGATTTTCGGTTTCATGATCTTGCTTGTGGTTTACTACCTGCAAGACGGCATTGTCGGGTTTGTACGTAACTACTATGCCTCTCTGACTGGCAAGTCTGCACAAGCCGCACAGGATGCCGAGGCCTTGCTGGAGATAAAACCAACAGACAAAGATGTCATCAGCGCGGCTTCTGACTCCTCGAAAGGTGGCACACTGCTAAGCGTGAAATCAGTCCTCATGCAATTTGGTGGTTTGAAGGCACTCAACGAGGTAGATCTAACCATTGAGCGTGGCACGATTCACGGCCTGATTGGTCCAAACGGCTCAGGGAAAAGCACGATGATGAACGTGCTGACAGGAATTTACGTCCCGACAGCAGGGGAAGTGGTGTATGCGAGTAATAGTGTGGTTGGTAAAACTTCCTCTGAGATCGCACTCTCTGGTATTGCCAGAACATTCCAGAACGTGCAGCTTTTCGGCGAAATGACCGCGCTGGAAAATATTCTGGTAGGTTTGCACCACACATTTGATTCAAACTTACTGGACGTAGCCTTGCATTTGCCTCGCTACACAAAAGAAGAGTCTGAAGCACGCACGCGTGCGTTGGGGCTACTGCAATTTGTAGGTTTAGACTCCCTCGCCAACGAAGAGGCCCGCAACCTTCCCTACGGTAAACAGCGTGTACTCGAAATCGCACGCGCACTTGCCCTGGACCCTAATTTGCTATTGCTTGACGAGCCCGCTGCAGGCCTTACAGCGCCTGATATTAAAGATCTGCTGGTCATCATCCAGAAGATCCGAGAGCACGGCATCACTATTATTCTGATTGAACACCACATGGATGTCGTGATGGCGGCTTGCGACAAAGTATCTGTTCTGGATTTCGGTCAAAAAATTGCTGAAGGTAAACCCGCTGAGGTTCAGGCTGACGAAAAAGTTATCGAAGCCTATCTGGGCGGCGCAGCCGCTTAACTTTCAGAGAAGATCAGGAAAATCATGTTATCGATCAAAAATCTCCAAGCCGGATATGGCAAAGTCAAAGTCCTGCATGGCATCAGCATTGATGTACCAAAAGGCCAAGTTGTGACGCTGATTGGTTCAAACGGTGCGGGTAAAACCACGACCATGCGGGCAGTAACCGGTATGATCAAACCAACAGGTGGAGATATTTCGCTTGGCTCCACAAAAATCGATGGTTTCGACTCCTACAAAATCGCTCGACTTGGGCTCGCACATAGTCCCGAAGGTCGCCGTGTTTTCTCCACCATGTCGGTGAGTGACAATCTCGTGCTTGGAGCTTTTCCACGCATGACGGGCAGTCGCCCAAAAGGCGACGTAAAAAATGATCTGGAACGTGCGATGGAACTATTTCCACGCCTCAAGGAGCGACGTAATCAGCTAGCGGGTACGTTGTCAGGCGGTGAACAGCAAATGCTCGCTATGGCGCGCGCAATCATGCTGAATCCCGAAATCATTCTTCTTGACGAACCCTCCATGGGACTCGCACCTATTCTGGTGGATGAAGTATTCAGGATTATTGCGCGCCTCAAATCCGAAGGCATCACCATGTTGCTTGTTGAACAGTTTGCTGCTGCAGCGCTCAATGTTGCAGATTACGGCTATGTGCTTGAAAACGGTCGTATTACAGCTCACGGCGCCGCAGGCAATCTCATGAATGACCCTGCAGTAAAAGCCGCATATCTGGGCGGCAGTCACTAAGTAAGCACTACTGCCGCCACGAGAACAAACCTCAGTCTTTGCTTTTGTAGCGGCAGTACAAGGCAGTACAGTATTCAAGCCTGTTTATTTTGGTAGGCGGGTTGTCTGCTGAAATTGATCACTCAATGCACGTGCTCATCAAGCACAAGATGTGCCAAACCCTTTTCAGTTGCCAGACCGATTTTCGCCCCAACAGGCAAGGTCGCTTTCATTACCGTATGTCCATAAGGCAAGTCTGTAATCACAGGAATACCAACTGTTTTTCGAATGTGAGCTATCACGGCCTTCAAATCATAGCCTTGATCATGCGTGGCGAGTTTGTACTCGGTAAAGCTACCTAGCAACAAAGCTTTTTGACGACCAAGAATACCCGCTTGAGTCAATTGGTTGAGCATGCGCTCAATCCGATAAGGATGCTCGCCCACATCCTCTAGAAATAAAATTCCACCCTTGATTTTAGGCATATAAGGCGTACCAATCAGTGCGGTCACCATGGCAAGATTTCCGCCCCATAGCACCCCGCGACAGTCTACTGGATCAGCATCCCGGGTCTCGAAACTCAAAATCTCAAGCTCACCCCGCATGGACTCACCAAAGATCTCGGTTGTTAAGATTTCAGGCTTGGATGCGCCGAAATCAAAACAAGCCGTAGGTCCTGCATAACTGACCATACCTGTTTTAGCGAGTAAGGCAAGATTAAAAGCCGTGAAATCACTCTGACCAACAAAACGTTTGCCTGAGTCAGCGATTGCCTTCCAGTCGAGTGCAGGCAATAAGCGTGTCACACCATATCCACCACGTGTAGACATCACGATTGGTAACTTTTGTTTGATCGCACGCGTAAAGGCAGCAAGTCGTTGCGTATCAGTCCCAGCAAAGCGCTGATGACGCGCCAGTGCCGAGCGATCTACCGACACCTTGAAACCCATCGATTTGAGCAACGTCGTGGCGCGCTCCAACGCCTGGGGCTCGGCAACAGCACTGGACGGTGAGAAAATATAAATACCACTGGCATCAGGTACGCCGTAAGTATGGTTTTCAGACATATTAATTTTCCTTGCTGCGCCTTTGTTTAAAGAACTGACGCAGGATATGGCCACAGGCATCGGCCTGAATGCCGCCTGTAACCGTTGTTTGATGATTGAGCTGTGCGTGTCCCGAAAGATCCAGCACGCTGCCACAAACACCAGTTTTTGGATCATGGGCACCAAAAACTACGCGTGCCAGACGTGCGTGCATCATAGCGCCCATGCACATCGCACAGGGCTCGAGGGTCACGTAGAGTGAATATCCTGGCAAGCGGTAGTTATGCGCTTGCTGGGCCGCCTGTCGTAACGCGACGACCTCTGCATGGGCGGTCGGATCAGAATCGCTTATCGTACGGTTAAAACCTCTGGCAACAACTTGTCCGGCAGGATCGACTACGACAGCACCAACAGGGACCTCACCCATTGCTTGAGCAAGAGCAGCTTGCTCAAGTGCAAGTCCCATTAACTGTTGATCCTGCTCTAGCCGCGCTACAGAAGCAGCTTGCAAAGCAAACTCAGCCACGGTATACGCGTGATTTGAGTGCGACACGCCCTGCCAGACTAGTCAGCGCTTCTTCGAGCCATTGATACAACTCAGCATCGTCGTCGTAGCGCGCTTGGTTCAAATTCGACACGCGGCCATCCTCAATAAACCCCCAGGCACGACTACGCTTGTCACGGTGTTTAGGATCCCAAACACCAAAAGCAAAACCACCTGAGCTGCGAATCAGCGAAAAGCACGGGATATCGGTATAGCCATCCCCCACAAACACCATTTGGTCAAACGGAACGCGCAGACGATCCTCTGCAACTTTGCGATTCACCTCAAAGGGTTTACCTACAAAAGAGGGACCTACTATGCCCTTTTGAATATGAAAAAGATAGCGTGTTTTATCCGTAAAACTGACGATGCGACGGGGAAATGTAATTGCACCCTGCTGGTCATAAATGAATTCAGAAGCCCAGATGGCGGTGAATTCGTGAGCAATGCGAGTATGCCGGACAACATCACCGATGCCACTGGAAATCAGGTAAAACTCGAGTTGTACCTGCGGATGAACTTTCCTGACCTGCGCACGCAGACGGGAGAACAAGGTATCGACTCCAGCGTGCAAAGGCAATGAGGCGCCCCACTGCTGGAGATTTGCCTGAGTGATCGGGGAGTCGCCCCGCTCCCGTGAGAGCTGTATCATTTCGTGCAGGTATGCGGGCACAGGATCCCAATCCTCATGTAAAAGAGGATCAACACGCTTAGTCCAGAACTGCTGCGTATCAACACCTATGCTTTCAAGAAAGCCGGAGGTACTGTCAGGCGCCAGGGTATCGTCAAAATCGAAAATCAGTGCAATAACGTCAGACATCTTAGGGATCCGTCTGTCAAAGATTCACTGATTGTACGATTACTCTTTGATTCCTAGCTCGCGAATGATTTGTCCCCATTTTTCTCCATCTTTTTGCATATAAGACTGGACCTCAGCAGGAGTCGAAACATATAAATCCACCCCTTTTCTGGCAAGATCATCCCTCAAGGCCTGATCGTTGCCTACAACCTGCATGGCAGACTCAAGGCGATTGAGTATAGGTTGTGGCGTTTTAGCGGGTGCAAGTAACGCTAACCAGAACACAGCATCAAAACCTTTAGTCCCCGAAGCTTCATCGATCGTAGGCAACTGCGGCAGGCTACTGATACGTTTTGCAGTGGAGACCGCGATCGCTTGTGTACGTCCGGCACTGACCAGAGGTAAAGCCTCGTTTGTCGCTGAAAACATCATCTGGATCCGCCCACCAATCAGATCGGTCGCAGCAGGCGCCCCGCCCTTGTAGTGAATCACAGCCATTTTTAAACCAAAACTTTTGATGAAATATTCAGCAGCCAGATGATTAATCGAGCCCATCCCGGATGTACCAATCGCGTATTTGTCCGGATTGGCACGAATCAAGGCCAATAACTCTTTGAGGTCTTTGACTTTAAGATCAAGATTAGCCTGCAGCACAAAAGCAGAGGTGATCATCATCGATACTGGAGCAAAATCCTTTTGCGCATCGTAATCAACTTTTTCCTGCAAGACAGGATTGATCACGATCGAGACAGGCGCGGCATAAATCGTGTAGCCGTCAGGGGCTGAGCGCGCAACGTAATTACTGGATAAGGTAGAGGCTGCGCCCGCCTTATTTTCAATAATCATAGTCTGTCCTAACTCGCGTCCCAGGCGATCAGCAATGGCCCGACTTGAGTTATCACTCACACCGCCCGCAGGATAGGGTACGACGAATTTAATCGGCTTATTTGGGTACTGCTCCGCAGACCAGGCAGGAAGCACCAGCATGCTCATGATTAACAGCATGAGCATTTTGAGCTTAGTCATTCTTTCGTCTCCTCGCACTATTTATACTTTCTCTTTCTGAGGGCTTTGTCGCTGCAAAACTTCTCTAATTATTTTGCAGGAACTGGCTCGTACCAAGGCACCTGAGCACGGTCGCCATAACGGCGCACACGCAAATTAGCCTGCTCGCCGTGGCCAGAAAAGTTTTCCATATGACAAAGACGCGAACAATACTCACCGATCAAAGCTGAGGCGGCATCGGTTGTGACACGCTGATAGGTACAGGTCTTGAGGAATTTACCAACCCACAGACCACCGGTGAAACGAGCGCTACGTTTAGTTGGCAAGGTGTGGTTAGTACCAATCACTTTATCTCCAAAACTGACGTTAGTACGAGGCCCAAGGAACAAGGCGCCGTAGTTTTGCAGGCGGTTGAGGAATACATCCGGATCACTGGTCAGCACCTGAACGTGCTCAAACGCCAGTTCGTCCGCCACGGCAAGCATCTCATCGATCGTATCGCAAACAATAATTTCGCCGTGCTCTGCCCAAGAGACACGCGCAATTTCAGCGGTTGGCAGGATGGTTAACAGACGCTCGACTTCTGCGAGCGTTGCTTTAGCCAGTGTTTCGCTGTTGGTCAGTAAAATAGCGGGTGAGGTCGGGCCATGCTCAGCTTGTCCAAGCAAATCAACCGCACACATTTCTGCATCAACCGAGTCATCCGCAATCACAAGCGTCTCAGTGGGGCCCGCAAACAAATCAATTCCCACACGCCCAAACAACTGACGCTTTGCTTCAGCAACAAACATGTTGCCTGGTCCGACGAGCATATCAACAGGTGCTATGGATTGCGTACCAATCGCCATCGCGCCCACTGCCTGAATACCACCAAGTACCAGGATTTCATCTGCTCCAGCAAAATGCATCGCTGTAACAATCGCAGGATGTGGAGAGCCTTGAAATGGTGGTGCTGTGGCTACGATACGCTTGACGCCAGCGACTTTAGCCGTCAATACACTCATATGCGCCGAGGCGATCATCGGATACTTGCCACCTGGGACGTAGCAGCCCACGGCACTCACGGGAACATGCTTATGTCCAAGCACAACACCCGGAATGGTCTCAACCTCGACATCTTTCATAGATGCGCGCTGAACCTCTGCAAAACGACGAATTTGTGTTTGGGCAAATTTGATGTCTTCGATTTCACGGGCTGAAAGTTGTTTGACGGCTTTCTCGATGTCAGCCTGGCTCAGACGGAACTCACTTGGTTCCCACTTATCAAATTTCGCAGACATTTCCCGAACGGCCTGATCGCCGCGCTTTTCGATATCACCTAGCAGCGCTTCAACAGTAGCCCGGACTTTTGCATCGGCCTCTGCCACCGCTGCGGCATCTTTACCGCGTTTTAAATAACGTACAGCCATGTTGAAACTCCATGAGTATGATTTAAGTGTTCAAGCAGAATTTTGCCGCAATCAATCATCAGATTGCAACCGCTTGCAAAAATATTCCAAATAACTAAATTATTTTTTATAAATATAGTGAGTACCTTAATCGATTAAGGCAGCATCTCGAGAAAAAGAAGGCTCGGGAATATGAATATCGCAACTTTGGGGATGAATGAGCTTGAAAGACTCTCTGGTCGCATCTATGCACCCACCCTGTGCATACACGCCAGAAGGATCACGGTACTTAAGCATCAGAGAAAGAATCCTTTCAACCTCCAGAGGGTTACTGGCGGATTGCTTGACTCTCGCAGAGACAACGGACTCGTCGATAGAGTATTCGCCAAGCGCACTACGCACTAAGCCATTGCGCCAGTGATAAATCTCAAGGCATTTACTGGTAATGGTATACGGATTTTTTCGATCCCAGAAGTTGTTAAACAAGCCGCCACCGAGGTAATAGAGCCATGAACCCTCATATCCCAAGACGTCTGAGGATGGCTCATCCGGATTTCTAAACCAGACACGTTCACCTGGTACGTAAAAACGGGGAGCGATCGGCGCGGCAATCGATCCGTACTCGCGCAAAAAAACAGACTGGCACTCCTCGCCCATGATCGCTTTTTTTGACCAGCGCGCCTCGATCTGCTGATGAAGTACAGGATGGCATTCGCGCAACTCGAGGGCGAGCGCAAGCGTCAAAATGTATTCCGAAGCCCTGAAACACGAAAAAGAATAAACATGTCCGGAAAGAGCCGGTTGAGTCGTAAGAGTCAGCGCATCAATCAGGGATACGCCAGGCAAAAGCGTAAAACTTGTTTCTGGATGGTAGCTCCAGTAGTTCCGTGGACGCTCCAGACCTTCGGTGTCAAAGTTCAATTCTGCCTGATAAGCAGCCAGGGCAGCATTACGTCGCACACGAATCGCGGATACGAGCTCAGCAAAATTTGGATAATTAAACAAAACAGGACTAATTGCCATGGACAGAAGAATTTCCAACTCCAGCTCTATCGAGCACTTGAGCCCATTTAATCCCAGGTGGTTTGCAATGCCAGTCGTGTCAAAATCTGGAGTAATCAAAACAAGCCGCTGCGAAGCCGAAATGTGCACGCCTGGCGCAACAGGGTCAAGTGATGGCAGGATATTCAGGTAAGCTTGAGCCTCAAGCTGATGAAGAAAATGTTCTATTGTGTTTTGTAAACGCCCTACGTGCGCCTGACTTTGCGCACGCACGAAAATACCACCAGAATTCCGGGGGTGAGGAGTTAGACCGTTTGACGGTAAAACATCATTCGCGAAGGCGTGCTGATAGTCCATCTGTAACTTTTAACAGTGTCTTGAAAAACTCGTCTATTGCCGTAAACCCGAAAAACCTTTAAACCTTTAAACAAGCAATATATCCAACGCCGCACATGTCCACAACTGAAATCCGCCCTGAACAGTCGATCGAATTACTCAAGGCGCTTCACATCCTGACCCGGGATGGGAAGATGAACCAGGATAGTCGTCGAAAACTGAAACAAGTCAATCATCTGTTTCAGTTTATCGAGCCTATGCTTAAGCACCTGCAACAGAATAAACCTGAATTCACTGTTGTCGATCATGGCGCTGGAAAATCATACCTGGGCTTTATTTTGGTAGATTTGTTTCTGCGTCTTCAGGCTCCACAGGCGAAAATGGTGGGTATTGAGACCAGGCCTGAGCTCGTAGAAAGCTCAGTAGCACTTGCCAGACAGCTACAATTTAAACAGATGAAATTCCTCAATTTGTCTGTCTCTGAATCAATCACCTCAGACTTACTGCCTCAGACCGTTGATATGGTCACCGCACTACACGCTTGTAATACAGCGACTGATGATGCGATCAGGTTTGGGCTCGCGAAACAAGCGCGTTATATGGTACTTGTGCCTTGTTGTCAGGCTGAAGTCGCTACATTCTTACGCAAAAATAAAGCGAAACAACTCAGTGATCCAATAGCAGAGCTCTGGCGCCACCCCTTGCATACTAGAGAATTTGGAAGTCAACTCACCAACGTCTTACGTTGCCTTCAACTGCAAGCCCATGGCTATCAAGTGACCGTGACGGAACTAGTCGGCTGGGAACACTCGATGAAAAATGAATTAATCATTGCTGAGCATAAAGGTCCTGCGAAAGCCGACGCGGTAGAAAGACTTCAGGCTATCCTTGATCGACTGGGTCTGGATGAACTACGTGACAGATTTTTTTGTAAGAGTTGAATATGCGAATCTTGATCGCAGGCTGTGGAGACCTGGGTACACACATTGCAAAAATATTAACTACTGAACAAAACTGTGAGGTATTCGGTCTGAGGCGCGCCCCTCCCCCAGAAAGATCAGCAGAGAACCTTCAATGGATTAGCGCGGATTTGAGAGACCCCAATACTCTGACTGCGCTGCCAAGAGGCATTACACACCTGATCTTTGCTGCCGCAGCCAATGAGCGTACTGAGCTTGACTATCGTGCCACCTATGTCCAAGGTCTGCTTAATGTTGTGCAAGCGAGCGACACTGGTTCGCTCAAACGCATCATATTTATTTCATCCACTGCAGTGTATGGAGATCATGGCCAGGATGTGGTCGATGAAACAACTCCCACAAATCCAAGCGGTTTTAATGGACGGGTCCTTTGCGAAGCAGAAAATTGGCTCAAGTCTTTCGGTCAGGAGAGGCAGATCAGCACGATCAGCCTTCGACTTTCAGGCATATACGGACCTAATCGGAATTACCTGCTTGAGCGTATTCGTCAAGGCCTGGCCGTTGCTCCCAAAACCAATAATCACTGGGTTAATCGCATTCATATCGAGGACGCTGCTGCAGCGGTTGTGCACCTGTTAAAACTTCAAAAAGTATTCCCGCTCTATCTGGTTACAGACAGTACCCCACTTCCGATGCGAACACTTTACGAACACCTCGCCAGATTAGTGGGTGGACCTGTGCCACCAGAGGGCTCCTCACCACGCGGTGTTGGGAGTAAGCGCTTGAGCAACAAGCGCTTGATTGAATCAGGTTTCGAACTGAAATGGCCCGATAGCCGACTCGCTTATTCGGCCGGATAAATAATTTCCAGGATATCCAGCTCGTGGATACCGCTTGGGGTACGCAAGGTAACGGTGTCACCCTCACGAGATTTGAGCAAAGCACGCGCGACAGGTGAAATCCAGCTGATTTTTCCTTTAAGTGGTTCGGCCTCATCTACTCCTACAATAGTGACCGTGTGCTCAAGACCCTCAGGATCTGAATAAACAACTGTTGCACCGAAAAAAATTTGATCCTGGTTCGGCTGTGCGCTCGGATCAACGACTTCAGCAAACTCGAGACGCTTGGTCAGAAAACGCATCCTGCGATCGATTTCCCTGAGTCTTTTTTTGCCGTAGAGATAATCACCGTTTTCAGATCTGTCACCGTTTGAGGCTGCCCAGGAGACAATTTTTACCATCGCAGGGCGCTCTTCCAGCATCAGACAAGCCAACTCCTTGCGTAAAGCTGCATAACCGGCAGGCGTAATGTAGTTCCGAGTACCTGGAGGCAGAGGCGCAGCCTCAGGAAAGTCCTCATCCGCGTCTTGATCCGACTCTTTAACAAAAGCTTTATTCATCTGCTTAATGATCTCAATACCAGCTTCAAACCAAACCCTGCCATGCAGGTACAAGATCAGAGGGTAACCCAGGCAAACTGCCAAGGTCATGTCGACTTTCAATTGGGCTATGAAAATCAGACCCACAGGAAGCAAGAAACCCGTAGTCCCGCGCAACCTGAGCGTACTCGTGATATTGGTGTGGTGTGTGGCTGCCAGTGACAACCTCAATACCCTGCCCGCCCAAGTCTTTGAATTCAGCGAAAAAAGCAGCAAGCTGTGTTTGTGTGTAGTGATAACGACCAGGATGTGCGACCACAGCGACACCACCAGCACCATGAATCCAACTCACAGCGCAAGCAAGTTTTGCCCACTGCATTGGCTCATGTGCAGGGCCCTCATCGCTTAAATACTTGTCAAACACTGTTTGCACGTCGGGACAGTAACCCGCTTGCACAAGGTAGCGCGCGAAATGAGTACGGCTGATCAACTCAGGATTTCCTGCAAAGGGCAACACTCCTTCATAGGCACCGGGCATACCAAGTCGGGCAAGATTATCGCTAATACGCTTAGCACGCTCGGCTCGACCAGCTCGGGTTGCACGCAAACCCTCAACAAGTGCGGGGTGATCCTCATCTATACCGAGGCCAACAATGTGCACGGTTTGATTTGCCCAGGTAACCGAAATCTCCACCCCGCCAAGATAAGTCATACCCTGAGACTGAGCCGTAGCACGTGCTAATTTTTGACCTGACACCTCATCATGATCGGTCAGTGACCAGATGTTGACGCCACGCTGCGCAGCACGAAGCGCGACTGACTCGGGGCTCAGCACTCCATCCGAGACGGTTGAATGGCAATGCAGATCAACACAAGTCCCCATTTCATTACTCATAAAGAAATCCACAGATTGCATCAAGTTGAGCGGCCGTCATGAAAGTAGGTGCATGACCAACACCAGCAAACTCGATCGCACGCGCGTGCGAATTAACCTCAAGCATTTTTTTCAACGTGACTGGCGACAGCAAATCTGACTCCTGACCTCTTGTAATCAAGATAGGTACCTGAACTGAAGTGTAAGAATGCCAGAGGATTTGTTCGCCCTGAGTCGCTTGCTCTGGTGTCATGGATTTAAAGGCTGTTGCAATTCCAAGGTCATAGTGCTTGATCCACTTACCACCCTGCTCAATATAAGTGTAGCGTGCAAGCTCCTGCCACTGTGAGTCTGTATGCGGGCCAAAAGAAGCCGCAGTTTTTTTAACGTATTCAACCGCAGTCTCAAAATCCTCAAAACTCACGGGTTCACCGACATATTGACCAATACGCTCGAGCGAAATTGGTTCGATATGAGGGCCTACGTCATTTAGGACAAGTTTATCCAGGCGCAGACCAGTTTCAGGCAAAGTCTGAAAGCACTGTGCTGGCGTTTTTTGTGCCTGCAAAGCGCGAGCATAAGCCATTGATCCAGCGTAAGCCATACCAATCAACCCGCCCATAGAGGTACCAACCCATTGCAAGCGAGACGGCTGCAAGCGAGCGATCAAACTCACCATATCGGCAGTGTATTGCGGGACGCCATAGAGCAGCGGATTAGCAAGCCGATCCGACAAGCCGCGACCAACTACATCAGGGCATATCACACGAAAATCTCTGGCTAGACGTCTGGCAAGATCGTCAAAATCTCGTCCCGTCCTGGTCAAACCATGCACGCACAAGATCGTATCGGGATTATCACTCGCTCCCCACTCGTGATAAGCCATGCGGTGCAAACCAGCAGGGCTGCTGCAAGTGACGGCTTTCAGGCGTGGTGAAGTCATGGATAGCTCCAGTAAGGTCTCAGCGTATTGTAGAGTCTTATTATGCCTTGAACAGCATCATTTCAGTGATGCCAATATCGCCGGATATCCTCGCGATGTGCTTTGACATTGAGCTCGTCCCGCTCAGAGGACACCTCAATTGCACCCTGGAGATCAGTTCGCCAGACTCTACTTCCCTGAGCCTGCCAGCGCTTTAAAACGATTATGTCCGGGTGTTTAAATCTATTCAAATAACCTGACTGAATAAGCGTATGACGAGGAGCAAAGTGTCGAACAAACAAGTCAGACGAAGAGCTCGCAGAACCATGATGCGCGGCCACAATCACCTCTGCCTTTAAATGTTGATTTGCTTGAACGAGCGTTTTTTCCTCATTGATACCAATATCTCCTGTGAGCAACGCTGAATGCATCGAGCCAGCCACATGCAGGACACAGCTATTCGCGTTTTTCTTTTTATTTGAGGCTGACCAGTCCTCAGGATGTAACACGGTAAATACAACGCGATCCCATACCCATTGCTGTCCACGTTGACAATAGGAAAAAATTGAACTGAGTGCTTCAAATTGCTGATTGTTTTTATTGGCCAGCGCTTTAGCCAACCAGACCGGGGCATCAAAGGAAGCATAGAGTTTCTGCACAGATTGTGTCTTGACTATGTGTGCAAGTCCTCCTGCATGATCCAGATCCGCATGAGAGACCATCAGGCCGTCAAGCCTGGTAATCCCCAAAGCACGCAAAACAGGTACAACCACGCGTTGACCTGCATCCGAGCTACCTTGAGTTGGACCTGCGTCGAAAAGCAAGGCGTGACTGCGAGTCTGGAGAATAATCGCACTACCCTGCCCGACATCCAGCGCAAGCATTCGCCAGCCGCCCTCCTCAGGACGTTCGGATCTTCCAACCAACGCAGGAAATATTAAACACCAGCCAGCCCACCGGGCAGGTATTCCCGGCGGTTGCATCGCCCAACCAACACCAGTTAGGGCCAGAAACAACAACCAGCCGGGAATCTTGGCTATGTCTAACATCGACCACTGCACTTGCGAGAGCCAGGTAATCGGATACATGGCGCCATGCATAGCGAAATTTGCCAGCCAGCCAATAGCCCAGCTAAGCGTTTCAACACCAGGAATCAGACTCATCAGCGCAAGCAATATCGCCAGTGGCGTAACAACAAAGGTGACAACCGGAATAGCCACAGCATTCGCTAGAGGAGAGCTGAGAGAAATTTGTTGAAACAAATAGGCAAGCAAGGGCGTCATGGACAGAGTAATCAACCACTGCAGACGGGCTGACTCTTTGAGGACAGCCAGTGTTCTTACTAAACGCGTTGCATCCTTACGCATACTGACCGCTTGTGTGCCTGCTGCAAATAAGACACAGACCGCGCCAAAAGAAAGCCAGAAACCAGTCGCAAGCGGCGACCAGGGATCAAGCACCGTCACAAGGGCCGCTGCAGCACTCAGTATCGTTGTCGGTCTCAGGCAATATCGAGTCATCATCCCAACCCCAACCACCAACAGCATGAAAAAAGTCCGCCTAGCAGGCACCCCCCAACCGGCAAGTAAACAATATAAAAAGGCAACGGCTAAGGACGCACAGGCGGCCATTACTCTTGCTGAAATTCTCTCGCACGCATAGCGTTTGCCGATACGTAATTTTTTCCATAGCCACAACATACTTAAACCGCCAAAGGCTGCAAGCATCGTGACGTGTGAACCACTAATGCTGACGAGATGTGTGATACCCGTACGATTAAAAACATCCCAGTCAGATGCGGACACACCATCCTGATCACCTATGGCCAGCGCAATCAGCACAGGGCCATATCTTGCGTCGCCCAATGCTTGACGCATGGCTTGACGGATATAGTGCCTGGTACGAGCCACCAAAACACGCATCGAACTATAAGCATCATCTGAAATTAGCTTTGGCTGACCTCGAATTTTTCCAAGCGCCCTGATATTTTTTTGAAACATATGCGCCTCAAAATCAAAACCAGAGGGATTCGAGGCGCCATGCGGTCTTTTAAGGACCAGGGCAGCACGCCACACCTGTCCGGGTAAGACAGACTCTCTGCCCTCAGGCCTGTCCTGCCAGGTCACGAGAATATTGCGAGGGATATCTGAGGGAGCAGCTCCAATGACTTGAGCTTCAAATCTCTGTTGTTCATTCTGATCCTGCGCCATACTCATCACACGAAAGCATAAACGGGTCACAACGTTCTCGTTTGACTGTGACAGGACTTCAGCTAACCGGCCTTTCCCCAGAAAGATTGTCCAGCTGATAGTGGCCATCATAGAGATGACCCCAGCTATCAACATAAAACTCAGCCGAAATAAAACCCCCGAAGCATGCCGGCGTAACAGGAGCGCAATCGTAACTGTGCCAACAACCAGGAAAACTAAACAAACCACTAAGTTTTTTAAGTCAGGCAATTCACGCAATAAGTGTGTCAGGCATGCACCCGAGACGATACAAACGGCAATGACTCTGAGCACAATTTACCCGCAAAATGCGAGCATCCTGAGCGAGTGCAATTACAATAGCAAGCAGCATGTGACCTTAGGGGCACACAAACACCTCACGGAATGACAAGACATGTTTCAAATATTGCGCCGTCCTGACGTACTGATTGTTACCCTGGCTGCTGCGGGCATTCTCATGGTAACGATGGGAATTCGCCAGTCATTTGGTCTTTATATCAGCCCAATCAGTGAGACAACTGGCATGGGCATTGCCACCATCAGTTTTGCTTTAGCAATCGGACAATTCACTTGGGGTGTGATCCAACCTATCGCGGGTGCAGTCTCAGATCGCTACGGGCCGAGAGCTGTTCTGATCGCAGGACTATTTATCCTCGCCCTGGGCTGCGCATCAGCTCCTTTTGCTCAGAGTGGTTTTGGACTTACGATTTCGATGGGTGTACTGGCTGCGATTGGCTCGGGTGCAGGCAGCTTTTCAGTGTTGATCAGTGCTGCGGCTAACCGGTTGCCGCCCGAGGCAAGAGGAGCAGCTTCCGGCGTCATCAATGCAGGGGGATCGTTTGGTCAATTTGTTTTTGCACCTATCGTGCAAAAGCTCATTCAGTCGTTTGGCTGGATGGGAGCGATGTGGGCAATGGCGATCGCCACGCTGGCAACTTTACCGCTGATACGTACCCTTTCAAGTGCAGAAAAAAAACCTCAAACACATACGCAACAAGATCAGGGCTTGAGGCAAGCCGTGAGCGATGCGCTGAAAAACCCCAGCTATTTGCTTTTACATGCTGGATTTTTTACCTGTGGATTTCATATTGCATTTCTAGTGACGCACCTCCCTGGCGAAGTAAATCTCTGCGGCTTACCCGCAAGCGTCGCAAGCTGGTCGCTAGCAATTATTGGTCTTGCAAATATATTTGGCAGTATCTATGCCGGAGGTTGCGTCGCCAAATATCGCAGCAAATACATTCTTGCCCTCATGTATGGCTCTAGAGCTGTCTTAATCGGGATATATTTGCTGATGCCCAGAACCGACTGGACCTTCTATATTTTTGCCGCAGGACTTGGCTTTACGTGGCTTGCCACGGTACCTCCTACAGCAGCACTCGTCGGCAAACTATTCGGAACACGTTATCTGGCTACCTTGTTTGGTCTGACGCTGCTGTCCCACCAGATTGGGGGGTTTTTAGGTGCCTGGCTTGGTGGTGTCGCCATCACTCAATTCGGCGACTACTCATGGATGTGGTATGCGGACATGGTACTTGCCGCAGCAGCCGCGCTACTTAATCTGCCAATTAAAGAAGCGCCGATTAAAGATGCACTGATTAAAGATGCACCGCTTAAAGAAGCTCGGAATTAACAAGCACTGATTCAACCCGGATTAGTGAGACATCCAGGCCAGGCGAGGACAGACACGCAAAGCGGTTCTGGCCGTTGCATCAATCACCTCGTTCACACTCTGGCCGCGCAAATCAGCAACTACCTGAGCGATGCGGGCAACCTGCTCAGGTTCATTGCGTCGTGTACCTGCCAGCCACTCGGGCGCGATATCAGGCGAGTCGGTTTCAAGTACAAGTGAGTCAAGACTGATTTCTTTGGCCAGACGCCGTATCTGCAAGGCGCGGCTGTAAGTCATCGCTCCACCAAGCCCAAGTGCAAAACCTAAATCAATAAATTGCTGAGCTTGCTGAAAACTGCCATTAAAAGCGTGAGCAATTCCTCCCGAGACCCTGCAGCGTCTCAAGTATTTCAAAACAAAATCTTGCGCTCTGCGAACGTGCAAAAGGACTGGCAGATCAAACTCGCGGGCAAGCTCAAGCTGAGCGAGAAAAAACATTTCCTGTTTTTCACGCGCCGATCCCTGTGAAATTTCTGGTACAAAAAAATCCAGTCCAATTTCACCCACAGCAATAAGTTTTGGATCATCCCTATGGGCGATCAAAACCTCTCTGAGCAATTCAAGATGTTCCGGTTCGGCACGCGCAACATACAGTGGATGGATACCTAATGCGTAAGCACCTTGTTCAAACTGATGAGCGAGTATTCTTACCGTATCAAAATTTGATACTTCTACCGCGGGAATAATCAAACCTTTGAGGCTTGCAGCCTGCGCACGAGCGATGACCAGGTCTCGGTCCTGATCAAACTCAGAAGCGTCGAGGTGGCAATGTGTATCAAGGAGCATCAACCAGCCGGCCCGATTCCATATAAAGTCTGCGATCGGCCAACGCAGCGAGCTCTGGGTCGTGCGTGACGATGACAAATGCAGTGCCTGATTCCGCATTAACGCGTTTGAGTAAGGCAAACATCTGATGCGCCGTCTGACGATCCAGATTACCCGTTGGTTCATCAGCCAGGACACAGGCAGGCCGTGTCACCAGAGCGCGCGCCAAGGCGATACGTTGCCTCTCTCCGCCAGAGAGTTGACCGGGGAAATGTTCCAACCGGCTGGTTAAACCAACCAGATCGATAACTTTAAGCGCTTGTTCGCGTGCGGCACTGCGCGACGCACGTCGAACAATTAGAGGCATTGCGACATTATCTAACGCTGAAAACTCTGGCAGCAGATGATGGAACTGGTAGACAAAACCTAGCGCACGATTGCGTAATCTGCTGCGATCCGCTTCCGAAAGTCCCTCTGCGGACTCGCCCGCTACGGTCACCTGCCCAGAGGTTGGCAAATCCAGTAAGCCGAGGGTGTGGAGCAAAGTGCTTTTGCCTGATCCTGAAGCACCGATCACTGCAACCATTTCGCCAGGGGAAACAGCCAAACTTACATCAGTCAGAACATCGACACGCACTGGGCCCTCGTCGTAGTGCTTGTATAGGCTAGAGGCTTGCAGCGCATATTTAGTCATGACGCAACACCTGCGCTGGTTGCAGACGCGAGGCGCGCCAACTGGGATATAAAGTTGCCACCAGAGACATCACCAGAGAGGTGACTCCTATTGAAACGATATCCGACATCCGGGGATCAGAGGGCAAGTTGCTGATGAAATAAACTTCACGCGGCAAGAACTGCGTACCAACCATACGCTCAATGGCTGGGACGATCACATCAATATTGAATGCAATGCCCATTCCGGCAGATACGCCAAGCAGTGTGCCGATCATGCCGATCAGCGCACCTTGCACCAGAAAAATTCTCGCGATCTCTGCTGGGGTAGAACCAAAACTGCGCAAGATGGCAATATCCGATTGTTTATCCTTGACGGCCATCACCAGTGAGGACAGCAGATTGAAGGCCGCGACCGCAACAATCAAGGCAAGAATCAAAAACATCATTCTTTTTTCAGTCTGAACTGCGGCGAACCAGGTACGGTTGTTACGCGACCAATCACCAATCAGAACATTCGGAGGTAACAAAGGAATCAATGAGCGGGCGATTTCTGGTGCGCGATACATATCGCTGACACGCAAGCGCACACCAGCCGAGCCACTCTCGCGGAACAATTTTGCCGCATCGGTCACATCGACAAACGCAAGAGAGGAGTCGTATTCATAATGTCCAGAGCGAAAGACGCCAACCAGTGTAAATTGACGCATGCGGGGCGTTATACCTGCAGGCCCGACATTGGCTTGTGGGGCAAGCATCATGATGGTCTGGCCTAGACGCACACCTAGCAAATCTGCAAGCTCTTGTCCCAGAATGATGCCAAAACCACCCGCTTTCAAATCATCAAGCTTGCCGGAAACCATCTGGCGACCGATATCAGATACACCAGACTCCGTCTGAGGATCGATACCCCGTACCTGCACACCTCGCAACTCCTGACCATGCATCAACATGCCTTGGGCAGAAACAAAGGGGGCCGCGGCTTTGACCTCTGGGGATTTGGAGGCATCGTCTGCGATGGATTTCCATTGCGAAATAATCCTCTCAGGATCCCGACCGTCTACATATATTTCGACATGCGGCAAAACAGAAAGCATTCGGTCGCGAACCTCTTTCTGAAAGCCGTTCATGACGGAAAGCACAACAATCAAGGCGGCAACACCAAGCGCGATCCCGGCCATTGAAGTGGCCGCAACAAAAGAGACAAAGCGGTCGCGTCGGCCTTTACGGCCGCGCAAACTGCTCAAACCCGCATAACGGGCTCCAATCCAGAGTTCATAGGGTAGTTTCATCACTTCGCCATTATTACATCAAACTCCGCGCCATCCCACTACAATCACAGAATGGAAATTCTGATCCCAGGCACCTTGCCTCCCCCGACCATCGCACCAGAACTTGTTCAGTATCTTGAAGCCGCCTGTCCGTCACTGATTGAGCGATTCAAGCGTCAGCGTGCAGAAATACTAGCGTTGCACCCGGATGAGACGGGCTGCACCCCTTATGAGGCCGTTGAGCTTAAACGACTTGGTTTTGTCCCCTCCGAGGGGATGAACTTATCGGCAGGTCTTGGACCCTTCAGGGCAGGCGTACGTGCCTTAGACGAGCAAGTCTGGATTGCCGAACTTGCAAGTGTGGCGATTCGTGCCGAAGGCCCAACGCTGCTCGATCCGGACTTACTGGCTATCACTCAGGCAGAATCAGATGCACTCTTTGACGCCGTCTCGACTCTTTGGGCGGGCACCGGTATCTCTGCTTTGGCTCTCAGTCCAATGCACTGGAGAGTATGGTTGCCAAGCAATCCCGTTTTTAACTCGGTGAGCCCACGCGCCATCGCGGGTATGGCGCTTGCAGACTGGTGGCCACAACATGAAACTTTACGTAGCTGGCGAAAGTTACTCAACGAAATTCAGATGATCTGGCACGAACATCCCGTCAACCTTGAACGCACTGAGCGTGGCCTGCCTCACATCAACAGTCTCTGGCTCTATGGTGGTGCCAAGGGCTGGAAACCCCAGCCAGACAATTCAGTCGTCTTATTTGATGGCTTGGTGAAAAGTCATCAGCAAAGCGACTGGGCAAGCTGGATTCATACGCTGCCTGCGCTTAAAGCGTTTATCGACTCACACCCAGAGGACGCGACCCTGACCTTATTGGGTCAACAACACGGTATACAACTTACTGCAGCCCAACGTAGTTGGTGGGCTCGTATATTGCCTGCCAAGAAACACAACTGGAAAAGCTGGTGGAATCTCCAAAACTAACCGTCCGTCGCTACGATCTGCAAATCAGCCAGCGGCTTGAAAACTCAGGCGTTCACCCGCTGCTGGCCAGGCTCTGGGCAGCAAGAGGGATTGAGCACACAGAAGATATTCGGCTGGAATGGCCTGCGATGTTGGCACCTAACGGTCTGACACATGCCGAGCATGCCGCTGTTTTACTGGCCGATGCGATTGCCTCACGCAAAAAAATGCTGATTGTGGCTGACTACGATTGTGACGGGGCTACGGCCTGTGCTGTCGGTCTGCGTGGTCTGCGCGCCATGGGTGCAGATGTAGACTTTCTTGTACCAAATCGCTTTGAAACAGGCTACGGCTTATCGCCCGCAGTCGTTGAATTGGCGCTGACGCATAGTAGCGGCAGACCAGACTTGCTGATCACAGTGGATAACGGAATTGCAAGCGTCGAAGGTGTTGCTGCCGCGAATGCCGCCGGGATCGGTGTGATTGTGACGGATCATCATTTGCCGGGAGAAACCCTACCGGATGCCTTGGCGATAGTTAACCCGAATCAACGTGGCTGCGGATTTTCATCAAAAAATCTTGCTGGTGTCGGTGTCATTTTTTACCTCATGCTGGCTCTGCGCGCCGAACTGCGCAAACGCGGCGTATTCCCAGAAAATGGTGGGCCTCGCCTGGATGCTCTTGCCGATCTCGTAGCACTTGGCACAGTAGCTGACGTTGTCAAACTCGATCCTAATAATCGCTTGCTCGTCACGCGCGGCCTCGAACGTATGCGACGCGGTCAGTTGCAACCAGGTATGCGCGCCCTGTTCGCTGTCGCCTCGCGCGATCCTGCCGCGGCAAGTGCACTGGATCTTGGATTTGCGATTGGTCCTCGCATCAATGCTGCCGGAAGACTCGCTGATATGGGTCTAGGAATACGTTGCCTGACGACTGACGATGACATGGTTGCACTGGATTTAGCTCGCGAACTCGACACCATCAATCGGGAACGCCGGGTCATTGAAGGTGTTATGAAAGAACAGGCATTAACCGCAACAGAAGCAATACAGTCTGGTGTTGTGGGCGCCTCAGTCTGTGTCTTTCATCCCGAGTGGCATCAAGGTGTGGTGGGTTTGGTCGCCTCGCGTCTGAAAGAAAAGTTTTTCAGGCCAACGCTTGCCTTTGCCCCTGCGGACGGCGATGAGTTGCGAGGCTCAGGGCGCTCCATTCCCGATGTTCATTTACGTGATGTGCTAGACCTGGTTTCCAAGAGGCATCCCGGTTTGATCAGAAAATTTGGCGGTCATGCCATGGCGGCAGGGCTGACACTTGGGCGCGATGATTTTGAAAAATTCGGCCCAGCCTTTGAACAGGCCGTAATAGAGCTGACCGGACGCAAAAGCTTCGAACCTGTTATCGAAACGGACGGATCGCTCGAACCAGGTTACGCCAACGCACAAGTAGCGACTATGTTGCAGCAGCAGGTCTGGGGAGCAGGTTTTGGTGCACCACTCTTTTTAGATGACTTTACGGTTCGCAATCAGAAATTAGTAGGCGAAAAACATCTAAAACTTTCTTTAGAACGAGGACACCAACGCTTTGATGCAATCTGGTTTGGACATGTTGAAAGCCTGCCTGAATTTGTCAAAGTTGCCTACAGACTGGAACAAAACGTCTGGAACGGCATGGTTTCGGTTCAACTTGTTGTTGAACACGCCTGCGCGGCTTGAGCAAACCCATTAAAATAACAAGTTAACTTAATTATTGCTGGATACCCAAAGATGGAAGCCGAACGTCAAAACCTGATTTCTTCCCGCCTTGCCGACTATGCTGCGCGGGAGTCGGCTCTTCGGGGGTATCTTTGACTACGATGCCAAATCTGAGCGCCTGCACGTTGTCAATGCTGAACTAGAAGACCCCACCGTCTGGAATGACCCCAAACGCGCTCAAGACCTGGGACGCGAGAAAAAGAGTATTGAGGATGTGGTCAACACCCTCACCTCGCTGGCTCAATCCATTGCAGACTCCAGTGAGTTGTTTGAGCTCGCCGCTGCGGACTCTGATGACGAAACACTCATCGCGATTGAATCTGATGCAGAACAGTTTCAGGCCATTCTCGAGGGAATGGAGTTTCGCAGGATGTTTAACAATCCTGCTGATCCGCTTAACTGTTTTCTGGACATCCAGGCAGGTGCTGGCGGCACCGAAGCTCAGGACTGGGCATCTATGCTGTTGCGCCAGTATCTGCGCTACGCGGAACGAAAAGGTTTCAAAACAGAGTTACTCGAAGAATCAGAGGGTGAAGTCGCTGGTTTGAAATCGGCCACGATCAAAATCGAGGGTGAGTACGCATTTGGTTTCTTGCGTACCGAGAGCGGAGTACACCGGCTGGTTCGCAAAAGCCCTTTCGACTCCTCGGGCGGTCGCCACACCTCTTTTGCCAGTGTATTTGTATATCCTGAGGTGGATGACTCGATTGAAATCGATATCAATCCAGCAGATTTGCGGATTGATACTTACCGGGCCAGCGGTGCGGGTGGTCAACACATCAACAAGACAGACTCAGCCGTTCGGATTACGCATGTACCGACCAATATCGTTGTGCAATGTCAGAACGATCGCTCACAGCACCGTAACCGTGCCGAAGCCATGCAGATGCTGAAATCGCGATTGTTTGAACTCGAAATGCGCAACCGTATGGCTGAACAGCAAAAGATGGAAGACGCCAAAACAGATGTAGGCTGGGGACATCAGATTCGCTCCTACGTGCTGGATCAGAGTCGTATCAAAGACTTACGCACCAACGTTGAAATCTCCAATACCCAGAAAGTCCTTGACGGTGATCTGGACCCCTTCATTCAGGCGAGCCTGAAACAAGGTGTTTAATTGAATGCAAATAAGGAAATTCACATGCCACGTATCACTATTCTGACAGGTACCTCGCGCGGACTCGGTGGTGCGCTGGCTGCGCAACTGATTCAATCCGTCGGTAAAGAGCAAGGCCATCTTGTGACGCTTTCGCGTAAGAAATCCGAGGCGCTTGAAACCGCGGCGAAAGCACAGAACACAACGCTGACCCAGATCGAAGCGGATCTGTCTGATCGTGCAGCCATTGAGCGGGCTGGCAAACTTTTGCACGCTCTGGTTGCAGGTTTTAACAGCGTAAGAGTGATACACAATGCGGGTGTTGTCACGCCGATTGCGCAAGCCGAGGCCTTTTCGAGCCTGGACGCCATTAACAATACCTTTCAGATCAACATTACAGCGCCAATTTATTTAACTGCAGAGATTTTATCTGCCTCGCGACACACAACTGACCGACGTATCATGCTGATTTCTTCCGGAGCAGGTCGTAATGCCTCCTCTGGCTGGGGGGTCTATTGCGCCACCAAAGCGGCGATGGATCGCTATGCCGAGTGCGCACAACTAGACGAAGGCGAGCGTGCTCGTATTGTCTCCATGGCGCCTGGCATCATGGATACCGACATGCAGGAAACTATTCGCGCAACCCCTAAAACAGACTTCCCTTCACTTGAGCGGTTTGTTAATTTGCACCAGCAAAAACAACTCACCACGCCAGAAGACGTCGCACGTAAATTGCTGATCGCAATGGAAAACGACTCCTTTGGCGCCACCACCATCGACGATATACGTCAACATACATTCTGATCATGACTGATACGCACACACCACAGCACGACGAAAACCACTTAATCGCTGAGCGTCGCGCAAAACTCGCTGCAATCCGCGAAAAGGGCGTTGCGTTTCCTAATGATTTCATACCCGCTGATCGTGCGGCAGCTCTGCACTCAGCCTACGGAGCACAAGAGCAAGCTCCTCTCGCAGAGGCAGCTCATCCTGTTTCGGTGGCTGGACGTATGATGCTCAAGCGTGTGATGGGCAAAGCTAGTTTCGCGACCTTACAGGACAGCACAGGACGTATTCAGATTTACCTGGACAAAAACACCCTTGGTGATGAAACCTATGATGCCTTCAAGCACTGGGATAGCGGTGACATTCTGGCCATTACTGGCACGATGTTTAAAACCAATAAGGGCGAGTTATCCATTCATGCGCAAACGGCCAGACTGATCGCAAAATCCTTGCGTCCCCTGCCAGATAAATTTCACGGCCTTGCTGATCAGGAGCTTCGCTATCGTCAGCGCTATGTTGATCTGATCATGACCGAACAAACCCGCCAGACGTTTGCCGCCCGCAGCAAAGCAATCGGTGCGATACGTCAGGTCATGCTTGACAACGGCTTTCTCGAAGTCGAAACACCAATGCTGCACGCGATCCCCGGTGGGGCCGCAGCTAAACCTTTCGAGACGCATCACAACGCGCTCGATATGGAAATGTTTTTGCGTATTGCGCCAGAGCTTTATCTCAAGCGACTTGTGGTGGGGGGCTTTGAACGCGTCTTTGAAATCAACCGCAACTTCCGAAACGAAGGTGTCAGTCCGCGCCACAATCCAGAATTCACCATGATGGAGTTCTATGCGGCCTACACAAATTATCAGTGGCTGATGGACTATACAGAGCAGATTATTCGCGCTGCCGCGATCGAAGCAACAGGCTCAGCTACCCTCACCTATCAAGGTCGGGAACTTGATTTATCTAAACCGTTTCATCGTCGCACCATTGTGCAGTCCATTCTTGAGCATGTACCAGAGTTCAGTGAAGCCGAGCTGGCTGATATCGAATTCGTCCGCAGCCAGCTCAAAAAGCGTGGTGTCGATGTCAATGCACCAAATATCGCGCGTGCTGGCCTAGGCGCCTTGCAACTTGCTCTCTTTGAAGAAACAGCTGAGTCGCAGCTTTGGGAGCCGACCTATATCATCGATTATCCGATTGAGGTATCTCCTCTCGCACGCGAGTCTGATACCCGTCCTGGCATTACTGAGCGCTATGAACTGTTTATTACGGGTCGCGAAATCGCCAATGGCTTTTCTGAGTTAAATGACCCGGAAGATCAGGCTGCGCGTTTTCATGCACAGGTCGAGGCAAAAGATGCCGGTGACGAAGAGGCGATGTACTACGACGCAGATTACATCCGAGCACTTGAATACGGTATGCCCCCGACTGGTGGTTGTGGTATTGGCATTGATCGTCTGGTGATGCTGATTACTGATTCACCCAGTATTCGTGATGTCATCCTCTTCCCGCATTTACGCAAAGAAGACTAAAACAATATTACTGATATAAATCCATACTGTTCTCAGTCAAGCGTATTCAACTCGAGATAACGCGAAAGATAGTCCACAAAGGCTTTAACTTTTGCAGAGTTTTTCCTTTGTGGTGGGTACATAGCATTAATTGGGAGCGGGCGCATAGCCCAGCTCTTGAGTAAAATTTTCATTTCTCCAGTTTTAATTTCCTCCTCAAAAAGCCAGGTTGGTGAGTAGCAAATACCCATACCCCTCAAACCAGCTTCGTAAATAGCAATGGAGCTATTTGATTGAAAATTTCCGGTCACTCTGACTTTTTCAGTCTTTCCTTCCAGGTCCGTAAACTCCCATATATTTCTACTTTGTAATTCTGTATAAATTATGCATTGGTGATGCAATAAATCTGATGGAATTTGAGGAATTCCGATTGAATTTTTAACTCGACGGAGATACTGACTGCTTGCTACGACAGCACGATGCGTAACCCCAACTTTTTTAGCTAGTAATGAACTATCCGGCAAATCACCAATCCTAATTGCTACATCTACCCCTTGCTCAACGATATCTATCCAACCATCATTAAGATTAAGGTCAAGATTTAGATCGGGGTGCTCACTTAAGAAATCGGCAATTAAGTGCATCAGAACCTTACGGCCAAACCCGACTGATGCTGCGATTTTCAAGTTTCCAGAAACCTGATGCGTACGACTCAGCAAAATAGATTCCGCATCCTGAAACTCAGACATTAATCTCCTTATTTCTTCAAAATAGCGCTGCCCATCCTCAGTTAGTGATATTGATCTTGTAGTGCGACTGAGGAGCAGAGCACCGAGCTTATTTTCAAGAGCTGCAATATTTTTGCTAACAGTACTTTGACTTTTACCCAGCTCTTTGGCTACAGCAGAGAAACTTCCTGTTTCAGCCACGCGAAGAAACATTTGAATCGCTTCGAATTTATTCATATTTTTCAGTTATTCAATTTTAGAATATATGTTAGTCAAAAAATCCTACTTATATTCTCAATAAAAATAAATAATAATCAAATTCGAGCATTTATTTTGGCCAACTTAAGCACAAAACAGTCACCCATGCGAAGACTGGATACAAAGTTAAAACAAGGAGTTCAAAAATGTCAGCTTTTTATTCTTATGAACCAAAGAATGGTCATGGTTTACCACACGATCCTTTTAATGCGATAGTAGGACCGAGACCGATCGGCTGGATATCTACCCAAAGTAAACAAGGCGTGTCAAACATCGCACCATACAGTTTTTTTAATGCTTTTAACTACATACCGCCTATCATTGGATTTTCTAGTGTCGGGCGAAAAGATACTCTCAATAATATTGAGCAGACTGGTGAGTTTGTATGGAATTTAGTGACAGCTGATTTAATCAATCAAATGAACCAATCTTGCGTGGCCTATCCACCACAGGTAAGTGAATTTGAGGCCGCCGAACTAGAGCAGGCTAAATCAGTGTTGGTTCAGCCCTCAAGAGTTGCAAGAGCAAAGGTTGCCTTCGAGTGCAAATGCACAGAAATCATTCAACTCAAGCGCTTATCAGGTGAAATCGTTCAAACGTGGTTAATTTTAGGTGAGGTCGTACAAATTCATATTGATCGGTCACTGTTAAAAAACGGCATTTATGAAACTGCTGAAGCGAATCACGTATTAAGAGGTGGAGGTCCTGCAGATTACTTTAAAATTAATAGTGATCAATTGTTTAAGTTGCCGCGACCTGAATAAATCATAAATTTTAGAAACTCGTGATTGCGAAATGACGTATTAAACTATTGGGAATATATGCTCAAATGTTAGGGCTTTGATGTGTTGTGGGTTAATCGGCTGGGTCACCCTTGCGAAGAACTTGGTCAACGTCCAAATTATGAAGGCTCTTCTCTTACCGATGTCCTG
>DAIMDD010000006.1:0-72641 GCA_036725985.1 Burkholderiaceae bacterium
ATGCCGGGTGGTGTGGCAGGGGCGCAATCAATTATGATTGCCCCCTATGCCGATTGGACTTGAAAATCAGTTTGAAAATCATTAGGTTCAAAAAAATTGATCGTCAAAAAAATAGTATCGATTTTGTTGTTTGTATTGGCTGGCGTGCGCATATGTGTGGCGGCCGACGTCCAGCTCTATGGAATTATCGATATGGGGCTGCAGTACGCAAAGACCCAGCAAAATATTCAGATTGATCAGTTAAAAAATAGTTTTCTAGGTTTGGCTACAGGTGTTCAGAGCGGTTCTCGATTCGGGGTTCGAGGTTTTGAATCTTTGGGTGATGGCTGGAGGGTTGCTTTTGATCTGGAAGGCGGTTTTGATCCAGGTAACGGCACTTCAAGTCAAGATCGCAGACTCTTTGGGCGTCAGGCTATCCTGAGCGTCATCAATATGGATGTTGGAAGGCTGGATTTTGGTCGTCAGATCAATCTTGCGAGCAGTTATTTTTTAAGTATTGATCCCTTCGCCGAGGGTTTTGGTCAGGCCAATATTGGTGCCTCTTTCGGGTCGGCTAACACAACGCGTTACAGCAATATGTTGTTGTATCAGACACCCTCCATGCAGGGGTTCAAGTTTGGTGCTGGTTATTCGTTTGCCGCAGGCTTATCGACGCTTTATGCTGATAATGGTTCTTGTCCGAATGGTATTTGCAGCATTACCACGCCAGACTATGCCTATCAGGCACAAAATAATTTACGAGTCCTGACATTGGGTGCTCAATACGCAGCCGGTCCGGTACTGTTGTCGGCAGCCTATGACAGGGCACAAGGCCCAGCTGACATACCGAACGGACCGCCGAGCGCCACGCCTACCGCGTGGCTCGTGGGAGGTTCGTATAAATTTGACAGGTTCAAACTTTCGGCTGTTTATGGTCAGACGCGAAATGGCGGATTTAATGGCCAGTCCCCAGGTACGGGTGCCGGAGGTGCTTCAGGAATTAACAGTTCGACAGGCTCGGCAGGTGTGCTTTTTGCTCAGAATTTTGCAGTGGATGCCTATTTGATTGGTCTGGTGATCCCTGCAGGTACGCAAGGCACTGTCCTTGCCTCATGGCAGTTAGCGAGACCCGCTGGAGAATATGCAGGATTGGGCTTTAAAGATCAGCAGATTGTGAGTGTTGGATATACCTACCAATTCACAGCTCGAACCAATCTTTATGCCTATGCATCTTATGGTCAGAATTTCGCAATGGTCGAAACAGCTCAAAGTTCGATGATTGGTGTTGGAATTCGGCATCAGTTCTAGAGTAAAAACCCTAATGTCAATGCTACAATCCTCTGGCTTTGTGTAATCGCGGATTACACGGGTGTTCCATACAAAGATAACGCAAAGAAATCGCAAATGAATTTACAACAGTATTTTCCAGTTTTGCTATTTATCGCCGTAGGCTCAGCGATTGGTTTTGCCTTGCTGGCAGCGGGTTCCCTGATTGGTCCTCATCGTCCTGACGCGCAAAAACTTTCTCCTTATGAGTGCGGTTTTGAGACCTTTGGCGATGCACGCATGATGTTCGATGTGCGCTATTACCTGGTCGCCATTCTGTTTATTCTTTTTGATCTGGAAATTGCATTTTTATTTCCCTGGGCGATCGCTAATAGCGCCGTCGGGATAGTTGGTTTTGTCACGGTGATGGTGTTTTTGGCAGTTCTCACCGTCGGTTTCATCTACGAATGGAAAAAAGGTGCGCTGGACTGGGAATAACCCATTCACGCTCAAACATACCTATGGCAATTGACGGCATTCTCAAACAAGGTTTTGTCACCACCAGCGCTGACAAATTCATCAACTGGGCAAAAACCGGTTCGATGTGGCCCATGACCTTTGGCCTGGCCTGTTGCGCGGTTGAAATGATGCATGCGGGCGCAGCACGTTATGACCTCGATCAGTTCGGTATTATTTTTCGCCCTAGCCCACGTCAGTCTGATTTAATGATTGTGGCTGGGACGCTTTGCAACAAAATGGCACCAGCACTACGCAAGGTCTATGACCAGATGCCGGAGCCGCGCTGGGTTGTCTCAATGGGTTCATGCGCAAACGGAGGTGGCTACTATCACTACTCCTACTCCGTCGTGCGCGGCTGTGACCGGATTGTGCCAGTTGATGTTTATGTGCCTGGTTGTCCCCCGACTGCTGAGGCGCTTGTATATGGCTTGCTGCAAATGCAGAACAAAATTCGCCAGACCAACACGATCGCTCGTTAATTAAAGATTTCAAGGTATGCGTTTTACTGTGTTCAAAATGACCCGCAAACCTTGTTTTAATCAGGCTTAAGACATGTCCAGGCTAGAAAACCTGCAACAAAAAATGGTGGCGCTGCTCGGTGAGCAGGCACGCATTGCTTTGTCCACCGATGAAATCACACTCGAAGTTTCCGCTGATATGTGGGAATCAACCTGTATGCGCTTGCGCGACGAGTTGCATTTCGAGCAGTGCATTGATTTGTGTGGTGTGGATTATTCAACCTACGGTGTGGGTACGACAGGTGAGCCTTCACAGGCGGCGCTTGTGCCTGCTGGCCGTTACGCAGTGGTGATTCATTTGCTGTCATTAGCAGAGAACGTACGTTTGCGTGTGCGTACCTATGCCGCAAACGATGATTTTCCAGTTGTTGACTCACTGATGAATGTCTGGCCCAGCGTGAATTGGTTTGAGCGTGAAGCCTTTGATCTGTTTGGTATCGTGTTCGAAGGCCATCCTGATTTGCGTCGCATTCTGACAGACTACGGCTTTATCGGCCATCCTTTCCGCAAGGATTTCCCGGTGTACGGTAATGTTGAAATGCGCTATGACCCAGAGTTGGGTCGTGTGGTGTATCAGCCGGTGACGATTGATCCGCGCGAGGTCATACCGCGTGTGATTCGCGAAGATGGTTACGGAGTAGGGCGCTAATCATGGCTGAAATTAAAAATTACACACTGAACTTCGGTCCCCAGCATCCTGCCGCACACGGCGTGTTGCGTCTCGTGCTTGAGCTGGACGGCGAGGTGATTCAGCGCGCAGATCCGCATATCGGTTTGTTACATCGTGGCACTGAAAAACTTGCCGAGCATCGCACGTTCCTTCAGGCTTTGCCCTACATGGATCGACTGGACTATGTCTCGATGATGTGTAACGAGCATGGCTACGTGATGGCGATCGAAAAACTGATGGGTGTCACACCACCAGTGCGTGCGCAATATATCCGTGTGATGTTCGACGAAATTACCCGCCTGCTCAATCATCTGTTGCAGATCGGCACGCACGGCCTGGACGTTGGCGCGATGGCAATTTTCTTGTACGCATTCCGTGATCGCGAAGATCTGATGGATTGCTACGAAGCCGTCTCGGGTGCACGTTTGCACGCAGCTTACTATCGCCCAGGTGGTGTGTATCGCGATCTGCCAGATTCGATGCCGCAGTACGGTAAATCCAGCCAGTATCGTTCGGCCAAAGAAGTCAAAGCCATGAATGATGCGCGCTCGGGTTCATTGCTCGATTTTATTGAGGACTTTACAAACCGTTTCCCAGCTGCGGTCGATGAGTACGAGACCTTGCTGACGGATAACCGTATCTGGAAGCAGCGTCTTGTGGGCATTGGTGTTGTGGATCCAGAGCGTGCAAAAGCGCTTGGCTTTACTGGACCCATGTTGCGTGGCTCGGGTGTGGCGTGGGACTTGCGCAAGACCCAGCCATACGAGGTTTATGACCGTTTGCAGTTTGATGTGCCGGTTGGTGTCAATGGTGATTGCTATGACCGTTATCTGGTGCGCGTTGCCGAGATGCGTGAAAGTAACCGCATTATTCGCCAGTGTGTGCAGTGGTTACGTAACAATCCCGGTCCAGTGATGATCGATAACCACAAGGTCTCGCCACCACATCGCACGGGTATGAAAACCAACATGGAAGAGTTGATTCACCACTTCAAACTTTTCACTGAAGGTTTTAGCGTTCCAGCAGGTGAGGCTTACGCTGCGGTTGAGCATCCGAAAGGCGAGTTCGGCATTTATATCGTCTCTGACGGTGCTAACAAACCTTACCGTCTGAAAATTCGTGCGCCAGGTTTTGCGCATTTGCAAGCACTCGATGAAATGTCGCGTGGCCATATGATTGCCGATGCTGTCACCATCATCGGTACCCAGGATATTGTTTTCGGCGAGATCGATCGCTAACGCGATTGACCGCTACTATCGGATTTAAACCATGCTGCTCTCTGAACAGGCCTACAAAAAAATCGACCGCGAGATCGCCAAGTATCCGGCGGATCAAAAGCAGTCCGCCATCATGGCGTCGCTCTCGATTGCGCAGGATGAAATGGGTTGGGTATCGCCCGAGGTGATCCAGGATGTTGCTGACTATCTTGGTCAGCCCCCTATACTGGTTCAGGAAAACGCAACGTTCTACAACATGTTTGACGTGCGTCCTATTGGAAAATTTAAAATCTCTGTTTGCACAAACCTGCCTTGCGCATTGCGTGATGGTGTCAAGACTGCTGATTACCTGAAGCAAAAACTGGGTATCGGGTTTCGTGAAACGACCGCTGATGGCGTGTTCTCCCTGGTGGAAGGCGAGTGCATGGGAGCCTGTGGCGACTCTCCAGTTTTGCTCGTCAATAACAAACACATGTGCGTGCGTATGGCCGCAGAAAAAATTGATGCGATGCTCGGTGAGCTTGCCGCATCGGTCAAGGGAGAGGCAGCATGAGTACAGCTTCGATCCTGTCAAAATTTTCCGAAGGCCTCATTGCTAATCCAGGCAATGATCTGGTTAGATCGATGGCCTTGCATGGCCGTCATATCAGCCCCCAGATTATGGAAGGTCTGGATGGCAGTAACTGGCGACTTGAGGACTATGTCAAGCGCGGTGGTTACGAGGCTTTGCGCAAAATCCTTACGCAAGGCATGAGCCAGGAAGATGTGATCGCCGAGGTAAAAGCCTCAGGTTTGCGTGGTCGTGGTGGTGCGGGTTTTCCGACGGGGCTGAAATGGTCCTTCATGCCACGTACTTTTCCAGGTCAAAAATATCTGGTCTGTAATTCTGACGAAGGTGAGCCTGGTACGTTTAAGGATCGCGACATTCTGCGCCTTAATCCACACATTGTGATCGAAGGCATGGCGATCGCCGCTTATGCCATGGGGATTCCCGTTGGCTACAACTATATCCACGGTGAAATCTTCGAGGTTTATGACCGTTTTGAAGAAGCTCTCGAAGAAGCTCGCAAAGCAGGCTTTCTGGGTGACAACATTCTCGGTTCCTCTTTCAATTTTCAGTTGCATGCCTTCCATGGTTTTGGCGCTTATATCTGCGGCGAAGAAACTGCTTTACTCGAGTCACTCGAAGGCAAAAAAGGTCAGCCGCGCTTTAAGCCGCCTTTCCCTGCGAGCTTTGGCCTGTATGGCAAACCTACCACCATTAACAACACTGAAACTTTCGCAGCGGTGCCCTGGATCATCCGCAATGGTGGACCAGCTTATCTTGAGGTCGGTAAACCAAACAATGGTGGCACCAAATTGTTTTCGATTACTGGCGATGTTGAGCGTCCCGGTAATTACGAAATTCCATTAGGTACACCGTTTTCAACGTTGCTTGAGTTGGCTGGCGGCATGCGTAATGGTGCGAAACTCAAAGCCGTGATTCCTGGTGGTTCAAGTGCACCGGTCATCCCAGGTCACATCATGATGGATACCACGATGGATTACGATGCCATCGCCAAAGCGGGCTCGATGCTTGGTTCAGGTGCGGTGATCGTGATGGACGAGAGTCGTTGCATGGTTAAGTCGCTTTTGCGCCTGTCGTATTTTTATTATGAAGAAAGTTGCGGTCAGTGCACACCATGCCGTGAAGGTACGGGTTGGCTCTATCGCATGGTGAACCGTATTGAACATGGTCAGGGTCGCCCCGAAGATCTCGATTTGCTGGACTCGGTTGCAGGCAACATCATGGGCCGCACGATTTGTGCCCTGGGTGATGCAGCAGCGATGCCAGTGCGAGGTTTCCTGAAGCATTACCGTGACGAATTTGCACACCACATCGAGCACAAGCGATGTGTGGTGGCTCCCTATATTTAAGGTCTGGACAAGGTTATGGTTGAATTAACCATCGACGGCAAGAAAGTCGAAGTGCAAGAGGGCAGCATGGTGATGCATGCCGCTCATAAGCTCGGCGTCTATGTGCCGCATTTCTGCTATCACAAGAAACTGTCCGTTGCGGCAAACTGCCGCATGTGTCTGGTCGAGGTCGAAAAGGCTCCGAAGGCCATGCCCGCTTGCGCGACACCGGCAACCAACGGCATGGTCGTTCACACCTGTTCCGAGCGAGCAGTCGCCGCCCAGAAAAGTGTGATGGAATTCCTGCTGATCAACCATCCACTGGATTGTCCTATCTGTGACCAGGGTGGAGAGTGTCAGTTGCAGGATCTGGCTGTAGGTTATGGCGGATCCTCCTCACGCTATCAGGAGGAAAAGCGAGTCGTATTCCATAAGGATCTTGGTCCGCTGGTTTCTGCAGAAGAAATGTCTCGTTGCATTCACTGCACACGTTGCGTGCGCTTCGGTCAGGAAGTCGCTGGCGTCATGGAGCTTGGCATGATTGGCCGTGGTGAGCACTCGGAGATCACGACCTTTGTCGGTCGTTCGGTTGAGTCTGAGCTCTCAGGCAACATGATCGACTTGTGCCCGGTTGGTGCTTTGACTTCCAAACCTTTCCGCTATCAGGCTCGTACCTGGGAACTCGCACGTCGGCGCACCGTATCCCCTCATGATAGTCTGGGTGCAAATCTGATCGTGCAGGTCAAGGGTGAAGAAGTTCTTCGCGTTGTGCCTTTTGAAAACGAAGAAATCAACGAGTGCTGGATCAGCGATCGTGATCGTTTTTCCTATGAGGGTTTGAAATCCGAAGATCGACTTTCCACACCTATGATCAAGGGTGAAGACGGCCAGTGGCGCGAAGCCTCCTGGTCTGATGCACTGCAGGTCGCAGCGCACGGTTTGATGGATGTGCGTGATCAGTCTGGCGCCGCCCACATTGGCGCGCTGAGCAGCGAGTACGCGACACTTGAGGAAATGACATTGCTTGGTCGCGTCACACGCGGTCTGGGCTCTGAAAATATTGATTTCCGTTTGCGTCAGACTGATGCTGGATTTGATGCCGCATTGGCTGGCGTACCTTGGCTCGGCATGAAAATCGCTGAGCTCGAAACGCTCGACCGCGTGTTGGTGGTTGGTTCGTTCTTACGCAAAGATCATCCTCTAATGGCGCAGCGTTTGCGCCAGGCGGTCAAGAACGGCACTCAAGTAACAAGTATCGATGCAGCGGGCGATGACCCTTTGTTCAAACTGACGGCTCGTGCAACGGTATTACCTGCTGAGACCGCAGACGTTTTGGCTCAGGTTGCTGTTGCACTGGCAAAACTAAAAGCCGTTGAGGTTCCCGCCTTACTGGCTGGTGTAAGCGCGAGCGCCAATGCACAACAGATCGCTGAAAGCCTGGCCTCTGGCACACAAGTATCCGTGCTGTTGGGTAACTCGGCAGTGAATGCACCTGATGCGGCGCGTATTGCTGCTAATGCCCAGATGGTTGCACAACTCGCTGCAGGTAAGCTTGGTTTCTTAACCTCCGGCGCCAATACAGTGGGCGGTTATCTGGCTGGCGCAGTGCCTGCGCAAGGCGGCAAGAATGCCGCCTCAATGTTCGCCCAGCCACTCAAGGCCTATATTGTTTTGCATGCTGAGCCCTTGCTTGACGCAGACAACGGTATCCAGGCACTTGCGGCGCTCAAAGCGGCTGAGTTCAATGTTGCCTTGACATCTTATGCTTCGAGCGCAAAAGACTGGGCAAATGTGATGTTGCCAGTCTCGCCTTTTACTGAGACCTCCGGTACGTTTGTCAACGCTCAGGGCTTGCCGCAAAGTTTCAAAGGCACGGTGACACCGCATGCTCAGACCCGTCCAGGCTGGAAAGTACTACGCGTTCTGGGTAATGTCCTGCACCTTGCTGGTTTTGATGACGAAACCTCAGAATCAGTGCGTGATTCGGTCTTGTCAGGCGGTGTGCAGTCTCGTTTGTCTAACCAGATCAATGCTGAGGCTGGTGTTTCGACACAAACAGTTGCTGGCTTGCAGCGCGTAACCGATGTGCCGATCTATCGTACGGACGCGATCGTACGTCGAGCCGAAGCACTCCAGGCATCGCAAGCTTCACGCGCACCGGTCGCGCGTATGCATGCACAGACGCTTGAAAGTTTAGGTTTGGCGCAGGGTGCCACCGTGCGTGTGAAATCTGCTTCAGGCCAAGTCGAGCTGACCGCTGAGGTTGATAACACCCTTGCAGCGGGTGCTGTTCGCGTGTCGGCAGGTTTCGCACACACGGCAGCTCTGGGAAGTGCCTTTGGTCAACTTAATGTGGAGCGTGCCTGATGCAGCAGTGGCTGAACGTTCTTGAAACAATGGGTACTGACTTGCTTGGTCCGACCATCTGGTTGGTCATCTGGACCCTGGTCAAAATCTTGATCATTGCAGTGCCAATTATTTTGTGCGTCGCCTACCTGACTTATTGGGAACGCAAAATGATTGGTGCGATGCATATCCGTCTGGGACCCACTCGCGTGGGTTTCAGAGGTTTGCTGCAGCCCTTTGCCGACGTCTTAAAGTTGCTGACCAAAGAAGTCGTCATCCCGAGCCAGGCAAATAAGGTCTTGTTTGTGCTTGCGCCAGTGGTGACGCTGATGCCTGCGCTGGCCGCCTGGGCTGTAGTGCCTTTTGGCCCAGAACTGGTGCTCGCCGATGTCAATGCAGGCCTGCTTTATGTCATGGCCATCACCTCGATTGGCGTCTATGGCGTGATCGTGGCGGGCTGGGCGTCTAACTCCAAATACGCATTTCTCGCGGCAATGCGTGCTTCAGCGCAGATGCTTTCGTATGAACTGGCAATCAGTTTTGTGCTTGTTACCGTATTACTGGTTTCGGGCAGCCTCAATATGACCGATATCGTGAGCGTTCAGACGCGTGGATGGTTCGCAGACAAAGGACTGAATTTCATGTCCTGGAACTGGCTCCCACTGCTCCCGCTTTTTGTGATCTATGTGATTTCTACTGTGGCAGAGACCAACCGCCACCCCTTTGACGTGGTTGAGGGTGAGTCAGAAATTGTTGCAGGTCACATGGTTGAGTACTCAGGCATGGCTTTCGCGCTGTTTTTCCTGGGTGAGTACGCCAATATGATTTTCCTCTCATGTATGGCTTCAATCATGTTCCTGGGTGGCTGGACAGCCCCACTCGAGATTGCTCCGTTGACCTGGATTCCAGGCTGGTTGTGGCTCGGGTTAAAAACTTTTGTAGTGGTTTCGATGTTCATCTGGTTCCGCGCAACGTTTCCGCGCTACCGGTATGACCAGATCATGCGTCTGGGCTGGAAGATTTTTATTCCACTGACAGGTGTGTGGCTGGTGGTCGTGGCGATCTGGATGCAGACGCCCTGGAATATCTGGAACTGACCGCAACAAGACGGCAAAAAAGGCAAGAAATGGAAGCGATCAAGGATTTTTTCGGTAGTCTCATGCTCCTGGAGTTACTCAAGGGGATGAAGCTTACCGGTAAGTATTTTTTCAGGCGCAAAATTACCTTGCGCTATCCTCAGGAAAAGACACCGATGTCACCACGGTTTCGCGGCTTGCATGCATTACGCCGCTATCCAAATGGCGAGGAGCGTTGTATTGCCTGCAAATTATGTGAGGCAGTCTGCCCGGCGATGGCGATTACGATCGAATCAGACCAGCGTGAGGATGGTTCAAGGCGCACGACTCGTTACGACATTGATCTGACCAAGTGCATTTTTTGCGGCTTCTGCGAAGAAAGCTGCCCGGTTGACTCGATCGTTGAAACGCACATCCATGAATACCATGGCGAAAAGCGTGGTGATCTGTATTTCACCAAAGACATGTTGTTGGCGGTGGGAGATCGTTACGAAGACGATATCGCCCGTAATCGCGCAGCCGATGCGCCTTATCGCTGATCATCGGGGCTGACAAATATTATGTTTACAACAATTCTTTTTTATCTGCTGGCACTGGTGCTTGTGATTGCGGCCTTTCGCGTCATTACCGCCTCGAGTCCGGTAATTGCTGTCCTGCATCTTATCCTTGCTTTTGCGAACGCTTCGATGATCTGGATGCTGCTTGGTGCCGAGTTTTTAGCCTTGTTGCTGGTCCTTGTTTACGTCGGCGCTGTGATGGTCTTGTTCCTGTTTGTTGTCATGATGCTTGACGTCAAAATGGAACAGCTCCGCACAGAAATTAAAACTTATCTCCCACTCGGTTTGATGGTCGGTTTGATTCTGGTCGTCGAGATGTCGTTTGTACTGGCGACTGGCTGGGGGCAGGTTGGCCCCGCGGTTGACATGGGTAATAACTACAATAATGCGCGCACCTTGGGTGAGGTGATGTACACCGAATACGTCTTCGCGGTTGAGGTCGGTGCTGTGTTGCTGCTGGTCGGTATGATTGCCGCTATTTCCCTGACGTTGCGCAAGCGTCGCGACGTGAAATACAACGACCCGTCGGCTGCGCTGAAAGTCAATGCAAAAGATCGGGTTCGTTTGCTTGATATGCCCTCTGAGGCTCCCGTCAACGCAAAATCAGGAGATCAGGCATGATGACGCTGACCTTGCCACACTTTCTGGTGCTCGGTGCCATGTTGTTCGCAATCGGTGTATTCGGGATTTTTCTCAATCGCCGTAACCTCATCGTACTGCTGATGTCGATCGAGTTGATGCTGTTAGCGGTCAACATGAACTTCGTTGCTTTTTCAACCTGGTATGGTGATGCGGCTGGCCAGGTGTTTGTATTTTTCATCCTGACTGTTGCGGCTGCTGAAGCCGCGATTGGTCTGGCGATCTTAGTGCTGCTGTTCCGCAACCTCAGCACGATCAATGTTGATGAACTTGACCGCCTTAAGGGCTGATCGGAAGACGGAACAAAATGTCTAGCTCGCTTTCTCTTTATCTGATCATCGCACTGGCCCCTTTGGCTGGAGCGATTCTTGCAGGCTTGTTTGGTACCGGTTTTCTCGGTCGCCAGGTCAGCCGTCGTGGCTCTCATCTTTTAACGATTGCACTGGTCGCCGTCTCTGCGATTGGCTCTGTTATCGTTTTTAAAGACGTGCTGAATGGTCACACGTTCGATGGCACGGTCTATACCTGGAGCATTATCGGGCAGACCAAACTGGAAATCGGCTTCCTGATCGATCCCTTGTCTGCCTTGATGATGGTTGTGGTGACCTCAGTCTCGCTGATGGTGCATATCTATACGATAGGCTATATGTCGGAAGATCCAGGCTATCAGCGGTTCTTTGCCTACATCTCCTTATTTACTTTTTCGATGTTAATGTTGGTCATGTCAAACAACATGGTTCAACTGTTTTTTGGCTGGGAAGCTGTCGGTCTGGTGTCCTACCTGCTGATTGGTTTCTGGTACACCAAGCCCACCGCGATTTTTGCGAATATGAAAGCTTTTCTGGTTAACCGAGTGGGCGACTTCGGTTTTGTACTTGGAATTGGTTTGTTGTTTGCCTATGCAGGCACCATGCACTATGGTGAAGTATTCAAACAGGCTGACAAACTCGCAGCGTTGACACTGCCAGGTTCAAACTGGATGCTGATTACTGTCGCTTGTATCTGCCTCTTTATCGGTGCGATGGGCAAGTCGGCTCAGGTTCCACTGCATGCGTGGCTTCCTGATTCGATGGAAGGTCCCACGCCTATTTCCGCACTGATTCACGCAGCGACCATGGTTACTGCAGGTATCTTTATGGTGGCGCGTTTCTCACCCTTGTTTGAGTTGTCCAATACTGCACTGTCTTTCATTATTATTATCGGTTCGATTGGTGCTTTGTTCCTCGGTATCCTCGGTATCATCCAGACGGATATCAAGCGCGTTGTGGCCTACTCAACACTTTCGCAGCTTGGTTACATGACAGTCGCTTTGGGTGCTTCGGCCTATTCGGTTGCTATTTTCCATCTGATGACGCATGCGTTTTTCAAAGCCTTGCTTTTCCTTGGCGCAGGCTCAGTAATTATCGGTATGCATCACGACCAGGACATCCGCAACATGGGTGGACTGCGTAAATACATGCCTATTACCTGGATCACTTTCCTGATCGGTACCTTGGCTCTGGTTGGTACGCCCTTTTTCTCAGGTTTCTACTCAAAGGAACACATCATTGAGGCAGCGGGTGCAGCCAATGTTTGGGGTGCAGGTTTTGCGCACTATTCCACACTGATCGGTGTTTTTGTCACCTCACTCTATTCTTTCCGGGTGTATTTCCTGGTGTTCCACGGCAAAGAGCGTTTTGCTGTGGATGCAGCCCATGGTCACGCCGCAGTGCACGCGCATGATGATCATGCGCATTGCACACATGATCATGGACACGGTCAGGCGCCTGATGCACATGATGCACACGGGCATGACGACCACGGTCATCACGGCGGAACTCCGCATGAGTCACCGTGGGTGGTGACGCTCCCCCTCGTGTTGCTTGCAATCCCCTCGGTGATTATCGGTGCAATTGCAGCCGATCCCTTGATGTTTGGTGGTTATTTCAAGAAAACGATTGTGATACTGACCCAGCATCCAGCCATGGCTGCTCTGGCCGAGGAATGGCATCACGTGCACGGCTGGGTAGGCTACGCATTGCACGCCTTTACGTCCGTGGCCTTCTGGCTGGTGGTGGCTGGCGCAGTCGTGGCCTGGTACTGCTATCTCATTAATCCCAAGGTTCCTGCTGCGATCAAGAGCAAGCTGTCTGGTATCAATTACGTGCTGGAGAACAAGTATTTCTTCGACTGGTTCAACGAGCAGGTACTGGCACGAGGAATGCGAGTCCTTGGTAAAGGTTTGTGGCAGCAGGGTGATCGTGGTCTGATTGACGGGGTGCTTGTCAATGGCTCCGCCAAACTGGTGGGTGCGATTGCTGCGATCTCGCGTAAATTGCAGACAGGCTATATCTATCACTACGCATTCGCGATGATCATCGGCCTTATGGTTGCGATCACCTACATAATTTATGGTTCCAAATAATGGCAAGCGAGATGGCTTCTTTATCTACTCCCTGGCTGACCCTGTCGATCTTTGTACCGATCGTCTGCGGTCTGATCGTGCTGGCCTTTGGTCGCGATGATCGTGCGGCGCTGACGCGCAATCTAGCCCTGATCGGTGCGCTCATTAGCTTTTTAGTGACGATCCCGCTTTATACAGGCTTTGACAATACGACTGCTGCGATGCAGTTTGTTGAAAAGGCAAGCTGGATTCAGGCTTTTGCAGTGAATTACCATCTCGGTGTAGATGGAATTTCTCTCTGGTTTGTATTGCTCACAGCCTTTGTGACTGTAATTGTCGTGCTGGCTGGTTTTGAGGTCATCACGAGCCGTATCGCTCAATACATGGCTGCTTTCCTGATCCTTTCGGGGCTTATGATTGGTGTGTTCGTCGCACTTGATGGCTTGCTGTTTTACGTATTCTTTGAAGCAACGCTCATCCCGATGTACATCATTGTTGGTGTCTGGGGTGGTCCAAATCGTGTCTACGCTGCGTTCAAGTTCTTCTTGTACACGCTGATGGGTTCGCTGTTGACTCTGATTGCGTTCATCTACCTCTGGAATGTTTCAGGTGGTTCGTTTGATATTCTGACCTGGCACACGATGCCTCTTGAGTACACGCCACAGGTACTGATATTTTTGGCTTTCCTCGCAGCCTTCGCTGTCAAAGTACCGATGTGGCCTGTCCATACCTGGTTGCCTGATGCGCACGTCGAGGCCCCCACTGGCGGTTCTGTCGTTCTTGCGGCAATCATGTTGAAACTCGGTGCTTACGGTTTTATCCGTTTGTCTTTGCCGATCGCGCCGGATGCTTCAGCAGGCTTGGCTACACTGATCATCACTTTGTCTCTCATTGCCGTGATCTATATCGGTCTGGTTGCGATTGTGCAGGACGATATGAAAAAGCTGGTTGCTTATTCATCGATCGCACACATGGGCTTTGTGACACTCGGTTTGTTTATTTTCAATACGGCTGGTGTTGAAGGCGCGATTGTGCAGATGATTTCGCACGGTTTCGTGTCAGCTGCGATGTTTCTTTGCATAGGTGTCCTGTATGACCGTATGCATAGCCGTCAGATTGTCGACTACGGTGGTGTCATCAATACCATGCCACGCTTTGTTACGTTCTTTGTGCTGTTTTCAATGGCGAATGCTGGTTTGCCAGCGACTAGCGGTTTTGTTGGCGAATTCATGGTAATCATGGGTGCTGTCGAGTACAACTTCTGGATCGGCTTGCTCGCTGCCACGGCATTGATTTTAGGCGCGTCCTACTCTCTCTGGATGGTCAAGCGTGTTGCTTTCGGTGACATTGCGAATGATCATGTCCGTGAGCTCAACGACCTGTCTAGCCGCGAGTTCCTGATTCTTGGTGTCATGGCGATTGCCGTGATCTACATGGGCGTTCATCCTAAGCCCTTCACTGACGTGATGCACACCTCGGTTCAGGCCTTGTTGCAACACATCTCTCAATCCAAACTGTAAGCCACGCCATGATGCAATCCCAATTTGATTTCGCTCTGGCTGCACCAGAAATTGCTTTGCTGTTGCTGGGCATGCTGATACTTATTATTGACACCATGAGCAGCGGATCGCGTCGCACGCTCGCCTATGGGTTGTCACTGGCCACCCTGGCTTTACTGACTGTGTTGTCCGCGACCCAGTTTGTGGCGGGCGTCTATGGCGATTCCTTTTTTGGCATGTATGTGGTGGATCCGCTATCACACCTGCTCAAGATCGCGTCTTACATCTCTGTAGCGCTGACCTTGGTTTATGGTCGTGAATACATTCAGTCGCGCGATATGCTGCGAGGTGGTGAGTTCTACGTTCTCGTGCTGTTTGCCCTGCTGGGTCAGATGGTGATGATCTCGGCCGGTAACTTCCTGACTATTTATCTCGGTCTGGAATTGATGTCGCTCGCCATTTACGCACTTGTTGCGATTCGCCGTGACCATTCTGTCTCCACAGAAGCCGCGATGAAATATTTCGTGCTGGGCTCCTTGGCCTCAGGCTTTTTGCTCTACGGTATGTCGATGATGTATGGTGCAACCGGTAGTCTGGATCTGCGCTCGATTGCAGATGTTGTTTCCTCGGGTCAGATCGATTACCTGCCTTTGACTTTTGGTCTGGTCTTCCTGGTGGCCGGTCTTGCGTTCAAACTTGGCGCTGTGCCTTTCCATATGTGGGTGCCTGACGTATATCAGGGCGCACCCACTGCGGTGACGCTGGTGCTGGCTGCAGCACCCAAGCTGGCCGCTTTCGCCATTACGATCAAAATCCTGGTTGTGGGCTTAGGTGATTTAGCTGCGGATTGGCAACCCATGTTGATGATCCTCGCGATCCTCTCGCTAGCTATCGGCAATCTGACAGCCATTATGCAGACGAATTTCAAACGGATGCTGGCTTATTCCACCATTTCACATATCGGTTTTGTGCTGCTTGGGTTGCTGTCCGGTTCGATTGACAACGATTTGGCTGCCGATTCGTCTGCCTACGGTTCGGCTTTGTTCTACATCCTGACCTACGTACTCACAACGCTGGCTTCGTTTGGTCTGGTGATGCTGATGTCACGCGAAGGTCACGAATGCGAAAACATCGACGACCTGAAGGGTTTGAACAAGCGTAGTCCGTGGATGGCTGCGATGCTGCTGGTGCTCATGTTCTCTTTGGCCGGTCTGCCACCGCTTGTAGGTTTTGACGCAAAGCTTTTGATTTTGCAGGCCTTATTGCAGTCTGACCATTTGTGGCTGGCGATTGTCGCAGTCCTGTTCTCACTGATTGGTGCTTTTTATTATCTGCGCATTATCAAGGTCGCTTATTTTGACGAGCCAGCAGACAATGCCCCAGCTCTGCCTAAAGTGTGCTTTTTCCCACGTGCGCTGATGATTGTTAACGGCGCTTTGGTACTCGTTTTAGGTTTGATGCCTGGCGGTTTGATGACACTCTGCCTGCAAACCATGCGTGCCACTTTGTCGCTGTAATGAACCAAACCGTCGCTGTCTGGCTGCTCATTGTTATAGCTTTGGCAGCGGCGAATCTCCCCTTTATTAATGAGCGCCTGTTTGCACTGATCCCTCTGGGTTCTGATGCGCAGCGAGACAAGTCGTTTCTCTGGAGATTGCTTGAATTGGGTGTGCTCTATGGCTTGGTCGGATTACTTGGCTATCTGTTTGAAGCCACCCTTGGCAATCCCTTCAAGCAGCGCTGGGAGTTTTATGCCATTACGTTCAGCTTGTTTGTGGTAATGGCCTTCCCGGGCTTTGTGGTGCGCTATTTGATGCTTCGCAGTTGAGTTTTTAATTTCACCTCACTACGCTAGCTCGTGTTCAATTTGCTGCTGAGTTACTCAAACCAGTTCAGCACGCCATCCAGACCCGCAACATTCAGCGCATATCTAGCTTGTGCCTGCACGACGGGCTTTGCTCTGTAAGCTACAGAGTACCCAGCATTGGAGAGCATTTTCAGGTCATTCGCACCGTCACCGATGGCGATGATCTGGTGGGGTTCGGCGCCATGTTTTGCTGCAAAAGCGCGCAACGTGTCGGCTTTGCCTTGCGCATCCAGAATCCGGCCCTCGACCATTCCAGTCAAACATCCATTTTCTTGCGCAAGTACATTAGCGTGCGCTTCAGTGAGGTTTAACCGCGCTTTGAGTTTTTCTGTGAAAAAAGTGAAGCCCCCAGAAACCAATAAGACTTTGACCCCGGCTTGCAAGGCTGTGGTGACGAGTTGCTCAGCGCCAGCATTAAGGCGTAATTTTTCTTCATAGACCGACTGTAATACTTCAACAGACAAGCCTTTAAGAAAAGCCACTCGCTTAATCAGACTCTCTGAGAAATCTTTAATCTCTCCTCGCATCGCGGCCTCGGTAATAGAGGCAACCTGCTCTTTGACACCACCAAATGCAGCAATCTCGTCAATGCATTCGATGTTGATCAGCGTAGAGTCCATATCCATAGCGAGTACTTTGCAATCTGACAGACGTTTGCCTGCCGGCACATAGGCGCAATCTGCATGGACACGAGTGCCCCAGGCCTGTACTTCGGCTCGTATCGTTGACTCCTCGCTGACACCATGGAGCCGCACTGCGGTACTACCAAGACGTTTTACCCCTGAGGCTTCAGCGATCGCGGCGATTTGCTCGATCATTTCGCCAGACAGAGCAGGTGTTTGGATAACGAGATTAGAGGTGGTCATGGCGCAGGATGAACAAGAAGATGAGTAAAAGAATAAAGATAAAACACGTAAAAGTTTAAATGATTCTGCCTGGGGAAAATTCACTCATACAGTCATCGTTAAACGATTGCGCGCAATAGCTTGCGAATTTCATCGACACGCGCTGTGACCTCAGGAATATTAATCTCGGCACGTAGTTTGTCCTGCCCTGCAAAACGGATATTTTTCTTCTTTTGAACCAGTTCAATCAGTTTCAAAGGATCGATAGTCGTATTTTGCTTGAAATGCAGCAGGATTTGTCCTTCGCTAGCATCGATTTTCTGGATGCCCAAGGGCAGTCCCTGCAAACGCAGTTTATGCGTGGCGATAAGTGTTTTGGCTGCCTCGGGAAGCTTGCCAAAGCGATCGATCAGCTCTTCCTGGATAGTCATTAAACTTTCTTCATCCGCACTGTTTGAAAGCCGTTTATATAACGACAAGCGCGCATAAACATCACCGCAATAATCGGAGGGGAGCAGTGCAGGGGAGTGCAAATTAACTTCGCAACCTGCGCTAAAAGGTGCATCCAGATCCGGCTCTTCACCGGCTTTCAGGGCACGCACGGCTTCGTTCAGCATATCGTTGTACATCGAGAAGCCGATTTCCTGAATATTGCCAGACTGTGACTCACCTAATACCTCGCCTGTGCCGCGGATTTCGAGATCGTGCATAGCCAGGAAAAATCCTGAGCCGAGCTCTTCCATGGCCTGGATCGCCTCGAGACGCTTTTTGGCGTTTTTGGTGATGGCATCCTCACCGGGTGTCATCAGGTAAGCATAGGCTTGATGATGAGAGCGACCGACCCGGCCGCGCAACTGGTGTAACTGTGCCAGACCAAAGCGGTCGGCTCGGTGGATGATGATGGTGTTGGCACTTGGGACATCAATACCAGTTTCGATAATTGTCGTGCAAAGCAGGACATTAAATTTCTGCTGGTAGAAGCCTTTCATGACTTGTTCAAGATCGCGTTCGCCCATTTGTCCATGGGCTACCGCGATGCGCGCCTCGGGAACGAGCTCTTCAAGCCGGGCACGGCGATTATGAATTGTATCGACTTCATTGTGCAGGAAATACGCCTGACCACCGCGCTTGAGTTCGCGTAACAATGCTTCACGTATGGTGCTGTTGTCTTCACGCCGGACAAAGGTTTTGATTGCCAGGCGTTTTTGTGGAGCCGTAGCGATGACCGAGAAGTCACGAATGCCTTCGAGAGACATACCGAGTGTGCGCGGAATAGGTGTTGCCGTCAGCGTCAGTACATCCACCTCGGCTCGCATGGCTTTGAGGGCCTCTTTCTGACGCACGCCGAACCGATGTTCCTCGTCGATGATGACCAGACCAAGACGTTTAAACTGCACATCTTTGGAAAGAATTTTATGGGTACCGATCACAATGTCGATCGTGCCGTCATTAATACCCGCAATCGCGGCGCTGATTTCTTTTGCCGAGCGAAAGCGCGAGAGTTCGACTACTTTTACTGGCCAATCGGCGAAGCGATCGGAAAATGTTTGTGCATGCTGCTCAGCCAACAAGGTGGTTGGACAGAGCAAGGCCACTTGTCTGCCGTTTGCGATCGCTAGAAAAGCGGCTCGTAACGCGACCTCAGTTTTGCCAAAGCCCACATCACCGCACACCAGCCTGTCCATCGGACGACCCGAGGTCATGTCCTCTATTACGCATTGGATGGCGGCCGCCTGGTCTGCTGTTTCGTCAAAGCCAAACCCTTCTGCAAATAAATCGTAATCACCGAGTGGCAGCTTAAAGGCGAAACCTTCCCGTGCGGCACGCTTTGCGTAGAGATCGAGGAGTTCTGCCGCAGTATCGCGCACTTGTTGTGCTGCTTTTTTGCGAGCTTTTTCCCACTGGCCAGAGCCTAACAAGTGCAGCGGTGCTGATTCAGGATCCGTTCCGCTATAGCGTGCGATGACGTGCAGTTGGGAGACTGGTACATAGAGTGTGGTCTTATTGCCGTATTCGAGATAGAGGAACTCCATCTCGCCTTCGCCCATGTCCATGTTGACCAAGCCGTGATAGCGGCCGATGCCATGCTGGGCATGGACGACCGGATCGCCTTCGCGTAATTCGGAGAGGTCGCGCACCATCGCTTCGACGTTACTGGCGCGCTCTTGATCACGTTTGCCGCGACGAGCGGTCCGACCGTGCCCTGGATAAAGATCGTTTTCGGTCAGGAAAATCAGTCCCTGACCAGGTATTTCAAACCCTGTGCCAACTGAGGTAACGGTAATGGCAAACCGGGCATTACTTTCAAGAAATGTTGAAACGGACTCTGTTTGCGCATCGGGTGCAATCCCGTGTTCGGCAAGCATTTGAACGATTGTTTCACGTCGCCCATGCGAATCCGCGCAAAGTACGACCCGTGTTTCGATGTCTGCGCGAGTCGCTACAGAGGTTTTAGCGCGTACGATTGCATTTCTCGTATCGCGCTCCAGTACCAGTCGCAGTTTTTGCAGCGGATCATCGGCGCGGCGTGATACCCCGACATCCGGCGCGCTGATGATGTCCGGATGCGAAGAGTCAGCTGTCAGCGCGATTCGTGGGAATTTTTTGAGATGCTCGAATAAGGGTTCCGCCTGTAAAAACAGGGAGGCGGGTGGCAACACAGGACGTTCACGATCGCTTTTCAGGAACTGATAACGACTTGCCGTGTCCTGGGTAAAGCGGCGCATCGCGTCATCAATATCACCAAGCGTGACCACCAGACTATTGTTGGGTAAGTAATCAAAGAGTGTCGCGGTCTGTTCAAAAAACAGCGGGAGATAGTATTCAATTCCGGCAAAGGCGATGCCATGTCCCATGTCTTTGTAGGGCAATGCACGGGAAGGATCTCCTTCGAAAACCTCGCGAAACTGCGCCCGGAAATGATTGCGCGCTGGCTCATCCATCGGAAATTCGCGACCAGGCAAGAGTTGTACTGAGCCAACCGGATACAAACTGCGTTGCGTATCGATATCAAAGGCACGGATCGACTCGATTTCATCGTCAAATAAATCGATGCGATAAGGCACGACCGAACCCATCGGGAATAAATCAATCAGACTGCCGCGAATACAGAATTCACCGGGTGCCGTGACCTGAGACACATGAGCGTAGTTAGCCAGAGTCAACTGGTTACGCAATGCTTGTTCGTCGAGCTTGTCTTTTTGTTTAAAGGAGAACGTATAGGCCGCTAAAAAGCTCGGTGGAGCGAGCCGGTAAAGCGCTGTGGTGATCGGTACGGTCAGTACGTCGACCTCATCCTGACTCAAGGCGTGGAGTGTGCGGAGTCGCTCGGAAATGAGATCCTGATGAGGAGAAAAACTATCGTAAGGCAGAGTTTCCCAGTCGGGTAAGGGCCGGACTTTTAGAGTCGGGGCGAAAATTGGTATTTCTTCAGACAGTCTTTGGGCTTCGAGAGGTTCAGCAGTCAGGATGACCAGTGTTTTGCCTGCAGCCTGAGCAAGCTGGGCCAAGAGCCAGGCATCTCCCGAGCCGGGTGGACGTGGATGGGCAAAACGCAAACCGGGTTTGAGCGCGGCTAACAGGGTAGAAACAGTAGTCAATGCAGCCGACATGAAGGGGAAACCACCTGAATAAAACACCAGTTGAAGCGTTGATTATAAAATCACAAACATATGAGCACATTTGATCCTACTTTTCGTATTGTTGCGCTGGTCCCCGCCGCTGGAATTGGTGCCCGTGCGACAGTTGCGGGTGCAGACCTGATTCCTAAGCAATACCGTAATATTGCAGGTGAGCCAATGCTCAAGCATGCAGTCCGAGCTTTGCTGGGAGATCCCCGGATTGAGCAAGTCCAAGTCCTTACTGCGCCGCATGATGACCTGGCTCATCAAGTCTTATCAGATTTGCCGCGAACCATCATCTGTGCCGCGGGCGGCGCTGAGCGCGCTGATACCGTGTTAAACGGTCTGGAACAGGCTGGGTTGGCTGAAAACGACTGGGTTCTGGTGCATGATGCCGCTCGGCCTGGTCTGCCCAAAGAGGCGCTCTCCAGACTGATTGATGCCTGTATCGAACATGGCGTGGGCGGCCTGCTCGCTATGCCTGTTGCCGATACGATTAAAGCCGCAGATCAAGCAGGACATGTCCTCAGAACAGTTGATCGCACCCACCTCTGGGCCGCACAGACTCCCCAGATGTTCCGATTTGGTCTGTTAATTGCAGCTTTGCGTCAGGCAAAACAATCAGGTCAAGCGCTCACTGATGAAGCGCAAGCCATGGAGCTGGCAGGTTACCAGCCACTCCTAGTCCCGGGTTCTGGCCGAAATGCCAAAGTCACCTGGCCAGATGATTTCGAATGGGTAGGGTCCTGGTTATGAGTCCATTTTCAATGCGTATCGGGCAAGGCTTTGATGTGCATGCACTGGTCGAAGGCCGGCCCTTAATCATCGGTGGCGTAACAATCCCCCATACACACGGCTTGCTCGGACATTCTGATGCGGATGTACTGTTACATGCAATAACTGATGCGTTGCTTGGGGCAGCAGGACTAGGCGATATCGGCCGCCATTTTCCGGATACTGACAGCAAATATCTTGGTGCTGATAGCCGGGCGTTGTTACGTGAGGCTTATCAGCGTGTTCGTGAGGCTGGTTGGGGTATCGTCAATATCGATGCAACGATCCACGCTCAGGCACCAAAGATCGGACCGCATGTCATGGCCATGATTGCAAATATCGCCGCTGATCTTGAAGTTGACCCTGCCGCAATCAACATCAAGGCCAAAACTAATGAGGGGCTAGGACATCTTGGCCGAAAAGAAGGAATAGCGGCTAATGTGGTGAGCTTGCTTGCACGTGAGGAGCTTAAAAATTCTCCGTTGCGCAACTGATTTTGCCGGATTTGATCGCCCGCATAAATGTTTCGTAATCAATTCTGTTTTGTTCTGTGTAGGCGATTGAGAACTTAACCAGCGCGTCATCGAGTTGTTCTCCTGAGCCGCAATAGCCCGCGAGCATGGCTGGATCACCTGAGCGTGCATGCGCATTGGCCAGTGCCCAGCCAAATAGTTTGGCGTAGTCGGGGAACTCACTGACGCCGATACCTCCTTCACCGATTGAAATCCCACCCTTCATGTCGCGCAACTGACGAATATAAAAATCTAACTCACGCGTTTCGCCGTAACCCAAAAATAAGTCTGGTGCGCCCTGAATGAGGCGCTGACCATAGACGACACGCTGACCCTGACTATGGAATTGAGTATCCGGGAAATAAGGTGCCAGGACCGATCGTTGTGCCTCTTTTGCTTGTAAAAACAAAGGGTCATTTTCGTTTACGCCTTCCATATAAAGCACCCAGCACGCTGTGCCTACGCTGCCCACACCTACAACCTTGCGCGCATAGTCGATCCCACGGTATTGCATAAACAGATGTTTGCGGTCAGGCAGTAACGAGTTGACGTAAGTGCTGAAAAAATCCTCCAGCAAGTCACTGACTTGACTACCCATTCGTGTGAGTTCGACGTGCTCAAGCAAGGGGGGGCGATTGACGAATTTGCGTCCGGCAGGTGTTTGTTCGGTAAGCTTGGCGATGACACCCTGGCTAGTATTTTTGCGTGCTTTAGCCATTTGTTTTTCAATAAATAGCTTGCTTAAGGTATTAATGTTGTCGGTCCTGAGTATCAAACTTTTTTCATCAATATAGGAGCGCGCTAGCTTGAGGTAGGGCGTATGCGCATACTCGAGCATATGTTTTCTGTAAGCCTGGACTATCAGTCGGATAATGGACTCACCGTAAAGCCTATCCTGTCCAAGATGCTCGGCCGCAATCATCGCACTCGCGGTCAGACGCTTTAGATCCCAGTCAAAATTCCCTGGCAAGGTTTCATCAAAATCATTGATACCGAAAACAAGTTGACGTTCTGTGGTGGAAAAGAAACCGAAATTGCTGACATGCATATCTCCGCACAACTGAACCTGGATCGCCGCTGTGGGTAGTTTTGACAGGTCATGCGCCATCAGCGCTGCGCCGCCCCGGTAAAACGCAAAGGGATTCCCAGCCATGCGTGCGTGACGAATGGGGATGTACTCCTGGATGCGAGATTTTTCCTGTTCGCGCAGGATATCGATTGGCGACTGCCGTTTGCGCTGTATTTTAAATTCGGCGAGGGAAGATCTGGGTGATGCCTGGCGGACAGATTTTCCTGCGGCAAGGCGCTCCTGCACCCCGACTATCTTTTGAAAAATAGACTTTGAAAGGTTCATTTTTTGATGTTTTAGTCCGACCAAACCCCATCATAGCGTTGAAACTCCCACTCATTAAAGTGCGGGGAAGAAAATTCTTACAACTAAACCTTTACCAGGACGTGCTAGCAAACTAATCGTGCCTTGAGCTTGCTTGACCAGTCGCTCGACGATCGCGAGCCCTAGCCCAGTGCCTACGCAGTCTGTGCGTGCCTGATTGCCTCGTGAGAAGGGGCGTAGAAATGTTTCGGTTTCTTGCTCTGTGATCCCTGCGCCTGTGTCAGATATTTCTAGTAGTAGTTGGCGATTCTGCCGCGCAAGTCGAACCGCAATCTCTGCGTGACCGGACTGATTGCGGCCATAACGTTTTGCGTTTTCAATGAGGTTAGTGAGGATACGCTGCAGGTTGAATGGTTCAAGACGCGCATGCAAATTATTGGCAATATCGGTTTTAAAGCTTGTCTCCTCAGTTTTGGCTTTTTCTATTTCGTAACCCAGTAAAACTGTCAGCTCTTCTGAAATATTGATCTCGGCAGTGAGCTTTTTATGGACGGTGTGGCAGGTTTCGTCCGATGCCCGGGCATACTCGATGAGCTTGTTGATTGAGTGGTCGACTTGTTCGAGATCCGTATCGATCAGCCTGCGGGTTATTTCTGGGAGAGTGCTCATTTCAATTTCGAGTCGCATGCGTGTGAGGGGTGTGCGCAGATCATGCGATAGCCCTGCGAGCATCATCTCCCGGTCGCTTTGCATTTGACTCAAGTCCTGAGCCATGCGGTTAAAACTTTTATTGACGAGCCGTATTTCGCGCGTTCCTGTTTCGGGTAAGGGGGCAGGTGCATGACCTGCAGAGAGGCTTTTGGCGAAGCGCGCCAGTCTGTTGAGTGGGCGATTGAGGTAACTGGTGCTGATCAAAGCGCCAAGCAGTGAGAGCAGGGCTGCTGTCAGGATCGAGCTCGCCCATTGCACAGGCGTGCTCTGACGGATTTTCTGACGTTCAAAAGCCAGCCAATAAGGCTGTCCATTACTTGTAAAACTTACCCAGAAGGCAGGTTGTTGATTGACCTCCCACGCAATGACGCTCTCGGCCCCAAGTGCTGCATGCAAATGTTGCTCGATTAGTCGCCAGTAATTTTCGTCTGGCAAGGGGCTATACAGATCATCGCGCTTACGCAAGTGCACATCAAGACTCTCGTGGCGTGAGAGGTCAGCAAGAAGTTGTGACTGGTCATGATCTTGTGCGTAGCGAAGCGCTGTGGTGGTCAGATTGATGGAACTGATAATGCGTTGACTCATTTCGTATGCGCGCACTGTGACGCCTGATTGCAGGAACACCGCGAACCATAGAGCCAGACAACACAGCATCAAACTCAACAGCAAAAGAAAATTGCGAGCGAAAAGACCCATGCAATAGGGTTGAATGATTGGCATAAACTGGTTCCTGCGTTTTAAAGAGCGGTGTTGCGACTAACGTGCGCCATCCGGAACAAACACATAACCCATACCCCAGACGGTCTGGATGTATTTGGGTTTTGAAGGGTTTGTCTCGACTAGTTTGCGCAGCCTGGAAATCTGCACGTCCAGACTGCGGTCGTAGGCCTCATACTCCCTGCCCCGGGCGAGTTCCATGAGTTTGTCTCGGGACAGCGGAACTTTAGGGTGTCGGCCAAAGGCCTTAAGGACGGAAAATTCACCTGTCGTGATTGTGATGGGCTGGTTATCACGTTCGAGCGTGCGGGTCGCCATATTCAGGACAAAGGGACCGAAACGAATGGATTCGTTTTCATGACTGGGCGCGCCAGGGTGTTCTTCAATGACCCGGCGGCGAAGAACCGCTTTAATTCTTGCCGCTAACTCACGTGGATTAAAGGGTTTTGAAAGATAATCATCCGCACCCATTTCGAGCCCGATGATTCGGTCGATCTCTTCGGTTTTAGCCGTCAGCATAATGATAGGGGTGGTGTTGTGGATACTGCGCAAACGACGGCAGATCGATAAACCATCCTCGCCCGGTAGCATCAGATCCAGTACCAGCAGATCAAAATGCTCCCTGTGCATGATCTTGTTCATGTCGCGACCGTCCTGCGCGCTGAGTGCGATGAATCCTTGCTGTGTCAGGTAACGTCGCAGCAGATCACGAAGCCGGCGGTCATCATCAACAATCAGGATTTTTCTGGAGATGGGGTAGGTGTTGGTATGCATGTTCATGAGAAAAATGTAACAGTGCATCCGTGGGACAAGGAGCGAATTTCACAAATTATTACAACTTTTCAGGCGTATGCGGCGCTTCAAGACTAAACATTTCTGGATAGCGAGAGATTTTTCAATATGCACCGTTCGTGGGTTCTGCAGAGGAGTTCGTCAAGGTTCATTACAATCTACTTATGACACTAATCCTAGCACTGGAAACTTCGACTCCGATCTGCAGCATCGCTTTGCTTTCCGAGCAAAACGGTGAGATTTCAATTACCTCAAAAAAAGTTGAAGGTGTCTCTGGACACGCGCAAAGTGTCTTGCCGCTTGCTCATGCGCTGCTGGCTGAGCAAGGGCGCAGCAAAAAGGAATTATCTTGTGTTGCCTTTGGTAATGGTCCGGGCGCTTTTACCGGTATTCGCGTTGCTTGCGGCATTGCGCAAGGGATTGGTTTTGCCCTCAGTGTTCCTTTGATTCCTGTGACCGCATTACAGGCGCTGGCTGCGAATGCGTCTGCGCGCTGGCCGGGTCGTTTGATTATTACCGCACTTGATGCCCGGATGGACGAGGTCTATCTAGCTGCGTTTTTTTCAGATCGTTCCACAAATCTCACCCTGGTCCAGCAACCCGTCTTGCTAACCGCTGCCGATACGCCCTTTTTTGTCCTGCAGCGTATACAGCTTTGGCAGCGTGATCTCGGGCCTGAAAGCTCCTGCAGCCCTGCTGTGCCTTGTCTGATCGGCGAGGGTTGGCGTCTGCCAGGTGCGATGGCTGGATTACCCGTGCAATGGCTAAAGGACGATTTGACGGCTTTGCCTGAGGCGCATTGGGTTGCGCATTTAGCCTTGTCGTCCTGGCGCAAAAATCAAACTGTTTTGCCCGAGCAGGCCGCACCTTTGTATTTGCGGGATAAGGTTGCTTTTACGACGGCTGAGCGAGCCCACGGTCAGGGTGGCAATCCACGAGCAGCTCCAGCCACAAACCTGGCCGTGCTGCCCATGCACCTGGCTGATCTGCCAGAGGTGCTGGAGCTTGAACGTTCTGTTCAATCACATCCCTGGACGACTAAAAACTTTGAGGATGCGCTCGCTGCTGGCTACGAAGCATGGGTATTGCGTGATGAGTCAGGGCTTGCAGGCTTTTGTCTGGCAATGCTTGCCCCTGATGTCATTCATATCCTGGTTATAGCCGTAGCACCCAAACGACAGCGCGAGGGCTTAGGCAAGCAGTTGCTTGCACAAGTGTCAGAGACTGCAAAACAGCAAGGGCAAGAAGGGTTGCTGCTGGAGGTTCGTCCGTCCAATGCCAAAGCACTGGCTTTCTACCAGGCGCAAGGATTTGTCCAAATTGGGCTTAGACGCGATTACTATCCAGCAGGCAGGGGTGCGCGAGAAGACGCCCTTGTTTTGAAAAAAACTTTTGAGCTTGCCTGACGCCGTGATCCATCCGCCTAAGCACAATGCAATGCAGTTTTCAGCACTCCAGCTCGCCTGGATGCAGGAACTTGGTATTGATAAACCCTGGATACCTGTTGGTGCTAGCCCACTAACTCCTAACAATGCGGCGAGCGTTGCGCGTGTCCCTGCGCCAGGCTTGGCAGACACTGTCAAGACCTCCCAGCCTGGTGCGCAAGGTGTAGAGACTGGAACTTTTGTTGCGGCGGGTGATCTTGCACGCGTTCAGGTGGGGAGTGCTGGTCTGCAGCCAGAAGCCTCGCCCCGAGTCCTTGCCCAGCGTCCAGTAAAAGGCTTTTCCTCTGGTATCAAAAAATCAAGCGATGCTCCTGCAGAAAAAGTCCTTGATACTCGCACGGCAGCAGACCAGGCAGCAACGCTTGAGGCGCTCTCGGCAACTATCGAGCAGTGCAATGCTTGTGGCTTGTGTAAGGAGCGTGGGCAGGTGGTAGTGGGTCAGGGTGTCATGCAGCCCGCCATCATGGTGATTGGTGAGGGGCCCGGTGAGCAGGAGGACCGGCAAGGCTTACCGTTCGTCGGGACTTCTGGCGTATTGCTGGACAATATGCTCTCCTCGATCGGCAGCAGTCGTACGAAAGATGTCTATGCGGCCAATATTGTCAAATGCCGCCCTCCGGCCAACCGTAATCTCAGGCCGGCAGAAATCGAGGCTTGCCGTCCTTTTTTGATGAGACAAATTGAGTTGGTCAGGCCCTTCAGTATTCTGACTTTAGGTCGACACGCTGCCCAGACTCTGCTGGGCGGACAGGCGCAACTTACTGAGATGCGCGAGCAACCCTACGAGATCGAGCATGCAGGGCTTAAAATCCCCGTCGTAGTGAGTTATCACCCGGCTTATTTGTTGGGGCAGCCTTCGGACAAGGCCGCCGCCTGGCGTGATCTGCAACGCGTCAAGGCGCTCAGCCAAGGCCGCTGAGCCTGAACTGGCCTCAGTAACTTAGCAAAGGCTGATACATAGCGCTGAGCCTATAGCGCTGAGCCTATAGCGCTGAGCCGTGCCCGTCCTGACCGATCTGGTTAATCAGGCTTGGATCATGTATGAGATTCAGACGGCTCCAGTGGATGATCAGCACCATCAGTGACGCAACCAGTATGCCAAAAATCCCGATAATGATCCCGATGGACAGGTTTAACCAAAGCATGAGGGTATAAATGGCTACCATCAGCAGGATATTGAGTTGTTCGTTGAAGTTTTGCACTGCAATCGAGTGCCCGGCCGAGAGTAAGACATGACCCCGGTGCTGGAGCAGGGCATTCATCGGGACTACAAAATAGCCTGAGGTCAAGCCAATCACGATCAGCAAGACATAGGCGGCCCAGGGCAGGGATACGTCAAACAAGGTGATCGTCCAGGAGGCGTCGATCCAGGGCATCAGCAATACTGTCAGACCCATCACCACACCCAGTGGCAGGACTTTGAGCGCGCTTCGCAACGGAACACGACTCGCAAGAATGGATCCTGCAACCGTACCCAGGGCTGTAATTCCCATTAACACCGAGGCCTGATCCAGCCGGTAACCCAGATGGCTGCGACCCCATTCAATCACAATCAACTGGAGGGTGGCACCCGCACCCCAGAATAAAGTGGTCACGGCAAGTGAAATCTGTCCAAGTTTGTCTTTCCAGAGGACACGGACATAGCCCGCGAAAGATTTAATCAGTTTTACAGGGTTTTTTTGCTGAACAGGGTATTTGATGTGTGTGGCGGGAATCATCAGGTTGCAGAGCGCAGCTGCTGCATAAATGACAGCAATCACAAGAATTGCGGCCTCAGCAGGGGTGTGCACCAGATTGTTGATTAAGGGGTGGGAAAGCAACCAGCCCGAAACCTTGGGTGAGACGAGTGCGCCGCCCAGTAACGTGCCCAGAATGATAGAGAGTACAGTCAGGCCCTCGATCCAGCTATTGCCTTTGACCAGATCTAGTGGGGGTAACATTTCAGTGACGATGCCGTATTTCGCGGGTGAGTAGGCCGCAGCGCCAATCCCAACCAAGGCGTAGGCAACGCAAACCAGCAGTACCTGAGCATCCTGGGGTAGTCCAAACATGGCATAGGAAAACATCAGCAGGCAACCGCTGACCTTGATGGCGTTGGTCAGAAACATCACCCAGCCTTTGGGGAAGGCATCGGAAAACGCGCCCACAAAGGCGGCGAGCAGCACATAGGCCGCTGCAAACCACCATTTCATCATAGGCGCCATCCAGTCAGGGCCATGCAATTGCTGAATCAGGGCGATCGCCGCAATAAACAGGGCATTATCTGCCAGTGAGGACAGGCCCTGGGCCGCCATGACGATGAAGAAGCCGCGTTTCAAGAGATATTTTCCCTAAAAGTGCTAAAAACGACACCGAGTATAGCTGTTGATCGAAGTTCTGAGTGAACTTAAAAACAGTCGCTCAGGCTGCGTTATCATCTACATGATTACATCCCAAATTGTGTCTATATTGTGCGTCTGACCCAGATCAAACTTGCCGGATTCAAATCCTTTGTCGATCCGACCGTGATTCCTACGCCTAGCCAGCTAGTTGGTGTAGTGGGGCCCAACGGTTGCGGAAAATCCAACATTATCGATGCGGTACGCTGGGTGATGGGGGAAACCCGCGCCTCTGAGTTGCGTGGTGAATCCATGCAAGACGTGATTTTTAGCGGTTCAGGAAACCGCAAGCCTTCAGCGCGCGCCTCAGTCGAACTGGTGTTTGACAACAGTGAAGGGCGCGCAATCGGTCAATGGGCGAGTTATGCAGAGATTGCCGTACGGCGTGTGCTGACACGCGATGGCTCCAGTAGTTACTTTATTAACAACCAGCAAGTGCGTCGTCGTGACGTGCATGATATTTTTCTTGGCACCGGTTTGGGCGCCCGGGGCTATGCGATCATTGGCCAGGGCATGATCAATCGTCTGATCGAAGCCAAGCCCGAAGAACTCCGCGTCTATCTCGAGGAAGCCGCAGGTGTTTCCCGTTATAAAGAACGGCGTCGCGAAACCGAAAACCGTTTGTCCGATACACGCGAAAACCTTGTGCGCGTAGATGACATTTTGCGTGAACTAGGCTCCCAGCTCGAAAAGCTGGAGTCACAGGCTGAGGTTGCGCGCGAATATCGTGGGCTGCAAGCAGAGGGTGAAGCCAAACAAAACGCCTTGTGGTTTTTAAAAGAAGCTGCAGCGATTGAGGAGCGTGCCCGCACCCAGGAGGAAATCGAACGTGCACAGACCGAGCTAGAGGCTTCGACCGCAGGTTTGCGCGCGAGTGAGGCAGCTCTCGAGTCACGGCGTCAGGCGCATTACGCAGCAGGTGATGCGGTACATACTGCCCAAGGCGCGATGTACGAGGCAAATGCCAAAGTCAGCAGTCTTGAGGCTGAGATCCGCCATGTGGTCGAATCGCGTAATCGTGTTCAGACACGTCGAGCTCAGTTGCAGGTCCAAATGGGTGAGTGGGAGTCACAAAAGGAACACTGCCAGGAACAAATCCTGGAGAGTGAAGAGGAGTTGATGACGAGCGCTGCCCGCGCCGAGCAAGCGCGTGAGCATGCTGAGGTCGCTCAGGCCGGACTGCCCGATATTGAGGCGCGCGTGCGCGAGGCTGCTGCTCAGCGTGAAGAAATGCGCGCGGTACTGGCCAGGGTCGAACAAAATCTCGCACTCACCGCGCAGAGTCAGCGTGATGCTGATCGCCAATTGCAGTCACTGGAGTTGCGTCGCGAAAGACTCTTGCAGGAGTTCAAAGGTGTCAATGCGCCTGACACGGCGCTGCTTGAGCAATTGACCGGCGACAAACTCTCCAGTGAGGAGTTGCTCGAAGAGTCACAGGCCGCGCTTGCAGAACTTGAAGAAAAGCTCCCCGAGTTTGATGAGCGTCGCAGCTTGGCGCAGTCTGATGCGCAGACACAATCCGAGGCTCTCGCACGTCTCGAAGCGCGCTTGTCCGCTCTCGTAAAGCTCCAGGAAGATGTTCAGAAAAAAGGTTCACTCGAACCCTGGCTCGCCAAGCATGATCTGACTTCGATGACCCGGTTGTGGCAAAAACTCCACGTAGAACCGGGCTGGGAAACAGCCCTCGAAGCAGTACTCAATGAGCGCATGACAGGACTCGAAGTCCGCAATCTCGATTGGGCGCGTGCGTTTGCTGGTGACCCGCCGCCCGCCCGACTGGCATTTTTTCAGTTGCCCGTTGCAGCTGCGGCTGCCGCTGCGCCTGCAGGGATGACGCCACTGACCTCGGTGCTGCGTATTACCGATCCTGATTTGCGTACCCTATTGCAGGGGTGGCTCAGAAATGTATTTATTGCGGCCGATGTCACCCAAGCGCTCGCTGCGCGTGCAAGCTTGCCTGAGGGCGCCATGCTGGTGGTTCAGGGTGGCCACCTGGTCGATGCCAATAGTGTGCGTTTTTACGCTCCTGACTCCGAACAGGCTGGTTTGCTTGGGCGTCAGCAGGAAATTGAAAACCTCCAGCGCGAAATCAAAGCCCATCAGTTGATCGCGGATCAGGCGCGATCTGCCGTGGCGCAAGCTGAATCTGCCTGGCAACATGTTTCACAAGCTTTGCCCGCAGCACGTCAGCGGGTCAGCGAGCTGACCCGCCGCTTGCATGATTTACAGCTTGAATACACGCGCGTTTTGCAACAAGTCGAACAGATGCGTGAGCGCTCCGGTCGTCTGGAGCAAGATATCGCTGAGGTCACCTCGCAACAGGAAGAGCTCACTGCCACCAAGCTTGAGGCAGAAGCCCGTTTTGAAGAGCTCGATGGTGAAATCGCTTTGCAACAAGAGGCCTACTCTGTTGCTGAGATGGCAGGCGAGGAGCTTGCTGAACAAGCAGAACTCGCGCGCAATCGCTTGCGTGACCAGGAACGTGGTGCGCAAGAGGCAGAGTTTGCCGAGCGTGGTATTCGAGCCCGCATTGCCGAATTACAGCGTAACCAGCAACTCGCCGCCGAACAAATGACTCGTGCGCAGCAGGAGCTGCTAGGTTTGGAGTCGGAGCTGACCACGCTTGATGCGGCCGCGGCACAGGCGGGTTTACAAGATACGCTCGAATTACGCGCTGGCTGTGAAGAAGCCCTTAGCCTCGCGCGGATTGAAATGGATACCCTGGCTGCGCAATTGCGCGAGGCTGACGAAGAGCGTCTGCTCATCGAGCGCTCGCTTGAGCCGCGCCGTGAGCGCATTATGCAATTGCAACTGCAGGAGCAGGCCGCGCGCTTGGCCACCGAACAATTCGCAGAGCAACTCGATGCACGTCAGGTCGATCGTGTCGCGGTGCAGGCCTCTCTTGCAGATCAGCCTGAACTATGGTCGCGTCCCGTCTGGTTGCAAACCGAGGTTCAGCGCATTACACGCCAGATCGAGTCCTTGGGATCCGTTAACCTCGCGGCACTCGATGAGCTCAACGCCTCTCGTGAGCGCAAGGGATATCTTGACGAGCAGTACGCCGACTTGAATAGCGCGATTGAGACACTCGAAGATGCTATTCGCAAAATTGATCGTGAAACGCGTGACTTGCTTCAGACAACCTTTCATGAGGTTAATACGCATTTTGGCGAGCTATTCCCGAAACTGTTCGGCGGTGGCGAAGCCCGTCTGATTATGACTGGGGATGAAATCCTCGATGCCGGTGTGCAAGTGATGGCGCAACCTCCTGGCAAACGTAATACTTCGATTCACCTGCTATCGGGTGGAGAAAAAGCGCTGACAGCGACTGCGCTGGTTTTTGCTTTGTTCAAGCTCAATCCCGCGCCGTTCTGCTTGCTTGATGAGGTCGATGCGCCGCTCGACGATGCGAACACTGAGCGCTACGCCAATCTGGTTGCCAATATGAGTCAGCACACCCAGTTTTTGTTTATTTCGCATAATAAAATTGCCATGCAGATGGCACGCCAGCTTGTTGGTGTCACCATGCAGGAACAAGGCGTGTCACGAATTGTGGCTGTAGATATTGAATCTGCTTTGCAGCTGGCTGGCGAAGCTGCATGATACGGTTGAGACGAATATGAGCGAGCTGCAAACTTATTTAATTATTGCCGGGTTAGTCGTTATTTTGCTGGTCCTGGCCTTTAACTGGTGGCAGGATCGCCGTGTCCGCCGTCGCATGCAGGCACAAATGCCCGTCATTGAGCAAGATCCCTTGCTGCATGACTCGGTTGGTGCAGTGTCTGTGCGTCTGGAACCAGGTCTGGGCGGGGCGCACATGGCGCAAGCTGGCTCGCACCTGGCCGTCGAACAGGCGCATCCGGATTCGGCAGCCGATCAGGAGGAGTCTGATCCAACCAGTGAGGTGGTCATTGAAATCACTTTCCAGGGACCGATGACGGGTGAGGATCTTCTGCAACTGGTGCAACCTTTACGCAGTGCAGGACGCAAAGCTGTGCGAATTTTTGCGCAAGATACTGAAGGTCAAATGTCTGGAAAAATCCTGACCGATGCGAGTTATGTTTCTGTCCAGCTGGCGGTGTTGCTGGCTAACCGTAGCGGAGCACTTTCGGCCATTGAGTGGTCGCAAATCTGGAATCGCGCGCATAGTCTGGCTGATCAGCTCGAGTGCACGATCGAAGGCCCAGATCAACAAACGGTGTTAGAGCAGGCTTCGCGCCTGGATGATATTTGCGCTGGTCTGGATACGCAGGTTGGTTTGACCTTATTGCTGGGTTCGACCAGACCAGTACAAGGCGTTACCGCTGCGGCCCGTAACATGGGTTTTGTGCCGATAGATGGTCGTCTTGCCTGGCTCGGTGATCATGGCATGGTGTGTTTTTCACTTTCGCGTGCCGATGCGGAGTCGTTTGATGCTGGTATGGCCGGAGTCGATCGGCTTAGCTTGTTGCTGGACGTACCTTGCAGTCCACCTGATACACGTGCCTTTGGACGCATGGTGGAGATTGGTTTTGAGCTGGCGCAGCGCATCGGTGCAGAGTTGGTCGATGATCAGGGCAGACCGCTGCAAAGTGGCGCGGATGTCGCGATTGATGAACGTCTGCAAACACTCTATGGCCAGCTTGAGGCAGCAGGTTTGCCTGCTGCAAGCTCACGCGCACGTCGCGTGTTCGCTTAAGCGTTAATTTCGTGTCAGCCATGATGCAGCCGCAAGAGCGTGCGAAGTGGTTGCACGCGCAAATCGAAAATCATAATCACGCGTATTACGTTCTGGATACGCCACATATCTCGGATGCTGAATACGACGCCTTGATGCGTGAGCTCCAGCAACTGGAATCCGCACATCCCGAGTTGATTACCCCAGAGTCGCCGACACAGCGTGTCGGTGCGGCACCCCTCGCCGCGTTTGGCAGTGTGACGCATGCAGTGCCGATGCTGTCGCTGGGTAACGCGTTTGACCCCGAAGAAGTTCAGGCGTTTGATAAACGTATTACTGATACCTTGAGTGCTGCGGGCAAGCTCGTGGCGGGCCAGCAGCCTGAATATTTTTGTGAATTAAAACTCGACGGACTCGCAATCAGCTTGCGTTATGAACGCGGACTCCTGGTGCAAGCAGCAACGCGCGGTGATGGACAGACTGGCGAGGATGTGACAGCCAACATTCGTACGATCAAATCCATACCTTTGAAATTAAAAGCTGCTCCTGCCGACTTGCCTGAGGTTGTTGAGGCGCGCGGTGAGGTTTTTATGAACCTTGCTGACTTTGAAAGTCTCAACGCAATGCAGCGTCGGCGTGGTGACAAGGTTTTTGTCAACCCCCGCAATGCTGCAGCAGGAAGTTTGCGCCAGTTGGATCCTCGTATCACAGCACAAAGGCGCTTGAGTTTTTTTGCCTACGGTTGGGGGGAGATCGGCGATATACAACGCGAAAAGCACAGTGACATACTTGATTGGCTCGCCAGTCTGGGCTTACCTGTCAATGTCTCCCAACACGTCGTTGCACATGGTGCTTCAGAGTTGCTCGCCTATTACGCTCAGGTTGGCGCGCGTCGGACTTTGTTGCCCTATGATATTGATGGCGTAGTCTACAAAGTCAATGACCTCAGTGCACAGCGCTCGCTTGGGTTTGTCGCGCGTGCACCGCGTTTTGCGATCGCTCACAAATTCCCTGCGCAAGAGGCCACGACCACTCTGCTGGATATTGAGGTGCAGGTAGGACGCACTGGCGCAATCACGCCCGTAGCACGACTGGAGCCTGTTTTTGTAGGCGGTGTGACAGTCACTAACGCGACCTTACATAATGAGACAGAGATCCAGCGCAAAGATGTCCGCATAGGCGATACAGTGATTGTTCGTCGTGCAGGTGATGTGATCCCGGAAGTGGTCGGCCCGGTTCTTGAAAAACGTCCTGCCCAGGCGCGGCTGTTTGTGATGCCAAGCGCTTGTCCAGTCTGCGGTTCTGCGATTGAAAAGTTGGAAGACGAGGCAATCGCGCGCTGTACGGGCGGTTTGTTTTGTGGTGCGCAACGCAAACAAAGCCTGGTCCATGCTGCGGGTCGTAAAGCTCTGGATATAGAGGGTCTCGGGGATAAGCTTGTAGAGCAGCTGGTCGATCGAGGACGTATTCATTCCATCGCAGATTTGTTCGGTTTGCAGGCACTTGAGGTGGCGGGCTATGACCGCATGGGTGGTAAATCAGCCGACAATCTCATCGAAGCGATTCAAAAAGCTAAAAAGCCTACCCTTGGCCGGTTGATTTTTGCCTTGGGTATTCGTCATGTTGGTGAGACGACTGCGCGCGATCTGGCTATTCATTTTGGCTCGCTTGAGAGTTTGATGGCCGCTGATCTGGAGGCGTTGCTGGGTGCGCCTGATGTGGGGCCCGCAGTTGCGGGATCGATCAAAAGATTCTTTTGCGAACCACATAATATTGAAATTGTTCGCGCGCTAGCGGCTCAGGGCGTTGAGCCTCAAGCAGAGGCGGCTGCGCGCAGCTCGGGGTTGTCGGGTAAGACTTTTGTCCTGACAGGTACTATGCCAGTCTGGTCGCGTGAAGAGGCCTCGGCGCACATTATTGCCGCAGGCGGTAAGGTCAGTGGCTCGGTTTCGCGCAAAACGAGTTTCGTCGTCGCAGGCGAGGAGGCTGGCAGCAAACTTGTCAAAGCACAGGAGCTCGGTGTGCCGGTCATTGATGAGGAGGCTCTTAGGGCAATGCTGGCAGAGGGGTGAGATGGAAACGTATGACTACATTATTGTTGGTGCAGGTGCTGCGGGCTGCTTGCTAGCTAACCGTTTGTCACAAGATCCCAATGTCAGGGTTTGCTTGCTTGAGGCTGGACTTGCAGACAGAAATCCCTTTATCCACATACCGGGTGGTTTCATCAAGGTCGGACATGATCCTGCCTACACCTGGGATTTTCAGACCGAACCAAGTCCCTATCTGAATGGGCGCAGTGTCACGACGAGAATGGGTCGTACACTCGGGGGATCGAGTTCGATCAATGGTTTTAATTACACGCGTGGTCAAGCCGAGGATTTTGATCTTTGGGCTGAGCGAGGTAATCACGGTTGGTCCTTTAGTGAAGTGCTTCCTTATTTCAAAAAAACAGAAAATCGTCTGGGTCCGCATGACCCCGCATATCGCGGCACCGGTGGGCTGTTACCTATTACAGATTGCGACTGGCGTCATCCCCTATGCGATGCCTTTATCGAAGGCGCAGCGCAGCAAGGACTTCCCTCTCATATTGACTATAACGCCCGCACGCAGCAGGGAGCGGGTTACTATCAGCGTTGGATTTCGGGTGGACGCAGATTCAGCGCAGCCAAAGCATTTTTGAAACCCGTCAGGTCACGTTCAAATCTTGTTGTCTACACCCAGGCACAGGTAACGAAAATTATTTTTGAAAATAAACGTGCAACCGGTGTGCAGTATCAGGCCAATGCCACTACGCCTGTCATCGCTCTGAAGGCTGAAAAAGAAGTCATCCTGAGCGCAGGGGCAGCCAATACACCGAAACTCTTACAGCTCTCTGGTGTTGGACCTGTTGATTTACTGCGCGAACTGGGTATCCCCGTTGTTCATTCTTTGTCTGGTGTCGGGGAAAATTTACACGATCATTTCATGGTTCGTTCAGTGGTACGTGTCAAGGGCGTTGAAACCCTCAACACAACTGCTCGCGGATTTAAATTACTTGGTGAAATTTTTAAGTGGGTCACTGCAAGACCTAGTTTGCTTGCGATCAGCCCCTCTGTGTCGTTCGCTTTTGCGGCCTCAAGACCAGATATGCAACGTCCCGACTTGCAATTCCATTTTTCACCTGGCAGTTACGCTTCGGGTCTGGCGGGTAAGCTCGATGATTTTTCTGGCATGACGCTGGGCTTCTACCAGTTACGACCTTCAAGTTCGGGTTTTGTTCGTGCGCGCTCGGTCAATGCGTTTGATTTACCTCTAATTCAGCCTAATTATCTTCAGCATCCAGACGATCAGCGGGTGGTGATAGATGGTTTGAGGCGGGCCCGTTCTTTGTTGCACAGTGCGCCACTTTTAAAATATATCGAGCGCGATGACTTTCCTGTGGCGACAGCGGTTTCGGATGAAGAGCTGCTGGCTTGCGCCCGAGAGCGAGGAGGGACGGCCTGGCATTTTATGGGTACTTGCAAAATGGGCCCCGCCAGCGACCCGCAAGCGGTGGTCGACGCACAGCTAAGAGTCCATGGTTTACAAGGTCTGCGCGTAGTCGATGCCTCGATCATGCCGGCAATCACTTCTGGTAATACGGGTGCGCCAACCATGATGATTGCGGAAAAGGCGGCGGATTTTATAAGGGGAAACCCGCCTCTTGCCGCTGAGTTCGTTTAACTGTAATTTGTAAGTGTATAAAGTATAAAAATATTCTTTTTTAAATAGATTACGTTTAAACGTAACGAAGATGAGTTGAGCAATTAAATCCTGGAGACAAAAAAATGAAATTATTCAAACGCGTTGGTATGAGCCTGTCGCTCGCCTGTGCACTGGTGATGGGTGCTTCACAGGCGCAAGACATCAAAATTGCCTACAACGGAGATATGTCAGGTACCGCTGTGGCAGAACTTGGTCAGGCAGCACGCTGGGGCTTTGAAGCTGCGATCGAAGACATCAATAAAAATGGGGGTTTGCTCGGCCGTAAAGTTGTGCCGATTATCCGTGATGACCTCGGTACACCGCCTAAATCGATCCAGAACATGACAGAGCTCATTGATAATGAAAAAGTCGTGGGTGTGGTGGGACCAGCCAACTCGGGCAACGCACTGGCCTGGCTGCACATCCCGCAAGCAGCGAAAATCCCTGTGATTGGTTCGACGGCAACCGCTACAGAAATCACTAAACGTTACGAAAAAGAACCGCAGAACTATATGTTCCGCGTCTCGATGGTAGATCGTGAGCAAGTCGCGTTACTGGCTGCTTATGCGGTCAAAGCCTCCAAGAATAAAAAAATAGCTGTGATTGCTGACTCGACAGGTTACGGTCAGGCAGGTATCAAGGATGCCGTAGAGGTGCTGGCACTCCATGATATCAAGCCTGTATTGGTTGAGAAATTCGGACCTAAAGATACCGACATCACTTCACAACTCACCAAAATCAAGAACGCCGGCGCCGATGCCGTGATTATTTATGCGATCGCTGATGGTGCGGCAAACGTCATCAAAAGCATGGAGAAAATCAATTACAACCCCGTTACGCTTGGGACCTGGGGCAACTTGAGTTCACTCTATTACCGTATGACCGGACCTAAACTCGCTCCAAACCTGATCATCGCTGCCTCCACGACCGAGGACAGTAACGAGCGTGCCAAAGCGCTGGGCGAGCGCGTACGCAAGAATTTCCCCACGATGACAACGTTTGCATGCGCTGCACAATCCTACGATGCGGTGATGCTGATGGCAGCGGCCATTACCAAAGCGAACTCTACAGACGGAACAAAAATCGCTGCGGCGCTTGAGGATTTAACGGGAGTGCAGGGCATTATAAAAACTTATAACAAGCCCTTCACTAAAACCGGTCATGAAGGTTTGAGCGTGGACGATTTTTATCTCGCCAAGTGGACTGAGGATGGCAAAATCGTTCGTTTTCAGGATGATGTCATCGAGTCCATTACCCCTGCGGATCTCAAGAGATAAGCTTTTCGCCTATTCGTCAGACTGTTAACGTATACGGTCTCAGTCTGACCTATCTTCTCGTTTAAGGAAGGTTAAATGGTTGCGATTTTGCAAGCCATCTTCAGTGGCTTGGCGCTGGGTGGAATATACGCGCTGGTTGCGCTGGGCTTCAGTATTACTCACACTACGACGAAAACATTTAATTTTGGTCAGGGTGAGTTTCTGGCGGTAGGTACCTTGATTGGTGTTTCGGCCTTGTTGCTGCTTTCAGGTAAAGATATTACCGAGGCCTTGCAGGTTACAGATGTGACGTTGTTTCGCTACGGTTTGGGTTTGCTTGCCAGCATCTTCGTCTTGGGTGTACTGGGTGTTTTGCTCTATTTCACCGCGGTTCGACCTTTTGTCGGCATGGCTGGCATGGCCTGGGTGATGAGTACGATTGGCTTTGGCATCATTATTCAGAATAGTGCTCTGGCGATTTGGGGGCCAACGCCTATCGTCTTGCCTTCACCTCTTGGCGACGAAGTCATTCGCATCGCTGGCGCTGGGATCGTTCCGCAAGAAATATTGGTACTTGCTTCAAGTATCGCGACCATGTTTTGTCTGGATCTTGTGCTGCGTAAAACAAAGCTTGGCAAGGCTGTCAGAGCTGTTGCCTTTAACCGCCACGCAGCGACCTTGATGGGCATAAACGTGACGGCAATTGTGATCTTGGCGTTCGTGGTGAGCTCCAGCCTTGCGGGTATGGCTGGCATGCTGATTGCGCCGATCACGACAGCCTCGGTATTCATGGGTCTGACGATCGCGCTGAAAGCCTTTTCAGCTGCCATTGTGGGGGGCTTGAATAATCCGCGTGGATGCATGCTTGGTGGTTTTTTACTTGGTTTGCTCGAGGCGCTCGTAGGGCTTTGGCAAGCTGAGTTACGTGAGATCAGTATCTTTATTTTGATTATTGTTGTGCTGGTCTTAAAGCCTGAGGGCTTGCTCGGACAGCGCCATGTGGAGAAAGTGTGATGTTTGGCAAAAACAATCAAGCACACTTGATCGGATTGCTGCTGGTAACCGCCACGATCATTTTGTTGCCGCTCACGACAGCAAATGGATTTTATTTAAAAGTCATGTTTCTGATTGGCGTGAATTATCTCGCCGCATCAGGTTTAAATGTGCTTGTTGGGTTCACCGGACAGAAATCACTTGGCCATGCCGGCTTATTTGCGGTTGGCGCCTATGCGGTCGCCTTGCTGACAACCAAGGCCGGTTGGAATCCTTGGGTCGCGTTTATTGCAAGTGGTTTGATTGCGGGCTGTTTCGGTGTTGTGATCGCCTTGCCTGCCTTGCGTGTCAAGGGACCCGCTTTAGCCATGGTGACGATCGCATTTGGTATTGTGGTGGAAAAAATAGTCTCTGAGTGGCAAGATGTATTTGGTGGTCAGGCAGGTATTTACGGTGTTGTGCCGCCCTCTCTGTTCGGTGGCGTGCGCTTAGGACCCAAAGAGTGGGTGTGGTTTGTGGGGGCGTTAGCCATCATCGCGCATCTGCTGATCCGTGGACTCGTTAATGGTAAGTATGGGCGTGCGTTCAGGGCGGTCAATACCGCTGAAATCGCTGCAGAAAGTGTCGGGGTGAGTGTCTACCGTTTCAAAGTACTGGCTTTTGTCATCAGCGCCATCACGTGCGGTCTTGCCGGTGCCTTGATCGCGCAACAAAATCAATACATCAGTTCGGATTTCATTACTTTCGGCTTATCGATTTTCTTCCTATTGATTGTCTTGTTTGGAGGCAGCTCGATCTATGGCCCCCTCCTGGGCGCGCTGGTGCTAACTTTGCTTGACGCTTTTCTTGCGCGCTGGCCCCATTTGCAGCACTTCACCTACGGAGCGTTATTGTTATTCGCGCTGTATGTGATGCCTGACGGCCTGACAGGCATGCTGCGTGCGGTGTGGAAAAAGTTTTTTCCTGAAATCCACGCTAAAACTGTACCTGTCTTACCCGCAAAGGCTTGGCAGCTTCATGCCCAGAGCCCATCTGCCCAGATGGATGCAGGTGCGAGGCAAGAATCTCTCCTGAAGGCTTTCGATCTTTATAAAGCCTATGGAGGTGTGGTGCCGACCAATGGGGTGAGTCTCGATATCAAGTCCGGACATATTCATTCGCTGATTGGTCCGAATGGTGCTGGCAAGACGACTTTGCTGAATATTTTGTCTGGTGTGATTGCACCCGACAAAGGGCGCTTCGAACTCAAGGCGCGTTCTTTGGTTGGAATGCCCGCGCATAAGATTTGTAGTTTAGGCCTGGCTCGGACCTTTCAGAATCTCAAACTGTTCGGCAACATGAGTGTGCTTGAAAATGTACAGGTTGGCTTGCACTCCCGTTTGAGCGCAGGAATGTTGAGTTGTTTATTTAGTTTACCGGGTGCCCGGCGCGAGGAGACCGATAGCCTGACAGAGTCATATCAGATACTTGAATTCCTGGGTTTGCGTGACAAAGCGCATGAGTTGGCCAACAGCTTGCCTTACGGGTTGCAACGGCGTCTTGAGATCGCGCGTTCACTGGCTACCCATCCCGAGTTGCTACTTCTGGATGAGCCGGCGGCTGGATTAAATCCTCAGGAAACGCAAGAGCTGATTGTGGTGCTTTCAAATATCCGCGCTCTTGGTGTGACGATACTTTTGATTGAGCATCACATGGATCTGGTGATGGCTATTTCAGATCACGTGATTGTGCTTGATTATGGTGAAAAAATAGCGGAAGGTACTCCAGCAGAAATCCAGACTAATCCACGCGTGATCGCAGCCTATCTTGGTGATGAGGAGCTCGATAGTATGGATGGCGAATCAGAGACACTCAGCGGAGGCAAGCATGCGTAAGCCAACTTTGCTGAGGGTTGAAAATCTTGAAGTGCGCTATGGCGCGATTGAGGCGATCAAAGGGATTTCCTTGTATGTGGATGAGGGGGAGATCGTCACGATTATCGGGGGTAATGGCGCCGGTAAAAGCACCTTGATGAAAACCATCTCGGGTCTTGAGGCAGCGTCTGCAGGGCAGGTGGTTTTTGCCGGTCAGGAGGTGACAAAACTACCAGGTCATTTGCGTGTTGCGATGGGTATTGCCCAGTCACCGGAAGGACGTTTGGTTTTTCCAGATCAATCTGTTCTGGACAATATGTTGTTGGGCGCATACCACCGTAAAGAGCCGCAGAGCGTGATTGAAAAAGAGGTACAGGAACAGTTTGAAATCTTTCCAAAATTAAAGGAGAGACAATCGCAGATGGCTGGAACGATGTCAGGAGGCGAGCAGCAGATGCTAGCTATCGCGCGCGCGCTGATGTCGCGACCGAAACTTTTATTGATGGACGAACCTTCTCTTGGTCTGGCACCTCTGATTGTGAAAGAAATTTTTGCTGTGATTCGAGCTCTGCGCGAGCGAGGCGTCACCATTTTGCTGGTTGAGCAAATGGCAAATCAGGCGCTGGCTGTCTCGGATCGCGCTTATGTGCTGGAAACAGGACGCATCACCCTTGAGGGGAGAGGGGCGCAGTTACGACTTGACCCTAAAGTTCGTGCCGCCTACCTTGGAGATAAAGGACGATGAGCAAAAGCGTTCACCCCGAACAGGGCAGTTTTGACTACATTATTGTCGGCAGTGGCGCTGCGGGCTCGATTCTCGCTAACCGCTTGAGCGAAGATCCTGCTGTCTCGGTGTGTTTGCTGGAGGCTGGACCCACTGACTGGCATCCTTTTCTGCATATTCCTGCTGGCTACATCAAAAAAGTATTCGATCCAGCGTTTACCTTTCCTTTTACAACCGAACCAACCGAGCATACCGGTGGTCGCCGTATTCCGGTCCCGCTTGGAAGAACGCTCGGTGGTTCGACCGCCATCAATGGTCTGGTCTATAACCGCGGACAGGCTGAGGATTTTGACGGTTGGGCGCAGGCGGGTAATCCAGGCTGGAGTTATGCCGAGGTACTGCCTTTTTTCAAGCGCAGTGAAAACCGCATTGGTGAGGGTGATGATGTCTATCGCGGTCGTAGTGGACCTATGCCCATTACGAATATGGACTGGATACACCCGGTCAGTGAAGCTTTTATTCAGGGCGCTCAGGAATTAGGCATTCCGAGCAATCCTGATTACAACGGTGCAACGCAAGCGGGTGTTGGATATTTTCAGCGCAATATACACCGGGGTTACCGAGTCAGTACTGCAACCGGTTTTTTGCGTCCTGCCCTCAGCAGGAAAAATTTGTGCGTCCTGACGCACGCACAGGTCAAGAAAATTATTTTCGAAGGTACCCGTGCCGTAGGCGTTGAGTATATTCGCGGTGGTAGAGGAGGGGCTGCGCACGAAGTCCGTGCGCGTAGAGAGGTGATACTTTCAGCCGGTGCAATCAATACGCCTAAACTTCTGCAACTTTCTGGCATCGGCCCTGCAGCGCTGCTGGCTAATTTGGGGATCCCTGTTTTTCGGGATATGCCTGGAGTGGGTAGTCATCTGAAGGATCATTTTTCCGTTCGGGTCGTCGCAAGGGTCCATGGCATTCAGACCATTAATCAATTGGCCAGATTCCCAAGGCTATTAGGACAGATCGGGCGCTGGCTTCTTAAAAAACCTAGTGTGCTTGCACTCAGTCCTTCGCAGGTGCACTTTTTCTGGCAGTCCCGGGAGGGTTTGGCTAGACCGGATTTACAGGGTGTGTTCGCCCCGGCCAGTTATCGAGAGGGCTATGTCGGCATGCTCGATCAGTACCCTGGCATGACCTGTGGTGTGTGGCAGCATCGTCCCCAGAGTAAGGGCTACGTCCATGCTCAGTCAACCGATCCGTTTGATGCACCTATCATCCAGCCTAATTATCTGGATCATGAGGACGATCGTCGCGTCTTGCTCGGTGGAGTCAGGCTAGCCAGACGTTTGTTAAAAACCCGTTCGCTTGAGCCATACTCGAGCGGGGAGTCGATGCCTGGTGTCGGCATCGAGCGAGATGACGAATTGATGGATTACATCCGTCGCTACGGTGTCTCGGCCTATCATCTGAATGGCTCGGCAAAAATGGGCCCTGGCTCGGATCCGAAAAGTGTAGTTGATGCAAAGCTGCGTGTGCATGGTCTGGAGGGCTTGCGTATTGTGGATGCTTCGATCATGCCTGAGATTGTTTCGGCTAATACTTGCGCCTCGACCATGATGATTGCTGAAAAAGGCGCGTCGCTTATTTTGGAAAAAGAATAACTACGTTTGTTGAGCGTAGTTTTTAAAAAATCCAGACAAAAAAAGACCGCTGCAAGCGGTCTTTTTTATCCAGCGTCAATGCTTATTTAATTGCGGCTTTTTCGCGCAACTCTTGCTGGTATTTAGCCAGCGCTTGCTGACGCATCATGTCTTCGAGTTGAGGCTTGACCTGATCGATCGGTGGGAACTCGATCGGGCGCACATCAACAACCTCGATGACGTGCCAGCCGAACTGTGACTGAACAGGCTTGTCAGCCATCTTGCCTTTGGGGGTGGCGGCAACGGCTTTGGCGAATGGCTCAACATAATTGCTGGCAGGTGCCCAACCAAGATCACCGCCTTTTTCAGCGCTGCCTGGGTCTTTGGAGTTCGCTTTCGCGAGGTCTTCGAACTTGGCCGTTTTCTTGTTCAACTGGTCTTGCAGCTCATTCGCTTTTTTCTCGTCTTCCACAAGGATGTGACGAACAGAGTATTCAAACTTGCCATCTTCGGCTTTTTTGAGTTTGTCGTACTCAACTGTAACTGCTGCGTCTGTGATGGGGTGCTTTTTCAGATAATCAGCCATCAGTGCGCGAACCAGAATTCCCTGTCGAGCCAGTTCGAGTTCGGTGGTGATGGTTGGGTCTTTGGCGATGCCTGCTTTCTCAGCAGCCTGGACCATGACCTGACGATTGATCAGCTCTTGCTTGACCTGATCGCGCAGCTGAGGGGAGTCGGTACCGCCCTGAGACACCAGCAGTTTGACGAATTGATCCACGCTTGACTGCGTAATGGCTTTGCCATTTACGGTCGCTACGTTTTGTGCATAAAGGGGTGCAGCCACAACACAAGCAGCAACCAGCATAGTGATACGTTTCATGTATTTCCTTTGAAAGGCGCCCGAGTTCTCAGCGCAAGCGCATGAATCGGGTATGGGATTAAATCGCGCAAAAGATCATACACCAGCCGATGCTGCGCAAGCATCGGCTGGTTGGAAAAACAATCCGCCACAATCGTGGCACGGAAGTGGCTTGCCCCGCCCTGGTTGCCAGCATGTCCGGCATGCAGGTGGGATTCGTCCTCAATTTCGAGCGTACTGGCGTTGAGTGCGGCCAGACGTTCCTGTAACAAGACGAGATGCGGATTAGTCATGCTTGTTTGAGCCTGTTTTAAAGGCTGCATCATTGGCAGCTGGTTGTTCAATGTGTTTGCCTAGCCAGATCGACTGGATAATCACAAAGACGATCAGCAAAGCCATCAGGCCAAAGACTTTGAAATTGACCCATTGCGACTCTGTAAATAGTCCTGAAAAGGCTACAAATAAGTTCACACCACCGGCAAAGAGGAAAAACAGCGCCCAGCTGATATTCAGGCGGGTCCAGGCCGGCTCTGACATGGAGATTTTTTCGCCTAGCAGTTTTTGCATCAGATTTTTACCCATAAAAAGCTTACTGATCAGCAAGACGCTGCCAAAAAGCCAGTACAGGGCGGTGGGTTTCCATTTGATGAAAGTATCGTCTTTGAGCCACAGTGTGGCACCGCCAAAAACGACAATCACACCCAGGTTGATCCAGTGCATGCCTTCGATTTTTTTGCCAGTGAGTTTGATCCAGATAATTTGCAGAAGCGCAGCAGCCATCGCTACACCTGTGGCAACATAAATATCGGCAAACTTATAAGCTGCAAAAAACAGTATCAGCGGGAACAGGTCAAACAGGAATTTTTTCATGGTTTGACAGGCTCGAAGGTGAGAGAGAGGGAGTTAATGCAATAGCGCAAGCCGGTCGGAGGCGGGCCATCAGGAAAAACATGCCCGAGGTGGCTGTCGCAGACGTTGCACATGACCTCGGTGCGGATCATGCCATGACTCTCGTCGATTTCTTCTTTGACATTGGCAGGGTCAAGTGGCTCAAAATAGCTCGGCCAGCCGCATCCGGCGTCAAATTTGGTGTCAGAGGCGAAGAGCGCTGTGCCACAACCGACGCAGCGATAGATCCCGAACTGGGTATGATCCCAGTAACGGCCGGTAAAGGGGCGTTCTGTGCCTTTTTGACGGGCAACGTAGTATTCCTCTGGGGTTAACTGGTTTTTCCAGTCGGCTTCGGATTTGATAACTTTTTTCATATTTTCGTTTTGAGTGCCATTTTTTAAAAAGGTTCTCGTGCATAATCGTCTGCCATGTTAATCCAGTTTAAAAACGTCTTTGCCAAACGGGACGAACAATCCGTTCTGAGCGAGCTGAATCTTTCGCTTGGTGAGCGTCGTATTGGCGTGATCGGGTCCAATGGCTCTGGTAAGAGCAGTCTGATCCGCTTGCTTAACGGCTTGTTATTACCTGACAGTGGTCAAGTCCTGATTGATGGACTTGATACCCGATACGACGTCATGGCTATTCGGCGCAAGATTGGGTTTGTTTTTCAAAACCCTGATAACCAGATTGTTTTCCCTGTTGTGCACGAGGATATTGAATTCGGTCTGAAGCAGCGACTGGCCGATCCTGCGCAGCGCGCCTTGAAAGCACGAGAGACCTTGGAGCGTCTGAATATCGCGCATCTGTTTGCTCGTGTCACACATAGTTTGTCGGGCGGGGAGCGGCAGTTGGTTGCGCTCGCAGCAGTGCTGGCCACTGAACCAGCCCTGCTTGTGTTTGATGAGCCCACGACACAACTCGATTTGCGTATGCGCAACCGTTTCGAAGTGATCCTGCGTGATTTGCCTCAGCCAGCCATTGTTGTGAGTCATGATCTGGCGCTGATGCAGACGATGGAGCGCGTGCTGGTCGTAGGCGAGGGGCGCCTGGTGTTTGATGGTGAACCAGCGACTGCGATTGCCTGGTATCGGGAGCACTGCGCTTGAAGGGCTCTTTCTATGTACCTGGGCAAGGCTGGCTCTATCGAATCCCAGCAGGAGCCAAGCTGCTGGCACTTGTCGTGCTCGCAGTGGTGTTGATGTCTGTTCACAGTCTGCTGGCTTTAACCTGTTATTTACTTGGCGTGACGGGTTTGCTCTATCAAGCAGGATTGCCTGTTAAAAAACTATGGAATCAAATCAGGCCGATGCTCTGGTTTTTGCTGCTGTTAGGTATCTATCAAGCCTGGATACAAACTCCCGAGGCGTCGCTCGAGACCTTGTTGCGACTGTTAAGCCTTATTTTTGCCGCATTGCTCGTATCGATGACCACTCCTATTACGGCGATGATGGGTACGGTTGAGCATTTGCTCAAACCGTTTGCACGAATCGGTTGGCTCGATGCCCGTCAAGTGAGTCTGACTTTAGGTCTGACACTTCGTCTGATCCCGGAGTTAGCTGTACAGTGGAATGATATCCGCGAAGCACAGGCAGCCAGGGGAATTAAAGCTGGTGTGCTCACCCTGTTATTTCCCATGCTGGTACGAACCCTGCTCAGGGCTCAGGAGCTCTCTGAGGCCATTGATGCGCGAAGTCTGAATTGAGTAGAAAAATTCGCTTCAGGCTTCAAAAAAAGGGCTTAAATAGATCAACCATGTTGAACGGGATGACGTTTGAAAACTAAAGATATTGTGCTGGTTGCGCTTTGTTGCGCCCTCATCATTGTGATGGGACTGATCCCGCCCCTGCCTATGCCAGGTGTAGCGGTGCCGCTTACGTTGCAGACCTTTGGTGTGATGCTGGTTGCTCTGTTGCTTGGCCCCAGACGTGCTGGTTTGGTTCTGCTTCTGTATGTAGGCATGGCATTGATAGGTTTACCGGTTTTGCCGGGCGGGCGCGCCGGGATGGCTGTTCTGGCAGGCCCAACGGGCGGCTTTTTGCTAGGCATGGTACCTGGCGCGGTCCTGACCGGCTGGTTAAGGAAAAATGGGTCGCCTGTTTCTGCACGCGCAGGCGGTGTACACACTGCTCGCTGGCAGATATTGCGCGACTGGCTGGCCTGTCTGGCGGGGGGGCTTGTGCTGGTCTATGCTTGCGGTATCCCCTGGATGGCTGCTGTAACGGGGATGAGCTTGTCTAAAGCTTTTGGGCTGATGTTGGTTTTTGTACCGGGCGATATGCTGAAAGCCCTGGTGGCGTCGATCATCGCTGCGAGGCTTGGCAGACTGAATTTGACCTGATTATCAGGGAATATCCTAATAAAACAACTAGTTAATTTGATACTGTTTTTACCCTATAATCGTTTTTTTTGTATAACTTCAAGCATCGAGCAAGTTCCGTAAAGGGAAATTTGCCATCAACAGGAGACACAAATGATTCGTCCGCAGGCTTCAGTTTCAACACGCTTAGTCGCTGCACTGGCTCTGGCGTTTCCACTGGCCGTCATGGCGCAAGTCAAAATCGGTGTCACGCTCGCTACGACGGGCCCTGCGGCCTCGCTCGGTATCCCCGAGCGCAACACCGTTTCATTGTTCCCTGCCGAAATCGCTGGTCAGAAATTCGAGTACATCGTGCTCGATGATGCGACCGACACCACCCAGGCTGTGAAAAATATGCGCAAGCTGATCACCGAAGACAAAGTCGATGTCGTGATCGGAACCTCGGTGACACCCGGCTCGCTGGCGATGATTGATGTCGCGGCTGAGTCCAAGGTCCCGATGATTAGCGTGGCCGCGAGTGCACGGATTGTTGAGCCGATGGATGAAAAGCGTAAGTGGGTGTTTAAGACCCCCCAGAACGATGCCTTGATGGCAACAGCTTTGGCTGATGCTATGAAAAAGAAAGGCTTCAAGACGCTGGGCTTTATCGGTTTTGCCGATGCCTATGGCGATGGCTGGCTAGCCGTGATGAAAGAAGCGGCTGAGAAGCAGGGTATCAAGATCGATGCGGTTGAAAAATATTCACGTAATGACACAAGCGTGACGGGTCAGGTCCTGAAACTGATTGCGGCAAAGCCCGATGCGATTCTGATTGCTGGTGCGGGTACACCTGCAGCACTGCCACAGAAAGAATTAATGGCGCGCGGCTATAAAGGTCAGATTTTCCAGACGCACGGTGCCGCGAATAATGATTTTCTGCGCGTCTGTGGCAAAGACTGCGAGGGCACCATGTTGCCCGCAGGACCCATGCTGGTCGCTTCACAAATGCCTGACAGTAATCCAGTCAAAAAATCTGCCGAGGAGTATGTACAAAAATACGAGGCAGCAAATGGCGCGGGTTCCATCAGCACTTTTGGTGGTCACATGTGGGATGCCGGCCAACTGGTCATTGCAGCGATGCCAGCTACGTTGAAATCAGGCGCTAAGCCCGGTACGCCAGAGTTCCGCGCAGCACTGCGTGACGCAATCGAAAATGTCAAAAATCTGCCAGTGTCCCATGGCGTTTTCAATATGACAGCGACAGATCATGCTGGTTTTGATGACCGTGCTCGCGTAATCGTCAAAATCGATGGCGGTAAATGGGTATACCAGCCCGGTTTGTAATCCCTGTAGCTGAGCTATACATCTGGCGCACTCTTAACCGAGAGTGCGCCTTTGTTATGAAAAGGTAAAAGATGGACTTCACAATTGCCTTGATCCTGTTGCAGGACGGTATCGTTAATGGTGCGATATATGCCTTGCTGGGACTTGCCTTGGTGCTGGTGTTTGCTGTCACACGCGTCATCTTCATACCGCAGGGTGAATTCGTTGCTTTTGGCGCACTGACTCTGGCGATGCTGATTGAAAATAAAACGCCAGGCACGATGTGGTTGTTACCTTTGGCCGGACTGGTGGTTTTTCTGCTGGAGTTACGTGATACCTTGCGGACTCAAGCCTGGCGTAAATTACTCAAGACTGCTTTGTTCTACGTCGCACTCCCTTGCGCCATGCTCTGGGTGATTCCGCAACTGGCTGCTGCAAAATTGCCCTTGTGGGTCGATGTGCTGATTTCCATGGCGATGGTTGTGCCTCTAGGTCCAATGCTTTATCGCATCGCTTACCAGCCGCTGGCCGAGGCGTCGGTACTGGTGCTGCTGATTGTTTCGGTAGCGGTGCATTTCGCACTGACGGGATTGGCGTTGGTGTTTTTTGGCGCGGAGGGTTGGCGCACACCTGCCTTTGTTGAGGGTACGGTTGATTTCGGTATCGGCCCCTGGTCTGCGCAGAGTTTGTTTGTCGTGATGACCAGTGCGTTGATGATCGCTGCGCTCTGGTTGTTTTTTGGACAGACGCTTTATGGCCGTGCATTACGCGCGACTGCGGTTAATCGCCGGGGCGCGCGGCTGGTAGGGATCAGCACAAAAATGTCAGGCAGTCTGACCTTTACGCTTGCGACTTTTATCGGTGCCTTGTCAGGCATGCTGATCGCTCCTGTCACCACTATTTATTACGACACAGGATTTCTGATTGGTCTGAAAGGTTTTGTCGCGGCCATTATCGGCGGTATGGCCAGCTACCCCGTTGCCGCGGTTGGTGCCGTGCTTGTGGGCTTGCTGGAAGCGTTTTCGTCTTTCTGGGCCAGTGCTTATAAAGAAGTGATCGTATTCACGCTGATCATCCCTGTGCTGCTTTGGCGCTCGCTCACCACGCATCACGTCGAGGATGAGGAATAAAAAAATGAATCAGCGAAAATTTCTCATTGGATTTATTGCGTTTCTGATCGCTTTGCCTTTGTTGCCGATCACGCCTGAATTCTGGATCACCCAACTCAATTACATCGGGCTTGCGAGTCTGGTGGTGCTTGGTCTGGTATTACTGACCGGAGTGGGAGGTTTGACCTCATTTGGACAGGCTGCCTTTGTCGGAATTGGCGCCTATACGACGGCCTGGTTCACAACGCGCTACGGCGGGTCGCCCTGGATTGCATTGTTGCTTGGGCTAGCGTTGACTGCCGCACTGGCTTTTTTTCTTGGTGCCATCACCTTGCGTCTGTCGGGGCATTATTTGCCGCTTGGCACCATCGCCTGGGGTTTATCGCTCTACTATTTGTTTGGCAATATCGAGTGGCTCGGCAAGCATGACGGTATCTCCGGCATTGAGCCCTTAGCGATTTTCGGAATTTCCCTAGCACCCGGTCGCAATATTTACCTGCTCATCTGGTTGCTGGTGTTGCTTGCAATCTGGGCCACGAGTAATTTGCTGAATTCGCGTCCCGGTCGAGCGATCAGGGCCTTGAAGTCCGGCGCTGCGATGGCTGAGTCTTTCGGGGTCAATACTGCCGCGTACAAAATTATTATTTTTGTCTACGCTGCCTTGTTGGCTTGCCTCTCAGGCTGGTTGTATGCGCATATGCAACGCGCAGTCAGTCCAAGTCCCTTTGGCTTGACCCATGGTATTGAGTATTTGTTTATGGCTGTAGTGGGTGGGGCAGGATATGTCTGGGGGGCGATTCTTGGTTCTGCACTGATCATTACCCTGCGTGATCAAATTCAAAACGTATTGCCCAAGTTACTCAACACGAATGCGAATTTTGAATTGATCGTATTCGGCGTGTTGCTGGTTATCATGCTGCAATACGCAAGGGACGGACTTTGGCCGATCATCAGTGGGTTTTGGACGCGACTGTTTGGTTCCGCCCAGGGAGCCCGCAAGCGTCCTGCTCCACCACTGGCGCCAGGATTACCCCAGCGCCCACGTCCCAAAGCTGGTGAGACGGTTCTGGTGGTTGAGGCGATACGTAAAGAGTTTGGCGGTTTAGTTGCCGTCAATGACATCAGTTTTTCCGTTCATGCGGGCGAAATCGTTGGACTAATTGGACCCAACGGTGCGGGCAAGAGTACGACCTTTAATTTGATTTCAGGTGTGTTGCCGTGTACCCGAGGTGCCGTGACTTTTATGGGGGAGCGCACAGATACGCTGACTGCCCGGGACATTGCCAAGCGAGGGGTGGGGCGTACTTTTCAGCATGTCCAGTTACTGGGCAACATGTCCGTACTTGAAAACGTTGCCTTAGGCGCGCATTTGCGCAGCAATGTCGGAGTCGTTGAGGGTACTTTGCATTTGGACCGTGCCCGCGAAGCGCAACTCCTGCATGAGGCTGCAATTCAACTCAAACGCGTCGGTCTGGGGGATTATCTGTATGAGCAGGCAGGCAATCTTGCGTTGGGTCAACAACGTATTTTAGAAATCGCCCGCGCACTCGCCGCCGATCCAATTTTGCTCTTGCTTGATGAGCCAGCAGCGGGCTTACGCTATAAAGAAAAACAGGAACTCGCTCAAGTGCTGGATGAATTACGCGCCGGCGGTATGAGTATCCTGCTGGTCGAACATGATATGGATTTTGTCATGCGCCTGACCAACCACCTGGTAGTGATGGATTTTGGAACCAAGCTCGCCGAAGGCGTACCTGCCGATATTCAAAATAACCCAGCTGTACTGGAAGCTTATCTGGGTGGTATCGATGATGATCTGGATCTTGAGCAGTCAGACGCGACGGCTTCAGTATTTTTGAGCAAGGGAGCGACACCATGAGTCAAGCTCAGCATCAAACGGCTGAACAAGGGTCCACGCTGCTCCAGGTGAGAGGACTCTGCGCACGCTACGGCAAGGTCACTGCGCTGACAGAGACGGATCTGGTGGTTCCCAGAGGCAGTATTGTGACGGTCATCGGTGCCAACGGTGCCGGTAAGTCAACCATGCTCAATGCCATCATGGGAGCCTTGCCTCTGGCTGGCCAAGCCGCAGGCAGCGTTGTCTACGCGGGTCAGGAGCTCGGTACCTGGGAAGTCGAGCGCCGTGTGTCGGTTGGCATGTCTCTGGTTCCTGAGAAGCGTGAATTATTTTCGAGTATGTCGGTACAAGACAATCTGATGCTTGGTGGTTTTCGGCGCTATCGCGCGGGTGAAAAAAACTGGATGGATACACTCGAGGAAGTGTATGCATTATTTCCCCGGCTGAAAGAGCGCTACCAGCAGCAGTCGGGAACTCTTTCGGGTGGTGAGCGCCAGATGCTTGCGGTTGGGCGTGCGCTGATGGCCAAACCACAGTTGCTCATGCTCGATGAGCCAAGCCTGGGGCTTGCACCGCGCATCACGCGTGAGATTTTTCATATCATCGCGCGTCTGCGTCAGACGGGAGTCTCAATTTTGCTGGTCGAGCAAAACGCTCGTGCTGCACTTCAGGTCGCCGACTACGGCTATGTGCTGGAGACGGGGGCGGTCGTACTCGAAGGCCCCGCCCGCGAGCTGGCAGATAATCCCAGAGTCATTGAGAGCTATCTGGGACTGGGTAAATCCCACGGTTAAGTTGTTTGGTTTGAATTAAATCGCTTGTCCATAACCTTCTTGCCCGATCTCCTCCAGGAGCTCGGGTTTTCTTTTTAAATTGCCGCGGGTCCAGAAGATGATCACGAGCATCAGTCCCGCGACGGACAAGCCAAACAGCACGACGATCAGATTGATTGGTATCTCAAGCCACAGCATCAGAGAGTAGAGGGAAACCATCAATAAGATATTTAACTGCTCGTTAAAGTTTTGGACCGCAATCGAGTGACCAGCCGAGAGCAACACATGTCCGCGATGCTGAAGTAAAGCGTTCATCGGAACAACAAAAAAACCAGAAAGACCACCGACCAGCAGCAACAGACAATAGACAGCCCAGGGTTCGTGAATGTAAGGCATGGTGAGTACGACCAGCCCCATCGCGACGCCCACAGGTAGCACGCTTAATGAGGCCCGAAGTGGCACGCGTGCTGCGGCAATCGCGCCGGCGACCGTCCCTAACGCGGCTAGACCCATGAGCATCGAGGCCTGATCGAGTCTGTAGCCAAGGTTTTGACGACCCCATTCGATGACAATCAATTGCAGTGTCGCCCCAGCTCCCCAGAATAAAGTTGTTACAGCCAGTGAAATCTGGCCTAGCGAGTCACGCCACAGGACGCAGACATAACTTTTAAAGTGCTTGATCAGTACGATTGGATTTTTAGACTGAACTGGATAACGCATATGCGTCTGCGGAATGAATAAATTCATCAGCGAAGCACCAGCGTAGAGAAAGCCAATCATGAAAATCGCTGTTTCGGCAGGCGTTTTTAACCATCCACTCAAGGCTGGTTGCTGTAATAAAAAATCAGATACCAGGGGCGAGATCAGTAATCCGCCAAGCACTGCGCCAATAATGATGGACACCACAGTCATGCCTTCCATCCAGCTATTGCCAACAACCAGCAGGTCTGGTTCAAGCATTTCAGTGACAATGCCGTATTTAGCAGGGGAGTAAGCTGCCGCACCCATTCCAACGATGGCATATGCACAACAGATCAGAATAATCTGACCATTACTTGTCAGACCAAATATCCCATAAAAAAACATCAACAAGCACCCCACAACCTTGAGTGCGTTGGTGATGAACATGACTTTGCCTTTAGGGTAAGAGTCAGCGAAGGCTCCTACAAAAGGCGCAAACAAAACAAAACTCGCTGCGACGCCCCACTTGATCAAGGGAGGTACCCAGACAGGGCCGTCTAATTGCTGGATGAGAGCAATCGCAGCGATAAACAAGGCATTATCGGCAAGCGAGGAGAGAGTTTGTGCTGCGATGACAAGATAAAAACCGCGGTTCAAGAGAATAAGGTTCCGTTTGTATGAAAGGAGGTGGCAGCGTGAGTCGAAGTCTGCGCGTCAGGTTGTGGAGGTGTTTACTTTCCTGCGGGCAAGCGCATTAAAGCCTCCCCCATTTTGATACGCTGACCAGGTGAAATTGTTTCTGCCAGCGAAAATCCTTTCGGTGCAAAGACAATAATGGTTGAGCCATGTTGAAACCAGCCTAGCTCATCGCCCTTGTTGAACTGAACAGCACAGCTAAAGTTTTTCTCACCCGTCCAGCCCGAATGGAACTGGGTGTCTATGCCATGCAGACGAATACTGGCGACAAGAATCGCGGCAACAGGAACTAAAGCGATCGGGTAGCGTGCTTCACCAATTTCGAGCGATAGGAGCGCACGCTCGTTTTTACAGAATAGTTTTTCAACGCGTTTTAGTGCGATCGGATTGACATTCCAGGTATCGCCAGAAATGTAGTTCACTTTTTGCATGGAGCCATCGTAAGGAGCATGAAAGCGGTGGTACATGGAGGAGGTCAGACGCAGCGTGACATATTCCCCATCATGCCACTGGCTTGTGTCAGTTTCATGTCCAAGTAGATCAGTAAGCGTGTAGGGAAAACCTTTGGCCTGAAACACTTGTCCATTCACTACATGGCCACAGGCTCCAATGATGGCGTCGCAGGGGCTGGTAAATATGTTGTGATCGGTATTGATTGGCCGAGCGCCCGGACGTAATTCTCTGATAAAGCAATCATGCAGGCTGTCGAATTTACTTTTTTTAGCTTCACTCAAATCAAGGTCTGTAAATAATTTCCAGACTGCGATCGAGAGATCGCGGAGCCAGCCGACCTTGAGCTGGCTGAACCAACCCATGAAATGCGTTGCAGTTTGCCGTGGAATACGGTTGGTCAGGAGGAAATTTAAATCTTCCTGAGAAAATATTTTTTGAATCGTTGCTCTGATATTCATCAATCCGTCATCCAAGAGTCATAAAAAGGAGGTTTGAAAAGTAAATTACTCAACAAGGCGTAGAAATATGACCGTTTCCTTTGTAAATATCCTCGTCGCTCTGGTGGTGCTTGGTGTAATGCTTCGCTTGACAGGAAAGTTGTGGCAAAGACTGCAGCTTTCTCTGGCGAAAAATCCTTCGCTTGGCGGTCACCTGAGATGGGCGAAACGTATAGCCAGACGTATTCCCGGGTATTCCTACCCGACAGAGCGATGGTTTGCTATTGATGACGCGCCCACCGATATTGCACAAAAAAGACGCTTGGGCTTGACCTCTCTCGGGCAGGATTTGACGGGACGCAGTCCATTGACCCTGCGCCAGACTGCAGAGAGTAAAAAAATGATTGCTGACTTGCAGTTCATCAGCCAGTACCGCGTCCCCTATCAATTTCGTGATGTATTGCAACAACACATTCAAATCGGTAGTTTCATGCAAAGTAGTGACGGCGTATGGCTGACCGATATGGACGGTGTGCGACTCATCGATGTGACTGGCTCTTATGGGGTGAACGTCTTTGGACAGGATTTTTACAAGTCCTGCATCGAAGAAGGCAGTGCAAAAGCCCAGGCGCTTGGCCCCGTCCTGGGGGCATATCACCCCTGTGTGCTGGATAACATTGAGCGCCTCTGCGCGATCTCCGGAAAAGATCAGATTTCCTTTCATATGTCTGGCACGGAAGCTGTCATGCAAGCGGTAAGAGTTGCGCGCTATCAGACGGGACGCAACAAGATCGTCAGATTCACGGGCGCCTATCACGGTTGGTGGGATGATGTGCAACCTGGCCCGGGTAACCCTATGCCTCCTTCCAAGGACACGCTGACCTTGCGCGAGCTGCATGCAAATACGCTGCGCGTCTTGCGTAATCGCAAAGATATCGCCTGTGTGCTGGTCAATCCCTTGCAGGCGATGCATCCTAATCAGGCCGCCCCGACAGACAATACCACTGTCGATGGCAGCCGTCGGGCGCACTACGATCGCGCCTCTTACACGCAATGGCTCAGAACCCTGCGAGAGATTTGTACTGAAAAAGGTATTGCGTTGATTTTTGATGAAGTATTCATGGGTTTTCGCCTCGCGAGGGGCGGTGCGCAAGAGTATTTCGGCATACAAGCCGATATCGTGACTTACGGTAAAACACTTGGTGGTGGCTTGCCTATTGGTGTTGTGTGTGGTCAAGATAAATGGATGTCGCGCTTTAGAAATGACCGGCCTGGCGATATTTGCTTTGCCCGTGGAACCTTCAATGCACATCCCTATGTGATGGGAGCGATGAATGTGTTTCTCCACCGTCTGGATAACGAGGATGTACTGAACATCTACCGCAACCTGGATGAAACCTGGCTTGCGCGTAAAGCGAAACTCAATGATCGTTTTAAGCAACTGGGTCTGCCCTTGCGGGTCGAGGCTATGTCGACGGTTTGGACCGTACTGTTCGATGTTCCGAGCCGCTATAACTGGCTGTTGCAGTTCTACATGCGGCGCGAAGGTATCGCACTGAGCTGGGTCGGGACAGGCCGGTTGATTTTTAGCTTGAACTTCAGCGAAGAGGATTTCGATATGCTGGCCGAGCGCTTTGTCCTTGCCGCACAAAAGATGTCCGCCGATGGCTGGTGGTGGACACCTGTTGGTCAGACGAATAAGCATATCAAGCGCCAGATACTGAAGGAAATGCTTCGACAGTACTGGCGCAAAGCAAAGTAATACAGGCAATTAGTGTGATTGCACGTGCGGCATCGGATCAATCAGTTCGCCTTTCATGAGATAGAAAGGCGAACGATAGTAAAGCAGTACATCATGGAATGGATCCGTCAAAATTTTAATGACCCAGGCAAGAGCACTTTTGAAATCTTCTTTAAAAAATAACTGTGTTGCTCTGAAGAGCAAACCTGCAACGCCTAAAAATAACCAGGTTATACCCACCATGCGCACAAAGGTGTCTTCGTAGGCTTCGGGTACCGCCCAGGTCAGGTATTGTGGCGCGAAATAAGCAATGACCGGGATAGCTGCCCAGATGCTCAATAAAACGATTTTGCGGTGCAGGTTATAGCCGACCTTAATGATTTCCTTGTGTTCATGCGTCGCCTGATTGACAAAGTCATACCCTTTAGGCTCAAAGAAAAAATGACCAGCCTGACGCGTGGTCATGGACACGAGCCAGGCGACGAGTGCGGCCACTACCGGATTGATAAACAGCAGCACATAAGAGGTTAGAAATGAGAGCGCGCTGATCAGATGCAAACTTTGATTAATGCGGCTGTGATGGTAGTAGCGATGATCGTCCCAGCGCTGGACTCTGAGTGTCTCAAGCAGTTCTTTCATGACAGTCCTTTAGAAAAGTCAAATATTTTTAATTCAAATGAAAATGGTTTACAACACAGGTGAAATTATTTCAGACCATTGCGTCATGAACATGAATTTTTAATGACACTGGCGTGTCAGTTTGTTGTCAAAGGCAAGTCAATGAAGAAATATATTCAATTGTCATTGAATCGTTATATTCCTTGATTAGAGTAGGGATATCTCAGCAAAAAGGGCCAAGATGTCTGACTTTGATCCCCTCCAGATTGATCGTTTCTATCCTGCACAGCCAAGCCTGAGAATTGCGGTGGTAACCGAGACTTATCCACCTGATATCAATGGCGTCGCACATACGATTTCCAAAATAGTAGAAGGCTTGAGAATGCGGGGGCATACTCTTATGCTGGTCAGGCCAAAACACAGGATGGATGGATTACCACAGACTGAAAGCGGCTTTCAGGAGGTACTGGTAAGAGGCGCACCTATACCGATGTACAAACAGTTGCGCATGGGCTTGCCTGCTCAAGGTGCTTTACAAAAACTGTGGCTCAAGCAACGTCCTGATCTTGTGCATATCGCAACCGAGGGGCCTCTCGGATGGTCGGCTGCACGGGCTGCCAGAAAACTTAACATTCCAACAAGCTCGGATTTCCGTACAAATTTTCACGCCTACAGTCAGTTTTACGGATTTGGCTGGCTCAAAGGTGCGATTGTTTCGTATATGCGTAAATTTCATAATTCAACGCAATGTACGATGGTGCCGACACAGGGCTTGATGGCTGAGCTTTCCAAAATTGGTTTTGAAAAACTGATGGTAGTACCCAGAGGTGTGGATACAGAGCAGTTTTCACCTGCCTATCGTTCTGAGGCACTCAGAGCATCGTGGGGTGTCACGCCAGACACACAGGTACTGTTGTCGGTGGGGCGCCTGGCTGTAGAAAAAAATCTTGAAACAGTGATACGTTGTTATCAAGCGCTATGCCATAAAAATTTACCAGTCAAACTTGTCATTGTGGGCGATGGGCCGCTGCGTCAGGAGCTAGAAAAAATGTGTCCTGATGCGATCTTCGCTGGCCAGAAAAGAGGCAGAGAGCTAGCAGAGCACTACGCAAGTGCAGATCTTTTTATATTTCCCAGTCTGACAGAAACATTCGGTAACGTGACGATTGAGGCTATGGCGAGCGGTCTTGCCGTGATTGCTTATGATCATGCCGCAGCCGGTCAAATAATCATAAATGGGGAAAATGGCATGCGCGTCGAGCCAAACCGCGATCAAGGCATATTCGATGCGACAACTCAAATCGTTAAGGATAAAAATTTAAGGATGAATATACGGCTCAAAGCGCGCGAGACTGCGGTGGAACACGACTGGAGTTCTGTCGTTGGCCGAACTGAGGCCATTTTCAGAACCCTGATTCCGAATCACACTGTCTAACGGGATGCGTCGCGTTTTTCAGCTTGCGATATGGTGCATGATTTTCAGATAGTGCTCCAGAGGAGGGGTCGGCGCACCAGGTATTTTGGCCAGGTCATCGTACTTCCTGACACGTACCGCTTCTTGACTGTAGGTATTTGCTTCAAAAAGCAGGGCTTGCTCATCTGAGTAGATGCCACCCTGAATTTCCAGGCTTTTCTTTGAGGCGTCAGACAGTGTTGCCCAGTAAGCTTTGTCTACAGCGCAAAGATAGCGTTTGGCATCAACGTGCAGTTTGATTGGTTCAAGGACTGCATCTGAAAATAAATTGCGGATAAAGGGCAGTGCGATGTATTGATGCAGGTCATCAGTATCATCTGCTTCAGTTGTCAGCCTGGTAGCATTTTCCTCGGCAAGGAGATGACCAATGTCGTGCAGTAAGGCGGCGATAACTGTTTCTTTCGTTTCGTTCGCGCTCTCTGCAAGATAGGCACACTGCAACGCATGTTCAAGCTGCGACACCGCTTCGCCGCCATATTGCTTGCTGCCCTGGGTATTCAGTAAGGTTGAAATATCAGTCAGTGTTAAGGCCATGATTGTAAGTTCTCTTAAATGAGTGCTTTTCTGATGCGTGAGGAGATTAAATCAATCACAGTGACCGTTAAAACAATGATGATAATCACTGCCGAGGTTTGGGCGTACTGGAAACCACGCATAATATCCCATAATACAACGCCAATACCACCCGCTCCAACCATGCCGACAACAGTCGCTGAGCGAACATTTGATTCGAAACGATACAGAGTAAAGGAGACCCAAAGCGGGATGACCTGAGGGATCACACCATAAACAATTTCGTGCAGCGCCGAAGCGCCTGTAGACCTGATGCCTTCGACTGGCTCAGGATGTATCGCCTCAACTGCCTCTGAAAAAAGCTTTGCAAGAATGCCTGTCGTGTGCACCCAAAGCGCTAAGACACCGGCAAAGGGCCCTAAACCAACTGCTACGACAAACAGCATCGCAAAAACCATCTCATTGATCGCGCGGCAGCCATCCATGAGTCTGCGCATTGGTTGCGTGATCCAGACTGGTGCAATGTTCGAGGAGGCGAGCAGAGAAAAGGGGATCGCCGTGACCACGGCAAGCGCGGTCCCCCAAAGCGCGATTTGAACTGTGACAAGCATCTCATCCAGATAGACGCGCCAGTCACTAAAATTAGGCGGGAAAAAATCTCGAGCATACGTAGCCATATTGCCAGCATCACGAAATAATTCCAACGGCCGCATCTCGGCACCTTGCCAGGATGCAGCCAAAAGCAATACAACAACAACCCAAGACAGCTGCCAACCCCAGTTACGTTTAATAGCTGGGGAGTAGTGCTCAAGTGTGCTGGCAGTAGACATAGTGACTATTTCTTCAGGGCTTCAAGTTTGGTATCGATCTCAGCGAGTTTGGCTTTTTTGTCGGCCTCACTTAGGACAGAGTCTGCTTCAATTTTGATGCGCTGACTGAACAAGTCCAGTTGTCGAATTGGAATGAGTTGAGCATCGGTTGACTCTTTAAAACCCTTGAGGTTACCCATCTTGACCAAAACGGCCTGTTCTGCAGGATCTTTGGTGCCATAGTTGATGAAGAACTCTTTGATCTTCTTTTTGGTGGCCTCGGGAAGGTCTTTACGCATCACCAGTGGGTCAAGAGGTATCAAAGGAGAAGTCCAGATAATTTTGATCTCATCAAATTTTTCTGGCGCCTTTTTTTTCATGATGTCGAGGTTCTCGCTATTGTTCGTTGCGACATCGACTTGTTTGTTAGCAACCGCCAAGGCATTGGTCTCGTGGTTTGCGCCACGTACAACTTTGAAGAATGTTTTTGGATCGATTTTGTTTTGTGCAAAAACATAAAAACCTGGTACCAGATAACCAGAGGTAGAGTTAGGATCACCATTGCCAAAACTCAATGACTTTCCCAGTTTGAACATATCGTCAATAGTGTTGATATTGCTTGCTTTATTGACGATCAGGTGCGAGGTGTAACCAAGCGAACCATCAGCATTGACTTTTTGCACAAACACTTCACCATTTGAACGATCAACGGCTTCCATTGCGGATTTGTTGCCAAACCACGCGACCTGTACTTTATTGAAACGCATGCCTTCAATGATGCCAGCGTAATCAGAGGCAAAAAAGGCTTTAACTGTCAGGCCTGTCTGTTTTTGCATCGCATCCAGTACGGGTTGCCACTCTGCTTTCAGATTTTGTGACGACTCAGTAGAGATGATGCCGAAATTGATGTCTTGAGCGGCTGCGGTTTGCATAGTGACCGACATCGTGCCTGCGAGAACCGCGGAGAATAGGATTTTTTTGATCATGGGATGTTTAGTTAATGGATTAAAAATCAGGCAACTTGAGCGAGATGCAGTACCTGGTTATCAAAAGGCGCCTTTTGATCGGATTGCTTACTTGGTGCAAGTGAGCTCTGGGCTGTGGTGTTGAGTAACTCATTGACCTGTACGCCGTAGAGTTCATGTAATAGTGCCGGGGTAAGGTTTGCTGAAAGGCCGTCGAAGACGACGCTGCCTTTATGCAGTGCGATCACACGTGGGCAATATTTAATTGCCATTTCAACCTGATGCAGGGATACGATGACCGTGCTGCCATCTTCCTGATTAATCTTTGACAGGATCTCCATGACATTGCGCGAGGACTCCGGGTCTAGCGAGGCAATCGGCTCGTCAGCCAGAATCAAATCTGCACCCTGAACCAAGGTTCTTGCAATCGCTGCGCGTTGCTGCTGACCACCTGAGAGTGTTGATGCTCTTTGCGCGTGGCATTCCGCGATCCCGACGCGTTTGAGCGCTTGGTAAGCTTGCGCTTTTTCTTGCGCACTGAATATTCCAAGCAAACCTCTCCAGAGAGGCAGTCTATGCAACAGGCCGACTAATACGTTGGTGTGTACCGGGAGTCGCTCAACAAGATTGAATTGTTGAAAAATAAATCCCACACGCTTACGAATCTGGCGGATATCTCTTGAAATTTTTCCTTGTTCTTGAGCGCATTGTCCGCTAATTACGATGCGTGATCTGGAGTCGGCATCGGCGGCAATCAGTCCTGCGATATGTCTTAAGAGTGTGGATTTTCCTGACCCCGAAGCGCCGATCAAAGCAATCATTTCACCCCGCTCGACCGAAATATTGATCTCGTGGAGTGCTGCCCGGCCAGGTACAAAGCGTTTATTCAGTTGTTCGATGGAGAGCGCAGTGCCCATGACGAACCTCACAAATTGACTAAGTCTGGATTATGGCGATCCGATGTGACGGGTTGTTTACAATTAAAAGACAGTTTTGTTTCATGCTGTCCTGGCGATCTTTAAACTATTTGCTGACCTTGTTTCCAGACGGTTTTAACAATCGCTTGTGGACCTGTTTTTTTCAAAGCCATCATGCGCATTCGGACCAGATCGGCACGCAAGCCTTGTTTGATTAATCCTCGGTCGGTCAGACCCGTCGCCTGAGCGGGGTTGCAGGTTACGGTTGAGACTGCTTTGGGTAAGGTCAGAATGTCATCGTTCACCAGACGGGAGACGGCGCTGATCAGACTACCTGGCACATAATCCGAAGAAATAATGTCAAGCAGGTCCTGGCGTGCCAAATCAGAAGCGGCAACATTACCTGAGTGCGAACCTCCCCGGACTACATTTGGTCCTCCCATGACATTGAGCAGGCCTAGCCCATGGGCAGTTTGTGCTGCCTCCAGGGTGGTTGGAAATTCTGACATGCTCGCACCCTCGGCATGGGCTTGTCTGACGTGATCGGCTGTTGTGTCGTCGTGGCTTGCGAGGTGGATCTTGAATTCCTGACAAAAATTAACAAAATATTTGCGATGCGGTACACAATACATTTCTTGTAGTTTGAAAGCGTGCTCAACTTGATGTTCGAATTTAGCGAGACTCCAGCCCTTTTTACCTGTGTAAAACGTGCGGGCCTTGTCTATATCCTCCCATTGCCTTTGACCTGGTGTATGGTCCATCAAGGAGATGAGAGATAGTTTCGGGTGGCCGATAAAAGGCTTGAACAGATCAAGCGTATTGGGTGCGGGTAGCTCACAGCGGACATGAATATGATGGTCTGCACGCAGCAAGTCTTGCTCAGAGCAGTTGTCCAGGGCGTGGAGGACCTCCTCCCAGCCCTTGCCCCTGACATTGTCCGTATCTGCATCACCTACGCCAAGCGCATCGAATACTGTTGTGATGCCAGCCGAGGCGATTTCTGCATCATGGGCAAGCAGGGCTGGTATCTCAGCCCAGTTGACTTTGGGGCGAGGCATAAGATGGCGTTCAAAATTGTCCGTATGCATCTCAATCATTCCAGGCATCAGGTAATCACCTTCAAAATCTATGCCTGTTTTGCTTGAAGTCAGACCAGGATCGATTGCGTCAATCAGGCCGTCCCTGACAGAGACAGAACCCAGGATCACTTCATCTTTCAGAATAATGCGTGCATTTTTAAAAATAAGCTGGTTATTCATGCTTCTTTCCTGAAAGAGCTTAGATTGATGCGGCGTGTCGCGACACGATCGCCAACTTGCTGGTCATGAAAAATACCTATTGCTGCGGCCCCCGCGGCGACAGACTCCTTGATCATCTCAATCACTGTTTGGGTGTTGACAGGGTCAAGTGAGGCAGTGGGTTCGTCCAGCAAAAGAAGCGCGCGGGGTTTAATCATGCTGCGTGCGATATTGATGCGCTGTTGCTCTCCACCTGAAAAGGTTGCCGGTGGGAGCTCCCATAATCTTTGTGGGATATGAAGTCGTGTCAGCCATTGCGCTGCTTGTTCTCGAGCCTGGCGAATCAGCTCGGGATCGTTCTTTGCGTCTTCTATCAGAGGTTCCGCCACAATATCCAGAGCAGACACTCGAGGGATCACTCTTAAAAACTGACTGACATAGCCAATCGTGGTCTTTCTGAGTTCGAGCAGTTCACGCGCGCTCGCGCAGGTAAGATCAATGCGAGACTGATCCTGTTGTTTGAGAAAAATATTGCCAAGCGTCGCCCGGTAGTTCGCGTAGATCAGTTTGAGTAAAGTGCTCTTACCCATGCCTGAGGGGCCATCCAGTAATACGCACTCGCCAGAATCGACGCTCAGGTTTACGTCCTCTAAGACGTTAAGTATTACGCCGTTCTGGTTGTGCAGCGTAAAGGATTTAGCGACGTGACTAAGTTCTAAAAGAGGTTTTGTCATGCTTGAAGTACCGATGAAACCAGCAACTGTGTGTAAGGATGCTGAGGATCATCCAGCACCTGATCCGTCAATCCCTCTTCGACAATGCGGCCATGTTGCATAACAATCATGCGCTGTGAAATTAGTCTCGCCACAGCCAGGTCGTGGGTGACAATCAGTGCTGATAAATGCATGGTTTGCGTGAGGTTTCTGAGTAAGTCGAGTAATTTCGCTTGCACCGACACATCCAGTCCGGATGTGGGTTCGTCCATGAAGATCAGTCTGGGCTCGGTGACGAGGTTTCTGGCGATCTGCAGTCTTTGACGCATGCCACCAGAAAATCCTTTTGGAGTGTCATCAATCCGTTTGCGATCAATTTCAACGCGCGCGAGCCATTGCTCGGCAATCGCTCTGAGTTTGCCGTAATGTCTTTCACCCAGAGCCATCAAGCGCTCGCCAATATTCGCACCGGCAGAGACATCCATCCGCAAGCCATCTGCTGCGTGCTGATGCACAAACCCCCAGTCTGTTCTGGCGAGAAGTCTTTGCTGAGCCATGCTCATTTCATACACGGCCAGTGACTGACCTTCTCGACTCGTGAACCGAACCTCGCCCTGGTCCGGCATATTCCTGGCTGCGATAGCGTTCAGTAAGGTGGTTTTTCCAGAGCCCGACTCGCCAACAATCGCAAGCACTTCTCCTGGCCACAAATCAAAACTTGCTTGCTGGAGTGCAATACGATCGCCATAGCGTTTTGAAATCCCTTTGACTTGGAGCAAAGGGCGAATTTGTTGTTTGGTCATGATGCCGACTCACCCTTGTTCAATTCCATGGCGTGCTGTCTGCTCTGGCAATAGTCAGAATCAGAACAGACATGAATTCGCGTGCCTTGGTCGTCGGTAATCACTTCATCCAGAAAGCTATCGGTAGCCTGGCAGAGCTCACAGGCAGCGTCCCATTTTTGTATTTCAAAGGGATGATCCTCAAAACCCAGACTCTCTACCTTTGTGTACGGAGGTACGGCATAGATTCGTTTTTCCCGTCCCGCTCCAAACAGTTGCAAGGCGGGACACATGTGCATTTTTGGATTGTCAAACTTAGGAATAGGGGAGGGCGACATGATGTAGCGGTCGTTGACCAGAACTGGATAGTCATAGGTTGTCGCGATGTGTCCGAACCGTGAAATATCCTCGTAAAGTTCAACGTGCATCAGTCCATATTCAGCGAGTCCGTGCAGGGTTCGTGTCTCGCTTTCGCGTGGCTCCAGCCATTGCATCGGCTCGGGTACAGGGACTTGATAGACGAGGATTTGATTCTCGTTCAGAGGGTGCTCAGGAATCCTGTGACGTGTTTGGATCAGCGTCGCTTCAGGGGTGCGTGTGGTGATCGCCACCTGAGTTGTACGCTGAAAGAAACGACGAATATTAACTGCGTTAACAGTATCGTCAGAACCTTGGTCAATAACTTTTAAGACATCTGCCTGACCAATAATTGAGGCGGTGACTTGTATCCCACCTGTACCCCAGCCATACGGCAGAGGCATTTCACGAGAACCAAAGGGAACCTGGTAACCCGGGATGGCAACAGCCTTGAGGATGGCGCGCCTGATCATGCGCTTAGTGCGTTCATCCAGATAAGCGAAATTAAAGTTATCACCTACAAACTGATCTTCACCAGGCGTTGCAGCAGATTGATCCAGTGAAGAGTTAGGCATTGTGCTCAGGCTCCTGCTCGTCTGGTGCTGTAGTGAGCGCATTGGCACGCATGGTTCTCACCAGATCTAATTCGGCTTGAAAATCTACGTAATGGGGTAATTTAAGATGCTGCACAAACCCCGAGGCTTCGAGGCTATCGCTATGGGACAGCACAAACTCTGGCATTTGAGCTGGGGATTTAACCTCCTCACCGAGTTCGGCGGCCCTCAGCGAACGATCTACAAGACTCATGGCCATGGCTTTTCTTTCGCAATGACCAAAAGACAGTCCGTAGCCTCGGGTGAATTTTGGAGGTTCAGTTTTACTACCAGCGAATTGATTCACCATTTCACATTCAGTGATTTCAATATCGCCGATTGAGATTACAAACCCGAGCTCTTCTGGCTCTATTTCAACGGCAACTGTTCCCAGCCTGATCTCGCCAACAAAGGGATGGCTGTGCGCATACCCTCTTTGTGTCGAATACGCCATCGCCAACAGAAATCCTTCATCCCCTCTCGCCAGGTTTTGTAAACGTGTCGGACGATCTGCGGGAAACTTGACGGGTTTTCGGGTTAAGTCGTTTGGTGCGGGATCGTCAGGTGGTGACGGATGTTTTTCAATCAGCGCTTCTTGATTCAGTAATTCAATGACTTTGGTCGCAGTGGACTGTTGCGCTGAATCAACCGCTTTGATGCCATGGTCTGGCGCATGTTCACTTGATTGTTGTGAAGTTTGATCAGGATCCTGCGCAGCCAGCAGTGAAAAATTCAATAGTCGCTGCGTGTAATCGTAGGTAGGACCTAAAATCTGGCCACCGGGCAAGTCTTTGAAAGTTGCTGACACGCGGCGATCAAGCGTCATTCTTCCCGTATCAAGTGGTTTGGTCGAGCCCAGTCGAGGTAAGGTCGCGCGATAGGCCCTGAGCAAGAAAATCGCCTCAACCAGATCCCCACTTGCCTGTTTGATAGCCAGCGCAGCGAGCTCTCTGTCATACACAGAACCTTCTGTCATGACACGGTCAACGGCTAGTTTCATCTGCTGCATGATTTGTGCAATGCTGAGTTCCGGCACTGCAGGATCGCCCCGGCGTTGCGTTTCAAGTAGCTTGTAACTATTGAGGATGGCTTGTTCACCCCCTTTTACGGCAACATACATAATCAGCCTTTGCTGCAATCGGTGGAGTCAGAGAGCGTTAACTGCGTAGTGCGCGGCAATCCTGCGATCTGAGTCGATCCACACAGGAAAACGTCAACCCCTTTTGGGAATTGCGACTTATTCATACGCCATTGACTGAGAAAATGAGCGAGCGAAGCGCTGGTCATTTCTTTTAAGCGCAACGCAGTCGTGCCAGAAATGCCCGGACCCTGGAACGTGAGGGCTTGCTCGTCACCCAGTCCATTAGCAAACCCAGCTACATTGAGCAGGCACGTTGTAGAGAGCTCAGGGTATTCGTCGCTACCCTGATTAAAACTAGCTAGCAAGGGCATTTCTTCGAAACTGTCACTCCAGGCAAAGTCAGCGAGTGCAGGATCTTCAACAAGCTTGCAATTGGTATGAAAGACAATCCAGTGCGCTGCATCGCTGTTAGCGAGAGAAGGTGATAGCCAGAGCTGGCTGTCTGCATCGAGTAGTGCTAGCAATAGCAATGCAGCAGATGGCTGAGCTTGCTCGGGGATTGCTGTAGCAGGTGTCACTTCAATAACGGTCCCAGGATGGGAGAGTGCATCGAGTGAGTGTCTAAAAATTCGCTGACTGTCGTGGACTGGATCGTTAAAACCAGCAACAACTTTTGAAAGATCAATAGCGAGCATGCTTATTCCTGCTCCTCGTCCTGTGCACCTGACTCTCTGGCTACGGTAAAAAACTCCACCTTTGTTGAAGCAGATTTCTCCATCCGGTTTACGTTACGCAAATGCAGATGCTGTCTGATAGGCGCTAAGACTTTTTCTTGAAAACCCTGATCGGGTGACATCAAAAATATGGCATCCAGCATCGCAGCTAAACGCGCATGTTTATGAGAGCGTCCCAGTACATAAGCCATTCCAACTGGCGCGTCCTTTTGAGTATCGGCTAGTCTCAGTGCGCACCGGGTGATACTGATTTCACCAAGATTGAATCGTTCCCCGGTTCCCCCAGCTCTTGCCTCCACCATCATGAGGCCGGTTTCCGGCTTTCTGAGCCACTCAGGCTGGGTATTCGCTTGCTCGCCAAGCGCCTGCTCCAGTAGCTCGATAGGTGCACGTGCGAGCAAAGCCATCCACTGTGAGCGACTGTCACGCGAGTTTTGAGTATTGCTGTCAGCAGATTGCAACATGAGCCTGATATCGTTCGATAAATTTATCCGCTGTGATTACAACGAAGTTGCTTATCTTAGATACGGCTTGTGTAGGTTTAGTGACAGCCATATAACACTAAGATGACAATAAGATTTCATTTCCATGACAGCGCCTTACTTTCGTATTAACCATGAAGCAGATTTTGAAAAAACCTTATCGCTACGCAATATATTTCGCACCACGCTTTGACAGTGATTGGTGGAATACTGGCTGCGAATGGCTAGGTCGCTGTTCAATGCGCGAGCAAGTTGTGAGTCAGAGTTTTCCTCCTTCGATTGCCCCTGAAAAATTCATGCAACTCACTGCAACGCCCAGGCGCTATGGCTGGCATGCAACGATGAAGGCACCTTTTTTATTAAAGGAAGCTGCGGATTTCAAACAACTCAAAGACGCACTGGCTTTGTTGTGCACGCAATTCAAGCCCTTTGATTTACCTAAACTGCAGGTCACACGTCTGGACGATTTTTTAGCGCTAACGCCGATTGGCGATACCACTGAGATCTCCAGAGTCGAGAGAGCTTGTGTCACACAACTGCATGGACTGGCTGCACCGCTACCACCAGACGAATTGTTGCGTCGACGAACTGCAGGCTTGAGCCTGGCGAAAGACTCGATGCTTTTAAAGTGGGGATATCCTCATGTGCTGGACTATTTCAGGTTTCATTTATCGCTCACCGGACCTCTGCGAGACTGTTCAGAATTTCAGATACAGTCGATGATTAATTTTGCAGCCGAAAAATTTGACCCACTGCCACCCTGTCGGTTTGAATCACTCGCTATTTTTGTTGAGCCTGAGCGTGGCGCTGATTTTGTGTTGTTAGAGCATTGCCCGTTTTCAGGTTGAAATTTAACCACGTCACCAAAACGTCATGTTGGTGCAATATCCGTGTCAAATATGACGTTCAGTATTAGTGCTCATGAAACCACCCGAACCGCATGATCCAGACCAGAGCCCAATCCGCCACCGGGCGATATGGATTTCCGATATTCATCTGGGGACCACAGGCTGCAAAGCTGAATATTTACTGGATTTTTTAAAGTGGAATGAATCCGATCAACTGTATCTGGTTGGAGACATCATAGATGGCTGGCAGCTTAAAAAAAGCTGGTATTGGAAACAGAGCCATAATGATGTTGTACAAAAAATTCTACGTAAAGCCAGAAAGGGTACGCAGGTTACCTATATCGCTGGTAACCACGATGAAGTCATTCGACAGTTTTTAGGAATGGCTTTTGGTGACATTAAAATCGTCGACGATACAACCCACGTACTACTTGACGGCCGAGTGCTCTGGATCACGCACGGTGATTTGTTTGATGGCATTATCCAGCATGCAAAGTGGTTAGCTTATCTGGGTGACAGCCTCTATACCGTGATTTTAAATCTGAATAACTGGTTTAATCACGCCCGGCATAAATTCGGTTTGTCTTACTGGTCTTTATCCCAGTATTTAAAAAATAAAGTCAAAAACGCGGTTTCCTTCATCACCGCTTTTGAGGAAAATCTTACGCACGAAGCTAAACGTCGCGGCTATGACGGAGTCCTGTGCGGTCATATCCATAAGCCAGAGATTCGGGAGATCGACGGGATTCTGTACTGTAATGACGGCGACTGGGTCGAGAGTTTGTCCGCGATTGTTGAGACAGAGGCAGGCGAACTTAAGGTTGTATATTGGCCATACCGAACAAAACACTCCCCCAGGGAGCTTGCAGAAGAGCATGCCGTGTTGACTGAAAAGTCAGTCGAAACAGCATGAGGTTCATTGTTCAGGCCGAGTGCCCGATGTATTAGCCTTCTGCACGTTTGGCTTCAAGCTCAGCGAGTTCTGTGTATTCCTCTGCGGTTGCAACAAACGTTTTGTAACCATAATGCTTGTCAGCATATTTTAAAATTTCAGTCGCTGGCCCTGCAGGCTTATTCGCGTCATCCTGCATTTTTTTACCACGCCAGACGGCATACACTTTTACGACGAAATTATTCCAATCGTCTTCAGTGGCGCTGCGTGTATCGCCGTCACAGTAATTTTTCCAGCGTTTTTTCATGCTCATGACATGCTTCCTTAAGTGATGATTCAACGGGTGAGTTGAAATATCGCACCGTTTTAGAGCGCGAATCATAGCCCAGGAAGTGTCGAATTATTGTGACAAGTATTATTAGCGCCCGCCCGCTACATCGAGCACCGATCCGTGGGTATAAGACGAATCATCAGAAGCCAGCCAGAGTACAGCTTTTGCGACTTCCTCAGGCAAGCCTGTACGACCCATCGGCACCCCTGTTTTGGCGAGCTCATGCATTTTTTCCAGACCACCGCGTGGTGCATGGATTTCGGTATCGATCAGACCTGGTCGCACTGCATTGACGCGAATCCCTTCGAGGGCGACTTCTTTGGCGAGAGAGTGATTAAAGGCATCCATTGCACCCTTGGAGGCACAATAGACTGTACCGCCTGCCACGGCTGCCATACGCGCTGCAACCGAAGACATATTGATGATGATGCCACCGCGACCGCCATGCGCAGTCGACATGCGTCGCACAGCCTCTCGAGAGCAATAGAAAGCGCTGAATACATTGGCCTCGAACGTTTTGATTAAATTCTCGACATCTAGCGCATCGACCCGGTAGCTGGCGAGGATACCCGCGTTATTGACGAGCACATCAAGTGTGCCGAGCTTTTCATCAAGCTCCTTAAACATCCGTGTCACATCGTCAGTATTGCCGGCATTACCCTGAATGGCGACCGCTCGGCTGCCTGAGGCCTGGATCTGTTGAACGATCTCAAGGGCAGCCTCTTTGCTGTGCTGATAGTTAACTCCCACGTCGTAACCAGATTTTCCAGCGAGTAGCGCGATCTGGGCACCAATACCGCGACTAGCGCCGGTCACCATCATGACTTTTTTCATTTATTTTTCGCTTGTTGAAATTTAAAAAATATCCGGAGCAGTTTGCACTGTCCGGATATTGAATCATTTATCTCTGGTAAATCGCCTTAGAACGAAAGCGTCTGGCCTTCTGTCATCGGCACAATTTTGATTGGACTGCCTTTCATTGCCGCATTGAATTCAGCGAGTGTACCGGGTGTCAGTGGGTTTGAGTTGTAGTGCATAGGGATGACCGCTTTGGGCTTGATCCATGTCTTGAGTGCATAGGCGGCATCCTCAGGCGCCATGGTGAAATTGCCACCGATCGGGATCATCACCAGGTCTGGTTTGTAGTGCTCAGCGATAAATTTCATGTCACCAAAAAGCCCCGTATCGCCCATGTGCCAGATTTTGAAACCATTTTCGAGTTCGATGATGTAGCCCATTGCTTCGCCGGCAGGATGGGGTTCGGGTTTATTTGTTGCGGGGTTTGGTAATACCAGTAATGAGGAGTGCTCGGCCTGAACAGCCGTGACTTTAATACCAGGCAGGGGTTTGACCGCACCGGTCTTGTTAAAGCGATGACCGAGCTCAGCAGGCAAGGCGCCGAGCAGAATCAATGGCGTGACCATGTCGGCTGGACCGTAGAGCTTAGTGTTGTTGATCTTGGCCAGTTCCGGGGCATCGCCCAGATGATCAACGTGGGCATGCGTAACCAGCAATAGATCAATTTTGCCCACTGAGGCGAGGTCAGCTTTGTAATTGGCCGGAGCTTTGGGGCCGCCTTTAATCCAGGGGTCGATCACAATCAGCTTGCCGCCAGGCGAGATGATACGAAAACCTGCCTGACCCAGCCATTGCATTTCTACTTTAGGCTTGGCAGCAGGTGCTGCGGCAGGTGCTGCGGCAGGTGCTGCGGTTTGGGCAAGCGCACTATTGATAGTGAGCGTGGTCAGCGAAGCCATGGCTACGGCAGCAAGGCTGAGTTT
>DAIMDD010000006.1:72741-104170 GCA_036725985.1 Burkholderiaceae bacterium
TATTGATAGTGAGCGTGGTCAGCGAAGCCATGGCTACGGCAGCAAGGCTGAGTTTAAAACGTTGAGCGATCTTCATCTTTGTTCCTTAGGGCGGCGTGTAGCCGCATTAGCGTGCATTGATACGATTGATGACATCTGCAGTCAGAACGTGACGACGGATTTTGCCGGTTGGGGTAAAGGGTAGTTCATCATACAACTCAATCATTTCAGGTAGCTTGTAATCAGCGACCTGGCCTTTGAGCATTTTTACAATCTCATCGAGCGTTATTTTTGCTCCAGGTTTGAGCACCACGCAAAGACAATTTTTTTCACCCAAGCGCACATCGTTGACGCCGACAATCGCGGCATGCAGGATCGAAGGGTGAGCATAGAGAAATTCTTCAATCTCTCTTGGAAAATATTTCTTTCCGCCGCGGTTGATCATCTCTTTGCGGCGTCCGACAATCATGACATTGCCAGCTTCGTCGACGAATTTACCGAGATCTCCTGTGCGGAACCAGTCGTCGTCGGTAAATAGTTCTTTATTCGCGTTTGGGTTGTTAAAGTAGCCTAGATGGACCGATGGGCCATAGGCTGCGATTTCGCCTTCCGAGCCATAAGGTACGTCATGACCCTCTTCGTCGATAATGCGCAGCTGCATCTGGCCTACGACGCGACCGATCGTGCCATTGACCTTTTCAGGGTCGTCCTCAAAACGGGTAAAGGAATGGAAGCCTGTTTCAAGCATACCGTAGAGCTCGAGCAGGTGACCTTTCATGTGCTGTTGATAGGCTCGAATCGTTTCAATCGCGGCCGATGCGCCGCCGGTGATGACGACACGCAATGAGCTGCAGTCATATTTTTGAAAGTCAGGGACATTGAGAATCGCCAGTAGCGAGGCAGGCGCGGTAGGGATAAAGGTGGCACGATATTTTTCAATCAGTTCGAGCGCGCGAGTTGCCTGGAATTTTTCCATCAATACGGCACGCGCACCAGCCATCACGGTTTGCAACAAACTGATGTAGCCCCAGTTTAGACCAACCGGTAACCAGATCAACAACACCTCGTCTTGCATCACATGCATTTCGCTATTGATGACTTCAACCGCGTAAAGTGTGGTGTTGAAACTGTGCATCACTCCTTTTGGATCGCCCGTCGTACCCGAAGTGAAGGCCATCCGCATCACAGCATCCGGGCTCATGTGGACGCGCTCGGCTTCAGTCAGGGGCGCTGATGTGGCGAGTCCTTGTTCCAGTGAGTGAACGTCTTTAACGCTTGTTTCACCCGAAACGACAACCGTTTTTAAAGCAGGCAGTTCCGGGCGAAGCTCGTCGATCATGGCTGCATAATCAAACCCTTTAAAGTTTGAGGCGCAGACAAACGCTTTGCTGTTGGAAAACTTCAGGATGTATTGAACTTCACGGAGTCTGAAATCAGGGCTGATTTTATTGGCGATCGCGCCAATTAATTCCAGTGAAAAAAATACGATTGGAAATTCGACTCGATTTGGAAATTGTATCGTGACCACATCGCCCGGTCCGATTCCGATGCTTTTCAAAAAGGCGGCACACCGGTCGACTTCATTTTTGAGCTGTCCATAGGTCAGGCTGCGTGTTTCATCGATGAACACAAGACGATCTGGATGCTCGTGCGCGCGCTTTTCTATGAAGTCATAAAACGTTATGTCCTGCCAGGCTTTACTGTCGATATAGCGCTTGCGCAGGCTATCGGTCAGACGTGTTTTATATTGGGGCGTGGTCATCAATGTGATGCCTTGCGCGTTGGACGTCGGGCTGGTCATGTGATTTACCTCAAGGCGCGCAGCAAGCCACCATCGACAGGGATGGTGCAACCTGTGATGTAGGAGCCGGCAGGAGAAACTAGGAGTGCAACCAGATTGGCGATATCGGCTGTAGAGCCAATCCGTCCGAGCGGGATTTCAGTGATCAGTTTTGCATGCACGTTCTCTGGGCTCTCGGTGCCTGCGGCAAAGACTTTTTGCAGTCGATCTGTATCGATATAGCCTGGGCAAATCGTATTGACGTTAATGCCATGCTTGGCGATTTCCATCGAGAGGGTTTTCGCATAACCCATCAGTCCCGCCCACGTAGCCACTGATAGTGCAAAGCCTGCAATAGGCTGTATGGCTGAGATCGCTGAGATATTCAGGATGCTTCCTGCACCCGAGGCTTTGAGGTGAGGGAGTGCCGAGCGCACCATGCGGATCACGCTGAACAAGTTCTGTTCGACAGCCTTTTGCCAGGCGACATCATCGAAAGAGTCAATCGGTCCAAGCGGTGGCGCGCCATCGTTGTTCACCAGGATATCGAGTTTGCCAAAATGATCGATTGCCGTCTGCACAATTCGTCCGCTTTCATCCTGATCCCGGATGTCAGCAGAGACTGGGACGACTCGCACACCGTATTGGCTTGAAAGTTCAGCCGCTGCCGCTTCAAGTTTAGGCACGCGTCTGGCGAAGATCACCAGGTCTGCGCCTTCCGCAGCCAGTCGGCTGGCGATTCCAAAACCGATTCCCATGCTGCCGCCACCTACGATGGCGACTTTTCCTTTCAGTCCGAGATCCATTAGCGTTCAACTCCGCTTAAAAATGCCTCTGCATTTTTGTGGAATACCTTTTCAAGTATTGCTTCGGAGTAGCCTTCGGCTTTCCACTCTGTAGTCAGGCGTTCAAAGGTGTAGAGCGGATAGTCGCCACCGAACATAATCCTGTCCTGCAGGCGACGGGCAATATCATGCTTGAGATCGGGGGTGAAATATTTGGGTGACCAACCGTGCAATTCATACCAGATATTACGCTTGTGCATGAGGACGGCGATCGTCTCGGCTTGCCAGGGCCAGCCTGGGCGTGCGGCAACGATGCGCAGTAAAGGATTCCGCGCGGCAACCATGTCGAGATGTCGCGGATGACAGCTCTCGAGCAAAATGCCATTTCCGCCTGGCAGGCCTGCACCCAGGCCGGTCGTCCCAACAAAGATCAGGACAGGGATGCCTGCCTCGATACAGAGTTTGTAATAGGGGTCGTAGACTGGGTCGCTGGCAGGGACCGAACCCGAACCGTTGACGGCCAGTCCGATAAAGCCCGCTTTCGAGTCGATGCAGCGACGCAACTCCTTGAGTCCTTCTTCTTTTCCATGAAACATCGGATCGATGTGAAACCAGTTTCCGAGAATCGCATCGGGATACTTTTTCTGCATCTCAAAAGAGTAGTCGTGCAGGGGACGGATTTCCTCTATCGGAGCAAATTTGGTGAAGCCCAAATCAAGGATGACCTGAGCGTTGCTCGCGCGGAAATAGGTCGCCATTTCCTCGTCTGTCACGTATTTTGTCTCGGAGTTCCAGGTCTTCTTTTGCTGTGCGAGTTCTGCCGCGGTGCGCAGCACATAACCTCGCTCAGTGCCCCAGTGTGAGTGCATATCGATAAGTTTCATGTTGATTCCTGATGTTGCTAGTCTTTTATTTACAAACCTAAATAGGCGCGCCGGATGCTTTCATCACCCGATAGTTGCTGTGGGGTTCCGCTGATCGCGACTGTGCCAGACTCCAGAACATAGGCATGGTCGACGATTTTTAAAATTTTTCTGACGTTTTGTTCAGCAATCACAATGGTCGTTTTACGACGCGCGTTGATGTCTTTTACGGTCGCAAGGATTTGATCAAATATTTTCGGCGCCAGGCCGATCGAAGGCTCGTCAAGCAAGATCAAATCTGGTTGCCCCATCAGTGCGCGACCGATCGCGAGCATTTGCTGCTCTCCACCCGACATCAGTGCAACCATCTGATGCGCTCGCTCTTTCAGGATCGGAAACATCGTCTGCACGGTTTCTAGTCGTAGCGCGAATTCCGCACGATCCTTCAGCAGATAAGCACCCATTTCGAGATTTTCCAGGACTGTCATTTCCGGAAATAGCATGCGACCTTGCGGGACAAGCGATACCCCTTGTTTGACGATCGCTTGAGCGGTTTGATTGGTTAAGTCGACACCGTTATAGGTCGCAGCGCCCTGTGTCACGCGCACAAGTCCTGCGATGGCTTTGAATAAAGTTGTTTTTCCCGAACCATTGGCACCAAGAACACCAACAATACTACCTGGTTCGATTTGCATCGTGATGCCATGCAGGGCCTCGACAGGGCCATAGGCTGCATGAAGATGATCGATCTTAAGCATCGGTTTGCTCCTCGCCGAGGTAAGCTTCGATTGCGACTGGATTTTGTGTCACTTCTTCGGGTGTGCCTTCGGCAATAATCTGTCCCAGGTGAAGCACGGAAATCCGATCGGCTAAATCCATCATGATGCGCATGTTGTGCTCAATCACCAGCAAGGTCATGCCCTCTTGTCGTGCGATCGCTTTGAGCATCGCGATGGCGCTGTGGGCTTCCTCTTCGGACATGCCGGAGGTTGGTTCATCAAGCAGCAACAGTTTAGGTTTTGCTGCAAGTGAGCGTGCCAGATCCAGTCTTTTTAGCACTCCATAGGGTAGTAGTTTGGCGGGACGGTCGGCAACAGAGTCTAAATCGAAGCGTTTGAGCAATTCTTCTGCTCGCACACTTGCCTCACGTTCGGCAAGTCTGGTTCCCGGCAAGCCGAGCAACTGGCCTAAAAGGTTTTGTTTGATTTGTCTGTGCATTCCGATCAGGATGTTGTCGCGCACACTCCTGTTGCCAAAAATCTGGACATGCTGAAAGCTTCTACTCATGCCCAGATGGCTAATCAGGTGGGGTGCCATCTCGATCGTTTCGATCTGATCGAACAGAATGGAGCCTGAGCTTGCTTTGATCGCACCGCTAATGCAGTTGATCAGTGTGGTTTTTCCTGCGCCGTTTGGACCAATCAGTCCCCGAAACTCTCCCGCAGGGACTCGCATACTGACGTGCTGCAAGGCTTTTAAGCCACCAAATTGTAGAGAAAGGTCTTTTGTCTGAAGTAGAGGAGTCGGTTGCATTGCCTCAGGCTCCTGAATTTTTGTTGCGTTTCAGTATTTTGGTCTGAAACAGACCGATCAGACCATTGGGCATAAAGACCAGACTGACTAATAAAATAATTGAGTAAACAAAGTCGCCGTATTCTTTAATACCACGCAGCGCTTCAGGTAGTCCTGTCAGAACCACTGCACCAATCACTGAGCCTGCGATACTGCCCATACCGCCGACGACGATGAAAGTGATGTAGCGCAACGACGCTGAGACGCCGAATTCGATCGGATCGATGAACCCGACGATCATGGCAAACAATACGCCAGCCAGGCCCGCATAGGCTGCAGAAATCGTAAAGGCTATGAGCTTCACGCGTGAAACCGGAATGCCTAATGCTTGGGCCGCATGGGGGCTGGTGCGGATTGCATCAAAGGCGCGCCCGATCGGAAAGCGCATGATATTAAAAGTCATGTAAAGACTGGCTGCACAAGCAATCGCTACAAGGTAGAACAGTAACGTCTCGTTGCCCAGGGAGATACCGAGAAAGGTGGCTTTTTCGATTTTCAGACCGCGAATCCCGCCCGTCAGGTCAGGAAACTCTTCGATCAGGATTTGAGTCAGAGAGAGGAAAGCAAGCGTTGCCAGTGCAAGGTAGATGCCGCTCAAACGCCGTGCAGGATATCCAACCAGTACACCGCCCAGGGCTGCGATAAAGACCGCTGCACCCGCGCACAAAAGCATTGGCCAATGCAGTTCGTTGTTTAATAAAGTATAGGTGTAGGCACCGATCGCCATAAAAGACGAGTGGCACAAAGAGATCTGTCCTGAATTGCCTGTCAGTACATTAAGCCCGAGGGCAAGAATGATGTTGATCAAGACCAGATTCAGTAGATACAGGTAATAGGTCGGCAATAACCAGGGCGCAGCAATAGCTGCCCCCAGCAGACAAAATGCGATGAGCAGGTTTTTTTGATTCGTTTGCATCAGATTCTCACCAGCGGCGCTTTGCCGGATAAGCCGTAAGGACGAATCAGCAAGAATATGACCAGCACTACGAAGGGGATAATATTCTTAAGCGTACTGCCGAAAAATGCGCCAGAGTAGGTTTCAAGCAGGCCCAGAATCAGTCCGCCGACAAAAGCACCAGGCAAGGAGGTAAAGCCGCCAATTACCGCTGCAACCAGTGCCTTGAGAATCAGATGGCCGATTTCAGGATTGATGCCAATGATGGGGGCCAGCAAAATTCCACCCAAAGCGCCGATTGCAGCTGAAATACCCCAGGAAGTCATCAGGACACGTTCGACATTGACACCCATCAGGCGTGCCGCTTCCTGGCTTTGAGAAACAGCCCGCATGGCTTTACCCAGGGAGCTGAATTTGAAAAACCATGCCAGACAGAGCACCAGTGCGGTTGTACAGAAAATCACCCATAGGTACTGAGGGTTCATGACAACGCCGGCGAGCTTGAAAGACTTGAACGGAAGTGGATTGTCGATAGTGAAAAGATTGTCCTGCCAGTAGAGTCTGATCGCACTTTTTATAATCAGACCGATCGCGAAGGTTGCAATCACCAGAGTGAATTCGGGTGCGGCCATGATGCGTCGTATGATGGTTCGTTCGATCACGAGCCCGACTAAAAATCCAATCGCTATCGTTGTGGGCAGCACAATCCAGTAAGGCAAGCCTAAGGCTGTCAGTACCAGCGCTGCATAGGCACCCACTGTTACGATTTCGCCTTGAGCGAAATTAAGGATGCTAGAGGCTTTGAAAGGAATAACGAGTGCGAGCGCCACCAGGGCATAGATGCTGCCGACCGACAGGCCGGAGATCAATAACTGCAGAGCGATAGTGATCGTCATGCTGGATGTGATGCCAAAACAAATTGTGAAATACCTGGTTAAGCAAGCGCTCCGAGACGTATCCGTTCAGAGCGATCGCTTAACCGACAAAGCAAAAGATCGTGCGCTGCTTAAGTCTGCGTCGCAGACTTAAGGTCTATTCGTAACGCTTGAGGATTTCACTTGGGCGTGAGGGTTTCCAGCCGATCGGGACCCACTGTCCGTCTTTGACTTCCATTACGGTGAGTGTCAGATTGCCAATGTGGTGTTTATTGGTGAACGTGATGGGCGAGGCCAGAACGGACTGTGAAAAGTCTTTAATCTGCTCGAGGCCTTTGATCAGACTTTGTGTGGTGAGGTCCTGACCTGCATTTTTAATGCCTTGTGCGATCACATACATATCGGTGTAGGCCATGACGTCGAAAACGTTAGGACGACCGACAGGTAAGTTTGGATATTCCTTTTTCCATTTGGCCTCCCAGGCCTGCAGATCAGCATTTTTCGTACCGGGCAAAAATGGAATCAAAGAAAAACCAGTTGCACCTTCAGCGTTTTCTTTCGCAGCCGCTGTGAATGCTTTGTCGACCATGGTGGCGCCGAGAAAGAATTTCTGATCAATACCGAGTTCACGGGCCTGTCGCATGGCGATAGCCGCCTCTGCCGGGTTGCCAAAAAAGGCGATCACTTGTGCGCCAGATTTTTTGACTTCAAGTAATTGAGGCGTGAAATCTTTATCACCAATATTGAATTCGACACGCGAGACGATTTCGGCTTTATAGATATCCTTGAGCGCGTTCGCCAGTGCGTTTCCTTCGTTCTTTGGATATTCTTCGCGGCCATTCATGATCGCAACTTTTTTAGCCTTCAGGCCTTCAGCGACAAATTCAGAGTAGAGCTCGCCATAGCGGGGCACTTCGGTCGTGGCACCTCGGAACAAATATGCACTGAAGGGGTAGGTGACTGCAGGCGCTGACGCAAATGAGACATACATGACCCGTTGCTGTTCTTTCACATAGTCAATGGTGCCGACCGTCGCATTAGAGCCTCCTGCACCAAAAATCATGAAAACCTTATCCTGGTCTATCAGTTTTTTGACTGCACCTAGTGCTTTAGTTGGGGAGTGACCATCATCTTCAAAAATCAGTTTGAATTTGCGGCCATTGACACCGCCGGCTGCATTAATTTCCTTGATTGCCATGGCCAGTCCATCACGACCGCCAAGACCAATATAGGCAGCAGGTCCGGTGATTGGCCCTACGCCGCCGATGAGGATTTCTTCTTTGGTGACACCTTGGGCATTGACTGTCGTGCTCATGAGTAAGGCTGCAAGCACTGGGACTACTTTATTGAAAAGCTTTTGAATCATGGTTGTCTCCAATTGTTTTTATATGCAAGTATCTTATATAGGGTTTACACGAATGACGATGCGTAAATACCCTATAACCGAGTCCTTTGTTTTCTTGAAAAAAAACGGAGACCAGGAGGTCTCCGTTGCTATCGTTCCTCTTCAGAACAGGCGCTTAATGCGCTGCTCCCGGCGCCGCAGATGTGATGCCTTTGCGACGCTCCATCCAGGCGTTGAATTCACCGATCAGCCCGCGGCGGAAAGAAAGCACGCAGATGACAAAGATCAGACCAATGACGATTGTGACGGATTCGCCCAAACGGTTAAACCAATCCACACCGGTCATTTTCGCCATCGCAGCGCCGAAGTCGCCGACTTTATTTTCGAGCAGTACGACTATGAACGCACCCAGGACGGGTCCAACAAGCGTGCCCAAGCCACCGACCAGTGTCATCAGAATAACCAGGCCAGACATCTGCCAGGTTGCGTCAGACAAGGTAGCGGATACAAAGATCAGCATTTTTGTCGAGCCTGCAAGACCTGCAAGCATGGCCGACAGGACAAAGGCGAGAAGTTTGAAACGCTCAACATCGTAGCCCAGTGAAATCGCACGTGGCTCGTTTTCGCGAATGGCTTTGAGCACTTGACCAAAAGGCGAGTGCACTGTGCGCCAGATGACAAAATAGCCAAAGATGAAAATCGCCAGTACGACGTAGTAGAGATTAAAGTCGCTCTTGAGATCCACCAAGCCAAAAAGAGTTCCGCGCGGCACGCCCTGCAGACCATCCTCACCGCCGGTGAATTTAGCTTGGAGGAAAAAGAAGAAGACCATTTGAGCGAGTGCCATTGTAATCATGGCGAAATAAATACCACTGCGACGAATCGCCAGAGCACCCATCACCAGACCCAGTACACCAGCCATCACCACACCAAACACGATACCGAGTTCTGGCGAGAAGCCCCAGATTTTCATGGCGTGGCCAGAGGCATAGGCTGCGGTACCCAGAAACGCGGCATGGCCAAACGACAGTAAACCCGTAAAACCGAGTAACAAGTTAAAGGCACAGGCAAAGAGTGCGTAGCACATGATTTTCATGGCGAAAACCGGATACACACCGATTGCTGGAACTGCCAGGAGAAACCCCAGAAAAACAATATATCCGAGCGTTTGACGATTCATTTTTCTTTCCCGAAGAGCCCGGCGGGACGCACGAACAGTACGATAGCCATAATGATGAAAACAACAGTGCTCGAGGCTTCAGGCCAGAACACTTTGGTCAGGCCCTCGATCACTCCTAGACTTAAACCTGTGACAATCGCCCCAAGTATCGACCCCATGCCACCAATCACAACCACGGCGAACACCACGATGATCAAATTCGAACCCATCAGTGGGGAGATCTGCAGTACTGGAGCTGCCAACACCCCGGCAAAACCGGCAAGCGCCACGCCAAACCCGTAGGTGAGCGTGATCATGAGTGGAACGTTGACTCCAAAGGCCTCAACCAGTTTTGGATTTTCGGTTCCTGCTCGCAACAATGCGCCCAGACGAGTGCGCTCAATCACAAACCAGGTGATCAGGCAGACCACAACTGAGGCGACTACTACCCAGGCACGGTAATTAGGTAACACCATGAACCCCAGATTGGTTGCGCCGCGTAACGCCTCGGGGGTTGAGTAAGGCTGACCTGAAACACCGTAGATGCTGCGCATTAAGCCTTCGAGCAGTAAGGTAATGCCAAACGTCAGGAGCAAGCCATACAGGTGATCGAGTTTGTAGAGGTGCTTGAGCAGGCATTTTTCAATCAAGATGCCAAAGAGTCCAACCAGAACAGGTGCGAGTGCCAGCATCAGCCAGTAGTTCAGACCGAAGTAAGTCATGCCCATCCAGGCCAGAAAGGCGCCCAGCATGTACAGCGCTCCGTGAGCGAAGTTAATGACGTTGAGCAGACCAAAAATGACGGCCAGACCAAGAGAGAGAATGGCGTAGAACGAGCCGTTAACCAGTCCCAGCAGGAGTTGGCCAAGGAATGCCTGGATCGGAATCCCAAAAATAGTAGTTATCATATTTCAGTCAAATAGAGTCTGTGGTGTCAGGACAGGTTTCCTGCCAGCGGCAGAAAACCTGACTGCTCAAAACTTATTTCTTAATAAACGCGCATGTCGATTCGGCCAGGCTGCCATAGACTTTATCACCAGGCAGGGTCTCGATGATTTTGTAGTAGTCCCATGGTCCTTTGGATTCTGCAGGTGTTTTAACTTGCATCAGGAACATGTCGTGCACCATACGACCATCCTCGCGGACATAGCCATTGGTTGCGAAAAAATCATTGATCTTGTTTGACTTCATCCATTTCATCACTGCATCGGAGTCGTCAGTGCCGGTTGCCTTGATCGCATTCAGATAAAAGGTCACCGCAGAATAGTCAGCGGCCTGCAGCATTGAAGGCTTGCGTTTGTTTTTTTCTTCAAAGCGTTTCGCCCAGGCGCGCGAAGCATCTGATTGATCCCAATACCAGCCGTCTGTCAAATACATACCCTGGGTGGCTTTCAAGCCCAGCGCGTGAATGTCGTTAATGAAAATCAGCAGACCAGCGAGTTTCATCCCAGGCGTGACGCCGAATTCGTTGGCAGCTTTGATCGAGTTGATCGTATCTCCACCTGCGTTGGCCAGACCGAGAATTTTCGCGCCAGAAGCTTGGGCTTGCAGCATGAAGGAGGAAAAGTCACCTGTCGACAAGGGTGCACGCACCTGGCCTTTAATTTCTCCGCCGGCCGACTTAACGACTGCGGCAGTATCGCGCTCCAGTGCGTGTCCGAAGGCGTAATCAGCGGTCAGGAAAAACCAGCTCTTGCCGCCGTCTTTTACAACCGCACCTCCGGTGCCGCGAGCCAGCGCGACGGTGTCATACGCGTAATGAACGGTGTAAGGTGTGCAAGCCTTGTTGGTCATATCCGATGTGGCTGAGCCAATCGAGATGAAGGGTTTTTTCTTGTCTGCAGCAATCGCTGCCATGGCGATGTTGGTGGCAGAGTTCGTGCCGCCAATCAGCATGTCGATTTTTTGCTGGTCGAACCATTCGCGTGCCTTGGAGGAGGCAAGGTCAGCCTTGTTCTGATGGTCGGCAGTGAGTAACTCAATTTTTTTACCATTGATCTCGCCACCCATATCTGCAATCGCCATGCGGATGGCTTCAACGCCTGCTGGACCGTCCACGTCAGCGTAAACGCCGGACATATCGGAGATGATTCCGATACGAATCACGTCGTCAGAAATAGCTGCCACAGCAGGTTGCGCGCCAACGCCGAATCCAGCCAATAGCAGCGCAGCAAGGGTTTTTAATTTCATGTGAAGCTCCAGATAAACATCAGCAAATAATTTTATTTGCAATCAAAGTAAGTCAAAAATTAAACGCCCAACAGTTCGTTTAGAACCGATTGCTTTTCTTTCAGCTGCGAAGCAGCGAAATGCTCAACAATCTGACCGTGTTCCATGACGTAAAAACGGTCGGCAAGCGGAGCGGCAAAGCGGAAGTTCTGCTCAACCATCACAATGGTGTAGCCCTTGGCTTTCAGCATGGTGATCATACGCGCCAGCGCTTGAACAATAACCGGTGCCAGGCCCTCAGAGATTTCGTCGAGCAGCAACAGGTTGGCCCCGGTGCGCAGAATCCGCGCAACCGCCAGCATCTGTTGTTCGCCACCAGATAGCCGGGTGCCAGGTGAGTGGCGGCGTTCGAGCAAATTCGGAAACATCTCGTAGATCTCTGACAGCGACATGCCACCACCCAGTGGACCAACGGGCGGAGGCAGCAACAGATTTTCTTCGCAGGACAACGTGGCAAAAATACCGCGTTCTTCAGGGCAATAGCCAACGCCCAGGTGAGCGATCTTGAAGGTCTGCATATCGATCGATTCAGTGCCGTGAATACGGATAGAACCTTTGCGCGAGCCGGTCAGCCCCAGGATCGAACGCATGGTCGTGGTGCGACCTGCGCCATTACGACCAAGAATGGTCACAACCTCACCTTTATTTACGGAGAGGTCTACGCCATGCAGAATGTGTGATTCACCGTACCAGGCGTGTAAGCCTTTAATTTCAAGTGCGGGAGTACTCATGCGTGTGCTCCTTCCAGTTCGCCTTCAGTCGTGCCCATATAGGCTTGCATCACAGAGGGGTCGCGTGACACATGAGCATAATTGCCCTCAGCAAGCACTGCGCCACGCGCAAGCACGGTAATGGTGTCCGCAATCGAAGACACCACACCCATGTTGTGTTCAACCATCAAAATCGTGCGGCCAACGCTGACACGTTTAATCAGTTGCGTGACACGGTCAACGTCTTCGTGACCCATGCCTTGCGTCGGTTCGTCGAGCAACATGAGCTCAGGCTCCATTGCCAGGGTCGTGGCGATTTCGAGTGCACGCTTGCGGCCATAGGGCAGGCTGGCGGTGATTTCGTTGGCGAACTGACCGAGATCAACTTGCTCGAGTAACTCCTGGGCTCGCTCATTGAGCCTGTTCAGCACGTTTTCGCTTTTCCAGAAATGAAATGATTGTCCCGTCTGGCGCTGTAAACCGATACGGACATTTTCAAGCACGGAGAGGTGCGGAAAAACGGCTGAGATCTGAAAGGAGCGGATGATGCCGCGCCGTGCGATTTGGGCGGGTTTATCCCCGGTAATGTCCTGGCCGTTAAACGAAATTTTGCCGCGGGTAGGCGACAGGAATTTTGTCAGCAAGTTGAAACAGGTCGTTTTACCTGCTCCATTCGGACCGATGAGGGCGTGGATATGGCCACGCTGAACGCGTAGTGAAACATTGTTGACAGCGACAAAGCCACGAAACTCTTTGGTCAGGCCTTCTGTCTCAAGAATGATGTCTTTCATTCGGAATCTTATTCGAGGATTTAAATGATATTTAATGCGAATAGGGATTATTACGCACCTGCAACAAAAACCTCAATGGGGGTTTGTCATAGGTAAATGACGTTATTTTTGCGTTTTTGGCCGGAACTCACATAAATCCGAGATGCCGCACTGAGGACATTTTGGTGTCCGAGCGACGCAGATATAGCGTCCGTGCAAGATCAGCCAGTGATGGGCGTCGAGTTTGAATTCGGCGGGGATAAACTTTTCCAACCCTTTTTCTACTGCTACAACGTCTTTTCCCGGAGCGATTTTGGTGCGATTCGCTACCCTGAAAATGTGCGTATCCACTGCGATCGTTGGTTGTCCAAAGGCTGTATTGAGCACAACATTGGCGGTTTTGCGTCCCACCCCCGGTAAGGCCTCCAGTGCCTCACGATCCTGAGGAACAACCCCTGCGTGTTGATCGAGCAGAATTTTGCAGGTAGCAATCGCATTTTTCGCTTTGGTTTTATAAAGACCGATGGTTTTGATGAACTCTGCAAGCCTGGTTTCTCCAAGCGCGAACATTTTTTGTGGGGTACCGTATTTCGGGAAAAATTTGGCCGTAGCGATGTTGACCGCTTTATCTGTCGCCTGTGCCGATAGCAGCACAGCGATTAGTAATTGAAAATCGCTGCCATATTCGAGTTCGGTCGTGGGCTTTGGGTTGGCCGCTCTAAATCTGGTGAAGATTTCACGGCGCTTTTGCGGGTTCATTGTGGCGGGCTCTAATGCAGTGGGGTGTGTCGGAGACAAACTTTTTATCAGGCACCTAGCCGTCTCGCGCGGGCGCGCGCCAGAGCTTGAGCAATGATGGCTTGCTTGTCGATTGTTTGCGTCTTGCCGATTGGCGCAGATTGATCCTCAGGCGTCGCTTTTTCAGCTTTGTCTGCCTCATGGCTGGCGATCGCCTCGGTACGGATATTTGTTGCCGTCATTTCAGCGATACGGGTCTGGCGTTTTTCGAAGCGCAGCCGAGCTTCGCAGGCGTCGGTGCTTGTCCATAATCTGGTGGGCTCGACAGGCACCATCTCAATGCAATCAACCGGGCAGGGGGCGACACAGAGGTCACAGCCCGTGCACTCAGCTGCGATGACCGTATGCATGAACTTATTGGCTCCCACAATGGCATCGACTGGACAGGCCTGGATGCACAGCGTGCATCCGATACAGAACTGTTCATCAATCACCGCTACCTTTAAGGGTTGATGTTCACCGCAGGAGGTGTCAAGCGCGATTGCAGGTAAGTCCAGCAACTGCGCAAGCCTGGCGATCCCTTCTGGACCGCCAGGCGGACACCGATTAATCGGTGCGCCTTCTGTGGCGATGGCCTGAGCATAAGGCAGACAGCCTTGATAACCGCACTTCGTACATTGCGTCTGTGGCAGCAGGTCATTAATGCGGCTGGCGAGCAAGACTTAAACTTTGCGGATGAACTCGGCGATTTGTGGGCAAATCGTTGTGCGCCAGCGGCGACCCGAAAAAATCCCGTAATGACCGCATTCAGGGGCTGTGTAGTGTTGTTTGCGCTTGGCAGGAATGCCTGAGCAAAGATCTTGCGCTGCCCGGGTTTGACCTTCACCGGAAATATCGTCTAGCTCACCCTCAATGGTGAACAAAGCAACGTTTTTGATGTCCGAGGGCTTGACCAGTTGGCCGTCGACGACCCAGGTACCATTAGGCAGGTCAAAATTCTGGAACACCATCTTGATCGTATCAAGATAGAAGTCGGCGGACATGTCGAGTACGGCGTTGTACTCATCGTAAAAACGACGATGTGCTTGAGCATCGTCCTCATCGCCACGCATCAGATCGAGATAGAAATCGTAATGCGCTTTGAGGTGACGATCAGGGTTCATTGAAATGAAGCCTGCGTGCTGCAGAAAGCCCGGGTAGACACGACGTCCGGCCCCAGGATATTGCGCTGGAACTGTATGGATAAGCTTTTCTTCAAACCAGTTAAAAGGCTTGTTTGTTGCCAGGCGATTGACCTGGGTAGGCGAGCAGCGTGGATCAATTGGGCCGCCCATCATCGTCATGCTGCGTGGCATACAGGGGTCTTTTGCGCTCGCCATCAAGGAGATCGCGGCCAGTACGGGAACCGTTGGCTGACAGACTGACATAACGTGCAAGTCAGGTGAAAGATGGCGCACAAACTGTTGTACGTAGCGAACGTAGTCGTTCAGGCCGAAAGGACCTGCTGACAGCGGAACCATGCGCGCATCGATCCAGTCGGTAATGTAGACCTCGTGGTTGGGTAGCAGGGCACGAACCGTATCACGCAGCAAGGTAGCGTGATGACCCGACATTGGAGCAACGAGCAAGAGTTTCGGGTCGGCTTGACGTGCTTTTTCAGGGATGTCGCGTTTGAAATGCAACAGATTACAGAAAGGCAAGGAGAGAACTACTTCTTCGCTGATCGCGACAGCTTTGCCGTTTATCTCGGTTGTGGGGAGATGCCAGGCGGGTTTATCGAATTTTTTACCAAGCCTGTGCACTAGCTCGTAACCGGCCGCCATTTGTCTGGCAAGGGGCGTATACGCGAAGGGGCTCGTGGCGTGCGTGAATAATTTTGATCCAACATCGGTGAAGGCCGCAAGGGGCGCCAAAAAGGCCCGCTGCATTTCATGCAGTTGATAAAGCATGTAAGCATTCCAATAGTTGTTCTGGAGAGGTAATTATCGCCAGATAATGATTTAGATTCGAGTAATCAAGCAATGATTTATAACATGGTCGTGCTGCAGCGCAACAAAATGTAGCATATCTACGACGCAATCCACTACAGATTGACAATGATTAAGTGCAAACCCCTAGATATAGTGTTGCGCAGAAACATAAGACTCGGGTTTACCAGTAGTTTTCCACAGCAAGATTACCTGTGACTCCACGGCGGCCCGCAGCAAACCCCCTGGTTGATAAGCGTGAGCGCATGTCGGTCACCATACCAGGGTTGCCACAAAGCATGACGCGTGAGCGTGCCGGGTCCAGGGTAATACCCACCCGCTGCTCAAGCTCGCCGTTATCCAGTAGCGTCGTCACTCTCGAGGGCGCTGTCAGGATCTTCAGGGCAGGCGATAGCCCGGGAGCAGTATGCTCTTGAGAGGTAATCGGGATGTATCGCAATTGATCTGGGGCGTGCATCGCACCGAGGCGCAGTATGTCTGCTCTGTAGGCGAGCTCCTTTGCATACTGGACCCCGTGGATCAGAATAATGCGTTTGAAACGCGACCAGGTTTGCGGGTCGTGCAACATGGAGAGATAGGCTGAGAGGCCTGTGCCTGTGGAAATCAGCCACAGATCTTCGCCATCTGTAAAACGCTCGAGGGTCAGGAAGCCAAAACTGGTTTTGTCAATCCAGAGTGACGCGCCTGGTTGCAAATGGGCCAGCGCTGGACTGAACTTTCCACCAGGCACGACTACGGAAAAAAATTCCAGTGCCTCCTCTTCTGGATGAGAAACCATGGAGTAGGCGCGCCATTCAGTGGGGGTGTCAGGCTGGCCTGGCGCAATAGCCAAACCGAGCCGGGCAAACTGACCGGGCAAAAACCTGAACGCCGGATCCCGTGTGACTCTGACAGAAAAGAGTTTGTCAGACTCCCATAGCCTTGTGGCCAGGACCGTCTGGCGTGTGTATTTATCGGCAGGGCTTGCTGCAGTTTCGGTCATGATGCATACGCGTGTTGGTGGTCAGCCCAGCGGAGCAGCAAAAAAGGTCCGCGCAAAGGTCTGCGGAACTGCTCAACGGCTTTGCTCAACGCTCAAGCAGACTGAGTTTGTCTGCTTTGCCATTCCACTCATCAGCATCGGGCAGCGGCTTTTTAGAGCGGCTGATGCTCTCGAACAACGGCGTCAGCTCTGCATTGAGGGCGACGAACTTTAACTGATCCGCAGGCAGGTCTTCTTCGGCGAAAATGGCGTTGGCTGGACACTCGGGGATACAGACCGCACAGTCAATGCACTCGTCCGGATCGATCACCAGAAAGTTTGGTCCTTCACGAAAACAGTCCACAGGACAGACGTCCACACAGTCGGTGAATTTGCATTTAATACAGTTTTCGGTGACCACGTGTGTCATGTCTTTCGCCAGCTAAGTAAAGTTGAAGATGGAATTATGATTTCTAAACTGCAGTAATTTTACCTAAAGTGGCTTCAAAAGGGTGGCAAGACCCTCTGGGCTGAGTGGCTGTGCTATGGTTTAAAAAATCGCGTGAAAAAACATGATCATCAAATCTCTGCTCGATACCGACCTGTACAAGTTCACGATGATGCAGGTCGTCTTGCATCATTTTCCAGCCGCCCAGGTTGAATACCGCTACCGGTGCCGTACGCCCGGGGTAAATCTGCGACCCTATCTCGAGGAGATCCGTCAGGAAATCCACGCTCTGTGCGAGTTGCGTTTCAATGAATCCGAGCTGAGTTATCTTGGAAGCTTGCGGTTTATCAAAAGTGATTTCATCGACTTTCTTGGGCTGTTTCATCTGCCTGAAAAGTGTATTACCGTCTCAGAGGGCGTTGCGCCCGGAGAAATCGACATCACGGTAAAGGGCTCCTGGCTACATACAATTTTGTTTGAAATTCCGGTGCTAGCTATCGTCAATGAGGTCTATTTCCGTAACATGTGCCCCGATCCGGACTGGACCGAAGGGCGCAAGCGGCTGCAAACCAAAATGAAACTGGTGCTCGATGCCATCGATCTGGATGATTTCAAGATCGCCGATTACGGTACGCGCAGAAGGTTCTCGCATGCCTGGCATGAAGAAGTCATCACCACGATGAAAACCCAGATGGGTCCCCATTTTGCCGGCACAAGCAATGTCTGGTTTGCGATGAAACATGGCGTGTTGCCGCTGGGCACGATGGCGCATGAATATCTTCAGGCCTGCCAGGGGCTGGGCCCGAGATTGCGCGACTCGCAGATTTTCGCTTTGGAAACCTGGGCAAAGGAGTACCGGGGCGATCTCGGTATTGCTTTGTCTGATGTATACGGTATGACTGCGTTCTTGCGTGACTTTGATATGTATTTTTGCAAGTTGTTTGATGGCGCGCGTCATGATTCGGGCGACCCCTTCGACTGGGGTGAGAGAATGATTGCGCATTATGAAAAAAATCGCGTCGATCCCCGGACTAAAACACTGATTTTCTCTGACGCGTTAACGTTTAATCGCGCCATCGAGTTGAGCCGCCGCTTCGCAGGACGTTGTAAAACAGCCTTTGGCATCGGTACGAATTTAACCAATGATCTGGGACACGAGCCACTGCAGATTGTCATGAAGATGATCCGCTGTAATGGTCAGCCTGTCGCAAAAGTTTCCGACGCACCTGAAAAAACCATGTGCGACGATAAAGCCTACCTGACGTATCTGCGCCAGGTATTTGAAATACCCCCCGCCTAATTTGATTCAAGGAAATTCAATGAGCAATATCACACGTGTAAATGTTGGCAAACGTCTCTCTGACATGGCTGTCTATAACGGCGTAGCCTATCTGGCAGGTCAGGTCGCTGAGGACGCCTCTCAGGATATCACCGGTCAGACACGGCAGATTCTGGCCGTTATCGACAGCTTGCTGGCACAGGCAGGTACAGATAAAACGCGTTTGCTGATGGTGCAGATCATGGTGGCTAACATGAAAGAATTCGATGGCATGAATAAGGCCTGGGATGAATGGGTGCCAGCAGGCAACGCACCACCGCGTGCCACCATTGAGGCACGGCTGGCCAGCGCCGATTACAAGGTTGAGATCGTGGTGACCGCGGCGGTCTGATGAAGGAATCTTTGGTCGTTGGTTTGAGTCACGACGATCAAGCGCTGGTGCAGCGCGCGGCTGATTGGGTCACGCCACAGTTGGCCGGCCTGCAAGCGTCTTCAGGCGAGCCGTTGATCGATCATGCCTTGGGCACGGCTCGCGTGCTGGCAGGTATGCAGGCCGATGCGCCTACGCGGGTTGCTTGCCTGTTGATCGCATTACCGGAGGTGGCAGGCAGTGGTTCTGCCCACTCGAATGATCAGGTGCTGCAGCAGTTCGGTGCCGAGATTAGCCGCCTGGTGCAGGGGACGCGTGCCCTGCTGCGTCTGGGCAGCCTGGCCAGTGGCGCGAGCCACGCTGCACTGGACTCGCTGGCGCAAAAAGAAAAGCTGCGCAAGATGTTGCTGGCCATGGCCGCCGATCTGCGGATTGTGTTGATTCGCCTGGCCTCCCGTATGCAGACTTTACGCTGGTATGCTGCTTCTAAAACCCCTTGTGATCCTGCGCTGGCCAGGGAAACTCTGGATCTTTTCACGCCACTGGCAAATCGCCTGGGGATCTGGCAGATCAAGTGGGAGATGGAAGATCTTGCTTTTCGTTTTACCGATCCAACCCGTTACAAAGAGATCGCTCGCCTGCTCGAAGAAAAGCGTGTCGAGCGTGAAGACTTTATTGTCCGTACCGTTGAGCAACTGACCCAGGCACTCAAGCAGATGGGGGTGGTGGCCGAGGTCTCAGGTCGTCCCAAACACATCTATAGCATCTACAACAAGATGCGCCAGAAGAATCTCGAGTTTTCAGAATTGTTTGATGTCAGAGCGTTACGCATCATCGTCCCCGATGAGCGTGACTGTTATGCCGCACTCAGCCTGGTTCATGAGTTATGGCTGCCTGTCACGGATGAATTTGATGACTACATCTCTCGGCCTAAACCAAACGGTTACCGCTCCTTGCACACGGTAGTGGCCGATGAGGCTGGGCGTCCGTTCGAGGTTCAGATACGTACCCAAGCGATGCATGAGTTTGCCGAATACGGTATGGCTGCGCACTGGCGCTACAAAGAGTCGGGACCGCGCACAAGTCATGCGGGTTCGGCTAATCCTGCTCAGGCTCAATATGATCAGCAACTGGCCTGGATGCGTCAGTTGTTAGCCTGGAATAACGAAGCCGCAGAAAAGCCTGGGCAAGTCGCTGCGCGCACAGTGCAAAAGCCCTCCGAGGAGCGGATTTACGTGCTCTCACCGCAAGCCCGGGTGCTCGAGTTGCCTGCTGGTGCGACAGCGGTGGATTTTGCCTATCACTTGCACACCGATCTGGGACATCGTTGCCGAGGTGCTCGTATTGATGGGCAGATGGTTCCGCTGCAAACCCAATTGCAGACCGGTCAGACTGTGGAAATCGTGACCACCAAATCAGGTGGTCCCTCGCGCGACTGGCTCAATCCACAGCTTGGTTTTTTAGCCAGTCCCCGGGCGCGCGCCAAAGTGCGTGCCTGGTTTAACGCGATTGAGTTGCAGCAGCGGATTGTGCAGGGGCAGGCGCTGGTCGAAAAAGAATTGCAGCGTCTGGGCAAAACGGCCATTAATCTGGAGCATCTTGCGCAGCAGCTCGGTTTCGCACAGGCCGATGATTTATATGTTGCTGCAGCAAAAGAAGAATTTAGCCTGCGTCAGATCGATGCGGTGCTGCAACCTGCTGCACCCGAGCCCGAAATAACCCCTCAGGCCTTAGTCAGGCAAGAGACGCGCGCTAATAGTGCAACGCAAACAGGTAAGAGTGGTGTACTGGTCGTGGGCGTTGGTTCACTCATGACTCAGCTGGCGCGTTGCTGCCGGCCCGCGCCACCCGATGTGATTTGCGGGTTTGTGACGCGGGGCAGAGGGGTCTCGATTCATAGGCAAGATTGTTCGAGCTATGCCGTCTTGGCAGCGAGTCAGCCCGAACGCGTGATTGAAGTTGCCTGGGGCAGTCAGGCGACAGGTACAGTCTACCCAGTAGATTTAAGTATCCGCTCTCAGGACCGTCCTGGTTTGCTGCGGGATTTATCTGAGGTTTTTGCCCGATTAAGGTTAAATGTTGTGGCTGTCAACACGCAAAGTAAAGCTTCTATTGCCCAGATGGGCTTTACCGTAGAGGTCCATGATGGTGCAGAACTTGCCCGGGCTTTAACGGCGCTGCTGGACGTGTCGGGGGTGGTTTCGGCTCAGCGGCGTTAATGTAAAATCAAAGCTCGCTATGGTGCGAATTGCTTTGCTGTAGGTCGTGCAGCACAGTAGATTTCGGAGATATTGCCTTGAAACCCTATGACTTTCCTGATGCTAAAGGGCATTTTGGTCCGTATGGCGGCGTATTTGCTGCTGAAACGCTGATGCAGGCAATCGAGGAGCTGCGACTGGCCTATGACCAGTACCGCAATGACCCTGAGTTCCTGGCTGAATTTGAGTACGAGCTCAAACATTTCGTTGGACGTCCGACACCTGTCTACCATGCCCGTCGCTGGTCTGAGGAGCTCGGTGGAGCGCAGATCTGGTTTAAACGCGAGGATCTCAACCATACTGGTGCCCATAAAATCAACAATAGTCTGGGTCAGGCACTGCTTGCCCGACGCATGGGTAAAAAGCGCATCATTGCCGAGACGGGTGCTGGTCAGCACGGTGTCGCCACAGCAACTGTCTGCGCGCGTTACGGCATGGAGTGCGTGGTTTATATGGGCAGCGAAGACGTTAAGCGTCAGTCGCCCAATGTGTTCCGGATGAAATTACTGGGTGCCACGGTTGTACCGGTTGAGTCGGGTTCCAAGACTCTCAAAGACGCGCTCAATGAAGCCATGCGTGACTGGGTCACTAACGTTGACGATACTTTTTACATCATCGGTACGGTTGCTGGCCCACACCCCTATCCCATGATGGTGCGTAACTTTCATTCGGTGATCGGTAAAGAGTCGATCGAACAAATGCCCCTCTACGCTGGGCGTCAGCCAGATTATGTACTGGCTTGCGTTGGTGGTGGATCCAATGCGATGGGTATATTCCATCCTTACATTCCCTACGAAAACGTGAAACTGGTCGGCGTTGAGGCAGCAGGTGAGGGGGTTGAAACCGGTAAGCACTCAGCCTCGCTGACGATGGGCCGCGTGGGTGTGTTGCATGGCAACCGCACCTACGTGCTGCAAAACGAGGATGGACAAGTCATCGAGACGCATTCGGTCTCCGCGGGTCTGGATTATCCAGGAGTAGGACCTGAGCATGCCTGGCTAAAGGACAGTGGCCGCGCCTCCTATGTCAGCGTCACGGATGACGAAGCGCTGGAATCTTTCCATCATTGTTGCCGTATCGAGGGCATTATTCCGGCTTTGGAAACATCGCACGCACTTGCTTACGCTGCCAAACTTGCCCCGACACTCTCAAAGGACCAAGTCATTCTGGTGAACTTGTCCGGGCGTGGCGACAAAGATATCAACACCGTCGCCACACGCGCCGGCCTTGTGCTCTAAAGGTTTCAATTCTCATGGCTCAACATACAGACCGCATTGCAGCGGCCTTTGCGCGTGCTGCACAAGAAAAACGTGCGGCGCTCATCCCCTACATTGCTGCAGGTAATCCCCTGCCGGCCACCACCGTACCTTTGATGCATGCGCTGGTTCGTGCCGGTGCCGATGTGATCGAACTTGGAATTCCTTTCTCAGATCCCATGGCTGATGGTCCTGTGATTCAGAAAGCTGCCGAGCATGCGATTGCTCAGGGTATTGGATTGCGTCACGTACTTGAAATGGTGGCTGAGTTCCGCACAACCGATACGCAAACCCCTATCGTACTGATGGGATATGCCAACCCGATCGAGCGAATGGGTCAGCAACAATTTGCAGAGCAAGCCGCCAGAGTTGGCATCGACGGTATTTTGACGGTGGACTATCCGCCCGAAGAAATCGGCGATTTTTTGATGCTGCTCGAAAAGCACAATATTGCGCCGATTTTCCTGCTGGCACCTACCTCGACTGAGGACCGTATTAAAGCCGTCGGTAAAATTGCGCGAGGCTATGTGTATTACGTCTCTCTAAACGGTGTAACAGGCGCAGGTAACCTTGATACAACCGATGTCGCAACGCGCCTCAAAGGCATTCGCAAATATGTCAATTTGCCGGTTGGCGTTGGTTTCGGTATTAGCGATGCGGGCAGTGCACAACGTATCAGTCTGGTGGCGGACGCCGTAGTGATTGGCAGCAAGCTGATTGATACGATGACCAAGGCCTGTGCGGGTCTTGCGGTTCAACAACAGTCTCAAGCTGCGATCGAGGCGGGTTCAAGCTGGTTAAACGGGATTTCCAAAGCGATTGCCAGTGCCCGCCCTGACGGGCATGTCGTTTCTTAACTTGGACGTACAACATGAGCTGGTTAGGTAAATTAATTCCTCCCCGAATCAACAAATCAAATAACGCCGAAGTGCCCACACCTGCAGCGCGGCGTGTTCCCGAAGGCCTTTGGGTAAAGTGTCCTTCATGCGAATCGGTTTTGTATAACGAGGATCTGGCGGCTAATCTGCACGTATGTCCAAAATGCGATCATCACATGCGAATCAATGCTCGCACGCGCATTGAGTTCTTGCTTGATATCGAAGGTCGCGTTGAGATTGGTGGCAACACCCGTTCAATGGATCCTCTGAAATTCAAAGACTCGCGCAAATATCCTGAGCGTATCCAGGAGGCCGTCAGCCAGACAGGAGAGTCGGACGCGCTGGTAGTCGTCGGTGGTTCGATACGAAGCGTAGCTTGTGTGCTGGCCTGCTTTGAGTTTGAATTCATGGGCGGCTCGATGGGCTCTGTAGTGGGTGAGCGATTCGTGCGTGGAGTTCAAGCGGCGATCGATCAGCGTGTCCCCTTTATCTGCGTGGCCGCTTCGGGGGGCGCTCGCATGCAGGAGAGTTTGTTCTCCTTGATGCAGATGGCTAAAACCAATGCCATGCTGACACGCCTGTCGGAGGCTGGATTACCTTTCATCAGTATTCTGACTGATCCAACCATGGGTGGCGTATCCGCAAGTTTCGCTTTTATGGGCGATGTAGTGATTGGTGAGCCAAAGGCTTTGATTGGTTTTGCCGGCCCGCGCGTCATCGAGTCCACTGTCCGTGAAAAACTCCCCGAAGGCTTTCAGCGCTCTGAGTTTCTTCAGCAAAAAGGCGCGATTGACATGGTGCTTGATCGCCGCCAGTTGCGCGAAGAACTCGCACGCCTGATGGCCTTGATGACTAATCAGCCTGTGGATTCAGTAACCGCCTGAGAGTCTCACAGACGCCAAGCTTATTGAGTAAATACAAGTTATGCCCGATCGCAGCGACAAGTCGCTTATCGGGCGTTTTACTTGCAGGACCAAATACTGGCTCAAAGCTACACAATACCTGTGCACGTTGCATGCAAGTTTGCTGATCGTTGTTCAGGGCTGGAGCTTGATTGAGTCGCTCTTTCAGTGTCTGGGCAAGAGGATCATTAATTTCGTAGGTCTGACCCGCTTGCGTTTCACCCTGGAGATAGCGCAACCAGGCGGCAAGACCCAATGCAAGCAGAGAGATATCACGCTTGGCAGAGAGTTGAGCAGCAATCGTTCCTAGCCATCGCTGAGGGATTTTTTGCGACCCATCCATTGCGATCTGTTGTGTGCGATGAGCTAGAGCGGGGTTGGCAAAACGTTTAAGCAAACTCTCCCTATAGTTCGAAATATTCAGCCCTGCCAAGGCAGGCAGAGTAGGTTCGATTTCTCGACGCATCAAGGCTTCAAGGTATGCATGTAAGGCAGGTTGAGCGAGCGCTACATCGACTGTTTCCCAGCCAGCCACAACACCCAGATATGCGATACAGGAATGGGTGCCGTTGACCATCCGCAGTTTCAGCGTTTCCCATGCTGCAGCCGATGCAACAAATCTTGCACCCCCCACACTCCAGTCTGGTCTTCCGGCTGCAAAATCATCTTCGATTGCCCAATCAAGAAAAGGCTCTCCCAATACTGGCCACGCATCAGTCAGACCCAGTGCAGCAGAGATGCTTTGCTGATCCGCTGGTGTTGTGCGCGGAACAATACGATCAACCATTGAGCAGGGAAATTTACAGTGCTCGTTAATCCATTGCGCCAAAGACTCATCGACTCGATTTGCGAACGCAAGAGTCAGTTTTTTAAGCAAGTGGCCATTAGAGGGTAGATTATCCAGGGACATCAGACTCAGCGGACCTGAACCGCCCTGCTTGCGCAGTTTCAGACCATGAACAATAAAACCAAGCGCGGTGCGGGGCGCTTGAGGGTTTTTGAGATCATGCTCAATATCAGGATGATCTAACTGTAATAGTCCCGTAGAGGGCACATGACAGTAACCTTTTTCTGTAATGGTCAGACTAACGATCCGCGTATCGGGCTGTGCGATGTATTCAAGAACAGTTTTTGGGTCGTCTGGTGCGACCAGGATATCTTGAACGCAACCAATCACTTGCAGGGATTGTCTGGGCTGGCCAGTTGCATCCGCATCCCGGATGGCCAGTGTGTATAGTCCCGCTTGTGGTAGCAGCTTGTCACGCGTATCAGGATGCCGCAAGGAAATGCCTACTATGCCCCAATTCAATACGTCAGGGGAGTGCATCGCTTGAATCACTGATTCATTGATCACAGCAAGATGACTACGCATGAACGCACCAATCCCGAAATGCAAAATTCCGGTTTTAAGTTGCGCACGCTGATACTCAGGTTTTAAAACCTCTGGCGATAATTGTTCCAGCGTATCGCTATGAAGTCTTGGCCTGGTGGGGTTGGAGTGCAACATTGCTTAATCTTGACTACCAGTTGGTGAGTGTGCCGTCGTGTTGTTGCCTGTTGACTGGCAAATACGCGCGTGTGTAGGGATATTTGGCAGCAAGCTTTTCGTCGATCTCTACCCCATGTCCTGGGCTATCGCCTGGATACATGAAACCCTGAGTGAAAGTGTAGGCGTGCGGGAATACGGCATCGGTTTGTTCGGTATGCGGCATGTGTTCCTGAATACCAAAATTAGGTACCCATAAATCAAAATGCAATGCTGCACCCATGCAAATAGGGGACAGATCGGTTGCGCCATGCGAACCGGTCTTGACCTGATGCAGAGCCGCCAGATCGGCGATACGTCGCAAATGCGTAATACCACCAGCGTGTACAACTGTGGTGCGAATGTAGTCGATCAATTGATTTTGGATCAGATCCTTACAGTCCCAAATGGTATTGAAGACCTCACCGACAGCCAGGGGAGTAGTGGTGTGTTGACGGATCAGTTTGAAGGCTTCCTGATTTTCCGCTGGCGTAGCGTCTTCGAGCCAGAATAATCTGAAAGGCTCAAGATCCTTACCTAAACGGGCCGCTTCGATCGGCGTAAGGCGATGATGTGCGTCATGTAGTAAGTGATAGTCCCAGCCTATTTTGGCTCGAACCGCTTCAAAAAGTTTTGGTGTATGAAGCAAATATTTTTCAGTCGACCAGTCGTGTTCTGAGGGTAAATCCGCATCCGCAGGTTCGTAGAACGTCGTTCCTTTGCCGACCCCATAGACTTTTTCAAGTCCGGGTACGCCGCTTTGAGCGCGTATGGCGGTGTAACCCAGTTCAGCATGTCTAAGCACTTCTTCAACGGTCTGGGAAATATCACGACCATTGGCATGGCAATACACCAGGACTTTGCTCCGGCTTTTCCCTCCCAGTAACTGATAGAGTGGCATGTTTGCCGCTTTGGCTTTGATGTCCCAAAGCGCAGTATCCACTGCCGCAATGGCACTCATCGTAACGGGCCCGCGTCGCCAGTATGCGCCTTTGTAAAGATACTGCCAGATGTCTTCGATCTGATGCGGATCGCGCCCAATCAGGCATGGGATGACATGGTCCTGCAAATAGCTCGCGACCGATAATTCCCGCCCATTGAGTGTTGCGTCACCAATGCCCGTTAGACCTTCATCCGTTTCAATTTTCAAGGTGACAAAGTTTCGGCCAGGACTGCACACGATCACGCGAGCCGAGGTGATTTTCATAAGCAGTTCTCTGTCTGTGCAGACATATTATTTACTGACGCCAAGATAATGTGGCAGCCATAACGTGATCGAAGGTATGTAGGTAATTGCAACGAGGGCGAGCATCAGCGGAATCAACCAGGGCAAAATTGCCATGGTGGTGCGCTCGACTGATAGTTTCGAAATTCTGGCCAGGACAAAGAGCACCATTCCCAGCGGTGGATGGAGTAAACCGATCATCAGATTCAAAGTCATGATCAGACCAAAGTGAACCGGATCTATGCCGAGTTTTAGAACGATGGGCAGCAGGATCGGAACCAGAATCGTAATGGCAGCGATGGTGTCGATGAAGCAACCTACAAACAAAATCAACAAGTTGGCCAGAAGCAGAAAGACCCATTTTTCAGTCGTGATCGACAAGATCCAGGTGGTCATCGCTTGGGCGGCCTGCGTTGTGGTTAAAAGCCAGGCAAAGATCGAGGCGGCAGTGACGATAAATAGTACTGAGGCGGTTGTTTCGATCGTATCAAAACTCGCTTTGATCAGATTTTTCAACGTCATCGAGCGATAGCGCACGAGCCCTAAAAAGAGGGCCCAGATCACCGCAGCGACGGCCGCTTCGGTGGGAGTGAACCAACCCATGGTCATTCCACCTATTAGTATGACCGGGGTCATCAGCGCCATCACAGCCGAGAAGTTAAATTTCCAATCCAGTGCGAGCAGGACAATAAAGCCAATTCCGGTTGCCAGATTTGGAGAAATGCCCGCCTCAGTCATCAGCCAGATACTAAGCGGGAAGGCCAGCACAATGAGTATTTCAAGTGTTGCGCCACCCAGACGCTTCCAGTCAAACGCGACATCGCTGCCCCATTTGTTTTTACGAGCGAAATACGCCACAGTCAGCATCATCAGCAGCGTCATGAATATGCCGGGCAAAATTCCTGCTATGAACAGGGCGCCAATCGAGACGTTTGCCATCATGCCGTAAATCACAAAGGGCAAAGAGGGAGGAATAATTGGGCCGAGTGTGGCAGAGGCCGCGGTGACACCGACCGCAAACTCAGTGTCATAGCCATGATCTTTCATGGCTTTAATTTCAATCGACCCCAGTCCGGCGGCATCAGCGATTGCAGTGCCTGACATACCTGAAAAAATGACTGAACCAATGATGTTGACCTGGCCTAAACCACCGCGCATCCATCCGACGAGCGCGACGGCGAAATCGTAGATTCGACCCGTAATCCCGGCGATATTCATCAAGTTACCGGCCAAAATGAAAAACGGGACGGCTAAAAGTGGGAACGACTCAATCCCTGAAATCATGCGCTGAGCGACAACGATATCGGGTACTGAACCCGAAACAAAAATATACAAAAGGGATGAGCCCGCCATCGCAACCGCCACCGGTAAGCCAAGCATCATCAGAAGAAGAAACGAGATAGTCAGAATCAGCATGTCAGTTCCTGTTTGAATCAATCATAGGCTTCAGGGCGATCGAGCGCCGAGTAGCCTTGTCTTAAATGGATAATGCTGACTTGTATGGCTCTGACTCCCATCATGAACATCCCGGCAAACGACAGCCAGTAGATATGGCTTTTATTCCAGTTAATTGTTGTCATTGGTTCGTCGTTGATTGCGAGCGCATATCGCGCAAATAACCAGGCCGCATAGCTGAAAAAAAAGATATTCAATATATCGGTGAGCGTTGCTAAAAGTCTCGCGATAGACGCCGGCAGATAGCGGTAAATAAAATTAACCTGAATATGCCTGCTGCGTCTGACACAAGCGGCCGCACCAATAAATACAACGGGCATCAGGCAATAGACTGCGAGCTCTTCTGTCCAGGCGACAGAATCGTTTAACACGTAACGCGTAAAAAATTGCACACAGACCAGCGTAGTCATCATCCAGAAAAAGACCAGACAAATCCAGTCTTCTACTGAATAAGCAGAAAGATCGGCCTCTTGATGATCCGCCTCAGCAAAGCTTGCTACGATTTCACTCGCAAGAACAGTATGGGGGCCCGTAGGCATTGATGCCGGCGACTGGCCGGCACTTGATCGCTCAGGATATGACATGCTTATTTAACAGCCTGAATACGATCCCAATCCGCTTTCTGGTAGCCGTATTGCTCGAATGGAACTTTTTGTAAGACGGTGTCGCGAAATTCGTTTTTATCAACCGCGACAACGTTAATGCCTTTCGATTTGAAGACATCAACCAACTCTTTTTCGCGTTCCGCGACCTGTATTGAGGCTTTTGCTGCTGCTTCCTGTGTTACTTCGACAAACATCTTTCTGTCGGCATCACTCATTTTTTTCCAGACACCTCCAGCGATGATGGTGTTTAAGTGATCAACGATATGGCCGGTCAGCACAATATTTTTTTGTACTTCATAGAATTTTTTTGCCTCGATTGTAGGTAGTGGATTTTCCTGTGCTTCGACCGTTCCGTTTTGCAGTGCGAGGTAGACCTCGGCGAAAGCAATCGGCGAGGTATTTGCGCCGCAGGCGCGCGGCATGGCCAGGTAAGCGGGTACGTCAGGTACGCGCATCTTCAGACCTTTCATGTCCGCGCATTTTGCAATCGGTTTGTTGCTCGTGGTCTGGCGCACGCCGTAATAAGTGGTTGCGGTGATTGTGTTGCCGCTTTTTTGCTCGTAGCCTGCATTGAGTTCTTTGTAAATATCACTCTTTGTATAGGCGAGCAGGTGGTCGACGTCACGAAAGGTGTAGGGATAGTAGGTAACGCCGATGCGAGGAAAGGCTTTGGCTGCAAAACTTGAGCCGGAAATAATCATGTCCACGGTGCCAAGCGATAAGCCTTGATTGATATCGTTTTCTTTACCTAGTTGTGAGGACGGATAAACGTCAATTTCATAGCGACCATTCGAACGTTTTTTAATTTCTTCGGCTGCCCAGACCGAGGAGGTGTGAAAGGGTTCTGAAGGTTCATACACATGTGCCCATTTGAGTTTGATTGGAGCAGTCTGTGCCAGAGCGTTGGCCGTAAAACCGCAAGTGGTGAGCAATAAAGCAATCAATGTGGCTTTCAGTGGTTTGGTCATCATCGGGTGTCTCCTTGGGTATGTTTGATTGGTACCGTATGTGTGAAACGATAGGGTGAGAAAAATAAAAAACTGCTTTGTCTATGAATTAGGTCATCATTAGTTGTACTTTTGTGCTGCGCTGACGATCAAGCGCCAGGTCAAAAGCCTCTTGGGATTTTGTGAGCGGAAACTGTGCGCTGATCAATGGCCTGACATCGGCGCGTCGGGTACGAATGGCATCGACTGCCCAGTCGAATCCCAGATGTGCTCGGAATGCACCGACATAGTCGAGCTCACGGGACATGATTTGATTAACGGGAAATGTCATGTCAGGAGGTAAGGTGCCGACTTGTACGATCCTGGTGCCTCGTCTGGCGGCACTCAGACAGGTGAGCACTGCTGAGGGATTGCCTGCGGCCTCAATGCAAATGTCCGCCATGTCGGCAAGCTCGGATACTGGTATCAGATCGGTTCTGAGGGCGAGGTCTGCACCAACTTCTTTCGCGATCTTCAGTGCGCGATCCTGAATGTCACAAACTATTATTTTTGCAGCGCCAGCAATTCTTGCGGCCATGATGCTCATACAGCCGATCGTACCTGCTCCAGTAATGAGCACGGTTTTACCCAAGACCGAACCAGCTCTGAAAATGGCGTGCAGTCCGATTGAGAGTGGCTCGGCACAGGCAATTTCACCCAGGGTGATCTCTGGCTCAGGGATCGCAGTCAGTTGCTGTTCACCTACCGTGAAATGCTCACGAAACAGGCCAGGCAAGTGCGGAAAAATAGCTGCACTCCCCAGAAAGACCATTTGCATGCATAGGTTCGCTCGGCCTTCACGACAGTAGCTGCAAAAACCACAGGGATGAGAGGGATTGACTGCGACTTTATCGCCAATTTTTACCCGTGTGACTGCAGAACCAAGAGCTTCTACAACACCGGAAGCTTCATGGCCCGGTACAAAGGGCGCGCGTATGGCAAAAATCCCTGCCCGTCCATGCTCGTAGTAGTGCAAGTCCGAGCCGCATATCCCAGCCGCCCCTAACCGCACACGCACTTCATGGGCTTGAGGTGTTGGAGTTTCGTAGTCGGTGATTCGCAGATCCAGAGGACCAAACAAAGTACAGGCAATACTCATTTTTCACCGCTAATATAAAAATTGGTCTGACCAATTTGAATACTAAGTCCAGACTGACGATGAGCGGTATTGGGGACTACCCTGTAAAAATTCTTGATTTCAGTGGGATAGAAAAATTATGAAAAGAAATAAAAATGAGCAGCCTGAACTGCTCATTTTTAACGCCCGCACACAGCACAGACTTATTTCTTTGTTTCTACCTGAATAAGCGGAACCTCGGAAATAATCTCAGCTGGTTTTGGCTCACGACCCAGCTTGACTTGAACCACAGCCTGGTTAGCGAAAGATTGAGCAATACCCGGCTTGCTCTCCACCCACTGCAAACCAGCTGATTGCACAATTGCGTGCAACGCTGCTGTATCAGCAGGAGTTGCCATGACCGCGGGTGCCGCGACAGGTGCCGGTGCAAGAGCAGGTTCAGGAGCAACCACGGCCACGACAGGAGCCATTGCAACAACAGGTGCAGCGACAGGCTCAGCGACAGGCTCAGCGAC
>DAIMDD010000006.1:104270-266659 GCA_036725985.1 Burkholderiaceae bacterium
CAGCGACAGGCTCAGCGACAGGCTCAGCGACTGGAGCAGGGATCGGAGCAGGGATCGGAGCAAAGAGAGGCGCAGTGACCGGGCTAACTGCTGGTGCAGCCACCGGAGCAGCTATGATGGCAGGCTCTTGAACAACCGGCGTCGTGACGACTGGAACAGCGGCAGGGGCTATCTCAGCGACAGGTGAGTAACCCGGTGTCACATGCGCTACAAAAGCAGGTGCTGCGGCAGGCGTGACGGTGCTGGCAATACCAGGTTCAACATAGTTGACAGGGGCACCAGACAGAGCGGCGCTTGAGGTGTGCTCAAACCCATGCTCTTGCTGACCGTTCTGGGTTTCGAGTGATGAGCCTTCGTCCTGACCACGACGACTGCGACGGCTGCGACGACGACGGCGTTTGCGTTCCGGATCAGCCTGATCCTGATCGTCTTCTGCCAGTCCTTGCGCATCAAGCCCTGCTTGCAGATTGGTTTGTTCGTCAGTCTGCGCAGGTGCTGGTGGGCGAGGCGTGCGAGGCGGACGCTGTTCGGTATTGGACTGAGCAGGTGTTGCCTGATCCGTGATCTGTGAAGCTTCTGTTTGTGGGTTTTCAGTCGACTCATCACGACGGTTGCGTCCACGACCCCGGCGACCACGACCTCCATTGCGGTTGTCATCACCTCCGGTCTCGCCATTCGTCTCCTGACGGGCAGCAGTCGTCAGACGCTCCTCGTCACGCGGTGGGCGTGGTGGACGGCGGTTTTCCTGCTCGGCTAAGGCCTCGCCTGACCCGTTTTTCGCATCAATACGGCTGTCTGGGCGACGACCGCGCTGGTTACGATGACCGTTGCCGCGATTGCCTTGTCCATGACGCGGGCGGTCGCGTGTTTCGGTCTTCTTGGGCTCTTCTTTTGATTCTTCGGAGCCACCACCGGTCAGCCAGCCGATCAGGCGTTTGAACAGACCAGGTTTGGCTGGACCGCTCTCAACTGCTTTGGCAGGTGTCGAAGAAACCGGAGCAGGTTGAGAAGGCGTAATGCCTTTAACCAAAGCCTCGGGTTTGGTTTTAACTTCCTGCTCCTTGGGTGCCCAGCTCATGTCGGTCGATGGTGCATCCACTAACTCAAAACTGGTTTTAACGTCTTCGAGGCGAGGATCATCATGGCGCAGGCGCTCAATATGGTGATGCGGAGTCTCTAAATGACGATTGGGGATCAGGATCAGATTGACTTTCAGTCGTGATTCGATCTTGGTGATGTCGGCACGCTTTTCGTTCAGCAGGAAAGTCGCCACATCCACAGGCACCTGAGCGTGCACGGCGGCTGTGTTTTCTTTCATGGCCTCTTCTTGTAATAAGCGCAAGACCTGAAGTGCACTGGACTCCGCATCACGGATGACACCTGTGCCGTTACAACGCGGGCAGGTGATGTGTGAGCCTTCGTTCAGGGCAGGGCGCAGACGCTGGCGTGAAAGCTCCATCAGGCCGAAGCGTGAAATTTTGCCCATCTGGACGCGTGCACGATCAAAGTGCAGTGCGTCACGCAGGCGGTTTTCAACCGAGCGCTGATTTTTGGTGTCTTCCATGTCGATGAAATCGATCACGATCAAACCACCCAGGTCACGCAGGCGGAGTTGGCGAGCGACTTCGTCAGCGGCCTCCTGGTTGGTACGCAGGGCGGTTTCTTCGATATCGGCGCCGCGTGTGGCACGGGCAGAGTTCACATCGACCGCAACCAGCGCTTCGGTGTGATCGATCACCACGGAGCCGCCAGAGGGCAGATCGACGGTACGCGAGTAGGCTGTTTCGATCTGGTGCTCGATCTGGAAACGAGAGAACAGAGGCACATCGTCACGGTAACGTTTGACGCGAGAGACGTTATCCGGCATCACAACACTCATAAATGCCGTCGCCTGATCGGCAATATCGTCTGTATCGATCAGAATCTCACCGATATCTGGTGAGAAATAGTCGCGGATCGCACGGATCACAAGACTGGATTCCAGATAGATCAGGATTGGCGCAGGATTGTCTTTGGCCGCACCGTCAATCGCGGTCCAGAGCTGCATCAGATAGGACATATCCCAGGACAGCTCTTCGACGTTACGTCCGATGCCGGCTGTGCGCGCAATGATGCTCATCCCTGCCGGGATGTGCAACTGATCCATGGTTTCGCGCAGTTCCTGCCGCTCCTCGCCCTCGACGCGACGCGATACACCGCCACCGCGCGGGTTGTTGGGCATCAGAACCAGATAGCGTCCTGCCAGTGAGATGAAGGTGGTCAGGGCCGCGCCCTTGTTGCCACGTTCTTCTTTTTCGACCTGAACGATGAGTTCCTGACCCTCACGCAGCGCATCCTGGATGCGGGCGGTACGAACGTCCACACCTTCTTTGAAGTACGTGCGGGCGATTTCTTTGAAAGGCAGAAAGCCGTGACGCTCTTCGCCGTAGTTCACAAAGCAGGCTTCAAGACCTGGTTCAATGCGGGTGATCACGCCTTTGTAGATATTGCCCTTACGTTGTTCACGGCCGGCAATTTCAATATCCAGATCGATCAGTTTTTGACCGTCGACGATGGCGACGCGTAGTTCCTCTTGGTGCGTTGCATTAAATAGCATGCGTTTCATGGGTTGTTTCTCCATTTAAATGGCACGTCGAAATCGACGCGCAGCCGCGGGCACGCTGGCTGCGAAACACTGAAGCAGGCAAGAGGATCTGCGCGCACCTCGCGCGCAGTGAAGGTCTTTAGACCGGCACGGCGCGCCAATCGGCGCGCGGTTCATTCAGCAGAAAAGAAAGAGTCAGGATCACAGTAGTGGATGACAAAAAAATGCTGAGAACATCAGGCGAATCATACTCAGGCGCCTGGTGCAGGAAAAAACGGTTTCAAGCTCATGCTTCAGTATCGCGTGCGGAAAAGAGAGGGGGCCTGCAAGTGCGTGGGCGTAACGTCAAAACGTCGCAACGACACACTGTAAGAACATCCCGGCCTAACCGGCGACCAGTGACCCAGAGGGGGAAGAAAGCAAGCGGTACAATACAAGTCCGCGATCCAGACGGAGACGCGACAACAAATGCATCTCGACGCCAGAGGGCTTTCTAAATCCTTTCAGGCTTCGCGGATTATATGCCGCTTTTAGCCATGCGCAAAGATTCCTCAGTTTTGAAGCCTAAATCGACTGTTTTAAAACCAAAGTTCACGGTTTTGAAGTCTAAATCACCCAGGGATCGCTCCCCGGGTCCTCACGCGGACCTGGCCCAGGATCACGTCCCAGATCACGCGCCGGTGGTCAGGATGGTCGAGGTTACCGAGGAGCATGATGGCCAGCGGCTGGATAATTTCCTGATGCGGCTATGCAAAGGCGTGCCTAAAAGCCATATCTACAAGGCGGTGCGTGGCGGTGAAGTCCGTATAAACAAAGGTCGAGTCCAGCCTGATTCCCGGGTCAGTACTGGTGATGTGGTCAGAGTCCCGCCTATGCGTCTGCCCGCGCCCGAGCAGAAACGCCCAGCACCAAAACTTGAATTCCCGATTGTGTTTGAAGATGAGGGCTTGCTGGTGATCGATAAACCAGCGGGTGTCGCAGTACATGGCGGCAGCGGCGTCTCATTCGGTGTGATCGAGTCACTGAGAGCCTCGCGCCCCGAGGCTAAATTTCTTGAGCTTGCCCACCGGCTCGATCGTGATACTTCGGGTTTATTACTGATTGCTAAAAAGCGTAATGTTTTACTTAGTCTGCACGAGATGTTCCGCACCAGTGTTGGTCGTAAGCATTACTTTGCTTTGGTTGAGGGGGATTGGGTCAACGATCGGCAGCATATCCGCTTTGCCCTGACCAAATGGACTACCCAGAGTGGAGAGCGACGCGTCAAAGTCGATGCAGAGGGCCAGGTGGCCCATACAATCGTCTCCGGGGAAAAACGCTATAAAGGCTACAGCCTGGTTGATGCAGAGTTGAAAACAGGACGCACACATCAAATTCGTGTGCATCTGGCTTCCAGCGGATTTCCGATCGTAGGTGATGATAAGTACGGGCGCGATGATACGCGTGCTTATTTCAGCAAATTGGGATTCTCAAGAATGTTTTTACATGCCCACCGCCTAGAAATGCCGCATCCACTTACTAAAGAACCCATGATCCTCGAAGCGCCTTTGCCGTCTGCTTGCGAGGCGATTCTAAAAAAACTCGAGTCCTTATGAGTCATTATTCAGTTGTGATTTTTGACTGGGATGGAACCTTGATGGATTCCACTCACAGTATTGTGTCAGCGATTCAGGGAGCCTGCCGTGATCTTGAATTGCGAGTACCGAGCCCGGCTGAGGCGAGTTGGGTCATCGGTTTATCGCTTGAGCCTGCGCTGCGCCGCGCAGTCCCTGATCTGACCAAATCAATGGAGCCACTTTTTCTCGAGCGCTATCGCCATCATTACCTGTCTCGCGATACCCAGCTTAAATTGTTTGATGGTGTGCCTGAAATGCTTAGTGCTTTAACTGCTGCGGGTGCCACGCTTGCAGTAGCGACAGGTAAAAGTCGCGTAGGACTCAATCGCGCGCTGACTGCTACATCTTTGCATCAGCAGTTTGCAGCGACCCGCACAGCGGACGAAACCTTTGGCAAACCGCACCCAGGCATGCTGCTTGAGTTGATCGACGAGCTAATGGTCGATCCCTCTGAGGTAGTGATGGTTGGAGATACCTCCCACGATCTGAATATGGCTAATAATGCAGGCGTGCACGGACTGGGTGTGAGTTACGGCGCGCATCCGCATGAGGAATTGCTGGCCTGTGCGCCACAGTCTGTGGTTCGCGGGGTGTCTGAGCTGCGAAGCTGGCTACTTGAACGGGTTAAGTCGTCATAAACAAAGAAAAAGTTGTAAAAACAGCAAGAAGGTTTTGAAACTGTATTTTTAAAAAAATTCAAAGATAAATTTTCAAAAAAATTATTTTAAAAAAAATAATCTAACTTTCTGTTTTTAGTCTTTCTTCTTTTATGATGAGCTTTTTCCAGCGGAGTGTTCATCATGTCCAACTACAGATATCCTCGCCCTGATTCGTCCGAGATCACACCTGAGTCTGTTTGGAAAAGTCGTCGCGACTGGATGAAATCAGCGGGACTGGCTGCTGCCGGCACAGCGATGGCTGGGTTAGGCGGACTGCCTGCAATGGGTCTGGCTGCCCCGGCAAGAACATCCCCCGCAGCACTTGCTGCCTTGCCAGGCATACCCTCCAAAGAATATGTACTGATGGAGCCAGCAACGCCCTTTAAGGATGCAACCTCATACAACAATTTTTATGAGTTCGGTATGGATAAGACGGATCCTGAGCGTTATGCGCATACCTTACAAACAGAACCCTGGAGTATCCGTATCGAAGGCGAGGTTGTCGCACCCAAGACGCTTGATCTGGATGCCTTGCGCAAGCTGGTGCCGCTCGAAGAGCGTGTTTATCGCATGCGTTGTGTCGAGGGTTGGTCGATGGTGATTCCGTGGGTGGGCTACTCTTTGTCCGCGTTGCTTAAACAAGTCGAGCCTACGGGTAATGCGAAGTATGTTGAGTTCGTCTCCGCTGTACAAGAAAAAAATATGCCGGGACTTTATTCGCGTTCGATTCAATGGCCCTATGTCGAAGGCTTGCGACTCGACGAGGCGATGCACCCTTTGACGCTGCTCACGCTGGGCATGTATGGAAAGGTGCTCCCTAATCAAAATGGCGCACCGGTCAGAGTGGTTGTGCCTTGGAAATATGGCTTCAAGTCAGCCAAATCAATCGTAGCAATTCGGTTTGTTGAAAAACAGCCACAGAGCAGCTGGATGAAATCGATCCCGAGCGAGTATGGTTTTTATTCAAACGTGAATCCCGAGGTCTCGCATCCTCGCTGGAGTCAGGCTACAGAGCGGCGTATCGGTGAGGATGGTCTGTTTGCTCCAAAGCGCAAGACACTCCTGTTCAACGGCTACGGCAACGAAGTTGCTTCGCTTTACCAAGGTATGGATTTGCGGAAAAACTATTGAGCCTGCCTTTGAAAACTTTTTCTGTTCGGTCCGTTGACCGTGCCAAATGGCTGCTGTTTGCAGTTGGGTTTTATCCATTGTTACGCTGGATCTGGTTAGGTGTACACAACGATCTGACTGCTAACCCGACAGAGTTTTTAACGCGCTCCGCAGGAACCTGGACGCTGGTTTGCTTATTGGTGACTTTATCGATTTCGCCCTTGCGTCAGTGGCTGAATCAGCCGGCACTCTTGCGCTGGCGGCGAATGTGCGGTTTATTTGCTTTTTTTTATGCAGTGTTGCATGCGATGGCCTGGTCCTGGTGGGATCAGGGGCTTGAGTTAAATGCGATGCTTGCCGATGTATGGAAAAGGCCGTTCATCATGGTGGGGATGGCCGCGTTCCTGACTATGTCCATGCTTGCGCTGACCTCAACAAAAGGCTGGATGCGACGCCTGGGCCGCAAATGGCAACAACTGCACAGACTGATTTATCTGATTGCCCTGTTATCCATCCTTCATTACTGGTGGCATAAATCAGGCAAAAGTGATTTCACCACAGTATCGATTTATGCGGGTGTGTTAGCGGTGTTGCTGGTGTGGCGTATTGTCAGGTGGAAAGCAAAACCCCGCTGACGGACTCGCTTCGCGCCATGCGTGCTTCTCGCGTCCTCACGCAGCACGCACCTGCCCAGTCGTGATTTAGCGATTGATGGCTGTGCCCGTGGTTGGAAGTGCGAGTAGTCGTGCCGCGGTTTGAACATCAGGCTTGCCGCTGACCCACTCGGGTCGGTAGTGCATCTGAAAGGCTGAAATGACATGCCGCGTATTGGTATCGAGCACGCCTGTTTCGGGTACGTTATAACCAACGCGTTTGAGTTGCGTTTGCCACCACTTCGCATCTGGCAAGCCTTTCTTTGTGAACTCAGCCTCGTATTTAGCTGCTGCGTTTTCATCAAACCAGCGACCTACACCATCTTGTGCGAGTTCTTTCCAGGGAAAGGAAGGCCCAGGGTCCTGTTTGCGCAAAGGCGCTACATCACTGTGACCCACAATGTTTTCTGGTTTGATGTCATAACGCCTGGCCAGATCACGCGTCAGCGCCGTCACGGTGTGTACTTGTGAGCTTGGGTAAGGCGCGCCCATTGTTCCATTGACGTTGCGCTCCCAGCCGGGGTGGACTATTTCAATGCCGATCGAACGCGGGTTGATATAGGTGCGACCATACCAGCTACTCTCACCCGCATGCCACGCACTCATGGAATCATCCACTAGACGATAGACCTGTGGCGGTGAGTCATCGGTTACAACGTAATGCGCACTGACATCCTTATTCGTCAGTACGGCGAGCGAGGAGGTTTTCGATCCAGCCGTATAGTGCAGCACGATCATATCGATACGGTTATTCTGGCCTTTCGCTTTCATTGAATTGATGATCGAGTAACGCCCTTCAGGTGACTGACTGGCACAACCCGCAAGGATCAAGGCGGTAAAAATTGAAAGGAAACCTTTGACTAAGCTCATCATAATTAAGCTGCAAGAAACAGAAAAAGTGTGGGGTGTTTGTCGAGCACGGGGGCGGGCTGTGCTTTCCACTGGGAGATCGGGAGTGTCCGGACCCACTCATCTGAGGTTGTCAATGAGCGAGCTATGCACAGCCGCGTATTGCCTTTCAGATTCTCGATCAGGCTGCTGAACATCGCGTTGTTACGGTAGGGTGTTTCAATGAGCAGTTGTGTTTGTTTTTGTTTTGCCGAAGTGACTTCCCAGTTTTTGAGCTGTTTCACGCGTTCGGCAGCATCGACGGGAGCATAACCATGAAAAGCAAAGCGTTGTCCGTCCAAACCACTGGCCATCAGTCCCAGCAAGATAGAGGAAGGTCCGACCCAGGGTTTCACTCGAACCCCCCAGCTGTGGGCAATACTGACTGCGCGCGCCCCAGGGTCGGCGACAGCCGGGCAGCCTGCCTCAGAGACCAGGCCGATATCTTCCCCTGTCCGCAGCGGTTGCATCCAGGTCTGCAGCGCTGCATCGTCGACGCGGGGACCGAGTTCGTGGATGGTGATTTCTTGCAGAGGCTGGGCCAGTGGGGTGAGTTTTAAAAAAGCCCGTGCAGTTTTTGCGTTTTCTGCGATGTAGCGTTTGAGTCCTGCGCTGGTCGACTGAACTTGTTGTGGTAACCAGTCATTGATTTCGGCCTCGCCAAGTCCCACAGGGATCAGATGAAGCGTGCCTAGTTTGTTGTTTTCAGTAGCTGTCATGGGATTCGCCATATTTTTTAATTGAGGCGCGCGTGCAGTAAAGGATCCAGTCCGCAGGCGCTGAGCATTTTTGTCAAGGCGATCAAAGGCAGGCCAATGATCGAGGTTGGATCCGTGCTTTGCATGGTTTGCATCAGCGCGATACCCAGACATTCCGCTTTGGCGCTGCCCGCCGTGTCAAGCGGTTGGTCGATGGCAATGTAGCGTTCGATCGCCTCATCTGAAAGTGTCCTGAATACGCAGGTGGTTGGGACATTAATAGTTTGCAACTGGCCTGCATGGAGTACTGCCATTGCGCTGTGGAATACGACTGTTTGACCAGACATTTGACGCAACTGCCTGTAGGCGGCTTCGATCGTGCCTGGTTTGCCCAGGGGATTGCCATTCAGGCTGGCGGCCTGATCGGCACCAATTACAATGGTATTGGGAAAGCGTAAACCAACAGCCTGGGCTTTTTCTGCCGCAAGTCTGAGCGCAAGCTGCTCGGGTTGCTCGGCTTCGCGCGGCGTCTCATCGATCTCGGGTGAAACGACAGAAAAAGATATTCTTAGTCTTTCAAGTAGTTCGCGCCTGTAGGGCGAGCTGGAGGCGAGAATCAAAGAGTAGGGTGCGCAAGACATCGTTTGCCAGGTAACTAGTGAGACTAAGATTGACGATCACAGGGTAAACACGCTATTATCTCTTGCTTTGCTGCTTTTATGTGAGCAAGGCAAATGGACTATATCGCATTGGAAATCGCATGACCGACATAAAGACGGATGCAGCCTCGGTGCACTGTAGCCTGGGTTTGCCGGGCCAGATTGATGCGTTTGAATTTGCCCGTCGAGGTCGTACTCAGGCAGGTGTGTTCAGTGTGCATCGTTTGCAAAGATTGCTTGAAGGTCTTGCAGATCAGCCTTCGGTTGAGCTTGTTGCCCTGAGTGATGCGCCTGCAGAGCCTGGCCTTGTGAGGTACGTGCTGATCGGGCAGTTAAATGCCTCGGGCAGGCCGCAACTGGTGTTGCAGGTGCAAGCCAGGCTATTGCTTGAATGTCAGCGCTGTCTGGGGCCGATGGTTTTGTCGATTGACAGGCAGACAGCGTTTGATCTGGTCAGAAGTGAAGCTGATCTGGGCGACGATTCTTTTGATGAAGACAGTCTGGATGAGCCTGAAAAATTAGTTGGATCCCGTCAGTTTGATGTGCTGGGTCTGATAGAAGATGAGTTGATTTTAGAAGTGCCCTACGTACCGCGTCACGAACAGTGTCCGGACATGGCTGAGACAGAGTCGGATGACACTGAGGAGGACAAAGGGGAAGCGCGTCCATCACCCTTTGCGGTGCTGGAGCAGCTTAAAACAAAGCGTTAAGCCAAGCGTATTCAAGCAAAGCTTAATTCATGGTATTAATTGGTTATTACTAAGATGGTTGGCGTACAATTCGCCGATCCACAGGAGTTGTCATGGCTGTTCAGCAAAACAAAAAATCACCCTCCAAGCGCGGTATGCACCGCTCGCACGATTTTCTGACGAATCCGTCAACGGCTATCGAGCCGAATACAGGCGAGCAGCACATCCGCCACCATATCAGCCCAACAGGCTTTTATCGTGGCCGCAAGGTCCTCAAGACCAAAGCTGACGAATAATACGCGGTTGACAGGCATCACTCGTTTCGTCGTGTGACTGCGCACAATCACGTGGAACCCGTTATTCGTATTGCGATTGATTGCATGGGTGGTGACACAGGTATTTCTGTCACTGTCCCTGCTGCATTCGAATTCGCTTCGCGATTTCCAGATACAAAATTATTGCTTGTTGGCTTGCCCGACGAGTTGGCTGTTGCTGTCTCAGCTGCACGTAAAAAATTCCCCTCCGTTTCTCCTGAGCATTTTAGTATCGTTGCGGCCTCTGAGGTTGTGACGATGGACGATCCGGTCGAGATTGCCTTGCGTCGCAAAAAAGACTCCTCAATGCGCCTGGCCGCGCAAGCGGTCAAGGATGAGCAGGCAGACGCCTGCGTGTCAGCGGGTAATACGGGTGCCTGGATGGCGATCTCGCGCTACATCCTTAAAACCATCCCGGGGATCGATCGGCCTGCGATTGCAACAGCGTTGCCCAACAAAAAGGGTAGCAACACGATCATGCTCGATCTGGGCGCCAACGTGGACTGCACACCCGAGCATTTATTGCAGTTTGCAATTATGGGTACGGCCTTGGCACAGGTTGATTCCACAGGACCTGCGCCGAGCGTTGGCTTGCTCAATATCGGTGAAGAAATCATCAAGGGTAACGAGACCGTCAAGCAGGCTGCCGAACTCTTGCGCAAAAGTACTTTGAATTTTTATGGCAACGTCGAGGGCGATGATATATTCAAAGGCACGGTTGATGTGGTGGTTTGCGACGGTTTTGTAGGTAATGTTGCTTTGAAAAGCGCAGAAGGTCTTGCACGTCTGATTGCCTCTTATATCCGTGAAGAATTCAGCCGTAATTTCCTGACCAAAATAATGGGTATGCTGGCTATGCCCGTACTAAATTGTTTCCGCTATCGACTGGATAATCGACGCCTCAATGGCGCTGCTTTGCTCGGGTTGCGCGGTATTGTCATTAAAAGTCACGGCTCTGCGGATGCCTATGCTTTTGGTTTTGCCCTGCAGCGTGCCCGTGATGCGGTGTTAAATGGCTTGCTTGAGCGCACCAGCGTTGCGATTTCGCAATTAACGCAATCCGCCACCGTGACTGAAACTGTTCGTTCCGGAGATTCCGCATGAGTGCATCCATGCCCTTTGCCCGCATTATTGGATCTGGAAGTTATCTGCCACCTAACCTGGTCACCAACGTGGCCTTGGCGGCTGATATGGCGACGCGTCAGATTGAAACCTCTGACGAATGGATCGCAGAGCGTACCGGGATTCGTCAGCGCTATATTGCTGAGCGCGGCATTAAAACCAGCTCTCTGGCGACAGAGGCGGCGCGTCGTGCGCTGTCGGACGCGGGCGTTGACGCAAGCGAGGTCGACCTGATTATTGTGGCGACTTCTACAGCAGATTTTGTGTTCCCAAGTACAGCTTGTATCGTTCAGGCGGGTTTGGGTAACAAAGGTGCAGCGGCCTTTGATGTTCAGGCTGTTTGCAGCGGTTTTGTTTACGCGCTGACAACCGCTGATAGCTTTATTCGCGCCGGACGTGCCAAGTGCGCTGTGGTGATTGGTGCTGAGGTTTTCTCAAGCATTCTTGACTGGAGTGACCGTGGCACCTGTGTCCTGTTTGGCGACGGGGCCGGCGCGGTGGTTTTGCAGGCAAGCGATACACCAGGAATTATTGGGGCTGAATTACACGCCGACGGCAGTCAGATGAATATCCTGGCTGCTGCGGGTAATGTCGCCTACGGTCAAGTGACCGGTGATCCATTTCTGCGCATGGATGGCCAGGCGGTATTCAAACAAGCAGTCACTGTGCTGGATCGCTCCGCGCGCTCGGTGACGGCTGATGCAGGCCTGACGATGGCGGATGTGGACTGGATGATTCCCCATCAGGCTAATCTGCGTATTCTGACCTTCCTCGCACGAAAACTCGAGGTACCTCTCGAAAAAGTCGTTGTTACGGTGGATCAGCATGCCAATACCTCGGCAGCGAGTATTCCGCTGGCACTTGATGTAGCACGTCGCGATGGTCGAATTCAGGCAGGACAACTAGTACTATTGCAGGGCGTCGGGGGTGGTTTCACCTGGGGTTCGGTGTTGGTCAGGATGTGATGTTTTTCATAACAGCTTTATTTTTAGCTTAATGACGATAACTATGAAATTTGCGTTTGTCTTTCCAGGTCAGGGTTCACAGTCAGTTGGCATGATGGATGCCTGGGCATCTCAACCTGCTGCGATGAAAGTGATTACTGATGCCTCTGCCGCACTCGGCGAAGATCTGGCGACCCTGATGGCAGAGGGGCCAACTGAGCAATTAAGCCTGACGACTCATACACAGCCTGCCATGCTGACTGCTGGCGTAGCGATGTTTGAAGCCTGGCGTGCTGCAGGTGGTCCGGTTGCTTCCATGATGGCCGGTCATAGCCTGGGTGAATATGCCGCCTTGACCGCTGCTGGTTCACTTGATTTGGCTGATGCAGTGCGTTTGGTGCGTATCCGCGCCGATGCGATGCAGGCCGCTGTGCCGGTTGGGACGGGTGCCATGGCCGCGGTACTGGGGTTAGATGATGATGCCGTGCGCGCAGCGTGCGCCGAAGCAGCCGAAGGTCAGATTGTTGAAGCAGTTAATTTCAATGCGCCTGCTCAGGTTGTGATTGCGGGACATGCCGAGGCTGTCCAGCGTGCCATGGCTGCTGCCAAGGCAAGAGGCGCCAAGCGTGCGATGTTGCTGCCTGTTTCAGCACCTTTTCATTCCAGCTTGCTCAAACCTGCGGCAGAGGTTCTCTCCAAAGCGCTGGCAACGGTGACAGTGAGTGTGCCTGCGGTTGCTGTGATCAATAACGTGGATGTGGCCATCACCCAGGATCCCGAGGCTATCCGTGATGCACTGGTGCGCCAGGCCTGGCATGCCGTGCGCTGGGTTGAAATCATCCAGACGATGAAAGCACAGGGTATTACCCATGTAGTCGAATGCGGTCCGGGTAAGGTACTTTCTGGCATGGTCAAACGCATTGAGCCTGATATGGTGTCACTGTCAGTGACTGACCCTGAGTCCATGCAGATCGCACTGGACACACTTGCTCAAGCGGCCTGAGGACTGGATGATGGATTTAAAAGACAAAGTTGCATTGGTAACAGGTGCCTCGCGCGGGATCGGCAAAGCCATCGCTCAAGAGTTGGCTGCCCGGGGTGCATTTGTGATTGGTACCGCAACGACTGAGGCAGGCGCGCTCGGTATCACTGAAATGCTGGCCCCCCAGGGCGGCCGTGGCGTTGTGCTGAATGTCACAGATGTACCTGCCTGTGATGCCTTGATTGATGCGCTCGGTAAAGAAACCGCTGGTGGACCACATATTCTTGTCAATAATGCAGGTATCACACGCGATACGCTTGCGATGCGCATGAAGGACGAGGACTGGGATGCCGTGCTCGAAACTAATCTGACCTCCGTATTTCGCCTCTCACGCGCAGTCATGCGCAGTATGATGAAGGCACGCTGGGGGCGAATTATCAATATCACCTCAGTTGTAGGCTCGAGTGGTAATCCAGGCCAGGCTAACTATGCTGCAGCCAAGGCGGGTGTGGCGGGTATGTCCCGCGCGCTCGCCCGCGAGCTCGGGAGTCGTGGTGTCACAGTTAACTGTGTGGCACCCGGCTTTATTGAAACAGATATGACCAGTGAGCTGGGAGAGTCCCAGACAGCTGCCTTACTTGGGCAAATCCCTCTCGGTAGACTGGGGTCTGCTACAGATATTGCACACGCGGTTGCCTTTTTGGCATCGCCGAATGCTAGTTACATTACGGGTACAACGCTACACGTCAATGGTGGTATGTACTTGTAATAGGTTTTTTTCTCCCGGTTAGCTATAATTCGCCGGACTTTTTCCTTTTGGAGATTTGCATGGAAAGCATCGAACAGCGCGTCAAGAAGATTGTCGCTGAACAACTTGGCGTTAATGAAGCCGAGATCAAGAACGCCTCTTCATTCCTTGATGACCTCGGTGCCGATTCACTCGATATGGTCGAGTTAGTCATGGCGCTCGAAGACGAGTTCGAAACTGAAATCCCTGATGAGGAAGCTGAAAAAATCACGACCGTTCAGCAAGCAGTGGATTACATCAATTCGCGTTCCAAGTAATTATCAATTCGCGGCATCAGGCGGCGCTGTCCGCTGAGCTGTCGGGCGGTTGAGGCGATTAGTGTGTGGTATTTCGGGGCATATGCACCGGGTGCTTGCACATTCAATGTCTTGGCCGCCTTTATCACATATAAGGAGTGATCCGTGAAACGACGAGTCGTCATTACAGGCCTTGGGATCGTATGCCCAGTGGGTAACGATATCGCTTCAGCCTGGGACAATATCGTTAACGGTCGGTCCGGTATCGGACGGATAACACGTTTTGACCCGGCCGCTTTTAATGCGCACATAGCCGGTGAAGTCAAAAATTTTGACATCACTACGCTGATTCCACAAAAAGAAGCGCGCACAATGGATACTTTTATCCATTATGGAATAGCCGCCGGCGTTCAGGCCTGGAAAGACTCTGGTCTAGAAATTACGGAAGCCAATGCCGAGCGAGTCGGCGTGATTGTGGGTTCAGGGATTGGTGGTTTGCAACGCATAGAAGAAACGCAGACCGAATACCTTGAGCGTGGCCCACGTCGTATTTCACCTTTTTTTGTTCCTGCGTCCTTAATTAATCTGATTTCAGGCCAGCTATCGATCATGCTCGGTCTGAAAGGTCCCTCCTACGCTGTAGTGTCAGCGTGCACGACAGGACTACACTCAATTGGTGATGCCGCGCGCCTGATCGAGTATGGTGATGCCGATGTAATGGTTGCAGGTGGTGCCGAGTCGACTGTATCCCCACTCGGTATTGGTGGCTTTGCAGCGATGCGTGCGCTTTCCCAGCGTAATGATGACCCAACAACCGCATCACGCCCCTGGGATCGTGATCGGGACGGCTTTGTCCTGGGCGAGGGGGCTGGCGTGCTGGTTCTCGAAGAATACGAGCACGCTAAAAAGCGTGGCGCGCGGATTTATGGCGAGTTTGCCGGTTACGGTATGAGCTCGGATGCCCACCACATCACTGCGCCTGACCGCGATGGTCCTCGTCGCGGAGTGCTCAACGCTTTGCGCAATGGCGGTATCAACCTGGATGAAGTCAACTACGTCAATGCACACGGTACTTCGACCCCTCTTGGCGATAAGAACGAAACAGAAGCCCTGAAACTTGCTTTTGGTGACCACGCCAGAAAACTCGTGATCAACTCAACCAAGTCGATGACAGGTCATTTGCTCGGGGCGGCAGGCGGTATCGAGGCTGTTTTCACCACTCTGGCCGTGCATCATCAGATCTCTCCTCCGACGATTAATATATTTAATCAGGATCCGGAGTGCGATCTTGATTACTGCGCAAATACAGCGCGGCCAATGAAAATCGACGTGGCGTTGTCGAACTCTTTTGGCTTTGGTGGAACCAACGGTTCCATGGCTGTTCGTCGACTTTGATTTCTGCTTGACTGACGGTTTAAATCTTTGTGTAACACTGTCCCGCCCCAGGCGGGCAGTGTTGACAGAATATCTTGCGTTAACTGCTGCCAGCTCAGCCCTGTGCTTGGCCTGCGTTTGGGCAAACTTTCCCCTTTTGGTTGTGCTGGCTGTGGTTGTTGGGCCCTGGATACCTGTTTTGTCTGTTTTTTTAAAACAAAGGAAAGAAAAACAGCCTCCTCAGTTTTTATGGCTCCATCCTCGGAGGCAATGGAAAATCAGTGACTTAGAGCAAAAAAATAGCCTGACTGTTGAGTTGTTGCAGCAATGGAGACATTTTTTTGGTCTCACCTTGAGCTTGAAAATCCTCAATTGCCCCCATAACAAGCAGGAAACTGTCAAAATAACCGTTTGGCGTTGCAAGATCGCACCTGAGACGTATCGTCAGATGTGTGTGATGGCTGCCTGGAGGCTGGATTACCCTCAGGTTGAGCAAACAATGGAGACTGTGTGACCGAGCGTGATGTTGATGCTGAATTAGTCGCTCGTGTACAAAACGGCGATAAAAAGGCATTTGATTTGTTGGTATTGAAATATCAACGCAAAATCATGCGACTCTTGTCGCGGATGATCCGCGACCCCGCTGAGACCGAAGATGTTGCCCAGGAAGCCTTCATTAAGGCTTATCGTGCCTTGCCCCAATTCAGGGGCGATAGCGCCTTTTATACCTGGCTCTACCGCATTGCGATCAATACTGCGCGTAACTGGCTTGCTACAAATAAACGCCGACCGAACACTTCTTCTTTACTTGAGAACGAAGAAGGTGAAACTTTTAACGAATCCGATAACCTAACAGACAACAGTACCCCAGAGTCAGAGCTTGCCAGTCGTGAAATTGCACAGACTGTAAACAAGGCGATCGAGGATTTACCTGAGGAGTTGCGTAACGCAATCGTGATGCGTGAAATTGATGGGTTGAGCTATGATGACATTGCTCAATCCATGGATTGCCCCATCGGTACGGTGCGCTCTAGAATTTTTCGGGCTCGTGAGGCCATTGCGACGCGGTTACGCCCAATTATGGGCAATGCCGGTGACAAGCGCTGGTAAGGACAGAAAAATAATGCAAGACTTTAAACATAACCGGGATGACCGTACTACCTCCAGCGCTGAGGTGACGCAGGCTATTTCCGCCTGGCTCGATGGGGATGCTCAAATTTCTATGCCAGAGGTCTTGGAAACCGAACAGGGTAAACAAACGTGGCAGTTGTACCATCTGATTGGGGATGCTTTAAGGACACCAGAACTTGCTTTACTACCTGCGACAGAGTTTTCTGCTCGTTTAGCCCAGGCGATTGCAGCGGAGCCCGCACTATCTGTCACACCTGTGCCAGTAAACAATAGTATCGGTTCGAGGATGCGTGACTACGGGTGGCCTGTTTTTGCAATGGCTGCGGCAGTTGCCAGTGTGGTTTGGGTCCTGCATCCGTTTTTTTCACCTGAAATGAATGACTCTTCGAGTCATATTGCTTCCGCCGAGCCTGCAGTAGTGGTCGCATCTAAGGTCGAGCTTGACGATATGCACGCTTACGTCACTGCACATCGCCAGTTCTCCGGACCTGCGTCAGTCAGGCAGGTTTCATACGGAGCCACGAAATAATGAGTATGAATCACTCTGGTCCCGTATTGTTCGGGCGAGGACTTGGTTTTATAAAGGCTGTTTTCACAGCACTGCTTTATATGTTGTCTGTATCTGCGGTGTCTGCGCAGACGCAGGTTCTGCAAAACCTGCCTTCACTTGAAGAAAGTGACTCAACCCTGCTTTTACGCATCCAGAATGCAGCGCGTACGCTGAATTATCGAGGGGTCTTTGCCTATCATCAGGGCGGTTTGATTGAGGCCTCGCTGATCACCCATGTTTATGATGGTAAAAACGAAACCGAAAAGCTTGAGTTGCTTGACGGTCCAGCCAGAGAATACCTGCGTAAAAACGATCGAGTGCAGTCTTTGATTCCAGAAGACAATGTTGTAATGTTGGAAAAACAGCGCGTGGATCGCTTCCCAGGTTTGCTGTTATCCAATATTCAAGCTGTCGTTGCCAACTACAGCATAAGACCTGCGTCCCAGATGATGCGGGTCGCAGGCAGGACCTGCCAGGTTATTGATGTGGTTCCCAAAGATACCCTTCGTTATGGCTATCGTTTATGTGTTGACAACGAGACCCGGCTATTACTCAGGGTACAAACTGTAGGTGATGGTGGCCGTCTCATTGAGCAGGTGAGCTTTACCCAGTTGAGCATTGGCTCTGATATACCAGAAACATTGCTCGCACCTTCATGGTCCATCGCTGACTGGAAGGTCGTGGAAACGCAAGAAACAATGGTGGACCTGCAGGGCTTAGGCTGGCGTATTCAGGCGCCTGCTGGTTATGGCGTGATTTCACAAACACAACAATTTTTTGCTGAAAAAAAACGCGTTCATCAGATGGGGTTGTCAGATGGTTTGTCAACAATATCAATATTTATTGAACCTTATCTAAATGAGCGGTCTGACTACAAACCTCTTGGCGCAGCACAGATTGGTTCTGTGAATCTCTATGGGGTAAAAATTGCAAATTTCTGGCTGACTGTTCTGGGTGAAGTGCCGGCCTCCACTCTCGAAAAGTTTGCACAGTCCATTCAATACATGCCTGGTCAAAGTCTTAAATAATTGACTTCTGGCCAGAGCAAAAAAACGGAGTTCAAAATGCGAGATCTGTATCAGTCATATCTGTATATGCCCGCTGATCGTACGCGCCGCACGCTGGTCGCCTTCATGCTGGGGGTTGTCCTGATAGTTGGTGGTGTACATGCACAACAAACGCATGCGCAAAATATAGCGCTGCCTGACTTCACGACGATTGTAGAAAAAGCTGAACCTGCAGTGGTCAATATCCGAACCACAGCCAAAGTAAATGTACGTGGTCAGGCGCCAGGCGGTGGCCAGGATCCTTATGAGATGTTCAGGCATTTCTTTGGGCCTGATTTTCAACCACCTGGCCAAGGCGGAAAAGGTCCGCAGCAACAAGCTCCGCGAGGCAAGCGTGATGAACCTGAAGAGCGTACTGTTCCACGCGGTGTAGGTTCAGGGTTTTTCATCTCGGAGGATGGTTACGTCCTGACTAATCATCATGTTGTGGCTGATGCAACAGAGATTTTCCTGACTCTGACCGATGGACGTGAGTTCAAGGCAAAGTTGGTTGGCAGCGATGAGCGTACTGATGTGGCGTTGCTTAAGGTCGACGCCCGTGGCATGTCAATTTTGCCAATCGGTGATGCCAAGCTTCTCAAAAAAGGTCAGTGGGTTCTTGCGATCGGTTCACCCTTCGGTTTGGACTCGACTGTGACTTCTGGAATCATCAGCGCATTGGGTCGCGATACGGGTGATTATTTACCCTTTATCCAGACAGATGTTGCCGTCAATCCTGGTAATTCAGGCGGCCCTTTGCTCAACATGAAAGGAGAGGTGGTTGGCATCAACTCACAAATCGTTTCTCGCAGTGGTGGCTCAATGGGCATTTCTCTGGCGATCCCAATCAATGAGGCCATGACGGTGGTTGAGCAGTTGCGTACCTCAGGCAAGGTTGTTCGTGGCCGTATCGGCGTCCAGATTGGAGAAGTCAGCAAAGATGTCGCTGCTGCGATTGGTTTGCCCAAAGCTGAAGGCGCGATGGTCAGTGGTGTCGAGCAAGATGCGCCGGCTGATAAGGCTGGAATTCAGGCTGGTGATGTGATCACAAGCTTTAATGACAAGCCCATCGGCAAATTCTCCGATCTGCCTCGCTTAGTCGGTGAGGTCAAGCCGGGTACCGCTGCGCCTATTGAGGTCTGGCGCAAGGGTAAGGTCGTCAAGCTCAAAGTCACCGTGGGTGAGATGAAAGCTGATCCCAAGGCCGTCGCAAAGGGACCATCCGTCAAACCTGCCGAGACTGAGACCAAGGTGCTTGGCCTGAGTGTGGTGGCTGTAGACGCTGACTTGCAGACTAAACTGCGCATTAAAGGCGGGGTTCAGGTTAATTCTGTCGAAGCGCCCGCCAGCTCAGCCGGGATTGCCGAAGGCGATATTATTCTGGCTGTCAACGATACGGATATCACCAGTCCGGAGCAATTTGCCAAATTTGTTGACGCTCTCGATAAATCCCGTCCGGTAGGTTTGATGTTGCGCCGTGGGGATCAAACCCAGTGGGTAGCGGTTAAGCCCACAAAATAAGCCAAGAACGGCTAGAATAGCTGTTTGCCGCAAAAGGGGCGCAAAGCGCCCCTTTTGCTTGTTGGCTCTCTTCTTAGGCTCTATGCAGCACATTCGCAATTTCTCCATCATCGCCCATATTGATCATGGCAAATCAACTCTCGCTGACCGACTGATTCAGCGCTGCGGGGGACTGGCTGCCCGTGAGATGTCCGCCCAGGTTCTGGATTCCATGGATATCGAACGCGAGCGTGGCATCACGATCAAAGCCCAGACTGCGGCACTGCACTATAAAGCAGCTGACGGTAATGTTTATAACCTCAACCTGATCGATACCCCGGGGCACGTTGACTTCTCCTACGAGGTCAGCCGTTCCTTGTCCGCGTGCGAGGGCGCTTTGCTGGTGGTGGATGCCTCTCAGGGTGTTGAGGCACAAACCGTTGCAAACTGCTACACAGCGATCGAGCTTGGTGTGGAGGTCGTGCCGATCCTTAATAAGATGGATTTGCCGCAGGCCGATCCTGAGAGTGCTCGCGCTGAGGTTGAGGATGTGATTGGTATTGACGCGGCCGATGCGATTCTTGCAAGTGCCAAGACAGGCATGGGGATTGACGAGATTCTGGAGGCGGTGGTTGCTCGCATTCCTCCTCCGAAAGGCGATCCGGATGCGCCACTGCAGGCATTGATTGTTGACTCGTGGTTTGATAACTATGTTGGCGTCGTGATGCTGGTACGCATTATCAATGGCGTTCTCAAGCCCAAAGACAAAATTACTTTTATGGCTACGGGTGCTGTGCATTTGTGCGAGCAGACGGGTGTGTTTACACCTAAATCACTGCCGCGCCCGCATTTGTCGGCAGGAGAGGTAGGGTTTGTTACGGCGGGTATCAAAGAGCTGAAAGACGCCAAGGTGGGCGATACGATTACTCTCACCGCTAAACCTGCTGCCCAAGCTTTGCCTGGTTTTAAAGAAGTCAAGCCTCAGGTGTTTGCGGGACTTTATCCTGTCGAGAGTAGCGAGTATGACCAACTGCGGGATTCGCTCGAAAAACTCAAGCTCAACGACTCTGCGCTGATGTTTGAGCCCGAGGTGTCACAGGCGCTCGGTTTTGGCTTTCGTTGCGGATTCCTCGGTTTACTGCATATGGAGATCGTGCAGGAGCGACTCGAGCGTGAGTTCGATATGGATATCATTACGACAGCCCCCTCGGTGGTGTACGAAGTGGTGTTGCGTGACAACGAAGTCATCCATATCGAGAGCCCTTCCCGCATGCCAGATGTGGGTAAGTTCATTGAGGTGCGTGAGCCTATCGTCAATGTGACGCTGTTCATGCCCCAGGAGTACGTTGGTCCAGTGATGACTTTGTGCACCACCAAGCGCGGTGTGCAACTGGATATGACTTATCACGGTAGACAGGTCCATTTGCACTATGAAATCCCGCTCGCTGAGATCGTGCTGGATTTCTTTGACAAGTTGAAATCTGTATCGCGCGGTTATGCCTCGATGGATTACGAGTTCAAAGAGTACCGCCCGGCCGACGTCGTCAAAGTGGATCTGTTGATCAATACCGATAAGGTCGATGCGTTGTCGACCATCTGCCATCGCTCTAACGCCCGATATCGCGCACGCGATGTGGTCTCAAAAATGCGCGAGCTGATTCCGCGTCAGATGTATGACGTAGCCATCCAGGCAGCGATCGGTGCAGAAATTATTGCCCGTGAGAACGTCAAAGCGTTACGCAAAAACGTATTGGCTAAGTGCTACGGTGGTGATATCAGCCGCAAGAAAAAACTGCTCGAAAAGCAGAAGGCCGGTAAAAAACGCATGAAACAAGTCGGTAGCGTTGAGATTCCGCAAGAAGCCTTTCTGGCGATCTTGCAGGTTGATAGCTAATCCGAATTTAATCGTCAATAGGTTGAACTGATGAGCTGGAATTTTGCATTAATCTTATTTGTGTTGCTCGTTGTCACGGGTATAGTCTGGTTTCTCGATCGTTTTTCGTTGAGTGCAAAACGTCGTCAAAAAATTGAACAGGCTCTTGCCTTGGCTCGCACGAGTTGGTCGACCCTGTCGCCAGCTGAAATACAGGAACGCGAAGAGCAAATCCGGTCAGACATAGGCCGTATGCCGTGGTGGGTCGAGTATGGCGTGAGTTTTTTTCCAGTCATCTTGTTTGTTTTTGTGCTGCGCTCCTTTATTGTGGAGCCCTTTCGAATTCCCTCCGGGTCGATGTTGCCGACCTTGCAATCAGGCGACTTGATTCTGGTTAATAAATTCATCTACGGTTTGCGCCTGCCTGTCATTGATACGAAAGTTATTCCAATTGGCTCGCCCCAGCGTGGTGATGTGATGGTCTTTCGTTACCCTGTTGACCCTACTGTTGATTACATTAAGCGCGTTGTAGGTCTGCCTGGTGATGAGGTGGCCTATCTGGATAAAAAGCTCTATATCAATGGAAAAGAGGTTCCGCGCAAGCGGGATGGCGAGTATTTTGAGCCGGACCGTGTGGCGTATACCGCACAGTTTACAGAGCAGCTAGGTGATGTCTCGCATGAAATCCTGTTAGATGAGCGAGGATCGCAGAATTTAGCTCCAATATCGAACTTTCCATATCGTGAAAAGTGCGAATATTTACGCAATGGCATTCGATGCACCGTACCGGCGGGTGTTTACTTTATGATGGGTGACAACCGTGACAATAGCCTTGATAGCCGCTACTGGGGATTTGTCCCGGAAGCCAACATCGTAGGACGTGCCTTTTTCATCTGGATGAATTTCGGCAGCCTGGGTCGTATCGGTCCTTTCCATTGATTGTGTTTATTTATTAATGTCACTTGCCGTACTAGAGACCTCTCTCGGATATAAATTTTCAAAGCCTGCTTTGCTGGAGCAGGCTCTGACTCATCGCAGCCATGGTGCGCGTCACAATGAGCGTCTGGAGTTTCTGGGTGATTCCGTGCTCAACGTTGCGGTTGCAGCGTTGCTGTTTAATCATTACGGCACGCTGGACGAGGGTGATTTGTCGCGGGTGCGTGCCAACCTGGTTAAGCAAGCCTCACTGGCGGAGATTGCTCAGAAACTCGACCTGTCGCGCTTTTTGCGACTGGGCGAGGGTGAGCTCAAAAGCGGTGGGTTTCGCAGACCTTCGATTCTTGCTGATACTTTTGAGGCGATACTCGCGGCGGTCTACCTCGATGGTGGTTTTATTCAGGCGCAAGCCCTGATCGAAAGACTCTATATTCCGATCCTGGAGAGTGTGGATCCGCTCACACTTGGCAAGGATGCGAAGACCTTGCTGCAAGAGTTCCTGCAAAGTCGCAAGCTCGCGTTGCCAATCTATAACGTTGTGGCGACGACTGGAGCTGCGCATAGTCAACAGTTTGAGGTGGAATGCTGCATTCCCACCCTGGATATCAAAGTCAGCGCACCCGGCTCAAGTCGTCGTGCTGCAGAACAGTCAGCTGCAAAGCTGGCGCTCGAGGGTGCCGAAGCGGCCAGTCCGGCACCTCTTAAAAAGCGTTCGACACGGGCGCGTAAAACGGCACAACTTACGCTGCCAGTTGCGGTTGCCCAGGAACTTAAATGACAGAGACAGCACATCGCTGTGGTTTTATCGCAGTTGTTGGTCGCCCGAATGTTGGTAAATCCACACTCACCAATGCACTGATTGGTTCAAAAATTACCATCGTTTCACGTAAAGCACAGACTACGCGTCATCGCATTCAAGGCGTTCTAACACGTGAGCATGAGCAGTTCGTATTTGTCGATACACCGGGATTCCAGACGCGTCATGGAGGTGCCATGAACGTCATGATGAATCGCGTGGTGACGCAAACGCTCGCTGATGTCGATGTGGTGTTGTTCGTGGTTGAGGCTGGCAAGTGGTCACCAGGTGACGCCAAACTGCTTACTCTGCTGCACAACCCGGAAAAAACCATTCTGGTGATCAGCAAGATCGACCAGATCAAAAACCGTGATGAACTCTACCCCTTTGTTGCGAAAATCGCTGCGCTCTATAATTTCAGCGCGATTGTTCCTGTGAGTGCCAATAAAAAACATCAACTCGATCAGTTGCTTGACGAGGTCGCAAAACGCCTGCCTGAAAACGATGCTTTTTTCGAAGCGGATACGCTGACAGATCGCCCGGTGCGTTTTATCGCAGCCGAGCTGATTCGCGAAAAAATCTTCCGGCTAGTTGGTGATGAGTTGCCTTACGGCAGTACTGTGACAATTGAGCAATGGGATGAAACAGAGAAGGGCGTCAGTATCGCCGCCTGTGTCATCGTAGAACGCGAAAGCCATCGTCCAATGCTGCTCGGTGTTGGCGGTACGCACATGAAGCGCATTGCCTCCGAGGCGCGCCAGGATATGGCCAAGCTTTTGGATAAACCTGTCCACCTTGAGGTCTATATCAAGGTGCGCAAAGGCTGGGCTGACAAAGCCGCAAGCCTGCGCGATCTGGGTTATGAGTAAACGGCTATTACGCATACTCGATACCCCGGGCTACGTATTACATACTACAGCCTGGCGTGAAACCTCCCTGATTGTCCAGATTTTTTCCAGAGATCATGGCTGGGTCACCATGGTAGCGAAGGGCGCAAAGCGTCCGCACTCTTTACTGAGGCCTGCTTTGTCTGTGTTTCAGCCTTTGCTGCTGTCCTGGACGGGTGCGGGTGAAGTCAAAACACTTACCCGTGCAGAGTGCGCAGGTGTTCACGCACTGCCGGGTTCAGCCATGATGTCCTGCTGGTATATGAATGAGTTGTTATTTCGTTTGTTACCGCTTGAGGATGCGCACCCTGCCTTATTTGATGCGTATGTGATTGCCATGCAGCGACTCGCTGCGGGCGAGTCGGCAGCGGGTGCATTGCGCAGATTTGAATGGATTTTGTTGCAAGAGACAGGTTATGGGCTTGATGCCGAGGAACCTGATTTCGAAGATCCCCAGATCGAACCTGAGCTGCGTGTAAAACTACGCGCCAGACTTTCCGAACATCTGGCTGGCAAGCCTCTTGCCACCAGACAAGTGCTGCTGTCACTGCAGAGATATCAGGCACCAAAATAAAAGTATCAAACTATTATTTTCGATTTAGCAGCAAGTCGTAAATCGGTTCTTGTTTGAGAAGTGCTGGTATCAAGGTGCAGATTACAGAGGCAATTAACAACGGGATCATCAGCTCTACTTTCCCACTCATTTCTATCGTCAGCAAAATTCCTGTCAGCGGTGATCTGACGACAACAGTAAAAAATGCAGCCATTCCCACAAGAGCGAAAGATATCGGGTCTAGTTGTCCGAGGTCCGCAAGCGAGAGCAAGGGGTTGATCACAATAACGAAGACCACTCCCAGACCTGAGCCCATGAGTAGTAGCGGAGTGAATAGCCCGCCTGGTACGCCGCTTACATAGCTGAGCGGTCCCAGGAAAAAGCGCACAAAAAGCATGATGACGAGCGGTAATAAAAAGGACTGTTGAGTTAAAAGTGCATCAACTTGCAAGCCTCCTCCTCCAACCCAGTGGGGGAAGAAATAACTCAGTAGCCCAACTCCTGCACCAATAAGCATTGCTTTAGTAACTGGGGAGATTTGCTTGATAGCGTCGCTGATATCTAAAGCGACAATCACTGTTCTGCTGTAGAGCACGCCGATGACACTAAGTAAGACAGAGAAGACTAAATATAAAAACAAACTCAGCCCTGTGTCAGGTAAAAGAGCACCCACCACAAACTCTATTGAATTTCCAAAATAAGTCCGGTAAATGATGATCCCTGAACAGACTGCGGTTAAAGAAACCATCAGTCTTACGATCGAAACTTTTTTAGCGATTTCCTCTACTGAAAAAGCGATGCCAGCGAGGGGCGCATTAAAGGCAACCGATAATCCCGCTCCTGCGACTGAGGTGTAGAGCATTGATTGTTCTTTGGCTTTCAGGCGAAACAGCTTGCCAGACTCCGAGCCGATCACGGCTGCCATTTGAACGGTGGGGCCTTCTTTGCCCAAAGCCATTCCAGAGCTAATTGACAGCAAGCCGCCAAGAAACTTGATCGGTAAAGCTCTGAACCTGCTTGGCGCAGCGCCTTGGTGCATCACAGCTTCTACGTGCTGGATGCCACTGCCGATCGTCGTGGGCTCGAGTTTGACTAAAAAGCGAGCGATACCTACACATAGGCAGGTGAACAAGCTCGTCAAAATAAAACCTGGTATTAGCCAATGGCTATCCACCGTGTGAAGATAAGCAATAAAAATGAGTAATTGACTACCAACCGTGTTTAAAGTACTGCGAAAGGCGCCACCCACGAACCCCACCAGTGCTCCTGCTATTGCAGCGACAAGCAAAAGTCTGAAAAGAGCAAATGGTGATTCATAAGAGTCGTTTGTTTTTAGTGCCTGCATTGATGATTGCCTTTGAGGACTCATAAACTCAGATTTTTTTGTATCGACCTAGCGTTAATCAAGCTCGATGTTCGCCGCCTTTGCTACGGCTTGCCATTTTAGAATTTCAGCTGCGATGAATGTTTTAGTTTGCTCTGGTGTCATGTTGATAGGTTCAAACGCCATTTCAGCCAAGCGGCTGGCATATTCCGGATTCGTGACGATTTTCTGATTCCAGTCGCGCAAGCTTGTCTGGATCGACTCAGGTGTTTTAACTGGAACAGCAATACCCCACCAGGAACTAGACACAATCTCAGGCATACCGAGCTCGGTAAAGGTCGGGACGTTGGGTAAGGGTTTAAGACGACTGGTGTGTGCAACAGCGAGGGGTTTGAGTTTGCCTTCTGCGATCTGCGCCTGGAAAGTGCTCAGATCATTGACGTTGAGTGTGACTTCACCACTCATGACCGCCAGGGTCGCAGGTGCTCCACCCTTATAGGGGACATGCATCAATTCAGTCCCAGTCTTGGTGCGGAAAAGCTCAGCACCCATTTGCACTATGCTGCCTGTGCCAGCAGAGGAATAGCTCAGTTTACCGGGCTCTTTTTTTGCCAGAGCGATGAGTTCGGCAATGTTATTGACTGGCACGCCAGGACCAACCACCAACAGGTGAGGCGCATCGGCGATCAGCCCAATCATCGAAAAATCTTTTTGAAAGTTGTAAGTGAGTTTTTTTTGAACGACCTCGTTAATCACGCTGGTGCTCGCGGTACTAAAAAGGATGGTATAGCCATTGGGCTCGGCGCGCACTGCATTCTGGGTACCAATGATGCCGGCAGCCCCGGCCATGTTTTCAACTACAACGGGCTGGCCGGCTAGCTTGGAGAGCTGCTGTGCATAGAGTCGGGCGACGATATCGCTGGGGCCACCTGCAGGAAAGGGAACGATTAACTGCAACTGACGGTTGGGATAGGGGGCTGAGGTTTGTGCTTGAGCGGCAATATGAACGAGACCCACGCTAGCGATTGAGGCGGCAAGCCATTTAACAAAGTGGTAGGTTTTCAAGTGGAGCTCCATGAAGCTATGTACAGAGGTGATGGTGCAATGGCAGGTCTGAGAGGGCTTGCGCACCTAGTGTGTGGGCTTATCTAGTGGCGTCACGCAAGAGGCAAAGTCGATCTGGGAACGAATGAAATTTCCACTGTGCAGGCTATAAGATAATCTATCAAAGCCTGTCTTAGACATTCTGGGTGATTGCGCCCAGATGCCCTGTTGTAAATATCGTGCAATCGCGTGTTCGAGACGCTCTGCGCTCAGTTCTGGAAAGAAGCTTTGAACATGGGTCGCAAGCTTGGCCGGTGACTGTGCGTGCATCCAGGTCTGAAGTGTTTGCAAGAGGGCGTTAAGTTGCGTGAAGGCTGTCTGGTGCTTATTCCAGCCATCGCGCGAGCATATCAGCGTTGTGTAGACGGTCGGTCCGCGGGTGTGGGCGCTATACAGTATTTGATAGGCTGGATCGCTCAGCAATTCACTGACGAGTGGTTCAAACAGTTGTGCGACATCAAGCGTCCCGGATTTAAGCGCCTGTATTTGTTCGGGCATACTAAGGCCGCGTTTAAGAGAAGCTTCTATTTCCGCTACGGACAACCCCAGATCGCGCAGATCCGCCTGCAGGCACAGCCAGGGGGTCGGGACTTCAGAGACAAGTGCCAAGCGTAGCTGTGTGAGTTGTGCAAGCTCGAACTGTCCGAGATTTTTTTTCCCAAGTAAAAAAAATGGGTCGCGCGACACCACCTCACCAAAACACAGCAAGGACTCTCCATTGGAAGGTGTCGTGTCATGATCTTTCATGACGCGCATCGGACCTCCCCAAGTGAGATCTACGGAACCATTTTTAATCGCCTCGATGGCACCACCCGGAGAGCCTGGGGGTAACCAGTTCAGTGCAAGCCCGGCCTGTTCGGCAAGACCAAGCGTTTTCAATAAATAAAAGGGCGTATAAAAAATGGCTCTAAAGTTTTCGGCGAGCGTAAGTGTCATGACAGAAGACATTCATCCTGGAGATATGATTGCTAGCAGGTTATTTGTATTGCAGTGGTTGTTTAACTTTCGACAAAAAAAATGACTTACGTGCTGTAAGTCATTTTTTAACAGAATGTAATGAATATTAAGCGGTCAGCACGGCCCGACCTGTTACTTTACCTTCCCGTAAGGACATGAGTACCTGATCCGCATCCGACAGTGGGTGCTTATGGACCGGGATGGGAGTGATTTTGCCGCTCTTGACCAGTTCCATCAGATCGCGCATTTCCTGTAACGAACCTGTGTAGCTTCCCAGGATCTGCAAGGCTTTCATTGGAATGAAGGCGATTGGCCAAGGTGTTGCACCACCAAATAAGCCGACAATCACGAGTTTTCCACCCTTGATCAGGATATCAAAGGCCAGCCCTGTCGTAGAGGGCGCACCAACCAAATCAATGACAGCCTGAACGAGTTTGCCACCGTTGGCTTTGATGATTTGTTGCGCGGCATCGGGAGCTGCGCCATCGATTGCTGCAAGCGCGCCTGCGTCCAGCGCAGCCTGCCGTTTGACTGGATCGATGTCGACCACGATGGCGCCAGCTCCGCCCTGGGCTTTGACTAAAGCCAGGCACATCAGGCCCAGACCACCCGCTCCCATGATCACCACAGGATGTTTCTGGAATGTCCTGGCGCCGACTTTATTCAAGGCACTGTAGGTCGTGATGCCTGAGCAAGCATAGGGCGCGATCATCGCAGGATCCAGATCACCAATATCGAGCAGATATTTAGCATCAGGTACAAGAATATGGTCAGCATAGCCACCGTCACGATGCACACCCAGATATTGTGGTGCTGCGCAGTGGTTATCCAGATCATCCTCGACGCAAGCGGGACATTTGCCGCAACCAATCCACGGATACACCAGATAGTTCTTGCCCAGTGTGACACCCTTGGCCTCAGGACCCATTGCAACAGCAGTCCCCGCCGTTTCATGACCCATGGTCATTGGCAGCTTGATGCCACGGTCTTTGAGAGATAGTGTGCGGCCATTGCCCAGATCATAGCCACCTTCCCAGAAGTGCAGATCGCTATGGCAGACACCAGCGGCACGCACTTCCACCAGCACCTCTTTACCGGTTGGGGTCGGTGTAGGCTGCTCGATGAGTTTGAGCGCGGATTTGAAATCAACAACGCAATAGCATTTCATGTGTAAGTTCTCCTGTTAATTTTTAGACTATTTATCTCATTACATGACGAGTTCAATCAGGCGTGGACCTTTTTCTTTGGCCGCAACCCTTAATTCTTTGGTCAATGCTTCAAGAGTTGTGACTTGAACCCCGGGTACGCCATGGCCCTTGGCGATCGAGACAAAGTCCAGATAGGGGCCATCCAGATCCAGCATGCGCGCTGCACTAATACCAGGAGCGGGACCACCCATGTTGGCGAGCTCGCCGCGCAGGATTTTGTAGGTACGGTTAGCACAAATGATGACGGTGATGTCGAGTTGCTCACGAGCCATGGTCCAAAGGGACTGGATGGTGTACATGGAGCTGCCATCACCGATTACGGCAATGACTTTACGATCCGGACAGGCGATCGCAGCACCGACGGCTGCAGGCAAACCAAAACCGATCGAGCCGCCCGTAATATCGATGACGTCGTGTGCTGCAGCCTGGGGGGTGAATTTACCAAACTGTCGGCCTGAGGTCACCGCTTCGTCAATCAAGATACCGTTTTCCGGGATGCACGCAGCAATCACGATCCCGAGGTTATCTGCGGTGGCGACACCTGTGGGCAGGTCTGTAAGGAAAGGACCATCCGAAAACTGCGCTGGAGCTGTGTTCTGAGCACCCAGGGCATCTACAAGCCCCTGGAGCGTGGCCTCGATATTGTGCGTCAGCGTCGCCAACTGATGAACCTCGCAATCGGGCTGCTTGATCATGCGTGGTTTGTCTGGATAGGCAAAAAATGCGACAGGATTAGCGCTACCAACCAGAACCAGATTTTTGGTGTCTTTCAGCATTTCTACCGCACCCAGTACAGGGAAGGGCAGTGAGTCGATGTTGACTCGACCACGTCCGCGCTCCAAGCGTGGGTTGCGAGGCTCGGAGGCGAGTTTGCAGCCCGTGTGGGCTGCGATTTTCCCCGCAAGCAGGGTTGATTTGGCGCGTAACGCAGGCCCACCTAACAATAGCGTGGTGCGCGCAGCTTCAGCGGGATTCGATAAAAGCTTTGCCATCGCGACGATGGATTCAGCCAAGGGTGCAGCGGCAGTTTGAGCAGGCGCGGTTGAGTAATGACCCGGGTCGGAGGGCTCCCAGGCGCAGTTAGCTGGCAACACAAGGGTTGCGATGCGACCCGGTGTGCTGCGAGCCTGGGAAATCGCCTCGGCGGTGTCAAGCGGCGCAGCAGTGGCTGACATCGTCGTCTTCACCCAGTTTGACATGGGTCGCGCCACCGCCTCAACATCGGAATTCAACGGTGCATTGTTATGGATATGGTCTAGCGCGTGTTGGCCTACGATATTCACAATACCTGAGTAGGCGCGTTTTGCGTTGTGCAGGTTAGCCAGGCCATTGCCCAGTCCTGGTCCGAGGTGCAACAAGGTCGCTGCGGGCTTTTCAGCCATGCGGTAGTAGCCATCGGCCGCACCCGTTACGACGCCTTCAAACAAGCCAAGCACACAGCGCATCTTGGTGGCGCGATCCAGCGCTGAAACAAAATGCATTTCCGAGGTGCCTGGATTGGCAAAACATACATCCACATCGCCTGCCAGCAGGGTGTGAACCATTGCTTCTGAACCGTTCATTTATCTTGCTCCTGTTTTATTTTTCATGGTTTCGCGTGCGATCACAACTTGCTGGATTTCAGTCGCACCTTCATAAATACGTAATGCTCTAATTTCACGATACAACATTTCCATTGGGTGGCCTTGTTTGACCCCCAAACCGCCGTGGAGCTGGACGCAACGATCAATAATACGTTGTGCAGATTCTGTTGCAAACATTTTCGCCATCGCTGCCGAGCGGGTGGTGCGTTTTTGCAAGATATCCCGCTCCCAGGCAGCTCGATAAACCAGCAGGGTCGCTGCATCGATCTCGGTGCACATGTCGCCAATCGCGCCCTGTGTGATCTGAAGGTCACCGAGGGTCGCGCCAAACATCTTGCGATTCACGGAACGCTCAATCCCCATGTCCAGCGCTGCCTCGGCAAAACCCAGCGCGGCAGCGCCCACTGAAGCGCGAAAGACGTCCAGATTCTGCATCGCGACCTTAAAACCTTTGCCTGGTTCGGTCAGTCTTTGCGAGACGGGGATTTCGCAATCTGTAAAAGTCAGCGTCCCAATCGGATGGGGCGCGCAGAGATTAAAACGATCCGTTACTTTCAGACCGGGCGTATTGGCATCCACCACAAAGGCGGTTACGCCATCGACTTCGTCGTTTTCAGTGCGCGCGAAAACGGTATAAAAATCCGCGATGTCAGCATTGGAGATCCAGGTTTTGACACCATTGATGCGGTAACCGTCTTGAGTTCGTGTGGCGCGTGTAGTCATCGCTGCTGCATCAGAACCTGCATCGGGCTCTGATAAAGCAAAGGCGGCAAGCATCTTGCCGGAGGCGACATGGGGTAAATATTTTTGTTTTAAATGCTCTGAACCAAACAGCGAAATAGGGCCGCTGCCCAAGCCTTGCAAGACAAAAGCAAAGTCTGCCAGCCCATCGTAGTAGCCAAGTGTCTGACGCAACAGGCACAGGCTGCGTGAATCCAGACCGGATAGCACACCGCCGTATTCTGCAGGCACGCAATACCGCAACCACCCGGCATCACCGAGCATTTTGACCAGATCCTGACAACGCTTATCAACGCTGCCTTCGTGAAGGCGACTGTGCAAATTCGCGCGTGACCAAGTATGCAGAGCTTCGTGCAGTTGACGATGCGAGTCGTCAAAAAAGGGTAACAACATTGAATCGGGGTTGAACATATCAATGATCCTTAAGTATTCAGCAAATCAAATTTCATTTGTACGTATCGGGTAGGAATTTCGAGTCGTGCAAAATAAATCACGCGCTCTTTGATGCAGGCGAATCTTCTGATTTCGGCAACGGGTGCGGATAAGGGCAAATGCAGCGCCTCGGCGGAGTCTGCCCCCGCCTCGATAATGGTTAACAGCTGTCCGGCGTGCGTGAGTTCTTTGCCATGCAGCTCATTGAGGACGGGCGCAACGGTTGAATGGCGATAGCGTGCCGGATGTCGCCGGTAAATTTCGCGATCAAGGTACACCTCGCTATAGCAAAAGGGACCTGCTGAGGTCGTATGAAGCCGCCTGAGATACTGGAAACTGCCTGTTTGAGTGTATGGGCAGTCCATGCCAAGCGATGCAGGCAGGGGTAGGTCGGCATTGGCTTCCATGATAGTCGTGGTACCCAGTGCACTGGAAAGCGCGACTGTTTCAGCCCAGTTTTTGGGCAGCGTGAGTTTGAAGGTCTCGGGTAATTCATTATTGACGTAGGTGCCCGAGCCGCGTGAGCGGTGGATCAGACCCTCGCGCTCTAGTATGCCAAAGGCTTGCCTGACGGTCGCACGCGAGACGCCCAAGGTTTCAACCAGTGACTCGAGTGGCGGCACTTGCTCGCTCGGTGGCCAGATCCCGCGCTGAATATTGCGGCGAAAGATCGTAGCCACCTGTAAGTAGAGTGGCTGAGGGCTGCGTGAGTAAAGCAAACCGGCCGACGGGTTCATGACTGCTCTGCCACAAGCTTGTCTGCCATCTCTCTCATTTTATTTTTCTGGATTTTGACGGCGTTTGCGCTCTCTACGGACGGAAAGGCTGTGAGGATTTCAAATCGGACTGGTACTTTAAAGGCAGCCATCCGTCTTTTGCATTCAGCGGTCCAGCCGCTCGGGTCTGCAAGCGCCCCGTCTTGCAGAATGACGAAGGCGACAGGTAGTATTTTGGTTCCCAAGGTCGCACCAACCACCTGGCAGGCTTTGATGCCGGGCAGAGTTTCTATGACTTGCTCTATCTCGATGGGGTTGACGAGGAAACCGGATAAACGCATCGAATCGCCCATGCGCGTCTGGAAAACAAACTGCCGGTCACTCACGGTATAACCGAGGTCTCCGGTTTTGAAATAGCCATCGGTAGTCAGGGCTTTAGCGGTAGCCTCTGGATTATCCAGGTAACCATGCATACGACTAGGTGACTTGATTTCAATCTCACCCGATTCGCCATGCGCGAGGATGGTCCCGGTTTCAGGATCTGATACGCGCACGCGTGCAGCAGGGTGAATCAGTCGCCCTCCAGCCATATAACGCACACTGAGCTCACCCTCTGAGGCCTGGGTGGGTTGTGCCGCGACAAGTGCTTGCAACTCGCTTGAACCATATAAGCCTGTCAGTGGCAAACCGTTGCGTTCCGCCTGCTCCAGCAGGTTAGTAATCGCAGGGGAAAAATTTGCAAAACCAAATAATTTGCAGCTTTTGAAGTCATTGGGCGAGTCGGCGGCTTCAAGTACTTTGAGGATGGATTCGTTGTTTGCATAGGTATGAGAAACCTGATGGCGTCGAATTTGTTCCAAGGTGCTTTGCGTATCGGTGACGGGTTCGCAGACGACCGTGCTGCCTGTCACGAGCCCCCCGAGCAGCGTACAAAAACCAAACGCGCCGCAAAAGGGTGCGCTGGCAAAAATCCGGCTAGTCTCGTTATAGCCATAAGCAACTTTCATCCCGTCGCCATGCGCGAGCAGGCTCAAATGGTCATGCAGCACAAATTTTGGCAGGGAGGTCGTGCCAGAGGTTGTAAAACAAATAACGCCGGCATTGCCGTAGGGCTCTGGTGTTGTGCAAGGAGTATTTAACAAGTGCTTAAAAGCGTGAACAGACTGCCCGCGCGCAGCGATAGCCTGTATGGCAGGACTTTGACTATCGCCAAGTGTGATGACGCCTCGCAGTCGTTTCATGACCCCGGCATCGACATCGGCCAGTATTTCAGCAAAGGCAATGCCTTTGAAATCAGGCCACATGACGAGCCAGTCCGCCCGACCCCGACCAATAATATCAGCGACCTCTTTGCTGCGAAAGCGCGTGTTGACCGCCAGAACGGTTGCCCCCAGATGTGCGCAGGCCAGAAAGATCTGTACCCACTCAACGCAGTTGGGGAGCCAGATCGCAACCCGATCGCCTGCCTGAATGCCTAGTTTTGCCAGATTTCCTGCCAATTGGCAGGCTTGCGCGTTGAGTTGAGCGAAGGTCGTGCTGACATGGCGATCGATCAACGCCGGGTGTTCGGCGTGAGTGCTTGCCAGACTTGCCATTCGTTGAGCAAAAAAACTGGACATGGTCGTCATAAAAAAATTCCGTAAAACAGAGGCCGAACGTTGTGGTTATGCAGAGTTTCTGTGTGGTATTGTTTAATTCAGAATATCACTATAGTACTTATTTACGTACTTTATAAGAAAAACTACGCGGTGAATGCACGGTCACCGCCAGGAGAGGTCATGAAACGAAGACACACCATGATGAAGGCGCTGCTAGCTTGTGCGGCCATAATGAGTGCTGTATTACCTGTGCACCACGCATTGGCGCAGGATTTTCCTGCGCGCCCCTTGACACTGGTCGTGCCGTACCCTGCTGCAGGTGCTGCGGATATTTTTGGACGCTCGATTGCTCAGGCCCTGGAAGAACCACTGAAGCAGACCGTTGTTGTTGAAAATAAGCCTGGTGCTGGCGGCAATGTCGGAATGACCTATGTCGCACGCAGCAAGCCAGACGGCTACACCATTGGACTGGGTACGATCGGCACCCAAAGCATTAATCAGTTCATTTATCCTGAAATGCAGTTTGATCCGGAGCGTGATCTGATTCCGATTGCGCTGGTTTCAACGACCCCCAACGTCCTGGTTGTCTCCGCGACTTCTCCATGGAAAAACCTTGGCGATGTGATCAAAGCAGCTAAAGACGCCAAGGATAAAAAACTCACCTATGGCACCCCCGGGATTGGTTCTTCGCCCCATTTGACGGGTGCGTATTTTGAGGCGATGGCAGGGGTGGAGTTATTGCACGTACCATTCAAAGGTATTTCAGCCTCGATGCCAGCTTTGATTGGCGGTCAGATTGATTTGTTATTTGATAATCTCTCGGGTTCGATCAATCAGATCAAAGATGGATCACGTGTTCGCGGGATCGCAGTCACTTCGGCGCAACGCAGTCCGCTTGCGCCTGATTTACCAACTTTTGCAGAGTCCGGTGTCCCAGGTTTTGATGTCACAGCCTGGTTTGCTATATATGTCGCGAAGGGTACTCCGCAACCGATTGTGGATAAATTGATAGCGGCAGCCCGTGCAGGTTTGAGTACTGAAAAAGTGGCACAAGCCTATATCAAGCTTGCCGCGGTACCTGGAAATTTGTTTGGGCCCGAGCTGGCCGCCTTTGAAAAATCCGAGCGCCAGAAATGGGGCAAACTTGTTCGTGACCGGGGGATTAAAGCAGAATGAAAGGCGCAACTGCATTAGTGACAGGTGGTAGTCGTGGCATCGGCCGAGCTGTCGTGGAACGCTTGCTGGCAGACGGCTATGAGGTGATTAATTTCAGCCGCACACCACCCAAAGAAATCCTCCCCGGGGAGATTTTTGAGTCTGTTGATCTTGGCAATGCCAAGCGCACACGCGAAGCCGCGATGGACTGGGCCGCCAGGAAAGATATTCTCAATCTGGTTAACAACGCTGGCATGATTCATGTCGGCAAAATCGAGGACATCACACTTGAGCAGATCGACGATATGGTGTCGCTCAATATGATTGCACCATTATTGCTTGTGCAAGCTGTGCTGCCAGCGATGCGCGCCAATAAATTCGGTCGAATCGTCAATATTGGCAGTCGTGCTGCGCTAGGGAAATCAGGCCGTACTGTTTATGGCGGGACCAAATCAGGCCTGGTTGGCATGACACGCACCTGGGCGCTCGAGACAGCGACGCAGGGGATTACCGTCAATGCGATTGCTCCCGGACCGATTGAGACAGAGTTATTTATAGCGGCGAATCATCCGGATGCGCCGCAGACTATAAAAATTCGTGAGTCGATTCCTGTTGGGCGTTTTGGAACACCTGAAGAAGTTGCGCACGCTGTTTGTGTATTCATGGATAAGCGGGCTGGCTTTATGACTGGTCAATTGCTCTATGTCTGTGGTGGGATGTCGGTTGGTCTGGCTGGTTAAGACAAGGAAAGGTTTCGCAATGTTGACTCAGTGTGTTGTGTCCAGACGTCTGTTCGCAGAGAGCGTGCGTGGGCTGTTGGTTGTATTGGTACTCGGCCTCTGGCAAGTTTCGCACGCTCAGTCCAGCGCTCCCTCGTCTGCTGTGCAGGCGCAGAGTGTTGCGGATTATCCTAGCAAGCCGCTCACGATGGTTGTGCCTTTCGGGGCTGGCACGCTGACTGATATTCTGGCCCGTATTATGGCCAGTAAGCTGGCCGAAGGTCTCGGACAATCGGTCATCGCTGAAAACAAAGCAGGCGCGGATGGAAATATCGGCGCTAATTACCTGCTCGCAGCCAAACCTGATGGTTATACCTTGATGGTCGGCGCGACAAGTATTGGTGCGATCAACGTCACACTGCATAAAAACACAAAATACGATCCTCAGCGTGACTTTGTTGGTATTACCAATATTGCTACGGTGACCAATGTGTTGGTGATCGGTCCGCACGTTCCAGCCAAAACGGTGCCAGAGTTATTGGCTTTACTGAAAAAACAAAGCATGACTTTTGGCTCGAGCGGAGCAGGCGGCAGCATGCATCTCTCTGGAGAGATGTTCAAAAAAATGGCGCAAGCCGACATGATTCATGTGCCCTATAAAAGTAGTCCGGCGGTCGTCAACGATGTGATTGGAGGGCGCGTGGACATGATGTTCTGTAATCTGCCGATTTGTTTGCCGTTGATCAGAGCAGGCAAGCTCAACGCGCTGGGCGTGACCTCGGCAGGACGTTCGGCTCTCCTGCCAGATGTGCCGAGTATTTCAGAAGCAGGACTTAAAGGTTACGAGGTCGAGGGTTGGTTTGGTCTTTATGCACCTAAAGCGACGCCTGCCCCAATTGTTCAAAAGTTGAATCAGATTGCAGTCAAAGCTCTTCAGGATCCTGAGATCAAAAGTCAGCTACTGTCCCAAGGTGCGGTCACAGTCGGTGATTCGCATGAACATTTTGAGGCTTTTGCCCTACAGGAGCGAGTGAAATGGGCAAAGATTATTCAAGAGGCCGGAATCGAGCTTGAATAAGAAAAATGAATTGAGCCATATGGCCTTTGCCAGTTTGTTGCTGGTGGGCTTGGTAATGGGTGCAAACCATGTGGCTGCCCGTGTAGCTTTTAATCATGGACTGAATGTCGCCGCCGCGGTGACGGTGCGCAGCGCAGTCACTGCGGTTGTGGTGAGTTTGCTGATTCTGTTCCAGCACGTACCGATCCGGCTGACGGCGCGACACAGAAAAATTTTGCCGGTCATTGGCCTGCTCATGACGATCCAGAGTGTCAGCATTTATTCCTCTGTTGTTCGGCTGCCCGTGGCACTAGCCTTACTCGCTTTTAATACCTATCCGCTCTGGATTGCGCTGTGGGCAAGAGTGTTTTTTGGTCAGCGACCTGAACCGCAAGTTTTGCGTGCGATGCCGATACTGTTGATTGGTCTGGCCCTAGCGCTCGATGTGTTTGGTGCGACTTCCGGACTCGGTGTCAAAGCCCAGTGGGGGGAAATCGGAGTCGGTGTTGGCTTTGCACTGACGGCGGGTGCAACCTTTGGTCTGGCCATGGTGCTGACACAGCAATATGCCGCCGATCTCGATGGCCGAGTCAGGACTGCGGCGGCAATGTGGATGATCGGTATCCTGTCGATGGTTGGCACACAGTTGACCGGCGAGTTTCAATGGCCGAATGCTGTCACAGGCTGGTGGGCGCTGGCTGCATTGTCGATTCTGTATGGTACGGGCTTTACCATCATGTTTACCGTATTACCTCGCTTAGGTGTGGTTGGTAATTCCGCCATTATGAATGTCGAGCCAATTTTCGCCTTAGTGCTGGCCTGGTTGATTTTGGGGCAGTCGATCGCCTGGGTGCAGGTGCTCGGTGCTTGTATCGTGGTTGGAACGGTGATCAAAATCGGTTTAAGAAAAAAATCCAACTGAGCAATCAAAGATGACGATCACACCTGCTTTTGAACCGGGCGAAAAAGTTCAACATGTCAAGACCGGTGGTTATTATCTGATCGTATGCGAGGCAAAGATCGAAGCCACCCTCGAGGACGCCTATGTCTATCAGGCGCTTCGGAATATGACATACTGGATCAGGCCCAAAGCTGAAATGCTCGATGGACGTTTCGTCCGCGTATAGACAACCAGGCCTGAACCTTAGTGCTTAAAAGGCAGCACTTCAGCGGCTGGTGCGCAAATAAGCTATGAGGCCTGTGACGTGAGACGCTACAGGCTGCAAGTTAATAGGTCTTTTTATTCCGCTCGGGACGAACGACCTGTCTGGCTAAGCCTGATTTTTCCAGCAACCAAACTGACACATACGTCAAGTCCAGTTCAAACCAGCGATGTCCATGTTTGGCTGAACGCGGTTGTGCGTGGTGATTGTTATGCCAGCCCTCGCCCATCGCGATTAGCGCGACAAACCAGTTATTACGACTGCGATCTGTCGTTGCGTAGTTTCGATAGCCAAATAAATGCGCAAGCGAGTTGACTGACCAGGTAATGTGCCAGACCAGTACGGTTCGCACGAATACACCCCAGATCAGAACGCTCACAGCAAATTGCAAGGCCTCGATCAAGGGTTCACCGCTGGTCAAGCCGATGCTCAGACCTGAGAGAAAAAATACCAACCACGAACCTAGCACAATCAGCGGATAAAGCGGGCCTTCGAGTTTTTTATAAAAGGGATCGCGCAGGATATCTTTTGCGTAACGTGAGTAAATTTCCAGGCGACTGACGTCGCAGTTTTCGATCACCATCCAGCCCAGGTGGCCCCAGAGAAAACTAACCAGTGGGCTATGTGGGTCTTCGGTTTGATCTGAGTGTTCATGATGCCGCCGGTGGATAGCGACCCAGTGTGCTGGAGTGTCTTGCATGCAGCACACACCAAATATCACGAAAGTGCGTTCAAGCCATTTTGGGCACACGAGGCCCCGATGCGTCAGCAGACGGTGAAAGCACAGGTTGATGCCCAGTGTGCCAAAAACATAAAGTCCCGCAAGCATCAGGACCAAGCCGGTCCAACTGAAAAATACTGGCCACAGCGCAAGTAGGGCGACCACGTGATAGATGACAAGCGTGATTGCATAAGGCCAGACAATGCGGCGCGTATCGACGCCGTGTGGCAGAGCTAAGGGAGTGAGAACTGCTTTATCGAACATGCGGGCTGCCACAAAAGGGTGAGCAGCCGACAAATGTAGGGTGCTGAGGGTATCAAGCGCAGCACTGACAAACTCCGTCTGGTGCTTGGTACACGTTTGACCTTAACACTAATTGATGACAATAGAGCGTATTGTCTTTTTCGTGGGACGTTAATATGGCATCAAACCCTTAATCCGGTTTAATGCCGATGGCTTTAGCCAGTAAGGCCCATTTCTGCATGCTCTGGCGAATCATATCCCCGAATTTTTCAGAGCTTTGCGCACCCGTGGTCGCACTGTTATCTACATACCATTGCTGCAATTCAGGTGTTTTAAGGATTTGGGCGATTTCTTTTTCAAGCCGTTTAACGATTGCAGGTGGAGTGCCTGTTGCAACAAGAATCCCGTTCCAGGAACTTGCTTCAAAATTCGGCACTCCCGACTCAGCGACGGTTGGTATCTCGGGCATGCGAGACAGTCGTTCCGCGGAGGTCACAGCGATTGCGCGTGCTTGCCCTGATTTCAGATGTGGCATCGCTGCCGACATTGTGACAAAGGATAAATCGATATGACCACCCAGTAAGTCCGTCATGACAGGGTTGTCACCTTTGTAAGCAATACTGGTCATTTGAATACCTGCCTCAAGGCAGAATAGCTCTGTTGACATATGACCACTGCTGCCAAATCCTGGCGTACCAAAGCTTAATTTTTTCGGATGCTTGCGTGCGTAGTCGATCAGGTCTTTAACGGATTTGATGGGTGAGTCTGCTCTGACCAGAATTGCATAGGCCTGGGATGAAGTTTGAATAACGGGAATCAGATCGCGTTGCACGTCGTAGGGGATTTTCGACATGGTGCTTGGCGTGATCGCGAGCGCAGCTGAGCCTTGTAAGATGGTGTAGCCATCGGCAGGCGCGCTCGCCACCAGGGCTGTGCCGATCACGGTTGCAGCACCTGGTCGATTTTCCACCACAACGGTTTGGCCTAGAGACTGAGATAGTTTTGGCGTAATTAATCGCGCCATGACGTCTGTTGCGCCTCCAGCCGCATAGGGCACGATAAGTTTGACCGGACGCTCAGGATAGTTATTTGTAGTTGTACTTGTCGTCAGTGAGGTGCTTTGCGCCGAGCTTTGCGAGCATAAACAGAGCAAACTCAAGCCCAGCACTATCCTGAGTTTTTTTATAAACCGTATGATGGACAGCATCAAAGTCGACTCCTCTGCAGACTCAGGCAATACAGGTGCATGGGGTTAAGAAACTAAAGCCCAGCGGTTATCGTGTTCGCTCACACGATTTTCTTTTTGGAGTTTATATAAGTGAGCAAGCAGGGAGCGGGCAGCTAGCGCGTGGCGCTGCACAGGCGTGTCCTGATAGGCCGTTTGAACAAGTGCTTCGACAGTTTGCGGACCCTCACTCTCACGCATAGCGGTAAGGATTTTCTTTTCTCGTGCCAGGCGATGCAGCACAAGCCTGTCGATTGCATGCTCGGGATGACCGATTAAAAAACCATGCCCTGGTGCTAAATAATCAACCGCCTCTTGTTTAATCATCTCCAATGATTGCAGATAGGCATACATATCACCATCAGGCGGATTGATAACGACGGTGGAGCCCTGCATCAAGTGATCGCCGGTAAACAGCATTTTTTCAGAAATGTGCAGATAGCAAAGATGATTGGAGGCATGACCGGGCGTATGGATCGCACGCAAGCGGAGACCCGCGATTTCTAAGGTCTGGTTATGGACAGGTACTACATCCGGGACGTAATCCAGATCTTGATTGGAATAAGCAGGGGCTGGCATTCCAAATACCGTAGCGCCAGTGAGCGCTTTGAGTTGATTTGCGGCAGGTGAGTGATCACGATGCGTGTGCGTAGTGAGTATCCATTTGATGGGTCCTGGGGCGAGGCGGATCAGGGCCTCGATATGCTCGTCAAGCAAGGGCCCCGGGTCGATCACAGCGACCCCGTCTTGCGCTGAACCAAGCAGATAGCTGTTGGTACCGGGCCCTGTCATGACACCTGGGTTGGCCGCGGTCAGACGCCATACATCTTTGGCCAGTTGCACCAGGTGTCCCTGATCGATATCCGATTTAGTCGTGCCTTTATTTTCCGGATCGAGTTTTTGTGCTTCGGCATAGGCATAATCGCTTTGGATCAACATACGAATTGAACCATCACGCGCAGTGGAGATATGTGGCGTGGTGGCCGCAATCTCGGGTTTAGTGCGCGCATGATTCAATAAATCCTGGACGCGACCAAACTGCACCAGGCTTTCGAGTGTTTTGATCGTGGGGAACATCAGATCGATTTCGCCGCGCTTAAATAGCTCAAGCGCCTGGGTTGGGCGGACCCATAAATGCGCAACTGTCTCTGAGTTGTCATGCATGGCGATCTGTTCGGCGGGTGCCGGGGCAATAAAAAATCTGGTGTCGTAGCGTCTGGGCCGTCCAGGGGTGGTGATCCAGTGACTGTAATAAATTAATTGATCGGTTGCCGCGCGCAATTGTTCGCGCTTCAGAAGCGCGGCAAAGTCCAGGTTGTTTTCCGCGAGTTCAGCGCGCAAGGTCGCGAGCCTCTGGGCATCGGCTGCGCTGAGTTGCTCAAGCGTCTGGTCGTTGCGATAGCCCAGCAGCAAGCCTGCTTCTTCAAAGCACTCCCGGATTGCAGCAATCCAGTAAGCGAGTCCGCCTTCAGGTACACCGAGTTCGGCGCTTGCACGTGCATCGTCTATGCCAATGCACAGCTCATGCATCTCTTTTGCATGATCTGAGGCATCCAAGCCACCGCCTGGAAAGACATGCATGCCTTTTGCGAAGGTAACCGCAGTGGTGCGTTTCATCATGAATACTTCGATGCCGTGTTCCGAATCACGGGCCAAAATAATGGTGGCAGCAGGGCGGGGATGTGAAGGATCTTTTTGCACAAAGGACTCAGAAAAGGGCTTGATGATTTCTGGTTGGGGATACAGCCAGTTCAATCGAGCTTGTAAAAATAAGGCCATAAACAAGGGATTAGGATAGCATTGACATTCAATAAACATAACAAGAGACAACAGATGAAAATTTTTTTATTCAGTAAGTTATATCCAGTGCTGCTGGTGATGCTGGTAGCCGGATTTTTTTGCAATGCAGCAATAGCTCAGCCGCTTGCGTGGCCTACTCGTCCGATCAGAATGGTGATACCGTTTGGTGCAGGCGGTGGCACGGATGTGATTGGCCGGTTGCTTGCACAAAAACTGACTGAAAGTCTGGGCCAACCCGTGGTGGTAGAAAATCGACCGGGTGCTGGTGGTAGTCTGGGTACCTCAGAAGTCGCACGCGCGGCTGCCGATGGATACACCATTTTGCTTGGGTCTAGTTCTACGCATGGGATTAACCCAGGCATGTACGCCACGCTACCTTATGATCCTATTAAGGATTTTGAGCCTGTGGCGTTGATTGCGACCAACTTGTTTGTCATGTCGGTACCCAAAGACTCGCCGGTAAAGACTGTTGCGGATCTGGTCAACCTCTCAAAGGCTGCGCCAGGAAAATATGACTATGCCTCCTCGGGTAATGGAACAACCAGTCATCTCGCGGCTGCACTGTTTGTTTCGATGTCGGGTGCAAAACTCACACATATTCCCTACAAAAGCAATGTGCCCGGTTTGACGGATCTGGTCGCAGGCCGTGTTTCGATGATGTTTGACAATATCACGGCGATGCAGACGCAAATCAGTGCCGGCACGATTCGACCGATTGCGACAACAGGCCTCAAGCGCAATGCCGTGCTCAAGGATGTCCCAACACTCGATGAGTCGGGCATCAAGGGCTATGACATCCGGGGATGGTTTTGTCTGTTGGCACCTGCTGGCACGCCGCAGGCGGTCGTGATGAAACTCAATCAGGAATTAGTCAGAATCGTGGCCTTGCCTGAAGTGACAGAAAAACTGGTGTCGATCGGCGCCGATCCTGAAACAGGTTCGCCCGAAGATTTGAAAAAATTGATCGCCTCGGAAATTATCAAATATAAGAAAATTATCGAAATCGCAGGTGCCAGGCTCGAATGAGCTTGGCTATCGCAGACGGTGTATCAAAGTTTCAAAAGATCTGACTGCACCTGACGCAGTTCGATCTTTTTTAATCACTGTCTGAAAGGCGTCGGCACTGACGTAGATGGGTATCACTGCACCGCTTAAAAACAGTACGAGCATCAGGAGATCCGAGTGCGAGTCAAGCCCGTTGGCAAGCATATGAATCCTCTTGGCTGCGACAGAGATAAAAAAGCTGCACACCACGCGCGGGTTGTACAGCTTTTTTTTAAGTGAAGCCCTGGGGGGTTCAGGGCCAAACTTGTTTAAAACTCAAGCACCCCAGGGGGTGATTGCTTCTTTGAGCTTCTTGTAACCGTCAAGGTAACGAGGACGCGAATCGCCGCCGTAAATCTTGTCAAAGGTAGCCAGTTGCGCATCGAGCCAGTCGGCCAGTTGCTTGTTACCTGGGTTCGCGGCTTTATAGGCCTCGTTAATCAGGACAAAGTGAATGCGTGGATCGTAAGGCTGCTTTTCGCCACCAACGGTCTCATCACCATCAAGCAGACGCAGCAACATGGCGTCGGCTGAACCAAGTGTTTGCTCATAAATTGGAGCGCCATGCAGACGATACATAACGCTGGTCATGTCTTTACCATTGGTCATGGTGAAACCCATTTCCGTCCAGAGCTTTTTCATGTCGACTTTAGCGCCCGCTGCATCAAGCACCAGTTGACCCCAGTCGCGCAACACGTCAGGTGCATCAGCCATCAAGTCTGTCAGGCGATCGCCGTCCAGATCGGTTGCGTAAACGATGCACTTGCGGTGACGGATCATGTCATGCAGCAACAAACCGAAGTTGGTGTCTGAAATGTGTTCGTAAATGTCGCCTTTCCAGTTTTCCATGCCAGCCTTGAAGTCTGCAGGCAGCAGGGCAACGATTGCGTCAACATTGGCACGCTGCTCTTCGTACGCATCGACTGTGTATTTACGCTTGAGCGTGAATTTTGTGCCTTGTAACAACCAGCGCATGATGCCGGCGTTGATTGCGTCTTCCTGTGCCTGGGTAGGCTTGGTGGCGACACGACCAATCTGGCCCGTTTCGTTAACCATCTGCAGGAATAAACGTGCTGCATAAGCCATCCGCACGCCTGGGGTGTTCATCTCTGAGTGGATGTTGCCGGTAGCTGGATCGACTGCGAATTTTTTCTTATCCTGTGAGTAGGGCAGGCCTGGCATGAAACGGATGCTGGTGATGCCACCATAAGGACGCACGTTGCAATACACGCCAGCCGCAGTACGCAGAGGCGCATTGGCTGATTTACCATTGACAACGACTTTTTTACCGCCGTCGTTGACCATGAAGTCGCCTGCTGTTGACCATTTCAGAGCTGTGTAATCGAGTTTGCCAAACCACTCGAGTGACTTGAGCTTGGAGTCGTGACGGTATTGAGCCATCATCGGGACGCCCAGGAAAGGCAGACCCAGCACATCGAGTGCCATCAGGGTGCCATTGAGTGCAAACATGTCGGTAAACGCGTGCGCGACGGGTTTGACGCCGCCAGCCGGGTTACCGCCCTCCCAGATGATTGCGTCAGGGCAACCTGTGGGTTTGACGTCAGAGCGCTTGTAGGTGCTGTCGAGCAGTTTGAAGAGATCGCCGTTTTGCTCTTCTTGGGCGATTTTCAGCAAATCGAGAAGTTGTGACATGTTTGGAAAGCCTCAGTTAGGGTGGTTCTTGATTATACCCAAGGGAAAGTACGGGCATCAGAAAGCTTTCTGTTAGCCCGACCCACCGCTATACTCGGCGCATAAACGTATGAAAATACAAAAAAGAGATAAAACAACAGGAGACAATGATGGCTAAAAAATTATTTAGTATTTTGGTGTATGCGGCTGTCCTAGGTATGGCGGGTGCGGCAATGGCAGCGCCTGACGTCAAGATTGGCGCCACGTTCCCTCTTTCCGGTAACTCAGGTAATGCCGGCAAGTCTGCGATGGCCGCAATCGAGATCGCAGCAGAAATCATCAATAACCCGCATCCCGGTTTTGAAGCACTGCCACTGGGCGCCGGTAAAGGCTTGACAAATCTGGGTGGAGCCAAGATTAAAGTCATCCCTGCTGACCACCAGGGTAACCCGAGCGAAGGTCAGAGCCAGACTTTGCGTTTAATTACGCAAGAGAAGGTTGCTGGCATTGTAGGGAGTTACCAGTCCGCAGTAGCCGTGACCTCCACGGCAACGGCTGAGCGCTATGGTGTGCCTTTCGTCGTGGGGGATTCGGTCGCCGCAAACATTACAACGCGCGGTTTCAAATGGACTTTCCGCACTACGCCAGTCGCGAGTGATTTTGCCAACCTCTACATGGTGTTTCTCAACGAGCTTAAAAGTAAAGGTCAGCCCATCAATAGCGTAGCAGTAGTGTTTGAAAACACTGATTACGGTGTTTCGGTCGCCGGTACCGTTCGTGAGGCAGCGAAAGCTAAAGGTTTTAATGTTGTTGCCGACATCGCCTACAACGCCAATGGTGCAGACGTCTCGGCTCAGGTGCTGCAACTGAAAGATAAAAATCCTGATGCGGTGATTTTTATTTCCTATACATCGGACGCGATTTTGTACATGAAGACTTTCAAGAGTCTCGATTACATGCCCAAAATTGTGATTGGCGATAACTCCGGCTTCTCTGATCCGGCCTTTATCAAGGCTGTGGGTGAATTGGCTCAAGGCTCCTTTAACCGCAGTGCCTGGGGTGTGGGACCGAAAGACAGTGTGACCTGGCGCATTAACGAAATGTATAAAGCCAAGACTGGCCAGGATATGGACGATACCTCCGGTCGTGATATGCAGGCTTTCTTTGTCCTGGCCGATGCGATCAACCGCGCGGGTTCGACCAAACCCGAGGCCGTGCAAGCGGCTTTGCAGAAAACTGACTTGAAAGCCGACCAGCTCATGATGGGCTACCAGGGCGTGAAATTTGATGCAACGGGTCAAAACATTCTGGCTTCAGCCTACATGATCCAGTTGATCGGTAATAACTACATCCCTGTTTATCCTGAAAGCGCAGCACAGGCCAAGCCTGTCGTGCCCTTCAAAGGCTGGAAATAAGCCATTGCGTAATACGGTTCAGGCGCCAGGCTGGCTCGGTCTGAACCGTTCGTCCCTTCACTAAACGGAAACTATTTCGCGATGGTTCTTTTACAAGTCATCGTTGCGGGCCTGTTGATTGGCGCCGTCTACGCACTGTTTTCTTCCGGACTTACCCTGGTCTGGGGCATGATGAACGTCATCAATTTCGCCCACGGCGAATTTGTCATGCTCGGTATGTATGTGAGCTTCTGGACCTTCACCCTGCTGCATTTCGGTGTCGCCAGTTTTAGTGTCGCTGCTGCGGTCATGCTGTTTATCCTGGGCATTCTTGTCTATCTGTCGCTGATCAAACATGTCATGCGTGGCCCAATGCTGGCTCAGATCCTGTCTACCTTCGGTTTGCTGCTGGTCTTACGCTATTCGGCCTTCTGGGCGTTTGGTTCTACTTTTGTCAGCCTGCCCGAAAATATCCTTGGTCCGAGTTTGAATGTTGGCGGGATTTTGCTCAGTGCGCCGAAAGTTGTCGCTGGACTGGCAGCACTGGCGATTACGCTTGGGATGCATTTGCTGCTGACGCGCACTATGCTGGGTAGTCAGATTCTCGCCGTGGCAGAGAATCGTAATGCCGCAATGCTCATGGGTATCAAGCCAGACCGTATGCAGGCTATAGCCTGGGGCTTATCGGGCGCGAGCGCCGGTATTGCCGGAGCCTTGATCGCTACTTTCTTTCCGATTTCAGCCACGGTTGGCGAGTCGCTCGGTCTGATCGCTTTTGTGGTCGTCACGTTTGGTGGTTTTGGCAGTGTGCCAGGTGCGATGGTTGCCGGACTGATCATTGGTTTGATTGAGTCGTTATCAGCCTTTTATTTCGGACCGGTCTATCAAGATGTGTTTGTCTACGCACTGTTTGTTCTGGTTCTGTGGGTCCGTCCCCGTGGACTGATGGGGAAAGCCTGATGAAACGCACTGGTTGGATAGCGCTTGCGCTGGCTCTTGTTATTTTTCCCTTGAGCTTTGACGATCCTTATTACGAACAGTTGGGCTCGCTGGTACTGCTCGCGGCGATTTCCGCTTCGGCCTGGAATCTGATCGGTGGTTACGCTGGTCAGGTGTCAGTGGGTAATGCGATCTTTTTCGGCGCAGGGGCCTATATGCCCCTATTGTTTTACAAACTCTGGATGGTCAGCCCATTGTTTGGCTTTCCTGCGGGTATTGCCGTCAGTATCGTGATCGCTGTGATTATTGGTATTCCAACCTTCAGACTAAGCGGTCATTATTTCAGCATGGCGACCATCGCCGTCGCTGAGCTGATCCGGATTGTCGTGAGTAACTGGGATTTTCTCGGTGCTTCGATCGGTCTGACAGGACCTGCGGTTGCACGCGACTGGTCAGATCTGATTTTCAGAAGTTCAACGCCTTACTACTATATGTTTTTGGCGGTCCTGGCGTTGCTCCTGTACATTACTTACCGGATTGAGCGCAGCAGGTTTGGTTATCACCTTCGGGCAATTCGCTCTGGTGAACGCGCCGCCCGCAGTCTTGGTGTGCCTGTTAGCCGTTGCAAGCTTTATATCTTTATGCTGAGCGCAACATTCACCTCGCTGGCGGGTTCGCTGTATGTCGCCAAATTTGGTTTTGTTGATCCAGCAAGCGGTTTTGGCACCCTGGTCTCGGTCAATATGGTCATTATCGCTGCCTTTGGTGGGGCCGGAAGACTGCTTGGACCGCTGTTAGGTGCTGTGATTCTGATCCCGCTGCAGTCCGAGGCAAACTCGTTTTTCGGAGGCGGCGGCACAGGCCTGACCTACATTATTTATGGCGCAATCATTTTGTTGATTGCACGCTACGAACCGGGCGGACTACTCGAGATGTGGGATCGCTTTCGTGAGCGTCGACTCTCGCGTCGCAACAAGGCACTCGAGCAGTTAAGCACCGAATCCAAAGTACAGAATTCTTCGGCAGGCTAACCATGTTGCTTAAAGCAGAAAATGTCTCGATGCAGTTTGGTGGCTTTCGCGCTGTTTCCAGTGCATCGCTTGAAATTCAGCAAGGTGAAATCATTGGTCTGATTGGCCCAAACGGTGCTGGAAAATCCACCTTCTTTAATTGTCTGGTGGGCGATTTGCGCCCGACTGAAGGCCGTGTCTGGTTTGATGGTCACGAGGTCACGCAGGCGTCACCTGAAGAGCATGCCAAGCTTGGAATGGGTCGGACTTTCCAGTTGCCCGCTACGTTTGAAGACCTGTCCATTCTTGATAATGTGATGGTGGGAGCGTTTTTGCGTCACCCGCGTGTCAGTGATGCGCTTGAGGCGTCGCATCGTGTGCTGGAGTTAACCGGGCTATCAGAGATTTCACAGCAAAAAGCTAAAACGCTTGGGACGCCCGGGCGTAAACGCCTGGAGATTGCCCGCGTGTTGGCAACAGAGCCAAAACTCATGTTGCTTGACGAGGCCTTGGCGGGCTTGACGCCAGTTGAAGTAAGACGCGCGATTGAACTCGTCAGAAAAATTCACCAGTCTGGTATCACGCTAGTGATTGTTGAACACATTATGGAAGTGATTTTGTCACTGACCGATCGGGTGCTTGTTTTTAATCAAGGCAAAGTGATTGCCAGTGGTAAACCTTCTGATGTGGTGAATGATCCCGCGGTGGTCGAGGCTTATCTTGGCCGTTCATTATCCAGACAGAAAGGCCGTGCAGCATGAGTTCCATGTCCAACCATTTAAAAGTCGAGCATCTAGAGGTCCGCTACGGTGACCTGGTAGGTATTGCGGACGTCTCGATTGAAGTGCAAATGGGTTCAATTGTTGCCCTGCTTGGCTCCAACGGTGCGGGTAAAACCACAACCCTGAACGCCATCGCTGGACTCGTGCCATCCTCACAAGGCTCGATTCAATGGCAAGGTGAAAATATCGCTTCGCAACCCGCCTACTCGATTGTGCGCAAAGGTATCGCGCTAGCCCCGGAGGGTTGGCATTTGTTTACTCAACAAACAGTAGAGCAAAACCTGATGCTGGGGACGACCTCGCTGGCAGATAAAAAACGAATTCCAGAATTGCTTGAACAGGTCTTTAGTTACTTCCCACGCCTAAAGGAGCGTCGGCGCCAACGGGCAGGGACGTTGTCGGGCGGTGAGCGTCAGATGCTGGCCGTAGGCCGTGCGTTAATGAGCGCGCCTAAAATTTTGCTGCTTGATGAACCCAGCCTCGGACTTGCGCCAGCGATTGTCGAGACCATGTATGAGACGCTCAGTGAATTGCATCAGGCGGGCCTGACCCTGCTCATTGCAGAGCAGTCGGTGCAGCTTGCCCTGGAAGTCGCAGATTACGCCTATGTTTTACAAACGGGTAAAACGGTTCTTGAAGGAACGGCCGAGGCACTTTCCAATGATGAACAAGTGCGCCAGATTTATCTCGGAATTACCGATGCAACGCAACAGGGTTAAGGACTGATGCCAAGCTGCGCCCAGCGCCGATTATTGTGCAGTCATCGCAGCGGCTGGGAACCTTTGGGCGAAAATTTCGCGCCACGGTGCCTCACGCTGCATGAGTGCGCTGAGCGAAGCAGCATCAAAAAACTGACCGGACTCCATTTGATTGAGCTGCCAGGTCATGCAGAAATTCGAAGAAATCGCGGGTATACCCAGATCGGTTAAGGCCATGATTGGGCCAAGTGTAGGCATGCCGGCGCCAGCGAGCAGAATAATGTCGGGCTTCAGAGGGATCAGGCGTTTAGCGGCTTCGAACACGGCGAGATTGCGCAGCGTATAAATATTATGAAAACCACCAACCTGGGTGGGAGATTCGATCCCGACGAGTTCCACGCCTGCGCGTTTCCAGTAAGCGGCGCTCATATCTGTGAGCCACTGCGGGTAGGGGCTAACTAAGCCGATACGTTTTGCACCGAGCGTCTGAAACGAGCGCCTGATAGCTTGGCCTGCAGAGACGATCGGGTAACCGTATTTTTTACCGAGTTGCTCAAAATAAGCATCCTCCTCGTCCGGTGACCAGTGATAGGTCGATCCCGTAATAAGAAAGCCAAGACCTGAAAGTGGTGCATTGGCAAAAGTGTCGATAAATCCTTCGATGCCCTTGAGAAAATCGACCAGGCGATCACGCAGTTCCGGCTGAGGGCTGGTCAGACGTCCCGTCAGCAACGCGATGTCGCGACCAAGCATGGCCTGAACCTCAGGCTCGGCCGTTGTGTTGGCTTGTGGCACAAGCAAGCCCAAAGTCCCGCGTGCACCATATTCGACTTCATTATTCATAACAGCCATGCTAGCATTTTGATATGAAAAAAACTCTAAAAATAACATATCAATTTTTCTTGATCCTGAGCGTTGTCGCGGCCTTTGTGCCCGACTTTGCATACGCTCAGACTTGGCCTGAAAAACCTATCCGACTGATCAACCCCTTTGCACCAGGTGGTTTTGGTGACACGGTCGCCCGTCCACTGCTCGATCGGCTTGCGCAAAATCTGGGCCAGTCAATCATCGTAGAAAGTCACGGAGGTGCGAACGGCACACTCGCCTCCAATGTTGTCGCGCGCGCGCCTGCGGATGGCTATACCTTGTTGCTGGCAAACCTGGGTCCGATTGCTATCAGTCCGGCCTTGCAACCTGCTACAACGCTAGACCCTCTTAAAAATTTTGTAGCAATTACACAATTAGTTTCCGGACCACTCATCCTGCTGGTGCATCCTGATGTACCAGCGAAAAATTTAGATGAGCTGCTTGCACTTGCCCTAAAAAATCCTGGCAAACTGTCCTATGGATCGGTTGGTGCTGGGAGCACCACGCATTTGGCGGGTGAGTTATTGAGTCAGCGCGCCGGAATCGACTGGCTGCATGTGCCTTACAAAGGTGCGGCACCTGTCATGACCAATTTGCTAGGCAAGCAAATTGATGCGGGTATTGTCAATATTTCACTGGCTAAATCCTACGTCGAAACTGGGCGTCTAAAGCCTATCGCGGTTACAACACTAAAACGCTCTGCTGTGATGCCAGAGGTTCCTGCTATTGCAGAGAGGATCCCTGGTTTTGAGGTGAATCCCTGGTGGGGCTTGATGGCTCCGATCGGAACTCCTCACGCGATTATTCAACGTATCCAGGATGAAACGATGCGACTGATCGCGCTGCCTGAAGTTGCAGAGCGTTTTCGTCAATCAGGCCTTGAGCCTGAGGGCACGACCGCCGAAGCCTTTGAGGCAAGAATTCGCAGTGACTTAAAGCAGTGGCAAGATTTGGCGAAAACCAACAAAATCGTGATGGATTGATTTTGTTGGTTTGCTTAACCCTTGAGCTTATTTAATCCCCGTAATCGAAGCAGCCATCGCACGAGGGTCGCGCAATGGCCAGCGGCCACTGCTTGCATAACTGATAAAGTTCTCGACGATACGGTTAAATTCACCGCTGGCTTCGAGGTTCATGGTGTGGCCACAGTTCGGAATGATGGCAAGTGCCGCGCTAGGGATCGTTTCCTTGAGCATGAGACCGGGTTTCAGGCAAGGCCAGTCTTCATCACCATTGAGGATGAGGGTGGGTACGGTCAGTTTGGCAAGTTGCTCCGTAAGGTTGTAAAGTGAAGGACGTTCACGCTGAACGCCGAGTTGGGTGTTGGCAGAACCCAAAGCAGAGTGCTTGGCAAAATCTCTTTTGAACTCAGCAAAACCTTTTGGATCGGAGCGTTCAAAGGGGATACGTGTTGGTCCGTGCGCGTAGGTATCGACAAAGGCTTGCATACCTTGTGTGAGCAGCAGGTTGGCACTGTACTCTGCTTCTTCACGGAATTTGTCTCGCTGATTGAGTTCTGCACCATAGCCGCAACCCGCGACGCATAAAGACAGTGCACGGTCGGCATGCTGTAAGCCAAAATGCAGCGTAGCAAAACCTCCCATCGAGAGTCCGACAATATGCGCACGTTCAATTTTCAAATGATCCATCACCGCCAGAATGTCGGCGACTGCGCGATTCTGTGAATACGAAGTATGCAGCGGGGGAACGGTGGAGGGCGGATAGCCGCGCGCATTAAAGGTAATGACCTGGTGCTGGCGGGAGAAATGTCGCACCTGGGGCTCCCAGCTATTCATGGTCGCAGCGAACTCATGCACAAAAACAATTGGCGCACCAGTGCCTGTGACTTCATAGCAAAGTTCTACACCGTCATCTGTGGTTACAAAAGGCATATTATTTCCTGAAAAAATTTGCAAAGGCGGTTTGTGCTTCAGTAGACTTAAGACGCATGGTGAACAGGCCAAGCTCATAATCAAAGGCTTCATGAATAGCCGGGCGCGAGGTGTGTTTCATCATGCGTTTGGATAACTGTAAGGCTTCGGGTGGCAGTGCTGCCAGCTCGCGTGCGACAGCTTGTGCCTCGCTCAGAGCTTGCCCGGGCTGGGTTGCGCGCGTTGCAAAACCTGACTCGAAAGCTTCGAGCCCGGTAAAAGCTCGTCCGCGCAGTAACCATTCCGAGGCTCTCCTGGGACCAACGATTTGAGCCATCCGGATACTTGAGGCTCCCTCAGGGCATAGACCTAGCGGTACAAAAGGGATTCTGAAATTTGCATTATCCGCAACATAAACAAAGTCGCAGTGTTGCAACATGGTCACGCCAATCCCGATTGCGCTGCCTTCGACTGCTGCGATGATGGGTAAATCACAATCGACCAGCGCTCTGAGAAAGGTAAGACCTGCACTATCGCCTGGAGCTCTGGGCGTTTGAAAATCTTTCAGATCATTACCCGCAGTGAAATAATTGTTGGCGCCTGTCAGGATGATCGCTCGCACCTCTTTATCATCACTTGCGTTTGAAACATAACTGGCGAGAGCCAGATAGGTGGCGATATCCAGTGCATTGCGACGCTCGGGACGATTGATGGTCAGAGTCAGCACGCCATCGCATTTATCGACCAGTACCGTTTGAGTCACGATCCATTTCCTTGATCTGGGTCTAAAGGCATAAGTGAGTGAAACGATATTACCTAACAAATGACCATAATGAAAAATGAATGCAGAAAAATCTCGAAAAAAAAGACCCACCACTACGGTGAGTCTTTTTGTGTATTACTTACAGCAAATATGCACAGCAAATTAGTCGCGGCTGCTACCACCAAAAATGCCAAGGATCGCCAGCAAGTTTGAGAAGACGTTATAGACATCCAGATAGATGGCCAGGGTAGCGACAACATAATTGGTCTCGCCGCCGTTGACCACACGCTGCAAATCAATCAGCATGAAGGCTGAGAAAATCACAATCGCAACCACTGAAATGGTGAGCATCAGTGCGGGTAATTTAAGAAAAATATTGGCCAGGCTAGCGATCAGCAAAATGACCATGCCGATGAACATGAACTTTGCCATGCCGGACAGATCGCGTTTAACAGTTGAGGCCAGAGTAGCCATCGTGCCAAAAACAATCGCGGTGCCGCCAAAGGCAAACATCACTAGTTGCGTGCCGTTGCTCATGCCAAGGACAAACCCGAGCAAGCGCGAGAGCATCACGCCCATAAAAAAGGTGAACAACAGTAAAAGACCAACACCAAGCGAGCTGTCTTTATTTTTTTCGATCGCAAACATCAGCCCGAATGCGCCGATGAGAAAGAAAATGGCAGTCATGCCGGGGCTGGTCGCCATCACTTGATTCAGACCGCTGGTCATACCAACGGCCGCACCCAGTACGGTCGGGATCAGCGAAATGGCCAAAAGCCAGTAGGTGTTGCGTAAGACCCGATTGCGCACAACCTCTTGGGCGCCATAGGGGCTGCGGGTAAGGGTAGGGCGGACATCGTTCATGGAAAAACTCCTGTCAGATAAATTTGAGACCAGAGAAAAATCTGTATTCCCTCAGTCTATGACTGAAAGCATACCTGACAGTTCCCTGAATGGCTAGATTCTAATGAAATAAATTGATAAAAATGCTGAGGAGCGCCTATTAACTTAGCCGGTGTGACCTTAAATCGTGTCCGGCCGCCTGATAAGCACGCCAGCGCGCCCGAGCCCCTGCTTTATCCGACTCGTCTTCTGAGACGATTTCAAGAACCCGTGTTAGTTTTCCAACCCAGGGGGGGCATTCTTCATCCAGATTCAGTAACCATGCCTCGGCGGGTGCGTCGGCGAGTACTTGCTGCAGATTTTCTGAGGTCAGAATGATTGGTGTTTGTCCAGCCAGAGGATCGCTCGCCATGACATGCGGCACAAACGCTGCTTCCTCGAAGGCCCAGAGCTGAGAGTCAAATGCTTTGAGCCGGGCGGTGTCTGAGCAATAGACCACCATTTTTTGGCCCGCCAGGTACTGTCGCAAAGTCGTTTGACAGGCTTGCGACAGTTTGTTCGAGGCACCGAATGCGAAATCGATACGCGCCATGGCTAGTATTTATGCCGACTGATTGAGCAGGAATTGCAATAAAAGCGGCACTGGGCGTCCGGTTGAGCCTTTGATCGCTCCGCCTTTCCATGCTGTACCCGCGATATCGAGGTGTGCCCAGCGATACGCTTTGGCAAAGCGTGAGAGAAAGCAGGCCGCAGTCACTGCACCCGCTGGCTGGCCGCCGATATTAGCCATATCGGCAAAATTCGATTTCAGTTGAGTCTGGTAATCATCATCTAGCGGCATGCGCCAGGCTGGGTCACCTGCTTGTTTGCCAGCCTTCAGGATGGACTCCGCCAGCTCGTCGTCTTTTGAAAACAAGCCTGAATTCACGCCACCCAGTGCAACGACGCAGGCACCCGTCAGGGTAGCAATATCAATCACAGCAGAGGGTTTGAAACGCTCGGCATAAGTCAGTGCGTCGCACAGAATCAGTCGGCCTTCGGCATCCGTGTTGAGGATTTCGATGGTTTGGCCAGACATACTCTTGACGATGTCACCGGGCTTATTCGCGCTGCCATTGATCATGTTTTCGCAGGTCGGAATCAGGCCCACGACTTCTCCTGGCAAACCGAGCTCGGCCAATGCGCGAAAAGTCCCCAGCACACTGGCGGCACCACACATATCGAATTTCATTTCGTCCATTGTTGCGGCTGGTTTGATCGAGACGCCACCCGAGTCAAACGTTATGCCTTTACCGACCAGTACGACAGGGCCGGCTTTGTCTTTGGCAGCGGCTTTGGGCACGACTTTGCCCTTGTAATGCAGCACGATAAAACGAGGGGGCTGGTCAGAACCTCTGGAGACCGAGAGGAAAGACCCCATGCCGAGTGCTGCAATCTGCTTGCCATCCAGAACGGTGACCTTGATGCTTTTGAATTCACGGCCCAGTTTTTTCGCTGTTTCGCCCAGATAAGTGGGTGTGCAGATATTGCCAGGCAAATTACCGAGTGTGCGAGCGAACGAGACACCTTCGCCAAGCGCTGCGCCTTGTTTGAGGCCAAGCTCGGTTGCGGCACTGTCAGAACGAGCGACGACCAGGGAGAGTTTTTTGAGTTTTGGACGGGCATCCGGATTGGGTTTGCCAAAAGTTGCATCATAGTGGTAGGTCGCCTCGCTCACAGCCGCAGCCGCATCGCGGGCACGATCCATGGCTGTAGTGCCCGGGCAGGTAATGGCTGACAAGGTTGAACTGGCCTCGGTGACCCGGGCGGTTATGCAGGCGCTGGCAAAAGCTTTTTCTGCACTTGCATGCATGCGCCCACTGTATTCCGCTTGCTTGCCCAGACCAACGAGTACGACGCGCTGGGCCGCCACACCGTTCAGATTACGCAGGATCAAGGTGCTGTTCGCAGACCCGGTGAACTCGGTTTTCATCACTGCACGGATTGCGCCGTTGCTGGCACGATCAATCACATCGGCCGCTGGGCTCAGTACGCCCTCAGTGAATATGCCAACAGCCAGAGCCGACGTTTTGATTTGATGAATTGAGACCGAGGTATTTGTACTGAATTCCATGAGTGGTGCCTATTTGCGTCTAAGGAGAAGGTAGGTCAAAACATGGAACTGATTATCCCGCATTTTGAGCAAATCCATAGGGATTTCAATACATTCAAGAAAGAAGCTTATTTCTATTTGTTATTTAATATATTTTCTATATTACTTATAATGTGAATTCATCTTGAGGTCCACATGAACTTGCAGCAATTTCGTTTTGTCCGTGAAACTATTCGACGCGACTTTAACCTGACAGAAGCCGCGCGCAACCTGTTCACTTCGCAGCCAGGCGTGTCAAAAGCCATCCTGGAATTCGAGGACGAACTCGGCGTCCAGATCTTCGAGCGACACGGCAAGCGCATCAAAGGCTTAACCAAACCTGGCCAGGCTGTAGCGCAGGTGGTTGATCGTATTATGAGAGAGATCGATAACCTCAAAAAAGTCAGCGACGAATTCGCTAAACGCGACGAAGGCAGTCTCGTGATTGCCTGTACACATACGCAGGCACGTTATGTACTGCCGAAAATCATTCCTGCTTTTCGTATGAAATTTCCCCGTGTCCATCTTGCCTTGGCAGAGGGCAGTCCGCCACAGTTGGCCGAAATGGTACTGAACGAACAAGCTGATCTGGCGATTGCGACTGAATCATTGTCCTTGACGCCCGGCCTTGAAACCTTGCCTTGCTATACCTGGGAGCACACGGTGGTCGTGCGCCCCGACCATCCTCTGGCAGAGTTATCCAGGAAAAAAGGCTTTGTCCTCGGCCTGGAGCATCTCGCCAGTTACCCGATTGTGACCTATGATCGCGCCTTTTCCGGGCGCCGTTCTGTCAATGATGCCTTTGAAAAATTAAATTTACATCCTGATATCGTGCTCGAAGCGATCGATGCCGATGTGATTAAAACCTACGTGGACGTGGGGCTCGGGATCGGTATTATTGCTGGCGTGGCCTATGAGCCCGCACGCGACACCAATCTCGTGAGCTTGCCTGCCGGACATCTGTTTGGTGTTCAGACGACTCGTATCGCGATCAAATCTGGTGTGTTTTTACGAGATTATGTTTATACATTTATTGCTATGCTGACCCCGGAGTTCACAGAGGATGAAGTCAGAGAGTTGATAGAAAAAAAATGAGAATAAGTATTATTACACTTGTAATTTAAATAAGAATCATTATCATTTAGTCTGTTGATTCATGGAGCAGATTAAATGTCGACATCAGTTTTTTCAATTACGCCTTCAGTAGAACCCGTAAAACAGGCGATACGTCATGCTGTGATCGTAGGGGCGGATCGCTTGGGCAATATCCCTGACTTGTTGCGGGACCATAATATTTCAATCACGCATCACATCAGCGGTCGCGAGCCCGCTCATCAGAAAAAAACACTCCACCTGCCTACTGGGACCGAAATCGTCATCCTGTTGACGGATTTTTTAGGTCATAACGTAATGAAAACGTTTCGTCAGGCGGCGCAGCGCGGGGGTATTCAGGTGGTTGCATGCAGGCGTTCTGTTTGCGCGATGCAGCAGGCATTAAATCAATGCGGACTTTGCACAAAGGCGGCATAGATAATTCGTCAGGCAGTATTGATGCTGGGTCTTTTTAGCAGATTGGCAAGGCAGGGTACTGCGTCTGCGCGTTTCACGCGCGAGGCGAAGGATTATTTTGCTGCAACGGCTGCCAGATCCAGACGGCGTGCGCCTGTGTAGCGTTTGGCCCAGTAACGGTCATTCATGTTTTCTACCCGTACGACACCACCTGAGGCGGGGGAGTGGACAAACTGGTCCTGGCCGATATAAACACCAACATGGGAATATTTCCGGCCCATGGTATTAAAAAATACCAGATCGCCCACGGCAAGATCGGTGCGGGCAACATTATCACCCTGGCGTGCCATGTCATCTGCGCGCGGTGGCAGTTTTAAGCCAAGGGACTGATTTGCAGAATAACCAACCAGGCCACTGCAATCAAAGCCGGTATCGGGTGTCTTGCCGCCTGAACGATAGCGCACGCCTAGCTGCGTCATCATGTGCGCAGCGAGTGGGTGATCGATGTCAGCATAGTACAGACCGTTGCCGCTTCTGGAGCGGGCAAGGAACGCACCAATCGGGTCATTGGAGTTGCGCCAGTCGGCGCTCGCTGCAGAATAACCGCCGAGTCCGAAAACGGCATTTTTCTGTGTATCCATCCCGGTGCAACCACTCAATAGCGTGATCGCTGACACGGCAGCCATCCATGTGGCGCGCTTGAAGGCGCGAGCATGGCAGCATAGACGTGCAAAGGAGGAAAATTGAATCATGTAGTTTGGTTTGAAACTGGGGATTTATTGCATTGCGTCAATTCTGAGGGTTTTTTTGATAAATGGCAAGGCTCGTGAAAGCTTCAACTGCCACAATGATAGTACAAAATGATAGTACAAAAAATCTCATTTATCTAAATTCGATTTCCGGAGACTCTGCATGAACGCTGTCCAAGCCTTCCACCGCCGCTCGATACAGGATCGTGATCAATTCTGGCGCGAAGAAGCCGGGGCGATTCACTGGCATGTTCCCTTTGAAAAGGTCCTTGATGATACTAAGTTACCCTTTTCTAAATGGTTTGTAGGCGGTCAGACGAACTTGTGTTTTAACGCCGTGGATCGTTGGCTGGATAGTCGTGCCGATCAGGCAGCACTGATCTGGGTCTCGACTGAGGTGGACAAGGAGCAAACCTACACATACCGCCAACTCCATCAAGAGGTCAATGCTGTTGCGGCCATGCTTGAGGCTCAAGGCGTCGGCCAGGGGGATCGTGTACTGATTTATATGCCAATGGTGCCTGAAGCGGTGTTTGCCATGCTGGCCTGCGCGCGTCTGGGGGCGATCCATTCGGTGGTGTTTGGCGGGTTTGCCTCGGTCAACCTGGCTCAGCGTATCGATGATGCCAAGCCAAAAGTCATCGTCTGTGCCGATGCAGGCTCACGCGTAGGCAAGGTCACACCTTACAAGCCCTTGCTGGACAAAGCCGTATCGCTTTGCACCGCCCCCCCGGAAAAAGTAATCGTGGTCGATCGCGGACTGTTTGCTTTTGAGCCCGTAGCAGGACGCGATCTGGACTATGCGAGCTTGCGCAAGCAATTCGATGCTGTGCAGATCCCCGCTGTCTGGCTCGAGTCGTCCGCACCAAGCTATGTGCTCTACACCTCAGGCACCACCGGCAAGCCCAAAGGCGTTCAGCGCGATGTTGGCGGTTATGCTGTGGCACTGGCATCGTCGATCAAGCATATTTTTAATGGTAAGCCTGGCGATACGTTTCTTTGTACCAGCGATATCGGCTGGGTCGTTGGGCATTCCTACATTGTGTATGGTCCATTGATTGGTGGGCAGACAACGATTCTTTACGAAGGCACCCCCGTCAGACCTGATGGCGGGATCCTCTGGAGTCTGGTCGAGCGTTTTAAAGTTGACACGATGTTTTCTGCACCAACAGCTATTCGTGTACTTAAAAAGCAGGATCCAGGCCTGCTCAAAAAATACGATTTGTCCTCTCTGCGTGCCTTGTATATGGCGGGCGAGCCTCTGGATGAACCAACCGCGCAATGGATCTCCGAGGGGCTGGGTAAGCCGATTATTGATAATTACTGGCAGACTGAGACAGGCTGGCCGATTCTGGCAGGTCAGCCCGGGATTGAAAATGTACCAACCAAGTTTGGAAGCCCTTCCTTTCCAGTCTATGGTTTTGATGTCCGGGTGATCGATGAGCAGACTGGTGAGGATCTGGGCGCCAACCAGAAAGGAGTGGTCGCTATTGTGCCGCCTTTACCGCCCGGTGCGATGACTACGATCTGGGGCGATGACGCACGTTTTGTTGAGACTTATTTTTCCTCCATCCCGGGGCGACAGGTTTACTCAACCTTTGACTGGGGACTGGTCGATGAGGACGATTACTGGTTCATTCTGGGACGCACCGATGATGTGATTAACGTTGCCGGCCACCGTTTAGGAACTCGGGAAATCGAAGAGTCCATCAATAGCCATTCAGCCGTTGCTGAGTCGGCGGTAGTTGGGATTGCTGATCAGCTTAAAGGTCAGGTCGCAGTGGGTTTTGCTGTGCTCAAAGACCCTGGTTTGCTCGATATTGCGGGTGCCACACAAAAGCTTGAAGCAGAGATCATGAAAGTCGTGGATGAGCAGTTAGGGCCCGTTGCCCGACCCGCACGAGTCCGTTTTGTGACGACCTTGCCTAAGACGCGGTCTGGTAAAGTATTGCGTCGTGCGATTGTGGCGGTTTGCGAAGGACGCGACCCAGGTGATCTCACCACAATCGAAGACCCTACTGCACTAGAACAAATCAAGGATTCACTATGAAAACCAAAGCTGTCTTGACCGATTCCGATGTTTCAAAAATGCTGGCCGCTTCAAAAGCCTGCGCCAATAAAAACAGTTGGGCCGTGACTATTGCGATTGTTGACGACGGTGGTCACCTGCTTGGTTTGCAACGTCTGGACGGCGCAGCACCCGTATCAGCGCATATTGCTCCAGCCAAGGCACACACCGCCGCCTTGGGTCGTCGTGAAACCAAAGTTTACGAAGACATCATCAATAATGGCCGTACCGCGTTTTTATCTGCTCCCTTAGTGGCTGGCATGCTCGAAGGCGGTGTGCCAATTGTTGTTGATGGCGAAGTCATCGGTGCAGTTGGCGTGTCAGGCGTGAAATCCTCCGAGGATGCAGAAGTCGCTCAAGCCGGGATCGCTGCGCTCAAAGCCTGATGTTCAACTTTTCACGCATGCTCAATCGGGGTGTGCGTGTTCGCGAGTTGTGGGCCTGGGCGATGCTCGATTTTGCTAACTCAGGCTATACCACGGTGGTTCTTACTGCCGTGTTCAGTGCCTATTTTGTAGGTGTCGTGGCTGGCAGTGCCCCTTGGGCGACTTTTGTCTGGACTGCAACGCTTTGCGCTTCCTATCTGCTTGTGATGTGCAGTGTGCCGTTACTTTCCGTTTTTGCCGATGCGCAGGCGGGCCGCAGACGGCTTCTCTTTTCCAGCGTTGCGGGTTGCGTGGTATTTACTGCGCTGCTGGCACTTGCGGGTCCTGGTGACCTCTGGATTGCCGTGCTGGCTGTGGTGTGTTCAAACTTCTGTTTTGGACTGTCTGAGTCGGCCATTGCCTCTTTTCTCCCCTCGATCGCCAGGCAGGATTCGCTTGGCCGGGTGAGCGGAATAGGTTGGGGTCTGGGCTATGTTGGAGGCTTATTCGCTCTTGCCGTGGCCTTGTGGATTGTGACGCAGGGGCAGGCTCAAGACCTGGGAGCCGAAGTCACCGTCCCGCTCGTGATGCTCTGGACAGCAGCTATTTTCTTACTCGCAACGCTCCCCGCCTGGTTTTTGCTTAAAGAGCCTGGTCTTGAGTCATTCAAGGACGAACCGTTTGCAGTGCCTGTCACCGTCTCTGGAAAGGCACACCCGAAAAAACTGACTGAAAAATTGTTCGGCATCGCTCAGACGCTGGCTCTCATCGTGACGGAAATTAAGCGTGATTTTTCTGAGTTTAAGCGTCTATTGTTTTGCATCGTCTGTTATCAGGCCGGCATCGCGGTCGTCATTACGCTGGCTGCCGTCTACGCCGAACAGGTAATGGGCTTTACTCTCACTCAGACGCTTATGCTGATTTTTGCCGTGAATATCGCTGCAGCGTTAGGAGCCGTGTTATTTGGTTATGTTCAGGATCAGCTAGGACATCGACGTGCGCTGGCGCTCGCGCTGATTGGCTGGCTGATCACCAGTCTGACAGCCTTTTCGGCTGTCGATGCAAGCGTTTTCTGGTTCGCGGCCTGTCTGGCTGGTCTTTGCATGGGAACCACCCAAAGCGCTGGCCGAGCGATGGTGGCTGGCTTTGCACCTGCACACCGGCAAGCTCTTTTTTTTGGCTTATGGAGTTTTTCCACCCAACTCGCCGCAGCGATCGGGCCACTGACCTATGGCCTCGTGACGTGGGCGACGGGGGGTAATCAACGCCTGGCGATGCTCTGTACGAGCGTTTTTTTTGTGGTCGCATTGATTATTCTCAAGAGTATTTCCTGGGAACGCGGTCAGCTGCAGAAACATGCTTCTCTCGTTCTAATTAGCGTATGTAAGGAAGAAGTAAGAGCATGCGATTAAGGTTACGGATGATCCCGGTACAAATCATGCATAAAAATATTACGAATTCCCTGGTCAATGAGGAGACCCCAGTCCATGTCTAATTCAATCGAGTCCGTTCTGATCGAGACGCGTGTTTTTCCGCCTCCACAGGATTTTGTCAAACAAGCAAACGTTTCCGGCCAGGCTGCTTATCAGGCGCTGCTTGATGAGTCTGATCGCGATCCGGATGGTTTTTGGGGGCGTCACGCGCGCGAGCATCTGAACTGGAGCAAGCCTTTTACTCAGGTGCTGGACGAGTCTAAAGCACCTTTCTACAAATGGTTCGGTGACGGTGAGCTCAATGTCAGTGAAAACTGCCTGGATGTGAACTTGAAAAATGGTAATGCGAATAAAGTCGCGATTATTTTTGAAGCTGATGGCGGAGAAGTCAGGAAAGTCACTTACCAGCAGCTCTATGAGCTGGTGTGCAAGTTCGCCAATGGTTTGAAATCACTTGGTTATAAATCTGGCGATCGCTCGGTGATTTATTTGCCGATGTCGATCGAAGCTGTCGTTGCGATGCAGGCTTGCGCCCGTCTTGGTATTACCCACTCAGTGGTATTTGGCGGGTTTTCTGCCAAGAGCTTGCATGAGCGTATTACTGACGTCGGAGCCAGTCTGGTCATCACCGCTGACGAGCAAATGCGTGGTGGTAAGGCGATTGCCTTGAAACCTGCGGTTGACGAGGCCTTTGCGATGGGTGGCTGCGACGCAGTGCGCCATTGTGTGGTCTACAAGCGCACGGGCGGTAAGGTCGCCTGGGATTCAAAACGCGATCTTTGGATGCATGAGCTGGCGGATAACCAATCCGCCGAGTGCGCACCTGTACCCGTCAACGCCGAGCATCCTCTTTTTATTCTGTATACGTCCGGTTCGACTGGAAAGCCCAAGGGTGTGCAGCACTCTTCAGGTGGTTATTTGCTGTGGGCCAAGCTCACCATGCAATGGGTATTCGACGCCAAAGCAAACGATATTTTCTGGTGCACGGCCGATGTTGGCTGGGTCACGGGTCATACCTACATCACCTACGGTCCCCTGGCTGCTGGTCTGACACAAATCGTATTCGAAGGCGTCCCGACCTATCCCGATGCTGGTCGTTTCTGGAAAATGATTCAGGATCACAAGGTCACGATTTTCTATACGGCGCCAACAGCTATCCGTTCGCTGATTAAAGCCTCGGACGCCAATGACGCACACCATCCAAAATCTTTTGATCTGACGAGTCTCAGACTGTTGGGCTCGGTGGGCGAGCCGATCAATCCGGATGCCTGGATGTGGTATCACAACAATGTCGGGGGTGGTCGTTGCCCGATTGTGGATACCTGGTGGCAAACCGAGACAGGTGGTCACATGATCACCCCCTTGCCTGGTGCGACACCTTTGAAACCTGGTTCATGCACAACCCGTCTGCCAGGCATTACCGCCGCGATCGTTGATGAAACGGGTGGTGATGTTGAGGCAGGTCATGGCGGTTTTCTGGTGATCAAGCGCCCCTGGCCTTCGATGATCCGTAATATCTGGGGTGATCCGGATCGTTATGTGTCGAGCTATTTTCCTTCTGAGCTTGGTGGCTATTATCTTGCGGGTGATGGAGCGCAGTGCGACAAAGATGGCTGCTTCTGGATTATGGGTCGCATCGACGATGTGTTGAATGTCTCGGGTCATCGTCTTGGCACCATGGAGGTCGAGTCTGCACTCGTCTCTCATGAACTGGTGGCCGAGGCTGCTGTCGTGGGTCGTCCGGATGCAACGACAGGTGAGGCGGTTGTCGCGTTTGTCGTGCTAAAACGCACACGCCCCGAGGGTGATGAGGCGATTGCGATTGGTAAACAATTGCGTGACTGGGTTGCCAAGGAAATCGGCCCGATTGCCAAACCTAAAGAAATCCGTTTTGGTGACAACTTACCCAAGACACGTTCGGGCAAGATTATGCGTCGTTTGTTGCGCGTGGTCGCCAAGGGCGAAAAAATTACACAGGATGTCTCGACGCTTGAAAATCCCGCGATTCTGGACCAATTGTCCTCACCTGTTTAATCAGACTGTATTACCGCTTTACCGATGAGTGAGTATTTCGGGGATCTGGCTTCAGATCCCCGTTTTTTTTACTGAGGTCGAAAATGTTGAACGATCTCAAGTTATAACCAGAAAAAAGTTGCTTAATTTCATAGTTTGATTAAACATACGCTCAGGGCAGGTCCTCATTTAAATAAGGAATAAAAATGCTTAGAGAAAAACGCTCTATCTTAAAGTCACTCGTTGTCTTGGCCGGCGCGTCATTATTTTTATCTGGTGCAGCCTTCGCTCAGGTTGATACCCTGGCAAGCATTAAGCAAAAAGGCAAGATTGTTGTTGGGGTTAAAGCCGATTACAAACCCTTTGGCTACACAGATCCTGCTGGCAAGATCGTGGGTTTTGAAATCGATATGGCCAATGAGATTGCGAAGCGTCTGGGAGTGCAGATTGAGTTGATCCCTGTCGTTGCGGCGAATCGTATGGAGTTTGTAAAACAGGGCCGCACTGATCTGATGATCGCGACGATGTCCTACAAGCCAGATCGCGCAGAGGTTCTCGCCATCCCTGAGCCTTTTTATTATGCAAGTGCTGCTGCAGTACTGAACAAGAAAAATGCCGGTTTTAAAGAATGGTCGGACTTAAAGGGTAAGCCGATTTGCGGTATTCAAGGCGCTTACTACAACCGTCGTACAGGCGATGAATTCGGCGCCAAGCTGGTGGTCTTTAAAGGCGCCGTCGAGGCGCTCGCTGCCCTGGAAGCAGGCAATTGTGTCGGCCTGGTGTTTGACTCGACCTTTTTTGCTGGTATCGCGGCTGATCCAAAATGGGCAGACTATGCCATTACCCTTCCATTGATTGATCCAGAACCCTGGGGTATGGGGTTGCGCAAGGAAGACACCAAGTTTGCAGCCTATATCAGCGATACGATTAAAGAGTGGCACAAGACAGGCTTTATTCTCGGCTTGGAGAAAAAGTGGGGTATTTCACCATCACCATACCTCGCTGAACAAAACGCTAAATTTAAATAAGTCTGAGCCGGGTCGAGAGTCGTTTTATGGATAGTATTTCGGCCTGGTTCAAGTGGCTACATCAAGCGAGCGGGATCAAGCTGACGATTTTTTATGACAGCTATGACCGCTCGCGTTTTATTGAAGGCCTGAGTACGACACTTGAACTGTCTGCGATTGTTCTTGTGCTGAGTATGTTTTTCGGAGCGGTCGTGGCCTGGCTGGCTGGCTCACGCTTGTCGTGGGTCAGACGAGTCACCAGCAGTTATGTCCAAGTATTTAGAAATACCCCGCCGCTTGTACAAATGTATTTTTTCTATTTTGCTGTCGGACCTTTGATGCCCAAAATAGGTGGGGCACCGTTGATTGGTTCAATGGGTTGGGCGATTATTGCGCTCACGCTACTTGAGGCGGCATTCACCGCAGAGATTTTCAGAGCAGGGGTAGAGGCAGTGCCTAAAGCGATGATCGAAGCCGCTCAGGCACTTGGCTACTCCAGAGCTCAGATTTTTCGTCAGGTGATTTTCCCTCTGGCCTTGCGGGTCACGATGCCCGCCTTAAATAACAACATGGTTAATCTGGTTAAAACGACCACGCTCGGGTATGCCATCGCGGTACCTGAGTTGCTCTACATGTCTGGGCAAATCTGGTCTGAACAAACCAATGTCACCGAGATGATGTTCGTGCTGTTAGTCACCTACATCACGATTGTCGGGGTGATTAACCAACTCATGCAGTGGCTTGAAAAACGCATGCATATTCCGGGGTTTGGGCAATGAGTCAAAACCAATCCAAGCGCTTCGCGGTCATGCTGCCTGTACGTCTTTCTCGCGATAGTCAGTCGTTTGATCGTTCGAGCGGTGCTAGTTTGTTCGCGGGCAAAACCGGTTTGTTCCTGCTTTGCCTGTTTGCCGGTTCACTTGCTATGGCTCAGGTTCAGGCGGTTGGTGCCAAACTTTCCGTGATGGATCTCCTTATTAAATGGACACCACTACTCGCGCAAGGTTTCGTATTCAATCTGGCAATCAGCTTTATGGCCATGGCAATTGGCACGCTCTCGGGAGTGATGCTCGGGCTTGCGCGCATTTCGCTGCTGGCGCCGGTGCGGGCTGGTTCGTGGTTTGTCGTTCAGTTTTTTCGCAATGCGCCTTGGCTAGTATTGCTGTTTTTCGTTATGTTTCTAATGCCTTTTGAAATTCATATCGGACCATACGTCGTACCATTTCCTGACTGGATCAAGTCCACGCTCGGCCTGGCGTTGCCGATCATGGCCAATATCGCGGAAATCGTTCGAGGCGCAGTCCAGTCCATTCCTACTGCGCAATGGGAGGCGGCGCGGTCTCTCGCTTTTTCGCGACGGCAGATTTTGTGGCAAATCATTTTGCCCCAATGCGTCAAGCGCATGTTACCGGCCTGGATGAACTGGTACGCTATTCTGACCATGGCGACAACGCTTGCGTCGATTGTTGGTGTGTCCGAGGTCATGACGATCGTCGGCCGGATTACGGCGGCTGAGTCGCGTACTGATTTGCTGATTCCGATCTACAGCTATGTGCTGCTGTGGTTCTTTGTTTATTGTTATCCCATTGCGCTTTGGACTAGAAAGCTTGAGGCGCGATTCGCAGAAAGATGAAAAATGAGTGAAATTTTTTTGCAGGATTTTTTATCCTTGCATCGCATAGAAGCGGTGAGGCATGAGCATGCTGCGGTGATGACTGTCGCAGAGTCAGAGCAGCTTGTTCCTAAGTTGCCGGGAGCCAAGACAAAGAATCTTTTCTTGCGTGATAAAAAAGGTCTCAAGCATTTTCTTGTCACGATCCCCGCAAGTTTGTCCGTTGACCTTGCTCAGTTAGGCGATATGCTGGGAGCAGGCAGGTTGGGCTTTGGCTCGGCTGAGCGATTGCTCAAATATCTCTGCTTGACGCCTGGTTCGGTGAGTGTACTGGGCCTGGTCAATGATCCTGAGCATTGCGTCCAGTGTGTGATTGATCAGAACTTATGGGATGCTGAGGCCATACAGGCGCACCCTTTGATCAATACCGCTACGATGGTTATCCCGCACGCTCAGCTTGAAAAATTTTTAGTCGCAACGGGCCATACGCCTCTTGTTATTCGTGTTCCCGCAGCTAGTCTGGAGAGTGCCTGATGACCACTGAAGTGCAAAGAGTGCAGCCGGTAGTCGAGGTCAAAGAGGTTCATAAGGCTTTCGGTTCCGTCAAGGTGTTGCAAGGCATGTCGATGTCGGTATTGTCTGGTCAGGCTGTCTGCGTGATCGGCCCCTCAGGTTCAGGCAAATCAACCTTATTGCGTTGTATGAATGGCTTGATCCCTGTTGACCGAGGCGAGGTTTTTGTTGCAGGTCATGCTGTGCATACGTTGCATTCGGATCAGGAGATGATTGCTTTACGTAAAGATGTTTCTATTGTTTTCCAGCAATACAATCTTTTCCCACATAAAACAGCGCTTGAAAATATCATGATGGCACCTGTTCAGGTGCTTGGTCAGCAAAAAGATGAAGTGCGTGAGCGCGCTTATGCCCTACTCAAAAAAGTCAGACTTGAGGGCAAGGCAGGGAGTTATCCCGGAGAGCTTTCGGGCGGCCAGCAACAGCGTATTGCGATTGCTCGAGCTTTAGCGATGCGTCCCTCGGTCATGCTGTTCGATGAGGTTACTGCAGCGCTCGATCCCGAAACGCGCAAAGACGTGTTATTGACGATCCGTCAGTTGGTCGAAGAGGGCATGACTTCGATTTTAGTCACACATGAAATGGGCTTTGCGCGGGAAATCGCAGATCGAGTTTATTTCACGGATCAGGGGGTGATCGTTGAGCACGGCACGCCTGACCAGATTTTTAATCATCCGCAAGCACCAAGAACGCGCGAGTTTTTAGAACAGGTGCTTTGAAAAAAACCTACGGTTTTTACTGCTCAATGCGCAAACCGAATTCCGCAGCACCCTCGACTAAGGTTTCAAAAACGTGTTGTGCATAGCCTCGAAACACTAATATTTCGAAGGTCGGTGCGTCATCGAGGCGAGACAGTGTCATGGCGATATGACCAAATCTTGTTTGCGTGGAACTTCCCGTACTGAATTTTGCAGGATCAAGATCGAGTCCACAAAATTTAGCGATTGTTTTGGCAGAGCAGAGCCCTGAGATCTGCAGAGCTGTGCGGCCGTGACTGATATCCACGACTGTTGCAATACCTTGCAGCGTTTGACGCAGTTGCTCTGCGTGGGCAGTGTGGGAGACCTCCCCCACGAGCTGCCATACACCAGGTGCGATAGAGCGCAGCGAAAGCTGTGAATCGCCAGAGAACTGGTTCGCTGCCGCAACGGGTAGACCCAGAGCATTGAAAAGTGCCTGTTCGGTATCCGGTATCGTCGTCGCAAACGCGCTGACTTGCAAAATCGACAGTGGATGGCGTTCAGCAATCACGACTTTCGCAGCTAAACCTGCGAACCGCTGGCTGGCTCCGTGTAATGAACTGGCTAATGCTGATCTTCGCGCAAACATGGGTCAGCCCTTTAATCTTGTATTGTCAGGATCGACAAAAACGGGATGCACAATACGAACCCTTACAAATTCGCTCGACAGTGGCGAGGCTGCAATGACCTCCTGTCCCAGGCGAGCATGACCATTTTCCAGGAAGCCTAATGCGATAGGATGCCCAAGGAATGCGCTGGGTGTTGAGCAACTCACAAAGCCTTGTTTGGCGACAACGCCAGGGGATTTGGCTTCTAATTCAGAGGCGACGAGCTGGCTGCCAGCGCGAATCACAGTCTTGCCATCGACGGGAACCAGACCGACCAGACATGGTCTGCGAGGGTCCTGCAGGGCTTGGCGCTGAAGTAACTGAGCACCGATATAGCCGCCACCCTGTCTGGCGAGTTTTGCAAGCCCCAGATCTGCCGGGGTGGTTCGTCCGTCCAGCTCGCTTCCCGCGACATGGCCTTTTTCAATACGCAGTACACCCATCGCTTCGGTACCATAGGGCGTGATGCCCAGCTCTGCTCCGCACTCCAGCAGCCGTGTCCACAATGCACGACCAAAATCCGCGCCAATAGCAAGTTCGTAGGCGCGCTCGCCAGAGTAGCTCATGCGAAACACGATTACGTCTGCGCCCTCTAGCTGAGCATGCAGGATACCCAGATGCGGTAAAGCGGTATCAGAGACGTCATACTCTGGCAGCAGCCTGGCGAGAACCTCACGCGCTTTTGGGCCCGCCAGTGCGAACTGGGCGAATTGCTCTGTCACGGAAACGGCATGGCATCTCAACTCGGGCCACGCAACCTGGAGCAGCCATTCCAGATAGCTTTGGACTTTGCCGGCGTTTGCGGTGGTGGTTGAGATGACGAAGTGTTCGTGCGAGAGTCTGGCCACAGTGCCATCGTCCATCACGATGCCGTCTTCTCGCAGCATCAGTCCGTAGCGAAGCTTGCCGACAGCCAGAGTAGCAAAGTTATTGGAGTAGATGCGTTGAATAAAAATATGCGCGTCGGGTCCCTGAATATCAATTTTGCCAAGCGTGCCCACATCAACCAGGCCGACTGTCTCGCGCACAGCTATATTCTCCCGACGCCAGGCTGCATCGTAGGTCTCACCAGCGCGCAGATAGGTTTTGGGTCTTAACCAGTGTCCAACGCTCGTCATTGGGGCTTGTTGTTCAACATGCCAGTCATGTAGCGCGGTTCTTCGAATGGGGGTTTGATGCTTGCCAGTTTCGGTGCCTGCAAATAGTCCGAGGGCAACGGGTGTGTAAGGCGGTCTGAAGGTTGTGGTGCCAACCCCTGGGATCGGCTCATTACGCAGCGTGGCCATGATTGCCAGGCCGTTGACGTTGGAGGTTTTTCCTTGATCCGTCCCCATCCCCAGCGTTGTATAGCGTTTGAGGTGTTCGACTGAACGGAAGTTTTCCCTGTGTGCGAGTTCGATGTCCTCGACCGTTACATCGTCTTGTATGTCGACAAAACGTTTGCCTAGAGATCCAGCTTTTGGGATCTGCCAGAGTGCTTCTATTTTTGGTGGTGCCTCCGGGTTCGCAAGAGGTGCGCTATCTGGCGATGAACCGCTTATGGCCTGATGACCCTGGGATAAGGCACCCGCGAGAGTGAACTCGCCATTGGCTGCACCTGCAACGGAAATGTGCGAGGGCACCGTGTCCGGTACAAAGGTCGTGAGTGTTTCATCAAATCTGAGTTTGCCTGCGGACTGTGACAGCAGATGGACAGTGGGGTTCCAGCCTCCTGAGTGAGCCAATACCTCACAGGCGATTTTCTGCTGTGCACCATTAGCTCGACCGATGATGCTGACAGCTTGAACAGTATTGCCATGAACCTTGCTGATAAAACTGTTGCCGATGCAGGTAATACCGAGCTGTTGCGCACGCGATAGCAACTCAGGCTTTGTCTGGGCACGTGCATCGATTACGGTGACGGACTCAGCGCCTGCTTCTTTGGCATCAAAAGCTGTGCGATAGGCATCGTCATTATTGGTAAATACCGCGAGTTGCTTGCCAGGTAAAACCGCGTATTGATTAATATAAGTCCTGACCGCAGAGGCAAGCATCACGCCAGGTTTGTCGTTGTCAGCAAAGACAAGCGGGCGCTCGATACTGCCAGTCGCCAGGATCATACGTTGTGTTCGGAGGTGAATAAAACGCTGGCGAGGTGTGTGCTCAGGTGGCTGTGCAAGATGATCTGCTACCCGCTCGACAATCGTGACCATCCCATGGTCGTAGCAGCCTGAGACGGTGCTGCGGCGCAGTAGTCTGACGTTTGCATAGCCTGAGAGTGTTGCCAGGGTTTGCTGCACCCAGCTCGAGGCGGGCATATTGTCAATCTGGTTACGCTCCCAGAGCGCTGAGCCGCCGAGTTCGGCGCGTTCATCAGCCAGCACGACAGTCTGGCCAGTTTTAGCCGCAGCCAGTGCCGCACTCAGTCCCGCTGGGCCACTTCCGACGATGAGCAGGTCGCAGTGCGCGTATTCAAACGCATAGCGATCAGGATCTGACTCGAGTGGAGCTTTGCCCAGTCCCGCCGCCCGTCGAATTTGTTTTTCGTAAAACATCCAGAATTTTGCCGGCCACATGAAGGTTTTGTAATAAAAACCTGCGGGCATGAGCGCGGAAAACTTTTGGTTAATTGCTCTCCAGTCCAAGGCTAAACTAGGCCAGCGATTTTGGCTGCTCGTCTGAAGGCCTTCGAAAATCTCAGCCATGGTGGCGCGCGTATTGGGCTCGGTTCTGTTGCCTGTACGCAATTGAATCAGCGCATTCGGTTCTTCGGGGCCCGCGCTATAAATCCCGCGTCTGCGGTGATATTTAAAACTTCGGCCAATCAGTTTGACACCGTTTGCCAGTAGCGCAGAAGCCAGCGTGTCGCCAAGATAGCCTTGGTAGGATTTGCCATCGAACATAAAGTTGATGGGTTGGTCCCGATTGATGAGGCCGCCTTGTGGCAGTCGGTTAGGCTGAGCGCGCGTCATGATTGGACCATCGCTTTTCTGGCCATCTGTACAGAAAGGATTTCATGCGTCATCGTGTCCCGAACGATTTCCAGGATTTGCCTGCAGCCTAGGTGATGATGCCACCACTCATTGTGAGGACCGCGCGGATTATCGCGCTCATAGACATATTTTTGCCAGGCGGCTTGATCAGCTTGCAGTCCAGGTACAGGAGCCACCTCCCGTATGTAGGTGAATTCTGATTGATCGCGATTGCCGCAGAACGGACACTTGAATAGTTGCATAATTGACTCAATCGAAGCTAGTGCCACTGCGGGGTAGGGCCCGCGCCTTTGTCATCGATGATTTTTCCGGTTTCAAACCGCTCGAGGGTGTGACCACGGTTAAATTCATGGGGCGAATCATTGGCAATCGTATGCGCAAACACCCAGCCTGAGCCTGGGGTCGCCTTGAAGCCGCCATAGCACCAGCCAGCGTTGAGGTACAGGTTGTCGATAGGGGTTTTTGAAATAATGGGGCTGCCGTCCATCGACATGTCCATGACTCCTGCCCATTGTCTGAGCATACGTACGCGGGAAAGATTGGGAAACATCTGAAGCCCCAGAGAGATGGCTTCTTCAACAATGGGTAGATTGCCTTTTTGGCCGTAGCTTGGATAAAAATCGAGATCACCGCCCATCACCAGTTCGCCTTTGTCAGACTGACTGATATAAAAATGCCCGGCTCCGTAAGAAATCACAGTATCAAGAATGGGTTTCAGAGGCTCGGACACGAAGGCTTGCAGGATATGCGTTTCGATGGGAAGTTTCAGTCCCGCCATACTGGCAACCCGACCACTGTTGCCAGCTACAGCGAGTCCTACCTGTCCAGCACCGATGCGCCCCTTTGTTGTCTCGATGGCCGTGATGCGGTTGTTTTCGCGAACAAAACCCTGTACTTCGCAATTCTGGATAATGTCTACCCCGAGTGCTGAGGCGCCTCGGGCAAAGCCCCAGGCTACCGCATCATGTCTGGCTGTTCCTCCTCTGCGCTGCATCAGTCCTCCAACGATCGGAAAGCGCGGGTCATCAGAACAGTCCAGTAAAGGCACAAACCTCTGTATTTCAGAGCGTGTCATCCACTCAGCATCGATACCATTCAGACGCATTCTGTTGCCGCGTCTGAACAATTGGTCACGTTGGCCTTCGGTGTGCGCGAGGTTGAGCACACCGCGCGGGCTAAACATTACGTTGTAATTGAGCTCTTGTGAAAGCTGATGCCACAGTTTGAGTGACCATTCGTAAAAATGGGCATTTTCATCTGGCATATAGTTCGAGCGCACGATGGTGGTGTTACGCCCCGTGTTGCCTCCACCAATCCAGCCTTTTTCGAGGACGGCGATATTTTTAATGCCGTGGTTTTTAGCAAGATAAAACGCTGTGGCAAGGCCATGTCCGCCACCACCGACAATGACAACGTCGTAGTGTTTTTTAGGCTCAGGGTTGCGCCAAGCCATAGGCCAGCCAGAGTGGCGCGACATCGCTTGCTTGAGGAGAGAAAAGACGGAATATTTCATACCGATACTTTGCGCCTTGAACGATAGGACTGTCAACGATATTTAACTAGTCGGCTCCCTGATCAATCTGCATGATCCGGATCGCCACCTGCTTTGTGACAAAGCTAAAACTCAGGATTTCATAATGCCAGCCATAGGTTTGAGCTGCTTCGATAAAGGCTTTGTGCTCATCATCGCGCCATGAGGTGTTGCCGATGTACTCATCGAACACCATCACCGTACCTGGCACTACTTGTCTGGCCAGGCCGTCGAGTACTGTTTTGGTTGAGCTGTATAAATCGCAATCAATATTCATGAAACGAACCGGTGCCGTTTCATGCTGGACAAATTCAGGGATGGTGTCTTCAAACCAGCCCGGGTGCAGCGTGACATTGGCGGGGACCTCTGGCAGGATGCCTTGGGTCGAGTAGCTGCCGGAGATTTCGTGGTTCCAGTTTTCGGGAATACCTTCAAAGCTATCAAAACCGTGGACTGGACCTTTGGCGAGCGGTGCGATCTGCCGGATGGATTTTCCATTAAAAACACCAAACTCAAGCACAAGCCCGTCAGGATTTGTATGATCCATGGCGAATTTGAAGGTCTTTGCCGCAAGGCCAAGCATCAGGGGGAGGGATTGAGTGGAAGAAAAATTTTTAGCGGCTTTTAAATAATTCCAGGCATCCAGATCCGCTTTAAACAACGCATCGCCTTCTGACTCGGAAAATAATGCGTTGGCAATCTCCGTATGACCCGCATAGTCGTGAACCAGGCCTAAAAAGAAGCGGTAGCTATGATTCTGTGGGTCAATTTTGTGTGCTTTTTCAAGGCAACTGAGCGCGTCACTGAGATTTTCTGTGTTCAGCACCAGGGCGTGCAGGTTGTAGAAAGACTCTGCAAAACCAGGGTCTAGCTTTTGTGCTTTTTTGTAGCAGGAGATGGCTTCGCCAGCCAGGCCGGCCTCGCTTAAGGAGACGCCCAGATTGTTATACGCCGCTGCGTATTCGGGGTTTAGACGCACCGCGTTTCTAAAATATTCGATCGCGCGCTCGGGTTGAAAATAGTCCTGATGACACACGCCCAGGTTGTAGTGGATCAGTGCTGCCTGAGGGGCGAGTCTGAGCGCGCGCTCATAGCAGGCAATCGCTTGCGCTTTGTGACCCATCCGCTTGAGCAGGTTGCCGAGGTTGCAGTGTGCTTCGACATAATTGGGATTGAGTGCTAGTGCTTGCTGATAGTGTTCGACGGCGGCTTCTTGCAAGCCTGCGAGGTTCAGGGAGACTGCCTTGTGGAAGGGAATTACCGGCTCTTTTGGACTGAGCTGGGCCGCCTGTTCAAAAAAGGTGATGGCCCGCGTATGGTCACTCTGGTCCTGAGCGATGAGTCCCTGGAGGTAAAGCGCATGAGCGAAACCGGGTGAGTTTTGCGGGATCGCTGCGTAGATCGCGGCAGCTTGTGCCAAGCGTCCAGCCTGGTGGTGCGCCATACCGGCTTGTATCGTTTGGGGGGTATTTTTTTCTGACATGACTGAATTCTAGCCTGCGATGGTACTCTTGCAAGCATCGATGATTCACTTAAAGAGGTCAGTATGTTAATGGCAACGCTTTATTCGCTGCATATCTTTGCGGTGATGGTCTGGATTGGCGGCATGTTTTTTGCGCATATGGCTTTGCGCCCGACTGTCGCGACCGTTTTGCAGCCTCCAGAGCGCTTGACCGTCTTGGCGGGTGTCTTTACGCGTTTTTTCATCTGGGTCAAAGTCTCTATCGTGTTGTTATTCGTCTCAGGTCTGTGGCTGATTCATATTCATGGCAGCTTTGCTAAAGCTGGCTGGCACGTGCATCTGATGTTGCTGATTGCAGTACTCATGACGATTATTTTTGGCGTGATTTATGCCAAGCCCTTCAAGGCGCTCAAGTCTGCCGTTGCGACTAAGCAGTGGCCAGCCGGTGCAGCCGCAATGGCGCAGATCCGCCAGCTCGTGGGGATTAATCTGCTTTTAGGGCTGTTTGTAATGGTAGTGGGTGTCAGCGGACGATATTTAGTGCTCTGAGTCTCACGCTGGAAAATTCGCTCATTAAAAAAACCGGGGCAGCTCGTCATGCTGCCCCGGTTTTTTTGCGTGAAGCATATTTTGCGGGTCACCGTTTTTTACATCACTGCGCCAATCTGCCAGGGCACGAATTCATTCTGGCCATAACCATGATTTTCACTCTTGGTGCGTTCGCCTGAAGCGACTTTGATGATGAGTTCAAAAATTTGCGCGCCTTTTTCCTGGATCGACATACCGTCGTCAACGATCTCGCCGCAGTTGATATCGATGTCCTCGCTTTGACGCTGCCACAAGGCGTTGTTGGTCGAGAGCTTGATCGAAGGCGAGGGGGCACAACCATAGGCTGAGCCACGGCCTGTCGTAAAACAAATCAGATTAGCGCCGCCAGCAACCTGCCCGGTCGCTGAGACAGGGTCATAGCCTGGGGTGTCCATGTACACAAAGCCCTTGGTGGTAACGGGTTCTGAATATTCGTAGACAGCCTCCAGTCTCATGGTTCCGCCTTTCGCTACGGCGCCGAGGGACTTTTCAAGAATCGTCGTCAGACCTCCGGCTTTATTGCCTGCTGACGGATTGTTATTCATCTCACCCTGATTGCGTGCGCAGTAGTCTTCCCACCAATGGATGCGTTTGATGAGCTTTTCTGCAACCGCCGGGTTTGCGGCGCGGCGTGTCAGCAAGTGCTCGGCACCATAAATTTCAGGTGTTTCAGACAAAATCGCTGTGCCGCCATTCTGAACCAGCATATCCACAGCAACACCCAGGGCAGGGTTTGCTGAAATACCCGAATAGCCGTCTGAACCACCACATTGCAACCCAAGTGTCAGGTGACTGACTGGGACGTCGGTGCGGGTCACTTTATTCGCATGGGGCAACATGTCCTTGATCAGTGCAATGCCTTTTTGCACTGTCTTTTTTGTGCCACCGGTTTCCTGGATATTGAAGGTCTGAAACAGTGGATTTTCAGATAGTTTTTCTGCGCTCAGCAAGTCGGTAATCTGGTTGGTTTCGCAGCCAAGGCCGACCATCAGTACGCCACAGAAATTAACATGGCGCGTATAGCCAGAAAGCGTGCGACGCAAGACGTCCATGCCTTCGCCGGTTGAGCCCATGCCACAGCCGCTGCCCATGGTGAGTGCGACGACGCCATCGACATTTGGAAAGTCGGCCAGTGCCTGCGGGTGTGTTTCACGGTCAAAATGACTAGCGATCGCGCGTGCGGCAGTCGCTGAGCAATTCACACTTGTCAAAATGCCAAGATAATTGCGAGTGGCCACGCGACCATCGGCGCGAACGATACCTTTGAAGGTGCGAGGGTTTTTTGCGTACTCGGTGGGTTTGGCGTCCACACCAATAGCGTAGTCGCGTGTAAAGGCGCCTGCCTCGGCCCCCATGCCCAGGTTATGAACGTGTACGTGTCCGCCTTGTTCGATGTCGGTTGTGGCGAAACCAATGATCTGGTTGTAGCGGCGAACAGGTTCACCTTGTGCTATTTTTCTTGTCGCGACTTTGTGGCCTGGCGGGATCAGACCACGTGTGGTCAGATTTTCTGAGGCGATTTTTGTACCTGAAATGAGTTGCTGACGCGCGATGACCACATCATCTTGAGGATGCAGACGAATAATCGGTTCCATGGTGATTCCTGTTGTGTATTCTTTAGAGATTCAGAGTGCGTTCTGTATTCAGTATTTGCTTTGTATTTATTCTTTCACTGACCCAGTCATGCCAGAGACGTAATACTCTACGAAAAACGAGTAAACAAAAGCGACTGGCAAAGAGCCAAGCAGTGCGCCGGCCATCAGTGCACCCCAGTGGTAGACATCGCCTTCGACCAGTTCGGTAATGACTCCGACAGGGACAGTTTTGATTTCCGAGGACGAGACAAAAGTCAGTGCGTAGATGAATTCATTCCAGGACAGAGTAAAAGCAAAAATACCGGCTGAAATCAGGCCAGGCACGGCGAGCGGCAAAATGATGCGGGTCAGGATTTGCCAGCGACTCGCACCGTCAATCATCGCGCACTCTTCAAGCTCGAAAGGAATAGTCCTGAAATACCCCATGAGTAGCCAGGTGCAGAAAGGCACGAGGAAGGTCGGGTAGGTGAGAATCAAGGCCATGCGCGTATCAAATAAGCCATATTGATACACGATACTGGCGAGTGGGATAAAGATAATCGAGGGCGGAACCAGGTAGGCAAAGAAAATCACCATCCCGGCGACTTTCGCACCTTTAAATCGCAGTCGTTCTATCGCGTAGGCCGCGAGCACTGAGGTAAAGAGCGAAATAAAGGTCGAGCAAACTGACACGATCACAGTGTTCAGTAACCATGCCGGATAGGAGGTGTTGAAGAGAAGTTTTTTAAAGTGGGCAAGGGTCGGGTTAATCAGCCAGAAAGGGTTGCCAGCTTTGGAGAGCAGTTCTTCGTTGGGCTTGAATGCCGTCATCCCCATCCAGTAAAAAGGGAAGAGCAAAATGACTAGCATCAGTATCAGAGGAATATATATCGTGACCCAGCGGCGGGGCAGCGAGGTTAAAAATTCCATGCCGTTGTTGTTTTGTTTGGACATTGCGTTATTTCCTGAAATTATTTGTCGGCGCCTTGCTGCCACGCGCGACGTTGCAAGCCAAAGTAACTAAACATGATTGCTGCCAGCAGTAAGGGCACCATCATGGTTGCGATCGCTGCCCCTTCTCCCATCGAGCCGCCAGGAATTGCGCGCTGAAAGGCAAGCGTTGCCATTAGATGAGTCGCATTCAGTGGGCCACCACGTGTCAAAACATAGATCAATTGAAAGTCAGTAAAGGTAAACAAGACTGAAAAGGTCATCACCACCGCAATGATTGGCGTCAGTAATGGCATGGTGATGTATCTGAATTGTTGCCAGGGGGTGGCGCCGTCAATCGAGGCTGCTTCGTAATAGGACGGTGAAATAGTCTGCAGACCGGCGAGCAAGGAGATCGCTACAAAAGGGATACCGCGCCAGACGTTGGCAATAATCACGGACATTCGCGCGAGCCAGGGTTCGCCGAGGAAATCGATATAGGTATCAATGAGACCAAGCTTGACCAGTGTCCAGCTCAATACAGAAAACTGTGAGTCATACAGCCACCAGAAGGCGATCGCGGAGAGGGCGGTTGGCACAATCCAGGGCAACAACACGACGGCCCTGAAAAAAGACTGAAAAGGCAGGTTCTTGTTTAATAAAAGTGCGAGCCATAAACCCAGCAGGAATTTAAAAATACTCGCTACGATTGTATAAAAAAGGGTGTTGAAGACCGAAAGTAAAAACACACTGTCTGTCAGCAGATAGCTGAAATTTTCAAGACCAATCCATTCTCCCGGACGTCCAATCTTGGCATCGGTAAAGCCGAGCCAGGTTCCCAGTCCGAGCGGATAGGCGAGCAAGCCAATCAGCAACAACGCTGCCGGCACCATAAAGGCATAGCCCAGTGCGTGACGGTTGGACTGAAATCTTTCCAGTAGTGACAGGTTGCTCATGTGTAGGCGCTTTGTTTGTAGTGTTGACAAAAAACGTTCGCATGCCTGGTATGACCTGGATGCAGCATGCGAACGTTGTTCGAGTCGTGATTAGCTCTTGTAATAACGCTTGGCACGCTCGGCTGCGCGTGCGGCTGCCTCTTTTGGTGTCTTGTTGCCACTAGATGCTTCGGCCACCATGTCAAGCACGATATAGTCGGCCAGACATGCTGCGGAGGCTGCGCCCAGCGGACCCGAGTTGCCGTGATAAGTCATCATGGCTGGACCTTCACCATAGACTTTGGCTTTTGGATCGGAAGTCCAGATAGGATTCTTATCATAGGCTTTGAGGGTTTGCGCACCATAGCCGATCGATTTCTCAAGCCAGGGGTTGTATTGTTCTGCTTCCATCAACCAGCGCGCGAGTTCTTTTGTCGCGTTTGGAAATTTGGTGTGCGAGAACAGCATCATTTGTGTGATCTGCATCAGTTCCATGGGTTTGCCAACAGGACCGACCGGAAAGTGTGCGTGCTGGATGTCTTGGGCCATTTCCTGCATTTTTGGATCTTGCGATGTTTTGGCCGCGTAGTAGACCGAGATGCCGTTTGCCGTCAGGCTGATCTGGCCGTCGAGGAAAGCCTTATTGTTATTAGGATCCTGCCACGAGAGTGTGCCGGGGACAAAGGTCTTGTAGAGTTCGGCGGCGTATTCAAGCGCAGCAATGGTCTCGGGTGAGTTCACCACTACGTTGCCTTTATCATCGACCAGTTTGCCGCCGTGTGACCAGAGCAACCAGTGCACCCAGTTATTTCCGTCGCCCACGGCTTTGCCCAAAGCAAAACCAGCTGGCGTGCCCTTGGCTTTCATGGCCTGGCAAAGTTTCAGAAACCCTGCGGTATCTTTTGGCATCGTGTCAAAGCCCGCCGCTTTCATATGGCTTTCGCGATACACCATCGCATTGGCAATGATGGCCCAGGGCACCGAGATCCATTTGTTGTTGAGCGTGCCGTATTGTTTGGATACGTCGTACCAGCCACCATACTTGTTACCCAGATAGGTGCAAAGCTCCGTGACATCGAGCAACTTTGTAGGATACTGGAAAGGATCATCGAACCAGCCCATGATCATGTCTGGACCGCTGCCTACGTTGGCGGTTACCGCCGCCTTGGGTCGCACGTCCTCCCAGCCTTCGTTGTCCACGCGCACTTCAACGCCCGTCGCTTTACTGAAAGCGGCAACGTTGGCCATAAACTGATCCTCATCGCCCTGGACAAAACGTTTCCAGCGCAGCACACGCAATTTTGCACCGGCTTCTGGTTTGTACGAAAGGCTTGGCGTTTGCGCCATAGTCAGCGGGCTGTAGCTGCCGACTGCTGAGGCACCTGCGACAGCAGCGCCGGTTCCGATAAATTCACGACGTGATAGGTTTTTCATGCTTGATCTCCTTGGGTACAGCAGTGGACTGCTTTGTTATGAAAAGACTGCAATTGAATCATTTGCACACTACAAACAGAAAAATCAGCTACTAAAGAACAATGCCAGTTACGGCGTCAAACAGATGGCATTTAGAAACATCGGGCCTGAGTTTGAGTATCTGGCCTGGTTTGATATCCATCCGCTCATGGAACACGATGGTCATGGGCGTCGTGGCGAGCTCACAACTTACAAAGGTATCGGCCCCAGTGGGTTCGATCACATTAGCGGTGACGGTGATCTGACCTGCAGGGTCAATAATCAGATGCTCTGGGCGCGTGCCGAACAATGCCTCTTGTCCATCGTTGCCGACGCTATAGTCTTTAACTTTGATGACGGTGCCATCGCGCAGCTCAATATCTGTGGATCCGCCGAGATGGCGTAGACGTCCTGGCAACATATTCATAGCGGGCGAGCCAATGAACCCTGCGACAAACGTATTGGCTGGGTTTTCGTAAAGCTCAAGCGGGCCGCCGACTTGCTCGACGATGCCGTCACGCATCACAACGATCTGATCGCCCATGGTCATGGCCTCGATCTGGTCGTGGGTTACGTAGACTGAGGTGGTTTTCAGGCGTTGGTGCAGGGCTTTGATCTCCGTGCGCATCTGAACGCGTAGTTTGGCATCCAGATTTGAAAGTGGTTCGTCAAACAGAAATACTTGCGGATCGCGAACGATCGCACGTCCCATCGCTACACGCTGGCGTTGACCGCCAGAGAGCTGGCGTGGAAAACGTTCGAGCAACTCTGTCAAGCCGAGAATCTCCGCAGCACGTTTGACGCGAGCGTCACTGTCAGCTTTGTCTGCCTTGGCTAGCATCAGCGAAAAAGCCATGTTTTCCCGAACAGACATGTGCGGGTAGAGTGCGTAATTTTGAAACACCATGGCGATATCGCGCTCTTTGGGTTGCATGGTGTTGACGCATTTGTCGCCAATGAATATTTCACCTGCAGTGACTTCTTCAAGTCCTGCGAGCATGCGCAACAGCGTTGATTTTCCGCACCCCGAAGGGCCAACGAGTACTGTGAAGGAGCCCTCGGGAATAGTGATGTCGACACCGTGAAGGATCTCGGTGTCTTGAAAAGATTTTTTGACGCCGCGTAGGGTGACACTAGCCATTATCGGGATCCTTGAATGACAACGTAATCAGGTTTGCCTGTTTTGGCGAAGGTAATAATATTTTGCGCTGCTTTGCTGCGCAATTCGATTTCAGCTTCTTTGGAAAAGAAGGCTGCGTGAGGAGTCAGGATCGTGCGTGGATGGCGGACCAATGGATGGTCGCCAGGTGGTTCGGTTGGTAATACATCAAGGGCGAGGCCGCCCAGAATACCGGAATCAAGCGCTGCCAGAGCATCGTCAACATTCACCAGACCACCGCGCGCGGTGTTGACGATGTAGCTGCCTGGTTTCATTAGTTTGAGCATGTCGCGGTTGATGATGTTGCGGGTTTCATCGTTGAGCGGCGTGTGAACCGAAATGATGTCGGCCGTCGAAAAAAGTTTTTCCATATCGACTCGTTCCACGTAGGGCGGGAAGTCATAGGCCATGATGTGAGGGTCGCACGCGATCACCTTGCCAAACGTCTCGCGTGCGATATGGGCAAAACGTTTACCAATACGGCCCAGCCCTAGTATGCCAACAGTCATGTTTAGCGGGCGCTTGAGAACACCTGGACTCAGGTAATGCCATTTGCCTGCACGCACATCACGGTCATAAAAAGATAAATGGCGAGTCAGATTCAAAGCCATCGCAAAGGCATGGCTGGCGACTTCATGAACGCCGTAGTCGGGTGAGTTGCCTACCCAGACGCCGCAGGCCTGGGCGTCAGTGGTATTGATCGTGTCAAATCCAGCGCCAAAACGACTGACAATTTTTAATTTAGGCAGCGCTTCGAAGACTTTACGGTTAGCTGGGGCATATTGAAGCAAAAATGCATCGACATTTTTACCCGCCTCGATGAGCTGGTCCTCTGTCTTGCATTGCGCGGTCGTCACCGACAGTCCTGCCTGTTTGAACAAGCCGAGCTCAAGTTCGACATTGGGAAAGTCGAAGTCCGTAATTAAAACATTCATGAAAGCGTATGTCTCCAGCGACCTGATTTGGCAATTGTGTTTGACTTGGTGACTGAAGGATATTATGGTTGTGCAAACAGAGCAATTGGTCTGACCAATTTTTGGCTAAACAACGGGAAAACCCCTAAACATTTTGAGGCGAACACGATGTCTGCAGCAGCGATTTATGATTTTTCAGGTAAACATGCCGTCATCACAGGAGGAGCTGCCGGTATTGGTGAAGCGTGCGTAAGACGTTTACTGGGTGGTGGCGCAAAGATATCGGTCTGGGATCGTGATGAAAAAGCGTTAGCGGCGGTACGTGAAAAATTTGGTGCTCAGGCACAAGGCGTAAAGGTTGATGTCTCCGACGAGCAATCTGTGCTGGCGGCGGTCAAGGCTTCGCTCGCATTCGGTGCTCAGATCGATATCCTCGTCAATAGCGCCGGTATCACCGGACCGAACACGACCGTCATCGAATACCCTGTCGAGGAATGGAATCGGGTATTTGATATCAATGTGCGCGGTACTTTCCTGACTTGTAAACATATCGCTCCTGTTATGAAACAAGCCAATGGCGGTCGAGGCTACGGTCGCATCGTTAATATCGCCTCGGTTGCGGGTAAAGAAGGTAATCCGAACGCCTCGGCCTATAGCGCCTCGAAAGCTGCAGTGATGGGGCTGACCAAATCCTTAGGTAAGGAATTGGCCTTGACTGAAATCAAAGTGAATTGCATTACCCCTGCAGCAGTCAAGACCGGAATGTTTGATCAGATGACACAGCAGCATATTGATTTCATGCTCTCTAAAATTCCGATGAATCGCTTTGGAGAAATCACTGAAATCGCGAATCTGGTGGCTTGGCTGTCTTCGGATGAGTGCAGTTTTTCAACCGGTGCAGTCTTTGATATCTCTGGTGGTCGTGCGACGTATTGAGTGAAGGGATTCATGATGACACAGACATTACCGATTTATCGCAACCAGGATCTGCTCACGTTTGCGACAAGTTTGCTCGTTCACGCAGGACTCGATGAGGATAAGGCACAAAGCGTTGCCCGTACTTTGGTCGAGGGTGATTTGCTTGGCCATACGACACATGGTTTAGCTCTATTGCCTGGCTACTTGAAAGAGCTTGTTGCAGGCGGTATGACAGCGCATGGTAGCTATCGTGTACTGCGCGATAAACCTGCGGTTCAACTCTGGGATGGCGAACGCCTGCCTGGCCCCTGGCTGATCGAACAGGGGCTGGATATGCTGATTCCACGGGCGCGGGAGCTAGGTGTTGCGACCCTCGCGATTAAGCGCAGTCATCACATCGCTTGCCTGGCGGTCTATCTGATGCGTGCAGCTAAAGAGGGCATGCTGATGGTGCTGGCCAGTTCGGACCCCGCTGCCGCGAGTGTTGCGCCTTTTGGCGGCACACAACCTGTCATGACTCCTAACCCCATCGCCATGGGTTTCCCTTGCTCGCGCGGTGATGTGCTGATCGATATCTCTGCATCCATTACAACCAACGGCATGTGTAATCGCCTCGCAGCAGCAGGTGAAACCTTTGCCGAGGACTGGTTGATTGACGCCCAGGGTAAGCCAACCAACGACCCGGCAGTGTTTTCACAGCAGCCTGCGGGGACGATTTTGCCGATTGGCGGACTGAGTTATGGTCACAAAGGTTATGGCTTGGGCTTGATGGTCGAGGCCTTGACCGGCGGCCTGACAGGTTGGGGACGCGCCGATCCAAAAGAGGGCTGGGGTGCAACGGTACACATCACTTTGTATGACCCCGAGGCGTTTGGTGGTCGGGCAGATTTTCTGCGGCAGATGGATCATCTCGCGGGATCCTGCATTCACAATGTCCCGCGGGTGGCAGGAACTAAAGTGCGTCTGCCAGGTCAGGCTGGTTTGGCCTTGCGCGCTGAGCAGTTAAAGCTCGGTGTGAAACTTCATCCAAGCATTTTGCCGGGTTTGACGCCTTTTGCAGACAAGTTCAAGGTCGCGTTGCCGGCGAGTTTGTGATCGCTGTTTGATTTGACCCAGCTAGCCGAGAAACGTTTGTAGGCGCGCTCCATGTGATGTCGCATGGCCAGGCGCGCCTTTTCTGGATCACGGGCTTTGACTGCGCGCACGATTGCGCGATGTTCTTTGATAGCCTGGTTCCAGGTGACGCTCGTGTCGAAATAATTAGATAGTCTGGAAAATAAAACGCCCATTCGCGCGTCGAACATCTGTTCAACCATGCTCGCCAGCACTTGATTACCCGAGGCGTGCGCAAGCACGGAGTGAAATTCGCGGTCTGCTTGAAGTGGGTTCAGGTTTTTTTCAGAGCGTTCGATCATTTGCTCCAGTACTGCCTCGAGTCGCTCGACATCTTTATCAGTTCTGCACAGAGCCGCTTGAGATGCGATTTCGGACTCAATCAATAATCGAGCCTGTATTAACTCAAAAGGTGCGAATTCTTTGGCGGCGACTTTACTCTCGCGTTGTCCTTTCTGTTTGGCTTGTTCGGGTTTGCAGACATATACCCCAGAGCCCATTTTGATCTGCACAACCCCAACTACCTCAAGCGCAATTAACGCCTCTCGTACCGAAGGACGTGAGACCTTGAATTTTTCAGCCAGGTCGCGCTCCGAGGGGAGTCGACTTTCGACAGGAAACTCGCCCGCATCAATCAACTGTAAAAGTTGATCTGCAATCTGCTGGTATACCCGACGTGTATCGATAGATTGAATTGGCATGGAAATGTGTGTTGCGTGTAGAGGCAAAAAGTATGAAGCTTTAGATTGGATTTTGGCACAATAACTGGTAAATTGGTAAAGCCAATTTAACCATGGGGAAATACCAGTATGCGCTTGCAAGGAAAAAAAATAGTTGTTACAGCCGCAGGTCAGGGTATTGGTCGGGCTACTGTGCTTGCGATGGCGCGCGAGGGGGCGACTATCTGGGCAACGGATATCAACCCCGAACTGCTCAAGACTTATGCGGGCATGCCAAATATTCATACCGCGGTGTTAAATGTCCTCAAGACCTCAGAGGTTGAGGCTTTTGCCAGCCAAGTCGGCAATATCGACGTGCTGTTTAATTGCGCGGGCTTTGTGCACCAGGGCGATATTCTCAACCTGAGCGAAGCCGACTGGGATTTCAGTATGGATTTAAATGTTAAATCCATGTATCGCACCATCCGGGCGTTTGTCCCTGGCATGTTGGCACAAGGCCATGGCAGTGTGATCAATATGGCGTCTGCAGCCTCAAACATCAAAGGCGCGCCTAATCGCGTGATCTACAGTGCCTCCAAAGCTGCCGTGATTGGCTTGACCCGTGCACTGGCTGCTGATTATGTGTCGCGCGGTGTCCGTTTCAATGCGATTTGTCCAGGTACGATTGAGTCCCCCTCGCTTGGCGAGCGGATTCAGGCGGTTTCGCAACAAACTGGCAAAACAGTGGATGAAGCGCGCGAGCAGTTTGTCGCACGCCAGCCGATTGGTCGTTTAGGCAAAGCCGAGGAAATCGCTTATCTTGCGATTTATCTGGCCTCAGATGAGTCGGCATTCACAACGGGCACTTCACAGATTATCGATGGCGGATGGTCGCTTTAATTTTTACTCACTCTAGGAGCATGCATGAAACTCGTTCGCTACGGCGCTAAAGGCAAAGAAAAGCCCGGTCTGATTGACAAGGAAGGCAAACTGCGCGATCTGTCCAAAGTCGTTAAAGACATCACCCCTGAGCAATTGAGCTCTGCCGCTTTGGCCAAGCTTGCAAAACTTGACACCAGCAAACTCCCCTTAGTCAAAGGTAAGCCTCGTTTCGGTGTGCCTTTTTCGGGTGTGGGTAAGTTCCTTGCAATTGGTTTGAACTACTCTGATCACGCCGAGGAAGCGGGTATGCCGATTCCTAAAGAGCCGATTATGTTTTTTAAAGCCGATACCAGCCTGACGGGTCCTAACGATAAAGTCATGTTGCCACAGGGTTCAAAAAAATCTGACTGGGAAGTCGAACTCGGTATCGTCATCGGCAAAAAAGCCCGCTACGTCACCAAGAAAGACGCACTCAAACACGTTGCCGGCTATTGCGTGGTCAACGATGTGTCCGAGCGTGAATACCAGCTCGAGCGTGGCGGCACCTGGGATAAAGGCAAGGGCTGTGACACCTTTGGTCCCGTCGGCCCCTGGCTTGTGACCAGAGACGAAATCAAAGATCCACAAAAGCTTGACATGTGGCTGGATCTGAACGGCAAACGCTACCAGTCTGGTAACACCAAGACGATGATTTTTGATGCCGCGACCATCATCAGTTATGTCAGTGAGTTCATGACACTGATGCCAGGCGACATCATCACCACGGGTACCCCACCAGGTGTGGGCATGGGTGTCAAGCCCAAGCCACGTTACCTCAAAGCGGGTGACGTGATGACACTCGGTATCCAGGGCCTGGGTGAGCAGCGTCAGGAAGTTGTCGCATTCAAAAAATAAATTGCTATAAAAATTCACCGGGTTGGGCGAGAGCCCGCCGGGTGAATGCTAGCTATAAAAATCAAGGAGGCTCAAGTGGCCAAGTCGAACAAAAAAACTGCTCCGGCTAGTCGCTCGAGTCAATGGTTTGCGCGTAACGATATTTATGGTTTTATCTATCGCAGCTGGACTAAAAATCGTGGCATCCCCCATGATCAGTTTGATGGCCGTCCGGTTATTGGAATCTGTAATACCTGGTCTGAGCTAACGCCTTGTAATACCCATTTCAGACTACTCGCTGATCAGGTTCGCCAAGGCATCCTGGAGGCGGGTGGCTTTCCGTTAGAGTTTCCCGTGACCTCTCTTGGCGAGACGCTGGTGCGGCCAACAGCAATGTTGTTGCGTAATCTGGCCAGTATGGACGTTGAGGAAACAATTCGTGCCAATCCGCTCGATGGCGTCGTGTTGTTGTTCGGCTGCGATAAAACTACCCCTTCTTTGCTGATGGGCGCAGCCAGTGTCAATATTCCGACAATTGGTGTGTCGGGTGGTCCGATGCTCAATGGTAAATATCGTGGTCAGGATATTGGCTCCGGAACCAATACCTGGTCGATGTCGGAGGACGTGCGCGCAGGCAAAATGACAGTCGAAGAATTCCACGAGGCTGAGTCCTGCATGCACCGCTCGCATGGCAGTTGCATGGTGATGGGGACCGCCTCGACTATGGCGAGTATGGTCGAGTCACTCGGTGTCGCTTTGCCTGGTAATGCAGCCTTTCCAGCGGTCGATGCGCGTCGCAATGTGCTGGCGCGCGAGTCGGGGCGGCGTATCGTACAGATGGTGAAAGACAACGTCACACTCGATAAAATCCTGACCCGGCAGGCCTTTGAAAACGCCATTCGTACCAATGCTGCGATTGGTGGTTCGACCAATGCCGTGATCCACTTGATCGCGATCGCGCGTCGTATCGGTGTCGAGCTCGGCATTGATGACTGGGATAAATTTGGACGTGATGTCCATACGCTGCTCAACATCATGCCAAGCGGTAAATATTTGATGGAAGACTTCTGCTATGCCGGAGGTCTGCCGGTGATCTTGCGCACACTTGGAGAGCAGGGGCTCCTGAATAAAAAGGCCTTGACCGTCACGGGCAAAAGTATCTGGGATAACAACAAAAAAGCCGATTGCTGGAATCGCGATGTCATCACGTCCTGGGAAAAACCTTTCAAGAAAAACACGGGAATAGCCGTGCTGCGCGGTAATCTTTGCCCGGATGGCGCGATTATCAAACCGTCGGCTGCCACACCTAAATTACTCAAGCACCGCGGCCGCGCAGTTGTATTCGAAGATATCGAGGATTTCCATAAGCGTATCGACAGCCCGAAGCTCGATATCGATGAAAACTGCATCATGGTGCTCAAGAATTGCGGCCCAAAGGGCTATCCAGGTATGGCCGAAGTCGGCAATATGCCTTTGCCACCCAAGATTCTGAAAAAAGGCATCACCGATATGATCCGTATTTCAGATGCGCGTATGAGCGGGACCGCCTATGGCACTGTGGTCTTGCACGTGGCACCTGAGGCCGCTGCGGGCGGCACACTGGCGCTTGTAGAAAATGGCGACATGATTGAACTCGATGTCGCCAAGCGCCGTCTGCATCTGGATGTGAGCGATGAGGTGCTAGCCAAGCGCAAACTCAAATGGAAAGCACCCAAGCCACCGCTTGATCGCGGTTATTACAAACTCTATGTTGAGCATGTGAATCAAGCCAACGAGGGTGTTGATTTTGATTTTCTGGTTGGTTGCAGCGGCAGCGCTGTGCCGCGTGACAACCACTAAAAAGCGTCGCGTAATACCTCTGCGCAGAGTTTGACCGCTGTGTTGGCCTCTCGCAGAATCCTGCCCATGGGCACGAAGCCATGTATCTGCCGCTCAAAGCAGATGTATTGGGTAGGTACGCCTGCGGCGGAGAGTTTATCTGCGTAGGCGCGACCTTCGTCACGCAGGGGATCGTAACCTGCTGTTAGCACAAGTGCCGGCGGTAGCTCTGTATGATCTTTTGCCCGTATGGGAGAACCGCGCCAGTCCTCGCGCATCCAGGTCTCTGGCATGTAATGGCCATAAAAATAATCCATCGAATCGCGCGTCAGCAGATAGCCTTGAGCATTGCTGATCATCGAGGCACTGACCTCTGCAGCATTCGCCACGGGGTAGATCAGTAATTGCAGGACGGGCTTGAAAGCTTTGTCCTGTTTGAGGGTGAGTGATACGACTGCGGCGAGATGTCCTCCTGCGCTATCACCACCTATGGCGATGCGTTTTGGGTCAATTTTTAAAGAGGCCGCATTGTCATGCACCCATTTAGTCGCAGCGACACAATCATCCGAAGCCGCTGGAAAAATATGTTCGGGTGCCAGGCGATAGTGCACGGAAAAAACCGCACAACCCGCGAGATTCGCAAGTGTGCGGCAGAGTGTGTCGTGAGTATCGAGATCGCCGATCACGTGTCCACCACCGTGGTAGTAAACCAGCGCGGGTAAAACAGTGTTCGCTTCGCTGCCTAAGGGCCGATAGCAGCGTAAGGTGATCTCAGTCCCCGGTCCCGGGATTTGTATGTCTTTTGATTCCGCAACCTCGGGCGCATCAGGTTGACTGAAAAAACGTCGCTGCACATAAAAGTCGCGCGCGTCTTGTGGTGACAGGGTATGCGTTGGGGGGATTCCCTTTTCAGCGATCAGATCAATCAGGGCTTTTGCTTGTGGATCGAGCATGTTGTCACCTCACTTAGCGGATTTCGATTTCAACAAAGACTACTTCATGTGAGCTTGCATTAATCACATTATGATTCACGCCAGCACCGCGAGTATAGGATTGACCTGCCACAAGTGCGAACTCCTTCAGTCCCTCGGGTGTCTCGAGGTGCAGCATTCCGTTCGTCATCGGGACAACAATATAGTCGTGGCCATGCGTATGCCAACCTGTTTCGGTGCCTGGTGCAAAACGCCATTCGGTAACAATCGCACGATCATTATTGATTTGCGTCGTGGGTATTGCTTGTTTACGACTTGTCATGACGAATCCTTGAAAAAGTATGACTGCTGGATCTAGCGTTTAATATTAAAAGCGCGGCCTGTTGCCACAACACCGAATACTGCCAAAGCAAATCCTAGCGTCATGATATCGACGGATTCGCCAAGCAGCAAGGCTGAGAACAGGATTGTGATGAAGGGCTGAATCAGTTGCGTCTGACCCACCCTGGCAATGCCGCCCAGCGCAAGCCCACGAAACCAGGGCAGAAACCCAAGAAACTGACTAACAAGCGCCGCATACAAGAAACCAGTCCAGGCTTTGCCCGATACGGTTGTGAATGCTGGCGCAAACCAGATTGCCGGCCAGATATAAAGTGGCAATGCAATCACCAGAGCCCAGGAGATGACTTGCAGACCGCCCAGTGATTTCGAGAGATAACCGCCTACAGCATATGAAGTCGAGCCAGTGAGCACGGCGATCAGTAAGGCTACATCAGCCCAGTGCAGAGCGCCATTGCCCCTGACGAGTGAAAAAACAATCACCAGTGCGCTGCCGATTAAGGCCATTACCCAGAAGCCGATACTGGGTCGTTCCTTGAAGAGTAAAGCACCCACCGCAGCGGTGGTCAGGGGCATGATGCCGAGCATCACGCCTCCGTGCGAGGCGTCGACATGCCCCATAGCCAAAGCGGTAAAGATGGGAAAACCAAGCCCTACACCCATGACAACTAACAACAAGTATCGAAACTCCTGTCTGCTTGGACGGCGGCTTTTGGACAAATGAAGATAAATGATGGCGAGTATGCCGGCCAGCAAGCCACGTCCGGTTCCGATAAACAGAGGATGAAAGGACTCGAGCGCCATACGTGTCGCAGGCAAGGTCAAACTAAACAGCGTGACCGCAGCGAGGCCTAACAGCATGCCTAGTGTTTCTGATTTCATAATGAATCTCTTGATGGGCCACTTGTCAATTCGGTCATGGTAATGGCTCGCCTGCTGCTAAAAAGAAAAAACCATGCGCAAAGGCATGGTTTCCCCTTTAAAGATGGCAAAGCTTTACATGCTGCTGTAGACAGGCCCTTCGCCACCTTGCGGTGTGACCCAGACGATATTCTGGGTTGGATCTTTGATATCGCAGGTCTTGCAGTGCACACAGTTTTGCGCATTGATCTGTAGACGCTCTGCACCACTGCTGTCGTCTTTGACGAATTCATAGACACCGGCAGGACAGTAACGCGACTCAGGTCCGCCGTAGATCGCGAGGTTAACCGCGACGGGGACCGAGGGATCTTTCAAGGTCAAATGCACGGGCTGATTTTCTTCGTGATTGGTGTTGGAGATAAACACCGAGCTCAAACGATCAAACGTCAGTACACCATCAGGTTTTGGATAGTCGATCTTTGCGCAGAGATTGGCGGGTTGCAGGCAGGCGTGATCGGGTTTGGTTCGATGGATGGTCCAGGGCATATTGCCCTTGAGTAGCCATTGCTCAATACCTGTCATCAGCGTGCCGACTGTGCGGCCTTTCTTGAACCACTGTTTGAAGTTACGTGCTTTGTTTAATTCGGTATGCAACCATGAGCTTTCAAACGCCGCAGGGTAGGCGGGTAATTCGTCATGGCTACGCTCGGCGACGAGCGCATCAAAAGCAGCCTCGGCTGCCATCATGCCGGACTTGATTGCTGCATGACTGCCCTTGATGCGTGAGGCATTGAGGAATCCCGCTTCGCAACCAACTAGCGCTCCGCCCGGAAATACCAGCTTTGGCAAGGAGAGCAAGCCACCAGCGGTGATCGCACGTGCACCGTAGGCGATACGCTTGCCGCCTTCAAAATAACCGCGGATTGCGGGATGAGTCTTGTAGCGCTGGAACTCTTCGAAAGGCGAAATCCAGGGGTTTGCATAATCGAGACCCACCACCATACCGACCGCTACCTGATTGTTATTCAAGTGATAGAGGAACGAGCCGCCATAGGTATCAGAGTCCAGCGGCCAGCCAGCGGTATGCACGACCAGACCGGGACGGGATTTTGCCGGATCGATTTCCCAGAGTTCTTTGATGCCGATGCCATAGCTTTGTGGATCGCGACCCTGATCAAGTTTGAAATGTTCGATCAGTTGTTTGCCGAGCTGACCACGCGCGCCTTCAGCAAAAATTGTGTATTTGGCGAGTAACTCCATGCCTTGCTGGTAATGCTCAGTAGGTTGGCCATCACGCCCCACGCCCATGTCTCCAGTGGCAACACCACGCACGGCGCCTTTTTCGTCATAAAGCACCTCTGCAGCTGCAAAGCCAGGAAAAATCTCGACGCCGAGCGCTTCGGCCTGTTCGCCCATCCAGCGTGCAACATTACCCAAGCTGATTACGTAATTGCCTTTGTTATGAAAGCATTCAGGCAGTAGCCATTCAGGTGTTTTACGCGAGCCCGTTTCGGTCAAAAACAGGAACTCATCTTCAGTTACTGGCGTATCGAGCGGTGCCCCGGTGGTTTTCCAGTCAGGCAGTAATTCCGTCAGTGCCTGAGGATCCATCACCGCACCTGAAAGGATGTGCGCACCGATCTCGCTGCCTTTCTCCAGGATGCAGACTGAAATCTCGTGTTCGCGCTTCGCAGCGAGCTGCTTGAGGCGGATGGCTGTGGCCAGACCACCTGGGCCACCACCAACGATGACTACGTCATATTCCATCGATTCACGTTGCGACATGAGATTCTCCCAGCTTCAAAGTATGATTGTTAGCGTGGATTGTATTGCACTGCAGCCCCTTTCATAGGCTAAATGCCTTGCAAATCAATGAACTGCCCCTTTTGCAATTCTTTCGGAGAAATTTGTGTCAGAGCTTGTGCCAGAGAAGCAATCAGCGTCGCTCGCCCCTGGAGGCGATACCCTGCGAATAGGCGACACCTTTGAGATCGAGGTCAAAATGCGCTGGGCCGACGCCGATAGCCTGCAGCATCTTAATAATGCTGTCTATTTCCGCTACATGGAGGAGGGGCGTATCAGCTTGTTCTATTCGGCCGGCATTACCGATTCATCGCGTTTCGGACCTGTGGTTGTACATTGTTCCTGTGACTTTAAAAAACAAATAACCTATCCGGCTACAATAAAAGTCCGGATGAGGCTCGTCAAGCTTGGTCGGTCCAGCATGGAGCACGAGGTGGATTTGCTTGTGAGCGAAAAAGACGGTTCTGTCGATTTGCGAGCCCAGGGGCGCTCGGTGATGGTCTGGATGGACTTTGAGCAAGAGAAATCACATCCTTGGCCGCCAGAAGTACTTAAAGCGTTGGCAACGACGGTAAATCGTTCATAATCACATTTGAATTCAATATAGACAGGAGCTGGACGAATGGACAAGCTTTATCCAGGCGCCAAAGAAGCGCTTACAGGCATTTTGAAAGACGGTCAGACCATTGCCGTAGGTGGCTTTGGTCTGTGCGGTATCCCTGAGGCGTTAATCGCAGCCGTACGAGACATGGGAATCAAAGATTTGACCTGCATCAGCAATAACGCTGGTGTGGATGATTTCGGACTTGGCATTTTGCTGAAAACCCGTCAAGTACGCAAAATGATTGCCTCTTACGTCGGTGAAAACAAAGAGTTCGAGCGCCAGTATCTCGCGGGGGAACTCGAACTTGAATTCACGCCACAGGGAACGCTCGCGGAGCGACTGCGCGCGGGAGGGGCTGGTATTCCTGCTTTCTTTACGCGTACTGGTGTGGGCACGATTGTGGCCGATGGCAAGGAAATTCGGGAGTTTGACGGCAAGCAATACGTCATGGAGCGTGCACTGGTGCCCGAGGTGTCGCTGGTCAAAGCTTATATTGCTGATCGCAGCGGTAATCTGATTTTCCATAAAACCGCGCGTAACTTTAATCCCCCGGTTGCGCAGGCAGGAAAAATCACCGTGGTCGAAGTTGAAAAGGTCGTGGAGACTGGCGCGCTCGATCCTGACCAGATTCATTTGCCAGGGATTTACGTGCACCGCATTGTGATCAACGCAAACCCTGAAAAACGCATTGAACAACGCACTGTTCGTGCAGCGAACTAAGGAGACATCGACATGGCATGGACTCGTGACGAAATGGCTGCACGTGCAGCCCGTGAATTAAAAGACGGTTTTTATGTAAATCTGGGGATCGGTTTGCCTACGCTGGTTGCTAACCACGTACCTGCAGGTATGGAAGTCTGGCTGCAATCAGAAAATGGTTTGCTTGGAATTGGTCAGTTTCCCCTGGAGAGCGAAGTCGATCCGGATCTGATCAATGCGGGTAAGCAAACAGTGACCACCTTGCCTGGCTCGTCGATATTTTCCTCGGCGGACTCCTTCGCAATGATTCGCGGTGGCAAGATCAATCTGGCGATTCTCGGTGCGATGCAGGTCTCAGAGACCGGCGATCTGGCTAACTGGATGATCCCAGGCAAAATGGTGAAAGGTATGGGCGGCGCGATGGATCTGGTCGCAGGCGTTGGTCGCGTGATCGTACTGATGGAGCATGTCGCACGGAAAAAAGACGGCTCGATTGATAAAAAATTATTGCCCAAGTGCACCTTGCCTCTGACCGGTGTTGGTGTGATCGACATGGTGATTACTGACATGGGTGTGATGGAAGTTACTCCAGCTGGTTTAAAGCTCCTGGAGTTGGCGCCTGGTATAACCCTGGAAGAAATCCAGGCCAATACCGACGCAAAACTGGATGTGTCTTTGATTAAAAAAGGATAACTCCATGAACCCCGTCATTGTGATTCACGGCGGGGCAGGCGCTATCTCTCGCAGCGCCATGTCCGCAGAAAAAGAGCGTGACTATCATGCAGCGTTGCGGCATGTGCTGCTGGCGGGGCAAGCCGTTCTTGCCGGGGGCGGTAGTGCTGTCGACGCTGTGACTGCAGCGGTGGTTGAACTAGAGGATTGTCCTTTGTTCAATGCGGGTCGTGGCGCGGTTTTTACAAGCGACGCTACGCACGAACTGGATGCGTCCATCATGGATGGCGCCTCGCTGCGCACAGGGGCGATCGCCAATGTGCACCATATACGCAATCCGATACTTGCTGCGCGCAGTGTGATGCAGCACAGTCGCCATGTGTTTTTCGTGGGTGAGGGTGCTGAACGCTTCGCCCGCGCACAAGGGCTGGCGATGGTAGAGGAAGCGTATTTTTCAACGCCCGAGCGTCATGCCCAATTGTTGCGGGTCCAGCGTGATACGCCTGAGGCGGCAGTACTTGATCACGATGGCCAGGCCATTGTGGAGAACCAGCCTGTCGCTCCGGTTCACCCTCTTGATAGCGATAAAAAATTTGGTACGGTTGGTGCGGTAGCGCTCGACATGCAAGGCAATCTCGCCGCCGCGACCTCGACAGGTGGCATCACCAATAAACAGGTTGGACGCGTCGGGGATGCACCGATCATTGGTGCCGGGACCTATGCGAGTAATCAAACCTGTGCGGTGTCGACGACAGGTACAGGTGAAATGTACATCCGCAAAGTTGCCGCCTACGACATCGCCGCGAGGATGCGTTATACCGGGGCGACTCTTGAGCAAGCCGCGCATGCGGTGATGTTCGAGGAGCTGCCATCAATCGGTGGCAAGGGCGGACTGATTGCAGTCGATGCTCTGGGGAACATCACACTGCCATTCAATACCGAAGGGATGTACCGCGGATATGCCAGACTCGGAACCGATCCTGTCACGGAAATTTATCGCTGATGCTTCATCAATCACACCCCGTTGATCATGCTCAGATGAGCGAACAGGGCGTGGTGCGTGTGGTGGACTTGAGTGTGCGGTTTGCCAGTTCCGAGCGTATTGTGGAGGCAGTACGTAAACTGTCTTTTCATGTGGATCGAGGCGAGACGCTTGCGATCGTGGGGGAGTCGGGCTCTGGAAAATCCGTGACCTCTCTTGCGCTGATGCGACTGGTCGAACATGGTGGTGGAAAAATTATCAGTGGCGAGATGACGCTGCGCAGACGCGATGCCAGCCTGGTCGATCTGGTGCATGCGGATTCCAGACTGATGCGCTCAGTGCGAGGCGCAGACATGGCGATGATTTTTCAGGAGCCTATGACCTCGCTCAATCCCGTGTTTACCGCGGGCGAGCAAATCGCCGAGTCGATCCGTCTGCACCAGCAGGTTGGTCACGCTGCTGCACGCGCCGAAACACTGCGGTTACTAGAACAAGTCCGTATCCCTCAGGCCCGTTCGGTGATGGATCGTTATCCACACCAGTTATCGGGTGGTATGCGACAGCGCGTCATGATCGCCATGGCACTAGCCTGCAAGCCTGCTTTATTGATTGCGGACGAGCCTACGACCGCGCTTGATGTAACGATTCAGGCGCAGATATTGCAACTGATCCGTCAATTGCAAACCGAAATGCATATGGGCGTGATTTTTATTACCCATGATATGGGCGTCGTGGCCGAGGTTGCTGATCGTGTCCTGGTGATGTATCAGGGGGAGCAGGTCGAGCAAGCGGTCTCGACGGAGCTTTTTCACGCACCTCAACATCGCTATACAAAAGCTTTACTCTCGGCAGTTCCGCAACTGGGCTCGATGAAAGACACCGATTACCCGGAGCGCTTTAAACTCACCCTGATGCCAAAGTCGTCGAATGAGCTTGCCTCGCTGCATGAGGCGTCCGGGGTGTCTCTGGAAATGGCCGGCTCAAACACTGCAACGCCAGAGTTACCTTATCGCGCGAGCAAACCTCTGCTCAGCGTACGAAAACTGATTGCCCGTTTTGATTTGCGCAGTGGTTTTTTAAATCGCGTCAAACAACGTGTTCACGCGGTTGAGCAAGTGAGTTTTGATCTTTATCCTGGCGAAACGCTGGCTCTGGTGGGCGAGTCAGGTTGTGGTAAATCGACTACGGGGCGTGCGCTTCTCAGGCTGGTTGACACACAGGGTGGCGAAATCGATTTTGACGGACAAAATGTCCTGACGCTTGCGCATCGGCAGTTGCAATCACTGCGTCGCAATATACAGTTTGTATTTCAGGATCCTTTCGCGTCGCTCGATCCAAGGCTAACTGTGGGGTTCTCAATCATGGAACCCTTACTGATCCATGGCGTGGCTACACCACAGTCTGCGCGTGAGCGCGTCGCTTATTTGCTTGAGCGTGTTGGTCTTACTCCGGAGATGGCTCAGCGCTATCCGCACGAGTTTTCCGGTGGGCAGCGCCAGAGGATTTGCATCGCACGCGCGCTTGCACTGAACCCCAAGGTTGTCATTGCCGATGAATCGGTTTCAGCCCTGGATGTGTCGATCCAGGCACAAATCATTAATCTGATGATCGACTTGCAACAAGAGCTGGGGGTTTCTTTTCTGTTTATTTCGCATGATATGGCCGTTGTCGAACGCATCAGTCACCGCGTGGCCGTCATGTACCTTGGCCAGATTGTTGAGATCGGACCGCGGCGCGAGATTTTTCAAAATCCGCAGCATCCTTATACGCGTAAGTTAATGTCGGCCGTACCGATCGCTGATCCCGCCAGACGTCACCTCAAAAAAGAGATTGCAACGGACGAGTTACCCAGCTCGATTCGCGCACTCGATGACATGCCAGTGGTCGAACCCTTAGTAAGAGTTGGACCTGATCATTATGTCGCTCGCCATCGGGTGGGCGGTCAATATTAATAAATGCAGTTTGCTCGAATTGCAGGATTGTTGTCTTAAACGTGGATGTTGAATCCGAATCTTCTGGAGAAATAAACATGGCTGTCAGACTTTTTAAAAAACGTACCCTTGCATCCCTGGCGCTCGCGACCAGCATGCTGGGCGGTGTGATGTTCACTCCTGCAGTGTTGGCGGCTAAGGATGTGACCTTCGCTGTTGCTATCGCACTTGAAACCCTTGATCCCTACAACACCAACAGCACCCTGAACCAGGCAGCCGGCAAGGCCTACTACGAGGGTTTGTATGAGTTTGACAAGGATCTGAAAATCCAGCCCAAGCTCGCAACGGAATACAGTGTGACGCCAGATGGTTTGGTCTACACGCTGAAATTGCGCTCAGGTGTCAAATTCCATGACGGAACGGATTTTAATGCTGAGGCAGTCAAAGCAAGCTTTGATCGTGTTGCGAATCCTGAGAACAAGCTAGCCCGGTATACGCAATTCAATCGCGTCGCAAAAACCGAGGTCGTGGATCCGATGACCGTTCGTATTACGCTGAAAGAACCTTTTTCAGCGTTTATCAACGCACTGGCTCATCCCTCTGCGATGATTATTTCACCTGCTGCCTTAACCAAGTATGGCAAAGACATCGGCTTGAATCCAGTCGGTACAGGTCCTTTCAAATTTGTCGAATGGAAACCCTCCGAGTACCTCAAGGTTGCAAAGTTCGATGGTTACTGGAATAAAGGCTTTCCAAAAGTCGATACGCTGACTTTCCGCACAGTCCCGGACAACAACACGCGTGCAGCCGTCATGCAGACTGGTGAAGCACAATTTGCTTTCCCCATTCCTTATGAGCAAATTTCCGTTCTCGAAAAAAGCCCCAAGCTTGATGTGATTGATGATGCAAAATCAATCATGGCGCGCTATATCTCCATGAATACCATGGTCAAGCCTTTTGACGATGTGCGTGTGCGTGAGGCGATTAACTACGCGATCAACAAGCAGGCACTGGCAAAAGTCGCCTTCTCCGGTTTTGCCGCAGCACTGGAAGGCGTGGTGCCTCAGGGTGTCGACTTCGCAGTCAAAATGACGCCCTGGTCCTATGATCCGAAGAAAGCTAAAGAGTTACTCGCTCAGGCTGGTTATCCCAATGGTTTTGAAACAACTCTTTGGTCAGCCTACAACGATGGCACCTCGGTCAAGGTTGTACAGTTCCTGCAGCAGCAGCTGACTCAGGTAGGAATCAAGACTTCGATCGAAATCCTCGAATCAGGACAGCGAGTTCAGCGTGTGAATCAAGTCCAGAAGCCCGAGGAGGCGAAAGTGCGTCTCTATTACGCTGGTTGGTCCTCCTCGACAGGTGAGGCTGACTGGGCACTACGTCCTTTGCTCAGTACTCCAGCATTTCCACCTGTGATGAGCAATACCGCGTATTACTCGAACCCCAAAGTCGATGCGGATATTATGAAAGCTCTGACCACAACCAGCCGTGAGGAAAAAACTGCGTTGTACAAAGATGCGCAAGAGTTAATCTGGAAAGATGCGCCCTGGGCGTTTCTGGTGACCGCAAATAACGTCTATGTTCGTGCGAAAACCCTGTCAGGCGTATACGTGCAGCCCGATACTTCATTATGGTTTGGTGATATTGATCTGAAGTGATTACTGAGGCGACGTATTGACGCCGTGTACTGAGGTGGTGCATGTTTGCTGCATGCACCACGTATTTTTTCAAGTTTTATGATCTCATATCTTTTCCGTCGTTTGCTTGGCATGATCCCCACGTTGCTGATTGTGGTGGTGATCGTGTTTCTGTTCGTGCATATGTTGCCGGGAGATCCCGCGCGTTTAGTCGCAGGACAAGACGCGGATCAGCAGACCATCAACCTGATTCGTCAGGATCTTGGTCTGGATTTGCCCTTGCATGAACAGTTTTTCAGGTATTGCGCGGATCTGGCTCAAGGTAATCTGGGTAAGTCATTACGCACCAAACGTCCGGTCACGCTTGAGATAGCGGAACGTTTTATGCCGACCCTGTGGTTAACGATCTGGAGCATGCTGTGGTCTGTGATGATTGGCATGGCGATCGGGATATGCTCGGCAGTCTGGCGCAACAAATGGCCTGACCGCTTAGGTATGACCCTGGCGGTGTCGGGAATTTCCTTCCCGGCGTTCGCACTAGGCATGATGCTCATGCAAATTTTCTCAGTCAAACTAGGCTGGTTGCCCACAGTTGGCGCTGATAGCTGGAAACATTTCATTTTGCCTTCGGTGACACTTGGTGCGGCCGTCGCTGCGGTGATGGCACGTTTTACCCGTGCCTCGTTTGTTGAGGTGATCCAGGAGGACTTTGTCCGTACTGCGCGTGCCAAAGGACTGTCGGAGGCCCTTGTCGTCGCAAAACATACCTTGCGTAATGCCTTGATCCCGGTTGTCACCATGATGGGCTTGCAGTTTGGCTTTTTGCTGGGTGGTTCGATCGTCGTGGAGACGGTATTTAACTGGCCTGGACTGGGTCGTTTACTTGTGGATGCCGTCAATCAGCGCGACTATCCGGTGATTCAGGGCTTGGTGCTGTTGTTTTCGTTTGAATTCATTTTGATTAATTTGCTGGTTGACGTGCTTTACGGCGCGATCAATCCTAGTATTCGTTACAAATAAGGGGGGACACATGACAATCGCAAACCGTGTGCGTACTCCCTGGACAGAGTTCGCGCGTAAATTCAAAAAACAGCAGTTGGCCATGATTGCTGCGGTGTTTGTGCTGTTGCTGGTCGCCAGCGCTTTGTTTGCACCCTGGTTGGTGCCGTTCGATGCTGAAGATTATTTTGACTATGATGCGCTCAATGCCCCTCCAACCCTTACTCACTGGTTTGGTGTCGATGCTCTGGGTCGTGACATATTTAGTCGTGTCCTGATGGGCGCGCGCATCTCTTTGGCTGCCGGTTTGGTCTCGGTTGCGATTGGTGCGGTGATTGGCACGTTCATGGGTTTGATGGCGGGCTACTATCAGGGCTGGTGGGATCGCATTACCATGCGCATTTCTGATGTGTTGCTGGCGTTTCCGGGCATGCTACTGGCGATAGGCGTCGTGGCGATTCTTGGTTCGAGCATGATCAACGTGATTGTCGCTGTTGCAGTATTCAGTGTGCCAGCCTTTGCCAGACTCGTGCGTGGCAACACACTCTCACTTAAACACATGACGTATGTCGAGGCAGTCAGAAGTCTGGGGGCATCGGATACGACCATCATTTTCAGGCATATTCTGCCAGGTACTATTTCTTCGATCGTTGTGTACGGCACGATGCGTATCGGCACCTCGATCATTACCGCGGCGAGTTTGTCATTTCTCGGAATGGGCGCACGTCCGCCAACACCTGAGTGGGGGGCGATGCTCAACGAGGCGAGGTCGGATATGGTTGTTGCTCCCCATGTGGCTATCTTTCCTGCCCTCGCCATTTTCCTTACGGTGCTCGCGTTTAATTTGCTGGGTGATGGTTTGCGTGACGCACTGGACCCTAAAATTGATCGCAAATAACATCCCCGCCCTATCAGCCATATCCGCCATGACTCCTTCGACCTTGAACCAAGCAGCACAACCTCCACGCATAGGCTCTCTCAAGTCAGGCGCGCTCGATACGATCTGTGATGTGGCAGGGGTTGTGGTTGGACACGCGACCTTGAGCGAGGGACCCGTGCAAACAGGTGTGACGGTGATTCGAGCGCATGCTGGGTCGCATTTTCTGCACAAGGTGCCCGCCGCAGCGATGGTGATCAATGGCTTTGGAAAATCGGTGGGCTTAATGCAGCTCGATGAACTCGGTGTGCTCGAAACGCCGATTGCGTTGACCAATACTTTTAGTGTGCCAGTCGTTGCCCAGGCGCAAATTAAACAGGCGCTCGCTTTGCATCCGGAAATCGGCCGTACATGGCCGACCGTCAATCCTTTGGTGTTTGAATGTAATGACGGTTATCTGAATGATATCCAGACGTTGGCCGTCAGGGCTTCTGATTACACTCAGGCGCATGACATAGCATCGGAACAGTTTGGACAAGGTAGTGTCGGCGCGGGCCGCGGCATGTCCTGCTTTGAGCTTAAAGGCGGGATTGGCTCTGCATCGCGCCGTGTCGAGATCGGTAAGCGTTCTTTTACTGTAGGCGCGTTGGTACTTGCAAATTTTGGTAAACGCGCCCAACTCACCTTGAATGGACAGGCGCTTGCGTCGCGTAAGCAGGAGGGCGCTGATGATCCTGAAAAAGGTTCCATCATCATGATTCTGGCGACTGACGCCCCTCTTGAGGCGCGACAGTTGCGCAGACTCGCTGCGCGAGCGAGTGTTGGTCTGGCCAGGACTGGTTCCAATTTCGGCCATGGTAGTGGAGATATTGCACTGGCCTTTTCAACGGCCTATACCTACCCCCAGGCGCCCACGGCTGAAATGCCTGCGATTGCGATGGTGCATGAACAACACTTGGACGGTTTGTTTCAAGCCGTCGCAGAAAGCGTTGAACAGTCCATTGTGTCGGCCCTCTGGTGGGCCGAGTCTGTGCTGGGCCGCGATGGCCACCGCAGATTGGCACTGCGAGAGGCTTATCCGCAACTCGGTTAGTCAAAGTCAGTTAGCTACAATGTTTTTTTGATTCGTCAGTGCACAAGGATTTCACAATGGACATAATCACGAGCTTGTTTGATTTACTGCTACACATCGATAAAACGATGTTGCAGTTCATTCAAACTCATGGCGCCTGGATTTATCTGTTGCTTGTGTTGATTATCTTTGCCGAAACTGGTCTGGTCTTTGCGAGTATCCTGCCTGGGGACTCTTTATTGTTCGTCGCGGGGGCGATATGTGCGATGGGCAAGATGGATATTTTGCTGGTCATGGGGCTGCTGACTGCTGCAGCGATCACCGGAGATGCGGTGAATTACGCAATCGGTCGCTGGTTCGGTGCGGCACTGATTAGCCGCACTCGCCTGGTGAGTCCGCAGAGGATGGCTTACACCCAAGGTTTTTTTGATCGTTACGGTGGTCAGACCATCGTCATCGCCAGATTTTTACCAATCGCCCGCACGATGGCACCTTTCGTCGCGGGTTTTGCCCGCATGGATCCAAAGCGATTCTTCTCCTATAACGTCAGCGGTGGAGTGCTCTGGGTTGTCTCGCTCACGCTGGCTGGTTACCTGTTTGGAAACCTGCCTCTGATCAGGGATCATCTGACGCTGGTGATTCTGGGGATTATTTTTCTTTCCTTATTACCAGGCATCATCGCAATTATTCGCGCCCGTATGGCCAAGTCAAAAGCCTGAACTATGAAAATCCTCATTTCTGCAGACATCGAAGGTGTAGCCGGAGTCTTCAATCTGGAGCAGACGCGTCCGGGTAACGGCGAGTACGAGCGCGCAAGACGCTGGATGACTGAGGAGGCAAACGCTGCGATTCGTGGTGCTTTTGAGGGTGGGGCTACCGAGGTGCTGGTCAATGATTCCCATGGCACTTTCCGAAACTTGCTGGTCGATGCCTTGGACCCCCGCGCCAGCTATGTCCTGGGTAAACCTAGGTATCTCGGCATGATGGCTGGGCTGGAGTCTGGCTGTGATGCGGTGCTGCTGCTGGGCTATCACTCCCAAGCTCAGGGTCGGGGTGTTTTAGCGCACACTATTAATAGTTTTGCTTTCGCGCGTGTTGAAATCAACGGCGAACCTTTTGGTGAAGCAGCTCTCTATGGCGGCTTAGCGGCTGAGATGGGCGTAGCGGTTATTTTTGGTTCTGGTGACGATCAGTTCATCGCAGAAAATAAACAAAGATTTCCTGATGCTTTGTGGGTCCAAACCAAAATCGCTTATGGTCATTCAAGTGGCTTATCTTTGTCCCTTGAGGCTTCCCGGCTCGCTATTGCCCAGGGCGCTGAGACAGCGGTCAGGGCGCTGGCGCAGCGTAAAGTCAACGCTCTTGCACCCCGTAGTTTGTCCTCTGCAATCCACTGCCGACTGACGACTCAAGGTCCTGCTTTCGCAGATCTGTTTTGTACGTTGCCACAGCTCAATCGTCTTGATGGTGTGACGCTTGAGTTTTCTGCGCCGTCCATGGCGCAGGTGATTCGAATACTCAATAGTATGGCTGCTATGTCCTTTATGCTGAGATGATGAATACAACGACTTCTACTTCAAAAGACGCACGGCTAGCCAGTATCCGTCTTGCCATGCAAAAAGCGGGTGTGGATGCCTGCCTGATACCTTCGGCTGATCCCCATTTATCAGAGTACCTGCCTGATTACTGGCAGCTCCGTGCCTGGTTGACAGCCTTTACGGGCTCGGTTGGGACGGTTGTTGTGACACAGGACTTTGCGGGTGTGTGGGTTGATAGCCGCTATTGGGTGCAGGCTGAAAATGAATTGGCAGGCACTGCTTTTCAGTTAATGAAAATTGGTACTGCGGCCGATCAGGCTCATACCCAGTGGCTGGCAGAACATGTCCCAGTGGAGGGTGTTGTGGCTGTGGATGGACGCGCACTTGGTGTCTCAGCGCGTGAGGCGCTCAACGCCTTATTTGGACCCCGGGGGATTCGTTTAGAGTTAGGATTTGATCTCGCGGGGCAGTGCTGGGTCGATCGTCCTGGGTTACCAACCGCTGCAATTCGTGATTTGCCATTAGAGATAGCTGGGCAGAGTCGGGTAGAAAAATTACAGCGTGTGCGCTCAGCCATGCGTGAGCAAGGTGCGCAGTGGCATCTGCTTTCTACGCTCGATGATATTGCGTGGTTGTTTAACCTGCGTGGCAATGACGTTTCTTACAACCCGGTATTCATGTCGTATGCGCTGATCGGCCTTGAGAGTGCGCTGCTTTTTGTTCTACCAGGAAAGATAGATTGCTCGCTGGCACGTGTGTTGGCTAAGGATGGGGTTGATGTGCGGCCGTATGACTCGGTTGCACAGGTTTTAGCCGGAATCGGCGTCTCTGACGTATTGATGCTTGATCCGGTCCGCACCACCTGCGCTTTGTTTGACCAAATTCATGCGCGAAAACTACTCGTCATGAATCCCAGTACTTTTTTTAAATCACAAAAAACCGAATTCGAGCTCAGGCACGTACGCCGCGTGATGGAGCAAGATGGAGCTGCACTCTGCGCATTTTTTGCCTGGCTTGAAGAGGTGATCGGCCTGTGCGACAACCAAGTTTTGAATGAGTTGATGATCGATGAGCGACTGACCGCACTCAGATCGCAACAGGAAGGTTTCATCTCCCGCAGTTTTGGCACGATTTCAGCCTATAACGCCAATGGTGCGATGCCGCATTATCGGCCTACTGCTGCCTCCTATGCGCAGATCTCTGGCGATGGTTTGCTTTTGATCGACTCCGGAGCCCAGTATCTGGGTGGGACAACCGACATTACGCGTGTTGTGCCTGTCGGGCAGCCGACGCAGGCAATGAAAGACGATTACACCGCAGTTTTGCGCGCCATGATTGCGTTATCCAGATTACGTTTTCCCTCTGGAATCGCCTCTCCAATGGTTGATGCCGTCGCCAGGGCGCCTTTGTGGGAGCGTCTGGCTGAATATGGACACGGAACCGGGCACGGGGTAGGTTATTACCTCAATGTGCACGAAGGCCCGCAGGTGATTTCCTATCGGGCTGCGCCTGCGTCTCATACGGCGATGCAGCCTGGCATGATTACCTCCAACGAACCTGGTCTCTACCGCCCTGGGCGCTGGGGGGTACGGATTGAAAATCTGGTTTGTAATCAGAGCGCTGGGAAGTCCGAATTCGGGGAGTTTCTCCAGTTTGAGACGCTTACCCTTTGCCCGATCGATACGCGTTGTATCCAGCTTGAGCAATTGCGTCAGGACGAAATGGACTGGCTTGACGACTACCATGCCGAAGTTCGCAGGCGGCTCATGCCCCGGGTTTCGGGTGCTGCGTTGAAATGGTTGTTGCAACGCACCGAAAAACTCGTGCGTTCAAACAGCAGGGAATAGATTTCAATAAAAGTCCATGCGGAATTTCCGCAAAATCGAGCAGGGCGGCTATAATCCAAATTTCCCGCATACGCCGCAGTTCAGGGCGTCGATGACATGACCAAATTCGTATTTGTCACCGGTGGTGTAGTGTCCTCCTTAGGTAAGGGCATTGCTGCCGCTTCTTTAGCCGCCATTCTTGAATCGCGCGGCCTCAAAGTCACCCTTCTCAAACTCGATCCTTATATCAACGTCGATCCCGGAACGATGAGTCCGTTCCAGCATGGCGAGGTGTTCGTTACCGAAGACGGGGCTGAAACCGATCTTGACCTCGGTCACTACGAGCGTTTTATTTCCTCCAAGATGCGCAAGGTGAATAACTTCACCACAGGTCAGATCTACGAGTCAGTCCTGCGCAAAGAGCGTCGTGGCGATTATCTTGGTAAAACTGTGCAGGTGATCCCGCATATTACCAATGAGATTCAGGACTTCATCACCCGCGGCGCCGCTCAGTCCTGGGAGGGGCAGACCGATATCGCTGTGGTTGAGATTGGTGGCACGGTTGGTGATATCGAGTCGCTGCCTTTCCTGGAAGCGGCCCGGCAGATGAGTTTGCGTCTTGGGCGTGGCCAGGCTGCTTTTGTTCACCTGACACTGGTGCCATTTATTGCCTCCGCAGGTGAGCTCAAAACCAAACCTACCCAGCATTCAGTTCAAAAACTGCGTGAAATCGGCATTATTCCCAATGCGCTGTTGTGTCGTGCCGATCGTCCGATTCCCGACGAAGAACGAGCCAAAATTTCACTTTTTTCCAATGTACCCCTCGATGCAGTCATTTCAGTCTGGGACGCGAGCTCTATTTACAAGGTTCCCGGCATTTTGCATGAGCAAGGGCTCGACGATCTGATCTGCGAGGCGCTGGCGATCAGTCCGCCTCCGGCTGATCTGTCGATGTGGGAGGGGCTGATCGATGCCCTCGAGCACCCACAGCACGAGGTCCGCATCGCAATGGTTGGTAAATATGTTGATCTGACCGAGTCGTACAAATCTCTTTCTGAGGCGTTGATTCACGCAGGGATCCACACGCGCTCAAAAGTTGTTGTCGAGTATCTTGACTCCGAAGAGATCGAACAAAAAGGCGTTGAAGTCCTGAAACCCTTTGATGCCATACTTGTACCTGGTGGTTTTGGTAAACGTGGAACTGAAGGCAAGATCGCAGCAATTCGCTATGCACGTGAAAACAATGTGCCTTACCTGGGGATCTGTCTGGGTATGCAGTTGGCGGTGATCGAATTCGCACGTCATGTGGCTGGCCTGGCTGAGGCGAGCAGTACTGAATTTGCGCCTGATGCTGCCCATCCTGTGGTGGCTCTCATCACAGAGTGGATGGATCGTGAGGGCCGTACTGAAAAGCGCGATGAGTCCTCTGATCTGGGTGGGACAATGCGTAAAGGCTCGCAAGTCTGCCCAGTCAAAGACGGCACACTGGCCAGGAAAATCTACGGTCCTCAGGTCAATGAGCGTCATCGCCATCGTTATGAGGTCAATAACGTTTACGTGCCCAGACTGGAACAGGCTGGTCTGGTGATTAGTGCCCGCACACCTACTGAAAATCTGCCAGAGATGATGGAGTTACCCAATCACCCCTGGTTTGTGGGTGTTCAGTTTCATCCCGAATTCACCTCCACCCCCCGTGATGGCCACCCCTTGTTTACCAGCTACATCAAGGCTGCGCTGACCAACCAGCTTAAGCATTCAGGTGCATGATGAAGTTATGCGGCTTTGAGATTGGTCTGGCGCAACCGTTTTTTCTGATCGCAGGCCCTTGTGTGATCGAGTCGCGGCAGATGGCTTTCGATACAGCTGGGCAGTTGCTTGAAATAACGCAGTCGCTGGGCATTCCTTTTATTTATAAAAGCTCTTTCGACAAAGCCAATCGCAGCTCCGGTAGCTCTTACCGGGGACCAGGTATGGACGAAGGCCTGCAAATTCTGGCCGATGTCAGGGCAGAGTTAAAGGTACCTGTACTGACCGATGTGCACGATAAGGACCAGGTCAGCGCGGTGGCGGCCGTTGTTGATGTGTTGCAAACGCCCGCTTTTTTGTGTCGCCAGACTGATTTTATCCAGGCTTGCGCGGCCAGTGGAAAACCCGTCAATATCAAGAAAGGCCAGTTTCTCGCACCACACGATATGCTCCAGGTTGTCAATAAAGCCCGCCAGGCAGCTGCTCTTGCAGGTGTCGCGCCGGACATCATGGTTTGCGAGCGCGGCGTGTCTTTTGGTTATAACAATCTCGTGTCTGATATGCGCTCGCTCGCGATCATGCGCGAGACGAATTGTCCGGTTGTTTTCGATGCGACGCATTCGGTCCAGTTACCAGGCGGGCAGGGGACGTCCTCTGGCGGTCAGCGCGAATTCGTACCTGTGCTTGCGCGTGCTGCAGTGGCTGCGGGGGTTTGCGGACTTTTCATGGAAACACATCCCGAACCCTCCAAAGCGTTGTCCGATGGCCCTAATGCCGTCCCGCTCGGTCGCATGAAAGAATTACTCACTACATTGGTGGATCTCGATCGCGTGGTCAAACGCCATGGTTTTCTCGAAGCCAGTTTTTAACGATCTAAAAGAATCTTTTATCTTTCAGGAATTATAAAAATGAGTTCAATCGTAGATATTATCGGTCGTGAAATTCTCGATTCACGCGGCAATCCCACCGTCGAATGCGACGTCCTGCTTGAGTCCGGTGCGATGGGGCGTGCTTCAGTTCCTTCCGGCGCCTCGACAGGCAGCCGCGAGGCGATTGAATTGCGTGATGGTGACAAATCCCGTTATCTGGGTAAAGGTGTATTGCGTGCTGTTGAAAATCTGAATACCGAAATCTCTGAAGGTTTGATGGGCCTGGATGCTCAAGAGCAGACTTTCATTGACCGCACCATGATTGAGCTGGATGGCACCGAAGACAAATCTCGTTTGGGGGCTAATGCAATCCTGGCAGCCAGTATGGCGGTTGCGCGCGCAGCCGCCGATGAGTCCGGTTTGTCGCTGTATCGCTATTTTGGTGGTAGTGGCCCGATGAGCATGCCCGTGCCGATGATGAACGTTATCAACGGTGGCGCGCACGCTAACAACACACTTGATTTGCAAGAACTGATGATTTTGCCAATTGGTGCGACCAGTTTTCGCGAAGCCATGCGCATGGGCGCGGAAACATTTCACGCGCTGAAAAAACTGATCAACGATGCCGGAATGTCGACAGCTGTTGGTGACGAGGGTGGCTTTGCTCCCAACGTTCCTAACCACGAAGCCGCGATTCAGTTGATCCTGCGTGCGATTGAAAATGCAGGTTATGAGCCAGGCACGCAAATAGCTCTGGGCCTGGATTGCGCAGCTTCCGAATTTTACAAAGATGGCAAGTACAAACTCGACGGTGAGGGTGGTATTGCCTTGTCTTCGCAAGAATTTACCAATTTGCTTGCTACGTGGTGCGATAAATATCCCATTATCTCGATCGAAGACGGCATGGCTGAAAACGATTGGGATGGTTGGAAAATGCTCACCGAACAGCTCGGTCGAAAAATCCAGTTGGTGGGTGATGATCTGTTTGTCACAAACACAAAAATTCTCAAGCAAGGTATCGATCGCGGTATTGCAAACTCCATCCTGATCAAGATTAACCAGATCGGTACATTGACTGAAACTTTTGCAGCAATCGAGATGGCCAAACGCGCAGGCTACACCTCGGTAGTGTCCCACCGTTCTGGTGAAACCGAAGACTCAACAATTGCTGATATCGCGGTTGCAACCAACGCTATGCAGATCAAGACCGGCTCCTTGTCACGTTCTGATCGAATGGCTAAATACAATCAATTGCTGCGCATCGAAGAGGAACTCGCCGAGGTCGCAACTTACCCGGGACGTGACGCCTTTTTTAACTTGCGTTAATTGATCGAGACGGTATGCGTTTGCTGTTGCTGCTCTTGCTGGCGCTGGTCGGCCTGATCCAATACCCTTTGTGGATAGGACGGGGCGGCTGGTTGTCGGTCTGGGATATGCAGCAGCAAGTGGCCTCGCAGCGTACGATTAACGAGGGCTTGCGTGCTCGTAACCAAGCGCTGAGCGCTGAGGTTGAGGATCTGCGCTCAGGTACCGAAGCCGCCGAGGAGCGCGCGCGCGCTGAGCTCAGCATGATGCGCCAAGGCGAACTGTTTGTTCAAGTGCTGCCACCTGACGTCAAGGCACCTGAGGTAAAAGGCAATCCTAATCCTAAACCCAGCACCGCGGCTAAGCCAGCATCACCCGTGGCGCCCTCAGCTACAGCAACAACGCCAGCCAAACCCGCTGTGCAGTCGACACCCGTGCCTGGTGCTGCTGCAAAATCGGTCGCCAAGCCCACTACACCCTCAAATAGCACTGAGACGGCAAAACCTTTACAGCAACAACGCTAGACTGCTCGCTCGACTGCGTGGCAACTAGCCAAGGCAGGAGTGGTTGAAAAGCTCACTGGCAGCAAAGTAAGTTCTCACACAGATTATTGCTCTGCTCTGGTTTCACATCTTTTATTGCTGCTGGCTCGCCGGTTTGTTGCGCACGAGTGACCTGAGTTTCCGAATTGATGATTTGTTTTGAAAACCCCGGCTGCGAAGGTGTATTCATCGCTGCTTCGTGCAGGCTCGGTGAGTATTGTTTAATTTCCACTGTTTCTTTACTGGCGCCGTTAGTTGTACCGGCACTAGCACCGGCACTTGTACCCGCACTTGTACCCGCACTAGTACTGACGTTGAAAGTGCGCTTAGGGCTGCTAACTCCTCGCGAGGCTTGGCTTGACTTTCCAAGTTGAGCATGGCTCTGCATCATGACCTCTGTAGTCAGGTTCAGAACCAGATAGCCCTTACGCCAGGCAACGCCTGTACGGTCTGTTCTGTATGCATTGAGTTTGCTCAGGATGAACGGGGTTGCGGGCGTGCTTGGTCTGTAGATCAGACTTAGTCTGAGGCGCAAGATGTTCGCCTCAAAAACGGTCTTGCCTGATTGAGGTCCAATTCCTTTTGGCCAGCCTTGGCTGACATGCTTAAGGTGCTGTTCTGCAAGATAATCGTTTCTTAAGGTGGGTCTCCCAAGTTTGCTTGAGAGCTCGGAGTCGGCAAAATCAGTCAGGACAGCGGGATCAGGATTTAAAGTTTCAATTTCCCAGAGCGTCAGCCCAGTCTCGCCCGCTATTTTCTGAATACTGGCATCGCGGCGTTGTGCAGGTAAGAGATGCATTCCTGCTGGTGCAAAGAGCGGCAGAATTGCGGCGCTAAAGGCCTGCTCTATTTTTTCCGCTGAGGCACCATGCACGCTGCCCGCGCGTGCAGCCTCATAAAGTGCGAGCTGTGCAATCTGGCTGACTTTTTGACTATGTGTGAGCTCAATAATCAGCGCAGCCATCAGAAGCAGCGGAATACAGACGAGACTGCTCTCAAGGGCTGCAGCGCCGCGCTGGATTTGTTTGAAATACTTTGAGCACATTGCGACAGTCTGGCTGCTGCGCTCGATTCTGTCGATTCGCAGAGTTACGTGTAGAGGTTAGAATAGAATTTATTCTTGTTCATGAATTTATTCGTGTTCATCATCACTATATAAATCCTTATAGCCGGATCATAATGACTTCTGCCGCTGAGTTTCCTTTTTTCCCAGGTGTTCGTTCCTTGCATTCACCTGGGCCGTCGCATGTGCCTAAAGCTGTACTTGATGCGATGACCAATCAGCCTATGGATATGGGTGATCCCCGCGTTGATGGCTTTATTGCTGCGTGTGAACGAGGGCTGCGTGGTTTACTGAATACAAAATCCGCAGATATCTTTATGTACGCCGCGAACGGACACGGCGCCTGGGAAGCCATGACCATCAACCTGATTGCTCCAGGTCAAAAGGTTTTGATTGCTGGCACAGGGCATTTTTCAGATTCATGGGCTGTTTTGTCTGAGGCGATCGGCGCACAGGTGATTCGTACACCCTACAACGAAGGCTTTCCGATTGATATCGAGGCGCTTGAAAATACCCTGCGCGCTGATACAAAAAATGAAATTGTCGCGGTGTTTGCCGTGCACACGGATACAGCCAGCAGTACGACAACCGATATCCCGGCTCTGCGTCGCGCAATCGATGCGACCGGCCATCCTGCCTTGTTTGTAGTGGATGTTGTCGCCTCGCTGGGTGCGACCAAATTTGAAATGGACGCTTGGGGTGTGAACGCCGTCATTGGGGCCTCCCAAAAGGGACTGATGACACCGCCAGGTCTTGGTTTCTGTGCTGTCGACGAACGTGCCATGGAAGTCTGCAATAAAAATCCAGCCCCTCGTTTTTACTGGGACTGGAGAGTGCGTAAGAGCGAACTTTCCTATCGTAAATTTTGCGGTACACCACCACAAAATTTATTGATGGGTATGGAAGCTGCCTTTGGCTTAATTGAAAAAGAAGGTGTGGAAAATGTTTTTGCCCGCCACCGCTTGCTCGCAGGAGCGGTACAGGCGGCGGTCCAAGCCTGGTCGGCCGAGGGACAAGTGCAGTTTCTGTGCAAAGTTCCTGATGCGCGTTCGGTTTCTGTCACAACGATTCAGGTCTCGCCCGGCGTTGATCCAGAGAAAATCCGTAAAGTTGCGCGAGAACAATTTCAGGTACTGATCGCAGGTGGCTTGGGACAGTTTGCTGGTCGTGTGTTCCGAATAGGGCATCTTGGCAGTTTGAATTCAGCCATGATTCTGGGAGCACTTGGCGGAGTTGAGGCCGCAATGGAATCTGTCGGTATCGCGACCGGTGGGCAAGGCGTGCGCCGTGCAATTCAATATCTTGCCGAACATACTCAATAAATTCGTATGCAGTCTATCCAGCCTTTAATAAGCGCTATTGTTAATAAACGCTATTGTTAATAAGCGCTTGGCTGGAATACCTGAAAGACTAACCTTTGCCCAAGCGTAGGCAAAGGTCAAGCTTTTCAAATATTTCAATGCAGGGATTTACTGCCTGTAGCAGTGATCCCCTTAAACAAGCCATCGGTATCGATTGCATCGAACAAATAGGGTTTGCCGCAAAATTCGCAAGCAACTTCGACCTTACCCTGCTCAAGCAGTATGCTTTCTACCTCTGGTTGACCAAGCATCTTGAGCATATCCGCAACACGTTCTCTCGTGCAGGAACATTTCCAGACGATGGGTTGCGCATCAAAGGTCAACAGCGTTTCTTCCCAGAATAAACGATGTAACAACAAATCCTGTTCCGTGGTGAGTAACTCGTCGTGCTTTAAAGTTTCTGCCAGATGCACAGCTCTGCGCCACGACTCCTCTGCTGTATCTTTTTCAGCTTGTTGTGAGCCACCTTGCACAGGAAGTCGTTGCAGCAGCAGACCCGTGCAACAGTCAGTGTTCGCAGCGAGCCAAATCCGGGTGTGCAGTTGCTCGGAGCGCAACATGTATTGCTCAAGTGCCTCAGCCAGCGTTTCACCCTCAAGCGGAACAATGCCTTGATAGGCCTGGCGTCCGGGCGTATTTTTGGGTGGGTCTAGCACCACAATAAATTTCGCTGTACCACCCGGGTTGAGCAAGGACTGCAGGTCACCGTCAGGATCTATGGGACGATCGCGCAGTTTGACCGTCGCACGCAGACTCATGTCGGCGCGACATTCGGCTACCATCAGGGCAATCGCTCCATCTCCCTGCAGTTGCAGCAGCAAAGAGCCGTCGAATTTCAGGTTTGCGGCAAGCAAGGCTGATGCAGCCAGCAGTTCGCCGAGTAATGAAGCGATTACAGGTGGGTAGTCGTGGTGTGCCTGCGCGGTATGCCAGGCGTCGCGCACGCGCACCGATTCGATACGAACGCTGCGGTCTTCGAGTAAAAACTTTTTCAGATAGTCTTGCATGCGTGCTTAGCGCTCTATGCGTTTTAGTTTCTGACGGTACATCTGACCGCGCTCGGCATAGTTGGCGATGTTGGCATGCATACCTTTGATTTCATCGTCCGACAGCGTGCGTACGACTTTCCCCACACCAATTACCAGACTCCCATCGGGGATTTCACGTCCTTCCGGAACGATAGCACCAGCACCGATCAAACAGTTTTTACCGATTTTTGCATTGTTCAGGATAATGGCCTGCATCCCGACCAGTGAACCTGTTTCGATCGTACATCCGTGCAACATGGCCTGATGACCAATCGTGACGTGGTGATCAATCACCAGTGAGCCACCTGCATCAGAATGCAAGACGCTGCCTTCCTGAATATTAGAGTGATGGCCAACGTGAATCAGCGTGTTGTCGCCACGGATACTGACGTTCGCCCAGATGCTGGCATGGGCCTCGATCAGAACATCTCCAATGATGTCGGCTGAGTCAAAAATAAATGCGCTAGGGTCGATCCGGGGAACGAGATCGCCAAGTTGGTAAATCGCCATAGTGTGCTGTACTCGAGTAAAACTGTTGGTCAAGCCTCTAGTTTACTCGGGTCGGCCGGCACGCGTAGTTCTGAACGCCAGTAGTATCCGTCCTCATCCCTGCGTGCATAAAGCCCAGTTTTGAACCAGTCACCCGCAAATGCGTGGTTAGCGTGTTCAGCCTGACGCCAGAAGCCACTGAACAAGCCAGGATCGGGATGTCCGTGCTGATCAAAACGGTTCAGGGCGATCTCTCCTGTTTCACCTGTTTGCACAGTCTGGCCGTTTTCATCAATTAAAGCGATGCGATGTCCAGGAAAGGGCTTGCCCAGACTTCCTGGGCGCATGGGCCATTTTGAATGACTATGTCCTAGAATTTGGCCTGTCTCACGTTGACCAAAGGTTTCGTTAGGTGTCACGTCAAACATTTGTTTGCACCAGTCCCTCATATCCTGGGACAAAATATTCCCCGTCGTAGCCATGCTGCGCAACTTGAAAGAGAGGGGGGCTGTGAGGGCCTGGGAATGCAGTCTGATGGTTTCCAGCATTTCGGCGGGTAAGCAGGCGCTTGTCACACGATAGCGTTGCATCATTTCCGGGACTTTGACAACCGGGTAGGACTCATTGGTCGCGACGACTGATTGCCCGAAATAGAGGGTTGGTAATAAGGCATGTAGCAGCCCTTCAGCGCGAAACCATTCGATGGGAGACCACAGCACATCACCACCGTGTGGAAACCAGTCTTGTGAGCAGACAAACGCAGGTAAGTTACCGATCAAGGCCGCGTGCGAGAGCAGCATGCCGATCGGTCCGTCGTAAAGCAAGATGGCAGGATCGGAGGCGCGCGTCACGGTGGGTTTAAAGGTGTTCGGTTGACGCAGTAACAAATGACGCCAGTGCAAAACTCGATCATCCTGGACCTCAATCCCAATGAGTTGTTTGAGTGTTGGATAGCGGGAGAGCTTGCTGAGCATCAGACTGGAGGCCGAGTCATCAAAAATTGCAACCCGCGCCTCAGCATCGCGCAGACGTTGTTCAAGTATCTGCGGCGTGTTGTTCGGTGAGAAAGGGACGATCACTGCACCCAAGCTGTAGCAGGCAATATGCGCGACCAGCGCCTCAGGCCTTTGGGCAGTAATTAGCGCGACCCGATCACCAGCTCGAACCCCGATGCGCTGCAGACCATTAGCAAGCTGGTTAGCCGTACTTGCCAGGCGCTCGTAGGTCCAGATCTCTCTCGAACCCAGATGAGACTCGTAAAACACAGCGATGCGTCTTGCGTCAACGGAGCTGTTGGCCCAGCGATGACAGCACTCCTGACCTATATTGAAATGGGTCGGGACATGCCAGCGAAAAGAGTCGTACAGAGACTGATATTGGTCAACCATACCTTGGGCAGGAGAATTTAGCTTTTTTACAATCTGCTAGCATCGCTCACCCAGAGGCTAAGCGCAATACACGATTGTGTATGTAAGCAACATTTAAGGGTTTTTACTGGTATTTATAAGTCTTGTCTTAGCAAGCAAATCATGCAAAAACAGTTGTTCGGGTGTAAACCAGGTTGGAATAAAGACCGTAAAGGGCGCCAGAACGATGAACATCAGTGTCGCGGGCCATTGAGTCACGGCTAATAAGCCCCAGACGATGAGCGCACCGCATAACGGGAGTACCCACATGAGTGCGTAACGTAGCAGCAGTTGTGACAGACGCGCACGCTTGCCATCAGCGCTTAGCAGGCGGATGTTCCAGGCCTTCATTGGCAGAGTCTGACCGCTACGGGCCCAGCAAGCAATGAAATAGAGGCCTATTGCGATGAATAACCAGATTTGTCTGGTCTCTCGCAGCATTAAAGCGTGTTTGCTTTGGGTGAGGGTATCAAACAGATAGTCTGCAAGGAAAACTACTCCAAAGAGCAGCACTCCCTCATACATCATTGAGGCAAAGCGACGTGCCCGCGGGACGGCGGGCACGTGAACTGGAGAAGGGCTCGTGGGCACAGAGGATGATTTCATGCGGGTATTATCCCGCACTTTATGTAGTATGACCTACCTTGACCAACCACTTGCCAATCTCAAAGACTGAAAAGTATTTAGATCATCTGACCCATTTTGGTCTTTGCGCGGGCTGCTGCAGTAAAGGATACAAGGCCATTAAAAAGCTTGCCTACTGCGCGAAGCGGATGGGGACGGAATTGCTCTTCCATTGCGTGGGCAAGGAGTTCGCGTTCAAGAGTGTCAGTCAAGCGGCTGGTGTTGTTGATTTGCATGATAATTTCCTGTGCTGGTTAGGGATAACCCTATTATTAGGGAAAACCCGAACCAATGCAAATGAAATATAGGGATAACCCTAATCTTCGTAAGAAATTATCTTCAAAGTGTCAACGATGTGGCATTGCGGCAACACCATTAATTGCGATAACTATCCGATACCAATTCAAAATTAAATAATCTACAGTCAAGCGCACCATTAAAAATCGGAGTGCGGCGATTTGCCTTGAGACGCAGGTGTTTAGGTAAATCCAGATCTGAAGTGATGATGTTGACTTGCCAGCCCCCAAATTCTTTTTTAAGGTTTGAGGACCATTCACGCCAAAACTCCAGATCTTCCTCGTCTAAGCGCTCGCCATAAGGAGGATTTGTCACCATCCAGCCGGTTGGGGCGGGTGCCACGGCATCGCGCGCGTCGCCTAGCTCGAAATGAATGGTGTCTTCAGTCAGGAACGCACGCTCTGCGTTACGTTGTGCAGCTTCAATCGCCAGCGGATTTGCATCAATCCCGACCAGTGGTGCCTCAAGGCTTGGCAAGATGCGTGAGGTCGCTTCTTCTTTGAGGTCCTCCCAGCGACGTGGCTGATGGTCCCGTAAGCGTTCAAAACCAAAAGGACGAGTAATGCCTGGTGGTACACCCAAGGCAATCCAGGCTGCTTCGATGAGGATGGTGCCACTGCCACAGAAAGGATCGATCAGAGCGCCAGCAGGATCCCAGCCTGACAAGGCCAGAATGCCCGCGGCGAGATTCTCGCGTAAAGGTGCATCGCCTTTGTCGAAGCGCCAGCCGCGTTTGAACAGTGACTCCCCTGAGGTGTCGAGATAGAGCGTCGCGGTATCTGCCGAGAGAAATAAATGAACGCGCGCATCGGGGCGCACAGTATCGATCGAGGGACGGGCGCCCTCGAGTTCTCTCAGCCTGTCACAGATACCGTCTTTGGCTCTCAGGTTGCAATACTGCAAACTTTGCATCGGACTGCGTACAGCAGAGGTATCTACCCGCAAAGTGTGCTCTGGGCCAAACCAGCGTTCCCAGGCGATCGATTGTGCGAGTTCCAGAATGTCGTCTTCGCGTTGCACCGGGGCCTGACCCAGACGAACCAGAATCCGGGTCGCTAGTCTTGAATAAAGATTGGCACGCTGCACACCCCACCAGTCCGCTTCAAAATGACAACCTGCGCGCGTGGGCTGAACGTTGTTGTAACCGAGTGCGGTGAGCTCAGCAGCGAGTGCTTCTTCGAGACCCATCGGGCATGGGGCGAAAATCGCAAAAATTTCTGCGTCCTGAATCATACGGGGCGCACCGGAGAAACTGGCGCGCGCGAGGCCTGAAGTCTGATCCTGAGGTGAGGTCTCGTACTGCCTGGCAGAAAGCTGACCAGAAACGTTTTGTGCGCTGTCGTCCTCTTCGAACATATCGTCCCAGCTCGCTGCAGGGATCTTGTCGTCGTATGAAGTCGTGCGTGCCTTGGGGGCGACTGAGGGTTGCTCGTAATGAGACTCTTGACGTGGTGCCCGATCGCTGCGTTCGTAATGTGCTGGTCGGCTTGTCCTGGACTGAATACCTTTTGATGAAGCCACCCGCGCGCCTGGCTGACGAGTCGTGCGACGAGGGTCATCACTACCGGTTCTGGGCGTTGCAGGTCGACCCTCACGCCGGGGCCGCTCCTCGTAGTTGCTTGACGCCTCAGACGAACGCACTGCAGGCTGTTCGATTTCAGCTTTGCGAGCAATCTTTACTTTTTCGTGGGTGATCTGCGCAACTTTGCGAGCGCGCGCCCCGATACGAGTGCGGGGTTTTTCTTTCGTCGATGAGCGCTCGGCCGTTTTAGCGCGCGGTTTGATCGACAGGGTCTTGCGACCGGAATCCTGCTCAGACATATAAACCTATCAGAAGGGCTTGACGACAACCAGCACCGTCACAGCGACCAGCATCAACACGGGGATTTCGTTGAACCAGCGATAAAACACATGAGAGCGCCGATTGGCGCCTTGTTCGAATTTGCGCAGCAACACACCGCAGCCATGATGATAGCCAAGGATGAGCAATACAAAAAATAATTTCGCGTGCATCCAGCCGTTGCCGGGTCCGCGACCGATGCCGTATTGGATATAGAGCCAGAGTCCTAACAGGAGTGCAGGTACGGCAAGTATCGTCATGAATCTGTAGAGACGTCTGGCCATCCCTGCGAGTGTTTTGAGCACAGCAGGATCAGACTCCTGCGCCATATTCACATAAATGCGAGGCAGGTAAAAAAGTCCGGCAAACCAGGAGGCAACAAACACGAGGTGAAATGCTTTAATCCAGAGCATGATTGTCAGCCTCTGATCTGACCGTTGCCTTGCAGCACCCACTTTAATGTCGTGAGTCCCTCCAGGCCAACCGGGCCGCGAGCATGCAAGCGGTTCGTGGAGATACCGATCTCTGCTCCAAGACCATATTCGAAACCGTCTGCAAAGCAGGTAGGCAGATTGACATAAACAGAACTGGAGTCGACTGTGCGTTGAAACTGTTTTGCACTTTCGATATCTTTTGTCACGATAGAGTCGGTATGTCCAGAGCCCCAGCGCTCGATGTGTGCAATAGCGTCATGCAGAGAGTCGACGACTTTGATTGCAAGTATCGGCCCCAGATATTCTGTGCCCCAGTCTTCGTCAGTCGCAATCAGAGCGGCAGGAACTATGGCCTGAACTACAGGGCAGCCGCGCAGTTCAACGCCATGGTCAATGAGTCTTTTAGCCAGGCTTGGTAACACCGCTTCTGCAACGGCAGCATGGACAAGCAAAGTTTCCATCGCACCACACACGCCGTAGCGGTAGGTTTTGGCGTTAAAGGCGATCTCTGACGCCTGCTCCAAGTCAGCATGGGCGTCGATGTAGACGTGACAGTTGCCATCCAGATGCTTGATCATGGGTACGCGAGCTTCATCGGCCAAACGTTTGATCAGGCTTTTACCACCGCGCGGAATAATCACATCGATGTGTTCAGTCATGGTGATCAGCATACCAACTGCAGCACGATCCGGGGTATCGATCACTTGCACTGCCTCGGCAGGCAGTCCTGCAGCGGCGAGTCCCTGTTGGACGATTTTGCCGAGCGCAAGATTAGAATGCAAGGCTTCGCTGCCGCCACGCAGGATGGCAGCATTACCTGATTTCAGACATAAGGCTGCAGCATCGATCGTGACGTTGGGCCGTGATTCGTAAATAATCCCGATCACGCCCAGCGGCACGCGCATTTGTGCGACCTGCATGCCGTTGGGACGAACTGAGGAGGCGGTCAGACCGCCGACAGGATCTGACATTGATGCAATCTGATGCAAGCCCTCGATCATTACATCGATGCTTCGATCCGAGAGCGTCAGTCGATCCAGTAATGCTGGTTCGATATTGCGTGCGCGGGCGGCTTCAAGATCTATTCTGTTCGCGTCCTGGAGCGCTGCGCGCTGCTCGCTCAGCGCCTCGGCCATGGCAATCAGCGCCTGCGCCTTTTGTGCACCACTTGCGCGCAACATGGCACGCGACGCTTGTCTGGCACGCTGTCCGATAGTCAGCATCGAGTCCTGTAATGTAGTCATGGCAATACCGATTTAAGCAATTCTGAAAACGAAAAAGGTGAAGGTTATTCCGAAACCACTAGCGCGCAACCGCCACGCGCATCGCCAGGCGGGTCATTTCTTCCCAGGGATCCTGTAGCCGTCCACTAACATGTAAACCTTTGATCAGCCGGTCTACTTCGTGGGCATGCTGGACGGCTGCGACCCAGTTACGCGAAGGCACGCGACTCAGCGCCTGTCTTGCAAGACGCTCGTGCTGACCAAACACACGTTGTGAGCGTAGCATGGTCGACATATCTTGTCCTGCAGCAGTGCCTTGCGAGATACGCGCAAGGATGCGAATTTCCTCTCCAATCGCCCACAAGACAAGTGGCAAGGCTTCGCCTTCGGCTTTCAGCCCCGCCATGACTCTGAGCATCCGGGGTACGTCCCCCACCAGCATGGCGTCACGCAGCCCAAAAACGTCGTAGCGTGCGACGTTCATCACGGCTTGTTCAACCTCTTCGTAAGCAAGCATTCCAGGTTCAAACAGTAAACCGAGCTTTAAGATTTCCTGGTGGGCAGCAAGCAGGTTGCCCTCGACCTTGTCGGCAAGCCACTGCAAAGTGGCACGGTCAGCCTGCTGGGCTTGGCGGGCCAGACGATGCGAGATCCACTCTGGTAATTGAGCTCGTTCGATATTGGCCATCTCAAGCGTTGTAGCTGCATTGAGTAACGCACTGGCCCATTTGCCCTCACGCGTTGCTTTATCGAGCTTGGGTAAAGAGACGATAGTGAGAACCTCGTCAGCCTGTCCCTGACAGCGAGAGGCCAGCGCAATCAGGGCGTCGGCGCCTTGTTTGCCCGGTTTGCCAGTGGGTATTGAAATTTCCATAAGCTGTTTGTCTCCAAACAGCGAGCCGCTGCCTGAGGCAACACCTAGTGTGCTCCAGTCACTGCGTGCGTCCATGACATAGGACGTGCGCTCCAGAAAACCGGCTGCACGAGCTATGGCGCGAAGTGCATCGACTGCTTCAATGCTGAGCAAGGGATCATCCCCCGTCACGACGTAGAGGCAGGCCAGGCTCGCGCCTGGTTTTGCGAGAGATTGAAGCAGTCTGTCGGTATCCATTTCAGATACCCATCAGTCAGGATTGACCGGAATCGGGTTAGGCGTGAGCGATGGGTTCTGCCACGGACTGGGGATCACACCTGGCAGACGAGCAGGCGTGGCGACTTCGTGTTCCAAGTCGTCTTCGCCACGCTCAGCCTCTACAATATCCCAGCGCTCTTTCACATCCGGTGCTGTGATCCTGCGCATGATGCGCGTCACGAGACTTTTTTGCATGTCTTTGAATAAAGTCGCTGCCTCGCCTTCTTTAGCCTGCACAACGCGATCATCAAAAGGCATGCTCCGCACTGCATAGAGTGTGGTGTCAGGAATAATGATGCGATTTTTTGCATCAACCAATCGGTAGGTGTAAAGCAAAGATAATTCGAATTCCTCAACCTTGCCCTGAGAGTTCAATGAAACCTGCCGAGTATTGCGAACTTCGGAGATTTGTTCGAGCTTTGCCTGGGCTAGTTTCTGCGCTTTTTTGAGTTTGAGCGCGTTAACTGCCCCTGGATTATCCGCATCATCCTCCTCAGAAAAATCGGTCGCTCTGATCACCATATCAGAGGTTTCGATGATTTTGGTGTTGGGAGAAGCCGCCCGGATCGCACGACGGATATCTGCACCGAACTGAGAGTTTTGAGGAATCGTAATGTAGAGTGAATCAAAAGGCATGGGTGTTACACCTTGCATTCTGAAGCCACAAGCCGTCAGCAGCAGGACAGCCAGACCGAGCAAAAGCCGTCCGTATGCCGGCGTTGCACGGGATGCAAAATTTCTGTCAAATGCTGTCAGACGATTCATCAAACCCTGATCCTGTTTAACCGACTACGTTGACGAGTTTACCGGGCACAACAATCACACGTTTCGGCGGGCGTCCCTCGAGATTACGGACTACAGCCTCGTGCGCGCAAGCCATTTGTTCAATTTGCTCTTTCGAAGCTTCTCGCGCAACAGTCAGATTACCCCGAAGTTTGCCATTAACCTGTAAAACCAGCTCTAACTGATCGGTGACCAGGGCTGCTTCGTCAACCAGAGGCCACGGCGCATCGAGCAAGTCACCATACTGGGTGGTGTAGTCCAGCTCTTCCCAGAGTTTCCAGGTAATGTGGGGAACGGCTGGATAGAGAACGCGTAACAAAACACCCATCAACTCAGCCGTTGCTGCATCGGCAAGGTCTGACTCGCCAAGTTTTGCATCATCAATCGCATTGAGCATTTTCATGCAAGCAGACACTACGGTGTTGTACTGAATACGCTGGTAATCGTAATCGGCTTGTTTGAGTAAGGTATAGATCTCAAGTCGCAGTTTTTTGATGTCTGGGGAGGCGTTTGACCAGTCCGTGGTTTCTGAGGCTGTTTTAAGGCCGCGCGCGATACTTGATTGCTTGGTATGCCCGAGCGACCAGAGACGACGCAAGAAGCGGTTTGACCCTTCAACGCCCGAGTCTGACCATTCGAGCGTTTGCTCAGGAGGCGCTGTAAACATCACAAAAAGTCGGGCAGTATCAGCACCCTGGGTGTCGATCAGGGATTGCGGATCGACACCGTTATTTTTGGATTTGGACATGGTGCCTACGCCGCCATATGTAATCGCACGGCCATCGCTTTTGAGCTGGGCGCCGGTGATCGCACCTTTGGCATCGAACAGGTTTTCGACTTCTTCGGGCCAGAAATACTCAACTCCACCTTTCTCGTTTTTAGCTGAATAGATGTGATTCAGTACCATGCCCTGGCAGAGCAATTTGGTGAAGGGCTCATCGAACTTAACGAGTCCGAGATCACGCATGACTTTGGTCCAGAAACGCGCGTAAAGCAAATGAAGCACTGCGTGTTCAATGCCGCCGATGTACTGATCAATTGGCATCCAGTAATCATTACGGGCATCTACCATCGCCTGATCGTTGCCAGGCGAGGTGTAGCGCATGAAATACCAGGAGGAATCGATAAAGGTATCCATCGTGTCAGTTTCGCGACGCGCGGGTTTACCGCAGCTAGGACATTGGCAGGACAGGAATGCTTCATGTTTGGCAAGCGGGTTGCCACTGCCATCGGGAATCAGGTCCGCAGGTAAGACAACGGGCAAATCTTTTTCCGGCACAGGGACTGCACCACAATCCGCGCAGTGAATGATCGGGATCGGTGTGCCCCAGTAGCGCTGTCGTGAGATACCCCAGTCACGCAAGCGCCAGGTGGTCTGACGGGTGCCAAGTCCGAGTGTTTCAAGCTTCGAGGCAATCGCATCGATGGCTTTTGTAAAGTTCAGCCCGTTATATTCAGCCGAATTAACAAGCACGCCAGACTGTTTGTCAGCGTAAGACTCGTTCCAGACCTTGTCATTAAATGGCTTATCACCAACCTGAACCACTTGTCTGATGGTTAGGCCGTATTTATTAGCAAAGGCAAAATCGCGTTCATCGTGGGCTGGAACGCCCATTACCGCGCCATCGCCATAGCTCATCAGCACATAGTTACCAACCCAAAGCGGTACTTGAGCTCCGGTGATGGGGTGAGTCACAGTCAATCCCGTGTCGAGACCTTCTTTTTCGCGCGTGGCAAGCTCAGCCTCGGTAGTGCCGCCTTGTTTGCATTGCTCAATGAAAGCAGCCAGGGCCGGATTGGACAGTGCCGCGTGCGCAGCAAGTGGGTGTTCCGGTGCGACGGCGCAAAAGGTGACACCCATGACGGTATCTGCACGCGTCGTGAAAACAAACATTTTACCGTCCTGGATGAGTTGACCCGAGGCGTCTTTGATTGTGTGCGGAAAAGCAAAACGCACCCCTTCGCTTTTACCGATCCAGTTCTCCTGCATCGCGCGAACGCGGTCCGGCCAGCCGTCCAAGCCGTGCTGGACTTGTTCGAGTAATTCGGGGGCGTAATCGGTAATGCGCAAGTAGTAGCCAGGGATTTCGCGTTTCTCGACCAGCGCACCGGAGCGCCAGCCACGACCGTCGATGACCTGCTCATTAGCAAGAACAGTGTTGTCGACCGGATCCCAGTTCACCACCTGTGTCTTACGGTAGGCGATGCCTTTTTCAAGCATCTTTAGAAAAAGCCACTGATTCCATTTGTAATAGCTTGGATCACATGCACACATCTCGCGCGACCAGTCGATCGCCAGCCCCATCGCTTTCATCTGCTTTTTCATATAAGCGATGTTGTCGTAGGTCCACTGCGCAGGGGGTACTTTTGATTTGATTGCAGCGTTTTCAGCTGGCATACCAAATGCATCCCAGCCCATTGGCATGAGCACATTAAAGCCGCGCATACGTAACTGACGACTCATCATGTCATTGATGGTGTAGTTGCGAACATGGCCCATATGCAGCTTGCCGCTTGGGTAAGGCAGCATTGAGCAGGCATAGAATTTAGGTTTGGGATTGCCTTGCGCATCGAGTGCGTACTCTGTGACACGATAAGCATCACGGGCATCCCAGTTGGAGTGCGCGTCGGCCTCGACGGCGACTGGCTGATAACGTTCTTGCATGGGGTGAGGCATAAATGCGGCCAAATAAAAAAGGTGAGGGCTAAGTCAGCCTGGCAAGCCTGTCATTATAGGCTAGCGCTCAATGCAAACAGCCCCGCTCTGGCGGGGCTGTTTGTTTGAATCTATGCAATTTGAAAAAATTTACTGAACTGATTCAGACTAACTAAGGTCAGGCTGAAAAAGAACAGGAAGAATTACTTCAGTTTTGTTTCTTTGTAGTCAACATGCTTGCGAGCAACTGGATCAAATTTCTTGATCAGCATTTTCTCAGGCATGTTGCGCTTGTTTTTAGTCGTTGTGTAGAAATGACCCGTTCCAGCGCTGGACTCGAGTTTGATCTTTTCGCGAACACCTTTTGCCATGATGGGCTCCTAATTAAGCGACTTCGCCGCGTGCGCGCAAGTCAGCCAAAATGACGTCAATGCCGAGTTTGTCGATAGTGCGGATGGCGTTTGTGGATACGCGCAGACGCACCCAACGATTTTCGCTCTCAACCCAGAAACGGCGTGACTGCAGGTTAGGCAGAAAACGACGCTTGGTTTTGTTGTTAGCGTGTGAAACGTTGTTGCCCACCATGGGGCCTTTTCCAGTAACTTGGCATACGCGTGCCATAGCTGCACCTTTAAATATTCAGAATCGGGTATCGAGCGTGCTGTGTCAGGTGATCAGTCATTCCGTGATCAGAAACTCGCGATCAGAAACTAACTAATCAATAATCATCATTTAACAGACTCGGGTAAGCCTGCAATTCTAATACGAAACTCCCTATTTAATCAAGTCGCTCGTGTAAATGCGTATACATACGGGTAGATTGAGTTGCCGCAAGGCTACGGCCGTCTGGCTAAAGTGCCGATTGCCCAGGCCAGGGTAGTGCAGCCGCCCATGATCAGCGCCAGGGGCAGGGGGCCGGTGGTCGAGGCAAGACTGACCAGAAATCCTGCCATCGCTCCACAGGAAATCGTAAAGGTTCCCAGCATGGCCGAGGCCGAACCCAGCCTGTGACCCTGGTCGGAGAGCGCCATGGCCGCTGAGTTTGGTCCGACAAAGCCCTGGCAGAACATAAAACTGAGCATGCACAGCATCAGCAGTGGCAAAGTGATTAATCCGGCAATCGTCAGTCCTAAAGCACTCAGTCCTGCTAGCATCATTGCGCGTAACGCCCAGGGCAGTAGTTTGTCTGGCCGGTGTGACTTGAGCAATCTGGCGCTGATCTGAGAGCCCACGATCAGGCTCAGCGCGTTGGCTCCGAAAAAAAAGCCATAGTGCTGGGGCGAGACCTCAAAATACTGAATAAATAAACGGGGTGAAGCAGCGATATAGCCAAACATCGTGGCAGACCCCATACCCCCTGAAATCGCGTAGGCCGTAAATTTTCGGTGGGTGAACAGTTCCCAGTAGGTGCGCAGGATATTGCCCCAGCTAAGCAGGATTTTGCGTTCGGGAGCGAGCGATTCAACCATCACGCGTGACACGGTCAGCAATAAAACCATCGCTGCAAGCGTAATCGAGACAAAAATACCCCTCCACCCGGCGAGTTCGAGTAATTGCCCGCCGAGCAGTGGCGCCAGAATAGGGGCGACCCCCATAATGAGCATTAGCATGGAGAGCGCACGGGCCGCATCCTGTGTTTCGTAATGATCCCTGACGACCGCTCGGGAAATCACCATTCCAGCGGCGCCACCCATCGCCTGGGCAAGCCTGCAGGCAGTCAGGAGTTCGACGTTCGGAGCCAAGGCACAGCCTGCTGAGGCAAGAATATAAAGTGTCAGCGCACCATAGAGTGGGGGCTTGCGGCCATACCGGTCTGCCAGAGGACCATAAAAAAGCTGTGAGACGGCCATCCCCAGCAAATAAATCGCAAGCGTGCGTTCGACCTGACTGCCGGTGGCCTCTAGTCCCTGCGCAATCGCAGGAAAGGCAGGTAAATACATGTCAATCGAGACAGGACCAACGGCGGTCAGGGCTCCCATCAGAATGAGCCAGCCGGGCAGGCTCATTGCATTGAGTTTCGAAGACATTGATTTCCAGCTAACGGTTAAGTAGTGGGTCTAAATGTATCACGCGGGCTGATCAGTGTCGTACTCGTTAATGATGGGTATTTTCAATTTGAAAAAAACTCGATAAAGTTAAGACTGTTTCAAGCCGACCTAGTGAGTATTGCGTATTGAGGCTCATATGAATCCTTTGATTGCAGCGGTGGAAAAGAAACTTGCAGCCTTGCCTGTTAAGGTCTGCGTAGTGATGCCAGATGGTACTCAAATAGGTACCCATGGAGCAGAGATCAAGATTTTCGCCAAACAAAGCAAAGTGCTTGCCCATCTTGCAATGGGTAATGTCGGATTACTGGGCGAAGATTACGTTGAAGGGCGTTGCGAGATCCAGGGTTCCATGCGGCAATTGATGACAAGTGCGTCTTACCTCCTGCCAGGATCCCCGCTCGAGGCTGCGAGTAGTGGTTGGCTCACAACACTGATATCGAGGCTAGTGTCTGTGTGGCGACACTCGGTTGAGCGTGATGCTAAACAAATTGAATTTCACTATGACTTGTCCGATGATTTTTACAGTTTATGGCTCGATCCCAGACGAGTGTATTCTTGCGCTTATTACAAAACGCCTGAGCTAAACCTTGCGCAGGCCCAGGAAGCAAAACTTGATCTGATTTGTCGCAAGTTAAAACTCCAGAGAGGCGAACTTTTCTTGGATGTTGGCGCAGGCTGGGGCGGATTACTGCTGTGGGCGGCCGAACATTATGGTGTGGATGCTACAGGGATCACGCTTTCGCGAAATCAACATGCTTATGTCACGCAATTGATCCAGCAAAAAGGGCTGCAGGCTCGAGTTCGTATTGAGCTGCTGGATTACCGCAAACTTGATTGCTCGAAGGTCTTTGACAAGATCGCTTCGGTCGGTATGTTCGAGCACGTCGGGCGCACTCAGCTAGAGGATTATTTTTCCCGCCTGCGCGGACTGTTGCGACCAGGTGGTCTGATTTTGAACCACGGTATTACAGCGGGTGGAGTCTATAACCCTCAGCTTGGCCATGGCATGGGTAATTTCATCGAGAAATATATATTTCCTGGCGGAGAACTCAGCCATATCGGTCATGTCATGACCCACATGGCCAATGGCGGTCTGGAGGCACTTGATGTGGAAAATCTCAGGCCGCACTATGCCCGCACGCTCTGGGCCTGGAGCGATGCGCTAGAGAGCAAACTTGAGGCGGCCGCCACAACATTAGGTGGCGAACGTGGGGCACGGGCGCTGCGTGCCTACCGCCTATATCTCGCTGGTTGCGCACTAGGTTTTGAAAATGGCTGGATTGCCTTGCATCAGGTGCTTGCGCAACATAGTCCGTCGGGTCGCGCTGACGAGTTGGATCTGCCCGCTGACCTCGCTTATCCGTGGCGACGTGACTATATTTACTCAACCAACTGACCAATGCTGATCAGTGCTCATGTCAGGCAAAAGCTGGCTCTTTTGCTGGCGTGACGAGACGCGCCGCTTGGGCACCAATTTCAAAAGATCTCAGGCGTTTTTGATGATCAAAAATCTGGCCAGAGAAAATCAGCTCGTCTGCACCCGTCTGATCGACGATTTGTTGTAATCCCCGTCGTACTGTTTCAGGTGAGCCGACCACCGAGCAGGCGAGTGACTGCGCGACGGAAGCCTTTTCGTGTGATGTCCAGAAAGACTCCATATCATCTATAGGGGGAGGCAACTGACCACGTGTATTGCGACGCATTCTTGTGAAATGCTGTTGCAGTGTGGTGAATAAATATTGCGCCTCTTCATCGGTATCGGCCGCGATCAGGTTGACTGCAACCATCGCGTGGGATTTGCTGAGTTGTGCTGAGGGTTTAAATAAACCTTTGTAGGCCCTGATCGCCTCCATCAGGTAATCAGGTGCGAAATGCGAAGCGAAGGCATAAGGCAGGCCGAAATGCGCAGCGACCTGTGCACCATAGGTGCTTGAGCCCAGGATCCAGATCGGCACCTCGAGCCCCGCCCCCGGAATTGCTTTGACTGCCTGACCGGGTTGAACGGGTGCGAAATAATGCTGGAGTTCTTGAACGTCCTGGGGAAACTGGTCCGAATTACCTTGCAGATCGCGTCTAAGCGCCCGCGCAGTGAGTTGATCGGTTCCGGGCGCACGACCCAGACCAAGTTCAATACGCCCGGGGTAGACGGCTGCGAGGGTGCCAAATTGCTCAGCAATCACGAGTGGTGCGTGATTGGGCAGCATGATGCCTCCCGAGCCAATACGGATCGTACTGGTCCCGGCAGCCACAAAAGCCAGGGCAACGGCTGTGGCAGAGCTGGCATTACCCGTCATGTTGTGGTGTTCGGCCATCCAGTAGCGGCTGTAGCCCCATTTTTCTGCATGAAAAGCCACATCTCGGGAGTTGCGAAGGGCGTCGCCCGCGGTAAAGCCTTGAGGTATGGGTGATAGATCCAGAATTGAGTAAGGGATGCTCATAATGTGCGATTTGCCTCAGGCGGGTTATGCTGTTTTGTTGATTGTGCCAAATAAATCACATTAATATTCGATTTTAGTAGCGAAATTTCTCAATTTACAAGGAGCGCGCGATGCGTGAAGTATTCATAACTGCAGCAGCAAGAACCGCAATTGGCGATTTTGGTGGCGGGCTCAAAGACGTTTGCCCGATCGATCTGGGTGCAACGGTTGTGAAAGCCGTGCTTCAGCGCTCGGGTGTGGATGGTCAGCAAGTTGGTCATCTGGCTTTCGGTCATGTCGTGCATACAGAGCCACGTGATATGTATCTATCGCGGGTTGTTGCGCTGAATGGCGGCCTGCCACAGTCCTCTGCGGCTTTTAACGTCAATCGCCTGTGCGGCTCGGGCTTGCAGGCAATCATCTCCAGTGCCCAGTCGATCATGCTCGGTGATACCGAGATGGCGATCGGTGGTGGCTCAGAGTGTATGAGCCGGGGTGGTTATCTGTCGCAAACCCAGCGTTTTGGCGCACGCATGGGTGACAGCACCCTGTCGGACATGATGGTCGGCGCGTTGACTGATCCGTTTGGTCGTATGCACATGGGCGTCACAGCAGAAAACGTTGCTGCCCAATTTGGAATCACACGTGCGGATCAGGATGCACTCGCGCTTGAGTCACACCGCCGTGCCGCGCAAGCGCAGGACAAGGGCTATTTCAATGAGCAGATTGTGCCTGTCGTGATCAAGACTCGCAAAGGTGAAATCGAATTCAAAGTCGACGAACATCCACGCCGTGACGTGACAGCAGAAAACCTCGCAGGTCTGCGTGCGGTTTTCATCAAAGAAAACGGTACAGTCACAGCGGGTAATGCTTCAGGTATCAATGATGGTGCCGCTGCAGTGCTGATGATGAGTGGTGATGCAGTGAAATCGAGTGGCGCCAAACCACTGGCCCGACTGGTGGCTTATGCGCATGCGGGCGTTGATCCAAAGATCATGGGTATCGGTCCAGTGCCCGCAACCCAGGCTGTGCTTAAACGCGCAGGGTTGACGATTGAGCAGATGGATGTCATTGAGGCGAACGAGGCGTTCGCTGCACAGGCTTGTGCAGTCGCCAAGGAACTCAAGCTTGACTCTGCTCGCCTCAATCCGAATGGCAGTGGAATTTCGCTTGGGCATCCTATCGGTGCTACGGGCGCTATTGTGACTACCAAGGCCATCTACGAATTACATCGCACCGGCGGCCGCTACGCACTGGTGACCATGTGTATCGGTGGTGGTCAGGGTATCGCGGCGATTTTTGAGCGAACCTGATCGCTCAGATATGTCCGAGCTCCGCTAGAGATACAACCTTATTTGCAGCGACAACCAGGTGATCAAGCAATTCAATATCAACCACTGAGAGTGATTGTTTGAGTTGCCTGGTTAAGTAAATATCAGCCGAGCTCGGCTCCGCCACCCCGGAGGGGTGGTTATGAGCCAGAATGACTGCTGCTGCATGGTTAGCCAAAGCAGCTTTGACCACCTCGCGCGGATAAATGGAAGTTTGTGTCAGTGTTCCCCGGGAGATTTCCTCAGCCCGAATCAAGCGATGCTGATTATCCAGAAACAAAGCAATGCAGTATTCGATCGACTCATGACCTAGTAGCGCTGCACAATAGGTTTTGACCTGGTCCGGGATGTGCAGCATACAGTCGCGTCTGAGTTCCTCTTCCAGAGCACGTCGGGCTAAAGCAAGAATAGCGGTGAGCTGGCAGATTTTTGCCTCACCCAAGCCATGAATTTCTTTTAAATCAACAAATTGTGCTGACAATAATGCTCTGACTCCGCCAAAATGGTTCAGCAGATGTTGGGCAAAAACCAGCGCATTTTGCTGCCTGGTGCCTGTGCCGAGCATCAGGGCAAGTAACTCAGAATTTGTGAGTGCAGAGGCACCCAGTCGCAGCAGGCGCTCGCGGGGGCGTTGATCGGGGGGCAGGGCGTCACGCAATGTCATCTTTAAGGCTCTAGAATACGGGTTGAACAAGATATCTACGGTGACAGATTTTGACGACCTCAACTCATTCCGAGCTACCCATTGTCCGTGCGGACTCCTACCTGACTTTGCATTACCGTATCGTAATTGAAAGCGGTCCGGCGGCGGGTTCTGCTTTTATTGATACCTTTAAAGGCCGCCCTGCGACCTTGCAACTGGGCAGCGGTCAATGGTCTCCAACGATGGAGAGCCCGCTCCTTGGCCATCCGGAAGGTGACTGCTTCAGTTACACCCTGGCCCCTGCGCAGGCCTATGGGGAGCGCAATCCGGAGCTGATTCAGCGCGTGTCACGCAATATGCTTAACGAGTACACAGAACCCGATACGATCTTGACACCCGGAGACATGGTTGAGTTTTCTGCGCCCAATGGCGGGCGCTACTCGGGGGTTCTGAAAGAAATCAACGAGGAGACCGCATTATTTGATTTCAATCATCCTCTGGCAGGGTTGACGCTGCGAGTCGATATTGATTTGCTCGGAGTATTGTGATGAGCACCTTACCCACGCAGCAGACTGTCTCAGATGTCTCTGCAAGTACCCACACAGGGGCGAGACCAGATGTTGAGTCCGGAGCTGAAATTCTCTTGGCTCAGCCTCGCGGATTTTGTGCAGGCGTTGATCGTGCCATCGATATCGTGGAGCGCGCGATTCAGTTGCACGGTGCGCCTATTTATGTGCGTCACGAAATCGTACATAACCAGTTCGTCGTTGAGGACTTGCGCAGCAAAGGTGCGATATTTATCGATGAGCTGGAGCAAGCTCCAGCCGGCAGTATTGTTATTTTTTCTGCGCATGGCGTATCCATCGCTATACGTGAAGAGGCGCAGCGCAGGGGGTTGCAGGTTTTTGATGCGACATGTCCACTTGTGACGAAAGTGCATATTGAAGTCGCCAAAATGCGCGCAGCTGGTCGGGAAATTATCATGATCGGACACAAGGGCCACCCAGAGGTTGAGGGAACCTTAGGTCAATCGCAAGAAGGGATGTATCTGGTCGAGACTGTTTCGGATGTTCAGGCGTTAGTGGTGACAAATCCGGACAATTTGTCTTTTGTAACGCAGACAACCCTCTCGGTCGATGATGCTGCGCAAGTAGCGAGTGCGCTTAAATCACGTTTCCCGAGGATTACCGAGCCCAAGAAAAGCGATATTTGTTATGCCACGCAAAACCGTCAGGATGCCGTCAAAATTATGGCGCTTGAATGTGATCTGGTGCTGGTCGTAGGGAGCGCAAATAGCTCCAATTCAAATCGCTTGCGCGAAGTCGCTGAGAGAAAAGGAATTGAGTCTCACCTGATTGATGGTCCTGAGTCGATTCATCCCGAGTGGCTTGTTGGTCGCTCCCGTATCGGGATTTCTGCAGGTGCTTCGGCCCCGGAGTTGCTTGTTCAGCGTGTTGTCAAACGACTCAAAGAGTTGGGTGCGGTGTCGGTCAGGAATATGGACGGTTTGGAAGAGCATGTGTCTTTTCCTCTGCCCAAAGTGCTGTCTCGCAAGATCTGAGTGACGCTGAACAGAAAGGCTAGGTCAGCAAATTTCAGAAAGACTAGTTCAACTGATATCTGGGCCGCGTCAACAACAGGAGCAGTGCAATTGCACAAAAGATTGCTCCTGCGTAAAACGTCGAGGCGGCTCCCAGGTTGTCCCAAAGCAGTCCTGCCGTGAGGCTTGCCGTAAGCATCGCCAGACCACTGACCAGATTAAATAAGCCAAAGGCTGTACCTCGCAAGTCCTCGGGTGCAGCGCTTGCTACCATCGTTGCAAGTAGCCCCTGCGTCATGCCCATGTGCACTCCCCACAGTGCGACGCCCACCATCACGCCGCTCCAGTGCGTGCTGTTGGCAAGGACTAAGTCCGCTGCAAAAAGAATCAGCAAGCCGATCATGAGCAAATTACGATGACTCATCCTGTCTGAAAGTTTGCCAAAAGGAAAGGCGGTGCAGGCGTAGACGAGATTCATCACCACCATCACGAGTGGTACAAGTGCCAGGGCCGTTCCCGTTTGCTCAGCGCGCAAAACTAGAAATGCCTCGCTGAATCTGGCGAGTGTAAAAATTCCACCAATAGCGGTGATCCACCAGAACTCTGCACTCATGCGTTCCAGATTGCTGCGAGTGAGTGGATTGAGTCTTTCGCTCGGCTCGTTATGTTTAAGTGTAGGCTCCTTGATACCGAACGCGAATAGCAGTGCTGCGAGCGCGCCTGGGATTACTGCGATCCAGAATACTGCCCTGAAATCGTTGGCCCACAGAAGCATCAGACCAACGGCGAGCAACGGACCGAGAATCGCACCGATCGTATCAAGTGATTGACGCAGGCCAAATGCGGAGCCGAGTATGGCTTTAGGTGTCAGATCTGCGATGAGCGCATCGCGTGGCGCGCTTCGAATTCCTTTTGCGACACGATCAATGATTTTCGCTGAAAAAATCATGCCGACACCTGAGGCAAGAGCAAAGACTGGCTTGGTTGCTGCGCCCATCGCATAGCCAAAGAGCACGACCTGTTTGCGATTGCCCAGATAGTCGCTCAGGGCACCAGAGAAAACTTTAATGATTAAAGCAGTTGACTGTCCCAGTCCTTCAATCGCCCCAACGGTCAGCGCACTGGCACCTAAGCCGGTAACGAGAAATAGGGGCAGAAGGCTATGAATCATTTCAGAGGAAATGTCCATCAGCAAGCTCACAAAGCCTAAGACCCAAATGCTTTTGGGAATGGCTAATGATGTTGATCTCTGCGTTTTACCCGGCGTATCCATCTCTTGATCATAGACAACATTGAGGTGCGTTGGGGGATAATCTGTTGCCAAACATGGGGGTTGAGTCTGCGGATACTTTGACAATTAACGTCGTTGGCTCAAATTGGTTTAAATTGATTGAAAATACAGGCTTAACTTGAGTAAAACCATAGGCACGGAGATCTGTTTGAAAACGCTCACCTCGTTAGAGATTATGCTGGATGCACCCGTCATACCGGTCATTGTTCTGAATGATCTCGTGCATGCTGTGCCACTTGCCCGGGCCTTGGTTGCTGGCGGGATTCGCATGCTCGAAGTCACACTGAGAACAACAGTCGCGCTCGAGGCGCTCAGACTGATCGCGCAAGAAGTCCCCGACGCAATCGTTGGCGCAGGTACGGTCTGCAACCCACACGATGTGGATTTGGCGCTGCGAGCGGGTGCCAGATTTGCTGTGAGTCCCGGCTATACCCAGAGCCTGGGGCAATATTGTCAGAAGCTTGATTTGGCTTTATTGCCCGGTGTCAGTTCCGCAACCGAAATCATGATGGCGATGCAAGACGGCTATACCGAGTTGAAGTTTTTCCCTGCGCTACAGTCGGGCGGCGTAGCGATGCTGAAAGCTTTGGGCGGACCCTTTGGACAAATTAAATTTTGTCCGACAGGAGGCATCTCAGCTCAAAATGCGAGTGAGTTTTTATCACTAAAAAATGTGGCCTGTGTAGGCGGCTCCTGGCTCGCGTCAAACGAGCTTATGACGGCGGGCGACTTTACGCAAATTACTCAGCTAGCCAGCGAGGCTGCTGCGTTAAAGCGAAGCGCTCTCTAACCGGGTGTTAACGGCTTGCGGTAAAGGTAGGCTAGAGACCGCTCCAAAGCCTTGTACGGCGAGCGATGCTGCTGCATTAGCATAGCGTACCGCAGTCAGCAGATCATCATTCACCGCGAGTCTGGCCAGCAAATTGCCACAGAAACAATCGCCCGCCCCGGTTGCATCGACAGCTTCAACCTGAAAGGCTTTTACAAGCGTGCGCACTCCCGTTTCAGGTTCACTGAGCAGTGCACCTTGCGCACCGAGTTTGAGTACGACTCGCTTAGCCCCCTGCGCATGTGACCAGTCAAGCACGGACTCTGATTCCGAAAGCCCCGTCAGGGTAGTCATATCATCCAAGCTTGGAAGAAACAAGTCGCACTCTTTAATCGCCGCAACAGTTGCCGCTTGCGCACGTTCAAGAGGCCAAAGTTTGAGCCGCAGGTTTGAGTCGAAGGAAATTCTTGTTTCCGCAGATCTCGCGATACGCATTGCGGCAAACGCTGTATCACAGGCTGATTCTGAAATAGCCAGGGAAATGCCTGACAGATGAAGCCATTTTGATTGCCTTATGATTTCTGCTGGAGAACCAGACAGCCAGTCCGGGGTCATTTTGCTCGCGGCGGATCCTGCGCGACGATAGGTAAAGGCATGACCGTTTTCGGTATGGCTGACGAAGTAAATACCGGTCGGTGAGTCCTTGTCTGTATCTGTTCCTAGCGTTACGACTGCTTCTTTTTCCCAGAGTTTGTAGAGGGAGTCGGCGAACGTATCGTTACCCAGCCTGGTTAAGTAGGCGCTGCGGGCTCCTGCGCGAGAGGCTGCGATGGCTGCATTACTCGTATCCCCACCGAACCCCTGAAGATAAAGCGGTTTTCCCGGATCGGTCTGATTGAACTCAACCATAGCCTCGCCGAGGGAAACAAGGTCATATTTTTTATTATTCATACGGAACTAAAGAGTCTGACTTGGTTGCGACCGTTCTGTTTTGCCAAATACATCGCAATATTTGCGTGCTTTTGAAGTATAGCGATATCCTGGCCGTTTTCCGGATAAATAGAGATGCCGATACTCGCTCTGGTTTTTAATAGTTGGAGACTAAAGCCAATCTCTTGATTGATTTCCTGCAGGATATTTTCGGCGATCTGAAGCACTGATTCTTTGTTTTCAATAGATGCTGCTTGATCCACTTGAAGATCAACTTGCCCTGCCATCGTTGCCGATAGAGCGCTGCGATCATCTCGGGACTGAGCGTAAAGTTGTTCGTCAGAAAGGTCAAGCGTTTGCCATTCTCGTCCTTGGCAGTAACAAAATAATATCTTTTGGGTTCAGTCCAGCGCAATGTCGCAATACATGCCAGCTTCTTCGAATATTTTCATAAATAATTCAGGCGGTTGCTTGTCTGTAAAAAGACGATCTACTTCAGAAATTTTTGCCAACTCGACCATAGCCGGCCGATTAAATTTACTGCTGTCAGCGGCCAGCCAGACCTGTCGCGAGTGTTCGATAATCGCACGTGATACTTTGACTTCACGATAGTCAAAATCACGCAGCGTACCATCAGCTTCGATGGCTGAAATTCCGATTAAACCGATATCGACTTTAAATTGTCTGATGAATTCGACGGTTGCTTCTCCCACAATCCCCCGATCCCTAGAGCGCACCACGCCACCCGCTATGATGACTTCACAGTCTGGGTTATCAGAGAGGATCGCAGCAACATTGAGATTGTTTGTAATGATGCGCAGCCCTTTTCTGTGAACAAGCTCACGTGCAACAGCTTCGGTCGTTGTACCAATATTCAGGATCAATGAACAGCCATCTGGGATGGCTTGCGCCACTGCGCGGGCAATACGTTGCTTTTCTAATGCATGCAACGTCTGTCGTTTGCGATAAGTGATGTTCTCTGTGGTGGAGCTTGGTGCCCGCACACCTCCATGAAATCGCACGACTAGTCCTGCCGAGGCGAGCAGTTTGATATCCCTTCGTACCGTTTGCAGCGTGACATCAAAACGCTCGGCTAATTCCTCCACCGTTACGGAGCTTTTGGATCGAACGGCTTCAATCAACTGTAGTTGGCGCGGATTGGGTGTCATGGCCTTCATTATAAAAAATGTGTATGTTCAGACTGCATAAAACATAAGATTTGCATATATTCACTAGTATGTGGAAAGTATTTCAAATGAAAAGGAACACATACGCGGGTTATTACTCATAACTAGAGCATTAATAATCAAGGTATAAATCAATAAACGAAAAATAACGAACAAAATAGATTAAATGCGAACAAACTTTGATGTGCTCGTGGTGGGAGGTGGGATCAACGGAGCTGGGATCGCACGCGATCTGGCCGGGCGGGGTCTTGCGGTGTTGCTTTGTGAAAAAGATGATCTCGCAGCACACACATCCTCTGCATCCACGAAATTAATCCATGGTGGACTGCGTTATCTCGAGCACCATGAGTTCGGCCTGGTTCGCAAGGCACTGCAAGAGCGCGAAGTACTCTTGCGTAATGCGCCGCACATCATGTGGCCGTTGCGTTTTGTGATGCCGCATGATCAATGTATGCGCCCAGCCTGGATGATTCGACTGGGTTTGTTTTTGTATGACCATCTGGCTCGACGTGAATTATTGCCAAGTTCAACTGCGATCGATTTGACCCGGCACCCAGCAGGGCAGGCGCTCAAGTCTGGGTTCACTAAAGGATTTATTTATTCAGATGGCTGGGTTGACGATGCGCGTCTTGTTGTCTTGAATGCAATGGATGCCTGCGAGCGGGGCGCAACAATATTGACGCATACTGCTTGTACGGATGTGCAGCGTTCAGCGCAACATTGGACGGCTTGCCTGCAGCCTGCCCAGCAGCATGCGCCCTCGATCGTGATACAGGCGCGCGCATTGGTGAATGCCGCGGGTCCTTGGGCAGCGCAATTCTTGCAAAATCAGGCACATCGAGACGAAATCAGGCCATTGCGCTTGGTCAAAGGTAGTCATATTGTGGTGAAAAAACTCTTTTCACATGATATGGCCTACATCTTTCAGAATACAGATCGTCGTATTACGTTTGCCATTCCCTATGAACAGGACTTTACCCTGATAGGTACGACTGATGTCGAACATCAGGGGAAAATCGGTGATGTAGAAATAGATCGGGATGAATGTCAGTACATGTGTGAACAAGCAGGGCGTTATTTCAGCCAGCAGATCACACCTGCCGATGTGATCTGGAGCTATTCGGGTGTGAGACCTTTGCTCGATGATGCCATGGGTAATCCAGCCGCAGTCACGCGTGACTACCGTCTGGACCTTGATGTGAGCCAAGCTCCATTGCTATCCGTTTGGGGCGGAAAAATCACTACCTATCGCAAGCTAGCAGAACAAGCGGCCGAGCAATTATGTTCGGTGCTGGATAACGCTGCGCCATGTTGGACGGCGAATGCATCGCTGCCAGGTGGGGACATGGGGCTAGGTCATACACAGTCCCAGCAACCCGAGCAGGATTTTGCCAGTTTTGTAGACCGCATGCAGGCAAAGTACAACTGGTTGCCGCAAACACTTTGCCACCGATACGCGAGAGCCTATGGGACGCGTATAGATGTTCTTCTTCACTCAGCAGAAAATATGGACGATCTTGGTCTGGAAATAGCCCCGGGACTGTACGATATAGAAATTAAATATTTATATCAATACGAATGGGCGAGATGTGCTGAGGATGTTATCTGGAGACGCTCCAAACTAGGTCTTCATATGTCGCCAGAAAATCGGCAGCATGTCGCGCTGTGGTTCCGTCATCAAGGAGTTGGCGAACTATGCGCCTGATACTAGAAAAAATAGAAAAACGCGTGGGCAGTGAGCAGCAACTGTATCCGCTCAGCATGAATATCCAGCCAAATACTGTCAATATTTTGCTTGGAGCAACACTTGCGGGCAAAACCAGCCTGATGAGACTGATGGCTGGACTTGAATCACCAAGCTCTGGAAAAATTCTTGTTGACGGTGTTGATGTGACTGGGCAGTCGGTACGTAAGCGCAATGTGGCGATGGTCTATCAGCAATTCATCAATTATCCGTCGATGAGCGTGTTTGACAACATCGCCTCGCCTTTGAAGTTACGCGGTGAAAAAAATATCGATGCTCAAGTGCGCGCGCTCGCTTCAAGGTTGCATATTGACGCCTTTCTTACAAGGTTGCCAGCTGAATTGTCCGGAGGACAACAGCAGCGTGTGGCGCTGGCGCGTGCGCTGGCCAAACGCGCACCGTTAATTTTGCTCGATGAGCCATTGGTTAATCTGGATTATAAATTACGCGAAGAATTACGTGATGAGTTGTCCAGCATTTTTGCCAATAGCGAGTCTACAGTGATCTACGCGACAACCGAACCAGGTGAGGCATTATTGTTGGGAGGTCATACTGCAGTAATGGATGCTGGGCAGTTGTTGCAATACGGTTCAACGGCTGAAGTCTATCATCGTCCGGCATCATTGAATGTCGCTCGCGCTTTTAGTGATCCCCCGATTAATCTTTTCTCAGGAAATATGATTGGTAGTGGAGCTATCGTGCAACTAACAGATGCATTGGAGATTCCACTTTCGCAAGCACTGCCAAACACCGGGCGGGTGACGATAGGTCTGCGTGCGAATGCATTTCGGGTTAACCCGCGCCCTGGAGATTTGGCACTGCCAGGCGAAGTGGAGCTCGCCGAAATTTCAGGCTCGGATACATTCTTGCATGCGAATACCGTGATCGGTAATGTCGTCGTTCAACTCACAGGAGTACATTTTTTTGATATCGGTGCGACTCTCGAACTGTATGTTCAGCCTGATCACGCTTATATCTTTGATGCGCAAGGTGCGTTGCTACTGTCGCCGCGTTATGCGGTGATATCAACGGGATCAGGAGTCTGAGATGGCACAAATTGATCTTGATTTGGCACATGCTTATCGTCCTAATCCGCAAAGCGATGCAGATTATGCGTTATTACCGTTGAAAATGCGTTTTAGAGATGGGGGCGCCTATGCCTTGTTAGGCCCATCTGGTTGCGGTAAAACAACGATGTTGAATTTGATTTCTGGACTGGTTACGCCTTCGCATGGAGCGATTCGTTTCGATGGTGAGGATGTGACGGTTTTAAGTCCTCAACAAAGAAATATTGCTCAAGTTTTTCAATTTCCTGTCATCTATGACACGATGACCGTTGCTGAAAATCTTGCATTTCCTTTGCGCAATCGTAATGTCTCGCCAACGCAAATCAAAAGACGGGTTGGACAAATAGCTGAAATGCTGGAGATTAGTCATCAACTCAATCAGCGAGGTGCTGGCTTGACGGCAGATGCCAAACAAAAGATTTCACTCGGGCGTGGTTTGGTACGTGAGGATGTCTCTGCAGTGTTGTTTGATGAGCCTTTGACGGTAATTGATCCACATCTGAAATGGCAACTCAGACGTAAACTCAAACAGATTCACCGTGAGTTAAAGCTAACACTGATTTATGTTACGCATGACCAGGTGGAGGCGTTGACATTTGCCGAGGAGGTAGTTGTGATGACACGTGGGCGTGCCGTGCAGACAGGTTCTGCCGAAGCATTATTCGAAAGACCACAGCATACCTTTGTAGGGCATTTTATTGGTTCTCCAGGGATGAATTTTCTACCGGCAACTTATCGTGACGGCAAAATTCAGATTGGTGATTACTTGGTCGCGCATGGTTTAGATATTTCAGCAGACCTGCTCGCGCAAGCAGAAGCCTTTACGCTCGGGATTCGACCTGAATATGTTGAATTATCTGCAGAGGGCGCACTAGGATCGATACCTATATTCATTACCCGCGTGCAGGATGTCGGCAACTACTGGATGTTGACAGGTGCTGTGAGTACGGGCTCAGATATGAAATCGTTCACAGTGCGAGCACGGCTCAATGCAGAATCCTGCGTGCCCAAAGCGAATGAGGTTGTCTGGTTCAAACTGGTGGGTGCCCATACTCGCTTTTATAAAAATGAGGAGTTGATCGCATGAAACCCGTCAATCAAAAAGCCTGGTTTCTCGTCCTCCCAGTCATGTTGTGCGTGTGTTTTTCAGCAATATTACCGTTGATGACAGTCGTGAATTACTCTGTCCAAGACATTATTTCACCTGAACGCCGTGTGTTTGTAGGGACCGAGTGGTTTGTCGCAGTCATGCGCGATAGTGAATTGCACGAAGCATTATTGCGTCAACTGGGTTTTTCATTCTCTGTGTTGTGTGTGGAAATCCCCTTAGGCATATTACTTGCGCTGGCAATCCCCGCAACAGGCTGGCGTGCCTCGGCTGTCCTTGTGATCGTGGCGTTATCGCTGTTAATCCCCTGGAACGTTGTGGGTACGATCTGGCAAATCTTCGGACGCAGTGATATTGGGTTGCTTGGAGCAATGCTGGTGCGTCTGGGGATTGACTACAACTACACTGGGAATTCTTTAGACGCCTGGTTAACCGTGCTAGTGATGGACATCTGGCACTGGACACCGCTTGTGGCGCTGTTGTGCTACGCAGGATTGCGATCAATTCCTGATGCCTACTATCAGGCAGCACAAATAGACGGCGCGAGTAAGTTTTCCGTATTTCGTTACATCCAGTTACCCAAAATGCGTGGCGTGCTGATGATTGCGATTTTATTGCGGTTTATGGATAGTTTCATGATTTATACCGAACCTTTTGTGTTGACCGGTGGGGGACCTGGTAATGCAACCACGTTCCTCAGTCAGTACTTAACTCAAAAAGCGGTGGGTCAGTTTGACTTAGGTCCTGCGGCAGCGTTTTCTTTGATCTATTTTCTGATTATTTTATTGCTGTGCTTTATTTTGTATAACTGGATGCAGCGCGTCGGTACCTCAGACAAGGAGCAGGCACATGCTTAAGCCTCTCAGGCGCCCGCAGTTCCAAAAACGCACAATTTTCTTACTCCTTTATCTATTGTTTGCGTTGTTGCCAATCTACTGGATGGTCAACATGTCATTCAAAACAAATGAGGAAATTCTCTCGAGTTTTTCGTTTTTTCCGCATGCCTTTACCTGGAATAATTATCGGACAATTCTCACCGATGAATCCTGGTATTCGGGCTATATCAATTCGTTGATATATGTGAGCATCAATGTGGTGATGTCGCTCGTTGTTGCACTACCAGCAGCCTATGCTTTTTCACGCTATCAGTTTATGGGAGATAAGCATATTTTTTTCTGGCTGCTTACCAATCGTATGACACCAGCGGCAGTTTTTTTATTGCCGTTTTTCCAGTTTTACACCTCATTGGGGTTGATGGATACCCATCTAGGCGTGGCACTGGCTCATCTGGTTTTTAACGTACCTTTAGCAGTCTGGATTCTGGAGGGTTTCATGAGTGGCATTCCACGCGAAATTGATGAAACAGCCTATATCGATGGTTATAGTTTTCCTCGTTTTTTTATGACAATTTTCCTGCCACTTATTAAAGCAGGTGTAGGCGTTGCGGCCTTCTTTTGTTTTATGTTTAGCTGGGTTGAGCTATTACTGGCACGGACCTTGACGAGCGTCAACGCCAAGCCGATTGTTGCGACGATGACACGTACGGTTTCTGCCTCGGGGATGGATTGGGCAACACTTGCCTCGGCAGGTGTGTTGACGCTTGTGCCGGGCGCAATTGTGATCTGGTTTGTTCGACACTACATCGCAAAAGGCTTTGCGATGGGACGTGTTTAAGGAGTAGGGATATGTTTGAGTGGATGGCTTGGACCTTACCTGTTGCCATATTTTTTATTTCAATTGTAGTGATGTTGATCGGGCTGACGATTTGGCAAATCAAATCACCTACGGTCATAAGAAAAGGGTTCCTTCCGTTTGCAACTACGCGTGGTGATCGAGTATTTGTAGGGTTGCTGGTTGCGGCTTACATCAATCTGATTTTTGTTGGTCTCTCCAGTAAATTCATGGAATGGTTCGGTCTTGATCAAGAACCCAGTGTCTGGATCAGTTTTGTACTGTCGATGTTTTTTGTTGTATTGGTATTGAGCCGCGGTTAATCGCGGTTGTACTAATAAATATCCAGCTTGGAGATCCCCCTTAGCTGGAATATTTCACTATCCAATGGGGAAAGTTGTCAGGAGACGATGATGAAACTAAGACATACCTCGTTAGCATTTGCTACGATGATTGCATTGTCAGGGCTTGCTCATGCGGGTGAACCTGAAGCAAAGAAATGGATTGATGCCGAATTTCAACCCTCTACGCTGAGTAAAGACCAGCAGATGTCTGAGATGAAATGGTTTATCGACGCAGCACAGAAACTCAAAGCGCAAGGTGTCACGGAGGTGTCTGTTGTCTCTGAAACCCTCACGACACATGAATATGAATCAAAGGTTCTGGCTAAGGCATTCGAAGAAATTACCGGTATCAAGGTTAAGCATGATCTGATTCAAGAAGGCGACGTAGTGGAAAAACTGCAGACTTCCATGCAGTCTGGCAAATCGATCTACGACGGCTGGATTTCTGACTCTGATCTGATAGGTACTCACTATCGTTATGGCAAGATCCTTTCGCTGACCGATTACATGACTGGTGCAGGTAAGGATTTCACTAATCCTGGACTTGATCTTAAGGATTTTATCGGTACCAGTTTCACAACAGCACCTGATGGAAAAATGTACCAGCTGCCGGATCAGCAGTTTGCTAATTTGTACTGGTTCCGTGCAGATCTTTTTGCCCGTAAGGATTTGCAGGATCAGTTCAAGGCAAAGTATGGTTATGAGTTGGGAGTACCCCAGAACTGGAGCGCATACGAGGATATCGCCGCATTTTTCTCAAATGATGTGAAAACGATTGATGGTAAGCCCATTTATGGTCACATGGATTATGGCAAGAAAGATCCTTCGCTTGGCTGGCGCTTTACCGATGCCTGGTTATCGATGGCAGGAACTGCCGACAAAGGAATTCCTAACGGCATGCCTGTTGACGAATGGGGTATCCGTGTCGCTGATGATAAGTGCACGCCAGTTGGCTCCTCGGTATCGCGCGGCGGTGCAGCAAATTCTCCAGCAGCAGTCTATGCCTTGACTAAGTATATAGACTGGATGAAAAAGTATGCACCGAAAGAAGCCATGGGGATGACTTTCGGTGAGTCGGGACCCGTTCCAGCTCAAGGCCAGATCGCGCAACAAATTTTTTGGTATACAGCATTTACAGCCGATATGACCAAAGTTGGTTTGCCTGTGGTCAACGCCGACGGCAGCCCAAAATGGCGTATGGCACCTGGTCCGCATGGTCCTTACTGGAAGCAAGGGATGCAAAATGGTTATCAGGACGTAGGTTCCTGGACGTTCTTTAAAGACCATGATGCTAAAAAAGTCGCAGCCGCTTGGTTGTATGCACAGTTCATCACCGCAAAGACAACTTCACTCAAGAAGTCGATTACGGGTCTGACTTTTATTCGTGATAGCGATATCCGCAGCGAATTCTTTACTCAGAATGCAAACAAGTATGGTGGACTGATTGAGTTTTACCGGAGTCCCGCACGTGTCGCCTGGACTCCCACGGGGACTAACGTGCCTGACTATCCTAAACTTGCACAGCTATGGTGGAAAAACGTTGCATTGGCTGTGACGGGTGAAAAGACTCCACAGGCTGCAATGGATAATTTGGCCGAAGAAATGGATCAGGTGATGGCGCGTCTGGAGCGGGCAGGAATGGCTGTTTGCGCACCAAAACTCAATCCCAAGAGCAATCCTGACAAATGGTTGAGTGATGACCATGCCCCATGGAAAAAACTAGGTAATGAAAAACCACAGGGCGAAACAGTCAGTTACGACAAATTGCTGCAAGCCTGGAAAGAAGGTCGTGTCCAGTAACTAATTAGGGCAGTTAAGGCTAGTTTGCAGTACTTTTTTAGGAAACACACCTGTTTAGAAGAATATGCAGGTGTGTTTTTTTTATGTGTCTGAATAAGGGATGATAGGTGGCTGCTACGCTGACTTGTATGCAATAACTCCCGCTCTATCGGAACGCTCAGCCCATCAATGGGCTTTCTGAAGTTCACGTGTGCGGGATTTTGACTCAGCTGAATCGCCTGAGGTTTATGGACCGCTTATTGTTGACCACGTGCGCGGTATATAAACATTGAAAAACAACCTTTGAAATGAAAGCCCCCGGCGAATAAACGCCAGGGGCAGTGATTTGATTGCGTGATATGAACTTTACTGTTGACAAAATATGTAGCGCCTAGTTACGGAACGGTTAGAGTTAAGACTGGCGTTTTAATTGGCAGCGAGGTTATTAGAATAGCTATCAGCCCAAAGCTCTGACAAACCTCGTGCAAGCGCCTTACGATCTTTTTCGCTAATACCAATATCTATCGTTGTTTTAGTTAATTTTGAATTCATGGCTTCTCCTCAATTAAAATTTGAAATAGCTGCGTTTGCAATCAAAAGTAACGAAAGGACTGCTCCGGCAATTAAAACAAGTCGTATGTTTTTGCTTTGAAGTGTCATCAGGGGACGAGACTTAGGAATAGATAGGCTGCAAACACGACAAGGTGAACAGCCCCTTGCAGCACGGTCGCACGACCAATTGCAATGGTCAAAATACTCAGAAAAAATGTCAGGCCCAGAAACGTCATGCCGAGTGCATTGACGCCAAGACTCAGCGGCATATCGAAGCCAACAGCAACGACTGCGACGGCCGGGATAGTCAAGCCGATACTGGCTAAAGCTGAACCAATAGATAAATTAAGGCTTGTTTGAAGCCGGTTATTCATTGCCGCTTTAATCGCAGAAACACCTTCAGGTAAGAGCACAAGCAACGCAATCGCAATACCTACTACTGATCTGGGAGCACCAACGTTTTCTATCGCTCTTTCAATCGATGGGCTTAGTGACTTCGCAAGCAACACAACTGTGATCAGAGAAATCAGCAGAAAAATAAAACTTAAAAATGTTTTTAAATTAGAGGGTGACGCGTGCTTTGTCACAGCCCCAATTGTTTGATTTGACTGTGTGGTCGCATCGTCGTGCAGGAAATAATTCTTATGACGTATGGTTTGAGTAAAAACGTAAGTGCCATATAAGATCAAAGATAAAACACCAGCAAGTATCAACTGGCTTTTCGTAAAAGTCGGACCAGGAGTGGAGGTGAAATTGGGTATGACCAGAGTCAAAATCGCCAGCGCAATCAAAACCGCGAGACCTGAATTTGTACCCTCGATTTTGAAGGAAAGCTCTCTGTGTTTGAGGCCACCCAGAAAGATCGATAGACCAATCACACCATTCATCACGATCATGATTGCTGCAAAGACGGAATCCCGAGCGATCAACTCTCCTCCTATCCCTGCGGACAGCATGATGGAGACGATCAGAGCGACTTCGATGATGGTGACTGATACAGCCAGAATCAAGGTGCCGAAAGGTTCCCCTGTTTTGTGAGCAATGATTTCGGCCTGATGGACAGCATTGATTACCGCGGCAATCAGAAACAACGCCATCAGAGTGGTTTGCAGAATACCTTCAGGGTAAGGAATCATGATTAGAGTCTGAAAAACGATTCAAAGAGGTTATCACATCAGGGTAAATAAATTTAAGCGACTGGATGGGGAACTTTTAGTGTGCATAACAGGCATGAGAGATACGGTTTGTTGATGGCGAAGGGTATATTTTTAAACGATACTTTTTCTAACAACGTCATTGTCGCTTTGTTGCTCACTAATATCATTTATCAAAAAAATAATTAAAGATAAATTTAGCCTTGTTGTCAGAAATAGTCAGATACCAATGACTAAGTCCCTGTATACCCCTGCGTTCGCAGGGTATAAAAATTTCCAGTCTGTCGATAAGCTTGCGCCAAGTGCAAGTTGAAACATTTACTTGGCGAGTGGCTTATCGGCTGCAGCGCACAAAATAGCAAACAAAAATGAAAAAATTAACTTTTATTTTTTTATCCTTAATACTTGCCGGCTGTGCTCCAGTGCAAATCGAAAGTCAACAAACAGCCGATCAGATAAAAAAATTCAGCGCACCAGCGAAAGGTAATGCGGGTCTCTATATATTCAGAGACGGAGTGCTCGGGCTGACCCGCAAAAGAACCATACTGATTGACAATAATTGCCTTGGTAAATCCGTCTATGGCACTTTTTTTTATACCCAAGTAGAGGGAAACAAGGAGCACGAAATCGAAACTGAATCTGAGTTCTCACCAAACAAAATAAAAATACTGGTCGAGACAGACAGGAACTATTTTGTCAGACAGTTTATTAGACCGGGTTTGTTGAGCATAACCAGAGGGGCTGATTTTGAACTGGTGCCTGAAGAGCAGGCAAAGCCGATCATTGAAAAATTAGAGCTAGCCAGCACTGGCGATTGTTCCTGAAAACTAGTTCTGGTCTGTCATCAGTAACCTGAGGTGTTCGATCCCAAAAGTCGTGTGTTTTTACTCTTAAGCCAGCCGATTAGCCAAACAGCTGAAAATAAATAAGCTAGAAAAAGAAAAAATAGTTGTTTTTTTAATTTTTTTAATTTAAGCTTTGCTCAGATTAAATCTAATCACTGCTTAAATAACCCAAAGGAGCCTTACAAATGAAGACTTTTCGCTTAATGACTGCAGTTTTGACTATCAGTTTTTTTGCGCCAATCGCCTCAGCGGCTGGAGAGACCACCGCAGCGGTTCAGGTTGAGGTAACTGGTCTTAAAAATACAGCGGGTCAGGTTGGATGCTTGCTCTTTAACTCCCCAGAAGGCTTCCCAGAGGATTATTCAAAAGCCTATCGTCAGGTGATCTCACCTATCAAAGGCACGCAATCTAGTTGCGAGTTCAAAGACATCACACCAGGCACCTATGCCGTGATCGTCCTGCACGATGAAAACATGAACGGTAAGATGGATAAAAACTTTTTTGGAATTCCGACCGAAGGCTACGTAGCCTCAAATAATGTGCGGCATGCTGTGTCAGCACCAGGGTTCAGCGAAAGTTCATTTTCTGTCGCTGCTGGTGGTGCAACAAAGATCAACACCCAAGTGGGGTACTAAGCAATGAAAATACTGACAGGTCAAACGGCTCTTGTTACCGGAGCTTCAGCCGGTATAGGTGAGGCACTCGCACGTAAACTTGCTGCTGAAGGAGTGAATCTAGTGCTGGTTGCCCGTTCGCAGGAAAAGCTCGAGCACCTCGCAAACGAACTCAGCCAAAAACATTCCGTGCGCTGTATGCCGCTGGTCGCAGACTTGAGTCAACCCCATTGTGGTCAAGCCCTCTTGCAGGCGGTCACGAGCCTGGACGCTAAGATCGATATTCTGGTCAATAACGCTGGCTTTGGAACCTATGGTCACTTTGAAAGCATCTCGCCAGAAGCCGAGCAAGATGAAATTGCGGTCAATGTCGCAGCGTTAGTCGATCTTACGCATGTGTTTTTGCCTGCAATGCTGCAACGAGGTAAGGGCGCAGTGCTGAACATCGCTTCTACAGCGGCTTTTCAACCGGTGCCTTATTTGGCTGTTTACGCAGCGACTAAATCTTTTGTTCTAAGCTTTAGTGAAGCGCTTTGGGCAGAATATAAAGAGCGTGGAGTCCACGTTGTGGCGCTGTGTCCTAGCGCTGTCGAGACTAGCTTTATTAGTCATCTGGGCGACGAATCGGTGCGTGGCACTTCAGTGTTTTCTAAAACCTTAACCCCTGAGCATGTGGCTGATCAAGCACTCGTTGCCTTGCGCGGCAAAAAAGCGATTCATATTGTTGGAATAAAAAACTGGTTAATGATCATGTCTCTTCGCTTTGCACCAAGAGCCGTGGTTGCAAGCGCAGGAGCCAAGATGATGCGCCCGGTGTCTGGTATCAAGTAAGCTTGAATTTTCACATACGATGATAGCCATTATGAAGCCAAGCCCAAAGACCACTTACCATCACGGCGATCTGCGCAGAACCTTGATGAATGTCAGTGTCAAGATGATCGACAAGAAAGGCGTCGAGGCACTTAATCTTCGTGAACTGGCGCTTTTGGCTGGGGTCTCTTCAGGTGCGCCTTATCATCATTTCGCCAATAGAGGAGAGTTGTTAGGTGCTATCGCGCAAGAAGGTTTCGAAATGCTTGCTGCGGCCATGACCAAGCAACGAGACCTGGCGCCAGAGTCGTCAAGTGCTCGCCTGGCAGCACTTGGTCAGGCCTATGTGCTTTTCGCTACTTCTCACCGGGGACATTTCCGTGTCATGTTTCGCGTTGAAACTGCTGGGAGCGCGAAACCGACTGCCTCAACGTTTGCGGCAGACCATGCGTTTGGTCTTCTGACAGAGGCCATTAAAGAATGCCAACAGACGGGTGCAGCCCCTCAAGGTGATCCGCAACTTTTGGTACTGCATGCATGGGCAACGGTGCATGGGCTGGCCACACTGCTTGTAGATGGGGGACTTTCGAAGATTGACCTCACACCAGAAAACCTCGCCTCCATGATGACGCATTTGACTGGTCAACTCTTCGCTGCGCTAGCCGTAACTAGTAGATAAAAATATGACAACCAAAGGATGCGCATGACGATCAGCCCTGAATTCACTTTTCAACTCGCCAATACGCTCGCGCTGTTTGCTTGGCTAGCTCTGGCTGTATCGCCGGCAAAGGTACGCTGGGCGCCTGTCGTTTGGCGGCTTACGGGGCGCTGGCTACCTCTGTTTTTTGCGTTAGTCTATTTCGTGCTTCTGCTGGCGGCCGAGCCAACCGGTGGTAACTTTAATTCGCTTGCGGGAGTGCAACGACTCTTCAGCTCGCCCTACGCGCTGACAGCTGGCTGGCTTCACTATCTGGCCTTCGATCTGTTTGTCGGAGTCTGGATTGCTCAACGCGCGGCCACTCTGAATATTCCGCACTGGCAGGTGTTACCACTGCTTGCGCTCACTTTCCTGTTTGGTCCACTGGGCTATGCCGCCTTTATCGGTTGGCGTGCTGTGCGCCGCCTAAGGAGTTAAAACATATGAATACTGTCACGAGCCAGAAACCAACTTGGTCAGGAACGCATTCGGTTTTTAACGAGGCCTTAGCGCGTCAACGCACACTGACGTATTGGGCACTGTTTCTGTTGGTGGCGATGATCCCCGCGGCGATCATGCTGGGGCTTGATACTCGAGAAATCCGTGGTGTGAACGTCTGGATTAAGCCCTTAAAGTTCATGCTCGCGATGGCGTTATTCAGTTTTAGTACCGCGTGGTTCATTGGTTTGTTGCCTGAACCTCGTCGGCGCGCACCTGTAATCCGTTTTGTGGTCTATAGCATCGTTGGCGTGGGTGGACTAGAGATTGCCTACATCGTAGTGCAAGCGAGCTTTGGCCAAGCATCACATTACAACGCCACGGACCCTCTACACATAGTCTTGTACGCGCTGATGGGGGTGGGTGCCTGCTTGCTCTGTGCGACACAGGGTGTGTTGGCTGTGCAGATTACCCGCTATGGCCGTACAGATCTTGATCCGGCCTGGAGAATGGCGGTGGTGCGCGGTCTTTGGCTCACGCTCGTGTTGGGTACTAGTGTTGGTTTGCTGTTGAGTGGCAGACAGCCTGCTGATGGTCAAGGTCTGCCAGTCTTCGGTTGGCATGCGGCAGCAGATCTGCGGCCCGCACATTTTCTAGGGATGCACGCACAGCAGTTTTTACCTTTGCTCGGCCTATTGTTAATCGGTCAGCCTGAGTTGCGTGCGGGTCGCCTTTTAAACTTTGGGGTTGCAGTGTATGTATTATTCTGGTTTGCTTTGTGCGCGATGGGATTGCGTAGCGTCTAGCAAGTGGGATCCGACATCTGGTATCAATTTCGTGCTTCTGTGCCGCCATTATTTTTAAGAGAGCCACCTCCAGGCTACCGAGAAATGTTTTGATTCCCGAGGACTTGCAGATCTCTGTGAACCCGTTCAATCACCTCGGCCCAATTACCAGGGGACGTTTGCCGATAAAGCTTAGCGGTGGGATACCAAGGCGAGTCCTCTCTATTTCGCATCCAGCGCCAATCAGGAATAGAGGTAATCAATATCCATGTGGGTATTCCCAGCGCGCAACTCAAATGGGCAATCGAAGTATCAACTGTAATCACTAAATCCAAATTAGAGATGAGTGCGGCGGTATCCGAGAGATTTACCAAATCAAGATATGGCAAGTGCACAGAGAGAGTTTTTTCCTGAATAAACTCAAGGTCTTTATCCAATATTACTTTTTGTAAACAGGTCCACTTAATTCCTTCCAACGCGAAGAGATTAGAAAATACCTCTAAAGGGATATTTCTCAAATGATTTTCAGCGTAGGTTGAGGCGCTACTCCAAAATACACCAATATTTAAATCTGACTGGGCTTGATCAGAGCTTCTAAATGCCGCACTTTTATCGTGGTTGTATTTTAAAAAGCCGGGATGCGGGATGGTATCCAAGCTTGTTTTAAAGGCATGCGGCAGGCTTGGTAGCGGACAATGAAAATCTGTTAATGGAGCCGCCTCCATTGGAACGAGCGTGATCGGCCAATTCTGCTCCGATAGTAGATTAAATAATGGTAGTGGCACTGCTAAAAATACGGTTGCACCAGGAACTGCTAGTTTGGGAATATAGCGGCTAAATTGAATGGAGTCGCCTAAACCTTGTTCGGCATAAAGCAGCAATGTCTTGCCTGAAAGACTCTGGTTGCCAATCCATTTTTCACTGTCAAGCTGAAGATAGCCACCCCTACTTAAATTTCTACTAGTCCGATCGCGCCATTCGTAATGAGGCCAAGCCTCCTCATAACGCCCCTCCGACAAGAGAACCAGCGATTTATTAAGGTGAGCCTCTGCAAATTGGGAATCTAGCTCTATAGCTTTATCAAAGATATTAATTGCATGCTGCAGATTCTGCCTGTCTTGAAAATAAAGTGTCAATCCAAGTTCGCAATATGCGAAAGTTCTCGATGGATCAATTTTTACGCATTGCTCGAAAAGCAATTTAGATAATTCATATGTCTGCCGATTAAAGTAAATATGACCCAAATTTAAATTTGCCTCGTAATACGCTGGATCAATTTCAAGAGCCCTCTTCAGATGAATGATGGCACGATCAATATCTCCTGATTCTTGAAAAGAAACGCTCAGATAAAAATGTGATTGGGCGTAATCGGAATGGAGGCTGATGGCCTTATGAAACATTTCTTGAGCCAACAGAAATTTTTTCTTTTGGAGATAAAGTATCCCCAAAAGATGAGGAACATTGAAATCATCTGGGTTTGCGCTCAGTGCCTCTTGATACGTTAACGTAGCCATTTCTAATTGGCCATCACGATGATATGCAATCGCTTTATCAAGTAAGGTTTGCTGCAATTGTTGCCTCTCTAGTTACCAAGTGCAGGTTCACTCGCCTGCAGAAGCACTTTCACTTTAGCCTCAGCGTTTAGAGGCGCGATACTGCTCGGCCTCTAAGTTTTGAGCAATGACTTTTTCTTTAAAACTTGCAATCAGCTTTTTCTGATTTTTACTGTGGCGAGTTTTGAGCTTGTACATAACGCCAAGGCCTAAAAACCATAATGGCAAAACATATAAGGCGATACGTGTATCGTCACTCAGCGTCAGGGTATAAATCACCAGGGCAAAAAATCCAAAAATGACGTAGGGCATGATTTTGGCCAAGGGCATTTTGAATACAGACGTATCGTGCGCTTGGGGTAATCGTTTTTGATACGCCACATAAGCGAATAAAATCATTGACCAAATATAAATAAAAATTAAAGCTGCAACGCTACCTACTAATTCAAAAGCGGTCATCATGGATTTCGCCGTAGACAAGATTAATGACACCGACAAAATCAATCCGGAACCCAGGAAAATCCCACCGGTGGGAATTTTGTGACTTGAGAGTTTTCCAAATACGGCTGGTGCATGATGACTTTTCGCGAGACCGTAAAGCATGCGAGACGTAGCATAAATACCGCTATTACTGGATGAGGTCGCTGAACTAATCACCACAGCATTTATGATTGAAGCAGCGCTCACCATACCAACCAAGGAAAACATCCCAACAAAAGGGCTTTGATCAGCAGGGATATCACTCCAGGGCGTAACCATCATCAGCACAAGCACAGTGCCGATGTAAAACACCATGATTCGAATTGGGATTTTACGTATCGCGTCTGGCAACATCACTTTTGGATTTTTGGCTTCGGCCATCATTGTGCCAATGACCTCCATACCGGCAAACGCGAAGATCGTCGTTTGCAGACCAGCAAGCAATCCATCCACACCATTTGGGATCAGACCGCCATACGACCATAAATTACTAGCCTGAGCTTTAATGCCAGTTGGAGAAACAAAACCTGTCACACAAAGGTAGAGTCCTAGTGTGATCAGCAAGGCAATCGCAACTACCTTAATAATAGCCATCCAGAATTCAAGCTCTGCAAACGCCCGAACGCTTAGAATATTTAAAACAAGGAGTAAAAGAGTGACTCCCATCGCAGAAATCCAGTGCGGGAGATCGGGCCACCAAAAAGAAACATAACCAGTAATCGCGATAATTTCGGCGATCGCTGTCACAATCCAGGCAAACCAATAGGACCAGCCAACAAAAAAACCAGCTGAAGGCCCGAGGATATCCTCACAGAAATCGATAAAGGTTTTGTAAGTGAGATCATGTAATAACAGCTCACCCATCGCACGCATGACAAAGTACAACATGAACCCCGTAATCGCATAGATAAATACGATGCCAGGTCCAGCAAGGGAAATGGTTTTTCCGGACCCCATAAATAATCCGGTACCAATACAACCGCCAATGGCAATCATTTCCATTTGGCGCTGACCTAAGCCGCGTTCGAGCTCACTGTGATTTTTCATAATATTGGTTGTTTGTTTAAAGGAAAATTCCGAGGCTTATAAGTACCTAAGTTGAATTTCTCAAAACTGAATCCTAAATCCTCTCTTGACTGCACCGAGCATCTGTCCACTGCGCGCCTCTTCAGATAATCAAGCATACGCATTATCAGAAATTTTCGCACTACTATACTAGTCAGTCTGGACGAACGTCGCACCTGGATTGGGAGTGGTAATGTTTTCACCCATCCCAGCCAAAGAAGCACTCAGCGCGAGGGTTAACAGCACTGACGAATCCACACAGACAGCAGAGCCTCAGAGGCATTCATTTCGCCTAATTTACTGCGCCAGATCTGAAAGGAGCAATCGCTAAAACCATGCTGACGGAGTAACTGTTTGATATTAACCCCGGAATCCGCTACCTTGAGAAAGCCGATAAAGTGCCCAGCTGTAAACCGTTTCTTCATATCCGTTCTCCAACTATAAAACGGACTTTACAAATTCTTCGTGGCACTATTATGTGGAGCAGGTCAGGCTCAATTAACAATTGCAATGCGTAACGCTAAGACAAATGAATAAATAACCCAGAGCCTTAATAAAAAAAGGTCTCATAGCATTTAAGCTGTGAGACCTTCGGTATTACTGGTGCCGATGATCGGAATCGAACTGACGACCTTCGCATTACGAATGCGCTGCTCTACCAACTGAGCTACATCGGCGTAGCACTAGGCTAATGCCTAGTACCAAGCAAAAAATTATATCAGATCTATAGGTCGGGTAAGTCTATCCAGCGACGCTGGGCGTTGCTGCGGTAGCAGGCGTCAACCAGTTGTATGCCTTTTGCCCCAGCCCGCAGTGGCGAGGGGAAGGGCGCATCTTCGGCGACATGCCGTAAAAAGAGCTCCCAGCCGCAGCGGTAGGAGTTAGTGTAGGGCGCTACATCCGGGACCTCCATCCATTGGGCATCAAAATTTTCGCTGGTGGGGACTTCGATGCTCCAGACTGGTTTGGGTGTCGCAGCAGCAGGCTGGATAAAGCAACGGTAGAGGCCGCATACTGCCGAGCCTTGGGAACCGTCGACCTGAATGGTCAGAATGTCGTCACGCTTGATTCTGGAGGCCCAGGATGCGTTGATTTCTACCAGCGCACCATTGGTCAGCTCAAGTGTTGCCATCACGGTATCGTCGACATCGACGGGGTATTCCTCGCCCTTTTCATCCAGGCGCAAGTGCACAGCGGTTTTAGTTTTACAACTCACGGCTTTGATATCGCCTAAGAGCGTGTCAACGATGTAGCGCCAGTGTGGAAACATATCCAGTACGAGTCCGCCACCGTCTTTTTTACGGTAATTCCAGCTCGATCTCTGGGCGGGGTGGATTTCGCCATCAAACACCCACCAGCCAAAATCGATTTTCGCAGAAAGGATTTCGCCGAAGAATCCTGCTTTACCCAGATTACGTAATTTAGTCAGGCTAGGTAAAAATAACTTGTCCTGCACGGTACCGTTTTTCAGACCCAGTTTTTCGGCCATCGAGGCCAGGTCGAGTGCTTGCTCAAGTGACTCGGCGATTGGTTTTTCGAGATAGATGTGTTTTCCTGCCTGCATCGCTGAAGAAGCACGCTGATGGCGTCCGGCTGTGACACTTGCATCGAAATAAATTGAATTATTTGTATCAGCCAGACAGGCCTCGCGGTCTGTTGTCCAGGCTATATCGTGCGGAGCAGCGATGGCTTGAAGTTTTTCCGCATTGCGCCCGAGCAGCACCGGTTCCGGAATCAGTCTATCGCCATTTTTAAGCAGTAGACCACCTTCTTTTCTGATGGCGAGTAAACCTTTGAGATGCTGAGTATTGCCAAGACGACCTGTCGCGCCTTCGATAATGATCTGGATTTTTTTTGATGACATGATGTGACAAGCGTCCGTATTTAATTTTCAGTGAGGGAATAGGGATGAAACGGGAATTCGCAAGGAGGACCATCAGCGACATGCATCAGGCGGTTTTCTAAATCAATCAGCACTGCTCCAGTCGTCATGGTTTGCTTGGCAGGCGCTTGCCGCTGATCGGGATGACGGCATAAGGCGTGCGGTGCACTGAAATGATCGCTCATGGCCGCTTTCATCGTGGCCACATCAATTTGATGATTGCCGCGCTCGAGCAGGCGGCGCATGCGCGCTGCTCTGAACAAGGTGCCAGGACTGACTTTTTCCATTTGAGATTCGCCGTGACCTTGCCCAAGGAAATGGTTCGAGTGGGTCACAATGCCATTGACCGGATTGATATAGGTAATGTGATTCGGGCTTGTCTCAAAATCGATGATTTCGCCCTGCGCAGCACCGATCACAAAATTACCAGAGCAGGTGCGTTTGGTTGAGACGATCGGAATCAAGGCGTCTGCATAGCGATCTGCATCGAGCACTTCGCGGCAGCGCATATGAAAAGGTTTCTGGTAAGGATTGGAGCCATCAAGGTCTGAGGCGAGCCCATTTTCCACCAGACCGATGCCGCATTCATTGACCCCCATTTTTCCGCCAACAATCCCAGCCTCGGTCATGCAGACCATGCTTGGTTTGTTAGTGCGCTTGATCCTTAAGACGATCGTGCGCTGGTGCACGCCTGCGATCCAGTCCCAGTTCTGTCCTAACCAGGTGTGACCGTCGGCCGTGACCTCCGAGAGCAGACCAAAGGTCGTGCAGCCATCTGTTTCACCGGTGGCTTGCGCGAGGGCATTTTCTTGTTTGCGTGCATCCTTGCCAAAAATCATAAAGGCGATTTCATACCGCGCATTCAGTAAAGCAATCGCGGCGACTGATTGCTCTGCGCCTTTAGCGAGTCCAAGCATTTCTTCCGCATACTCTGGATTCTGACGCTCCATTGAAGCCTGCCAGCGCAGTGCTTCCTCAAGCGCTTCATTGCGTGGCAGCCCCGAGGCTTCAAAACGTCTGAGGTAAGTTTCAAGGTTGGCAGCGACGTCTGAGGAAAAAGTTTTTCCGTGAGCGAGTCCTCGCTCGTAGGCATTGTCACCAACGGTCAGACAAGGCATTTGTTTTCTTATTGTCACAGCATGACCTTATAAAGTTCGCGATTAATTTCACCCACCAGACGGATAAACTCATCTGAGAGTCTGGTCTCTTCGTTGCGGGGACGTGGCAAGTTAATTTCATAAATCTTGTGAATGCGTCCAGGTCGCGCGGACATCAACACAACTTGATCGGAGAGAAAGACGGCCTCAGCCAGGGAGTGCGTTACAAAAATGACTGTTTTCTGATATTGCTGCCAGATACGCATCAACTCGAAAGCCATACGGTCACGCGTAATCTCGTCAAGCGCTCCAAAGGGCTCGTCCATCAGCAGAATAGAGGGATCGAGTGCAAGTGCACGTGCCAGCGAGGCGCGTTGCTGCATGCCACCGGACAATTGGTGAGGCAGTTTTTTTTCAAAACCTTTTAAGCCGACCACTTCAAGCAGCTCAGAGACTTTAGGTTTGTGTGTCGCTTGCTGGGTAGCCGATTTTTTACTGACGATCTCATCAAGCAACTGAACATTTTTTTCTATGTTGAGCCAGGGCATCAAGTTCGCTTGTTGAAAGACCAGCCCAATGCGCCCGGCATTTCTGAGCGTGGAGGGTGCCGCACCATCGATCGTGACCTGTCCTTGAGTAGGGGGCATCAAGTCTGCCAGTACTTTTAATAAAGTACTTTTGCCGCAGCCTGAGGGACCAACCAGCGAGACGAAAGAGCCGCCTTGAATATCCAGACTCACAGGAGCTAGCGCTTGAACAGGCTCTGCTGAGCCTAGCCCGTAGGTCACCTCTACGTTTTGAATTGAAATGCCAGCGCCAGCTGAGCGAGCTTTTGAGGTCGGACTATTCATAAAGTGATGAGTACTTATTTTGATAGAGAGCTATTTTTTGTGTTATCCCGGAACTATTTTGCGGGTTGCTTGATGAGGGTAGACAATGTTTTGGCCTCATCGATGCTGTTAACAATCGCGTTGGTATACATGCTCTGTGCAGTTGGCTTTTTGGGTAAATCGCCACCAGAAGCCAAAATGTCGATTGAGGATTGCCATTTCGCATCATTCATCAAACCAAATCTTTCAGCGTAATCTGGCGAGTTGTAGAGTTCGTAAATCATGCGTAATTTACGAGACTCGAGCTTTAAATCACGGTCAGGTGAAACGGCGACAATTTCTTTCATCGCCGTTTCGATATTGTCGTGTGTCCAGATCAGACTTTTGATGGTTGCCCGCACAAAACGCTTGACCAGATCAGGATTGCTTTTAAGTAATGCCTCGTTGGTGTAGATGACGGTGCCATAAAACTGCACACCGTAATTGCGAACGGGCATGACATTGACAGGAAAGCCTTTTTCTTCGAGGGTGAGTGCCTGTCCAAAGGAATAACCAAATAGACCGTCAACCTGACCGGCCGCTAGCATCTGGACTTCAGCGCCACGCGCGACAGAGACAAAATCTACATCCTTGCGGGTGAGTCCGCCTTTTGCCAGCACAGGCTCGATCAATCCCATGACGTTGGCCTGAAACCAGGCAAGTTTCATTCCCTTCATTTTTTCTGGTGTGGTGATGTCGGCTTTTTGGGGCGTGATCACGGAAAACGGATTGTCCGGCTGATCAGCCATGACCGCAACAATAGGCAGACCACTTCCCTTAGCTTTGACAAAGGCATCGGCATTGGTCACACCAAACTGCTCACGACCTGTGGCGATAAAGACTTCGTTTTGCTGACCCGCTGCAGGTGGACGGATTTCCAGATCGATACCCTCTGCGGCATAAAAGCCTTGTGCACGACCACCAAAATATTGTGCGTGCATGCCCCAGGGCGTGAAATTGATTCGCAATACAACCTTGTCAGCAGAGTAGGCCGAGTGGGTAAAGGTTAAAGCGGTCAGCAGCAGCGTTAAACGCGTGATGATTGTTTTAAATGAGAGTTTTTTAGCCATAACCAAGCTCCTAAACCTGTGAGGTCGAATCGTTTAAGCCTGTGCGCCAGGACACGCGAGACTCAATCCAGGACATGAAATTAAAAAATACAGTACCGATCACAGCGAGCGCGATGATGGCGGCAAAAGATCTGGCGGTATTGAAATTAAAGCTGCCCGACAGCACGAGATAGCCCAGGCCATTGGAGGCGGCCAGCCATTCCGCTACGATCGCGCCGAGCACAGCGAGAGTGGTGGCTATTCGCAGTCCGGCAAAGATGTAAGGGATCGCATAGGGTAGTCTTAATTTGAATAGCATCTGTTGTTCGGTTGCAGCGACAGATTTAAAAACATCTGCCAGGCCCCGGTCGACTTCCTTAAAGCCCGCCATGGTGTTGATGACAATTGGAAAGAATGCGATCGACATCACTACTGCTATTTTTGAGCCCATGCCAGCCCCAATCCAGACCAGGATCAGTGGTGCAATTGCAATTTTTGGCACGCTCTGTAGTCCGACAAAGATCGGCATGATGAGTCGTTCGAGTAGTGGAAATCTGATCATTAAGGCCGAGACAACCAAAGCAAAGATCACGGCCGTCAGATAACCCGTCAGGATCGCCCAAATCGTTGCAAGAGAGTGCATTTGGATGAGCGGCCACTCCTCGATCATGAGTTCAGCGATCTGGCTTGGAGCAGGCAGTAAAAAAGCGGGTATTTCAAAAAACCGAACGCTGGCCTCCCAGATGACCAGCAAGGCAATCATGAGGAGAGCCGAGCTCCATTTCTCCAGCAAACGGACTGTGCTGGACTGCTTAGAGGGGGTCGCGGACTGTTTAGAAGAAACAACTTGCTCTGCGCCAAGGCTGCCTGACATGCTGACTCACTTACAGGGGGGAGTGGAAATTTATACAGAAGAACCAAAAAACGTGAACTGCAAGCTAACATATCTGACAGTCGCCCTATACGTCAACGTATTTGCCAAGTTTTTCTAAGGATTTCCTATGCCTCGTCACATTGTCTGTATTACTTATGACTTTGATGCCCAGTCAGGTTTCATTTCACGCGGACTGACCTCGCCGACTCCTTTATCCCGGGGGGAGTTTGGTGCTGTAGCCTCGTCACGGATTTTGGACTTGCATCGCACGCAGGGCATACCCAGTACCTGGTTCATTCCGGGCTTCACCATAGAGACCTATCCAAGCGCCTGCGAGGCGGTTGTGCAGGGAGGCCACGAAGTGGCGCACCATAGTTGGGCCCATGTGGCTCCAGCTAGCCAAAGCCGCGATGAGGAGGAGGCCGATATGGTGCGTGCCAACGAGGCGATCAAGCGACTGACTGGCAGGTACGCGGTCGGCTATCGCTCTCCAGCCTGGGACTTGAGTGAAAACACGATTGATCTGTTGATCAAATACGGGTTTGAGTACGACAGCAGCATGATGGGGGCAGACTACATGCCTTATCTTGCCAGGCAAGGTGATGTGGTGCAGCTTGGTCAACCGGTTAAGTTTGGTCGCGAATCAAGTCTGATAGAAATGCCGATCAGTTGGACACTCGACGACCACCCGCATTTTGAATACTGGCGCTTGCCTACGACTGTTAATCCGGGTTTGCAGTCTCCCCAAACAGTGATGGCTGGCTGGCTTGATGAATTCAGATATTTCAAAAAATCTGTCGAGTGGGGAGTATTGACCTACACACTTCATCCTTATGTCATTGGACGTGGCTATCGCATGCTCGCTTTCGAAGGTTTTATAGATAATCTGATTAAAGAAGGTGCTGAGTTCATGACCATGGAGCATGCGATGCATGAAACGAAATCATATTTTTCAAAAGTATCAAAAAAATAAAACTCACAAGGAGACATACGCTCATGCGCAGATTCAAATCACTGGCTGCTTCACTCTTGGGTCTGACTGCACTGTGCTTGACGCATAGTGTGTTTGCCCACACTCCGACACAACCCGCACATCAATCTTATGCTGAGGGCGATTTCCAGTTGGAAAACGGCGCTGTCATCCGAGATTTCACTTTGTCATATGTCACACATGGCAAGCTCAACGCAGATAAGAGTAATGCGATTTTGATGGTCACGGCTATTGGTGGCAATCATCATCGGATTGATTACTTGATTGGTCCAGGAAAAGCACTCGATACTGATAAATATTTCATTATTTGTACCGATGCGATTGGTAACGGACTCACTACTTCGCCTTCCAATAGTAAACAGCAACCTGATGTGAGCTTTCCTCAATTCAACATACGCGATATGGTGAACTCACAATACAAACTCGTGCATGAACTGTTTGGAATTAAAAAACTCGTATCGGTTGTCGGAGCATCAATGGGGGGGATGCAGGCTCTGCAATGGGCGGTGAGCTATCCGGAGATGGTGACCTCGATCGTCCCGATCGTACCTCTAGCTAAGACGCCTGCATGGACCACCGGCATACTTGAAATGCTGCGTCAAAGCATCATGACTGATCCCGCTTACGCAGGAGGCAAATACATCAAACCAGTAGAGCAGGGCATGAAACTCTGGTCAGGCTGGCTCAGTGGTGTGATCGTTCGCACGCCTGCCTATCAGAATCAGGCCGAGTCAACGCCTGCTGCTGCGATCGCAGCATTGAAAAAAGTTCAGGATGGCGGCTGGACAAGAATGGATGCCAATGACTGGATCTGGCAGTCGCGTGCTTACGATGCGCACGATATAGGTCAAACCAAAGGTTTTAATGGCAATACCGATGCTGCCTTGAAAGCTATCCGTGCAAGGACTTTGATCCTTGCGGGAACAGGGGATTTATTAAATCCTGAGTCAGATGCGCTGCATTCTGCAAAACTGATCGCTGGTGCTGAGTATGTCGCGATTAATGACAAATTACCGATGGGGCATTTTTCTGCTGCCGGCGCGACGGAGGCAGAAAATGTTTTGCAGAACAAAGAGATCAAGCGGTTTTTAAAGGATGTAAATCCGTAATTCAGAGTGCATACCGAGTTGAGTATGTCGTGTCATTTCGGTATGCACATTATTCTGCGATTTTGATGTTGCCTTGTTTAATCACGTCTGACCATTTTGCTGTCTCGGTCACCACAAAGCTCGACCACTCACTCAGTGAGCGCAAGTCTGGTGTGGAGCCGCGTTCTGTCAGCGCGCGCTGAACACTGGTTTCCTCAAGAATCGCTTGAACATCTTTTGATACCTTGTTGACGATTTCTACCGGGGTGCCTTTCGGCATAAAAAGTCCCGCCCAGCCTACACCAACAAAGCCTGGGTAACCCTGTTCCGCAACCGTAGGAACGTTGGGCATTTGCAGTGCTCTCTCGCTTGAGAGTGCTGCAATGGCTTTTAGTTTTCCAGACTGAAGATGAGGTAGTGCGGACGCCATTGTGTCCACAGCAAGCATGATGTGCCCACCCAGCAAGTCATTCATCACCGGACCGCTTCCTTTGTATGAAACTCCAGTGATATCAATCTGCGCGCGCTGTTTAAGTAACTCCGCAGCAAGCTCCAGTGCATTGGCACCGAAACCCCAGGTGAGTTTGCCAGGGTTTTTTTGAGCCGCTGCGACCAGCTCCTGTAAATTGTTATAGGGTGCCGCGGGGTTGGCCAAGATGAGCCACGGTTGCGTAAAAACAGGTGCGACTGCCACGAAGTCGCGTTGCATGTTATAGGGAAGTTTTGGATATAGCGCTTCATTGACTGCTGTGGTTGTGCTGCTTGCAAACGTGATGGTGTAACCATCCGGGGGAGCGTCTTTACCGGCTAGCATCCCGGGAATACTCGCTCCACCTCCTTTGTTGTCCACAAAGACGGCCTGGCCCCAGCGCTGCGTGAGTCGCTCCGCCAATAACCTGGCGATGATATCGGTAGCTTGTCCAGCTGGAAAGGGCACAACGAGCCGAATAGTTTTAGACGGGTATCCACTGGCTACCTGCGCTACCGCTTTAAGCGGCGCGAAGAGCAGTAGGGTTGACGTAATTAAGGTTGAGGCAAGTAAGGTTGAAATGAATAGTCTTTGTCTCATATGCTTTCTCGTTATGATTTTTATGTTTATCAAGACATCAGCTTTGTATAGCAAATTATGCTATAGTCTTGGTCATCGATGAATTAGCAGCTTTAAATAGCTTTATTGCATGGAAGTATTGGATTTTGTCAATGACAGATCTAACCCCATGATTTTCAACGACAATTCCCTGATAGCTCAGTCGGTAGAGCGACGGACTGTTAATCCGCAGGTCCCTGGTTCGAGTCCAGGTCGGGGAGCCAAAATATCA
>DAIMDD010000007.1:0-254392 GCA_036725985.1 Burkholderiaceae bacterium
ATTCCAAGCGCCCACACTTATCGGTTGTCAAATTTTTAAAGAACAAGGTACTGCGAATTCTGTACTGCTTTTTCTAAACCACCTATTCAATCTGCTTTCGCATTTCGTTTCAGCAGCAAAGAAGCGAGATTATGAAGGACTTTTTTAACTCTGTCAAATTGACATCGGGTTTTATTACAACCTGATGACTATATGACCAAGAGCACAGATAAAAGTTCACAGGCTTGTTTTTGAACCTGACCTTTCACCAGGTGGTGCATGACACACCACACGAACTGAGTCACTCATAATCCACTTGCCATCGCCGACATTTCATCAGCGAAGCCCGCTACTATAGCATAACGATTACGTACTCATACATAGTTATCCGTAAAGCATAGAGAACAAGCATGACTGAAGACATCCTCATCAATGTCACCCCATTCGAAACACGTGTGGCCTTGGTCGCTCATGGCGCAGTCCAGGAGCTACATCTGGAGCGGGCCACGCAGCGCGGTCATGTCGGTAACGTCTATTTAGGTAAGGTCGTGCGCGTCTTACCAGGGATGCAAAGTGCTTTTATAGATATCGGTCTTGAGAGAGCTGCGTTCTTGCATATAGCGGACTTACGAGAAAACCGCCAGGAACGTGCGCAAGCGACACCACCGACACCAATTGAAAAGCTGCTTTTCGAAGGCCAGAGCCTGATGGTGCAAGTGATTAAAGATCCTCTCGGCACAAAAGGCGCGCGTCTCTCGACGCAGATCAGCATTGCAGGTCGCATGCTGGTTTATTTGCCGCATGATCCTCATATTGGGATTTCACAAAAGATCGGATCTGAAGAGGATCGCCAAACACTGCGTGACCGTCTTCAGGCCTTGGTCCCGATAGATGAAAAAGGCGGCTTCATTGTTCGTACCCAAGCCGAAGGTGCGAGCGATGAAGAACTCAGCACCGATCTGGCCTATCTCAAAAAACTCTGGACCAGTGTGCAGACCGGCGCACGCACCCTACCGCCGGCAAGCCTACTGCATCAAGATTTAACGCTTGCTCAACGTGTCTTGCGGGACATGGTGACACCCATCACCAACCAGATTCTGGTCGACTCACGTACCGTATGCGCCGAGCTCGAAGAGTGGGCAAAAATTTATACGCCTTCGGTACTTGAGCGCATCCATCATCACAGTAGTGAACGTGCGCTGTTTGACACTGCCAACATCGAGGAGGAGATCGTTCGAGCACTCTCCAGACGCGTGGATCTGAAATCTGGCGGCTATTTGATTATCGATCAGACAGAGGCTCTCACTACGGTGGATGTGAACACGGGTGGCTTTGTTGGTGGCAGAAATTTTGACGACACGATTTTTAAAACAAACCTCGAGGCTGCCCAGGCGATTGCAAGACAATTACGCTTGCGTAACCTTGGGGGGATCATTATTCTTGATTTTATTGACATGGATGATGAGGAACATCGCGAGTCTGTGCTGACTGAACTAAAAAAAGCACTTGCACCCGATCGTACCCGCATGACGGTCAATGGATTTACTCAACTCGGTCTGGTCGAGATGACACGCAAACGCACGCGAGATTCGTTGGCACACCAGTTATGCGAGCCCTGCCCGACCTGTCAGAGCCGCGGCAATGTGCGAACCAGTCGCAGTATTGCTTACGAAATCCTGCGAGAGATCTTGCGCGAGGCACGACAGTTCAATCCCAAAGAGTTCCGAATACTCGCCTCGCAAGCGGTTATAGATTTATTTCTCGAAGAGGAAAGCCAGCACCTCGCGATGCTGGGAGATTTTATTGGAAAACAAATTTCGCTGGAGGTCGCAACCGGCTATACCCAAGAGCAATACGACATTGTTTTGACTTGATACAAGGCGTTTACTCTTCACGAAACTGCATCTGGTACAACGCAGAATAAGCACCCCCCAGTGCTAGCAACTCCGCATGTGAACCTTGTTCGATCACACGACCGTGGTCCATCACAACAATCTTATCGGCATTGAGAATCGTAGAGAGTCTATGTGCGATCACCAAGGTCGTGCGGCCCTCCATCAGAATTTCCAGTGAAGCCTGTACTTGACGCTCGGATTCATTATCCAGTGCCGAGGTCGCCTCATCAAGGATCAGGATCGGTGCGTCTTTAATCAGAGCACGGGCAATAGCCAGGCGCTGACGCTGGCCACCTGATAAGCGCGTCGCATTTTCGCCAACCTGGGTTTGTAAACCCAGGGGCAAACTATCAACAAATTCAAGTAAATTAGCAGCCTTTAAAGCGCGACGGATTTCTTCCTCAGAAGCCTCGTGCAGGGCACCATAGCCTACGTTAACGGCGATCGTATCGTCAAACAGCACGACATCCTGGCTCACTAAAGAAAGCTGTTCGCGCAGGTTTTTCAGCGAAAGCATCTGGATGTCATGGCCATCAATCAGCACGCATCCTTCGGTAGGTGAAACAAAGCGTGGCAACATATTCACCAGCGTTGTCTTGCCACTACCGGAGCGCCCGACCAACGCAACCGTTTGACCTGGCTCTGCGTGGATGGAAACTTGATTAAGAGTGTCGACCTCGCCATCAACAAAACGATGAGAAACACCGCGGAACTGCACATGACCTTTCGCACGCCCAGGCAGTGTTTGCTTACCTAACTCTGTTTCTGAAGGCTGGTCGATCAGAATAAACACGCTCTCGGCCGACACCAGCATTTTTTGCATCCGCCCGGCAACCTTTGTCAGGCGTTTAATTGGATCGAAAATCTGGGCTAATGCGGCCATGAACGCAGCAAAACTGCCAACCGTGAGCGTACCTGCGTTGGCCTGATTCAGTGCGACAGCGATCACCGAAGCAACGGCAAAGGCAGTGACAACCTGAGTAATCGGAGTCATCGCAGCGTCAGCGGTTGCGGCTCGCATATCAAACCGTCTTAAACGACCACTGACGTATGAGAAACGCTTACGTTCAAAGGCATAACCATCAAAAAGTTTAATGACCCGCTGACCGTCGATCCCCTCGCCTACTACCCTGGTTAACTCTGCATTCATATTGACCATGTCGCGATTGATACGACGCAGACGTTTGATAAATGAACGGGATATCAAAACTGAAATAGGCATAGTGACCAAAATAATCAGCGTCAGCTCCCAGGACATGTAGAGCAGCACACCGATCATGGCGAGCACTACCAGTGACTCGCGGACCAGCACCGTCAGCACGTCGGTCGCATAACCCGTCATGTAACCCGCATCGACCGTGAATCGGTTTAGCAAGCGACCGGTATCGCCTTTTTTGAATTCACTGTCCGGCATAGTCAGGAGCTTGTCAAACATTTCGCCACGGACACCGAGCAAAACGTTATTGGCGACCCAAGCTAACAAATAATCACTAAAAAAATTACAAACACCGCGCAGAAAGATCAAGCCGATAATCGCCAGCGGTACCTGCCAGACGTACTCAGGCTTGGCGCCTGAAAAGCCTTCGTCCAGCAGTGGTTTCATTGCGACGGCAAGTGTAGGCTGCGTGGCTGCAGCACCAGCCATAAAAAGCACGGCCAGAACCAGACCTTTCCAGTGGGAACCGACACGCGAATAAATACGATGCCAGAGATTCATGTTCAGGGGCGACATAGTCGCCTGGGAATTGCTATCGGACGAAGTCAAGATCAGGCTCGAGATCAGAAGAAGCTGGGATTTTAACCCTTGAGCGTCCTCGGGACTTGGGATTAGGCACAGTTTGTCGTATTCTTTCGCACTAATGAATAGCAAATTTCCTGCCCCCACTCACGAACCTATTTTGATTCGCCTCCCAAACTGGGTGGGGGATGTCTGTATGTGTCTACCAGTACTGGAAAGATTCACTGCCCTGAGCATCAAGGTAGCAGTATGTGCGAGACCTTGGGCAAAGGATCTCTTGGCGGGGTTGGGGATTGAAAATTTTATCCCCCTGACTGGAAAATTTACAGACGATGTGAAAGTGCTCAGAACTTGGCGGCGTGCACACCCTGCTTATAAAAAAGGTTTACTGTTACCTGACTCTCTGTCGAGCGCCTTGATTTTTAAACTGGCAGGTTTGCAAAGCGCGGGCTATCGGGATGATGGGCGTAGCTTTCTGCTGCGCTGGGCTTACAACAAACCTCAGCCACGTCCTCACGCCTTACAGTCCTGGTTTGATTTAGCCGAATTAGCCCTCCAGAGCTGGGGTTATGACGACACCAAAAAGCCAATTCCTGCAAAACTGAATTTACCTCTAACCCCCACGCATCTGAAACTGGCTCAGGCGACCATCACCCAAGCCGGCCTCTCGGGACAACCCTTTGTCTTAATCGCCCCCACTGCTGTTGGTTTACACAAAGGCCGTATCAAGGTCTGGCCACACTTTGATGCATTAACCAGGCAGTTGCAATCAGAGGGCTATCAGGTCGCCATGTGCCCACCTCCCTCAGAGCAAGCTGCAGCGGTCATTGCTGCACCGACAGCACAGCTGCTTCCCCCACTTGGCTTGGGTCCTTTTGCTGCGCTCACCCGTCTGGCGAGTCTAGTCGTATGTAACGACTCAGGCGTTTCACACATCTGTGCCGCCGCAAATGCCAGGCAACTCACCTTGTTTGGTGTCACGCAGCCTGAGAAAACCGGCCCCTGGACACCCAATACGGTAAATTTGGGGCAAAATGGTCACTGGCCTGCGCCGCAAGCTGTACATGAGCGTGTGCAGCAATTACTCGGCCCACCTGAATAAACATACTTTGTTTTACCAGATACCTTTCTCGAATCTGCTGCTTTATCCGCCAAGTCTGTGCATGATCGTGCTGGTTTGCGCAGTCGTGGCCGCACTTTTTCAGCAAAAACGTACCGCGATCAGTTTGACCTCGTTAGGTCTGGTGTGGGTTCTGGTATGGTCTTTGCCTGCCACGACATTTTATTTTGGTGGCGCGCTAGAGTCTCGACATATGTTCGGAGCGCCAGAGTCTTTCAGACGCGCTGATTACATTGTTGTGCTTGGCGGCAATACGCAGGCCAACCGTTCTAATTGGTTTGAACCCTACAACAGGGCCACGGCAACTGACAGAGTTGACCGGGCAGCAGCCTTATATTTTGCAGGCCGTGCTCCCAAGATAATTGTTTCCGGCGGAGCCTATGAAGGCAGGGTGAGTGAAGCGCAAGGCATGGCTAAAGTCTTACGTCAAAAAGGCGTGCCAGAGCAAGACATCATCATGGAAAAAGAGAGCCGCAACACCTATGAAAATGCCTTGTTCACTCAGCGTTTAATTAAAAACGAAACGCACCCTGAATTGTTACTCGTGACCTCAGCGCTGCATATGCCTCGCGCCCAAGCGACATTTAAACGCCTGGGCATGCAGACAGTGCCCGCAGCCGTCAGTCCACAGATCGTTGCACCTGAAGACTATGCACTCAATATCTGGTTGCCCCATACGCGCAGCCTCGAAGCAAGCCGAACCATACTCAAAGAATATTTTGGTTTGTTAGGTTACTGGTTGCGCGACTGGCTATGATGAGTCATACAGTCTGTGTAGAGAGTTTCGTATTTCTCTGCAACCTGTTCCCAGGACAGTTTTTTTACTAGTAACTCACTATGCAGCAACAGATGTGAGCGCAACGATTGTGAAGTACCGAGTTCATAAATACCCTTTGCGATTTCACCGGAATCCCTTGGATCCTGCAGTAACCAGGCATCGTGCAGATGCGTGACATACTGACTAAAACCACAATAATCTGGTCCGCTCACAATCACAGGCAGCCCATGAGCCATTGCCTCAAGAGGCGCCATTCCGAAACTGTCCATCAGCGTCGCATGCACATAGACATCTGCGGACTGATAATAAGGTGTAACCGAAGCGGTCGGCGCAATAAGACTAACGCGTGGGGCTAGCGCAGGATAGTGCTGCAAGAGGTACTCCTGAACATCAGGATCTGCACCCACCACCATGAGCCGGAAGTTTTCAGGCAGCTTTGCCAAGGCCTCAAGCACAGCCGCAAAGCCTTTGCGCAAGGGATTGCGCGCAACCAATAAAACACCAACCACTGCCTCAGTCCAGCCGAGCTCTGTCCGAATACGCTGGCGATTCGCGAGATCCAATGCAACCGGCGTCGCTCCAGGAGGGATCACCTCTATCTTTGACTGCGGACCATAGGCGTCAATAATCCTGTCACGCAACCAGGGGGATACAGCGACCACATGTCGTCCGGGGCTGGGACGAATGGAAGCTGCCTCGAGTAAAAGATAGGCAATGTTACTGAGCTGCAGCCAGGCAAGCATGCGTCTGAAAAAACTACGTCCGAACAACCTGCGGTATCTGATCGGGGTCACATGAATCACTTCAACATCACCGACACAGCCACTCATTTGCGACTGAACAATATCGTAGCCAGCGCGCATCAAGCTACGCGCTTGCATTGAAAAGATCCAGACACGCATCCAGCTTGGTAAAAGAGCCGGCATGGCAATGCGAATTTCCCTGACGGGTAAATCATGATCAAAATCGTGTGAAATCACCGTCACATCATGTCGTTTTGCTAATACTTCAAATAAATTCACCGCATAGGACTCAGCACCGCCATAACGTCGACCGAAATAATCCGTCAACAAGGCGATACGCAAACGCTTAGGCGCAGTCTGATCAGCCACGTTTGCGATCCTCATATTGCGTGAGACATTTCTGGAAAAACTTCAACAAATTAGTTGAGCGCCAGATCCCGACGCGCGGCAGTTCAAACAGATCATCCGTTACGCGCGCCAAGCCACGCTCTGTAGTGGTGGCATTTAAATACCCAGCCTGCTTTGCCATCAGACAATGTTGTGGCGCGTATTCGCCAAAGGGGTAGCAAAAGGCTGTGATATCTTGCTGCACATGACTGCCTAGTTCCTGACGTGAGCGAACAATTTCGGCACGCGCCTGGTCATCCGTTAGTAAAGGTAAATGCACATGATTCAAGGTATGTGAGCCCACCTCTTGTCCTGAGTCAGCCCACTGACGCATTTGCGTCAAAGACATAAGCGGCGTCTGGGGCATATTTTTATCTGCATCCCAAACGTTGCTACCATCAATCTGATGGGCAACGAAATAGTTAGTCGACGTAAAGCCCGCCTCTTTCAATACTGGTAGCGCGTGTTGAAAAACATTACGAAAACCGTCATCAAAGGTAATTCCAAAAACCTTCCCTTCACGCTCGCCGGTCATATAAGGTGCCAGATCGCGCATGCTCAGACCACGATAGCCCAAGCGATACATCCAGCGCATCTGTCTGGCAAAATTTTGGGGATGAACCGTCAGGCTGCGGTACTGCGTTCCTCGGGCTGATGGCAGATCAACCTGATGATACATAAGGATAGGAATAGCACCTTTGCTCACTTGAGCACCTTCTTGTAGGCAGACATGGTGTTGGAGAGGAAGTCCGGCATATTGAATTCTTGTTCAGCGCGCAGGCGCGCCTGAGCGCCTAAACGTAGCAAACAAGCCGGTTCCGCGAGGATTTCTCTGAGCACCTGCGCAATGGCCAAAGGGTTTCTCATGGGAACAATCCAGCCCTGTTCACCGTGCGTCACATTTTCGGGAAGCCCGCCCACGTTAGTAATCAGCACCGGAAGCCCAAGTCCCATCAACTCGCGACAGGCATAGGACAGTGCCTCGTAATAAGAGAGTACATAACCAAGATCACAACATGCGAGATAAGGTCTGACATCGTCAAGTAGACCTGGAAAGCTGACTTGGTCAGTCATGCCGAGTTCTTGCACTTTAGAGAGCTTCGCAGCATTCGGATTGTCACCCGCGACAAGCAGATGAAAGCGTGCGCGCTCTTCGGGTGCGAGCAACGAAACGCCTTCAACCAGATCAAGCCAGCCTTTCTCGTAATCTGTCCCGGCCGAACTACCGATAACGATTTTTTTTGCTACATCCGGACCCAGTAATTTAAGTCGTAAAGCTTGTTTTTCCAGCGCAGGCACGGGAGAAAAATATTCAAGATCAATGCCATGTCTGATCGTGAAAGAAGGGATCTTGCGATAGGGTGTGCGAGCCAATTCACCGCGCACATAATCACTCACGGCAATGACTTGATCCGTTGCGAACCAGGCGCGCAAGCGATGCCCCAGACTGTTCATTTCATGAGTATTATGTTTGGTAAAAACGACACGCGGGCGATGCCGCATACCTAGCAAAGCAAGCATGACTTGTTTGTGATCGGCAGAGCCGTTGACATGGATAATATCGAAATGCCCAGCCTTGATCACTTTGCGCAGCTTTGCACGGGCGGCAAACCATGAGGAGGGACGCGTCGTAAAAGACATATCAAGTACAGTCACATTATCGAGCTGCGAGGCATACCGATATAAACGGCTCGAACCCGGCGTAGCCAGTGTGAGGCTATGCTCAGAAGCCAGACCAGTCAGTAAGTGCATCAGATATGTAACGTGACCACCACCATTACGTCCATGAAAGTTGGTATGTAAAATTTTCATATCAGCGGTCTAGCTGCGCCCTGGGCGATTAATGAACATGAGTTTGGCGTAACGCAGAAAACTACCATAAGCGGCTGTCACCGCCAGCACAAAACCGTGACGCCCATCGAGAAAGCCACGACGCAAAATGTAAATACGAAAAAAAGTCCATAGACAATGGCCGCTTACACCAAGCAAACCGACACGTTTGCCTTTTTCCGCCATCGCAATGGCTGCAGTGGTTGAATAACGATTGATCTTGGCCGCCACCATATCCAGATTTTCAAAAGGAAAATGCAAAAAATAGTTTTCAAGTCGGCCCACTAAAGCCGTCGTTTCAAAACTTTCATGAACTGGAACATCGTTGAACCGTCCAACGCCACGGCGAAACAAGCGCAATACATAATCGGGAAACCAGCCACTGTGGCGAATAGGCTTTCCACAAAACTCCGACAGCCTTGAGATCTCATAAGCATCAAAACGAGGGGTTTTCAATGTCTCAATAATTTCCTGGCGCAGCCTGGCGGTCACCTGCTCATCTGCGTCGATTGCCATCACCCACGTCTGCGTCGCAAGAGCAAGTACTCGATTTTTTTGTTGACCAAAGCCAGGCCAGTCCTCGGACTGATGGACGATCGCACCATATTGACGAGCAATTTCAACCGTACCGTCGGTACTACCCGAATCCAGCACGATAATTTCATCGGCAAAACCTACCGACTCGAGGCACGCGGCAATATTGCGTGACTCGTTTTTTGTAATGATAATGACAGATAGCCCTAGGCTTTCTTGCGCATGGATTTTTTCCATGATTTCCATCTGTTGTAGAGCGGTCCAATAACGGGATGCGCAGCTAAATGCGTCCGCTGCCAAAGCCAGGCATAGCCTCGATTTCGAACAGCAAATCTGTAAATGCAAGCAGGATCACTACCCACCAGATTTTGACCATGCGCGATTGTCGTGTGCAGATATTTAAAACCAGCCTCTTGCGCGAGTTCGATATATTCGTCATCAAAATAGCCTTGTGGCCAGCAAAAATGATCCGATACCGAACCTAACTTTTCCTCTAGGCTAGCGCGCGAGTCAGCGAGCTCTTTGCGCATGAGTCTGACGCACTCCGAGCGATCGGGCGCAGTTAAGTCCCAGCGCGTGTGCGTATGTGTATGACTATGAAATTCAAAGGTTCCAGCTTCGCGCATTGCCAGAACCTCGCTCCAGCGCAACATGACTGGATCCGTATTACCTGCGGCGACCATTGCTTTGGATTGTTTGTGTTCAGCGATCGGTGGCAAGGCTTGGCCATCGCCATTGACAGGTCGTATGGTTCCCTCGCCTATGATTCCGGTAATCAGGAACAGGACAGCATGCATACCGTATTTTTTGAGTACCGGATGGGCATACACCCAATTATCGAGATAACCATCATCAAAGGTGATCAGGACAGATTTCTCTGGCACAGGCTTGCCCGCCAGAAAGCCTGCGAACTCCTCTGCCGTAAGGGACTTATAGCCGTCTCGCGCATAGCCAGCAATCTGACGTTCAAAATTACGTGGCGAGGTGGTGATCATCCCGGCCGAGGGCGATACGTGGTGATACATCAGGACGGGTACACAGTGTGCAGATTTCATTTTTTATTCAACTCACTGAGCCAGCGTCTGTAAACAGATTCGGTTCGTTGAACCAGCGACTTAGTCGAAAACTTACCCTCAGGTCCGGCCCACTCGACTCCAAACTGCCCTAATTTTAAGCGTAACGCAGGATCCTCGATGAGCCGGGCCAAAGCATTACGAAAACCTTCGACGTCTCCAAGCTCAACCAACAAACAATTCTGATCCCGTGCGACGACCTCAGGAACGCCACCAACATTATTTGAAACAATTGGAATGCCGCACGTTGCAGCCTCAAGAAATACCGTACCACTCGCTTCTTCTTTGGTCGCTAAGGCGAAAATATCAAAGCCTGACATCAAGTTGGCAATATCACGGCGTATCCCAAGCAAGCGGATACGGGATTGCAGGCCAAGCTGCTCGATATAGGACTGAACTTGTTCGTAGACGGGAGAACCGCCCCCGACAATCACCAGATACAAGTTGTCGCGGGCTTTCATGAGCGGCGCGATCGCATCAATCAAATCACGATGGCCTTTATTCGGACGCATGACCGCTACACAGCCGACTATCGTGTCAGTTTCTTTAAGCCCAAGCTCCCCACGCAAACTTGAATGCTCAACACGGTCGGGTAAAACCAGAGGCGAATAAATCGTTTCGACCCGCTCGGGGCGGACGCCTTTTTCAATCAGGTGTTTGCGCACATAATCACTGACAGTTGTCACGCAATGCGGCAACCAGGTATAGGAGAGTAATGAGTTAACCTTGCTCGACAAGTGGCGTGTACGTACGATCAAAGGCGTGCCGGCAAGCCGCCCAGCGGGTGCGGCAATGATAGTGTCCTGTCGACTGTGGGTATTGATAACATCGAACTTACCCTGTCGTAATATTTGCCAGATTTTAAAAACGCCCGACAAAACGTTCAAAAAACCATCCATGTACATTGTGTGCACGACAAAGCCGGCATCTCTAAGTTGCTTGGCCAACAAGGCATCGGGCTGACAAATAGCCTCCATATGATGGCCTTGTTCACGCATCGCCACCATTTCTTTGAAAATCCGAAACTCCTGGCCACCATAATTAGTAGCGGCCTCGGTATGAATGATTCGCAAAGGTTTAAGAGCAGGAGTCATTGCGGCCATCAGTACGTCACTTCGATATCACTGGGTGCAACCCAGCTCGAGAGTTGCGTCACCAGCTCATCGGGCAGACGCACACGCCAGGACTCACCTAGCCTCACCGTACATGCCGCTTGTTTACTTTCGTAGACCAGTTCGACAGGAGTACCTGGAAAACCATTTTCCGGCGCAGCGCGATAGGGATTGAGCATACGTTTGAGCATCACTGCATCGGCATTGCCATTGAGCCGGATCCGCAAGCTGCGAGCACGCGACTCACGTGCCAACTGCAAATCAAAAATACTTTCTACCGCGACCCGCAAACCACCGTTGTATTCATCATGGGTGACTTTGGCCTGAACAATCAAGAGTTGGTCTTCGCGTAATCGATTACGGTGCTGCTCAATCATCTCTGCGTAAACAGCGACCTCTTGCTGGGCCGAACCATCATCGAGCGTCACGAACAACATTTTGCCGCGTCGCCCCATCTTGGTTCGGGTGGCACAAATCACACCTGCGATCCACTGTAAATCCCGCGAAGGCTCGATACGCGAGAGCGGTTTACTGACAAACTGTCTGACTTCATCGCGCCAGGCATCAAACAAATGTCCGCTAAAAAAATACCCAAGGGCAAGTTTTTCTTCCGACAAGAGGGTACGCAGATCCCAGGCAGGGACTTTAGCTAACTCGACAGCCACCACCTCATCGCTATCGTCGCCAAATAAGGAAACCTGATTTGCGCTACGCGCAGCCTGTTCGGCTGCTTCAATAGCAGTCGCTAACGATGCAAGCAGGGCCGCACGATTAGGCTCAATCGAATCAAAAGCACCGGCCCGGATCAAGGCCTCGATACTGCGCCGATTGACTGAGTGTCTGTCAATACGCCGGCAGAAATCAAACAGGCTTGTATAGGGCCCACTCTGGCGCGCGCGAACGATTTCCTCGACCGCACCCTGCCCTGTGCCTTTGACCGCCCCCATACCATAACGGATAGTACGAGGCGGCTTGCCTTGTGTGGTGTATTCATCAGGGACAGGCTCAAAGCGATAGCCCGAAGCATTCACATCCGGGGGCAAAACCTTGATGCCATTGTGCAGACAATCACGCCAGAAAATCTGCATCTTTCCCGTGTCATCCATATCGGAGGACAAAGTCGCCGCGAGAAACTCTGCCGGGTGATGCGCTTTGAGCCAGGCTGTCTGATAAGAAATCAGCGCATAGGCTGCGGAGTGCGATTTATTAAAACCGTAGCCCGCAAACAACTCCATCAGATCGAACAGTTTGACAGCGACCTTGGGGTCATAGCCTTTTTTAAGCGCGCCTTGTTCAAACAACACCCTGTGCTCGGCCATTTCCTCGGGCTTCTTTTTACCCATGGCGCGACGCAACAGATCCGCCCCGCCAAGTGAATAGCCACCAAAAATCTGCGATATCAACATCACCTGCTCTTGATACACGATCACACCGTAAGTGCTTTTGAGTGTGTTCTCAAGATCAGGATGGAAATAATCCACGCTGGCACGACCATGCTTACGGTTAACGAAGTCATCGACCATGCCTGACTCAAGCGGACCGGGTCTGAACAAAGCCAACACAGCGATGATGTCTTCAAACGTATTGGGTTTGAGCTTTTTAAGCAGTTCTTTCATGCCGCGCGATTCGAGCTGAAAAACAGCGGTCGTATTCGCATCACAGAGGATCTGGTAGGTAGCCGGATCATCGAGCGGCAGGCTCATGATGTCAAAGTCGCGTTTAGAGGGATTATTCGCACGCACAAAACGCACGGCCCAATCCAGAATCGTCAGGTTACGCAACCCCAGAAAATCGAACTTAACTAAGCCAGCCGCCTCGACATCGTCCTTATCGAACTGCGAAACGGCAATTTCCTCATTGCCTGGCTGGCAATACAGCGGACAAAAATCAGTCAGTTTGCCTGGAGCAATCAATACACCACCGGCATGCATACCAACGTTACGAGTCAGGCCCTCGAGTGGGCGGGCGAGATCGATCAGTGCACGGACCTCCTCTTCGTTTTCGTAACGCTCCTTGAAGGTCGGCTCGTCCTTGAGTGCGCGATCAAGCGTCCAGGGGTCAGCAGGATTCATGGGGATAAGCTTGGATAAGCCATCACAAAGCATGTAAGGCATATCCAGCACTCGACCAGCATCCCGCACGACTGCTTTGGCGCCCAGAGTGCCAAAAGTAGCGATCTGGCTCACTGCGGCACGACCGTATTTTGACTTGACGTATTCGATGACCCGCTCTCGGTTATCCTGACAAAAATCAATATCAAAGTCTGGCATGGAGACGCGTTCGGGATTTAAAAATCGCTCAAACAGCAAGTCATACTTGATCGGATCCAGATCAGTAATGCCTAAAGAGTATGCAACCAGCGAGCCCGCCCCCGAACCTCGACCAGGACCGACTGGCACACCATTATTTTTACCCCAGTTAATAAAGTCCTGAACGATCAGGAAATAGCCCGGAAAGCCCATCTGGATGATGGTTTTGCACTCCAGCATCAGACGCTCGTGATAAAGCGAGTGATTCTCCTGCCTGAGCTGCGGGTCAGGAAAGAGTTGCACCATACGGCGCTCGAGTCCTTGTTGGGATAACTGAATCAGGTAGTCATCCAGCGTCACACCATCGGGCGTTGGAAAATTCGGCAACTGCGGCTGACCCAGGTCAAGCACAAGATTGCAGCGTTGGGCAATGGCAACCGTATTGGCTAAGGCTGAAGGTATGTCTTTAAACAGCTCGAACATTTCTTCGGAACTGCATAAGTACTGATCCTCGGTAAACAATTTAGGCCGACGCGGATTGGTGAGGATTTCTCCTTCCGAAATACAGACACGGGCTTCATGTGCCCTGAAATCACTGCGATCTAAAAACTGTACGGGATGTGTTGCAACCACCGCAAGCCCACATTCCACCGCAAGAGCCAGCGCCGCATTGACATAGGACTGATCGGCTTCGGCCTCGGTACGTTGCAATTCGAGGTAAAAAGATCCTGGAAAGTCCTGCTGCCATTTTTTAGCCAAAGCCCGTGCCATGTCGGGATTGCCCGCCATCAGGGCCTGACCAATATCACCACCGCGCGCGCCTGACAGCACGATCAAACCCTCGATGCCCTGCAACCACTCACGCCTCATCTCTGCTCGACCGCGATGACCATTGGTCAGCCAGGCACGTGTCAACAACTCACAGAGCGCCAGATAGCCGGCCCGATTCGCGACCAGCAGGAGAATACGGCTAGGTTTGTCGCGATCCTCATCATTCGAGAGCCAGACATCACAACCGGCGATAGGCTTGACTCCTGCGCCGCGCGCGCCCTTATAGAACTTGATCAGGGCAAAGACGTTTGAGAGATCGGTCAGCGCAACGGCTGGTTGACCGTGTTCAACCGTGCGCGAGATCAAATCGGGGATGCGGACGGTCCCGTCCACGACCGAAAACTCGGAGTGAACACGCAAGTGGACAAAAGGCTGGTTTTTTACAGATTCTGGCATGCATGGATTGTACCTATTTAGGCCTGAACCCGACCGACTTTTGTCGACTGGGCCCTTAAGGGACTAAGATAGCGTCAGCATGTCGTGAAAGACTGCATCAGTACGTAGTTCAAGAGTGCATTACACAGGGAAATATCATGAAATGGTTTGTATTAGGAACATGGCTCGCCTCGATCCTGTTTGCTCACTTCAGAGGGCGTATACGACTGCCTTTAGGTCGCCAGATGCTGGATCACTCCATTTTGCTGGCACCGATTAATGCCTTCATGATCCTGACTTCAAAGGTTCCGACAACCCCCTACATACCAAACTCCACGATGCCAGAGCTCAAACTGCTTGAGGAAAACTGGGAAATTATTCGTGATGAAGCCTTAAATCTATCAAAACTAAGAGAAATTAAGGCTCCTGAGTTACATAATGACATAGGTTTTAATTCTTTTTTCAAATACGGCTGGAAACGCTTTTATCTGAAATGGTATGACGCCAAACACCCTTCCTCTGAAGCCTTGTGTCCAAATACGGTCGCCCTGCTCAATCAGATCCCAAGCGTCAAAGCGGCCATGTTTGCAGAGCTCCCCCCTGGGGGACAGCTCAACCCGCACCGAGACCCATTCGCGGGTTCGTTACGCTATCACCTGGGGCTATCAACGCCAAACGATGATAAATGCTATATCGATGTTGATGGGATTCGTCACAGTTGGCGCGATGGTCAGGGTGTGATATTTGATGAAACCTATGTTCATGACGCCTACAACCGCAGCCAAACCAATCGCATCATCTTGTTTTGCGACGTCGAGCGCCCCTTGATCTGGGGTTGGGCACAGAGCTTTAATCACTGGTTTGGCAAAATTGCCATGTCTGCTGCCAGCTCACCCAACTCAGACACGGATCAGACTGGATTGATTAACAAGCTGACCCATTACCACTGGTTACTGGATCAGAAACGACGTGCTTTCAAAAAGGCAAACCGGACCGCCTACAAAACTACGAAGTTTGGCTTAATTGCATTAGCCATATATCTGTTTGTTACCTGGTAATTTTTGCGATAAACACCTTAGCGCTGCATCGCCTCCCAGGCTTTTTGCAGCCGCTTGACCGAGACAGGCGCAGGCGTGCGCAACTCTTGGGCAAACAGCGCAACTCTCAGTTCCTCCAGCATCCACCTGAATTCATCAAGCTTTGCATCGGGCGCACCTTTCAGGGCAGCACGCGCACGGGCATAGTGGGTCAGGAGCGGCGCCATTTCAGTCATCAGTTTTGCATCGCGCGAAGGATCGGAACGCAGTTTTTCAATACGCGCATGTGCAGCTTTTAAATAGCGCGGCAAATGAGTTAATTGCGCATCATTAATCTCTGTAATGAAAGTTGCCGGGACCAGTTGAGCGATTTGTTGTTGCAAATCCTGATAGGTTGCTGTGTGGGCTTTTGCCTGAGGTAGTTTGCGTGTCACGGCATTCCACTCGGTCAGGATCGTAGCGGCAAGACGCGCCACCTCCTGCGCCAACAAGCCTAGTTTGGCTTTGCCCTCCTGACGCCGCGCCTCAAAAGTCTGGGCATCTTTGGGCCAGGGTTGGCTGAGACAGGCACGGTCCAGAGCGCAATCAATGATCTGATCGCGGAGTTTTTCCTGAGTCCCAAGGGGCAGATAGAGCATGCCTAGCTTGGTCATGTCATGAATATTTTTTTCCAGAAACTTGACCTGATCTTTGAGCGCGATTCGAAATAACCGGCGTAAACCTTTGTGATGCGCGAGCTCGGCAGTATGCGTTTCATCAAACACATCCAGGGTGCAATGAGTCCCCTGATCAATCAGAGCAGGATAACCAATCACACTTGAGTTTTTGCGTTTGATCTCCATGAGCTCTGGCAAAGTACCAAAACTCCAGTCAACAATCTCATCATGCGCAAGTGCGCTGGCAACTTCCTGATCACGACCAGCTAACTGCTGGAAAGTAGCCTGCGCTTGCTTGCCCAGCTCAGCCTTGATTTGCGCAAGATTGCGACCAGCGCTGAGCATGCGACCGTGTTCGTCGATCACTTTAAAGGACATAAATAAATGTGCTGGCAAGGTTTCAAGTTTGAAATCCCCGGCCAGCGGGCGCACCTTGAGTTCGGACCACATATCCTGAATGATCGCCTCCACCAGGCTGGAGGTAGGAGTATTTAATTGGTCGAACCACCTCTCATAAAACCCCGCGGCATATTCAGGCAAGGGCACACAATGACGTCGTAATTTTTGCGGCAGGGACTTGATCAGAAGCTGGACTTTTTCTTTCACCATACCGGGGACCAGCCACTCGCAACGTGCTGCGTCCATTTGATTGAGAAAATACAAGGGTACGGTCACTGTCACACCGTCTTTAGGTGAGCCAGGTTCAAAATGGTAATCCACCGCAAGTCTGACGCCTTGCCATTCCAGTGTTTTGGGAAAAACATCGGTTGTGACGCCTGCAGCCTCGTGACGCATCAGCGCATCGCGTGTCAGCAACAACGCTTGCGCCTGCTCTTTAGACAGGCCTTTGTACCAGTGCTCGAGGGTTGCGGTCTGGTAAATATTGGGTGGTAAATGCTGATCGTAAAAGGCCTGAATTAAACTATCGTCGACCAGAATATCCGGTCGCCTGGCTTGATGTTCCAAATGTTCGATTTGAGAAATCAGCTTTCGGTTATGCGCCACAAAAGGAAGTCTGGTATCGATCTCGCCCGGCACAAGCGCCTGCAGGATAAAGATCTCCCGGGCTTGCTCGGGTGCCAGTGGTCCATAGTGAATACGCCGACCGGAATAGATATTCAAGCCATACAAAGTACCCTTTTCATTAGCGACCACCTGACCGAGCTTTTTTTCCCAACGCGAATCAGACCAGCTTTTGCGAAGCAGGTGTTTAGCCACACGCTCAATCCACACGGGGTCTATTTTTGCGATACAGCGAGCATAGACCTTGCTGGTATCGACAAGCTCGGCGGCCATCACCCACTTACCGGCTTTTTTAAGCATGCGCGAGCCCGGGTGGATCCAGAATTTGATATCTCGTGCCCCGAGATAATGACCTGACTCCTCGGATTTCACCCCGAGATTGCCCAGTAAACCGGACATCAGCGCCAGATGCAGTTGTTCAAACGTTGCATCGGTTGTGTTTAAGCGCCAGCCAAGTTCAGCCACCAACTCATGGAGCTGCCGATGAATATCATGCCACTCGCGCAATCTGACTGGAGACAAAAATTGCTGGCGTAGCTGGCCAACCAGTTTGCGCTGAGAGGCTTTGTGTGCGACTTGTTCGTGATACCACCGCCAGAGCTTGATGTAAGAAAGGAATTCGGATTTGTCGTCCGCGAACTTGGCATGGGCCTGCTCCGCAGCCTCACGCGCCTGCATGGGACGATCACGCGGATCCTGGACCGACAAGGCCGCGGCAATAATAAGCATTTCAGTCATGCATTGTTGATCCTTGGCAGCCAGAATCATTCGACCCAGGCGTGGATCAACAGGCAGTTTGGCAAGCTCCCGTCCAGTCGCCGTCAAAGCACCGGGCTGACTAGACTCCGGGTCAATCGCCCCTAGTTCTTGCAGTAGATGATAGCCATCGGCGATCGCCCGTCCAGAGGGTGGATCAACAAACGGAAAGGTTTCAATTTCATCGAGCTTGAGCGCTTTCATGCGCAGAATCACACTCGCCAAAGAGGAGCGCAGTATCTCCGGATCAGTAAAAGCAGCCCGGTCTTTGAAATCCAGTTCGCTATAAAGCCTGATGCAGACACCTGGCCCCAGGCGTCCACAACGCCCTGCCCGCTGATTCGCAGACGCCTGACTGACCGGCTCAATCCTGAGTTGTTCGACTTTATTTCGCCACGAATAACGCTTAACCCGAGCCAGCCCACTGTCAATCACAAATCGAATCCCCGGGACGGTAAGAGAGGTTTCAGCTACGTTTGTCGCCAGAACTATCCGGCGTGCGCTGGTCTGGGGTCTGAAAATTTCTTCCTGTTCAGCCTGGGATAAACGTGCATAGAGCGGCAGCACTTGAGTACCCGGAGGATGGTGTTTGCGCAGCGCCTCGGAAGCCTCGCGGATTTCGCGTTCACCCGGCAGGAACACAAGAATGTCGCCTGGACCTACTCGCGCGCACTCCTCGGCAGCCTCCACTAAAGCGTTAATCAGATCTCGTTCCTCGTCGCGAGCCAGGCTGCGCTCGGAGCCCGAATTGCTGGAGCTTACGCCTTGAGCGTCGGCCAGACCCTCGGGATCCTGAACTGGGCGATAACGTATTTCGACTGGGTACAAACGCCCCGAAACCTCTATGACTGGGGCTGGTTTGCCTTGCCTATCAGCGAAATGCTCAGCAAACCGCCTGGCATCAATCGTGGCCGAGGTGATGATGAGTTTCAAATCCGGACGGCGTGGCAAGAGTTGCCGCAGATATCCCAACAAGAAATCAATATTCAGACTGCGCTCGTGCGCCTCGTCGATAATGATGGTGTCGTAGCGCCTGAGCAGCGGATCACGTTGCGACTCAGCCAGCAAAATCCCATCAGTCATGAGCTTGATCGAGGTCATCGCACTGCTGCGATCCTGAAAGCGAACCTGATAACCGACCCACTCGCCAAGTGTGGTTTTCAACTCATCCGCTATACGTCTGGCCACAGAACTCGCTGCGATACGCCTGGGTTGAGTATGTCCGATCATCTTGCTCAGGCCACGCCCGAGCTCGAGACAAATTTTCGGCAATTGTGTGGTTTTGCCTGACCCGGTCTCTCCACTGACAATAATCACCTGATGCGAGACAATCGCCCGCGCAATCTCCTCGCGACGTGAGGAGACTGGCAAATCCTCTGGATAAGTGATTTTGGGAGGCTGACGTGGGGAATTGACAACGCTTTGGGACGTATTACCCGCCAAGGGCTTTGATTCGGGCATATTTTCTGATCCGGTGAACGGACCATTATAAAATTTAAAATCGCGTTTGTTTATTCGCGCAAAATTATTCCCATAAGGCCACAGACGCAACACGCCATGCTTGATACCCAGGAACCAGATACCGTATCCGCCCAGGAAGCCCCTGAATTTGCAGCTGCCCAGTTTGTTCGCTGGTTTAGAGAGGTCGCACCCTATGTTCATGCCTTTCGGGGCAAGACCTTTGTCGTAGCGTTCGGCGGCGAACTCGTACAGGCCAACGTCCTAAACACCCTGGTTCAGGATTTATCCCTGCTCTCAGCGCTTGGCATCAAACTGGTCCTGGTCCATGGCTCCCGTCCACAGGTCAATGAGCAACTACGCCTCAAGGGCTTTGCCCAGCAGTTTGACCGTGGTCGTGCTCCGACCGATGCTGATGCGCTGGAGTGTGCCAAAGAAGCTGCCGGTGAGATCCGTCTCGATATCGAAGCCGCATTCAGTCAGGGTTTGCCCAACACACCCATGTCTCACGCTCAGATCAGGGTGATTTCGGGTAATTTCGTGACCGCCCGACCAACCGGCATCATTGACGGCGTTGACTACAAACACACAGGTCAGGTTCGCAAGGTCGACATCGATGCCTTGCGAAATGCCATCGAACGTGGCTCGATTGTTTTGCTCTCTCCGCTAGGATTCTCGCCCACAGGAGAGGCCTTTAATCTCTCGATGGAGGAGCTTGCCACGAGCGTGGCGACAGGCTTGCGCGCTGAAAAACTCATTTTCCTGACTGAAACACCGGGTGTCATTTCTCCTGATGGTACGGTTGATACCGAGCTTGCGCGACTCGATGCTGACGCCCTGCTCGCGAGTGGAGATCTCGATCCAGACACTGCGTTTTATCTGCACTTTGCCTCGCGTGCAGTTAAACGCGGTGTAACGCGTGCGCACTTGATACCTTTTACACTCGACGGTGTTGTTTTGCTTGAGATTTTTACCCACGATGGTGTGGGCACCATGGTGGTCGAGGACACGCTCGACGACTTGCGTCCCGCCACGATCGACGATGTGGGTGCGATTCTGCAGCTTATCGAGCCTCTGGAGCAGGACGGGACACTCGTGCCCCGTGGTCGTGCCGTCATCGAACGTGACGTTGAAAATTTCACTGTGCTTGAGCATGACGGCGTAATCTACGGATGCGCCACGCTTCACGATTTCCCTCAGGACCAGATGGCTGAAATGGGTTGTCTGATCGTACACCCCGAATGGCAAGGGACTGGCGAAGGTGAAATTCTGCTGCGCCACATGGAGTCACGCGCCCGTGCGCATGGCGCCAAACGCCTGTTTGTACTGACAACCAGAACCTCCCACTGGTTTATCAAACGGGGCTTCGTCCAGGGCGGTGTCGCTGATCTGCCAAAGGAAAAACAAGCCCATTACAACCGATCAAGAAACAGTCTGATTTTTATCAAACGCCTATGACCGAAAGGGTCTTGAGGGTCGTTTAGTTTCAGACCCCTCTACAATGACGTCATCACTAATATAAGCAGGATTCATAATGAGCCGTACCGTACAGTGTGTAAAACTCAACAAAGAAGCTCCCGGCCTGGAGTTCCCTCCCTATCCTGGTGAGCTGGGCACCAAAATCTGGCAGAGTATCTCCAAAGAAGCCTGGGAAGAATGGATGGGTATCCAGACCCGGCTTGTCAATGAAAACCGCCTTAATTTGGCTGATACGCGTGCGCGCAAGTACCTCAAAGAGCAAATGGTGAAATTTCTCTTTGAAGGTGGCGAGATCGAAGCGCAGGGCTTTGTTCCACCTTCAGCCTGATACCTTCATATCTATTGTTCAGCCTAATTATCGGCGCTGAACAATTAAAAAACCGGCTGCGAAAATTAATTTCGCAACCGGTTTTTCATTGATAGCTAGGGATTAGTCTTTCGTTGGCACTTCGATTTCAGATTTAGCCACAGCAATCAGCTCATCTTCACCACGGGCAATACGCTCAGCCATTTTGACGCCTTTGTGACGAACATCGGCACCATGAATCATATAAATCACGCGTTCAGCCATATTTTTGCAATGATCACCGATTCGCTCCATGGAACGTGCGATGAAAAGCAAGTCGATTGCACGCGAAATCGTACGCGGATCTTCAATCATGTAGGTAATCAGATTACGCAAAGCTGATTTCCATTCTTTGTCGACTTCTTTGTCGCTACGCACTACCGCGGCCGCGAGAATAGAATCATTACGAGCAAAAGCATCCATCACCTGACGCATCATGGCAATAATCGAGTTAGCCATATGACGTAACTCGATGACAGGTATGAAGCGGCGGTCATCCTCATGTAAGCGTCGCGCCATCGTGGCGATTTTTTCTGCCTCATCACCTGAGCGCTCCATATCTGTCAACATTTTCGTCACAGCGAGCAGAGTGCGCAGATCAATCGCTGCGGGTTGATGACGGGCAAGGATTTGGGTCACTCGCTCGTCAATGTCGACTTCGAGGCGGTTAACGTCTTTTTCACGCTCTTTTACGCGCTCGACCAAGACTAGATCTCCAGAACTCAAGGCATCCATTGCATCCTGAATCATCGATTCGACCAGACCCCCCATCTGCAACAACTCAGTGCGGATACGCTGAAGATCAGCATCAAACTGCTTATTGGTGTGTTCGGTCATGGCGTAACTCGTTCAAAGGTGAAAAAGATAACTTATTCTAAAACCCAACTGTGACAATTTGATGAATGTCACAGAGCTTGTCACAATCACTTTGTCATAAACGGCGAATACCCGACTGCGTAGCCAATAAAGCTACATCCGCAGGATGGATGGCAAAAAGTCCGTTGGTCACGACTCCCGGTACATTATTCAGGGCCAACTCCAGAGCCGCAGGATCTGAGATCGACAAGCCGGACACATCGATAATCTGATTACCATTATCAGTCACAAAACCCGCTCTCAGTGCTGGCGAGCCTCCCAGGCTGGCAGCCACACGTGCAACCGCCTCGCGCGCAATTGGCAGGACTTCGATTGGCAGAGGGAAACGTCCCAGTACCTCGACTAGCTTTGACTCATCTGCAATACAAACAAATTCTTTTGCAACGGAAGCGACTATTTTTTCTCTGGTCAGCGCGCCTCCCCCGCCTTTGATCATGTGTAGCTGGGCGTCGATCTCATCGGCACCGTCCACGTAGACGGGCATAGACTGAACCTCGTTTAAATCCAGCACAACAATCCCAAGCTCGGACAAGCGCTTTGCACTTCGCTCGGAGCTTGCAACAGCGCCGCGAAACTTACCACGAAATCTTGCCAGTCCAGCGATGAACAGGTCCGCTGTCGAACCGGTACCTACACCAATTACGGCCTGCGCATTAAGCATCGGAGCTATATATTCAAGCGCGGCATCTGCTGCCTGCTGTTTAAGTTCTTGTTGTGAAAGCATAACAATCCTCACCTAGAATTTTTCTGTATAACGTTTTTCGCTAAAGCCCACAGTGACCGATCCATCGGCGTAAACCGTCACAGGCCTTTTAATCAGCGCCGGATACTGGGCAATCAATTCCAGCCATTGCGCATCGGTCGCAGGCTCTTTGAGCGACGCGTCAAGATTGCGCCAGGTCATCGAGGCCCGATTAACCAGTTTTTCCCAGCCACCTAGCTCTTTGGCCCATTTTTTTAGCACCACAGGTACGACAGGCACTGCGCGATAGTCCACAAACGCGTACTCAACCCCATGGCCCTCAAGCCATAGCCGGGCTTTTGCCACCGTGCTGCACTGACTTAAACCATATACCTTTATGCTCATATTATTCACCTGCATTCAATAGTAAATTTTGCTCTTGAACAGCGTACGCCTCAATCAAAACTGGCCAGTACTCCTGCTCTGAGTGCGGACAAACTTTACGCACAGACCTGAGCAATCTGGACAAATTTTCAGACCGTTGCCATGGGGTCAGATAACCATTCCTGGCCCGGTCAAAATCAATCAGCCACGCGCATAACTGCGGATCGACCAACACATTGAATACGTTCAAATCAGCATGCCAGACTTGGGCATGATGCATTTTCGCAATGCTCTGCCCAGCGCTCGCCCATGCTTGCTTGGACTCGGCATATGCAAGTGGGGTCGCAGCTTCGATTTTGGCCGTAATCAAAGCAGCCTGATAACTCAGACCACGCCGCCAGACAGCCGCGGCCAAGGGTTGTGGCACTGGCAACCCTGTCTCCCAGAGTGACTGCATCACAGAAAATTCAAGTACAGCGCGACTACGCTCAATACCGGTCCAGAGGTATTGATTGTGCAAGAATCTTGCGGCCATGCCCCCGCGACGATAGTGACGCAGTACACATTGCTGGTCACCTAAATTAATAAACCAGGCGGCGGCTCGCCCACCTGATGGCACAAGCTCGGACTGAAGCTCAGGATTAAGTGGGTCAAACCAACTTTCCGGATCAGCGTTGACACTCAGCGTATTGTCGAAATAAATGACTGATCGGTCAGTGGTTAGAATCGTCGTACGGTCAGCTTTCATACGCTCGCCCTTAATCATCACGGTTACGCATCCAGTCAGCCACTCCGAAAAAAATCTCTAGCAAACGATCACTGCGTTCTTCAGGATAGCCAAGATCTTGCATTGCACGGGCCATACAGAGCAGCCACTGGTCACGTTCTTTAATACCGATTGAGTAAGGTAGATGACGAGCGCGTAAACGCGGGTGTCCAAAGCGTTCGATGTAATGCTGCGGTCCACCAAAATAACCACACAAATACCAGAACAGTTTATCCCGGGCACCAGTGAGCGTTGCACCATGGACCGCGCGTAAAACTTTTAAATCCTGATCAACATCCATGACGTCATAAAAACGATCAACAAGTGCGCGGATACCAGGTTCGCCACCTAGCACTACAAAAATCGAATCCGGCTCGACAGCAGGTTGTGAATCAGTCATATTAGTTAACCATTTAAGCAACCGTAGTTTCAAACATGTCTCAAAATAGTAAGTGGAGGCGTATTTAACACGCCGCGCAAAGTCAGCGCCCCCGTCAGCCAGGCGCCCAGCATACACACTGCAACGCCAAGCAACCAAGGCCACAGTGCAAATTTCATATCAAATTCAAATACCCACTCCGATAACCCCCAGGCGCACAGACTCGCAGCACCCGCTGCAAGCAGTCCTGCCATCGCACCAACTGCGAGCAGCTCGATACTCTGCGCGCGGGCTAATTGCTGCCGTGTCGCACCAAAGGCCCGCAACAACGCAGACTCGTGAACACGCTCGTCGCGTGTTGCCGATAGAGCAGCAGCCAGTACGATCGCTCCAGCCAGGACTGAAAATACAAATAAGCCCTGCACTGCAATGGATACTTTATCAAGAATGGATTGAAGCTGAGCCAAAATGGCTCCGACATCGAATACTGTCAGATTAGGAAACTGTGTGACCAGTTTTTGAACAGTGCCGGTCTGGTCTGGCTCCACATGAAAAGCTGTCATCCAAGTCTGTGGCGCATCTTTCAGAGCCGCTGGCGTCATGATGGCAAAAAAATTAGCCCGCATCGAATCCCAGTCGACCTTGCGAATACTGGTCACTTTCACATTAACAATTTGTCCAGCAACATCAAACTCAAGCATATCGCCAAGACTTAAGCGTAAAGTTTTTGCAAGACCTGCTTCGAGTGAAACTTCAGAACCTGCCGGATCGAGCACTCGCCCGCTTGTGATCTGATTTGGTTCTGGCAAAACCGCCGTATAAGATAAATTAAATTCGCGATCAATCAGTCGTTGAGCGCGGCTATCGTCATAATCGCCAGAACTCAACGGTTGACCATTACGCGCAATCAACCTGCCCCTGACCATTGGAGATAACTTGACCGCAGAAAAACCAGCCGCAGCGAGCAGTGTTTCCACTGCTTCTTTCTGATCATCCTGCACATTGATTAAAAAGCGATTCGGAGCATCGGCAGGCAGCGTACGCTGCCATCCCGCTATCAAATCGGTACGCACGATCGTCAACAGCAAAATAGCCATCATTCCCACGGCGAGGGCACTCGTCTGTGCAATCGTGGCAGCACGGCGACGCACGACACCTGCGAGCGCAAATCGCAACACAGGATAGTGTTGTAAAGACCCGCGTATCGCCCCTAAACCAAACAAGGCAAGTCGTGTGACACCAGCAAACAATAAAGAGGCGAATAAAAATCCAGCGGCTAAACCAGCACCAAATTTCAAATCACGGGCAATCCACCACATCAGCACAGCGAAGCCCAGAATACCCAGCGTACTTCCAAACCAGCTTTGCAAAGGAAAAGCAGTATGCGTGGTTCTGAAAATCTGCGAAGGCGCCTGCGCGCGCAAGGCCTGTAAAGGAGGCCAGGCAAAAGCTAGTAATAACCATATGCCAGCAAACAAACCTTGCAACGCAGGCATTCCACTTGAGGCAGGTAAATCCATACCCAACAAGCCACCGAGTCCCGTAACCATCAGTGACTGGGCACCCCAACCGATCAAGGTTCCAAAGACCGAACCCATTACAGCCACTATTAAAAACTCACCGATCAATATGGTGTTCACGCTGCGCTGCGTAGCCCCAAGACAGCGCATCACTGCGACACTTTGTCGATGACGCTGACTGAAACGCCTGGCTCCGAGCGCAACCGCGACAGCGGCAATCAATACCGCGAGCATCGCGACAAGCGACAAAAATTGCTGCGCCCGATCAAGTGAGCGGCGTATTTCAGGGCGTCCGGATTCAACAGAAACAATTTTTTGACCTGCCCGTAACTGCGGGCTGACCCAATTTCTATAGCTCTCGACTGCAACAGTATTACCTGCCAGGAGTAAGGCATAACCGACCCTGCTTCCAGGACCCAGCAAGCCGCTGCGCGCGAGATCTTCAGCACGCATCATCACCCGCGGGGCAAGATTGACAAATTGTGGTCCGCGATCAGGCTCGTAGGTGATCACTCTGGAAATTTTGAGCTGCAGATCACCGACTTTTAGAGGCTCACCAATACTCAAACCTGTTTGCGCCAAAATCTGGGGATCCACCCAAACCTGACCAATTTCTGGCGCGCTTGTCGTCGACAGACTCTCAGCACCCACCTGCTGCGTTGTAAGTAACGCCCCTCTTAAGGGATAGCCTTGCTCGACAGCCTTGACAGAAGCTAACTGGATTTTCTCGCCCGCTCCAACCATGGAGGGAAATTGATAGGTTTTAACGACCTTGAGTGACTGAGAAGAAGCCTGAGCAAGCAACTGCGCTGGGAGCTCGGCATCAGCCTCGATCACAAGATCTGCCCCAAGCATCTGCAGAGCATCACGTTCAAGCGCACGACCCACACGATCCGACAGAAAGGCAACACTGGTGACCGCCGCAACCGCCACCAGCACTGCCAGGAGCAGCAAACGCAGATCACCTGCACGCGCATCACGCCAGGCTTGTTTGAACACTACACTCAAAGGCAAGGCTGCGAACGTGCTCATTTTTGCCTCAACTGATCTAGCGCATCCTGCAGCCGATCCACCGCAATGACCTCCAGGCCTTCGATCGGCTGGCGTGGTGCATTGGCTTTAGGAATAATTGCCATTGAAAAGCCTAGTTTTGCTGCCTCGCGCAAACGCTCTTGACCACGTGGGGCCGGTCGGATTTCACCAGCGAGTCCGATTTCACCGAACGCAATCAAACCCTTGGGTAAAGGCCGATCGCGCAAAGAGGAAATAATCGCAAGCAATACCGCAAGGTCAGCCGCAGGCTCGGTAATACGTACGCCCCCTACAGCATTGACAAACACATCCTGATCCGAAGTTGAAACACCTGCATGACGATTCAATACCGCCAGTAGCATGGCCAGACGATTACCTTCGAGTCCAACCGAGAGCCGGCGAGGATTAGGAACGTGCGCACTATCAACCAAGGCCTGAATCTCGACCAGTAAGGGTCGGGTACCCTCTTGTGTCGCCATCACGCAGGAGCCCGACACCTGATTGGGGTGTTGAGATAAAAACAAAGCGGAAGGATTGGATACACCTCTCAAGCCTCGGTCAGTCATTGCAAATACACCGAGCTCATTGACCGCGCCAAACCGATTTTTGAAGGCTCGGATCAAACGAAAAGACGAGTGCGTATCTCCTTCAAAATACAACACCGTATCAACAATGTGCTCAAGCACGCGAGGCCCCGCAAGCGTGCCATCTTTAGTTACATGCCCGATCATCACGATCGGTATACCGGCTTGTTTGGCAAGGCGGGTGAGTTGCGCAGCACACTCTTTAACCTGAGAGACAGAACCGGGGGCAGAGGTTAACTCGCTCGAATAAACCGTCTGAATCGAATCAATCACCGCAACTGCCGGTTTTTGCTCGAGTAATGCTGCCTGGATCGCATCAAGCCTGATCTCTGCAAACAAATCCACCGCCGCACCCGGCAAGCCGAGTCTGCGCGCGCGCAGTGCGACCTGCTCAGCGGACTCCTCACCTGTTACGTACAGAACTCTTTGACTGCCGGCCATTGCAACAAGCGCCTGCAAGAGCAGTGTTGACTTGCCTATACCTGGATCGCCCCCGATCAAAACCACCGCACCCGCTACAAGCCCTCCCCCCAGCACACGATCAAATTCAGCAATACCTGTTGAGATACGAGGTAACTCTAACGCCTCTACATCCGAGAGGCTGCGTACAGGACTTGATGTCGCAAGTGGCGCATAACGATGCTCACTTTGACCACTGACAACTGAATCGCGAAATTCTTCGAGGGTATTCCAGGCATGACAATGCTGGCACTGACCGGTCCATTTCGGACTGACACCACCACACTCTGAACATGCAAAAAGGGTTTTGACTTTAGCCATGAATTCTTATGCTGTACTGCCTAAACTGCCACCACCATCAATTCCGATGACCTGTCCGGTAATAAAACCGGCCTCCTCTGAAAGCAAGAAAGCAATCAGCGCGGCAACCTCATTGGCAGTACCCAGCCGGCCCATTGGTACCATGCTCGCAGTCTGCAGGCTGGTATCGCCCAGCGGCATTGCATTCATGAATAGCTCAGTATCAATCGCACCGGGCGCAACCGCATTGACAGTGATACCGTACTCCGCCAGATCTAATGCCCAGCTGCGGGTACAACCTATGATCGCGCTTTTAGCCGCAGCATAACTCGTTGCATCGCGGGCACCACGCACAGCCAGACTGCACAAATTGATAATTCGACCACTGCGACGCAATTTCATCGACTCGACAAAAGCCTGGGTAACCTGCACTCCCGTTCGCACATTCAAGTCAAAAGTTTCAAACAAGGCCGTTAACTCGACCGACCCCAGGGGCTGGGAAATATTGGAGCCGACATTGTTGACCACTGCATCAACCGGAAATTTGTCCCGGATCGTGCGCAAGACATCCTCGGTCTGACCTGCATCAGACAAATCGCACTCGTACAGATAGCCCGGAAAATCGATCTCAGCCGTGTTGCGCGCAATGCCAACAACGTGACAGCCCGCGTCCGAGAGGCGCTTGCTCAGTGCCCAGCCTATGCCCTTGGTGGCCCCGGTAATCAATACGCAGGTGTCTTTCAAACCGATCTCCCACTCGCAAAACGTATGTTTCACGCTACCGCTAGTCTAACGCAGGAGGAGTGAGTTGACAGTCACCCTGCCATTAAGTAGTTTTTGGGGAAAGAACCCAGCTTCGGCACCGAGACAATGGCTAATCCAATCCTGAATCTTCAAGACTTTGAAAAGGCAGCACAAAAAAAGCTCCCGCGCTGCATCTTTGGTTTCATCCAGGGCGGTGCGGAAGACGAAATTTCAGTCAAGAACAACCGTGAGGCCTTTAACCGGTTTAAGTTACTGCCACGTGTCATGGTCGATACCACGGCGCGCAGCACTCAAACAGAAACCTTCGGACATCTCTGGAGTGCTCCGTTTGCCATCGCGCCGATGGGTGCCATGGCGGTCGCTGTGGCCGATGCGGACCGGATACTCGCTCGGGCCGCCGCACAGGCGAACATTCCCTTTGTACTGAGTGGTGCATCTCTGCGCAGGATGGAGGATGTGATTCAGGTCAATGAATCGGCCTGGTTTCAGGCCTATATGACCTCTCAAGTACAGGACAACCTCGATCTGGTTCAGCGGGTCGCTAATTGTGGCTTTAAGACCCTCGTGATCACCGCCGATGTCGCGGTTGGCGCCAACAGGGAAAACGATGTGCGCAATGGCTACACCTCCCCGCTACGGCCCAGTTTTAAATTGCTGGCCGATGGCTTGAGCCACCCTGGCTGGATGCTCAATACATTTATACGCCCGATGCTTGCCGAGGGGATGCCAAAATTTGAAAACTTTGGTGCGGAACCCATCGCCATGCTCTCTCGCGCAGGACTCAGGTTACACCGTCGGGATAATTTCAACTGGGAGTCACTCAAGCACATTCGACAGGTCTGGAAACACAGATTGTTGCTAAAAGGCATTCTGGATCCAGAGGATGTAGTGCGTGCGCGTGAAATTGGCCTGGATGGTGTGATTGCCTCCAATCACGGAGGACGCCAACTCGACTGCACGATTGCGCCACTCGACATGGTTGCGGAGATGACACAAGCGGCTGGCTCAATGCCCGTCATGCTGGATTCGGGAGTGAGGCGCGGCACGGACGTGCTCAAAGCACTGGCTTTAGGTGCCCGGCACGTGTTTATTGGTCGCCCGTTTTTATTTGCTGCCGTGGTGGCTGGTCAGCAAGGTGTAACCAAAGCCATCAAACTTTTACAAGATGAAATACACCGGGATATGGCACTGCTGGGAGCGGTCGATCTGAATAATTTAAATAGCCGGATTCGAAAAATAGACTAAATGCCAGAAATAATGATGGTAATTTAATTTATCCGGATATGCCTGACCGAACTTTTGTGGCTGCCGCTCACTTAAATATGGCTCACTGAAATATGGCTCATTGGACTATGGCTCATTGGACTTTAGCACCAGAATCCTTCACCACCTTAGCCCATACGATCAGATCATCTTCAATTGTTTTTGCAAACTCTTCGGGAGTTGATCCTACAACGTCATAGCCACTGGCATTGAGCTGCGCCTTGACTGAAGGTGTATTGGCCGCTTCTTTGAAGGCCAAGCTCAATTTATCCACAACTGCCTTGGGCGTAGCTGCCGGAGCCAGAATTCCATACCAGCCATCAATCACAAAACCCGGAACTGACTCAGAAATAGTAGGCACGTCGGGTAACAAAGGCGCACGCTTGGCTCCAGCAACTGCCAGTGCTTTGAATTTACCGGTCGGGACGTGGGGATAAGAGGTTGAAAAACTGTCAAAGGTCAGATCTATCTCCCCCCCCAATAAAGCGACTACGACCGGACCGCTGCCTTTATAGGGAATGTGTTCCATTTTGGTTCCCGTGGCAGTCTGGAACATTTCAGCAGCCAGATGGCTGGTATTACCGTTACCTGCTGAGCCGTAACTCAACTTTCCCGGATTGGCCTTGGCATAGGCGATCAGTTCGGAGACCGAGTTAATCTGTAGACTAGGACGCGTCACAAGCAATAAAGGCAAACGTGCAACCAGCGATACTGGAGCAAAATCTTTTCGCGTGTCATAAGGCAGCGTTGGATAAAGCGAATCATTGATCGCATGAGCCGCCAGCACCATCAGGATCGTATAACCGTCAGGCTTGGATCTGGCCAGCGCACTCGTAGCAATAGTGCCGCCCGCACCCGCTTTGTAATCAATAATGACTGTCTGACCGAGCTTTTTTTGTAGTTCAGCAAGCATCGGCCGTGCCAGGAAATCGGCACTCCCTCCCGGAGGGTAAGGCAAAATCAGCGTGATGGGTTGATTGGGATAGGTTTGCGCCCCAGCTACGGCAACAAAGCTTAACGCCAAAGCACCCAGAGCCTTAGCGATCACGCGTGAAATGCCGTTGTTAAATTTTTTCATCACATCGTCTCCAGTGGCGACGGCTTTTCTGCCGCTCAATATCCAGTTACTTTAACAAGTTGCGAGCACAAATGTGAGGCAAAAGCTCCTGAAATGTGCAAAGATTGCGACACAACAACATCATCAATTCAAGAATTCGGTCAAACAATATGAAAATTTTAATTTTGGGCGCAGGTGGCGTAGGCGGTTTTTTTGGTGCGCGACTGATTCAGGCGGGCGCAGACGTCACCTTTTTACTACGTGACAAAAGAAATCAAAAAATCAAGGCAGAAGGCCTGGTTGTTGAAACCCCAAAAGAGACTTTCACGATCCAGGCTAAAACTGTGACACGCGACCAACTTAAACCCGAGTACGACCTGATCGTGCTGGCTCCAAAGGCTTATGATTTTCCAGATGCACTCGCCTCACTTGAGGGTGCTAGTGCACAAGGTGTATTTCTCCCCTTTTTGAACGGCTTGAGTCACATTCAGACTCTGGACGACAAATTCGGACGGGATCGTGTCATGGGTGGTGTCGCGCAAATCGCTGCAACGATCTCAAACACAGGAGCGGTGAAACAACTCACCGACCTGGGCTCCCTGACCGTAGGTCATCGTTCTGCGGCACACGAAGCACTCGCAAGAGCATTTTTCGCTCTCTGCGAAAAAGCGTCCTTTGACAAACTCTATAGCGAAAATATTGAGCAATCACTATGGGATAAATGGGTGTATCTATCGACTCTGGCGGGTATGACCACCCTGTGCCGTGGCAATGTAGGTAAGATCGCTGCAGCGCCCTGGGGTAATGAAACCATGACAAGTTTTTATGCTGAAACCTGCGCGATTGCCCAGGCCAATGGCTTTCCAACTAAAGAGTCGGCGCAGAAACGTTCGATTGAGATGCTGACTAAAGTCGGTTCAGGTTTTGCCGCTTCGATGATGCGAGATTTGATTCAGGGCAATATGACAGAACACGAACACATATTAGGAGAGATGATCAAGCGTGGGGTAGATAAAGGCGTCGCATGTCCACTATTAAAAGCCGCACATACGCACATGGTGGTCGAGCAAAGTAAAGACTAAAAATGAAAATCAGTGCACGGTTTTGGCAATGTAATAAACGATCGCCACAAGCGATGAAGCGCTAGCTATTAATTTCCATGTCATGCCGTGCAAATTTTTATACAGATCTGCTTTGAGTTCCTTGATATCTTCTTTAGTCGCAAACGTATCGAGGCGCGTTTCGATACGTGCGAGTCGATCGCAGGTATCGATTTGAAATGCCTCGAAATTAGCTATTTTTGCTTGCATATTACCCATCCCTAGCCTCGCTGAATCAAACCAGAATGGTAGCCCTAATAAACAGCAGACTCAACACGTAAATACCGCAATACTGCAAGCACGGATCATCTTTTTTGTAACAAAAGTTTTCACTACAGATCGTGAACCCGTTAATTCTCAAGCCGCGAAGGCTCAACAGGCTGTTCAAGCTCCAGGGCCGCACGTGCGAGTAAATTTTCCGGCAATGCGGTCTGAACAGACACACCGAGTCTTTCAAAATCTTTGGCCTGATTGATCAGGTTGCCTTTACCGTGCACCAGTTGTCCCATGGCTTGGTCATAAGACTCGCGCGCCCGATCGAGTTGCTTGCCAACATTTTCCAGGCTGGCTAAAAAAGTCACTAACTTTTTATAAACCTTACCCGCCCGATCGGCGAGCTCTGCGCTATGGGCATTTTGTTCTTCAAAGCGCCAGAGTTGCCGCACAATATTCAGGCTGGTTAACAAAGTCGTCGGTGTCGCAACCAAAACATTTTTCTCAATTGCTTTTTGAAATAAATTCTCGTCCGCCTTCAAAGCCTCGACAAAAGCAGACTCAATTGGGATGAACATAAACACCATTTCAGGAGTATTAAGTCCGGGCAATTCAAAATAAGAACGATCCGACAGCTCCTGAATACGGTCTGCAATTGCTTTCACATGCTCACGTAAGGCAAGCTCACGATCAACATCATTTTCAGCATTGACATACCGGGTATAGGCGTTAAGAGAGGCTTTGGCATCAACCACCAGATGTTTGTTTTGTGGGAGATAAATGATGACGTCAGGACGCTTTCGGCCATCCATGGTGTTAAAGCTGACCTCGCGTTTGAAATCGACCCCCTCGCGCAAACCAGACCGGTCCAGAACATTACCCAGAATCAGTTCACCCCAGTTGCCTTGCTTTTTAGCCTGACCTTTGAGTGCTGTGGCCAGGTCATGCGCCTCAGCAGTCATTTTTAAATTCAGCTCTTTCAACTGTGAGAGCTCAGCCTTAAGTGTGGCCTGTTGAGCGGTATCGTGAGTATGGATTTCTTCTACTTTGGTTTTGAACTCTGCAATGCGTTCTTTTAGAGGATTGAGTAACTGTCCGATGTTGGTTTGATTTTGCTCGGTAAAACGTTTGGATTTTTCTTCAAGAATATCGTTGGCCAGACTTTTAAACTGATTAGAAAGTGCCTCTTTGGCCTCAGTCAGCAGAGCAAGGTTTTCTTGTGCCCTGGAGGCCTCGGCCTCAGACAGTGTTTTGACTTGCGCAAGCTCCGTGTTGAGTGATGAGATCACAGCACTCGATTTTTCGAAAGCATCCATTGCCTGCCGACGCGCGAGCATGAGTTCCGACTCAAGCGAACGGATTTTTTCTTCTAGCACTGGAATCCTGCTTGCTCGCTCATTAGCCGTCGCCAATTCGACTGCAAGCTCAAGCCTGCCCTGCTCGCGGGCGGAACCTGCTTTTGCCCTGAGCATCAGCCACACAAGACCTGCTCCAAGTGCGATACCCACAATCAACGCGAGCAAAGAAAAACTATCGCTGTTCAATATCCAATCCTATTCAATGTTTTATATGCGTGTTTTAATCATTTTTGATACGGCTAACAAGTATATATTTATAGTTCAAAGCGAGTCGCTGGAGCCGCTATCAGGCAAAATATTGGTTGTTTGAAAGTAAAACAGCACTCTTGCTTCTTTTTTCAACTCTTTTAAAAGGTATCCCCCGTGAGCGAACTTCAAAAAATTGATCACACTGTCGGCACAGGCGCAGAAGCGACACCAGGCGTTGAGGTATCGGTGCACTATACAGGCTGGTTGTTTGATGCAGCCGCGCCTGAACAAAAAGGCAGCAAATTCGACAGTTCAAAAGATCGTGGTCAATTGTTCAGCTTCCCTCTGGGCGCTGGTCACGTTATCCGCGGCTGGGACGAAGGCGTTGCCGGCATGAAAATCGGTGGCAAACGGACTCTGATCATCCCTGCCTCAATGGGCTATGGCGAGCGTGGTGCGGGCGGCGTGATTCCTCCCAATGCAACGCTAGTGTTTGACGTCGAACTACACGGCGTGAATTGATCTTGACTAAACCGCGCTCAAAGTAAAACTCTGGCGCAGTTTCAAAAGGCGACTGCAAGGTTATTTGCAGTCGCTTTTTTTCAACCTAAGCGATATAGCCACACACCAACCACAATACCCAGCACAATCCGATACCAGCCAAAGGCGCGATAGGTGTGTTTTGAAATAAATGCCAGAATCGCACGCACCACAAACAAAGCGCTGAAAAAAGCAGTAACAAAACCCACAGCGATCGCAAGCATATCCGCCTGCGAAATCAGATTCGCATTTTTATACATGTCATAAGTGGCTGCGGCCAGCATGGTTGGCATCGCCAAAAAGAACGAGAATTCTGTTGCCGATTTACGCTCTATGCCAGCAAGCATGCCTCCAATAATCGTTGAACCTGAACGTGAGGTACCTGGAATCATGGCCAGGCACTGGGCAAAGCCAACGATCAGAGCTTGTTTCCAGCTGATTGTTTCAAGCGATGTCGCGGTAATCGCTGTCGCCTGAGCCTGACCAGGTTTGCGCACACGCTCAACCCACAACATGATCAGTCCACCTAATATCAGTGTCACCACCACCACGGATGGCTGAAAAAACAAGGCTTTGATCTTTTTAATAAACAGAAAACCAATAATGGCTGAAGGTAAAAAGGCAATGAGCAAATTACGGGTAAATGACATCTCTACTGGATCGCGTTTTAGCGTGCCTGTCATCATTTGAATCAGACGTGCACGGAAAATCCACATGACCGCCAGGATTGATCCAAGCTGTATTACAACCTCAAAAACCTTGCCCTCGGTTGAAGTGAATTCGATCCACTTACCCACAATAATTAAATGACCCGTGCTGGAGATCGGCAAAAACTCTGTGATTCCTTCGACAATACCAAGGAAAAAAGCTTTGATTAATTGCAAGCTTGTTTCGGTCATGCAAACACTCCAGAATATTTTTTAAAAGAATGGTGTGAGTATAGTGATAAGCTCATAACAAGATGCCATCAACATAGAACCAGCGGCCATCTTGTTTGATGAACTGGCTAATTTCATGCAATCGCGTGGCTCGACCATGAAGTCTGTTGCGCGCGACAAACTCAACCTCAGCGTGAGCAGAATCGCTCTGCTGATGCCGTTTGAACTCAAGGCCTAGCCACTTTACTCCTGCGTCAAACTCAATCGTGGAAGGACTATTTTCTGAAAACCAGGTTGCCTTTAGATAATCTTCACGCTCATACACAAAAGCGCTATAGCGAGAGCGCATGAGGCTTTCCGCATCGGGAGCCGGATGCTCGGCGTAGTGATCCAGATAACGCGCGCAGCACTTCTCAAAGCTCAAGGCCTTTTTTTGCTGCTGTCGGCCACAGGGGCATGGGATATTTTTCACAGACATGTTAGCTATTATGCCTTTGCCGGTGAAATTATAGAAAAAACGCTGGCCAAGTCCTCTCCTTAGCCTAGATACAAAGAAGAGAGCTCGCTGGCACGACCGTCTCGGGTCATTTCTTGCGCCTCACCTGAAAAGACCGTGCTGCCCTGACGCAAAACATGAATGTCGGTCGCAACTTTCAAAGCAATCGCTGCCATTTGCTCAGTCAGCACAACACAAACCTCACCTGACTTTGAGAATGCGCCAATAAATTCATAAATTTGCGTCGTAATCAGTGGCGACAGACCAAGTGAGGGTTCATCTAGCAAAAGCACTCTAGGGTCACGGATCGTGGCACACGAGAGAATCATCATTTGTTGTTGACCACCGCTTAACAGCCCTGCCTGAGAGCCAGACTTTTCAGCAAGGATGGGAAAGCGCTCGTACACCTCATTCAATGCTTTGTTGAGCGCTGACTTGCGCGCACCAAAGCTCCAGGCCAGACGCAGATTTTCCGCCACGCTCAAGTGACGAAACAGTCGACGCCCTTCCATCGCGTGCGCAATGCCAAGCTTTGCCCGCTCGGATGCTGCAAGACCGGTGATATCCCGACCATCTAGTTTGATATGCCCACTGGTTGTCGCACTCAGCCCTGAGATCGCTCTGAGTAAGGAAGATTTTCCCGCGCCATTAGCACCGAGAATCCCTGTGATGTGACCATTGACAGCCGTACCAGAAAAGCCTTTGACCGCTTGTATGGGACCATAACTCACCGATAGATTCGAGATCTCAAGCATGTTCAACTCCTTCGGTGCCAAGATAGGCCTCGATCACCGCAGCATCCTCACGCATGGCAAGCATGGTTCCACGAAAGATAATTGAGCCGCTATCGAGCACAACCACTTCATCAACCAAATCCGCCAGAAAATCCATATGGTGTTCAATCAGCAAAATAGTGATGCCTAGGGATTTTAATTTTTTAAGAATGACGCCCAGACTCTGCATCTCCAGATCCGAAAGACCCGCGGCAGGCTCATCCAGCAAGATGACTCGGGGCCTGGCCATCAGTGCACGGCCGAGCTCGGTCATACGCCTATAACCATAAGGCAGGCTCTCAACCGGTTGATCCGCAACCTCTGCAATGTCAAGCAACTCAATAATGCTGTCGCATTGTTCGAGGGCCAGCAGCTCTTGTTTGTAAGCGCGAGGCAAACCTAGGCCGGCCTCTAGCCAGGAGTAAGACATCTGGGCGTGCGCACCAAGCAAGATGTTTTCCCTGACCGTGAAATGCGGAACTAAGCGTGGATCTTGAAAAGTTCTGATGACTCCGAGCTTTGCCATCTGAGCGTCAGAGCGCGACGTCACATCGCTATCGTTGAGCAAGACACGACCTGCAGTCGGTGGAAAAACACCAGCAATCACATTGACCAGCGTACTTTTTCCAGAGCCATTGGGTCCGACCAGGGCCGTAATCTGGCGAGCAGGAATATCGAGGGAAACATGATTGACTGCGACAAGCCCACCAAATTTCATGGTGATATCTTTGACCAGAATATTCGTATGATTAGCTTTGATACTTAAAAAATCCGAGGAGATTTTATTTTTATCCGAGACTTTTCGGATTGATGTTCGAATAAATCTGGACGCACTAAACAATAAACCACCAATTCCCCTACGAAATAAAATCAGCGTAAACGTCAGGATCAGACCGTACGCAATGAATTGATATTGGGTAAATACCTGAAGCTGTTCAGGTAAAAAAGTAAAGAAAATCGCGCTCAGGATTTGACCGCCGATCGACCAGAGCCCGCCCACGATTGCGATCACAAGCACCTCAATAGAGCGACTGATCGTAAAACTATCTGGTCCGAGGTAACCAACGAGATGCGCGTAAAAAGCACCAGCAAAACCTGCGAATAAACCACTTAAGGCATAGGCAAGTTGTTTGGTCTGACGGCGCACGATACCGACGCTCCCCGCGGCAAGCTCACTGTAGTGAACAAGAAATAAGGAGCGGCCAAGACGACTCTGGGAAAAATTACGCACAAAAATGACCGAGCAGGCCGTAATCAAAAGCAAAAATTGAAAATAATCCACTGTACTGAGTTTCATGCCCAGGACGATCAAGGTGCCAAGACCTGCAGAAGGCACACCACTCAATCCCATCACCCCGCCAGTTAAGGCCGTCAATTCACGCGCGACTTCGAGAAAGATTTGTCCAAAGCCAAGAGTCATCATGGCGAGATATACCTCTTTGACTCGTCCGGCAGGATAAGAAAGAATGAAGGCAACCAAGCTCGCAGCGATGCCCGCGATAGGGATGGAAAACAGCAGACTCAACCCTAGCGTTTTTGACAAGATGGCGGTGCCGTAAGCCCCAACCCCAAAAAACGCTGCGTGGCCTAGGGAAATCTGTCCCGTCATTCCTGTCAATATGTAAATACTCTGGGTAAACAAAATCGAGATGAGCGCAAAGCTCAAAATCTGCAGTGTTCCTGCTTTCATATATCCTGCTCCAACAAGCAGGGTCAGCAGAAAAAATATCTGAAGATACTTGTTGGTCAGCAAAGTGGTTAGTTTTTCGCGCAAAGTATTCATGCTTTGTTTACCTCCGCGCGACCAAAAAAACCTTGTGGGCGTATCGCCAGCATCAGGATCAGCAAGCCAAAGGCAATACCATGCTCGGCAGCAGTTGAGATATAGCCACCGACGAGCTTGCTCGTAATACCAAGAATGATTCCTCCGAGAAGTGCCCCGCCAGAATTACCCATACCTCCTAAGACAGCCGCGACAAAACCAAACATCACCAGTTCAAATCCAAATGCGGGGTCAACCGTGCCGCTGATCTGTGCGACCAGAATACCAGCCACACCTGCCAGCAGACTAGAAAGAACGAAGGAGCCGGAGATAATCAAATTAACCGGCAACCCCTGCACAACAGCGAGTTCCATATCCTGCGCACAAGCCTGGATGGCTGTACCCAGAACGGTGAAGCGCGTGAGGCACTCGAGAACGATGATCAACACAAGCGAGATACACAGCACTGCCAGATATTGGAGTGAGATACTTTGCCCCCAGATAGTCACCACATCCTGAACCTGAAAAAGCACCTCAGGAAAAGCAACAGCCTGCGAACCAAAATATCGCGCAGTGACACCTTGAATCACGATACCAAAGCCCAGCGTGGCAATGACCCACCCCATACTGCCGGCAGTCTTGAGCGCAGGACGAATCGCGATCCGCTCGACCAGAACACCAGTCAAGGCAACTAAAAGAAGTCCGAAAACAATACTGACCACGTCACTCAAGCCATACTGAACCAGTAATGCCGTTGACATTGCTGACAACATCATCACGGCACCCTGACCAAAATTTAATGTTTTGGTCGTCCAGAAGGTCATGTTCAGCCCGACGGCCACCAAGGCGTAAACGGAGCCTACACAAGCGCCCGCGATCACGAGAGAAACGAAAAAGTCCATCCCGGACTCCCAGAGGAGATGAATTAAAAAATAAAGCTAAAAAAGCTAGTTTTATTCTTTAACTGGAAGAAGAAACAACTTCCCGTCTTTTCCTTTGCTCATTTCAAACAGGCTGAGATCTTTCGCGCTGAAGGCATCATGATTATCGGGTGTGAAGGATATCGAATCGTTGGTCACACCTTTAAAATCAGTCAGCTTATTCATCGCGGCAATCACTGCGGCAGGCTGAGTAGAACCGGCGGCTTTCATGGACTCCAGCAGAATACGCGTGCAGTCATACGCTTGGGCAACGATGGTGCCGAGCGTTAACTGGGGGTTAGCCTCATCAGGACCGTACCAGCGATCTGTACCATGAGCAGCACGGTACTGATCCACAAAAGTTTGCGCAGCAGGCTTTAGCGGACGCAGACCAAAGGCCGTTGGGCTCATCGTCCGAGTACCCAGCGCCAGATTACCTGCGCCTTCGATATAGGGTGGCGTCACCGCACCGGTCGAGCCATAAAGATCAGCCTTCACATTCAAACGACTCATATTTTTACGGATCACTGCAAAATCAGCACCCAGACCAATGACAAGCACCGCCTCAACACCTGCACGCTGCATGCGCGCAACCTGCGAGGCCATGTCCTGGCTTCGCTGGTTATAGGACTCAACCTCAACTTTAACGCCAGGGTTTTTAGCCAACATCGCTGCCTTGGTCATTTCCGAACCCGTGACACCGTAGGCTGTACTTTCATGCAGGATTCCAACGTTTTTGTATTTAGCACCCAGGGCCTGTCCCATTGCAGTCGCCTCGGACTTGTTGGTGATAGCCATGGAGATAATATTTGCACGGGGTGGTTTACCTTCGCCATTTTTTAAGGTGACTTGGGGTGATTGAGCCAGAGGATTGCATACCGGGCGGCCATCCGCCTCAAGCATATCCATCGTCGCAAGCGAAGGACCACTGCCCGCAGGTGCAATGATCGCGACGATATCTTTGTTATCAAGAATGCGCCGCATATTCTGTACAGCACGATCGGGGACGAGTTGATCGTCCAAGGCTTCGGCTAATTCAACTTTCTTACCGTTTACGCCACCATTTTTATTAAACATTTCAATGGCGAGCACAACACCGCGCCGATTGCCTTCACCAAACTCGTTGAACGGTCCTGTCAGCGCAGTAGTCATGCCTAACTTGATGGTGTCCTGAGCCTGAACCTGAACTGACAGACCTGAGAGCAACAGGCTGGCCATGATGATGGATAATTGATGATTGAATTTATTTTTTTTCATGCTTGTCTCCTACCTTATTTTTTATATTGTTAAGTCATTAAGAAACTGAAACTTCACTGCCCTAACTCTTTTCGAACCAGCTTTATGTGCGTGCGAAACCGCGGTAGCCATCTTTCACAATTTCTTCGCACTCCATGCGATAGTGCGCCATGCCACCTGCATAGGGCATGAATACACGAGGCTTGCCTGGAACGTTTGCGCCAAGGTACCAGGAGTGTTTAGCCATGGGTAAAAGAGTTTTATTCGCTGCAGCATTCACATGCTCTAACCAGTCGACTGTCGCCGCTTCGGTTGCCTCGATTTTTTTAAATCCTTCAGCCTGCAAATCAGCAATGCACTGGGTAATCCACTCGACATGTTGTTCAATCGCGACCGGCATATTTGTTAATACCGAGGGGCTTCCGGGTCCTGTGATGGTGAACATATTAGGAAAACCTGGCACCTGTAGTCCGAGATAGTTACGCGGACCGGCATTCCAGGCCTCTGTCAGGGGCAGGCCACGCTCACCTTCAATATTAAGGCTTAGTAATGGTCTGGTCATAGCATCGAAGCCTGTGGCGAAAACAATCACGTCAAGCTCGTACTCATTGGTCGCAGTTTTAATACCGCGCTCGGTAATCCGTTCGATTGGTGCAGGACGCAAATCCACCAGCGTGACGTTGTCACGGTTATAAGTCTCGAAATATTGCGTATCAATCGGCGGACGTTTTGCGGCGAAAGGATGATCGATATCAGTGAGTATGTCCGCCACCTTGGGATCTTTAATTTTCTGACGGATTTTTTCAATAATGAATTCTGCAATCTTATCGTTAGCTTCTTTATTATTCAAAACATCATTGAAGCCTGCACGAAACTGAAACCCGCCTTTCTCCCATAACGCGTCAAGAATTTTTACGCGTTCCTCAGGTGAAGTTTCCAGCACACTACGATTCTCGATATAAAACGCCTGCCCGTTTGTGTTGGTACGCGTGATCTCACGAATTTCTTCGAAATGATCTTCTACATATTTTTTAAACTCTTGCGTCAGTGGTGCATTGCGCGCCGGAATACTGTAGTTGGCCGTACGCTGAAAGACGGTGAGATGTTTGGCTTTTTCCGCTATGACAGGGATAGCTTGTATACCGGTAGAGCCTGTGCCTATGATCCCTACCCGCTTACCGGTGAAATCGACGCCCTCATGTGGCCACTGTCCCGTGTGATACCACTTTCCCTTGAATGCACTGAGGCCATCGATTTTTGGCACATTGGCAGTTGATAAACACCCCACAGCAGTAATGAAATATTTTGCCTCGTACTCATCACCGCAAGAGGTTGTTGCACGCCAGAGGTTGGCTGCGTCGTCATAGCGAGCGCCGATGATCTCTGTTTTAAAACGGATGTCTGGACGCAGCTTGAATTTATCAGCGACGTAATTCAGATAGCGGCGAATCTCGGCATGATCAGGAAAACGCTCTGTCCATTTCCACTCGCGGGCGAGCTCATCAGAAAAATAGTATTGATAAGCATGACTCTCGGAATCACAGCGTGCTCCAGGGTATCTATTCCAGTACCACGTACCGCCCACCTCTTCGCCACGCTCGACAACAGCCACCTTCAGATTCAGCTTGTCCCGCAGGCATAACAATTGGTACATGCCGGCAAAACCTGCACCCACGACTAAGGCATCAACCTTGATTACAGCCATACTTTTTGTCTCCGACGTATATAATTTTGCAGGACAAAACAAAATGTCCTGTTTTTTATTTATCAATATTTATACATCAAAACTTATCAAAAAGAACGTCTCTATTTATTTGTACCTGCTATAAAAGCAACAAGCAAAATCCAGACGACAAAGGATGCGCAGGCTGCAGACCAGCTATTTAAAAGCGAATCAGGCGAAACAGACCAGTGCGCGATAGCCCCCATGGTTTTGTTTGACGAAACAATCTCAATGATTAAATTAGCTGGCAAGCAAAAAAGACTCGTCACAAACTGCCAGAAACCTGCCGAGGTGAACAGGTGATCAAAGCCCTGTCCTTGCAGGAAAAGTGCAAAAGATTTCATCGTTTTATTCCTTGACTCCTGGCGGTCTGTAGGACCCAGCTATTCTCTCAGCGAGCTGCGGGCAATCTCTCAACGCTTAAGTGTTTAACCCTTATACCAGTCCTTGACTGCTGTTACATAACGCGCGACACCCTCAGTCACACTCGCGGCCTGGAGCGCACCGTACGAGAGGCGCTGATAATTAGCCTCCTCTGTGTTGGTCAGACCGAAAGCAAAACCTGGAATACTGACAACCTTGTGTTTCTCAGCCATGGCGCGGTTAAAGGCCAAGGGGTCCTGACCTTTTTGCAAGCCAGGCAATTTCATCAAAACATAAAAAGCACCCTGCGTGCGAGGGAACTGAACCAGCTCACCCAGACCTTCTAGCGCCTGATAAACATTTTTGCGCACTTCGCCTAACGCATCGACCTTTGACTGAACCCAGACCCGACCATACTTGAGTACTTCCAGAGCGAGTAACTGCGTCGGTACTGGGGCACAGATCAGATTCGTATCCTGAACTTTATTCATTGCATCGTACAGATCTGCCGGAAACACGACATAGCCTAGTCGCCAGCTGGCCATGCCATAGTTTTTTGACATGGAAAAAAACGAAAATGTGTGTTTTGCCGCACCGGGCAACGATGCCGGAGAAAAATGCTTTGCACCATCGTAAGTGAAATATTCGTAAGCCTCATCGCTAAAATGATAGAGACCACGAGCACCACAAAGGTTATTGACCGCAGTCAGAGACTCTTCGGAGTAGACCGCACCGGTAGGATTGTTGGGTGATACTGTCACAATCGCTCGGGTCCGCGGTGTAATGGCCGCTGCCAACGCCTCGACATTGAGACTCCAGTCCTCGTTCACATCCACAGGAACAGGCACACAACCGCACATCCTGATCGCCATTTCCTGATTGAAATAGAACGGCCTGGGCAAAATAAATTCATCACCTGGATCAGCAATCGCCAGGATGCAATTGAGAAAAGCCATATTGCTGCCTGCAGTGACCATCAGGATAGAGTCTGCCGTGACCTGAAAATTATTTTCGTCAGCCAGTTTTTTCTTTAAAGCCTCGACCAGGGCTGGATAGCCCATCACGGCCTGATATTTATTTAACTGAACATCTCCCATCATTGAGGGGATGGCAGCAATCGCCGCATCAGGCGGTCCATAATTCACCACACCTTGCCCAAGTGAAATTGTGCCGGGATTGTTACGAACTAATTCACCAATTGCCGGAATAATGGGGGTGTCGACCGCAGCCATCCGCATAGAGTAGCGTTTCATAAGTGAAATCTTCAATATTCAGCTAAAAAAGTGACTAAAGTTTACACTGACCGTTGCGTGAGGCTAAAGAACAATTACAGTTCCCTTGCGAATCTCAACCTCGAAGCTTTTATATAAATAGCCATGGAATTATTTAACCAAATTATTTTTGCGATTTTTTCGCTGATTTTGGTTGGTATTTACTTCTCTACCGTGCGCAAAGAAAGCTCCACGGAATTTGAGTTTTTTAATCCATACTGGCCTGCATCCTTACTGCTAAGAGCAACGAGTTTTGCAGCCTGGGCTCTGGTTCCGCTGTTCAATAAACCTGCGCTGGTCCTAGCCAACATATCGTTCGTGGCTTCGACAATCACCATCGCGCTGTTTATCAGATCCTGGACGTACAGAATTACCCTGTCGCAGAAAAAAGCACTGTTACTGTTGTTGATATCAGTGACTTGCCTGTATATCTATTTACTTGTCCAGGAAAACGGCTATTCTGCGCGCGCCGCACTGATCGGCAGCGTTGGAACAGCCATGGCGATTTGGGAAGGTTATGAGCTCTGGCGTAATTTAAAGCGAATTCAATCGCTCATCCTTAGACTGACACTCCTGCTCGTCAGCACTCAGACAGTGATAGGGATTGCCTTAGCTATTTTTTTATCTGTCGCCAATACCAATCAAGTCCCAAATATTCTTCTGGCGGATGTTAATGCCAGTGCATTTTTATTTGTGACGTTCGGCCTCCAGTTATTAACTTATGTGTTTATCAATAGTTTTCTCTATGAAAGATTGTGGATCAAGGAAAAATTGACTCTGATAGATTTAAAAAACAAACAAGACGAATTGACCACGACCCCATTTGAAAAAAATCAGATTGCCTTTTTACTCAAAGAAAAAGAAGTGTTGATTTCATCGCTCCTCAAATCAAACAAGACTGCAGCAACGGGCGCACTCTCGGCCTCGATTGCCCACGAACTTAATCAACCACTCGGAGCATCGCTGATCAACATTCAGTTTTTAAAAATGATGGCAGACTCAGGACATCTGGATCTGGCAGCTCAAAAAAATCTGATAGAAGCTCTGGAGTCCGACACCCAGCGTGCAGGAAATATTGTCAAAACACTACGCTCTATTTTTTTAGAACAAAATATCAAATTAACAGCCATCAATGCCTCTGAGGTGTTACTCAGCTTGCTACCCATTATTGAGTCAGAGCTCAAGTCGAAAAATATACAGTTGAGTTTGAACATCGCCCAACACATTCAATTAAAGCTGAGCAAGACAGAGTTTCAACAACTCATCCTTAACATTTTGAATAACGCGATTGAGGCGTTAAATACAGTCGAACAAGACCACAAGAGCATTGCGATCGAAGCGACACAGAACAATGAATGTACTGAAATATCCATCGCAGACAACGGCCCGGGTATCGCGCCACATCTTCGCGACGGTATCTTTGAATTATTAACCGGCGACAAAAAAGCGTGCATGGGCCTGGGGCTCTGGCTCTGTAGTCATATCATGCAAAGACATGGCGGAAAAATCTACGTAGACTACTCGACTCAGGGAGTAACAAAATTGGTCATGCGCTTTCAATGACGAGCGGATCAGTCACCCGGCAAAACTCAAGTAGCTCAAACCTCAAAGATCCCCTCGGGCAATAGCGCACTGACGCACACATTCGGCAAATCAACCGCATTACTGATACGCAAATCGACCGCCAGTGAACAGATTACATATGCTTGCTCACGTGTGTAACCACGCTCTCCTAGCAAGGAGATCATCTCAAGCAATGCATTGCGAGCAGCGAGTGTGAGATCCTCGCATTCCTGAGTGCCGTCTTCGCGAATCGGTAGCCCTGTAGTTGCGATGAAATTATGAGGCGCCGCCCACTGGGGTGGTAGAAAATAACCTGGATGAGAAAATCTGGGGAAGCGCTGATTTCTGCGAGTAGCCTCACCAGACAACACTTTAAATCTAACCACTGCGCTTGCGCCCATTTCGATAGCCGTGATGCAGCACTCGGAGTCGCCTTGCGCGTAGTGTGCGTCGCCTGCGGAAAAAAGTGCCCCACTCACACCTACGGGGATCTGAAGCTTTGAGCCACGCGTCAACTGCTTGATGTCGGCATTACCGCCATTTTCGCGGGGAGGCATAGTTCGCAGCCCAGTGCTGGCGATCGGCTCGATAGAAGGCACGGCGTCTTGCGCATCTGGGAGCAAAGCAATGCCTCCACGTCGCACCAGATCGGTTTCGCGCGCATTCCATTTCAGTAATTGCTCATGCGAAGGCGCAACACCCGCTGTACCCATAAAAATTCCTTCCGGGATTTTGACGCCAGGAATTTGAGCGGAGCGCGCAAAACCCTTGTCAATATCCCAATGTGCGAGGAATTTCGCTTCGAAGATATCGCGTAAAAAACCGGCACCTGGCCGAATCACAGTCCAACCATAGTTCTGTGGAATCAAATCGACAAACTCGATTTCGAGTATGTCACCAGGCTCTGCGCCTTTGACAAAGATCGGTCCTGTGAGTGGATGACCGACTTTTTTATCGTTTTTGGCCAAGTCCTCAAAGGACATGCCAGGCTTGACCTGACCATCCGCTGCATCTCTCGTTTCGAGCAAGATGTCCTCGCCGGGCGAGACTTCAGCGATAGGCTCGATATCAGGATGCCAGCGATTATGGCCAGTACCAGGGTCGTCACGCAGACGGGCATTACGGTCGATCAGGATGGATTTCATATAAATACATTAACCGAATCACACACGTTTTGCATCATATTTAAGTCAAGTTATTTGCTATGGGGCACACAACCCAGTAAATAAGAATTTTGTATAGCAAACTGGGGAGCGAAAATAATTATCTCAATATATTTATTTAGGCAACACAAAAGTAACAGTCGCACGAGCCCCCCACCCTGCAGGACCTCCTGGAATTGAGCTCAGGTAGTACATGCCGCCCACACTAAACTGAACAGGCAACTCGCCAAATACTTCCAGTTTAGAAACACCGACGTATAGCGGATTGGAGGTGCGATGCAGGTCATAATTGTACTGAGCCTGCATGTTTGCCGAGTATGTCCAGGAGTCTTTCGTGGTGTAGGCCAGGAAAGGCTGTCCGTATAAATTATTTTGCGTGCCGTAGGTAGGATCACCTCCAGCACTCCAGGACTGATAACCTAGCAAACCATAGGTCCAAGGGCCATCGCGATTGAGGACAACACCAGTGACGCCAACCCCCGTCTGCTGTGAGCCATAAAAACCATTACTGTTCAATGGAGCGCTAAGATACGGTCCCACGCCCCAAATCCAGGAAGAACCGGTGTAGGGTGCATAAAAAGACTCGATCGTTATGCTCGAGACGCCAAAACCAGATTGACCATAGACATTGTTCAGATTGACTGCGGCCAGGATCGGCCGAACGATAAAAATATCGCCACCTCCCAGATTAATTGGCATCACGGGCTGTAATAAAACAGTCTGGTCTACTCCTTTTTGATCCAATCCCATCCCGCGGTTATATTCAAACTGAATAGGAACGGAAATCATATTGGCAATAGGGTTAGCTAATTGCTTGGCTATTTCCTCTTTATCGAGTGCAGCCTTTGGGGCGGCGATCTCTGAGGATTTCTCTTTATCGGCGGTTGCTGCGAGAGCGGCGACTTCCTCGGCAACACACTGCTGTGCGAGGTTGAGCGCAAACATAACAACCGGTATGAAAGCAATTTTGTAAGATATTTTCATGGAGATCTTTAGCAGAGGTCACTCATTGTTAATATTTATTTTCTCAGTTTGGCAATGTGCTGGTTTCATAAACGAAAGCACGCAAAGATTTTGATCGAACAGTGGCGAGAACATTACAATACGATCGGACTGCATTCTAGTTTGGATTATCAAACGCAGCTTGAGTACGTATCTGGATGGAAAAGCAGTGCAACAACCAGAGCCTTCGTTTCTAAATGAAATGGTCCGATAAAACCAGACAGGTCACCTGGAATAGCACGATATAGAAGCCGTTTATTTTGTAACAAATTGTAAATACGAACTTACAGCGCAAGTGCTCTACCAATCACCAGACGTTGTATGTCGCTCGCACCTTCATAGATCTGGCATACGCGTACATCCCTGTAGATTCGCTCAACAGGGAAATCACTTACATAACCATAACCACCATGAATCTGGATCGCATCCGAGCAGATTTTTTCGGCAACCTCTGAAGTAAAGAGTTTAGCCATTGAGGCTTCCGTGAGACAGGGCCTGCCCGCATCTTTCAAGGCAGCCGCACGCCACACCATCAGTCTGGCCGCATCGAGCTGAGTGGCCATATCGGCAAGTCTGAAATTGACGGCCTGGTGCTCGATAATCGGCACACCGAACGCGACCCGGTCTTTTGCGTAGGCCACTGCGGCCTCGAGTGCTGCACGCGCCATACCAACCGCTTGCGCTGCAATTCCGATACGACCGGCCTCCAGATTGGACAGGGCAATCTTGTAGCCGTCTCCTTCATTGCTCATCAGTGCTGAGGCTGGAATACGACAGTTTTCAAACAAAATCTGAGCGGTATCGGAGGCATGCTGGCCCATTTTGTCTTCAACCCGCGAAACGATAAATCCAGGCGTATTCGTCGGCACCAGAAAACAAGAAATACCTCTCTTGCCGGCACTCTTGTCTGTCACGGCGAGCACGAGCGCCATATCGGCATTTTTACCAGTGGTGATAAATTGCTTGACGCCATTTAAAACATAATACTCACCCTCCCGATCCGCACGGGTCGTGAGCGCCGAGGCATCCGAGCCGGTATGCGGCTCGGTTAAACAAAAACAGCCTAGCTTTTCTCCTCGCGCCAAAGGTATTAACCACTCTTTTTTCTGTGCCTCGGTGCCATATTTCAGTGTGATGCCACAGGGCAGAGAGTTTTGAACACTCACAATCGTTGAGGTCGCACCATCACCGGCAGCGATCTCCTCGAGCGTCAAAACCAGTGACATGTAATCCATGCCCGCACCACCCCACTCTTCTGGGATCACCATTCCCATTGCACCAAGCGCTCCAAGCTCTCTGAGTGCCTCGGCGGGAAACGTATGATTTTTATCCCACTCACTTGCAAAAGGAGCCAGGCGTTCTTTGGAAAATTCGCGCATGGAATCACGAATCATTTCCTGTTCAGTCGTCAGTATCATGAGCTAACCTGTTTTATTAATACATTTCAAGAGCCATCGCCGTGGCTTCACCACCACCAATACAAAGTGACGCTACACCGCGTTTCAAACCGTATTTTTTCAAGGCACCTAATAAGGTCACCACGATCCGTGCGCCCGAGGCACCGATAGGATGTCCCAGTGCGCAAGCACCACCGTGGATATTGACTTTCTCAGCAGGCAAATTCAAATCGTGCATCGCAGCCATGGCCACAACTGCAAACGCTTCATTAATCTCATACAAATCAACCTGCTCAGAGGTCCAGCCTGCCTTGGTGAGTAATTTTTGGATGGCACCGACCGGAGCGCTCGGAAACAAGGCGGGCACATGGGCGTGGTTAGCATGCGCTACGATACGCGCCAAGGGCTGCAAGCCAAGCTTGCGAGCGTGAGATTCTCTCATCAGGACCAGGGCGGCTGCACCGTCCGAAATCGAGGAAGAATTGGCCGCCGTGACGGAGCCGTCTTTTTTAAAGGCTGGTTTTAACTCTGGAATCTTGGCGATATTGACAGCAAAAGGACCCTCGTCTTTGCTGATCTGCAACTCGCCCTTTCTGCTTGAGACCGTAACGGGTGCAACTTCCCAGTCAAAGCTGCCGTTATTACTTGCCTCTTGCGCACGATTGGTCGAGCGTATCGCATACTCATCCTGTGCCTGGCGGCTAAACCGATAACTACCCGCGCAATCCTCAGCAAACGTGCCCATTAAACGACCGCGATTTTCTTTTGAATAAGCGTCTTCCAGACCATCCATAAACATATGGTCAATCATTTGCCCATGCCCCAAACGGTAGCCACCACGTGCTTTGGGCAATAAATATGGCGCATTGGTCATGGACTCCATGCCGCCAGCAATCGTGATGGCATACGAGTCAGCGACTAGCCCATCGTGACCCAGCATCAGGGCTTTCATCCCAGAGCCGCAGACTTTGCTAATAGTCGTGCAGCCAGCTGAAAGCGGCAAACCCGCCAGCAGTGCCGCCTGACGCGTTGGCGCCTGCCCCAGGCCGGCAGGCAGGACGCAGCCCATCAGCACCTCTTCGATTAAGCCCGCATCCAGACCTGCTCTCTGAAGCGCCGCCCGAATCGCAACCGAGCCCAACTCTGCTGCGGTGAGACCGGCAAACCCTCCCTGAAAACTTCCCATAGGTGTTCTGGCTGCGGAAACAATAACGACTGGATCGCTTGTCATGTTCTTAATTCGCTTGATTGAGTAAAAAGTAAAAAAAATTTAACAAAAAAAAGTAAAAAACAAAAAGTAAAAAACAAAATACAAAACGACCAGATTAAAAATCCATGTCTTTCAGGACACGCGCAATCACCAAACGCTGTACTTCGCTCGTCCCCTCATAGATTTGTGTGATCCTCGCATCCCGGTAATGACGCTCTACAGGGTAATCCTCCAGATAGCCATACCCACCGAAGATTTGAATGGCTTTGGAGCACACCGCTTCAGCCATCTCGGAGGCAAATAATTTTGCTTGCGAAGCCTCGGACAAACAAGGCAAATTTCGCTCGCGCATACTTGCTGCTTGCAAAATCAACAAGCGTGCAGCATTAATCTGGGTCTGCATATCAGCGAGAAAATTAGCAACGCTTTGATGCTCAATGATAGGAACGCCAAACTGCACACGTTCCTTTGAATACTTTACAGCTGACTCAAAGGCAGCGCGCGCGATGCCAAGGGCTTGTGCCGCGATGCCGATCCGACCACCCTCAAGATTGGATAAAGCAATCGCTAAACCCTTGCCACGCGGACCCAATAAATTGGCTTGAGGGACTTCGCACTGCTCGAGCGTAATCGCACAGGTGTCCGAACCACGGATACCCATCTTTTTTTCAACACGATTGACGATAAAACCGGGGGTATCGGTTGGAACGAGGAAAGCCGAAATCCCCTTTTTCCCTAACTCAGGATCCGTTACTGCAAATACGATCGCGAGTGCCGCGCGCTTGCCGTTGCTGACAAATTGCTTGGAGCCGTTTAACACCCACTTGCCCTCTTTGAGCACGGCGCGGGTTTTCAAATTATTCGCCTCAGAGCCAGCCTGAGGCTCGGTCAGACAAAAACACCCAACAGCCTGACCTGTCGCCAGTTTGCTTAGCCAGGTTTTTTTTTGCTCCTCTGAGCCATATTTCTGAATCGGGCCACAGCCTACAGAGTTGTGGATACTCATGATGGCCCCGACAGCACCATCGCCTGCCGAGATCTCCTCGACAGCCAGCGCATAGGAAACATAATCAACATTAGCGCCGCCCCACTCCTCAGGCACCACCATCCCCATCAGGCCGAGCTCACCCATTTGAGTGATGACAGACTCATCAACCCAGCCTGCCTGATCCCAACGCTCACTATGCGTGGCCAGTTCATTGCGAGCAAAATCCCTGGCCATATCGCGAACCATGATTTGTTCTTCGGTGAATTCCATAAAGCCCATGTCGAGTCCAGATCTAAACACCACGGAAAACCAACCATAAATCCCCGGGCTTTAAATTGCTGTCATTTCATGGACAATCTAAGGGGAATCCCTAGTGATTTGATTCAGCTTCCGAATGAAAAGTACTTAATTTCTCAAGATCAAGCACATGGATTTCGCCATAATGGACGCGAATCAACCCGCAGAGTTCGAGCACTTTCAAGGCGCTGTTAACCCTTTGCCTGGACAAACCCGCTAACTGACCAATCTCCTCCTGGGAAATTTTTAACATCAGCGTTTGCTGCGGATACCAGGAGTCAAACAGGGCAGCCAGCGATCTCGCAACCCTTGCATCGACATCGAGCAATCTTTCATTTTCCATCGCCCCAATAAACTGCCCCAGACGTTTATTGAGCTGCGAGATGAGAAAACGATTGAAAAACATGCTGTGATCCATCAGCCACAAAAAAGTACTCTTGGGCATGAGGGCCAGTTCGGAATCGCGCAGCGTGGTCGCGTCGTAACGACGGGACTCCTCTTTTAAAAGAGATCCCTCACCAAACCACGAACCAGGTGCCAGACCAAGCAAAGTCGTTGACTTACCACTTGCTCCAACATTATTAACCTTGACCACACCGCTGATCACACCGAACCAGTAATCCGCTGCTTGTCCCCGACGACAGACAAACCCTTCAGCAGGGATTTGTCTGACCTGGATATCCTGACGCACCTTATGTTGCTCCGCAGCATTTAACCCGACCATCCAGGGACTATTTTCTAATAAGACTTCGAGCGACATCAGGACTTCCCCTAGTTTGTCGGTTGAATGACAACTATTTTAATTTTGTGAGGATTATGCTTGGTTAAATTCTATATTGCCACTGAAGTTATAACAGGTATGCAAGCTATGACCGCGCTAGTTAATACACTGACGTTCCCCAGGCTCTTGCTCCAACATGCTAAATCAATTCCCCAGCATCCAGCGTATAGGGAGAAATACCTAGGGATTTGGCAAGTCACCAGCTGGGCAGAAAACCTGGAGCAGATTAAGCATCTGGCCTGTGGTCTGGCCTCCAGCGGTTTTAAGCGTGGCATGAATCTGGCCGTCATCGGCGACAACAGGCCACAACTCTATCAGGCCATGGTGGCCGCACAGGCTCTCGGTGGGGTGCCCGTCCCGCTTTATCAGGATGCGGTCGCGGCCGAAATGATTCATGTCCTGAATGACGCCCAAATCTCTTTTGCCGTTGTTGAGGATCAAGAGCAAGTCGACAAGCTTTTAGAGGTCAAAGACCAGATCCCGACGCTCACCACAATCATTTATGAAGACCCAAAGGGACTGAATGATTATGTCCAGAGTGATTTGCACTCTTTGAAGCAAATCCAGCTGCTTGGCAAAGCGTTCTGCGAAGAGCATCCAGAGTTTTTCTTGACCGAACTTGAGAAAGGTCAACCCTCCGACCTCTCTGTCATTCTCTACACCTCGGGTACGACTGGCAAGCCTAAAGGAGTCGCGCATACGCACAACAACTTTATCCTGACCGGGAAAAACAGTTCAGAGTTCGATGGGTTGAATTACAAAGACAACATCCTGGCCTATCTGCCGATGGCCTGGGTGGGTGATCATTTGTTTTCCTTCGCTCAGGCCATGGTCAATGGTTTAACAGTGAACTGCCCCGAGTCAAAAGAAACGGTGATGTCAGACATGCGGGAGATTGGTCCAAGCTATTATTTTGCTCCGCCCCGTATTTTTGAAAGTCTGCTCACCCAGGTCACGATCCGCATGGAAGACGCCGGGCTTCTGAAGCGCAAGTTATTTGAAAAAGCGATCGAGTTCGCCAGAACGGTGGGGGGCGATATTCTGGACGGCAAACCAGTCAGTCTACTGCACCGCCTGCATTATGCTTTCTACAATCTGACCATCTACACGCCGTTGCGCAATGCCCTGGGCATGAGCAAAATTCGCGTTGCCTACACGGCAGGCGAAGCGATTGGACCTGATCTGTTTCGTTTTTACCGCTCCATCGGTGTCAATCTGAAACAGTTTTATGGTCAGACCGAAACCTGCGCCTATGTCTGTCTGCAGCCGGATGGACAAGTGAAATATGACTCCGTCGGTGTTGCCGCCCCAGGCATTGAAATCAAGCTAGCCGATTCTGGTGAGGTACTCGTCAAAGGCGTCAGCGTCATGGATAGCTACTATCACAGGCCAGACGCCACAGCCGAGTCGATTGATGAAGAGGGCTATTTTCATACGGGCGATGCGGGCATCCTCGATAAAGATGGACATCTGCGCATCATCGACCGCGCCAAAGATGTCGGCAAAATGGCCAGCGGAAAATTATTCGCCCCAAAATACATTGAAAATAAACTCAAATTTTTTCCGTTTATCAAAGAAGCGGTTGTCTTTGGCGATGGCAAACACTGCATCACAAGCTTTATCAATATTGATTTCGAAGCCATCGCCAATTGGGCGGAGCGTCGTCATATCGCTTTTGCCGGCTACGTCGATCTGGCCTCCAAAGAAGAGGTGTACAAGATGATTGGCGAATGCATCGGCAAGGTCAATATCGATTTGGCCGACGATCCGATGCTCAGCCATGCTCAGATCGAGCGCTTCCTGGTGTTGCATAAAGAACTCGATCCGGACGATGACGAGCTGACACGGACGAGAAAAGTACGCCGCGGTTTCATTGCTGAAAAATATGCACCCTTGCTTGAGGCACTGTATTCAGGCAAGGCAGAACAATTCATTGAAACCAAAGTGAAGTTTGAAGACGGCAGAGATGGCAGCATCAGTGCCACTGTCCGGATTCAAGACGCCAAAACCTCGATGGTGGCCGCATGAGCACGATGACAACCCAAGCCTCAGCTGGTAATACGGTTTTACAGCTCGAAAACATTTCTCTCTCGTTTGGCGGTGTCAAAGCACTGACCAATATTTCCTTTGATGTCAGAGAGCATGAAATTCGCTCCATTATTGGACCCAATGGCGCGGGTAAGAGCTCGATGCTGAATGTGATTAACGGTGTTTACCATCCACAAGCCGGGGATATTTACTTTCGTGGTGAAAAGCGTAAACAGATGAATCCTGCGCAAGCGGCCCGACAAGGTATCGCCAGGACGTTCCAGAATATCGCTCTGTTTAAAGGCATGACTGTGCTGGACAACATCATGACCGGCAGAAATACAAAGATGTCGAGCAGTTTTCTGAGCAATGCGCTGTGGGTCGGCAAGGCCAGAAACGAAGAGGAGCTTAATCGCCATAAGGTGGAGGAAGTCATCGACTTTCTGGAAATCCAGCATATCCGTAAAACACCTGTCGGGAAACTGCCTTACGGTTTGCAAAAACGTGTCGAGCTGGCACGCGCGCTGGCTGCTGAGCCCTCACTGCTATTACTTGACGAACCCATGGCGGGTATGAACGTTGAGGAGAAACAGGATATGTGCCGTTTTATCCTGGACGTGAACCAGCAGTATGGCGTGACGATCGTGTTGATTGAACACGATATGGGTGTGGTGATGGATATCTCGGATCGTGTTGTCGTGCTTGATTACGGCAAAAAAATCGGGGATGGCTTGCCCGAGGAAGTGAAAAATAATCCAGAAGTGATCAGCGCCTATCTGGGCACGAGTCACTAAGAGCCGACGACAAGGATATCTCCATGCAATTTTTTCTAGAAATCGTCATCAGCGGCATCTTGTCTGGCCTGATGTATTCGCTGGTTGCACTAGGCTTTGTGCTGATTTTCAAAGCTTCGGGTGTACTCAATTTTGCCCAGGGCGCGATGGTCTATGCGGCGGCGCTGGTCGTGGTCGGCCTGATCGATTACGAAGTACCAATGTGGCTGGCCATTATTGCTTCTTTTGTTTTTATGGTTTTGATTGGTATCTGTACCGAAAAATTCGTCCTTGGCAAACTGGTCAATCAGCCACCGATCACGCTGTTCATGGCCACTATTGGTCTGAGCTTTTTGCTGGAAGGTTTTGCACCGATTTTATTTGGCAATGATGTGCGACCGATTGATTTAGGCATCGTGGACGAGCCGATTCAAGCCATTTTAGATATGACAGGTATCGGCATTTCCAAGCTGGATTTATTTTCCTCTGGAATCATTATTCTTTTGGTTATTCTTCTGGCGCTGCTCTTTCAGTACACAAAAGTCGGACGCGCGCTGCGTGCAGTCGCTGATGATCACCAGGCCGCGTTGTCTCTGGGCATCCCGCTGGAAAGAATCTGGACCATCGTCTGGGCTATCGCAGGTTTTGTGGCACTGGTCGCTGGTTTGCTGTGGGGCTCGCGCAATGGCGTGCAGTATGCGTTATCCCTCACAGCGCTCAAAGCGTTGCCTGTGCTGATTCTGGGCGGATTCACCTCGGTGCCAGGTGCGATTGTTGGCGGCATCATCATCGGCGTCTCCGAGAAACTGGCTGAAATTTATATCCCTCCCGTGCTGCAAGAGGCCTTTGGGGGAAATTTTGGCGGTATCGAGGGTTGGTTCCCCTACATCTTCGCCCTGCTCTTTTTATTGATCAGACCTGAAGGTCTGTTCGGTGAAAAACACATTGACCGCGTTTGAGGAAAAACAATGCTTTATCGTGAAACCGGTCAATTCAAGACCACTTACAAAGCTGACAGTCAGATTTTCCCGATTCTGCAAGACCGGATCGGCATGCTCCTGTTGCTCGCCTTTGCCGCGATCATTGTCCCGCTCTTTGCGCGTGAGTACTGGATCAATGCGATTCTGATACCTTTTCTGATTTTCTCTCTCGCTGCGCTCGGATTAAATTTTTTAACCGGCTATGCAGGACAGCTATCGCTAGGATCCGCCGCCTTTATGGCTGTGGGTGCTTTTGCCACCTACAATTTTCAGCTTCGCCTCGAAGGCATTCCTTTCATTTTCTCTTTTATTCTGGGAGGACTAAGCGCCTCCGCAATCGGGATTTTGTTTGGTCTACCCTCTTTGCGCATCAAAGGCTTCTACCTCGCCGTCGCCACCCTGGCCGCGCAATTTTTTGTCGTCTGGTGCCTGACCAAATTCCCCTGGTTTTCAAACAACAGTTCCTCGGGCGTGATCAGTGCTCAGACCTTAAGTATTTTCGGCTTTAAATTCGACACACCCGTTTCGAAATATTTATTAGTTCTGGCCATCGTAAGCGTGCTGGCTTTGTTGGGTAAGAATCTGGTGCGCTCCTCGACGGGACGCGCCTGGATGGCGGTGCGCGACATGGATGTGGCCGCCGAGGTGATTGGTATTCCCTTAATGAAAACCAAACTGCTGGCGTTTGCCATCAGTTCCTTCTATTGCGGCATTGCAGGTGCCCTCTATGCCTATTGTTATCTCGGTACCGTGGAGCCTGACGGTTTTTCGCTCGAGCTTTCCTTCAAGATTCTGTTCATGGTCATCATCGGCGGGGTAGGCAGCATCCTCGGTAATTTTCTGGGTGCGGCTTTTATTCTCTTGCTCCCGATATTTTTAGATATTGTGTTGCCACTGATCGCCCAGCTTCTGCACTTGCCCATACCGAGCGTGGTGGTGTCGCATATCCAGCTCATGGTGTTTGGTGCCTTGATTATTTTCTTTTTAATTGTTGAGCCCCACGGCCTGGCGCGACTTTGGCAAATCACCAAAGAAAAGCTCAGATTGTGGCCCTTCCCCCATTGAACTTTTTTTATAACAATGCGTCGTGATCGTCATGACCTATCCAGGAGATAACTTCATGAAACGTTTTAAAACATCGGTACTTGGAGCGGTACTCAGTGTGGCTGCCGCCCTCGGTAGCACTTACGCCGTCCCGTCTTTTGCCCAGGATCAGTTCGTCGCTCTGCCAAGCTTTCGAGTCGGCCCCTACGGACAAAACGGTCAGTCTTTCTATGGTGGTTTTATTGACTACTTAACCTATGTCAATCTGAAAGAAGGTGGTGTCAATGGTGTCAAATTCTCCTGGGAAGAATGCGAAACCGAATACAACAACGCTAAAGGCGTTGAGTGCTATGAGCGTCTGAAAGCCAACGCCGGCGCCTCGAAAGGTACCGCGCTGCACGTCATGTCGACTGGCATTTCCTACGCGCTGCTGGACAAAACCCAGACCGATAAAGTGCCTTTGATCATGATGGGTTACGGTCGAACTGATGCCGTCGATGGCTCGGTCTTTCCCTACGCTTTCCCACTGGTCACAACCTATCAGATGCAGGCCTCAGCCATCGTCAAGTTTCTCGCTCAAAAAAATGGCGGGTCTCTGAAGGGCAAGAAAATTGTTTTCCTCTACCACGACTCAGCCTACGGCAAGGAGCCGATTGCTGCCTTGCAAGCTGAAAGCAAAATCGACGGTTTTAAACTCGTTGAAATTCCAGTCGCCCACCCTGGCAACGAACAAGGTGCACAGTGGCTCAAGATTCGTGAAGAAAACCCTGACTACGTGATTTTCTGGGGCTGGGGTGTGATGAACCAGACCGCACTGAAAGCGGCTCAGAAAGTTGGTTTTGCAAGGGACAAGATTGTGGGCTCCTGGTGGGCGGGTTCTGAAGAGGATGCCGTGCCAGCAGGTCCTGCAGCCAAAGGCTATATGAGCGCGACCTGGAACATCGCCGGCAAGACTGTGCCTGTGATTGCCGATATTGAAAAAGAGGTCTATGGCGCTGGCAAAGGTAATTTCTCCAACAAGTCCAAGATTGGCACCATCCTCTATAACCGTGGCGTGTCTGCTGCGATTGTGACGGTGGAAGCGGATCGTCTGGCGCAGGAGAAATTCGGCAAAGGCAAGCCCGTCACAGGCGAGCAAATGCGCTGGGCGTTTGAAAACCTCAACATCACCGATGCACGCTTGAAAGCTCTGGGCGCAACAGGTCTGCTGCCTGAAATCAAAACCTCCTGCGATAACCATGAGGGCTCGGGCAAGATCAAGATCCAGCAGTGGGACGGCACCAAGTGGGTCATTATTTCTGACTGGATCGAGGGCAATAAAGCTCTGATTCACCCACTATTCAAGGCCTCGGCACTTGAGTATGCCAAAGAGAAAAACATCACGCCTGCGTGCATGAACAACTGATTGATATCTGGAAACCTATGACAGCCCTTCTTTCCGTTAACAATATTGAAGTCATCTATGACCACGTCATTCTGGTCTTGAAAGGCGTTTCCCTCGAAGTGCCAAAGGGAAAAATTGTTGCTCTTCTGGGTGCAAACGGCGCGGGTAAATCCACCACGCTCAAAGCAATTTCAAATCTGTTGGGAGCGGAAAGAGGCGATGTCACCAAAGGCAGTATCCAGTTTAAAAATGAACGGGTGGACAAGCTCTCCCCGAACAAACTGGTGACACGCGGTGTGATCCAGGTCATGGAGGGTAGACACTGTTTTGCCCACCTCTCGATTGAAGATAATTTGCTGACAGGCGCCTATACGCGAAACATCAGCAACGCCGAAGTCAAACGTGAACTGGAAAAAATCTACGACTATTTTCCGCGCCTCAAAGTGCGCAGAAAATCTCAGGCAGCCTATACCTCCGGTGGTGAGCAGCAGATGTGCGCGATTGGCCGCGCCATGATGGCCAAGCCGGAAATGATTCTGCTCGACGAGCCTTCCATGGGACTCGCGCCCCAGATCGTTGAAGAAGTGTTTGAAATCGTCAAGGACTTGAATAAACGCGAAAACGTGAGTTTTCTGCTTGCAGAGCAAAACACCATGGTCGCGCTGAAATACAGCGATTATGGCTACATCCTTGAAAATGGACGCGTCGTCATGGATGGCGCAGCTGAAGATTTAAGAAACAACGAAGACGTCAAAGAGTTCTATTTAGGCGTTGCCTCTAATGACGAGGGAGAGCGCAAATCATTTAAGGACGTCAAATCCTATCGACGTCGCAAGCGCTGGCTGTCATAAGCACGCTCTGACCTAAAACAATACTTGTGTCATCAAGATCTGAACGCCCTGCCGCCTCTAGAGGCAAAGTTTCACGGAGTAACGCATGAATTTAGACAAACTCGAAACACGTTCACACCAAGAGCGTGAAAAAACGCTCCTGAAAGATTTGGCAGAGCAGGTGCAGTATGCCAAGACCCATACAGAATATTTTGCCCGCCTGTTCGAGACGATTGATGCAACCACAATCACGACCAGAGAGGCTCTTGCGACACTGCCTGTCACGAGAAAATCAGAACTCAGCGCTGCACAAAAAAAAGCACCTCCTTTTGGCGGTATGAACAGCACGCCCGTCCAGCATCTGAAACGTATTTTTCAATCGCCCGGACCGATCCACGAGCCACAAGGCAAGGAGATGGACTGCTTTCGTCTGGCCAGAGCTTTACGCGCTGCAGGTTTTAAAGCTGGCGATTTGGTGCACAACGCGTTCTCCTACCATTTCACGCCTGGTGCCTGGATGCTCGAGGGCGGAGCACATGCCCTAGGCTGCTGCGTCTTTCCCGCAGGTGTGGGACAGACCGAACTGCAAGCACAAACCATCGATCATTTAAAACCAACTGCCTATACAGGCACGCCCTCTTTCCTGAAAATCATTCTTGAAAAAGCCGATGAATTAGGACTGGACGCAAGCAGCATTAAAAAAGCGGTTGTCTCTGGTGAAGCCTTAACACCCAGTATGCGTGCCTGGTTCAAAGCACGCAATATCACTGTCATTTCAACCTATGCCACTGCAGACGTTGGCCTGATTGCCTATGAAACGCCAGAGCTTGCCAGTGGCATGATTATCGATGAAGAAATTATTCTCGAAATCGTCGAACCCAATGGCTCCAAACCCATGCCAATTGGTGAAGTGGGTGAAGTCGTCATTACGATTTTCGATAAAGACTATCCCCTGATTCGCTTTGGCACGGGAGACCTGTCGGCGATCGATCCTGACTCAGTCACACACCCATCACCCTGTGGCAGAAATAATCTGCGCATCAAGGGCTGGCTCGGGCGTGCAGATCAAACGACGAAAATCAAGGGCATGTTTGTCCACCCTGGGCAAGTACAGGAAATCGTTAGAAAACATCCTGAACTCAGCAAAGCGCGAGTGGTGGTCAGTGGCAATATCGGTAGTGAAGTGATGACACTTCGCTGCGAACTGAAAGACGCTGTCAGCGCGGATTTAGGTGCGTTGCAAGCTGCGATCATCCAGTCGATACGAGAGGTCACAAAGCTGCGCGCCGAGGTCTCCTTTGAGGGTAGCAATACCCTGCCCGCTGATGGCAAACTCATCGAAGATGCGAGAACTTACGCCTAGACTAATGCCTGCTGCGAGGCAAGCATTAGTCTTAATTTGCCAGACGACTTGGTAGATTTTGAGTAGCCGCCCGCTCAACAACTCAGTAGCAACTCACGCCTCAGCGGATTTGAAAATAATCAGCTGATCGCCTTCGCTGACTTGTTCGCCTATCGCATAATTAATTTCAGACACCTCGCCATCAAAGGGCGCAGTGATTGTATGTTCCATCTTCATCGCTTCGACCACCAGTAGCGGATCGCCTACCTTGACCTGCATGCCTGGAGTGACCTGAATGGCGATCACTTTGCCAGGCATCGGAGCGGTCAGTTTGCCGCCAGACGTCTCCTGCGCATAAGTCATATCTAGCTGATCCTGATAATGCCAGACTTGATGCCTGCCCTGACGGAACAAATGAAAGCTGTTTAAATCATCTGGAGGCGAGTAGATCGACGCGCTCGACTGGATACCATCCAGAGTCACCTGAATCAGGCTGCCCTGCTTTTGAAAGGCAAATTTCGCTGTTTGATCCGCAAAACTAAGCGTTTCATTTTCATACGCATACTGAAAGCTATAGGTTTGCGTCGCTCCCTCCAGAGCAAACGAGAATGCTCTGACGCAAGGCTTATTCAGACGCCAGCCATCCTGACGCTGCCAGGGTGAATGAGGTTCACGCCCTGCAAATCGAGATTTTTCCTCATCCAGCGCCAGACGCTGTGAAAGCAGAATAGCCAGCTCGGTGAGCTCAACCGAAGAATCCTTGCCTAACAAGGACAGCTCATTTTTAGCGATTAACCCGGTATCCAGAGTGGCGTGAACAAAAGCATCGCATCTTAAAAGACGCCCCAGAAAAGCGACATTGGTCGATAAACCAAGGATATGCGTATCCTCAAGTGCCGACCGCATTTTGGCGACAGCGGTCTGACGCTCAGGTCCCCAGACAATCAGTTTCGCAATCATCGGGTCATAGAAAGGGCTAATCACATCACCAAGCCGCACACCCGTATCGATACGAATATTGTCAGCCTGCTCCGCGGGCATGGTCATCGCACGCAACGTGCCGGTAGAAGGCAGAAAATTATTTTCAGGATTTTCAGCATAAATACGCGCTTCAAGCGCATGCCCGTTCACTCGCAGTTGCTCCTGCAATAAGGGCAGAGGCTCACCAGCTGCGACCCGTAACTGCCATTCCACGAGATCCTGGCCCGTGATCATTTCAGTCACCGGATGCTCAACTTGCAAACGGGTATTCATTTCCATGAAGAAAAACTGTCCCGCATGACCTTGCTCGTCTGCTTCTGCAATGAATTCAACCGTGCCCGCGCCTTCGTAGCCGACCTTCCTGGCTGCATTGACCGCAGCTTCGCCCATCGCCCGTTTAATCTCGGGACTCACGCGAGGTGCGGGCGCCTCCTCCAGAACTTTCTGGTGTCGCCGCTGCACTGAGCAATCCCGATCAAACAAGTAGACGCAGTGGCCCTGGCGATCGGCAAAAACCTGAACCTCGATGTGCCTTGGTCGACTGAGATATTTTTCAACCAGCACTTTTTCATCGCCAAAACTACTCAGCGCTTCACGCTTGCAGGATTCGAGTGCCGAGAGAAATCCCGCACTCGAAGCGATAATTCGCATGCCTTTTCCGCCACCGCCTGCGGAGGCTTTGAGCAGCACCGGATAGCCGATACGGTCAGCCTGAGCATGCAGGAAAGCCGGCTCCTGATTATCTCCATGATAGCCAGGGACCAGAGGAACTTCTGCGCTTTCCATCAGGGATTTAGCGGCGGACTTTGAACCCATCGCATAGATGGCTGAGGCTGGTGGGCCGATAAAAACAAGACCCGCATTTTCACATGCCAGGGCAAAATCCGCATTTTCGGAGAGAAAACCATAACCAGGATGAATCGCCTGGGCACCGGTTGCCAACGCAAACTGGATGATCTTGTCGCCTTGCAAATAACTGTCTTTGGGTGCAGAGCCACCAATATGCAGCGCCTCATCGCAGCTCTGCACATGCAGAGCGTCCCGGTCCGCATCAGAGTAGAGCGCGACGGTTTTTATACCGAGCCTGCGGCAGGTCCGGGCGACCCGGCATGCGATCTCACCTCGATTGGCGATCAATATTTTATTGAACACTTGCATTCTCCAATTGGGTCTTTTTATTGAACACTTTTTTCTCCAATCAGAGCTTTACATTCTGAACAAACCAAATCTGGTCTCAGGAATCGGAGCGTTCAGGCTTGCTGAAATGGCGAGACTGAGAATTCTCCTCGTATCTTTAGGATCAATCACACCGTCATCCCATAACCGGGCACTAGCATAATAGGGGTTGCCTTGTACTTCGTACTGCTCTCGAATCGGTGCTTTGAAAGCGGCCTCCTCCTCGGCACTCCAGGTACCACCCTTGCTTTCAATACCGTCTCTGCGCACAGTCGCCAGCACGCTCGCCGCCTGCTCACCGCCCATCACTGAAATACGCGCATTAGGCCACATCCACAACAGGCGTGGGCTATAGCCGCGACCACACATGCCGTAATTACCAGCACCGAAAGAGCCGCCAATGATGACGGTAAATTTCGGTACTTGCGCCGTTGCCACAGCCGTGACCATCTTGGCTCCGTTTCTGGCAATACCCTCGTTTTCATATTTGCGTCCCACCATGAAACCGGTGATATTCTGCAGGAAAACAAGCGGGATTTTTCTCTGGCAGCACAGTTCGATAAAGTGCGCACCCTTTAAGGCGCTTTCGGAAAATAGAATCCCATTGTTGGCCACAATACCAACCGGATAACCGTCAAGGTGTGCGAACCCCGTCACCAGTGTCGTACCAAAGCGCGCTTTGAATTCATCAAACTGCGAGCCATCGACCAGACGGGCAATCACCTCCCGGACATCGTAGGGCTTGCGTGTATCGCCTGGAATCACGCCATAGAGTTCTTCGGGAGCGTAAAGAGGATCGACTGCAGGCTGTCGTACCAGCGGCTCCGGTTTTTTACGGTTGAGATTGGCTACGACGTTACGGGCGATACTCAGGGCGTGCGCGTCGTTTTGAGCAAAATGATCCGCCACACCGGACAGACGCGTGTGCACATCGGCACCGCCCAGCTCCTCAGCACTCACGACCTCGCCTGTCGCCGCTTTCACCAGAGGCGGTCCGGCCAAAAAGATCGTACCCTGCTCTTTGACAATGATGCTTTCATCACTCATCGCTGGTACATAGGCACCGCCGGCCGTGCAGGACCCCATCACCACAGCGATCTGCGCAATCCCCTTGGCGGACATATTGGCCTGGTTAAAAAATATACGACCAAAATGATCCCGGTCGGCAAAGACCTCATCCTGATTGGGTAAATTCGCACCACCAGAGTCCACCAGATATATACAAGGCAAATGATTCTGCTCAGCAATTTCCTGGGCACGCAAGTGCTTTTTAACTGTCAGGGGAAAATAGGTTCCGCCTTTCACGGTCGCATCATTGCAGACAATCACGCATTCCTGACCTGCTATGGAACCAATCCCTGTGATCAAGCCTGCGCCAGGTGCAGCATCCTCACCGTTTTTCTCCTGATACATGCCATAGGCCGCCAACTGCGAAAACTCGAGAAATGGCGTACCCGGATCAAGCAGCAATTGAACGCGGTCATGTGGCAAAAGCTTGTTGCGATCGGTATGCTTTTTACGTGCAGCCTCGCCCCCACCTTGTGCGATGCGCGCGACTTTGAGCCTCAGATCATCGACCAGAGACTGCATCAAGTGCGCATTGGCAACAAACTCAGGGCTACGGTTATTCAGTTTCGTTTCGAGTATTGGCATCTCTGCGGCCTTCTCTACTTACATCGTTTCGGAAAATAATTCGCGACCAATCAGCATCCGGCGAATTTCTGACGTGCCGGCACCGATCTCGTACAGTTTGGCATCGCGCCACAAACGTCCAACCGGATACTCGTTTGTGTAACCATTACCACCGAAAATCTGTACTGCCTCACCCGCCATCCAGGTTGCTTTTTCAGCCGTATAAAGAATCACGCCTGCAGCATCCTTGCGCACCTGACGCATGTGCTCAGAGCCCAGCGCATCGAGCTGGCGTCCGACCGCGTAACAATAGGCGCGGCAGGCCTGCAAGGTGGTGTACATATCAGCTATCTTGCCCTGTATCAGCTGAAACTCACCAATCGACTGGCCAAACTGCTTACGGTCATGGATGTACGGAACCACAGCATCCATGCAGGACTGCATGATGCCCAGCGGTCCTGCCGCCAGCACGGCACGCTCATAATCCAGACCACTCATCAGGACTCTGGCCCCGCCACCTAGTGTGCCAAGAATATTCTCTGCAGGTACCTTGACGTTTTCAAACAGCAGCTCACCGGTGTGCGAACCGCGCATACCGAGTTTGTCGAGTTTTTGCGCAACTGAAAAACCAGGCATGCCTTTCTCAACGAGAAACGCGGTCATGCCCTTTGCCCCTGCGTCTGGCTCTGTTTTTGCATAGACCACCAGCACATCACAATCCGGTCCATTAGTGATCCACATTTTCGTGCCATTGAGCAGGTAGTAGCCATCCTTGTAGGTCGCGCTAAGCTTCATACTGACCACATCCGAACCCGCATTCGGCTCGCTCATCGCCAGGGCGCCGATATAGTCACCCGACACGAGTTTGGGCAGATACTTGCGCTTTTGCTCCTCGTTACCGTTTCGATGAATCTGGTTCACGCACAAATTGGAGTGGGCGCCATAGGACAAACCTACAGAGGCCGAGGCACGCGATATTTCCTCCATGGCAACCATATGAGCCAGATAACCCATATTGGCACCACCGTATTCTTCGGCCACAGTGATCCCGAGTACACCCAGATCACCCATTTTTTTCCACTGATCCATCGGGAACTGATCTGTGCGATCAATCTGTCCGGCAAGCGGCGCAATTTCTGCCTGGGCATACGCGCTCACCGCATCGCGCAATGCATCGATATTCTCGCCAAGATAAAAGTTGATGCCTGGAATATTGCTCATGTGGATTCCTTTTACTTATGTCCCAAATTTTTAACGACGCACATTGTCATCAGCATGATGGCGCAAAGTTTGCGCTTTCCTTCTTTTTCTGTGAATACTTCACCCTGACAGGTAATCAGCGTGCGCCCGGGTTTGATGATGGTACCGACGGCAACCAGACGCTCGCCATCAGCGGGTGAAAGCAAATTGATTTTGTACTCGGCGGTCAAAGCAGCCTGACCGTCTGCGATGATACTGATTGCAGCATAGCCGCAGGCCGTATCGGCGAGCGCACCAATTACTCCACCATGAAAAAACTGATGCTGTTGCGAAACCGCTTGTGAGTAAGGCATCGAAACAACCATTTTGCCGTACCCGATCTCCTCAAGACTGGCCTTGAAAGTGTTCATCAAACCTTGTTTAGCAAAGCTCTCTTCTATCTCCGCTTTTCTTTCTACTGACAAGACGCTCATCAAACACCTCGTTGAATCGATCACATTAATTTACTTTACGTTAACGTAAAGGTCAATTAAATTAATTATGTAGATCAGAGTGTTAGCTATAGAAAAATTCAAATTAGGGTAAACGAGAGGTAAAAATATCAGCCTGCTTTTTTCTCAGCAAGGATTTTTTTACATTGCAGTTCATGCGAGGCTAGCTCGTTAAGCTGGTCATTCAAATCCTCCATCTGCTGCTCTAAAGCTTCCCGGTGCTTTGCCAGCGTCTGGATGAAACGCTCAAGTTGCAGGATCGATCCACCGGGTTTGTTATAGAGATTGATATCCAGAATCTCTTTGATTTCAGCGAGTGAGAATCCCAGGCGTTTGCCGCGCAAAATCAGACGCAAACGCGTCCTGTCAGAGCCGGAATACCTTCTGATCTGAGCATTCTTGCCAGTTCTGACCGGAGCAAGCAGGCCCTGATCTTCGTAAAAACGTATTGCGCGATGGGTCACATCGAATTCCGTTGCTAACTCAGCAATCGTAAAGCTTGGCTTTGAACTCACTCAATCCTCCATCTCTCGCAAGGTTTTGCGCATCATCTTTCCCGTCAAGGTTGAGGGTAACGCCTCCAGAAAACGAATCTCGCGTGGATATTCATGTGCAGCCAGACGCTGACGTACAAAATTTTGAATATCGAGGACTAAGTCCTCTGAGAGCTCGACGCCCTCTAGCAGCACAATAAAAGCCTTCACAATCTCAGTGCGCTGCGGATCTTTTTTACCAATTACAGCGGCAAACCTGACAGCCGGATGTTTGAGCAAACACTCCTCAATCGGAGCCGGTCCAATTCGGTAACCAGCGCTCGTGATGACATCATCATCGCGGCCGATAAAACGAATATATCCCTCGGCATCCATTTCACCCAGATCACCGGTTAATAAATAATCACCTCTGAATTTCTCTGCTGTTGCCTTGGGGTTATTCCAGTATCCGAGGAACATCACCGGATCAGGAGACTGGATAGCGATATTCCCCAGAACACCCGCCCCAACCGGTTCACCATGCTCGTCCACGATCGCAACACGATGGCCCGGAACAGCGCGACCGATTGCGCCTGACTTGCGTGGGAATTGCACCGAGCAACCAGAAACCGTCATATTGCATTCAGTCTGTCCATAAAACTCATTGATCGTGACGCCCAGGGCTTTTTGCCCCCACGCAATCAACTCATCACCAAGCGACTCGCCACCACTGCCGACCGAGCGCAAGGAAAAATTCCATTGTTCCCTGGGATTAGCAACAATGCGCAATATTTTGAGCGCGGTGGGTGGAAAAAAAATATTCCGTACCTGGTGTTTTGCAAGGAGTGCAAAGACCTGCGAGGGTTCAAATTTTTCGAAACGGCGTGCAAGCACTGGCACACCATGATAAAGCGATGGCAACAGGACATCTAACAAACCACCAATCCAGGCCCAGTCTGCAGGCGTCCACATCAAATCTCCTGCCTGAGGAAAAAAATCGTGTGAAATCTCAACGCCCGGCAGATGTCCCAGTAAAACGCGGTGCGCATGCAAGGCGCCTTTGGGTTTGCCGGTCGTGCCTGAGGTGTAAATAATCAGAGCAGGCTCATCAGCCAGCGTATCAACCGGTGAAAATGATTTCGACGCGCCGTCCAGACTTGCCCAGAAAGAAATACAGCCGTCGGGACCATCCTCTCTAGGTCCCTCGATAGAATAAACCGACTCAAGCGCTGTTAAGTTGTGACGGATATTTGCTATCTTATTGGCACCCTCAAGATCGGTGACTAAGGCAATCGCACCTGCATCTTTCAAACGAAACTCTAAAGCATCCGGCCCGAACAGATAAAACAAGGGGATCGTGATCGCGCCAATTTTGTATGCCGCCAGATGAGCAATCACGGACTCGACAGATTGCGGCACGAAAATACCTATGCGATCCCCTCTTTTAATGCCCCGCGCAATCAATACATTAGCAAACTGATTCGAGAGCGCCTTGAGTTGATCAAAGCTGAAGGTTTGCGCTTGCTCATGCTGATTTTCAACAATCAGTGCACGACGGCCAGAGCCATCCGCCCAGCGATCACAGGCGGCGATCGCGATGTTGAAACGCTCCGGGATTTCCCATTGGAAATTAGTCTCCAGCTCAGTGAATGTATGTTCTCTCTTGAGCATGCTGATCTCTTAGGTTTTTCTGTTACTTTTAATAATGAGATACCCAATCCGAGACCCAAGTATAGTCACGATGGGGTATTTGGTTCGCTGTACCTGAAGCTCGTATTGAGGTTGACCCTGAATCATGCGCACATATTAGTCCATACAAATATGGAACATAATCTTGTTAGTTCAGACCAGACGCTTACAATTATCAAGATAATAATTAGATTTATGGGGGAACAGGATGCCACTTAAGTACGCAGAAACCGGATTTATCGGACTCGGAGCAATGGGAGGTGGTATCGCACGTCGCCTGGCTCAGGCAGGCGTTACGCTGCACGTCTATGATCCGGATCCCGCAAAGACCGCCGCCTTTGCCAAGTGGAATGCTATTGTGCACCCCAATCCACAAGCCGTTGCTGATGCAGTCGAGGTGGTGTTTGCCTGTCTGCCCGCGAGCAATGTCAGCAAAGCTGTTGCATACGGATCAGACGGTGTCATCCATGGCAAAAAAATCAGGATCTACATCGAAACCTCCACTATAGGTCGGACACCGATAATTGAGATCACCGAGGCCCTGTCAAACAAACACATCAGTGTCTTGGACTGCCCCGTCAGTGGCGGACCACGTGGTGCGGACAACGGTACTCTGGCGATGATGGTGGCAGGTGATGCAGCCGTCATCGAAAGTGTTCGAGATCGCTTGAATCTGATCAGTCAAAATATTTTTGATATTGGAACTGAACCGGGCATGGCGCAGATGATGAAACTGGTCAATAACCTAATCTCTGCCACTAATATGGCCTCAGCCTTTGAGGCACTGGTATTGGGTGCTAAAGCCGGTCTGGATGCAGACCTGATGGTAAAGGTGATCAATGCGAGCACGGGGCGCAACAGTGCCACGACAGACAAAATTCCAAAATCCGTTTTGCCGGGTACCTTTGATTACGGCGCCACGACACGCACCTTGCATAAAGACATCACACTGGGTCTGATCGAAGCAGAGGAGCTTGAGGTTCCAATGTGGGTGGCACGCAATACACGTCAGGTATGGGAGTTTGCGATGACTCAAGGCGGAGGTGATCTCGATTTCACCACGCTGATTCAGTATTACGAAAAATGGACAGATGTTGTCGTTCGCAGCAAAAAAAAGGATCAAGCATGAGACTCAAGGATAAAATTGCCGTCATCATTGGCGCCGGACAAAGTCCAGGGATGGGTATTGGTAATGGTCGCGCCACAGTATTGCGCTTTGCGCAAGAAGGCGCACACATTCTGGCGGTAGATCGTAGCCTTGTCTCAGCAGAAGAGACATGCAAAATAGCAACCGAAGAATATGGTGCGAAAGAAATACTCCCTTATGAAGCCGATGTTTGCAAGGAAAGTGATCTGGCAGCTGCCATTGCCTTTGCCAAACAAAAATGGGGGCGTATCGACATCCTCCATTACAACGTAGGCATCAGTGTCGCCGGCAATGACGGGAGTCCTACAGAGATCACTGAAGAGGCCTTTGATCTGATCGTTAATGTCAACCTGCGGGGTTGCGTGATGGCCTGCAAGCATGTGTTGCCAATTATGCGTGAGCAGCAGTCCGGTGTCATTATCAATATTTCCTCGATCTCGGCCTATCAGCGCTACCCCTGGGTGGCTTATAAGGCGACCAAAGCCGCTTTGATCGTCTATACCAAACAACTGGCGATCGAAAACGCTGAGTATGGCATACGGGCAAATACAATTTTGCCTGGACTGATGGATACACCGATGGCAGTGGATACCCGTGCTAATGCTTTTGGTAAAACACGCGAGCAAGTCGTTGCAGAACGCAATGTCAGAGTCCCTTTGCGCAACCGAATGGGTACAGGCTGGGATGTCGCAAATGCAGCCTTGTTTCTGGCCTCTGATGAAGCACAATTTATTACTGGCGCTGAACTGCCGGTCGATGGCGCAGGCCTGGTCAATCTCCCGCGCTAATGCTCTAAACCTCCACAATACCCGTTTGAACACAAGGTGACTCAAAATGGCTATTAAACACATCAAAAGCATTTGCCTGGCTATTGCAGTCATCAGTCTAGGGCTAGTGTCACAGGTATCCAGCGCGCAAGACTTTCCGAGTCAACCTCTGACTGTCATCGTGCCATTTACCGGAGGAGGCGCAACCGATGTCCTTGCTCGGGTCATTGCAGACGGCTTATCCAAGGAGTTGAATCAACCCGTGGTGGTCGCCAACATTCCAGGTGCGGGAGGGTCAGTTGGTCAAGCCAAAGCAGCCAAAGCAGTGCCAAATGGCTACACAATGCTATTTGGCAATCTAGGCACCCTGGCAGCGCAGGCATCGTTGTACTCAAACTTACCCTACAACATACTTGAAAACTTTACCCCGATCGCCTCGGTCGGTGATGCGCCGCAAGTCATCTCGATCCGTAGCAATTTGCCCGTAAAAACCTACGAAGAATTTGTTGAGTATGCAAAACAGAATCAGACAACGATGAACTTCGGCACGGCCGGTGTTGGTTCGGGATCATTTTTAGGCGGCGTCGTTCTGAATGCTGCCATTGGCGTCAAGATTCAGCCCGTTCATTATCGTGGTGCGGCACAAACCATTGCGGATTTAATGGCAGGTCAGATTGATTACGCGATCGAAAGCAGCAGCACAGTCGAAGGATCCTACAGCACGGGTAAGACCCGCGGTATTGGCGTTATGCGCGATAAACGCGTTTCAATTCTGCCCGAAGTTCAAGCGACAGGAGAAACAAAATTCCCTGTGAATTATGATATCTGGAACATGATTCTGGTACCCAAAGGTGTGCCTCAGCCTATTCTTGAAAAACTGAATTCGGCAATTAACCGTGTACTGACACAACCAGAGATGATGCAGCGCTATGAAAAGATGGGGCTATCATTGCCGACCCAGACAAATCGCTCCTTAAAAGGCTCAGCCGAACTTCTGACTACTGAAGTCAAAAACTGGAACCGTTTGCTCAAAAACGCAGGTGTTGAACCTCAAACGAGCCAGTGATTGATTTTGGGCATATGATTTTTACGGAAAGCTAACTGGCAGAAATGCTGCCGTGTTGCTTGTGGCTGCAGCTTTTTCGACATTCGGCAATGTCAATCGCAGTTTGCTTTAGCTAGAATCTGCATGCAGCATCCAGTTGCGCATTGAAAGCGGCAACAAGTGCAAAATCCCCGTTCGGCCTGCAAGTGACTGTGAAACAGCCTCACGCAGTAGCAATTGATGAGAATTAATCCATACAAATACAGAATTCGACTCTGTAGTTGTATGGATTAAGCTAGTCGTCGCTTCAACCTAGGCCGCCTCGCAAACGGCGTTTTCACAACGTTTGCGCCAATACCTTTTATCAATTTAAGAAAATCTCTTTTTTAATACCTGAACCATAGTCGGACTAAGCGACTTAAACAGTTCAGCGTTATACGAAGCGCAATAAGGTTTGTGTCCAGCCGTCATATTGAGCTCCGTCACTAATTAACGTCGGCTCATGATTTTTACCTGTCTTAACATTCATACCGGCTGGTGGCTCAATACGGATATCAATATCTTCGGAAAAACGATGAATCAATCCAAACCCCTTGGATAGAGAAGTCCCGCCTTTTAATTCAAATGAAAATCCTTGTTGCTGCAGACCCCACAGGCAATGCATGATCCAATAATCTTTTTCAACTAATGAGGGATCAATGCCCATTGCTTCTGATACAGATGCAATAAGATCATTGAATTCCTTGTGGTCATGCAAGAGCATTAAGCGCTGGCCCTTTGCGAGACGCGCATCCATGACAACACTCGCTTCTTAGTTCTTTCGGCACCGTATGCAGCGACTGACTTCCCTAGCTTGGCTGGCTCAAAGCTAGATAACTGCTTCTCTGCCTTGACTAATACATCGCCCTTATTCTCAGCCAGAGAGTCAAGGTTATTTAATAGGTCAACAAATAAGAATTCTTTATCTACCTTTTTGGGAAAGCGTGGCTTCATACGAAACTCAAAACTTCTATTACCTATTTTGAACTCGCCATGTCGCTTATGGTTATATACGACCGTCTTGTTGTATAGCTGGGTTGTCCCCAAGCCCAAGGCGTTATAGCTATTAGGTGAAAGCAACAAAAAATCTTCATCTTTTAAAAAGGCGGCCACCAGATCTTCATCCTTTGGTGGCACTCTGCCGAAGGCCGAGAATTTAGGTGCGTAATACAGCCCCTGAGCAAGTTTTTCTAAATCACCTGAGACAAGCAATTGCTTTAAATGTCGATCGACCGCGTTCGAATCACTTAAAAAATCTTCTCTTCTGTAAACATGTCCCTTCTTTAGCAGCGAGCGCAGCCTTCCCAGTGCGCTGTGGCGCAGTTCAGGAGTGACTCTTACGGGCAGTTTAGGTGAGTTTTTTTGCATGATTTTTTATTAAAATATCATGCGTATTAGCATCAAGATACGATGATCACAATGATGACCAAAATGTACAACCCACCTCACCCAGGTCTTACGCTAAAAGAAGATATTCTTCCAGCACTAGCAATCACTGTGACAGAGGCCTCTGAGCAACTTGGTGTCACTCGCGCCGCTTTTTCCAGAGTGATTAATGGCAAAGCTGGCATTTCACCAGAAATGGCGCTGCGTATTGAAGCTTGGTTAGGCGAAAAGAATGGCGGAAGCGCAAGCGTTTGGCTATCGCTGCAAGCAGCCTATGACTTATGGCAAGTTCGTAAATCTGGGCTACCCAAAGTCAAGCCTGCGTTTATTCCGGCACGAGCCTAGGCGTCGCGTAAAGTAAAGCCCAAAAGACAAAACCCCCACCATTTCTGATGAGGGTTTACATACTGGTGCCCCCCCGTGAGTCGAACACGGCACCAACGGATTATGAGTTCAGTTTTTAATTTTTTAAGATTATCCCCAATAAATTCTCAACAATCTATCCATGTTCACTTTTAGTTTAAATACTTGATCATTCTTCTTTTTTTCAATACGCTGAATGAGCATATGTATTAATTCACCTTGATTGAAAAAAAGCGAAGAGCCCTGAGATGATTGCGAAAAAAATAGTTCTGACAGCACTAAGCATTTTGATCACATCAATTGCTTCTGCACAACCAGCCGTGCAATGGGTGCAGTTAGATAAAAAACCTGGTGACGCATCGCCCGGCTCAACGAATCCACCCGTTGATTTGTTTTTTTCGCCTCAAATAATCAAAAAAGGCGATCTTGCCACCGTATCAGTTCTTAATAATATGGGTACCCCTCCACAATCGATGTCGTTTGAAATTGAATACGATTGCAAAAAAAATACATTCAGCTTGATTAAAGGCATTAGTTACGAGGGTCCTCAAGCTACAGGAAAAGCGGATCCAGCCTCGAGCGCAGATCTTCAAATGTTTGCTAACTTACCTGCTACGGATCTGATGGCAGATAACCAAGCACTAGCAATGGCCAACCTGTTGAGTGGGGTCAGTTTCGGTGCAATGAAAGGTGTCGCATGCGATGGCAAGTCACCAGCTGATTATCAAAAGATTACGGCTGCCTCAGTCGCACTCGCCGCCGAGGCTCGGGCGAAAGCGGAAGCAGAGCTTGCCAAGATCGCGGCAGCTATCAGTGCAATCACTGACTGGGCAAAGCTTGGCAACAATGACGCTCAATCAATGTTTGGCAACTACGATGTTTTTTATTCACCAAGCACTATAAAAACTGGCGATAAAGTCGCAGTCAAGGTTCTGAGTAACTACATGAAAGTAGAAAAAACCATGCGAGGCGGCACGGGAATAGAAGAAGATCTTGGATCTACTGCAGTTGAGCTTGAATTCGATTGCAAACAAAATACCTTTGGATTTCTAAAAGTCGCTCAATACGCAGGTCCCAAAGCGACTGGAAAAGCCTATGTTTTCGGCGCCGAGACTATACCTGAAGATCAAAAAAATAAACCAATCGCGCAAGCCGACTCAAATGGCAGCATACAAAGTGTGCCAGGAGCCTTAATCGGTAAGCTAAGAAACCTGGTTTGCGCGGCCTCAACCACCGCCACTGACGTGAATGCGGTCTACACCCCCGAAATCTCGTATGTACAGGAGAGGCCAAGTCCGATTTGGGCTGAACATATTGGTCAAGATAAAACAAATTATTTAAAAGAAACGGGTAGAACCGACAAGACCATATCACTTGAGGGAAATGGTGCAAAATATTTGATTGATCTCGATGCAATGCGCGTCATCGTTAGCGGTGAAAAATCAAAGAAAAATCTCAATATCGACGAAGCATCAAGCGAACTGCATGGCTGGGCCGTAGGTGAGGTGAACTTTGAAGGCGGAAATTTTTCTTTTGTTTCTCAAGAAGGTCCAGTTAAAAACTGGCTTGAACGCAAACAAGACGGTACGCAAAGAAAATTTATCGAAGATGACTTCGACGAGTGGTCGGTTTATTTGAAAAGTTCGGATGGCAAAACTTTTGTCCAACTTGATTTATCAGAAAAACTGATTACTTACACCTCTGCTGATAAACGGTCAAAAGCTGTCAACCTGCCGATTAAAAACGCGTCGATCGTAAAATAACAATCGAAACTCTCGCTTGTCTAAATATGTTCTTCTGACACTTAAGACCAAATCCGCTCCGCAAATGACACGTCATACCTAGCTTGAGAGCTTTGATCTATGAAGGTACCAAATAATTGCGGAGCATTTTCTGAGCCACAGGATCCTTAACAATAATAAGCCTCAGATCCTTTGATCAATGGATACCAACGACTACAGTTTTAAGTGCAAGCAAGCGAGCAACAAAATGATGCATATCTGTATACGGTTCCACACCGTCATAACGCGTCGTTAAGTTTGCCATTCTAGCTGCTCTGTTGCTAGCCATATCAAAAAAGGGCCTTGTCACTTTCCATAACCCCGATTGACCCTTGTCATAATTTTGAATATGCAATTTAAGTCGATCGTAAACGTCATACCTATGAATGGCGGCATAAACATCTTCATAGTGAAGCAGCAACCAGAGTTCAAAGCAAGGAACAGAAACAACCGCCTCGATCGACACTTTGACTTTTTCGTCGTTAATTAGCTTTTTTTCTAGGGTCAGAATTTTTTCTAACGCAGGGTAATACTTCTCATGATCATCTCGATCAAATACGGTCACGATTCGATCAAATTCTCTTGGTGATATATTCTGTCGCCTATCCCCATTTAGAAATAGATGCTCTGCATAATCAACTACGCTCAGCGGATCAGTGCCATAGCCTGGACCAATAACCCTTATGTGTGTAGTCGTCAGTCTTAGATCCTGTCGAATTTCGTCAATATATTGGGGCTCAGTTTTCGATCCTTCGCAAACAATCAACAGCCTCTCTATTCGATTTCTAATTGCTGATTTTCGTCTTAAATCTCGTGCTATTCGCCGGTGTTTGGGTTGGTTATCTGCTCCCATTTTCAGATTGATTCCAACACATTTTTTACAACCTTCGATGCACCAGAAATTTCTGACGCATTTCCTGTAGCAGCGTTTAGAAGTGTCGGTAGTTCTTTAAAAAATGGAACTGCACCGTAGCGGCCCATCAAATAGCCTTTTTCTAAAGCCTCATTTTTCCGCGGACTAAAGTCAGTTAACGGATAAAGTTTTGTTGCCTGGTTTTGATCTTTTTCCGTGAACCAAACCTGATCTCTCCTGAACACAGACTGATCAAGTAAAGAAGTGTCATGGGTCGTAAAAATTAGCTGGGCACGATTTGTATTAAATTTTCTGCTATGAAACATTGCAATCAATTGTCGCACCAAGAGCGGATGCAGGCTAGCATCAAGCTCATCAACGACAAGTACAAGACCATCTCTTAAGACATCCAAGACTGGCGCGGCCAACATGAACAAGCGCTGAGTTCCCGTCGACTCTTCATGCAATTCAAACGTTGCACTACCAGTGGGACTTATATGTTTGAAAACAGGAACGCTGAATTCAGTCTCTTCCTGGCTATTTTGTGAGCTACCCGAAGCATTAATGACAAAATTTATTCCTTTGCGCTCTACTGCGTCAATCTCTGCAATGGAGATATCGGCCGCAGCCAAGAAGTCTCGTACTTTCTCTTTTCCAGAGTCTGTGGCGAGGAGTGCTGTAGAGTGATGTAAGCTAATTAAAGCCTGCGCTGGAATATAAACAATGCTTGTCACAAGCCATTTAAAAATTGGGCTTAGTTGATCGCTATTTAATTGAGAAGCGGTAGAAAGAAATAATGCATTTGACCGGGTGGCTTCTTGCCATAACTTTTTAGGACCGATTAAATACGTTCCAAAATCATATTCATCAACGCCATCACGCAACTCGCGGCTAAAGACATGGGTTGGTTTTGCGGTTCGGTAGATATAAAGGGATTCACTGATAATTCGATGTTGGGTCATCTCAAATGCGTATTGATGCCTGATGTCACCCAGCATAAAGTTCATTTCAAATAAAGTCGGCTTCTCTCGATATGCATTATCAAGCTTGAAATTTTGAACGTTATATGGCTGCCCAGGTTGTACGAGCGTGGCAGATTCAGCGATGATACGGCGCATATAGTCCATCGCCATTAAAAGTGAAGTTTTCCCACTCGCATTTGCGCCATACACAACTGCACTTTTGACGGTATATGGTAAAGATTTGATTCCCGTTGCTTCCAGGTGGGTTTCAGCCTGCTCCCGATCTGTAGACGCAACCAGACTAAAAGTCTGAATCTCCCGTATGGATCTGAAGTTTTCTACTCTAAATTCAATCAGCATTTTGACTCAGCAATCAATTATTTGTTGAATTATTGCTTTAAATAAGCAAATATTATTATAATAATACACTACAATACATTTTTATCAACAAATTCAACCCAACCATGCTGTCAAATTAGTGTTAATCACCAATGCTTTGAGTTTTTATTGCGCCGAAAGCTTTATTCGTCACGCTTGCGGTTTAAGCAAGCCCTTGCACTTTTTTATTACCAAATGCGATCGCAGCAGCAGTACGTACCGGGTTGGAATTTGCATCCGCTGAAAGAACAGAACCTTAAAGGACACTTTTCAATATGGGTGAACGGCAATTGGCGCATGACCTTCAAGTTTGATGGCATAGACGCTGTATTACTGGATTATCAGGACTATCACTAGGATGTTGAAAATGACTCGTATGCACAACCCACCTCACCCCGGCTTAACGATTCGTGATGATGTTTTACCGGCTATCGGTCTGAACGTTACCGAAGCTGCCGAACAGCTAGGTGTATCCCGAGTGACGTTTTCACGAATGATTAACGGACGCGCTGCAATCTCACCTGAAATGGCCTTGCGTATAGAGGCGTGGCTGGGTGTGGACCGCGGGGGCGATGCTCGTCTATGGCTGGTACAACAATCTGCTTACGATATGTGGCAGGCCGCGCAGCAATTCAAGATCAAGCCCATGAAAGTTACACCTGCACCCGCAATGGCATAGGATCGGTTATACACATGGGGCTAACTCGATGGTGCGAAATGCGGGACTCATTAACCCGCCTGACCGGTACCCCAAAATTATTAAGAAGCACTGAATGGGTTGGATATTGTGAATAATGACTAATACTGGTCGTATTTGCAGGCACAAGACCATCTCAAAACACGTTTACAAGCAACGGATGATGAATTAAGAAAAAAAATTGCAATCGCATTAATCAAATCCGGTTACACAGGGGTTACACGAAAAAACCTATGCCAGAAAATGATGATTAGGTACGGCTCAACAGAGTATTAAAACAATACTCCACATATTAAATACCAATAAAAATAAAGGCCTCAGAGCATTTACGCTTAGAGACCTTTTATTTTACTGGTGCCCCCCCCGTGAGTCGAACACGGCACCAACGGATTATGAGTCCGCTGCTCTAACCAAGCATGAGCTAGGGGGGCTTTTTTCGGCAGTTCATCTTACGCCGCAGGCATGATTATATCCATGTCTGACAGCAAAGAGTTCAGCCCAGGAAAACCACGATTTCTCGTGGTTTCTGACTAGCGGGTACAAACAGCTTACTGGCCTTCTAAAAAGCTTTTCAGCTTGTCCGAACGGCTTGGGTGACGCAGCTTGCGCAACGCTTTAGCCTCTATTTGTCGAATACGCTCGCGTGTGACGTCAAACTGCTTGCCGACCTCTTCAAGCGTCTGATCTGTGCTCATTTCGATACCGAAACGCATGCGCAGCACTTTGGCTTCGCGTGGTGTCAGAGAATCAAGCACCTCTTTCACCACGTTGTGCATGGAGCTGTGCAAGGCCGCATCCGCAGGTGCCAGCGTGTGCGTATCCTCGATGAAATCGCCCAGGTGCGAATCGTCATCATCGCCAATCGGTGTTTCCATCGAAATAGGCTCTTTAGCGATTTTCAGGATCTTGCGGATCTTGTCCTCGGGCATATCCATCTTGGACGCCAGGGTCGCTGGATCTGGCTCAGCGCCAGTTTCCTGCAAAATCTGACGACTGATACGATTCATCTTGTTGATGGTCTCGATCATGTGCACAGGGATACGGATCGTGCGGGCCTGGTCAGCGATCGAACGTGTAATCGCCTGACGGATCCACCAGGTCGCGTAGGTTGAAAACTTGTAACCGCGACGGTATTCAAATTTATCCACCGCCTTCATCAGGCCGATGTTGCCCTCCTGGATCAGATCCAGGAATTGCAAGCCACGGTTGGTGTATTTTTTAGCAATCGAAATCACCAGACGCAAGTTAGCTTCAGTCATTTCGCGTTTAGCCTTGCGGGCTTTCGCTTCACCTGTCGCCATCTTTTTATTGACGTCTTTCAGATCTTTCAGTGGCAACACAACACGTGTTTGCAGATCAATCAGTTTTTGCTGTAACTCTTGCACAGCAGGCACATGACGCGTGAGTGTCAGCGAATAGTCTGCAGCACTTTCAATCTCCCCAATGACCCACTGGAGATTGGTTTCATTGCCTGGGAACACTTTAATAAAGTGTGCGCGCGGCATACCAGCGCGATCCACGCAAGTGTGCAGTACCGCACGCTCGATCTTGCGGACTTCTTCGACTTGCTGGCGCAAGGTGTCTGCCAGACGTTCAACCATTTTGGCGGTAAAACGCACACCCATCAATTCATTGAGGATGATTTCTTGCGCTTGCATGTAGTTTTCGGAGCGATAGCCTTCTTTCTCGTACGAGCTGCGCATCCGGAGGAATTGCGTCGCAACGATATCAAATTTAGCCAGACCTTTAACACGCAGATCTTCGAGCTGCTTGCTGCTCATGCCACCGGCTGGACCGTCTTCCTCGGCCTCATCGGCAACACCCGCGCCAGCATACTCAGCACCATCATCATCTACCAGACCATCGATCACTTCATCGATTTGCGCTTGCGCATCACGCACGCGCTGGACATGGCTGATGATTTCATTAATCGTGGTGGGGCAAGTAGAGATGGCCTTGACCATGTCTTTCAGACCACCTTCAATACGCTTGGCGATTTCGATTTCGCCTTCGCGGGTCAGCAGCTCCACGGTACCCATTTCACGCATATACATACGGACCGGGTCGGTGGTACGACCAAAATCTGAATCCACCGTGGTCAACGCGGCCTCGGCTTCGTCCTCGACATCATCATCTGAGGTTGCAACCGGTGCGTTTTCGCCCAGCAGGAGTGTTTCCGCATCAGGGGCCTGATCATAGACCGCGATCCCCATGTCGCTAAAGGTGCTGATAATGCCGTCAATCGCCTCAGCATCGACCAGATCATCTGGCAGATGATCGTTGATCTCACCATAGGTCAGATAGCCACGATCTTTACCGAGCTTGATCAGGAGTTTGAGACGATTACGGCGCGCTTCGTATTCTTCCGGGGTCATCGGACCGCGTGCGATCAGGTCTTTACCCTCGCCTTTGGCACGTTTGCCGCGCTTGACGGGTTTGAGGTCTGGTAAAACCTCGACCTCACCATCACCATCGCCCGCGTCACCAAATTCGCTGTCAGCGTTGTTGTTCGGGTTTTTGGAAGGACGGCCTGGACGACGTCCGGTACCGCCCGGTGGACGACCTGCTGCTTTGGCTGGCTTTTCGCCATCTTCGCCCTTACCGGCTTTGACGGGAGCGGGCTTGGAGACATCAACTTTACCTGGCGCTTTGGAGGCGACCAGCGCTGCGGGAGCGACTTTGGCTGGTGCAGCAGGCGCAACTTTGGCTGGGGCTTTTACTGACTCTGCCTTGGGTGCTGCAGCCTTGCCAACTTTGACTGGAGCAGCCTTGGCTGCTGCGACAGGTTTGGCTGGTTTAGAGGCGGGCTTAGCTGGCGCTTTGGCAGCAGGTTTAGCCGCTGGTTTCGCAGCAGCTTTCGCTGCAGGTTTAGGTGCAAGTTTTGCTTCGAGTTTTGCAGTTGCTTTTGCAACTTCTTTAACGGGTGTTTTAGCGGGTGCTGCTTTGGACTTTGCCTGTGATACCGACTTCATTGATTCCTTGACTGACTGAACGGCAGATTTTGCTGCTGATTTTGAAACAGGCTTCGCGCTGGCGGATACTTTGCCAGCGGGTTTGACTGGGTGTTTTGTGGTTGCAGACGACTTAGCGTCTGACTTGGCACCAGTCCGAGTGTTTGCGGCTGTGGTTGCGGACTTAGCCGCAGGTTTAGCTGCAACTTTTGCTGCAGGCTTAGCTGCAGGCTTAGCTGCAGGCTTTGCGGCAGGCTTGCTAGTTTGCTGAGGAGTTGGCTTCGAGGCGACTTTTGCTGCCGGCTTGGCTGCAACTTTCGCTGCAGGTTTGGCGGGCACTTTAACTGCTACAACTGGCTTAACAGGCTTTGGGGTGGATCCAGAAGCTTTAACTGCGGGTTTTGCTGCTTTGACTGGGGCTTTGCCGGGAGCTTTGGCTGCCGGTTTGGCGAGCACTTTTGCTGAAGTCTTTGGAGCAGGTTTGGCCGCAGCCATTGTTTTTTTGATGCCAGTTGATTGGTTCATGATCGCTCTTTTGTCGCTCAGGCATTTTTTGCGTAGGTCGCATTAAAACCTGAGACAAGTTCTATGTACCGTACGGATTAAAAACGTTTTTAAAACGCTCTAAAAAAGTACGCTGGTTTGAAGCACATTGATTGAAACACTTGGACTGAGGCACTAAATACTGCGTTATTTACTTGTTTTGCAAATACAAAAGTAAGGTTTATGGTGCATAAAACTTATTTTGGGCTGCATAAAACGTTTGATTTTAACCGAACTAATTGGCTCGATTTGAATCAATTGCCCTAATTAGACGGGCGATGCGTTGAGAAAGTTCCCCATATTTTTGCTGAAACTGTAAATTATTTTCACCTTGAGCAATTAAGTCTGCTTGCTCTTGCCTCAAACTCTCTAATTCAATACGTCGTAACGCATCTTCCCACTCTTTTTGAGGGTCAGGCAAGACTTCCTGAGCCATGAGGTCGGCGGCAACAGACGCCATCAAAACCCCCAGATCACCGCCAGGATCAGCTGCTTGCATCAAAGCCCCAAGGTGACGCGCACCCGTTGACTGAGCCAGCAGGATCAAATCCCTGACCATTTCAAGATGGGGGCCGCGCTCGAGAACTTCAAGCTGCTGATCACCCATCTGATCGACAAGTTCGGGATGGCTCAACAATAGCCTGAGCAACCGGCGAGCCATCGGCGCGACTGAGCGTCGGGTGGGGATTGCACCCGGAGGGGGGGGTAAATTTTGCTTACCAAACCGTCCCCAAGGCTTTTTACCCCGTCTGCCCGGCTCATCCGAAAAGTAGGACTGACCGTAAGCTTGTGCTGCATAGCCTTGCTTGGGGTAAGCCTGGTTTGAATAATTCTGAGTCGAATAATCCGGAGTCTGCGAACCAAACTCCATATCATCAGGAATCCCGGCGTAGTCAGGTTCCCCCTCGCGCTCAGCACCAGGCGTCTGGCTCGCCGAACCCGCAGGCACCGCACCAGTAATACCGGTATTAGGTCTGGGTTGGCGTGCAGCGGCTGGTTTGCCTCCCAGCGCAGCCTGACCGCCAACACCGGGCAGTCCTGCCAGAGCATGCGGCACCTCTCTGGCTAATAACTGCGCTAGCTCTTCGGGTGTGAGTTGTACGAGCCTTGCAAGCTCATTCTGCAGTTGGATTTTCAGTGCGATATCCGGAATCAGCGCAAGCATCGGACGCGCCTCATGCACCAGTGCAGCGCGTCCCTCGACTTCTTTAATTTTGTGTCTGCCCGACAATTCGTTGAGGAAAAACGTCGATAACGCATCCGACTCACTCAAACAAGCCCTGAACGCTTCCTGCCCGAACTGCCTGATATAACTGTCAGGATCATGCTCAGCCGGTAAAAAAAGAAACCGGATAGAAATATCATCACGCAATAAAGGCAAACACGTTTGTAAAGCTCGCCAGGCAGCTCTGCGGCCCGCTCCGTCACCATCAAAACTGAAAATAATCCGGTCACTGGCACGCAGCAATTTCTGGATATGCATAGCCGTCGTGGCAGTGCCCAGAGTCGCGACGGCATTTCCGACTCCCAACTGTGCGAGGCCGACAACGTCCATGTAGCCTTCGACCACAATCACGCAACCCTCGGATCGAATTGCTGAACGCGCCTCAAAGAGCCCGTAGAGTTCGTTGCCTTTTGAGAAAACCGGTGTTTCAGGTGAATTAAGGTATTTGGGTTCACCCTTACCTATGATACGACCACCAAAACCTACAATTTCGCCTTTGACATTTCGGATTGGGAACATGACCCGTTCGCGAAAACGGTCATAGCGCCGACCATCCTCGGACTCGATTACAAGCCCTGACTCAACAAGAATCGGATCGTCATAACGCTGAAACACTTTTCCCAGGGACTGTCGCTCTGCAGTGGCCCAGCCTAGCCCAAAAGTTTTAGCAATCTGGCCCGTCAAGCCACGTTGCTGCAGATAGCGAATCGCAGCAGGACTCTCGCGTAATTGCGCCACATAATGAGCCAGCGCTTTTTGCAAAACCTGGGTGTGCTGGGAGACTTCTTCTTTGCGTCGCGCGGACGCTGCCTGCTGGCCAGGCGAGCGATTTTCTTCGGGCACCGTCATACCAACAGCACTAGCGAGCGAGCGAACGGCCTCAGGGAAACTGGCCCCGGTGTGCTCAATCAGGAACGTAATTGCTGTGCCATGTGCTCCACAACCAAAGCAGTGGTAGAACTGTTTGGTGGGACTGACAGTAAAAGAGGGAGATTTTTCGTTATGAAAGGGGCACAACCCGAGCAGGTTGATACCCCCTTTTTTTAACTGCACGTAGCGCCCGACAACATCCGCGACATCTACGCGGGTTAGGAGATCCTGGATAAACGACTCTGGGATCACCGATCAGGCCATGTGATATTGGCGCACAAGCAGGCGCCAATAATCAATACATGCGTGGAGGTAATTGCTGGCTGCGAATGCGCTTATAGTGGCGCTTGACGGCAGCAGCCTGCTTGCGCTTACGCTCAGCAGTTGGCTTTTCGTAGAACTCGCGGGCGCGCAATTCGGTCAACAGACCGGTCTTTTCGATTGTGCGCTTGAAACGGCGAAGAGCTGCTTCGAAGGGCTCGTTTTCTTTCAGACGAACGATAGGCATAGGGTGCGTGGTATTAAATAAACAGTTAAACCGAAATGGTTAAAAATTACAAATTAGCCATAAATCATAGCATAAATACGCATAAAAAGCTAACTACTTCGCCAGGAGGCTCATCAGAGCGTCTGGTCTGAGCGCGTCGTAGACCTCGAAGGGCTGGTGAATCCAGGGATTTGTGTCCAGCTTTTGAATATAAAAATCTGGCACTACACAGGAGTGAGCTTTATACCAAAGCACTCCTGTCTTTAATTCAGTGATGTCTGTGTAACGCTGCAAAAGGTGTGCACACACTTTTTCAAGCGTCACACCACTATCGACCAGGTCGTCCACAAGCAGCACCCGACCCTCGAGTCGAGGAGCTGTCATGGTGACAAATTGCGCGATATCGAGCGCCCCCTGGGCGGTGCCCGCGGCGTCTCGATAACTGCTGGTAGTCAATATCGCCAGAGGTTTATCAAAAATACGGGACAAAACGTCCCCTACTCTCAAACCTCCACGCGCCAAACACAAAATCTGGTCAAATTCCCAGTTAGCCTCGTGGACCTGCAAAGCAAGCCTCTCAATCAAAGCATGGTAGCTTGACCAGTCGACCCATAAATCTTTAGCTGTGCTTTGAGGCAGAGTCATGGGTTGGGTGCAAGGCTAAAAGGGCTTGAAGCAAATTACGCTTTGAAAGGATTGTTCAGAATAATGGTTTCAAGACGATCTGGACCCGTTGACACCATATCAATCTGTACACCACAGACTTCTGACATACGCTTTAAATAACGCTGGGCATTGACCGGTAATTTGTCAAACTCCGTGACACCCACTGTCGACTCACTCCAGCCAGGCATTTCTTCGAGAACAGGAACAGCCTGTGCGACTTTCGCAGCGCCATAGGGCAACACGTCAACAAAAACACCATCAATGTGGTAACCAACACCGATTTTGATTGTCTCCAGACCATCCAGTACATCCAGCTTAGTGATGCACAGACCTGAAATACCGTTCAAACGCACCGAGCGTTTGAGTGCCGCACCATCAAACCAGCCACAGCGGCGTGGACGCCCCGTGACTGAACCGAATTCCTTACCCACAGTAGCCAGACGCAAACCGATATCGTCCTGCAACTCGGTGGGGAATGGGCCCGAACCGACCCGCGTCGCATAGGCCTTGGTAATGCCAAGCACATAGCTCAACGTCTGGGGGCCGACGCCCGCGCCTGCCGCGGCTGCACCAGCGATACAGTTGCTGCTGGTCACATATGGGTAGGTACCGTGATCAACATCAAGCAGCGCGCCCTGAGCACCTTCGAACAGCAAAGGCTTGCCAGCCTGCTGGGCTTCAAATAAATTGCTGCTGACATCGCGCACCATTGGTGCAATTGCAGGTGCGAGCGCCATCGCCTGGTCGACCACTTCATCAATCGATACCGCGGGCGCTCCCAGATACTGGGTCAGAACAAAATTATGCAGCTCCAGCACTTCGGCGACTTTCGCACGGAAACCGACCGGATCAAACAAATCCTGGACACGCAAAGCGCGTCGTGCGACTTTGTCTTCGTAAGCAGGTCCAATGCCACGCCCTGTTGTGCCGATTTTCGCATCACCACGACGGGCCTCGCGAGCCTGATCGAGTGCAACGTGATAGGGCAAGATCAACGGGCAAGCCTCAGAGATCTGCAAGCGTGCGCGAACATCAAGGCCAGCCGCCTCAAGCTCGGCAATCTCTTTCAGGAGAGCTTCGGGCGAAAGCACAACGCCATTACCGATATAGCAAGTGACGTTAGGATGCATAATGCCCGAAGGGATCAGACGCAAAATTGTTTTTTTGCCGTTAATCCATAGTGTATGCCCCGCATTGTGGCCACCCTGGAAACGCACCACACCATGGGCTGACTCGGCAAGCCAGTCCACAATTTTGCCCTTGCCTTCGTCGCCCCACTGGGTACCGATCACTACAATGTTCTTGCTCATATCGCGTTCAAAAAAGCCATTCAAAATCGGGGCACATGGATCCCCACAACCCACACTCAAGCCTTTGGCTGAGACATGGGAGCCTGTGAAACTTTAGGAAACTGCCTTGACAACCCACTGACCGTTTTGCGCCACAAGCTCACGATCAAATACAAATTCATCATGCGTCGTCTGCTCACCAGGAAACACCTGAACCACAATCTCACCAGCCTGACGCAAGGCATTGACCGCTAGACGCAACTGCGTGTCAGGCACAACTGGTGCGCGTATAGCCCCAGAGGGCTGTGCTGCAGACAAGCCAGCAGCGAGTTTGCGTAAATCCAGACTAAAACCCGTGGCAGGACGAGCACGACCAAAGGCACGGCTGACATTGTCATAACGTCCGCCCTGCACTAAGGCATCGTGCCAGCCCTCGGCATAAATAGAAAAAGTCACACCAGAGTGATAACCATAGGTCCCCACATCGGCAAGATCAACGCCCACGGAAACATCATCCAGAGCAGCAAGTAGTTGCTCAAGAGTATCCAGTGCCTCGACGACACCAGGGATAGACGGCAAAAGAACTCGGGCGCGAGCGATCACCGAGGCATCGCCATACAAAATTGGCAGGCAAGCTAGCGACTGAACGGTAGCAGCACCCAGCGCATCAGCACCGTGACCGAGTAAAGCGATACCAGGCAAATCCTTGTCTCGCAACAACGCCATAATCTCGTCGGCGCGCGCATGAGCCGCCGCATCAGAATCAAGCAGTGCACGGACCAAACCCGCGTGACACAAATCCAGACGAACTGACTGCACACCAGCCAGACGAGTACTCGCAAGAGCAAGGTCGATAATCTCAAGATCAGCCTCAATACCGGCATGACCAAAAATCTCGGCACCAATCTGGAGCAACTCCCGACTCGAGAGCAAACCGGCGGGACGCGCATGCAGAACCGGACCGCAATAGCAAAGCCTGGTCACACCCGAGCGATTGAGCAAGTGCGCGTCAATCCTTGTCACCTGAGGGGTCATATCCGCACGTATACCGAGTGTGCGGCCCGACAACTGATCAACGAGTTTGCTGGTGCGCAGATTCAGATCGCTGCCACAGCCTGAGAGCAAGGACTCAATGTATTCGACCAGCGGGGGCGCCACGAGCTCGAACCCATAGGTGCGAAACAAATCAAGCAGACTGCGGCGCAGCTCTTCGATACGTCGCGCCTCTGCGGGCAACATATCAGCCAGACTTTCCGGGAGAAGCCAGTTGCCTTTCATGATCGAGCAGTCAAAAAGAAAAAGTTCATCAAGGGTATTGAGTCAATCAAATCGAATATGTGACGAATGAATAGAGTCGAGGCAAAAATAACTGATTCGCTCTAAAACAAAGGCGTCGCCCAAACAAAAAGCGGCTTGGGGCGTAAGCCCGGCAAGCCGCCAGAACAATCGTTAAAGCTTACAGCGCATTATACAGATTCTAGGGCAGGTGTTAAGCCTGCCCCAGACCTGTTATTTACCGGTTGAGGATTTCAGATATTTAAAGAAATCAGAGCTAGGATCGACAACCATCAGGTCGCCTGGTTTGCCAAAGGCCGCCCGGTAGCCCTCAAGACTCTTGTAAAAACTATAAAAACCGAGATCTTCGCCATAGGCTTTGGCGTACAAGCCTGCAGCTTTGGCATCGCCCTCACCCATAATTGCCTGGGCACGACCATAAGCCTCAGCCAGGATTTCCTCACGCTGGCGATCTGCCTCGGCACGGATTTTCTCACCTTCAGCAGCGCCGATCGAGCGCATTTCATTGGCAACACGCAAGCGCTCTGACTCCATACGGCGGTAGACCGACTCGGAAATCTCAGGGGCAAATTCAATCCGTTTTAAACGGACATCAATCACCTCGATACCAAAAGGCTGTGCACGCTTGACGACATTGGACAGTACCTCGTCCATGATGACCTTGCGCTCAAGAGAGACGACATCCTTAACCGTGCGAATGTTGACCGAGGCGTTCAAGGCGTCACGGATCTGAGCCTGCAGACGCTCGCGTGCAGCCCGCTCATTACCACCAAAAGTAACGTAGTAGAGGCGTGGGTCGACGATGCGCCATTTCACAAAAGAATCAATCAGCAGATTTTTCTTTTCTGAGGTCTGGATGCGCTCCGCCTCCTGAGTATCAATGGTCAGCAGTCTTTTATCGAGCGAGACGACGTTTTGAAACGGCGGGGGCAGTTTGAAATACAAACCAGGCTCGGAGATCACTTTTTTCACCTCACCCAAGGCAAACACCAAAGCGAAATCACGCTCACGGACAACAAAAACAGAGGAGGACAATACCCCCAGAATCACGAGCAGGGTAATGAGTAAAGGTAATAAACGTTTCATGATGGGTACTCCTTAGCGATTGCCGCGATCACGCGTCAACGTATTGGCCGAACCGCTGGCCTCAGCGGCAGGTCGCACAGGAGTGCTTGGCGCAGCCGGCGTATTAAAGACTGGCGGCACAGGGGCTACACTGCTTGTGACTGACTTACCTGCCTCCTGGGCGGTTTGCTGCATAATTTTGTCCAGCGGCAGATAAAGCATATTGTTCGAACCATGCGTATCCACCAGGACCTTGCTGGCATTGGCATACATTTGCTGCATGGTCTCCAGATACATACGCTCACGAATCACCTGAGGTGCTTTGCGATACTCGGTCAGTACACTACCAAAACGGGCCACATCACCCACAGCATTACCAACAATTTTTGCGCGATAGCCCTCTGCCTGCTCAAGCATGCGAGAGGCCTGACCGCTTGCCAGAGGAACAATCTGGTTACGATAGGCTTGGCCTTCGTTAACCTGGCGCTCGCGATCCTGGCCGGCTTTGACTGCATCATCAAAAGCAGCCTGCACCTGTTCGGGGGGCTGGACGTTCTGGATTGCTACGCTGCTGACCTGCACACCTGTCTGATAGCGATCCAGGATTTGTTGCATGAGTTTTTGCACATCGATGGCAACAGCTGTCCGACCCTCGTAGAGGACAAAATCCATCTTGCGGGTACCGACTATTTCACGCATCGCAGTCTGCGCGGCCTGGCGCACAGACTCATCCGGGTCTTTGGTTTTAAACAGATAATCTGGAGCACCGTCCGCACGCAAACGGTACTGAACCACAAACTGGACATCGACGATATTTTCGTCATCCGTCAGCATCAGCGCCTCGGGCAAGACACGGTTTCTCGCATTGCCACGAAATCCGACTTCAAAGGTCCGTAATTGTGAAAGATTGACGAGCTCGTTGCTCTGGATCGGATAAGGTAGACGCCATTGAAAACCAGCCTGTGCAGTGCTTTTGTAGCGGCCAAACTGGGTGATGACAGCGACCTGACCTTCCTGAACGATAAAAAATCCGCTCGCCAGCCATAACGCTATTGCGACAGCAACAATAACGCCCAGACCAATCCGGGACTGTCGCGGTGTGGGGCCACCAGGGCCCTGCTGCCTCGGTGGACGCGGTGCGTTGTTGTGGCCGCCTCCCTGCTTGCGACCAAACAAACTGCCCAGACGCTGATTGAAATCGCGCCAGACCTGATCCAGATCAGGTGGTCCATTGCCCTGTGGTGGGCGCTTGGGCTCATCGTTATTGTTTTTAGGCGGCTCTGAGCCGTTGGAGCCTCGGCCCCAGCCAGGTTCATTCAGGTTGAATATCTTGGAGAGTAATCTCATTATTTTCCGGTATTAAAGCGAACTGACTGATTGCACTGCGCAACCCATCCAATCCTGAGCGCGTATGCGCACTCACAAAAACACGACAAATCGTACCATGCGCATCTTGTTCGACACGAGGCTCAAGCCCTGCAAGATCGATCTTGTTATAGACCAGTATTCTTGGAATATCGGCCGCACCAATATCCGCCAGAACCTTGTTGACTTCAGCAATTTGCTCATCTCGCTGGGGACTAGAAGCGTCCACCACATGCAACAGCAAATCAGCATGGATGGCTTCTTCGAGGGTCGCACGAAATGCAGCTATAAGTGTATGCGGCAAATCGCGAATAAAACCCACAGTATCTGAAAGGGTAATTTGCCCTGCACCTTCGATCCAGACACGTCTGGTTGTCGTATCCAGCGTTGCAAACAACTGATCGGCAGCATACGCACCAGCACGCGTCATGGAATTAAATAGCGTGGACTTGCCCGCGTTGGTGTAACCCACCAGGGATACCGACATCATGCCACCTCGCGCGCGGGAGCGTCGCTGAGTCGTACGCTGACGCTGGACGCGTTCGAGTCGCTCACGTAAGAGACGGACTTTGGCGCCAATCATGCGTTTGTCCATTTCGAGCTGCGATTCGCCCGGCCCGCGCATACCGATACCACCGCGCTGACGTTCCAGGTGAGACCACATACGTGTCAGCCGCGTGGTGAGGTGTTGTAACTGCGCAAGTTCAACCTGTAATTTGCCTTCGTGACTTTTGGCACGCAGTGCGAAAATATCGAGGATCAGTGCAACGCGATCAACCACCCGCAAATTGAGTTGACGCTCGAGATTACGTTGCTGCGCTGGTGATAAAGGCTGATCGAACAGCACCACCTCGGCATCGGTAGCCTGAGCCAGTAAAACAGCCTCCTCGAGCTTGCCAGTACCAATGAAATACGCAGCATCCGGACGCGAGCGTTTAGCAGTCAGTGTAGCCACAACCTCAGCGCCTGCGCCTTTGGCCAGCATGTCGAATTCTTCGGCATGTGCGGGGTGATCCGGCGCTCCGAGGTCAACGCTAATGATCAAAGCGCGCATCATAATGAGCATCCGCTATTATTTTTAGTCAAACTCAAACGAACACGCCCGCCAAAACTTAATGTCTGGGCGGGCGTGAAACTATTGTGTAAAAAATTATTCAGCAGCGGCCTCAATACCCGTATCAGCTGCAGGCAGTGAAACTGCGCGTGCTGGTACAACAGTAGAAATGGCGTGTTTGTAGACCATTTGCGTCACAGTGTTGCGCAACAGCACTACATACTGGTCAAAGGACTCGACCTGACCCTGAAGTTTGATCCCATTAACCAGATAAATAGACACTGGAATGTGCTCTTTACGCAAAGCGTTTAAGAAAGGATCTTGCAAAGTTTGCCCTTTATTGCTCATTGGCAGGCTCCATATGTTGTTGTTGAAGGATGTCTGAGAAAACCGCACATCCAATACTCGTACTCTACAGGGTTTTCCCGAAGTGCGCTAGAAATTGAAACACTTGCTTACCAAATAAATTGATAAATCTAATTTCAAGCGAGAATTTCGCGACAAGCGTTCACTAGCAAAGCACATTGTTCGTCCGTTCCGATCGTAATGCGCAAGAAATCCGCAATACGTACGGGCGCTTTGAAATGCCTGACGATAATATTGCGAGCGCGTAACTCAGCGGCCAATTGTTCGCCAGATTTTTTAGCATGACGCGCAAAAATAAAATTCGCTTGCGATGGTAATACTTCAAAACCTAACGCAGTTAAATCTTTGGTCAGTTGCTCACGCGTCTGGATCACGGCTTGACGTGTCTGGGCAAAATGAGCCTCATCTTGCATGGCAGCCATAGCACCGGCTTGCGCCAACCGATCCAGAGGATAGGAATTAAAACTGTTTTTAACGCGATCCAGCCCCTGAATTAAATCAGGATGACCCAGGGCGTAGCCCACACGCAACCCAGCAAGTGAGCGCGATTTCGACAGAGTATGCACAACCAGTAAATTAGGGTAGGTATTAATGAGCGACGCGGCACTCACAGCACCAAAATCAACATACGCCTCATCAATCACCACCACGATATCCGGGTGCGCAGCGATCACTGACTCAATGTGTTCCAGCTGATGGCCGCGACCGGTTGGTGCGTTCGGGTTAGGGAAAATAATCCCACCAACCTCACCTATCTGACCCGGCATGTAATCCTCGAGACGGATGCACAAATCCTCATCAAGCGGGATAGTTTTGAATTTGATCTCGTACAAGCCACAGTAAACAGGATAAAAGCTATAGCTGATATCAGGAAATACTAGCGGCGCATCCTGTTTCAATAAGGCATTGAACGCGTGCGCGAGAACTTCATCCGAGCCGTTACCAACAAACACCTGTTCAGCGCGCAAAGCGTAATTCTTGGCAATCGCTTCTCGCAGCGCCAGGGAAGTTGGATCAGGATAGAGTCGCAAGCTTTCGTTATTAGCCGCTGCAATCGCCTCAAGCACTCGAGGCGATGGACCGTAGGGATGCTCGTTAGTATTAAGCTTGACCAGATTTTGCACACGCGGCTGTTCACCCGGCACATAGGGATCGAGTTGACTAACCAGAGGACTCCAGAAACGGCTCATAAATTCTCTTGCGAACGCTACGCCGCTTAGTTATCGGCGTATGGATTAAAAGACGATTTGAATTCAATACGAAGTGGCGTACCCGCCAGCTCAAAGGCGTCTCTGAAACGACCCTCGAGGTATCGGCGGTAGGAGTCCGGAATCGAATCCAGCGCATTGCCGTGGATGATAATCAGAGGTGGATTCTGTCCGCCCTGATGCGCGTAACGCATTTTGGGTCGGAAAATACCTCTGCGTGGCGGCTGTTGCTGCTCCAGCGCAGCTTGTAACTCGCGCGTCAGTTTGGGGGTGGAAAGCTTGGCAAAAGCAGCCGCATGAGCGGAATTGACCGAGCGCAACAGATTATTGACGCCCTGGCCACGCAAAGCGGAAATCGTGTGCACGCGGGCAAAAGATAAAAACCGCAGCTTGCGATCGAATTCTCGTTGAATCCGTTCGCGCTGGTCTTCATCCAGGCCATCCCATTTATTGATCGCAACGACCAGTGCGCGTCCCGTTTCAAGGATGAACCCGGCGATATGCGCATCCTGATCCGACACCTCGTGCTGCGCGTCAATCATCAGCAGCACGACGTTGCTGGCCTCGATAGCCTGCAAGGTTTTAATCACTGAGAATTTTTCGATCGCTTCAAAAACCTTGCCACGCTTACGCAGTCCCGCAGTGTCAATGAGCGTATATTGTTTACCGCCCCGATCAAATTCAATCTCAATCGCATCACGCGTAGTGCCTGGCATATCAAACGCAATCACACGCTCTTCACCGAGCAGCGTATTGATCAGCGTCGACTTACCGACGTTCGGACGCCCAACGATCGCAAGCTTGATGCGGTGTTCAAAAGGCTCTTCTGGTACGAAAAACTCATCGTCTCCTTTGAGTGCAGCCGCCGTTGGCTCCGCATCATCCGCATCAAAAGCTTCAGGCTCGGGCTCCGGTCCAAAGCCTTTGAGGGCGATCTCGATCAGGTTGACAATACCCTCGCCGTGAGCCGCGGAAATCGCCACAGGCTCACCTAAACCTAATTCGTGAAACTCGGCGACAGCGCTACCGTGCAACATGCCTTCGGCTTTGTTGACGCACAGAACAACCCGCTGACCTAGCTTGCGCAGCAGGCGAGCGATCTCATGATCATGCGCATTCAGTCCTGCCCGCGCATCGACCAGAAAAATCACCACATCAGCTTCAGCAATCGCTTGCTGTGTCTGACGCGCCATCTGATGCAGAATGCCGTCTTTGGCAACCGGCTCAAATCCCCCAGTATCCACACAGATAAAGGGCTTTTCTCCTACCCGACCTTCACCATAATGTCGGTCGCGGGTTAAGCCGGAAAAATCAGCCACCAACGCTGAGCGCGATCGCGTCAGACGATTGAACAGGGTCGATTTGCCAACGTTCGGGCGCCCGACCAGGGCAACTACAGGTTTAAATGACACGGATTAATTCAACACTATCATGATCAGGTTGCCATCGCCCGTCTGGACAAGAACACCCTGGGTTGTTGCGAGCAAAGGTGCACGAATAGCGCCTCCACCCACGGAAAGTCTAGCCAGCATGCGGCCATCATCGGGAGCCATAAAATGCACAAATCCCTCAAAATCGCCCACTGCAACGGCTGAACCGATTGCTGCAGGGCTTGTCAGCCTGCGATAACGCAAAGCGTCCTGCTTCCAGGCGACAGAGCCATCCTGCAGATTAAAAGCAGAAACAACATCCTGCGTGTTCGGTGCATAAGCGTGACGATTATCAACTGTCATCCCGACATTGCTGGAGAAAGGCTTGCTCCAGACTGGACGACCACCAGCGGCAATATCAAAACAGATAATGCGTCCCTGGTGGGCCACAGCACAAAGCAACGGTCCGATAATGGCGGGGGCTCCAACCACGTCATTGACGCGCTCCAGATCTGTCGAGCCTTTAGGCACGGCCACTACGCCCTCCCACTGCACATCACCTGTCAGCGCATTCACGGCCATCAGTTTGCCACCGGGGATACCACTCAGAACCATGCCTTCGATCAGTGCCATACGAGCTGGAGCACGCAGCGACAGCGAAGGGCCAGGACGCTGGACACTCCAGATTCGCTCACCGGTCTCAGCATTGAAGCCCTGAATCCGGTAATCTCCACTGCGTACAGCGACCACACCAAAACCAACGACTGGAGGCACAACCACTTCGCTGCTGGCTTTGGTGCGCCATTTAACCTGGCCGCTTTCGTTAAGAGCGATCACAGTGCCATCAGTCGCGACCACTGCAGTTGTCGTGCCATCACTACCGACACCAGCCGATAGTTTTTGATCGAGTTTTATTTTCCAGCCCACGGCTCCCGAACTCAAATCCAGGCGCGCGACGGAACCGTCAGCCGTGGCGGCATAGACTACGTCACGCACAACGGCCGGAGCAAAACCCACACCAGTTTGGCCACCAATCGTCGCTTTCCAGCCAACCTGGGCAGACAAGCCGGCCTTGTATTCTTTTAATGGTGTTGGATCATTACGACCATCATCTCCGCTAAAAACGCTACAGCCCGCAAGCACAAAGCCAGTGAGCAGCGCAACAGAAAGACGGGCGATACGCGTGAAGCTTTTGGATTGCATAATCAGGCTCCGAGAGCATCGATTTTGAGTTTGACCACAGGTGCCAGCGGGCTCGTGGGACCCATTGCCTCAAGCGCTTTTTTCCAGGCATCGCGTGCCTGGGCTGATTTACCCTGGGCGGCATAAATATCACCACGACGGTCATCAAAAAGCCCTGCAAAAGCTGGTGGCGCATCGCCGAGCTGGGCAAGTGCCGCCTCGTAGTCTTTTTGATCCACTAGCAGGCCAGCCAAGCGTAATTTTGCAACAGGCACGAGTGCCTGATTTTTGCTTTGGGCCAACCACTCGAGCGCAGCCCGTGCAGCAGGCAACTGATCACGCGTCTGCAAGGCAGCCGAGGCCACCAAAGCGGCTCGGGCAGCGTAATCCGTTGCAGCATAATCGTCACGCAACGTTTTCATGGCAGCGTTGATGCGTGCGACCGACTCATCACCTGTCTGGCGGGTGGCTTCTTCGAGCGCTTCGAAATAACCACGGGCCTGACCGGACTGGTGATTTTGATACCACTGCCAGCCACGCCATCCTCCGAGGATGATTAAAGCAATCAACAAACCCGTTGTGACAAGTGTGCCGTATTTACCCCACCAGGCACGCAACTGGGCAATTTGTTCCTGCTCTTCGAGATCGTATGCCATGCTGTTCAAACCCTATCTTTCAAAAAAGCCACCAAATCGTTCAGGGGCACTTGTTGTTGCATTGCGTCCTCTGGCCCAGCCGTCTGACGCATCATTTTGACCGAAGCCACGCCCTTTTCGAGCTCATCGCCTGCAAGGATAACCGCAATCGACGCTGCACTCGCATCAGCACGCTTGAATTGCGATTTAAAACTTCCTGAGCCTGCATGAACAATAACCGCGATACCCTCATCACGCAAAGCCTCAGCCAAAACAGCCGCACGGCGCTGAGCCTCATCGCCTTGCTGAACAATATAGACGTCACACTCGGCCGGTGCTTGAATCTCTGGCTGCATCTGACCCCACAAATCAATCAAACGCTCCATACCGATTGCAAAACCGACTGCAGGAGCTGGCTTGCCACCCAGCAACTCAATCAGGCCATCGTAGCGACCGCCTCCGCAAATCGTAGCCTGAGCACCCAGACTGTCAGTGATCCACTCAAAAACCGTCAGGTTGTAATAATCGAGTCCACGAACCATCCGTGTGTTGAGTTGATACTTGATACCTGCGTCATCCAGCCTTGCGCAAACCGCGTCGAAGTGCGCACGTGACTCAGGCCCGAGAAAATCAAACAAACGGGGTGCTGAGTTGGCCATATCCTGCATCGCCGGATTTTTAGTGTCCAGTACACGTAATGGATTGGTGTACATCCGGCGCAAGCCGTCTTCATCGAGTACGTGCTTGTACTGCTCCAGGTGAGTAATCAATGCAGCGCGATGCGCAGCACGCTCCTCAGACTGGCCGAGTGAGTTAATTTCCAGACGAACATCCGTGATACCAAGCAATTTCCACAAGCGGGCAGCCATCACGATCATTTCAGCATCAATATCAGGCCCGGCCATACCAAGGGCCTCGACATCTATCTGATGAAACTGGCGGTAACGGCCTCGCTGCGGACGTTCGTGGCGAAACACCGGACCCAGCGCATACACACGCTGGGATCTGTCGTAGAGCAGATTGTGCTCGATCGCAGCACGCACCATGCCCGCCGTAAACTCGGGTCGCATGGTTAGGGACTCACCGTTGAGCGAGTCGGTAAAAGAATACATTTCTTTTTCTACGATATCAGTCACCTCCCCGATACCGCGTGTGAACAAGCGCGTATGCTCAAGAATAGGTGTGCGCATGTTGCGATAGCCATAGGCATGCAACCAGTCGCGCACGATAGCCTCAAGCTCCTCCCAGCGTGCACTCGCACCTGGTAGCGCATCATTCATGCCGCGAATCGCGGTGACTTTGGAAAAGGTTTGTGTCATGTGTAAAAAATTAAAAACTGAGGCAACTTAAACGCTTAGCGCTGCGCCATAACGACGCGCGACGTATTGTTCGACTATGGCCTGAAATTCCTGAGCGATGTTGTCTCCCTTGAGAGTGACAGTTCGCTCACCATCCACGAAAACTGGCGCAGCAGGCACCTCACCGGTACCAGGCAAGCTGATCCCCAGATCCGCATGGCGGCTCTCCCCAGGGCCATTGACCACACAGCCCATCACAGCAACATTCATGGACTCGACACCTGGATAGAGATTTTTCCAGACCGGCATCTGCTGGCGCAGATAGGTCTGAATCTGATCAGCCAAATCCTGAAAAACCGTACTGCTGGTGCGACCACAGCCCGGGCAAGCCACAACCATAGGAGTAAAAGCGCGCAGCCCCATGGTTTGCAAAATTTCTTGTCCGACGATGACCTCTCGCGTGCGGTCTCCGCCAGGCTCGGGCGTGAGCGAAATGCGAATGGTGTCGCCGATCCCCTCTTGAAGCAAGACGCTTAGCGCAGCAGTCGAGGCTACGATGCCTTTGCTGCCCATGCCGGCTTCAGTCAGACCCAGATGCAAGGGATAGTCACAACGTGAAGCCAAATCCCGGTACACAGCGATCAGATCCTGAACGTGACTGACTTTGCAGGACAAAATAATCGCATCACCTGACAAGCCGAGCTCTTCGGCACGCTGGGCGTTACTGATCGCTGAGACGACCAGCGCATCGCGCATCACGGCCTGAGCATCTCTCGGGTTAACGGACTTGCTATTTTCGTCCATCATCCGGGCAAGCAGTTCGTGATCGAGGCTGCCCCAGTTGACACCAATGCGCACGGGCTTTTTGTACAGGCAGGCCACCTCAATCATCTGCGCGAAATTATCATCGCGTTTTTTCCCGCCCCCCATATTGCCTGGGTTGATACGGTATTTTGAAAGTGCTTGTGCGCAGTCCGGAAACTGGGTGAGTAATTTATGCCCGTTATAGTGAAAATCCCCAACCAGCGGGACATTTACGCCCATGCGATCTAGCTGTTCGCGTATCGCGGAGACTTCCTTGGCTGCCTCGGGTGTATTGACAGTGATACGGACGATTTCGGAACCCGCTTGCGCCAACTCTTTGACCTGAATCGCAGTCGCGATCGCATCAGCGGTATCAGTATTGGTCATTGACTGGACCAGCACAGGAGCCTGTCCCCCGACCGTCACGACGTGATCGCCCCAACTGATTTTGACAGCGCGGGTACGATGTCTGGCAAGAGGTCCCATGGCACTGACACCGGTCATTTAAAAGCCCCAAGCAACCAGCCGGGGACCCAGTTTGCTGGGAAAATGCCTTGCCAGATCGCCACAGCCAACGCGGCAAGCACGACGCAGAGAATAACCACAATCCACATGGAAGAGCTGATCGAGCCAGATCTCTCAGACTCGTGCGCACCAAGCGTTCGCGTCGAGGTATGCGCTGCAATACCGCCTGTTACTTTACCGATATATGGCTGCAACACGTTTTCGATCGCCCTGGAGTCAACACCAAGCAAGCGGGAATAATTTTTAACAAGCGCCTTGAGTGCCAGTCCTCTGGGCAAACTATCGAAGCGCTCTGCTTCAAGCGCCTCGATGTGCTTGGCGGCAAACTTCAAACGTGCTGCGACATCGTCGATCGATAACCCGCGCGCAACGCGCAGTGCACGCAACGAGCCCGCTGTAGTAATCAGCTCAGTCGGTGCCGGGGGTGATTCGCTTTTTAAAGGACTGAGTAAATCTATCTCGCTCATGCACGGAGCTCCTTGATTGGAATCGATTTCTGCGCAGCCATTTTCTCGCTCAGACGCGTCCTGTCACGAACCTCGCCAGCAAGTTGGCCGCAAGCCGCATCAATATCATCACCACGCGTTTTACGCACTGTCGTGACGATCCCCGCATCGATCAGGTGCTGGGAAAAAATCCGGATACGCGGCGCACTTGAACGCTGCAAACCGGAACCAGGAAAAGGATTGAAGGGAATCAGATTGAATTTGCAATGCAGGCGCCGTGCTATCTGAATCAGTTCACGCGCATGCTGATCAGTGTCGTTGACTCCATCGAGCATCACATATTCGAAAGTAATGAAATCGCGCGGGGCGAATTTCAGGTAACGCTCGCACGCCGAGAGTAATTCCTCGAGCGGGTATTTCTTATTCAAGGGCACAAGCTGATCGCGTAACGAATCATTCGGGGCATGCAGGGACACGGCCAGCGCCACAGGACAGTCCTGAGAGAGACGATCTATCATGGGCACGACCCCTGAAGTTGAGACCGTCACGCGCCGGCGTGACAAACCGTAGGCATTATCGTCAAGCATGAGCTTGACGGCCGCCAAGACTGGCTCGTAATTCAGCAAGGGCTCGCCCATGCCCATCATCACGACATTGCTGATGACGCGGGGATCAGCGCTCGCTGCGTCTGGCACCGCTGACTCAGACGTCAAGCGTGCCGAAGCCTGGTCCTGCAGCAATTCGCGACGCGCCCACCAGAGCTGGCCGATGATTTCGGCGGTGGTCAGGTTGCGGTTAAAACCCTGATGACCAGTCGAGCAAAAACGGCAGGCGACGTTGCAGCCAGCCTGACTGGAAATGCACAACGTGCCACGGTCGTCCTCGGGTATGAAAACAGACTCGATCGCATTGCCCTGGCCGACATCGAACAACCATTTACGGGTGCCATCGGTCGAGCGCTGCTGTGTCAATACCGGCGAAGCCTGCACGACGCAGTGCTCAGCAAGCTGGGCGCGAAACTCGCGCGCCAGATCGGTCATTTCATCAAACTGGCTCACACCACGCTGGTGCACCCATTTTTGCAATTGCCGGGCACGAAAAGGCTTGCCCCCCCACTGCCCAACTAATTGGGTCAGTGCAGAGGCCTCAAGCCCAAGCAAATTGATCGGTTCAGGGTGCATGCGGATATCAGTGCATTAAAAAACGCAGCGAGTGAGGCGGGATGCTTCACGAGCCAGTTAGCCGGATTAACGGCTGTGAATGCTGATTTCAGGAAAGAAAAATGCAATTTCAACCGCTGCAGTCTCAGGAGCATCTGAACCGTGCACGGCGTTGGCATCAATGCTTTCCGCGAAGTCAGCGCGGATGGTGCCTTTTTCAGCTTTCTTGGGATCGGTTGCGCCCATCAGGTCGCGATTCTTCATGATGGCGTTTTCGCCTTCGAGGGCCTGAACAAACACAGGACCAGAAATCATGAAATCAACCAGGTCCTTGAAAAAAGGACGTGCACTGTGAACAGCGTAAAAACGCTCCGCGTCAGCACGTGACAACTGGCGCAATTGCGCAGCGATGACTTTCAGACCAGCGTTTTCAAAACGGGCAACAATCTGACCAATGACATTTTTTGCAACTGCGTCGGGCTTGATGATCGACAGGGTACGTTCGACTGACATGTAAAACTCCAATAATTCTCAATAAAAACAGGGACTTTGGTGTGATTCACCACAGCCCGTCATTCTAGCACGTCACATTCGTCCACAACACCCTAAAATAGAGGGCTTTTACTGCCCCTTGATCACCCCCTCTTTACGGGGTGGCGCAGACAGCACAACCCGCGGAAATAGAGATGAATCAGCCGATGACCCCAAACGATGGTGAACTTTCCAAAAGCTTTGAACCAGCCGAGCTCGAGGCGCACTGGTACAAAGAATGGGATCGCCGTGGACTTTTCACTGCTGGCCAGCACGTCCAGCATCCTGGCGATGCGGGTAAAAATGGGGCTACGCCTACCTACGCGATCCAGTTTCCGCCCCCGAATGTGACGGGCACCCTGCATATGGGTCATGCCTTTAATCAAACCATCATGGATGGCCTCATCCGCTACCACCGCATGTCGGGCGATGACACCGTTTTTATCCCTGGTACGGATCATGCGGGTATCGCCACACAGATCGTGGTTGAGCGCCAGCTGGATGCTCAGAAAATCTCCCGTCACGACCTCGGTCGTCCAAAGTTCCTGGAAAAAGTCTGGCAATGGAAAGAACTCTCTGGCAACACCATCACCAGTCAGGTGCGACGCCTGGGCGCTTCAGCCGACTGGCCGCGTGAATATTTCACGATGGATGCACAAATGTCTGCCGGTGTCGTGGAGACCTTTGTGCGCCTGCACAAACAAGGACTGATTTATCGCGGCAAGCGCCTGGTGAATTGGGATCCAAAACTACTGACTGCGGTGTCTGATCTCGAAGTCCAGTCTGTCGAAACTGACGGTCACCTCTGGCATATCCGCTATCCGTTTGTAAACGGCCCCGAAACCATTACCCATCCAGATGACACATCCGAAGTCATTACCGGAATGACCATCGCAACCACACGGCCAGAGACCATGCTGGCCGATGGTGCACTGTGCGTGCACCCTGAGGATACCCGCTACAGCCATCTGATTGGCAAAATGGTCGACCTGCCACTTTGCAATCGCCAGATCCCCATTATTGCTGATGACTTTGTGGATAAAGATTTCGGTACCGGTTGCGTGAAAATCACGGGAGCCCACGACTTTAATGACTACGCCTGCGCGATGCGCCATGGCTTGCCATTGATCGTGATCTTTACGCTTGATGCCCACATCAATGATCAGGGACCCGAGCAATTCCGTGGAATGGAGCGTTTTGAGGCGCGCAAAGCCGTGGTAGCCGAGCTCGAACAAAAAGGCTTTATGGTCAAAATCGACGCACACAAAATGATGCAGCCACGCGGTGATCGTACGGGTGTGGTGCTCGAACCCATGCTGACGGATCAGTGGTTTGTTGCAATGAGCAAACCCGCTCCCGCCGACACCCTCCATCCCGGCAAAAGCATCACTGAGGTTGCCCTCGAGGTTGTGGCTAAAGGCGACATCCAGTTCTATCCGCAAAACTGGACGACCACATACAACCAGTGGCTTGAAAACATCCAGGACTGGTGTATCTCGCGTCAGCTCTGGTGGGGCCATCAGATCCCCGCCTGGTATAGCGAGGATGGTCAGGTCTTTGTCGCACACTCCGAAGAAGAAGCCCTCGCCCAGGCGCGCGCAGCAGGTGTCACGGGTGTTTTAAACCGCGATCCCGATGTGCTTGATACCTGGTTCTCCTCAGCGCTGGTGCCCTTCACCACACTGGGCTGGCCACAGCAGACGGACGATCTCAAACGTTACCTGCCTTCCAGCGTGCTGGTCACCGGTTTTGACATCATTTTCTTCTGGGTGGCGCGGATGGTTATGATGACCACACATCTGACCGGTCAGGTACCTTTCAAGCATGTCTATGTGCATGGCCTGATTCGCGACGCGGAAGGTCAGAAAATGAGCAAGTCCAAGGGCAATACGCTGGACCCGGTTGATCTGATCGATGGTGTTGACCTGGAAAGCCTCGTCAGCAAGCGCACCTTCGGACTGATGAATCCAAAGCAAGCCGGGGCGATTGAGAAATCGACACGCAAACAATTCCCCGAGGGTATCCCTGCCTTTGGTGCCGACGCGCTGCGCTTCACCATGTCAGCCTATGCAACACTGGGGCGCAATATCAACTTCGATCTGAAACGCTGTGAGGGCTACCGGAACTTTTGTAACAAACTCTGGAACGCCACACGTTTTGTTTTAATGAATACCGAAGGCCACGATCTGGCCGAAGTCCAGACCTCTGCGCAAAGCTTTGTCGACGCGTGGATTATCAGCAAACTGCAACAGCTTGAACTCGATGTGGCAAAAGGTTTTGCTGACTACCGCTTTGATAACATCGCCAACGCGCTTTATCACTTTGTCTGGGATGAGTATTGCGACTGGTATGTTGAGCTGGCCAAAGTGCAAATCCAGCAAGGCACACCCGAGCAACAACGCGCCACACGCCGCACGCTCATACGCGTTCTCGAAGCCTGCCTGCGCTTGCTCCACCCCATCATGCCCTTCATCACTGAAGAGCTTTGGCAGAAAGTATCCCTAGTCGCGGGTAAACGCACAGCAATTCAGGAAGCCAGCATTTCTGTTCAGCCCTTCCCCCGCGCGAACCTCGAAGCAATTAATCCTGAGGCGTGTGCTCAAGTCGATCTGCTCAAAGGCCAGGTCGAGGCGATACGTGCCTTGCGTGGCGAGATGAATCTCTCACCCGCTGTGCGTGCCCCGCTCTTTGCCCAGGGACCTAAAGAAATGCTGCAGCAGCATGCGGCATATCTGGCCGCATTGGCCAAGCTCGCATCAGTCGAAGTCGTCGACACACTGACTGATGATGGCTCGCCAGTCCAAATCGTGGGCGAAACTCGCCTGATGCTAAAAGTCGAAATCGATGTCGCGGCTGAAAAATCCCGACTCGACAAAGAAATTGCCCGACTCGAAGGCGAGATCAACAAAACCACGGCCAAGTTATCTAACGAGTCTTTTGTTGCCCGAGCCCCCGCGGCGGTTGTCGAGCAGGAAAAACTGCGGGCCGCACAATTTAGCGAAACACTTGAAAAAGTAAAAGCGCAACGCGTGAGGTTGAATTAAGAATAAAAACAACTGGGTTATCTGTTTTTATTCTTTGGGGACGAGTGAGCATTCTGTTTATTCTTTGGGGACGAGTGACTATTCAGTCATTCGTCCTTAATTTTTTTCGCTCTACTTTCTACTTTCTACTTACTGATGCGCCAGCGCAGCTAAATAACGCTCATCGGCTACAGATAGCATTCCTCTTGAACGAGCCTGCTGAAGCAGTTCAGGGCGTTTTTCAAGAGTGAGTTTCAGAGACTGCTCACGTCGCCAGCGAGCAATGCGAGCATGATTTCCCGACAACAGAACCTCGGGCACGGCTAGACCGTCGAGGATTTCGGGGCGTGTAAAGTGTGGACTATCCAGCAAACCCGACAGCGAGTCCTGAAAAGAATCCTGCAAAGAGGAGTCGCCGTGATTTAAAGTCCCGGGCATCAATCTGACTGTGGCATCGATCATGGCAATGGCTGCGATTTCACCACCAGACAACACGAAATCACCGAGTGACCACTGCTCATCGACGTATTGATCTATAAACCGCTGATCAACCCCCTCGTAACGACCACACACAAACGTTGCACCTGCAGCCGAGGCTGCCAGGCTATTCGCAACGCCTTGCGTAAACGGTTTACCGGTAGGAGAAAGCAAAACAACCGGCCCATCGGGTTGATGCTGACCTGCCCGATCGGCTCGAATCGCGCCGACAGCCTGTATCAATGGTTCAGCGAGCATCACCATACCCGGGCCTCCACCGTAGGGGCGATCATCCACGGTACGGTGCGTATCGGTTGTGAAATCACGCGGATTCCAGGCATGCAGAGACCAGATCCCCTGCTTGTGGGCACGGCCCGTTACGCCTGCATCACGCACTACGCCAAACATATCCGGAAATAAAGTGATCGCGTCGATACGCATGATCAGGACTTAAAAATCAAGCGGCCAGTCGGTATCAATCCGGCGAGCGGCAATATCGACATGTTGTACGTGCGCTGCGACAAAGGGAACCAAAACGTCTTGCACGCGTCCCTTTTCGTCAAGCATGGGAATAGGCTCGGACTGAGAGTCAGTCTGAGTTAAACGTAGAACACGCAGTAAAGCATGGGCGCCATTGTCTATGACCTCGTCGACCTGACCAATCAGAGCGTTTGCCTTGGAGCTTGTGGCTGCGGTGGAGTTTGATGCTGCGGTGGAGTTTGATGCTGAGATGGAGTTTGGAGCGGCCTCAGTCTGACCGTAAACCATACAGCCTACCAAATCAACCCAATAATATTCATCGCTGTGCGCAACAGGAAAATCTTTGCGCGAGACATGAACGGTATAGCCGCGCATGCTTTCAGCAACATCCCTATCGCCAATACCGTCGAGATCAGCAACAATAGTTGCGCCCTGAGGACGAACCTGTTTAACAGTATGGGGATGCAACACGGGATTCCATGCTGCCGAGGCTGAAGTTCTGGAGGCAGTGCCAGCAGACTGAGCAGAGGAGATGCCATCTGTCGTGGATCCGCCAACAGCACCTTTCGTTTTTGAAACGAGGTGAGAAGGCGGTGCAGGTGAACATAACCACCAGACAGGTGCAGCGCGAAGAACCTCGGCCTGTGCCGAATGCGGTTGCACTTTGACCCAACCACGAATGCCATAGGCTGAGACGATACGACCTAATTCGATCAGATCATCTGGCGCTGTTAAAGCGCCTTTACCAGCCATGACGAAAAAAGGGTCCGGTGCGGATCAATTAAGCTGCAACGGCAACTTTTGCTGAGTAGTCTTTGACCAGACGAGCAACCGCTGGAGACAACTGAGCACCGACGCTAGTCCAGTAACTGACACGGTCCAGAGCAATACGGAGGTTTTCTACATGCTCACTGCCGACTGGGTTGTAAAACCCAACACGCTCAATGAAGCGACCATCACGACGATCACGAGAATCGGTTGCGACGAGGTTATAGAAAGGACGTTTTTTGGAGCCACCACGGGCCAGACGAATCACCACCATAGTAGGTAATCCCTTTAAAAGATTCAGTAAAGCCTACGAGTATAGCACTAATACGTAGGGATCGAAACTGCTACGTACGATTAAATCATTAACAGTAGCTAAAACAACACCCTGCCCGTTTAAAAAACCACTTTTAACGATCCTCACGGTTTTTAACCACAGGCTACTAACGCCGTTTCAGATAATGAATCACCCGCTCTGTCTCATCGAACTGGCCTAGCAACTCATTGCCAGTCTGCCGACAAAAAGCCTGGAAATCTCGAACCGCTCCGCGATCTGTCGTAATGACCTGCAATACTTCGCCCGAAGCCATCACAGCCAGGGCTTTTTTTGCACGCAAAATCGGTAAGGGGCAGGCCAATCCTGTGGCATCAACATTATGCTGATGCTCAGGATAGGCCAAAGAGTCCTGCACCCTCACCTCAGCCACGCCCGGCTACCCATTGAGCAACGCTGGCCAAAGCACTTGGCAAGGCAGCCAGGTCCGTACCACCGCCCATCGCCATATCCGGGCGACCACCACCCTTGCCGCCAATCTGACCAGCAACAAAGCCCACCAGATCTCCAGCTTTGACTTTAGTCGCCACGTCAGTCGTTACACCGCCGACTAAGCTGATTTTGCCATCGACAGAGCGAGCAGCAAGCAGCACAACTGCCGATTTAAGCTGGTCTTTGAGTTGATCCACCATTGAACGCAGTTCTTTGGGATCAACGCCCTGCACCTCAGTCACCAACAACTTAAAACCCGAGGAGGTCGTGACCGCTTGGTCTGTGAGGGCATTGCCTGCACTGGAGGCGAGTTTTGCGCGTGCTTGCTCCAGTTCTTTTTCAAGAGCCTTCATCTGATCCTGCATGAGAGCGATACGCTCAGGCAATTCGGCTGTCTGGGTTTTCAAGGCGCTGGCAGCACGCTGAGCCGTAGCATTGAGATTTTGAACCCAGGCCAGAGCGTTTGAGCCGGTCACAGCCTCAATACGCCGCACACCTGCAGCAACGCCGCCCTCGGAGGTGATTTTGAACAACCCAATATCACCCGTACGACTGACGTGTGTACCACCACATAATTCGCGTGAGAAGCCGATATCGAGCACACGGACTGTATCGCCGTATTTTTCGCCAAAAAGCGCCATCGCACCACCTGCGACGGCCTCATCGTAGGACATAACCTGCGCTTGCGCCGGCTGATTAGAAAGCACCTGCGCATTGACGATTTGCTCAACGCGGGTGATTTCTTCCGCGGAAAGCGGAGCATCGTGCGCGAAGTCAAAGCGTGTTTTCTCCGCATCGACTAGCGAACCACGCTGCTGGACGTGCACGCCCAGCACTTCGCGCAAAGCCTTGTGCATCAAATGTGTCGCCGAATGGTTACGGATCGTACGAGCTCGCTGCTCGGTATCCACGCGTGCGTTCACCGCATCCCCGACAGCAAGCTGACCAGCCTCAAGAGTACCGTGATGTCCAAAAACACCAGCTTGAATTTTTTGAGTATCGAGTACTTTAAAACTAGCTGTCGCACCGGACAAATTACCGGTATCGCCTACCTGCCCGCCAGACTCTGCGTAAAAAGGCGTGACATCCAGCACGACAATCGCGTCTTGCCCTGAGGTCACTTTATCAACAGAGGCGCCCCCAACATAGAGCGCAACAACTTTTGCCTGTGCCTGCAGATGGTCATAGCCTTCAAAGACTGTCTGCGCACCTGAGTATGTCAGCCCCTCAACCATTTTGAATTTGCCGGAGGCGCGAGCCTGGTCACGCTGACGCGCCATCGCAACCTCAAACCCAGCCAGATCAACTTCGACATTTCGTTCGCGGCAAATGTCTGCAGTCAGATCGACAGGGAAACCGTAGGTGTCATACAGGGTAAAAAGAGTGTTGCCATCGAGCGTGACAGTTTTATCGCTGCCTGCCGCGGGCAAGGCCGCCAACGCCACATCCAGAATTTTCATGCCATGCTCGAGCGTCTCAACAAAACGCTCTTCTTCCTGGCGCAAGACTTGCTCGACCCGAGCTGCGGTCTTGACCAGTTCAGGATAGGCAGATCCCATCTCTTTGACCAGATCGCCAACCAGACGATAAAAGAAAGGCTTGGTCTGACCGAGTTTATAGCCGTGACGCAAGGCGCGCCGAATAATGCGGCGCAATACATAGCCTCGGCCTTCATTGCTCGGAATAACGCCATCCACAATCAGGAAACTACAAGCACGGATGTGATCTGCGATGACTTTTAGCGAGTTGTGCGAGAGATCCTTGCAACCCGTCTCACGCCCTGCCGCAGCGATCAGCGCAACAAAAAGATCGATCTCATAATTTGAATGCACATGCTGGAGCACCGCTGCAATACGCTCAAGCCCCATCCCTGTGTCGACACAGGGTTTGGGCAAAGGGGTCATATTGCCAGCAGCATCGCGCTCAAACTGCATGAACACCAGATTCCAGATCTCAATGTAACGATCACCGTCCTCTTCGGGGGATCCTGGTGGGCCACCCCAGATTTCGGGGCCGTGATCGTAAAAAATCTCAGTGCACGGGCCACAGGGGCCTGTATCGCCCATACGCCAGAAATTATCAGACTCGTACCGACCGCCCTTGTTGTCACCAATGCGGATAATGCGCTCAGTCGGGACACCTACGTCGTTTTGCCAGATGCCGTAAGCCTCATCATCCTCCTGATAGACGGTGACCCAGAGCTTTTCTTTTGGCAGTTTGTAGACCTCCGTGAGCAAGGTCCAGGCGAATCTGATCGCGTCGTGCTTGAAATAGTCACCAAAACTGAAGTTGCCCAGCATTTCAAAAAAGGTATGGTGACGTGCCGTGTAGCCAACATTTTCAAGGTCATTGTGCTTACCACCCGCGCGCACACTACGCTGGGAGGATGTTGCACGCGTATAGGCACGCGAATCCTTGCCCGTAAAAACGTCCTTGAACTGCACCATACCTGAGTTAGTAAAAAGTAGCGTCGGATCGTTACCCGGAACAAGCGAGGACGACGATACAGCGGTATGGCCCTGGGACTGAAAATACTGCAGAAATTTTTGGCGGATCTCGGAGGTTTTCATCGCGTGGCTAGATATGAATGAATGACAGGAAAATGACAACAAATAGAAAGTTTCTATAGGTTAATGAAGCATTATAGGGGTTGGTTCACCTCAGACAAATGTAGGTGCGGAATTCATCGTTTTCGGACATCTCACCTTTCCAGCGGGAAATCTGTAGCGAATTAAAGCCTTTCGGGCATGAACAATTACCTGTCAGCGGATTGGACATCTCCAGCCCATGCCTGAGCGCGTTGCAGCCGAACATGCTGTGCCATGAGTAAACACCCCCAAACCTGTTACCAGCGCTGAGCCAACGCCCTGCATGGCAGGTCAATAAATCTCCGGAAGAGCTCCTGGCAACCAAGCCCTCGGCATCACAAGACTGCTCACTCGCGGCTAAGCCCTTTAACTGAAGGAACTCTCCTGCCGTGAGCCTGCTGTCTGTGCTGATAGCGCCCGTGGCACGAATATCCGCCGCGGAGCTCAGGCCTTTTTCAAGGTCCAGCCGCCCTTCCAGGCGTGTTTGCCGGCGATCTTCGCGTCTGACCAAATGCGCTAAGTGACTCGTGTCATAAAAGCTCTTAGCCACAATCGTACCTACAGGTAAAGCAATACTTTGTCCTGCTGGAGGATTTTGTAACTCAAGCGCAGCACCTCTAATCCGCTCGGGGGTTAAGGGATGCACGCTTGCACCGACTCCTTGCATTGCCGAGAGAATTTTACCAATGCGCGTCACATCGCGAGCCTGAGTAAACTGATTAGCCGTTGGCTGGGCGACAATCAGGGCTTCGATGCGACAGCCCGCATTTTCGCAATCTCCCTGCGGTGCTCCAATGCTGATTGAGACCTGATAAGGAATCGGAGGTGTCGTGGCAAAACCACTGGGTAAATGTCCGGCATGGATTAACTCCGCGACCGTAGGAGCAAGCAAATTCGCATAGTGGGCGGTGCCTGTCTGGTCGACAGTGAGAGCTGTCATGACATCAGACTGACGTCGCAACATCTGATTGAGAGAGCTTTGCACAGTTGCCATCCAGACACCTGTGGCTTGCGCCAACGCATCCTCGAGATGTCTCAGCCAGCTAGACGCCGCCCAGGTGGCAACAAGACTTGCGAGCGCGATAGCCAGCACCAGCTCAAATAAGGCAAAACCTTGTTGGACGCGCCTGATCATATGCCTGTACTCAACGAATCGTAAAAACGAAAGTATTACGATCCCCTGAGGCACACTGCGCATCAGCCAGAATGGCGTTATAGGCCATCACAGGTTCGAGAGAGCTATTTTTAACCACGACAGGACCGGACTGACCCGCGATCGTCACGGTTTCAGCGATGCGCTGCAAAATAGACGCAAGTCCGGGACACGCCGCCTGGTTCACATCGTTAAGCGTCAAGGAAAAAGCAGCACCACTTGCAGCGCCCGATACCGACTGCGGGGCAATCGTGATAACACCACGACCGTTACTACCGCTACCACCCAGTCCGTGCGCCACAGTTGCTGCCTGTCCTGATCCTGTCACGGAGACAACACTGGAGGATCGCAGCGCATTAACGAGTGTCCCGTTATCAACGCCAGTATAAGGAGTCGCACCAAAACCATGCGTGCTGGATTTCAGGCGCGCAACGAAGCGTTGCAACTCTTCGGCCACTCTTGGCACTTTGCTTTCAATGACATAAGCTTGAATAGCTGGGATGCCGACAATTGCGATCAGCATCATGATCGTTGTCACGATTGAAATTTCAATCAATGAAAATCCTGACTGCAAGCTGAGTCCCCGACTGGCAACAAGCGGTGCTGGATGAGAAAAAAACTGCTGACGAAAATGAAAATAGCGTTTCACGACACCTCTCCGAATTAATTTGCGTAAAAAAGACTTAAGGCCTGACGTAGCTCTTCAAACACGCGCACATGCCAGAAGGCGATTCCAAGAACGATAAAAAGTGAGCACAACAAAAGTGTCCAGCGAATGAACAGTGCCTGCCTTGAAAGCTTGCCCAGCGTATGGGCCGAAAGTCGCTGACAGGTCCGCTGCAAACCGGTATCCAGCCCTAAAGTGCTGACCATGTCGGTGAAATACCACCAGGTCTGGTCATCGACCAGTCCAGTATCAAGCGCGTCGATGGCCTCGAAACCCGCCTCAATCCGCGCCAGCATCACCTGCATATGCATGGACATCCAGGGCGTCGCACCGGTGCATTGTGTAATGAGTGCTTCTTTTAGGCGTGCGCTGATATTTCCACGAGGCTCAAGCAAAACTGCCAGCAGTGATAAAAATCTAATCGCCTGAACCACCCTGTAAAGTCGCCAGATACCCCATTGATCCAGCCATCTGCGCAGTGGTCCGGTCAGATTAGGGAGTGACCATAAAGCACTCAGCAAGATTGCCAGGACAAGCAACGCGAGCAACCACCAATACAGGCGCAACCAGTCGCTAGCACTAAAAAGCGATTGCGTGACCGGACCGTAATATTGCGCTGGCAGCGCAGCAAATGCCTGGGCAAGCCTTTGCGCCGTAAAAAAAGGAATCAAGAGAATCGAGGCCACAGCGACTAGTAAACTGGCCACGCCGGTCAAGGTCGTCTGCAGGAACACCTGGCGTGCGGTATCAGTGACTCTCACCACGCTCGATAGTTGGCGCAGTGTTTGAATAAGTGCCCCGGCACCTGCATACTGCGCAGCCCGAATCGCAACCAAATCTTCGAGGGGAAGAGAGCCATACCATGTGGCGAATAAATCTCCCCCGACGCGCGGAAAACGTTGCACCCAATTCGTACTCAGTTTGCCGCGGATGTTTGAGCTTGCGTATCGCTTTGCATCATCCTGAAAAATATTAAGGAGTGTTTTAGTCCCAGAGGTCGCACTGATCAAATCCGATAGATAGTCGTAATAATCGGCTCGATGTGCTTTGAAACGCCAGGCTGCGCAGTGCAAATTTAAATATATCCAGCTACTGGATATAAATAGTTTTAATCTGATCCAAGCATCCAGGTTAACCACGTGGCTGGTTACCTTGTGTAATGAGTTCAAAAGATCCAAATTTAATTTCGATTTGCCGTGGGTCAATCTGACCTTGCGACATTTTGTACAAGGCACATTGCATTGCGGTTTTGCCCTGCATATCCGGATCGGAGAAGTTGCTACGCGCACGAGTTTGAAACCATTCATAGAGTCCCAAGCCGTCACCCCGCTTTAAGCCATCCAGAAAAAAAGACTCAACCACAGGTTCGATCATCTCTGCCACGACGGTACGGCCCTGGGTGCCATTGAGCGAAGAAACCGAGCCAGACTGACAGTGCTCACAACCAGTCTGACGACGAAACCGCAGACCGTCAGAGCTAATGCCAAGGAAATTTTCGATTCTGCCGAGCCATTGTTTAAACCACTCCAGGTCACGCGAAATGCCGTGGGCACAAACCCAGTGCTTCGCAGCAAGGACTTGTGGCACATCCATCGCGCAGTGCAAACACAAACGCGAAATCAAATGTTGATAGACAAGGAGTTTTAATATCCCTGGGGTAGACAACAAGTCTCGGGCCACACCTATGAAACTTGAGGCTAAACGATCCGCTATCAGCAGAGCCGAACCCGCGTGAACCGTTGTGTAGAGATTGACCCCGCAACCAGCCAGATCCATAAAAGCGCGTCCACCCGCAGCATCCCGGATCTCACCGATCAGTAAATCGTTCATTGCTGAGCGTTTGATGGTTTTAAGCTTGGTATCAAATGAGGCATCGTCGTTTTCATCAAGCGTGCGGCAGATAGTGTTTTGTAATGCATTCGGGATCAAGTACTCCGCCGGATCCTCAAGTGTGATCACCTTGCGATCCGCAGAGATCTCACGCATCAGCGTGGCGATGGTGGTCGACTTGCCAGAGCCTACGACTCCGGCAAGAATCACCGCACCACCCTCCGTTGCGCGTGCTCGCTGCAACGCCTGCACTTGCGAGGGCAAATAGCCCAAGGCGAATAAATCCGGCGTCAGAGTATCTTGCTCCGAGACCAAGACCCTCAGACATACAGACGGTCCAGCATCTGTCGCAAGCGAGGCCCAGCGCAACATCACGACTCGTTCATTGAGGCTCAGACTCAAACGCCCCTGCTGCTCGATCATGGGATCGAACACCGCGCCATTGCCACCCTGAACGCCCATCCAGGCCACGGCAAGCATTTCCAGCAGTGTTGCAGTAGGGATTTTCTTGAAGCGCTCAGGACACACATAACGACCAGCAATGGTGAAATACACAGAGGAATCCAGACGGGCACGCTGCACATTGAAATGAATATCACTCGCATGATTAGCTAGTCCCCAGCCGACCAACTCATTAAAAGCTGCAGACAAAGCGGTTTGCTCAGACGAGGAGTTACGCAATACTCCTGAACCCGAAAAGGCAGATGTCGCAGCCATACGATCCGCTGCAATCATCAAAGTTGGAGACAACACAAACAGACTCGGCTCATTGAGTCGGAAACCCCGCGTTTGCAACAACTCAAGCAACGCTAGTGTTTGGTCATCGTGGCAATAGTCCGATAACACGAAAATCCCGGCACTTCCGTCCGCAAACAAGACCGGGCGTATCCTTGCACTCAACGCGACTACGTCAAGCTCAACGCTCAGCGAACGCCGAAAAGCAGGACGGATCGACAGTAAATCCTCTGGTGACTGAATCACGCGATGCGCGCGAACTGTCCAGGGACGCAACACCGGTGAACGCTCATTAAAAGTCAGCTTCATGGCGTACGCATTTCCAGACACGCTATTTCCTGCGACTGGTCTTTCTTTAAATACACGCAAGGTGGCGCAATCCGTTCAAGCGCGTAACCATGCGTCACGCCAGAAACGGATTGTCTGGAAGCTCCGTGATAGATGACGGTTCGCCCTGCGATCAGCAACTCAGCAGAGAGATTTCGTCCTGTGCCGTAAATCGCAACCAACTCTGGCAACTCGCTTGCTGAGTCCGCTAAACCTGGAGCGCCAGGCACAGCGCCAAAAACCTGCTTGCGCGCGACCTCCAGTGCTGCGCGCGAGTCCAGTCGTAACAATTCCTCAACCGTTGCGGAGCTTGTCAAAGGTAATTCAGACTTTTGCGTCTCAGCACTGAGCAATAACGGATGCCATAAGCTCACTAGCAAAACCAGTCTGCGTAACGGCGCATATTGCCGCGGATTATTGGGCGGTGGATTCAAACATATCTCCTATGAGTTCAAACGTAAGGGCGCTGCGATTGATCGAATGCATGGCCTGACGATCAATATTGAGTACCAGCCTGCGCCAGCGCACAGGCATGGCAAAATCCTCAAGGCCTGAGAACGAGCGCAACGGCCCCTTAAAAACAAGTGTTCGCTGTGTCCAGGCCGGAAAAATGGCAAGTTTTGTGAGTGCTTGACCTCGATTGTCCAAAGGGGCTTTCACTGGAAATGCGGTAATCTGACCAACCTGAATGTGCTCGTACGCAACGCTAAGCCGTTGCAAATAACTCATCCAATCCATCGACCTCCAGGGATGTTCCAGATCGAGTGTCCTCACGCCAGCATCGACTTGCCAAACAAAGGCAGCGTCCTCCAGGGGACTAAAGTCGATCCTCCAGCCCAGAGGTTTAAGCTGTTCGAGATGCGAATTCAGGGATAAACGATGCTGCCTGACAAAGCGCGCGGAACAATTCCAGCCAAGTCCGATTGATTCACACTGAACTTTTGTCAGTCGCCATCCCAGAGGTCGCACGGGGATTTTCATCCAGCTATCCATCACGGATTTCAACTGTGAGTAGGCGTGCCAGACCGTATGCTTCGATTGCTCACGAAGCGCCTGTCGCCAGAGGTTCTCAATACTCACAGAGCCCGCCTCCGTGACCAGGTCCTTTTCATTCAACATGTGGTAGGTCGTTGCAGCTAGCGGCAACAAGATAAAAATTATCGGGTATAGCCATCTCTGTGCTTTAAAACGGGAATACCGTATGCACTTCAAGACGGAGTCGCCAGTCAAGTTTGCACTGAGCCATACAGGCCAGTCCAGGTTGTCGGACAGGGATTCGCGCTGTACCTGCAGGGAGGGGAATCTTTGCCGGATAGGTTCGATGGCCTCAAGCGCTTGTGAGATGTCAGCGAACCAGCGATCGGTATGCGACAGCACTGCACCCGCATGACACACCAACATCCAGCAGGCGCCCTCTTTCATTGTCATCAGGCAAGCTTGTGCACCGTGGGGAAAACTTTTGGAAAACATTGCCGCCGCAGAATGCAGCGACGCACCAGTTTTTTTGCCAGCCTCCTGAAGGCGCACAATACCCGCTGCGCAGCCATGAGAACTCCCTGCAAGAACATAGTGCGTTGCGCCCATCGCTCGCGCACGCTGCTCAGCCAGGCGTTCTGCCTGGCCGCCGATGATTGGAGACCAGTCGAGACCAAAAATAATCTGCGCACCTGACACGTGTTCTTGAATGAAGTGCATCACTTCAGAATCCGTCTTCGATCTGCGCGGTCACAATGATCAGGGTGGCAGTGTGCGATGTGCCTAAGCGATCAGCCCCCCCGGCGATTAGAGGCACCTCAGGCGCTAGCCGGGTACGCGAAGTCTCTTCGTGCTTTCGGTCTAAACCGGAAATCAACATTGCCTGGCCAGCTTTGAGTGCGACCTGCTGTACCGTCCCATGCCCATCTATCGTGACTTGTTGAATCTGTACGCGTTGGCCTTGCTCACCGAAGGCAATCGTTTTAAGAGGTTGGGCGACAGTATTGTCATAGGCGATAGATAGCAGTATTTGGCCGTCCTCTTGTGCGTCAGGCATGAGTGTCAAAAAACTACCGACCGTTTCTTCTTTCTGGCTGACTGAAGAAGACATTGCCCCCTGTCCGGGCAAGAGAGGTCCTGTCATACTCGCCTGAGTTTTAATCTGGTCGATATAGGAAAAAGTTGTTCTCACAGCGTGTGTAACAGGTCTGCGATTAAGCGTCAGGACAGGAATACGGCTATGACGCAAGACCGTGCCGTATTTTGAGAGCGCATTGAGTAATAACTGGCTCGAGCGGTTTTCGCGCGACCCCATGTTCAGGGAAGCACGGGCAGCATCCACACCGACGCCCAGGGCTGGCGTGGCCAGACTGGCGGCAAGATTGGCCTGACCCAGAACGGTATCCCAATCGAGTCCAAACTCAAGATTCTGGTTTGTTGCGATCGTGATTTCTTCGAAGATCAATCTGACGCGACGTGTCATCGCCCGATTTTCTTTTTCAATAAAGCCAGCTATCGCGTCGAGTGCTTCGGGGGTATCGGTGACGACGATTGTGGTGGATGCGCCAGGCTGGGCCACGATCACCCCGGCGCGTGTCATGAAGGGTTCAATGCGAACTCTGACGGCGTCAAGCGGGTGCTGCTCTGCTGCGCGCAAGGTCGTGCGTGACGTATTATCAAAACCGCCTTCTTTGCTCCCCGGGGAGCGTCCCAGTTGCGCGTCTGCCTGCGCTGCCAGTGATAGCACTCGCACATCAAATACACGCGTTTGAGTTCGAAACAACTCAATCGCTTCCTGGTGGTAGCGCCACTGTAGGGCGAGTCGACGAGCGATTGTGTCCAGCACTTTGGGTAAAGGTTGCGAACCACGACCAAGATCAGTCTGATAGGGCATTGCCACAACAGGGGTTTGAGAGGTCAAGGCCAAGCGCGGCATGAAACTTTCTGCAGGCAGCAGTGCCTCTGGTTTGATGCGCACCGGAATTCCTGTGGCTTGCGTAATCCTCTCAGCCAGCGTTACGAGGTCGGCTTTGCCGCCCCGGTACATGATGGTCGTATCAACATTTTTCCTTAATGCTGCAGGCAAACTGACCTCGCGAGAAAGCGGGACAGCTTTACCAGCCAACCAGGGACGATTAACACGCTGGGCACCGGCTCTCGCCTCGCGACTAGAGGTGGAAAGCCGAAAGCTATCCTGCTCTGCACGCGCGTTCTCTTGGGCTTGTTTGACGCTGGCTGCCTGTTGAGTGATTTTCTCAATGAAGGAGCAACCAGTTAACGTATAAATGACCAGTAATACCTGACACCACAGAGCAATGCGACTCATACTGGTGCACCTGGAATGGTGGTGCGATCGCAGGTCTCTGCGTAAGGCACGATGCGTAAAACCTGATTGCTATAGAAACACGGTTGCAGCGGACGATCCGACAGCTCGGTTGAGAGCAATAAGGCTTGTACAGAGGTCACAAAATCATCTGTAAAGCTCGCACCTGCTGAGAGCGGTATATCTACCTCAACCCCCCAGTGCTCTGGTTTAAAGTGCCACCCGCTGATGCCTGCCCAGCGTACGAGCGCCTGGCGTAAATATTGATCTTCTGCAGTCACAGTGAAAGTTTTGGTGGGCGCTGCAACACTCGTTGCGAGAGCTGAGGTGAGAGATGCTCGCGTAGCGGGTGCCTGGACAGGCGCAGGCGACAGCGCCTCGTTTTGTGCGTGCAACCGACGGGCCTGTGCTTGCTGGCGTCCTGCGCGAAAACTTAATTTGGACCACTGCCCCTCAATCACGGTATAGGGATCCTGACGTTTATAGCTCAACACCTGTTCTTGACCCGCGTCGCTTGCGAAAATAGCCGGTACCGTCTGATTAGGATGCCAGTGCAACCAGGTATGACTGTTGTCAGAGAAAACCTGTAAGGGTGCGACCGCGCGATCGCCCGATAATTTCCAGCCGAAATCCAAACGCCCATCCGGCACAAGCGAAGGACTCTGAGGTACACCTGATGTCGTACGCCCGGTCTGCATCGAGCAGCCGTGAATCAGCAATACGATGCTTAGCAGGCAGCGTGCGTAAGTAGATTTCATCTGCGATCAGCCGTTATTCAAACAGCGCGTAGCTTGACTGACTGGACTGGGGCAAACAATTAGGTCGCGCACGAATGGATCAATCGAGCGTATGTATCTGCAGCGAAGGTGCAAAAAAAACGGAGCACTGAGGCTCCGTTTAGACTGACTGAATGAAAAAGATTATTTTTTCTTTGTGCTTGTTGCCGGCTGTTTGGCAGGCACGCTTGGATCTTGCATCAGCGGTTTGGATTCGCTGATCGCAATATTCAGTGCTTGCACAGGTGGAGTAGTTCCACTGATAGCCGCATCGAATTCGCGGCTCATGATGGCCTCAACACGCTCATAGTTTTTGATGCGGAAACTGCGGCTATTTTTACTGTTGGCGTTTTTCATGCTGGCAATCACATTGCGTGCACCAGGTACCTTGTCATAAAAAGCCACATCGGCGGTGCGATAGGCCGCATCAGTCAAGGGCAGAAAGCCGGTTTTCTGATGCCAGGCGGCCGCAACGACTGGTTTAGACAAATAAGCGAGGAAAGACATCGTCGATTTGTTTTCTTCCTTTGTGTGGCCAGAGGTTGCCCATAAAGCCGAACCACCCACAAAAGGTGCACCAGGTTTTTCGGTCACCTGCTGGTAATAAGGCAACGGTGCAACGCCGAATTTCAAACCACGGGTATCGAGAAACTGACCCAAGGCGCCGGAGCCAGTGGTGACCACGGCACATTTGTTTTTAGCAAACATTTCATCGGCTTCGTCACCGTTAGTGTGCTGGGTAAACAAATCCGAACGCTTCCAACTCACCATGATCGAGAGGTGGCGCATAAACACTGAGTCAAAATTCAGTTCAGGTTGCTGCTTGGTTACCTCCAGGCCATTGTTAGGTGTGACAAACAACACGTCGTTAATAGGAGCCAGGTTTTCCAGATGGATACTGACCTGCTGGCTCGTGCCATAAGGGCAAGTGTAGTCAGCTTTGTCGCGCAACTCGATCAGGTTGCCTTGCAGCTCGATCCAGGTTGCGGGTGGTTTGTTTGCGTCCAGACCTGATTTTTTGTAACCATCGATGTTGTAGAACATCAGAGGGATTTCAGCCATGAACGGGAAGGCAAGCAATTGCTGTTTGCTGTTGCGCATAAAACCCGTTGTTTGTGGCAGGAACCAGTTCAAATCGGCTATAGGATGCTGTTTGAGCAGTTCGTACAGCGGCACGATCTCCTTGTGCAAAGCGGTCAGCTCAGGTGAGCGATCGTCCTCGATCTGAATAAGATTGGGTCTGCGATTCTCAGCAATGGCCTTTTGCCCGGCTGCACGCAGGGCTGCACGATTAGGAAAGTTTTTAACGACTACTTTCGTTTCGTTTTGCTCATTATTGAACTGCTTGGCTAGCTTTTCAAATTCGTTCTGGTTATAGGGGCTCAGAGTCAACCAGACTTCAACTTCAACCGGAGCTGCTTGCGCTGCACAAGCGGCAAACATGGCCGCGCCCATAAATTTGGAAATACGTTTGATAGGAAACAAGCTGGTAGTCCTTTTTAAAAGATATCAGGTATTGACTGAAAGGCCTAAAAACGGAAACTCTGGCTCCGGACGCACTGCGCTGATCAAATCCGCAAGTGCTTTGCCTGAGCCGACACCCATAGTCCAACCTAGAGTGCCATGACCGCTATTCACGAACACATTAGCCACCCGCGTGGCACCGATCATCGGTACATTCGAGGGTGTTGAAGGGCGCAAACCCGACCAGTATTGCACATGATTGTAATCAAGTGCCTCCGGGAACAACTCACGGGCCTGAGCGAGCATAGCTTGGCAGCGGGCCGGACTCAGATCTCTGGAGTAGCCTGAAAGCTCGGCAGTACCAGCCATTCTAAGTGTATTACCCAAGCGGGTGTAGACGACTTTATGGCTGCTATCGGTCAAACTGACTGTCGGTGCAGCGTCGGGCTGAAGGATTGGAAAGGACGCGGAATAGCCTTTTGTCGGATAAATCGGACAATGCACCCCTAAAGGGTTGAGCATCTGGGGGGTAAAACTGCCCAGCGCCACAACAAAAGCATCAGCCTTGAGGTTTTCGTACTGTCCATGCTCGTTGATGGTTTCGACGCACTGCGCACGTCCACCCTCGGTAATTAAGCGTGTGGCAGTTGTCGAAAAACGAAACTGCACGCCAGCCAGGCGCGCGCGCTTGGCTAACTCAACAGTAAAGAGGTACGCGTCACCACTCTCATCATCGACTGTGAAATCCCCACCCACAATACTGGCCCGATGCGGGGTCAGCGCTGGCTCGATTTCGATCACTTCATCGGCAGAGACTACGCGTCGGTCCACGCCATAATCACGCATCACATCAGCCGCGAGTTGCGAGGCTTCGAACTCCTCTTGATCGCGATAAAAATTCAGTATGCCTCTGGTTTGCAGGTGATATTCGATCCCCAGCTCTTCGCGCATCTGCCTGAGCGTATCGCGACTGTATTGAGCCATAGTGACCATGGCACGAATATTGAGAGCCAGGCGACCAGGCAGACATTCGCGCAAAAACAAAGCGCCCCATACCCACTGCCGCCAATCGGGCTGTGGTCGAAACAATAAGGGCGCATCGTCTCTGAACATCCATTTGAGTAGTTTCAAAGGCGCCTGAGGATTCGCCCAAGGCTCTGCGTAGGAGACTGAAATCTGTCCGCCATTGGCAAAACTTGTTTCTTGAGCTGGGCCGGTTGAGCGATCAAGAACGATCACCTCATGTCCCGCCTGACACAACCACCAGGCGGTTGAAACTCCGATGATGCCACCACCCAATACGATAATTTTCATATCTGCTGTACCTCAGGAGAAACAACAAACAAGCATCGAATTCATGCGACTGTCAGGCTAGGCTTTCGAAGCTGCTTTATCAGCCTCAGAGGAAAAAATATCAGCAAAGAAAGCGTCTTCAGGAAGACTACACGTACCCAGGAAGTCATTACGCGCGGAATTTACAACAATCGGTGCACCACAAGCATAGACCTGATAGCCACTCATGTCAGGAAAATCTTCCATTACTGCACGATGCACAAAACCAGTGCGTCCAGTCCAGTTATCCTGCGCTATGGCATCAGATATGACTGGGATATATTTAAAGTCAGGAATCGATTGCGCCCAGCTTTGAGCCAAATCGTTCATGTACAAATCCACAGGTCGGCGTCCACCCCAGTAAAGGGTTACAGGGCGACGAATCTCCTGGTGGGCGATATGTTCGATGATAGATTTAATCGGTGCAAAACCTGTACCGCTGGCAAGCATGATGATGGGCAGCGTGCTGTCCTCACGTAAAAAGAACGAACCAAAGGGACCCTCGAGGCGCAGGATTTCACGCTCTTTCATTTGCGTGGCACCCGTACCAAATACATGATCAGTAAATAAACCGCCTGGTAAATGTCTGACGTGCAATTCGATCGCAGCCGCGCTATGCGGAGGATTTGCCATCGAGTAGCTGCGACGTTTACCGTCTTTCAGCAGCACTTCTATGTACTGTCCCGCATGAAAACGAAAGGTGTCCGCGGCGGGCAATTGCAACTGCAAGACTTCGACATCCGGAGCGAGGCGCTGCATCGAGGTCACGCGCGAAGGCAGCTTGCGAATCTGGATATCACTCGCGAGCCTCACCTCCCGGGACTCAATCACCAGATCCGAACACGCATGCGCCTGACACAAGAGGGTAAAGCCCTCTTCACGTTCCTGGGCAGACAGGATCTGAGCGGGCGAGGCTCCATCCTCTACCGAGCCGGAAACGACTTTAGCTTTGCAGGTCGAGCAGGCTCCACTTTTGCAGCTATAAGGCAACACGATTCCAGCAGCCAAGGCGGCATCGAGCACCGACTGATCTGCGGCCGCGGGGAACTGATGCTGACTAGGTAGAACAGTGACCTGAAAAGACATAAAAGACAGCCTTAGAGAGTGAATAAGTAAAAAAAGTAATGCTTACTGACAAGTTGGGCCGGATTTTATCAAAGCACAGGTGACAAAACAGGTTGTTTGGAACGAACATCCAGTAACTTGCCTTTACGAGCTCGCTTGGACAGGTAAGGATGAATAGCCGTACCCGACAAAATATCCTCGACTTGCTTATTGCGATACATACCTGTCACGCGCATACCCTTAGGTGATAAAGGAATAGTTTGGGCCAGGCTATCAGGGGCATCCAGGCCCATTAAAATCGTACCGCGCCCACCACCTGTCATGTTCTTGACCTCTTCGAGCGCGATCACCAGCAATCTCGCGCGACTGGAATACAGGGCGACATAAAGCGAATCCGCGAAAACAGGTACGGGTCTGAGCAAGGCGTCTTTGTCTTCGAGTGTTACGAATTGCTTACCGGCACGCTGACGGCTGGTCATATCTGAAATACGTGTCGCAAAACCAAAGCCCTGGCGCGTGGTGAGCAACCAGCGTGTTTCTGGAGCTGCGGCCACCATATGCTCAATCCGGGAGCCGGGATCAAGATCTATCATGGAAGTCACGGGCGCACCATCGCCTCGCGCCGAGGGCAAGCTTGAAACTGCAACAGAGTAGACGCGACCATTGTCACCAAAGGCAATGAGTGTGTCAGTACTACGGCATTCAAAGACACCGTAGCAATCGTCACCAGCTTTAAAGGTAAATTGTGAGGCGTCATGACCATGACCCTGACGCGCACGCAACCAGCCTTTTTCAGACACGATGACCGTGACGGGCTCATCGAGAACACGGACTTCCATGACGGCACGCTCGGCGACTTCAATCAGGGTGCGGCGATCATCGCCATAAAGTTTGACGTCCGCCTCAATCTCGCGCACAACCAGACGTTTAAGGCTCGAAGGCTGATCGATCAGCTCTTGCAATTTTTCCTGCTCAGTCTTTTTCTCGGCCAGCTCTTGTTCAATTTTGAAACCTTCGAGCTTGGCCAACTGGCGCAGACGCATATCCAGTATGTCATCGGCCTGACGCTCAGTCAGCTTAAAACGCTCCATCAACGCGGGGCGTGGCTCATCCGATTCGCGGATAGTCTGGATGACTTCATCCACGTTAAGGTAGACCAGCATTCGGCCTTCGAGCACATGAATGCGATCTGAAATTTTGTCAAAACGATGGCGAGTGCGTCGCAACACCGTAGCGGTTCTGAAACCAATCCATTCGAGCAGAACATCTCGCAGGCCTTTCTGGCGAGGACGACTATCGGTGCCGATGCAAACCAGATTGATCGCAACATTGGTTTCCATGCTGGTTTGCGCAAGCAAGGTATTAACAAATTCGTCTCGATCGATCTTGGAAGTTTTAGGTTCGAACACCAGGCGAACCGCCGCATCCTTACCCGACTCATCACGCACAGCATCGAGCAAGGCAAGCATCTGTGCTTTGGTCTGCTGCTGCTCGGGTGAGAGCGTTTTTTTACCCGTTTTGACTTTGGGATTGGTCAGGTCCTCGATTTCTTCGAGCACTTTCTGGCAGGAAGCACCCGGGGGTAACTCATGCACAACCAGTTGCCACTGTCCACGTGCCATTTCTTCGAACTGCCAACGGGCACGTGCTTTGATCGAACCGCGACCGGTCTGATAAATCTGTGCAATATCAGACTTAGCAGTAATGATTTGACCGCCACCGGCAAAATCAGGGCCAGGCACCATTTCGAGAAGCGCCTCATCGGAAAGATTCGGCTGTTTAATCAGTGCGACCACGGCTTGCGCGACTTCGCGCAAATTATGCGAGGGAATCTCTGTCGCCATACCCACTGCAATGCCGGAGGCGCCATTAAGGAGCATGACAGGCAGGCGCGCTGGCAGCATCTGTGGTTCCTGATGGCTGCCGTCATAGTTAGGGATAAAATCGACCGTGCCTTCATCCAGCTCATCGAGCAACAGCCGCGCAAATGGCGTCAGACGCGCCTCGGTATAGCGCATCGCAGCAGCGTTATCGCCATCTCGCGAACCAAAATTACCCTGGCCGTCAATCAAGGGGTAGCGCAAGGTAAATTTTTGCGCCATACGTACTAAGGCATCGTAAGCGGCCTGGTCACCATGGGGATGGTATTTACCCAGTACATCGCCCACCACGCGTGCGGACTTGACGGGTTTGGCGCCAGACTGCAGACCCATGGCCTGCATGGCATAGAGGATTCTGCGCTGGACTGGTTTCTGTCCATCGCCCACGTCAGGCAAGGCGCGTCCGCGCACCACAGAAACGGCGTAATCCAGATAGGCTTGCTCTGCGTAGAGGCCGAGTGTGAGCGAGGCATCGCCATCACCAGTATCAAACAAGCCGGGTTGAGAACTATCAGACATATGCTTTCACTTTGTAAATCAGTATTTTTTAAGGAAACTCAGTGCATCAATCAGCTCAGTGCATCAATCAACTCAGTGCATCAATCAACTCAGTGCATCAATCGACTCAGTGCATCAAGCAAGCTCGCACTTTAGCGAACGCTTGGTGAGCGTATGCGTTGAACGCATGGTCATCAAATGTCCACCTCAGCGAGGTTGCCTTTTTCTTCGAGCCAGGTGCGGCGCTGTGCCGATTCGCTTTTACCCATTAGCATGTCAAACATATTGGTGGTTGAGGTCGGATCAAGCTCGCCGTAACCCACGGGTAACATGCGTCGTGTATCCGGATTCATGGTGGTCTCCCATAACTGGATCGGACTCATTTCACCCAGACCTTTAAAACGGCTGATATCCCAAGAGCCTTCACGCACGCCTTCTTTACGCAACTTGTCCTGGATCGCTTCGAGCTCTCCTACATCTAGGCAGTAGATTTTGCGGGCGGGTCGTTTGCCCAGCGCGGGCACATCCACTCTAAACAAAGGTGGGCGAGCGACATGGATATGACCGAGCTCGACCAGCTTGGGAAAATGTTTGTAAAACAGGGTCAGCAAAAGAACCTGAATATGAGAGCCATCAACGTCAGCATCTGACAGTATGCAAATGCGCCCATAACGCAAACCGGACAAGTCTGGGGTGTCGTTCGGGCTATGGGGATCGACGCCGATCGCCACGGCAATGTCGTGAATTTCATTATTTGCAAACAGACGATCACGATCAACTTCCCAGGCGTTGAGTACTTTGCCGCGTAACGGCAACACTGCCTGGAACTCTTTATCGCGTCCCATTTTGGCTGAGCCGCCAGCCGAGTCGCCCTCGACCAGAAACACCTCGGTGCGCGAAACGTCGCTTGACTCACAATCTGTCAGCTTGCCTGGCAAGACTGCCACGCCTGAGCTTTTACGTTTTTCGACTTTTTGCGCTGAGCGCGCGCGGGCCTGAGCCTGGCGAATCGCAAGTTCGGCGAGTTTTTTGCCATATTCGACGTTGGAATTGAGCCAGAGATCCAGCGACGTTTTGACAAAGCCACCGACCAGACGTACCGCATCACGGCTATTGAGGCGCTCTTTGATTTGACCTTGAAATTGCGGATCCAGAACCTTGGCCGAGAGTACAAAACTGGTGCGTGCAAAAACATCTTCAGGCAGGAGTTTGACGCCCTTGGGCAGCAAACTGTGCATTTCGGCAAAACCTTTTACCGCGGCAAACAAACCTTCACGCAACCCGGATTCGTGCGTGCCGCCCGCCGGCGTTGGAATCAGATTGACATAGGATTCGCGCACGACAGCGCCCTCGTCGGCCCAGGCAACCACCCACTGCGCTCCCTCGCCCTCGGCGAAATTCTCGTGATCCTTGTTTGCGAACTGCTCACCCTCAAACAACGGCACACGCAACTCAACGCCTTGCAGCGCTTCGGACAGATAGCCGGCCAGACCTTCCTGGTATTGCCAGCTGCGGTGATCACCTGTTTTTTCATTGTTGAGCGAGACCTTCACACCCGCCATCAGTACTGCTTTACTGCGCAACAAATGCGTGAGTTCAGCCAAAGGAATCACGGGGGAGTCAAAAAAGGCGTTATCGGGCCAGACGCGAACACGTGTGCCGGATTTTTTACGCGCGAGTTCTGGTGCTGCGACCAGTGGCTCGATCACATCACCGTTGGCAAACACCATTCGGTGGCTCCCTTCGCGCCAGACTACTAGCTCCAGTCTTTTAGCCAAAGCGTTCGTGACAGAAACACCAACGCCGTGCAATCCCCCGGAAAACGCATAGGCACCGCCGCCCTTTTTATCGAATTTGCCCCCGGCATGCAGTCTGGTGAAGACCAGTTCTGCGACTGGCGCGTTTTCCTCGGGGTGCATGCCCACCGGAATGCCGCGACCGTCATCCTCGACCGTTACGCTGCCATCAGTATGGAGCGTGACCTGGATGTGCTTGCCGTGACCGGCGAGCGCTTCATCGGCAGCGTTATCAATGACCTCTTGCACGATGTGCAGAGGGTTTTCGGTACGGGTATACATGCCCGGGCGCTGACGCACCGGTTCGAGTCCCTTCAGGACACGGATAGACGATTCGTTATAAGACTGATTACTCAAGTTATCCCCAACTACTGTGGAAAAAGGCTGGTCATTTTACGAAAAATGCCAATACCGGCATGACGATAAGCTAGATTGCGCAAAAAATGCGCACATGTCGTCATAATAATTAGTGCAACGTAAGTAATGATGTTATGCTTTAATCATGTCAAGTAGTCCCGCCCAAGGGCCGGATACACAAATTACCGAGAAAAAAATGAGCGAACACATTAAAACCGTGAGCGATGATAGCTTTGACGCGGACGTACTGAAATCTTCACAGCCTGTACTGGTTGATTACTGGGCAGCCTGGTGCGGTCCCTGCAAAATGATCGCCCCCATGCTTGAAGAAGTTGCCGCAGAATACGCTGGAAAAGTCACCGTCGCAAAACTTAACGTTGATGAAAACCAACAGACAGCGTCTGAGTTTGGTATCCGTGGTATCCCCACCCTGATGTTATTCAAGGATGGCAAAGTCGCAGCCACCAAGGTTGGTGCCCTCTCGAAATCACAACTCACTGAATTCCTGAACAGCGCAATTTAATTCGCGTCCACGCGCGGGCCCGTCCGTGGCCCGCCTCTGGTTCTCCCTGACGCACGCTGCTCGTCACTTCTTACAAATAAAACCATAAAAACTCCCCTTCTCTTTTGAAGTCAATTTTTTACACTTAAATACATAAATCAATGCACCTTAATGAACTGAAGGCGCAGCATGTTTCGCAGCTGCTAGAGCTGGCCGCAGGCCTCGAGATCGAAAACGCCAACCGCTTACGCAAACAGGAACTGATGTTTGCGATCATGAAAAGGCGCGCCAAACAAGGCGAACAAATTTTTGGTGATGGTGTTCTGGAGGTCCTGCCTGATGGCTTTGGTTTCCTGCGCTCACCCGACACCTCGTATCTGGCCAGCACCGATGATATTTATATCTCGCCCTCCCAGATTCGTCGTTTCAATTTGCACACAGGTGACTCCATCGAAGGCGAGGTACGCACACCAAAAGATGGTGAGCGCTACTTTGCACTCGTCAAAGTCGACAAGGTCAATGGTTTTCCTCCTGAAGCGATCAAACATCGCATCATGTTTGAAAACCTTACGCCCTTGCACCCCGATAAAGTCATGCCTCTTGAGCGTGACATCAAGAGCGAAGAAAACCTGACAGGCCGGATTCTGGATATTTTTGCTCCGATCGGTAAAGGTCAGCGAGGTCTGATTGTCGCGAGCCCTAAATCCGGTAAAACGGTCATGATGCAGCATATCGCGCATGCGATTACAGCTAACTTCCCAGAGGCTGTCATGATCGTCATGCTGGTCGATGAGCGTCCCGAAGAAGTCACGGAAATGCAGCGAACAGTCCGTGGCGAAGTGGTTGCCTCTACGTTTGATGAGCCCGCTACGCGTCACGTACAGGTTGCTGAAATGGTGATTGAGCGCGCCAAGCGTCTGGTGGAAATGAAAAAAGACGTAGTCATCCTGCTCGACTCTATTACTCGTCTGGCTCGTGCCTACAACACCGTAGTTCCAGCCTCAGGCAAGGTTCTGACAGGTGGTGTGGATGCTAATGCCTTGCAACGTCCCAAGCGTTTCTTTGGCGCGGCGCGCAATCTCGAAGAAGGCGGCTCTCTGACCATCATCGGCACGGCTCTGATCGAAACAGGTAGCCGTATGGATGAAGTTATTTACGAAGAATTCAAAGGCACTGGTAACTCGGAAATCCATCTGGAGCGCAGACTGGCTGAAAAGCGCGTCTACCCTGCTATCAATCTGAACAAGTCCGGCACCCGTCGCGAAGAGTTGCTGATCAAACCCGATGTTCTGCAAAAAGTATGGGTCTTGCGTAAATTCATCCATGACATGGATGAAGTTGAGTCCATGGAGTTTATTCTGGACAAAATGCGCGCAACGAAGAATAACAATGAATTCTTCGACATGATGAAAAAATAATCTGCTTCAGTGCTATGTGTTTTTTAAGCGCGCCATAAGAGGCGCGCTTTTTATTTTTCGATTCTTATTTAGCGTTTTATGCTGTTTCAACGCTTTGTGTTTCTTCAGCGCTTTATGTTATTTCAGCGCTTTGCATCGAGTGCGAATTAGTTACCAGGACCTATTATCGTTGATGCCTCAGGTTTGGGCGGCGCAACATCAAGAGGAATTAACGTGGGATCGTCCCAGGGGCCCCTGATGTGATATTTGGCCGTCATGGCGCGCTCAATCGGATTGCGAAGCAGGTACTGCGTCACCAGGGCACTCAAACCGACTATCGGATTTACAATAAATCCACTTGCAACCGCCGAACCACTCATATCAAACCTGGGTTTCACATCGGCACCCATGTTCCAAGTTTGCCTGGATAAATCAGAGTCTCCGGCCAGCAAAATTGTGGCGACTGGACTGGAAACTGTCAGGTTTTCTGTCTTGGCAAGGCCATGATCAATGGCAAAATCTCCTGTGATGGACTCCCAGGGATAGCCATTTTGAAACTGAGTTCCAGGACGGAAGTTAAAGCTCAGAATACGCTGCAAAGACTGTAGCGAAAGTAATTCAAGCAGTCGTGCACTGCGAGAGTTCACGTGAACGAAAATCCCCTCCTTCATGTCAATTTCCGCAGTTCCTTCCATGCCCTTATAACTATAGGCCCAGGGGAAATTGAGCCACTCGATATCGGCCTTGATAGTGCCGCTGCCTGCTTTGACTTTATCCGGGTAGCCCATAAAACCAGACAACTTACCCAGATCAGAGATGGTCAGATCTGCCTTGAATTTAACTCCTCGTGCTTTACCTTTTAGGCGCCACTGGCCACTCGCCGTCAAAACAGAATAAGGATTTTTTAATTCCAGGCTATCGATATTCCATAGGCTACCGCGTTCAGTGTTTGCTCCGAGCAGGCGTAGAGAACCCAAGCGACTACCAAACAAAGTAAATTCCTCAACGCTTAAATCCACTGCGGGTAAGTCAGACCACTGATTGTCATCGATGGTTTTGATTTTTGTTACCTGCTCCTCGTCTGACTCCTCCTCTGCAGGGGCGCTACCAAGAGCCAGTTTAGTGAACTTGGCAACCACTCTGCCAGCGACCGCACCTGAGGACTCTTTCCAGGAAACCGAGCCTGCTGTTTCTTTAGAGTCGAGTCGGGCAGACCACTGGCCTTTTTCTGCTTGAGTCGTGACGACATTCAAGTCAGTGAAAGTCAAATCTTCAACAATCAGGCGAGGTGTTCGTATTGAGACACTCTGCACCTGAGGCAGCAAGTTGCTGTTGCGCTTGGCCGAGGCAACTTTTTCAGAACTCAATTTTTCTGCGAGTCCTTTCCAGTCTGCCCAGTCAATCTCACCCAGACTCAGATCAATGTTCATTCCTGTCGCGGACAAAACAGAGGGTTTGCCCATCGCAATCGCAGCTTGTGTAAAAAAAGTCTTGCTGCGCAAGTCAGGTATGCGCTCTAGCTTGCCATTAATGATGTCTCCCAGATTGAAACTAACCGACTGGCGATAATCTTTGCGTTGTTTAATACTTGACCATTTCAGACTGAAAGGCGTGGTCATTTCTTTGGTTTTACCTACAGGTGCAGGCAAGGCTATCGAAAGGCCATCAAGCGTTGAGCTAAAAACAACATCCACTCCGTCTTTGTTGTTTTGTATTACCTGCGCCCGGTATCTTGTCATGCCCTCAAAAACAGATAAAGCGGGAGACTGTGTGAGTTTGCGCAATTCAGCTATCGGCAGGACGCCTTCGATCGTGATCCCCTTTGCGCTGGGCTGCGAGGCGGACTTTGTATTGGACGGTGAGGTGGACTGAGCGTCCGGCAGCATGCCCGGGTGTCCAAAAGAGCCCTGGACCGAGAGAGGCTCGCCCAGAAACTTAGCCTGAAACTTATCGGCGTCAATGAGTCCGTTTGTAAAGACCAGACTGCCCTGGACTGACTCGAGCGCAGGAAGCGAACTACCCCAGGTGAGATTACCACCTGAGAATTCAACGCGGCCTTTAGCCTGGAGTTTGTCCATGTCGTTCAGGTCGGCACGGATAGACAAGGGAACGCTCCAAGTCCCGGTGGCACCAAGCTCAGTAAATAAACCTCCGAGTTTTTCATTCAGTGGTGTTTCACGCATGACATTCAAAAACAAAGCAGCCTCTGCGCTGAGTCGCATTTCGAGCGAAAGTAGCGGCTTGATGGCCATATCAGGAATATCGACCTTCAAATTTTCCAGTTTGATTCTTTCACCACGAGAACCGAGCAAGCTCCCCGTGTCGGAGCGCATGGTTAATCCAAGCTGACTGATCAGGATAGAACCATCGGTGTATGCAAGTGCTGGCCAGCCCTTGACCTCTGCCTTCGCAGGGGAATAGTCCAACAGCAAATTTTTATAAAGCCCATCTATTTTAAAAATGCCTTTCTGATGTGGCTGATTGAAAGGAAACTGCGAAAGATCGCCTTGTAAAGTCAAAGCGGCTTGACGGAACTCACCCTCTAAAAGCGTTTCGCGCATCCACTGCCTGACTGGTTCAGTTGTGTTAACTGTCAGGTAGCGATATAAATCGGGTGCGTTTAGCTTGACGATCATGCCTTTCAAATCGGCTACACCTGCAGCACTCGTGCCTCCCGCGTGCCAGTCGCCTTGCAAATTTAACTGCAAATGAGAATTGGCCAGATTCAGGTCAGCAATATGGGCAGAAACCCGATCACGAAGATGATCAAGAGTCATTTTTAAATCCGCTTTTTGCACCACGACGAGCGATGGCTGAAAGAGAGCGCTTTCAAAAGTCGCCCCATCAGCACTGGCCTGAACATTGACCGCCGCGGAACTACCCTTACTGACTGCCAGCAGGTCAGAGCTAAGCATCGGCAACATGTCACCAAGCAGACCTGACACACGCATTTTGGCGTGCTGAGCAAACACAGCAGTACCTGTGCCTTTTTCTAAGGCCGCGCCTACTTTAGCGCCTGCGATTTCGAGTGTGGTGGTGGCCAGTTTGCCTTGCTGGATATCGACCCAGACTCGCCCAGCGAAACGTCCGGAGATCTCAGGCAAGTCAGCCCAGGGCGAAAGTGCCGAAGGTGCAAGATCCTGGAACTCAGCATAAATCTCAGCATGTTCGCCAGCCGTGCTACCAAGCGGGCCAAGCAAATGATCTGCACGGACAATCAACTCAAAGCTGCGCGCGACAGACTCGGGGGCTGAGCCACGAATCAATAAACGGTGACTGAACAAGCCATTTGTCAATACGAAGTCGACATGGGTAAGTTTTAATTCAGGAGCGTCACGCTGAAAATCGCGCCAGCGCAAGGTAGCATCATTTATATCGACCTGCCCCTGGCCAAGCAGCCAGCGTGAAGCGAGCGTATCGCTGTTGAGCTTGAACTGAGTGTCGGGCATAGACTCAAGCGTAAAACCGGCAATGGAGAATTGACCGTCGGCTTTCTTTTCAACAGAAATATCTATTCCACGGATATCGAGACGTTTTAGACGCAAATCAAACGCAAGCAGACTCTGCCAGGAGACAATGGCATCTGATTGAGGAATACTCAGCAGCGTGTCGCCCTGGGGCGAGCGAATATTAAGATTCAGAACAGATAGGGTGGGATTCAGGCCCGACCAGTTTGCAATGACCCCGCCTATGGTCACCGGCGAACCAAAGTCAGCCGTCAGACGCTGTTCAATTTGTGGTCGCCACTCGTTGACATGGGGTAAAACAAGATAGCGTACGACCAGCATGATGGTCGCCATCGCAAAATAGGCAGTCAAGGCACAGAGAAACAGTGCGCGCAGAGTTTTTTTCAGGAAACGCAAAAGTATGATCGTCTTAAAGTCATAAAAATGATCGAACAATATAAAGTATTGTTGAATTTTCTATTTTAATCCTCTTAAGCTGCCCTTCAGGAAGCAAATACCATGTCTGCATCAATCTTATCGACCGCGCTGGCCTGGTCCCCAAGCTTGCAGCGTCTGCTTCAGGGCAATCCAGGGTTTGGTGACTGGCTAGAACAAGCAAGCCTTGAGCCGGTCACCCCGGAACGCTTGAAGAGCTGGTTTGAGGAGTTATCTGGAAACTCCCTGCTCTGCGCCTCTCTGGACATCCCGACCTGCCGAAAATTAGTCAGACAGTTGCGACAACGCACTTTTTTCTCCCTGATGGTGCGTGATCTGGCAGGCATTGCTGCACTCGAGGAGGTTGTCGTGGCCATGTCTGCGCTTGCGGACTTGTGCGTTGAACAGGCTTATCGCTGCATCATGGCCGAGCTGGTCGCTACCCACGGTATCCCTCGTGACCCCTTGACAGGCCTGCCACAGGAAATGATCATCGTCGGCATGGGTAAACTCGGGGGGTTCGAACTCAATGTGTCCTCAGACATCGATCTGATCATGCTTTACGGTGAGGAAGGTGAAACTAACGGCCCACGCCCCATCAGTCATCATGAGTTTTACTCAAAACTGACGCGCAACATGATGCCGGTCATCTCTGAGCCTGATGGCGATGGCCAGGTCTTCAGGACGGACCTACGACTCAGACCTAATGGTGATTCAGGTGCGCTGGCCTGGAGTCTGGATGCTTTTGAGCAGTACCTGTTTACCCAGGGACGCGAATGGGAGCGCTACGCCTGGCTCAAAGCCCGCGTCATGCCAGCGCGTGCGTTTGCTGACAGTGACACTAGAGCGGCAATCCAGCAGCTAGAAAGCATGCGACTGCCGTTTGTTTACAGAAAGTATTTTGACTTTGATGCCTTGCGTGCTTTGCGAGATTTAAGGGAAAAGATCAGACAGGATTGGCAGCGCCGCGCACTCGCTCGTCCCGGACTCGATACACAGAACAACATCAAACTCGGTGAAGGTGGAATTCGTGAAATCGAATTCGTCGTCCAACTATCACAACTCATCCGCGGCGGCAGGATGCAAAGCCTGCAGCAACGGGGTTTACTCGACGCCCTGCAGGCCCAAAAGCGTGCCGGCATACTCAAGGCTAGTACCTGTGAGCGATTGGCCGACGCTTACTGTTTTTTAAGAAGGACAGAACACGCCCTACAGTATTTTGACGATGCTCAAACTCATATGCTACCGAGCGATCCAGTTCGTATGACGGCCCTGGCTGCTGCCATGCATCTGACTCCAGAACAGTTCAATCAGACTCTTACTGCTCACTGCAAATTTGTATCAGATACGTTTCGCGATGCGTTTCGACTTGCAGGGATTGGCGAGGATACCGATCATGCTCAGTTACCACCAGGCAGTTCAGGTGCAGCAGCGACAAGCGCGACACCTGGTGTGCAAGGCAAAGGCGCTGAACCGGACTCCTCGCTGGAGGAAATCATTGCGCACTTCGGCCAGGATGCCACGGAACTCACACGTCGTGTTGAGTCCTTTCTAGATAGTCACCGCGTACGCACCCTGTCGGTCAAAAGCCGCGCGCGTGTTGACAGTATTTTACCGATTGCATTCAGGGCGGCTCTGCATACACCCTCACCCATGACCGCAGCACTCAAGTTGCTTGACTTAGTGGAGGGGATTGCCCAGCGCAGTGCTTATCTGGCCTTGCTCGCGGAATACCCTGAAACAATGGCACGTATCGCTCGCATGATGGCGGCCAGTCCTTGGGCAGCGCTTTACCTGATTCAGCACCCACTCGTTCTGGATAGACTGATCGCCTGGCGCACCTTGATGGAGCCTCTGGATTTTGTCCAGCTCGCCCAGACGATGCGTGCGGATCTGGATCTGTGCCTGCTCGGTGATGGTTCTGCGGATATTGAACAGCAAATGAATCTGATGCGCGACACACAGCGCCAGATCAGCTTTCAATTATTGGCTCAAGACCTTGAGGGCGTGCTGACGGTGGAAAAGCTCGCAGATCAATTATCAGCACTAGCCGATATGTTGTTGGCTGAGACAATCGCGCGGGTCTGGCCGATGGTTGAAAAAGCCGATGCGAATGGCCTCAGAGCTGCCCCGCAGTTAGCTATCATCGCCTATGGTCGACTAGGTGGCAAAGAACTTGGCTACTCTTCTGATCTGGATCTGGTGTTTCTCTATGAGGACGCACGTGAAGATGCGGCACAGGTGTATGCCAAGCTTGGCCAAAGAATTAGCTCATGGCTCTCGACCATGACGTCTTCAGGTCGTCTGTACGAGATAGATCTGAGACTGCGACCTGATGGCGCAGCGGGATTAATTGCCGTGTCAGTTCAGGCGTTTGAAACCTACCAGCTCGAGCATGCCTGGCCCTGGGAACATCAGGCGCTTACTCGCGCACGTTTTGCCGCAGGCGATGCACGCGTGGGGAGATTATTCGAGCAAGTCAGACAAAAAGTACTGACAGTGCCGCGAGATCGGGTCCTTTTTGCAGGCGAGGTCCGCGCTATGCGTGAAAAAATGTTGCTGGGTCACCCTAACAACACGCCGGATTTTGATCTTAAACACGACCGCGGTGGCATGGTTGATCTTGAGTTTGTGACGCAATATCTTGTCTTGCTCCATGCGCGCGAACAGCCTGAACTGATTGGTAATTTAGGTAATATCGCGCTACTCAAACTCGCGGGTCAGGCGGGTCTGATCGATATGAACCTAGCGGTGCGGGCAAGTAACGCCTACCGGAATTTGCGCCGATTGCAACATGCACTCAGATTAAAAGGGGCTGAAAAAGCCCGCATTGAGCCAGCCCAGGTCGCCGAGGAACGTGAGGCGATCGGTATGCTCTGGGATAGCGTGCTTGGTAAATCTGCAAACTAATCTTGGGCGTGCAAAGTTCGCTCATGCGCGATTTGAGCCCGGGAGGCTCTGCTGAGGGCGACTTTCCAGGGTCAGACTACGGCTGAACTTCGCGTTTAAACATCGCGTTAAAATGAAGCATCAACCTACTGCTTGTGAGTCCCATCATGCCTGATGCCCTGCGCCCAAGCCTTTCCCTACCGGAAGGCCGAACAAAAGTTCTACTGCATTCCTGTTGCGCACCCTGCTCTGGCGAGGTGATGGAGGCTATGCTCGAGGCCGGTATTGATTACTCAATTTTTTTCTATAACCCTAACATTCACCCTGTTAAGGAATACGAAATCCGTAAAAATGAAAATATTCGTTTTGCCGAAACAAATGGGATTAAGTTCATTGATGCGGATTACGATGTAGACAATTGGTTTGAGCGTATCAAAGGATTGGAAAACGAGCCCGAACGGGGTGAGCGCTGCACCAAATGCTTTGATATGCGGTTTGAGCGTACCGCGCTCTATGCGCATGAGCATGGCTATGACACGATCACCAGCTCGCTCGGTATTTCACGCTGGAAAGATATGAATCAGATCAATGGCAGCGGCGAGCGCGCAGCTTCACGCTACGACGAACTGATTTACTGGACTTACAACTGGCGTAAACACGGCGGCTCTGCGCGCATGATTGAAATCAGCAAGCGCGAGGAGTTTTATCAGCAGGAATATTGTGGCTGCGTGTACTCCTTGCGAGACACAAATCGCCATCGCCGCGCCCAAGGGCGCGAGCGCATCACGCTAGGTGTTAAGTTTTACGGTAAAGAAGATCAGGTCGCAGAAGCGAAACGCCAGCGCATCCCAGAACCCGGGGCAGTTCTCACGCCCCCATCTCTGGCGAGCGATGCGCCTAAAACCTGAGCTCTGAGAGTCTGCGAATCTCCAGGCAATGCTGCTCAAGTAACAGAGCAAAAACCTCACTACCGAGGACTCGGTACTCGGCGATACGATCCTGGCCGAAAGCATCGTCTGCGGACACATATTTCGCCGGGTGAGTCATGATCAGAGAGCCATAACTTGCCTGCTGCAACCAGGCATCAAGCATCGCGGCATAAGGCGGGTGCTTGCGCGAAAAGTCATAAGCACCAAAAAAATCACGATTTATTCTGGCACCTATTTGCTGTGCTTTATGCGATAAGACACGAGCACCTAAAGCGCCAATGATTTGAGCCTTAAAACGCTGCATCCAGGGCAGTCCATGATCGAGCCTGCCCGGCTGAGTATTACGAAGCCAGGGAAGATTGTCTGGATAACGTTCGGATAACACCTGAAGCAATGCCTCGCGGATCACCGGCAACTGATGGACATGCAAATGACCATCCACAAAATCAGGCGGACGACCCAAATGATACTCATACGCATCAAGCTGTAATTCAATTTGTTGACGGACTTCCTGACGTGATAACTGACGCAGATAAGCTTTCGAGATTAAGGTTTTGAGGGGCATGAATAGCCCATTCTGACCAAGCGACTCGGTGAAATTTACATGCAAACCTAAATCTACCTCTAAAGGCTTGAGCTGCTCAGCATGCTCGGCAAAGTGAGGTGCCATCGTCAGGCAGCTTGTCGCACTCAGACGTTGTTGCTGACAGAGTTCGACAATAGCTTCGTTAACGCCGGGTTCAAGACCAAAGTCATCTGCGCACACCGCAAGAGGATGTTTGATCAAGCCAGAAGAATTCAAATCGGCTGAATTATGCATCGTAGTTCTTCAGTCCGCTCTGTCCGTGCTTTGGGTCGTAACCTCTGCAGTCATGCAAGGCTTGCCGACCGCCTGACGAACAATATAGAGCGGACGTCCTTTGACCTCATCGAAAATACGGGCGATATATTCGCCCACGATCCCAAGAGAGATGAGGTTAATGCCAGAGAAAAACAGCAGAATTGTCACAATCGTTGGCCAACCACTGACCGGATTGCGAAACATCAGATATTCGCAAACGATGAACAAGCCATAGGCAAACGAACAAAGCGAAATGGCAAAACCAGTCAGACTGACCGCGCGCAAAGGCCAGGTTGTAAACGCCGTTAAACCGGCAAGAGCGAGGCGTAAAAGCTTTATGGCACTGAAATGACTCTGGCCATGCTTTCTGGAGTCAGGCACATAGGTAAGCGACTCCGACTCAAACCCAACCCAGGCATAGAGGCCTTTCATGAAACGATTACGTTCTGGCAGTTGCAGCAGCGCATTAACCACCGCACGATCCATCAAGCGAAAATCACCTGCATGGGGGGGAACAGTCACACCCCGCGAGCCACCAAGCAAAGAGTAAAAAAGCTTGGTACCCCAGCGTTTGGTCAGGCTTTCATCGTTACGGTTTTCACGCACGGCATAGACCATATCAATCCCTGCCTCCCAGCGGGAGATCATGGTTGGCAGCAGACTGGGGGGATGCTGAAGGTCAGCATCCAGAATAATCACGGCATCGCCAAGCGCAGCCTCCAAACCGGCCGTAATAGCTGGCTCTTTGCCAAAGTTACGGGAGAGTTGCAGATATCTGAAACCAGGCTGACGAGTCCAGGCGGACATCAAGATTGAGGTTGCATCGCGGCTGCCATCGTCGACTACGACCACCTCCCAGTTTGCGCCGGTTCTGGCGAGCACTTCCTGGAGACGAGGTAGCAAAAAGGCGAGGTTTTCGTGCTCGTTATAGGCCGGCACGACACAACTGATCAGGGCTTGTCGTAAAACGCGGGGAGTGCCAGCACCTGAAACCCCAGGTCCAGTTTTAGAGACAGCAGAATGAGTAGATAGTGTGGTCATGCGCGAATATTCAAAAATGAAAGCTTCTACATCATAACTTTCCTCGACTCAGCAGAGGGCTATTTTCTCGCAAGGCGAGATTTTCAGCAGCAAACCATCACCAGCGCCTGGTGGTTTCCCGACGTCCGTGACTGCTTAATCAGGCTTTTCTGACCGCGAGACTAGCGCTGAAGATCGCAGCGATCATGAGAAATCCCCCCGCAATCGTTCGTAAAGACGGTACTTGCGCAAACAAAATCCAGGCAAAAAGGATCGCATAGACGGGCTCAAGCGCCACCACCAGGCCGGCCGTCCTGGCGTGCAGGACCCGCAAGCTTGCAACAAAAAGTAAATGTGCCAGCCCCGTACACGCTACCCCAAGAACCAGAATCCAGCCCCAGCTTGCCAGACTGACGCCAGGGAGCAATGGTAAAGCCCAAGGACAAAGCAAAATAAAGACTATTGAATTCTGCAATCCGGCTACATAAAATGCATTGATATTGGAAAGGTAGCGTCGATTCAGGACGGCCAGTACGCCAAAACCTGCCCCAGAAAACAAACCCCATAACAAACCCTCAGTTCCTGCATCGGAAAAATCAAAGGATGGAGTCACCAGTATCAAACCGAGTGTCACGCAGATCAGACGCACCCACTCCGGGCGGGTCACGCGCTCTCTTAAAACACCCCACTCAATCAGCGTGATAAAGGCTGGAAAACTGGCAAAGCCGAGAGTCGCCACAGCAATCCCACCGACTTTAACGGAAATAAAAAACGTCGCCCAGTGAATCGCCAGCATGGCGCCTGAGATGAACAAGGCCCACCAGCGGCCATGTTGCAGCAGCCCTCGCAGACCAGAATTGGTAGCAAAACGACTCACGACCGATAGCACAACGATGGCGCAGGCAGCACGTCCCCAGGTGATGACGCTCGCATCAGCCTGGATTAATTCGCCGAGAATGCCGCAAGTCCCAAACAACAGTCCGACCAGATGGACGGAAAACAGAGCTTGGGTGCGTGTCATTGTTCGGCTCATTGCGCGTGCTATCGCTGGCGTGATTTATTTGGGCCAACCGAGAGGCGAAGCCCAGCCGGTATAGGTTTTAGGCAAGGGCTGCGCATAATCACCGCGTTTGCTGGTCGACAGGTTAAGCGCAGCGAGTGCCTCGGCAAACTTGACGGCAACCGCCACACCGTCGATGACAGGCACACCCAACCGTCCGGTCAGGGTATGACACAAGGACGTCATTCCGGCGCAACCCAGCACAATAGCTCCACTACGATCACGACTTAAGGCTTCGCGTGCTGATTGTTCGATCTGATCAATTGTCTGAGCAGCACAATCCTCCAGGGACAAGACGGGGATATCCGTGCCATGAACACCTCGGCACTGGTGCTCGCAGCCGTATCTTTGCACCAGACGTTCGGCCATGATGCAGGTGCGTGTCATGGTCGTCACGACAGAGAATCCTGTGGCAAGCATAGAGGCGGCATGAAAAGCAGCCTCAGCAATGCCCAAAACTGGTGCATCAATTGCTTCACGCGCGGCTTCAAGACCCGGATCACCGAAACAGGCGATCACAACACCACCGGGACGCAGCTCCCGAGCCAGCCTGACTTGCTCGGCAACCCCTGCAGCCGCGAAGGCTTCGTCGTAATGACCCTCGATAGATAAAGGGCCGAAACTTGGCTGAACTGCAATGATTTCAGTCGTTGCTGCAGCGACGGCACGTGCCCCTTTGGCGATCGATGCGGTCATCGGCGCAGAGGCATTAGGGTTTATAAGTAGTAGTTTCATAAATTCTATGTTGTTTAACTTGTTAATCTTATCTTGTTAAATTTTGATACAAAGTTTTAAACACAGCAGGATAAAAATACCCCAGAATGGTGAGCGTGCCCCAAACTGATGCAATCTTCAATCGCCCTCTGTCTCAGCACAGCCATGTGAGGTGAGATCCATTTTTAGCTGCACTGTATGGCATACAACTTGCTTAATCCATTTGCTTAATCAATTTTATTAGTTTCGATTTTTTTAAATTTCAGTTTACTAAGACCCACAACCAAAAACGTTGGAGAACACATGAAACAGCATAAGTCGATTTCCCGTCTGGTGTCCAAGCCTCTCGGCCTGTCAGTACTTTACGCCGCGATTGCTCTTGGCGCTGCATTTCCTGCCTCAGCACAAGAAAAAGTATTGCGCATCGGTATGACGGCAGCGGATATTCCCCGCACACTTGGCCAGCCAGATCAGGGATTCGAGGGTAACCGCTTCACCGGTATTCCAATGTACGACGCCCTCACACAGTGGGATTTATCCAAAGCAGATGCTCCCTCAGTTGTCATTCCTGGCCTCGCGACCTCCTGGGCAGTTGATGCCAATGACAAAACCAAATGGGTCTTCAAGCTGCGCCCTGGTGTGAAATTCCATGATGGTTCGGATGTCAATGCCGACGCTATCGTCTGGAACGTCCAGAAAGTCCTGGATAAAGACGCCCCTCAGTTTGATGCCTCGCAAGTCGGTGTCACTGCTTCGCGCATGCCTACGCTGCGCAGCGCCAAAAAAATTGATGATATGACGGTTGAGCTCACCACCAGTGAGCCAGATGCTTTTCTGCCAATCAATCTGACCAATCTGTTTATCGCATCACCTGCACACTGGAAAGCCAAGCTGGCCGCAGTTCCTGCCACCGTGACGGATCCTGCCGAGCGCGCCAAACAAGCCTGGACTGCCTTTGCATCCGACGCCTCGGGCAGTGGTCCATTCAAGATGTCAAAATTCGTGCCGCGTGAGCGTCTCGAAATGGTGGCCAACAAATCCTACTGGGATCCTAAACGCGTGCCAAAACTGGATCGCGTCGTCCTGCTGCCTATTCCTGAGGCCAATGCGCGTACCGCTGCCCTGCTCTCTGGCCAGGTTGACTGGATCGAGGCACCCGCACCCGATGCGCTACCTCAAATCAAACAGCGTGGCTTTGAACTCTATAGCAATCAGCAACCACACGTTTGGCCCTGGCAGCTTTCGTTTGCCGAAGGTTCACCCTGGCTCGACAAACGTGTTCGCCATGCCGCGAACCTCTGCGTAGACCGTGCCGGTCTCAAGACCCTGCTGGGTGACTTGATGGGTATTCCAAAAGGCACCATGGAACCTGGCCATCCATGGTTCGGTAACCCTACTTTTGACATCAAATATGATGTCGCGACTGGAAAAAAACTGATGACCGAGGCTGGTTATTCTGCGGCCAAGCCCCTGAAAACAAAAGTGCAGATCTCCGCCTCAGGTTCAGGCCAGATGATGCCTCTGCCCATGAACGAATTTGTGCAACAGTCGCTCAAGCAGTGTTTCATCGACGTCGACTTTGACGTCATCGAGTGGAACACCTTGTTCAATAACTGGCGCAAAGGTGCAAAAGATGCCTCTGCTAATGGTGCCACCGTCACTAACGTGAGTTTCTCAGCAATGGATCCTTTCTTTGGCATGGTGCGTTTCACCAGTACCAAAACTTTCCCGCCGGTTTCAAACAACTGGGGTTATTTTGGCAACGAAGAGTTTGACAAACTTGTCACCGCTGCGCGTACGACTTTCGAGGATAAGCCACGTGATGAGGCGCTCGCCAAGTTACATGCACGCACTGTTGAAGAAGCGCCCTTCATCTGGATTGCTCACGACGTAGGTCCACGCGCCATGAGCAAAAAAGTCAAAGGCGTTGTTCAACCAAAGAGCTGGTTCATCGATATCGCTCCAATGTCGATGGAGTAATCTCTGAATGGCAGACCGCACGCCTTGTCGTGTGGTCTGCTTTTTTTATTTTCAATGCAGAGTCGACAGTTTTTTGTATTGAGCCCGTCGCACTCGATTTCACCGAGATTGACATTGCATGTTTAGTTTTTTAATGCGCCGAATTGTTTACACCTTGCCCATCATGCTGGGGGTGGCGCTGGTTTGTTTCGCTCTGGTGCATCTCGCGCCTGGAGACCCGCTTGTTTCCATCTTGCCGCCAGATGCCTCGCAAGAGTTGCAGGCAAAATTAATGGAAATCTACGGTTTTAATCGGCCTTACCCTGAACAATTTGCAAGATGGGTCTGGCGCGCCCTGCACGGTGACCTGGGCACCTCGATTGCCTCGGGACGCCCTGTTTCAACGGAGGTCATGACAGCAGTCAGCAACACGCTCAGACTCGCGTTATTTGCCACCATGATCGGTTTTATTTTCGGCTCCCTGTTTGGTTTTGTAGCGGGTTATTTTCAAAACTCCTGGATCGACAAGGCTGCCTCACTCACCTCGGTGCTCGGCGTAAGTGTCCCCCACTACTGGCTTGGGATGGTGCTAGTGATTATTTTCAGTTCAACACTCATGTGGCTGCCACCAAGCGGCGCAGGCCCGGGGGGCTCGGCCGACTGGCACTGGGACTGGGAACACATGAAACACCTGATCCTGCCCGCGATCACGATGAGCGTCATTCCCATGGGCATCATTGCTCGTACGGTTCGCGCGCTCGTCGCTGATATTCTGGCGCAGGAGTTCATCGTTGGACTACGCGCCAAGGGCATGACCAATGTCGGTATTTTCATGCATGTTGTTAAAAACTCGGCTCCGACTGCGCTTGCAGTGATGGGTTTGCAACTCGGTTATTTGCTTGGAGGTTCGATTCTGATCGAAACGGTGTTTTCCTGGCCCGGAACGGGTTTTTTGCTCAACGCGGCCATCTTCCAGCGTGACCTGCCACTGTTGCAGGGAACGATTCTCGTGCTGGCCATGTTTTTTGTCATCCTCAACCTGATCGTAGACGTGATTCAAACGCTACTTGATCCGCGTATCGCGCGCAGCTAAAGGATTACAACCATGATGAATATTGCTGTCAATCCCGCCAAAGTCCCCGCTCTGGTCGTCGAAAAATCCACCGGCTACTGGAAAAATGTCGGTCAGCGTTTCCTGCGTGATCGCGTTGCGGTGTTTGCTGCCGTGATCATTCTGATCCTGTTCACGATGGCGTTTCTAGGACCCCTGCTTGCGCCCTACGATCCCTTTCTCGGCTCAATCATGAAACGCTTAAAGCCGATTGGCTTTCCGGGACATCTGTTGGGTACGGATGAGTTAGGCCGTGACATGCTCACCCGACTGATTGTCGGTACAAAGCTTTCACTGTTTATGGGTATCACACCCGTTGTCTGTGCGTTTGTGATTGGCTCAGTCATAGGCATCACCGCTGGCTACGCCGGAGGCATCGTCAATACGCTCATCATGCGAACGATTGATGTGTTTTATGCTTTTCCGTCTGTGCTGCTGGCAATCGCTTTATCTGGTGTGCTCGGTGCAGGCATTACTAACTCGCTTATTTCGCTGACTATTGTGTTTATTCCGCCCATTGCGCGGGTCTCTGAAAGCGTCACGACCCAGATTCGCAGCCGAGATTTTGTGGATGCCGCCCGGGCTTCGGGCGCCAATGCGTTCACAATTGTCCGTGTCCATGTGCTGGGCAATGTGCTGGGTCCGATCTTTGTGTACGCAACGAGTCTGATTGCTGTGTCGATGATTCTGGCCTCAGGTTTGTCCTTCCTGGGGCTCGGCGTTAAGCCTCCAGAACCAGAATGGGGCTTAATGCTCAACACGCTACGTACCGCTATTTATGTTCAGCCCTGGATAGCCGCTCTGCCCGGCGTGATGATCTTTGTGACCTCGATCGCTTTTAATCTGCTCTCCGATGGTCTGCGCACAGCGATGGAAATCAAGAACTGATGGATACGACAAACAATACTTACCCTGATGTCGGCGGTCCAACACAGCCGCTGTTGATGGTACAGAATCTGGTCAAACATTTCGCTCTCAATAAGGATATATTTGGGCGCGGTGGTGGCGTTGTTCGCGCCGTGGACGGGATTGATTTTGCCGTGCGCAAAGGCGAAACGCTCGGTGTCGTAGGTGAGTCTGGCTGCGGTAAATCAACCACAGCCCGCCTGCTCATGAACCTGACCGTACCTGACAATGGTGACATCATCTTTGATGGTCAGTCAGTCGGCTCCAGAGAGTTGAGTCTGAAAGAATTTCGTCGCCAGGCGCAAATGGTTTTTCAAGATAGCTATGCTTCGCTTAACCCACGCCTGACGATCGAAGACTCGGTGGCCTTTGCGCCTCAAGTCCATGGTGTACCTAAACAAGAATCGATTGACCGTGCGCGTGATTTATTACAACGCGTCGGGCTTGATCCACGCCGTTTTGCCGAGCGCTATCCCCATGAACTCTCTGGTGGTCAACGCCAGCGTGTGAATATCGCTCGCGCACTTGCACTGCAGCCACGCCTGATTATTCTGGATGAGGCCGTGTCGGCTCTGGACAAGTCGGTCGAGGCGCAAGTGCTTAACCTGCTGCAGGACTTGAAAGACGATTTTGGCCTCACCTATGTATTCATCAGCCATGATCTGAATGTTGTGCGCTATATCTCTGATCGTGTGATGGTGATGTATCTGGGTCAGGTGGTTGAGATAGGTGACTGTGAGACCTTGTTTGAATCTCCCAAACACCCTTATACCCGCGCACTGTTGTCCTCCGTCCCTTCAATGGATCCGGACAACCGGACTGAGGAGCCGCCGCTATCTGGCGACCCGCCAAATCCGATTAACCCGCCTTCGGGCTGTCGGTTCCATACCCGTTGCATCCATGCACAACCGGTATGCTCAAAGCTTGTTCCAAAGCTCGTCACGAACAAGGCCGGCGAAGGTGTAGCCTGTCTGATGCATGTTGTGGGCAGTGGCCATACCGAGGCGCCCCTTGTGGCTCAGGAGGCCGCATGAATAGCCAGGAAACATTGAACAACCCAGGCGCAGCGAGTGTTGTGGAAACTTATATCGATATCCGCGATCTGACTGTGACCTTCACAGGTGGACGCAAACCAGTCAAAGCCGTCTCAGGTGTCAACCTTCAGGTCAAACGTGGTGAAGTCGTCGCGCTGATCGGCGAATCAGGCTCTGGCAAGAGCGTAACACTGCGCTCTATTTTGAGATTGCACAACCCAGCACGCTCGCAAATCGGTGGTCAGGTTCTGGTTGGTGGCGAAGATGTCGTGGCGATGCCTGAGGGTAAGCTTTCTGCGTTCCGTGGCAAAGTCGCCTCGATGATTTTCCAGGAGCCGTTGCTGGCACTCGATCCGGTCTATACGGTGGGTGAGCAAATCATCGAAGCCATACTACGCCATGAAAACATCACCAAGGCTCAAGCCCGCCAGCGAGCCCTCTCTTTGTTTGAACGCGTGCGTATACCAAGCCCTGAGCGTCGTCTAGACGCGTATCCTCACGAGATGTCAGGTGGAATGCGTCAACGCGCCATGATCTCCCTGGCACTGGCTAGCCAACCCCAATTATTGCTGGCAGATGAACCGACAACAGCCCTGGATGCAACCGTGCAAATCCAGATTCTGCTGTTGTTGCGTGAGTTACAGCGTGAGCTAGGTTTATCGGTGATTTTTGTGACCCATGATATTGGGGCTGCTGTGGAGGTGGCCGACCGTATCGCAGTGATGTATGCAGGACGTATTGTTGAGCAAGGATCGACGCGTACGCTTTTGCGCGCACCGCGCCATCCTTATACACGCGCATTGCTCAAGAGTCTCGCCCATGGCTCGGTTGCGAAGGGGACACGTCTGGAGACGATCCCGGGCTCACCACCTGACTTAAGCAACCTGCCCTCCGGTTGCTCTTTTGCAGACCGTTGCTCTCTGGCGCAGGATGCTTGCAAACTATCCGTACCTGAGATCACTGAGATCAGCGCCGAGCACAGCGCAAGGTGTTTCAGACTAGATCAGACACTCACCTCGATCTAGGTGTCCTTTGACTGACTCCGGGTCTGAACCTGAACAACAGCCACCGCGTCTTCAGCGCTCAGCGAGGTTGAAGCCGTTGAGCTGGCTACCCGCTGATGACGTGCAACGCACGGCTCTAGGCGTATTGCTTTTCTGCACTCTGGTCAGCGCAATCTCGCGTGGTGTGAGCGAAAGTTTTGCGGTGTTTCTCTTGCCTATTGCCCACGAGTTCAACGCGGATCGCGCTGCAACCACGACCAGTTACTCGATCTATATGGTGGCACTTGGCTTGATGTCGCCTATCGCCGGTACTATTTTTGATCGGTTAGGCGCCAGACTTTGCTACAGCGTGGGACTACTCGTGATGGGGTCTGGGTATCTGATCGCCTCACAATCTGACGCGCTCTGGCATTTGTACTTTTCCACAGGTCTGGGAGGCGCGATCGGTGTCTCCATGATTGGCATGTTGCCTGCATCCAGTTTAGTGAGTCGCTGGTTTCAGAGAAAGCTCACGACTGCGATGGGAGTCATTTCTGCTTCACTGGGAACAGGCTTGATAATTTTTGCTCCTCTCATTCAATTTTTAATTGAAAGATACGGCTGGCGTTCGACTTTTCAAATTCTTGGCAGTTTGCTGCTGGGGATCATGGTGCTCATCCAGTTTTTACCTTGGCTGAAATTTACCCGTGGTTCGCCTGAGATTGCCGCAAACCAAGCCCTGCGTGCAAGCCAAGGGGTGCGCTGGACCATGCGTCAGGCTGCAGGCACGCTGGTTTTCTGGGCCTTATTCTGGGTCATGTTTTTTACTTCTGTCTCTACCTATGCCGTGACTGTCCAACTCGTCGCCTATCTGGTGCATTGCGGACTATCCCCGATCCAGGCTGCTACGGTCTACGGTATCGCGGGCATGGCGTCGATTGCAGGCATTATTGTCTCCAGCATGCTTGCAGAAAAAATGGGGGAGCTGCGTGTCGCTGTCATCTCCTATGGCTTAACCATAGCAGGTCTTATCGCACTCGCCCTGGTTTCTCGAATACCATCGCTTGCCGTGATCGCAGTTTTCGTTCTGCTGTTTGGAACCATGCAAGGTTCGCGCGGCCCCTTGGTCGCAGTGCTCTCGACACGAAATTTCGCTGGCGGACGTCAGACTGGGATTTATGGAGCGGTTCTGGTCGGAATGGGTCTGGGTGGCGCACTCGGGAGCTGGGGCAGCAGCTTTCTCTTCGATCTGACAGGTGGCTATCTTGCGAGTTTTATTTTTTCAGCGGGTGGCGCAGTTTGTGGATTGTTGATTTTTGTGACGGTTCCTGCGCTGGGTGGCGGATTGAAAAAATAGCCACACTCAGAGCCAGGCTAAATATCTATCGCCGCGATTCTTTACCTGACCTTGTACTACCACTTATTTGATTTTCCTTAGTTTTATAGACCGCAACAACCCCACGAACGAGGGATTGCTAAATTACCCGTCATTGGGTATGCGCAGCTCTGATAGAGCACATGTTCTAGATAGACTTAAGTTCAGCTCAGTTGAACTCAGAGCAATGGCTGGCAGCGACTACTTGGCGTTTTTACTGGATTTTGAACTCATCAAGATCTGATAAGGTTTGCCTTGATAAACAATCTCCACGCTTTCCTTGCCTACACTTTTTAAAAAATAACCTTTACCAAAAGTTTCGCCAACAGCGATAGCTCCAGAGGTTTTGCCGTCCACTTCAAAAATGGCAAAGCCCGTGGATACTCCGCTCGCCATAAATCCTGTCAGCCGAAGTTTGGACAAATCAATCTCTTTTTGTCCAAATAATTTATCGGCTTTCCGAACATCCTGAAATTGATAAATCTGTGCTGGCCGCTCAAAAAACTGGGGCACCGGTAATTGATTGATCATTAAAAAAACAAAGAATAGCGAAAAAACACACAAAAGGATCAGTGTATTTCTAACAAAATTTGCTATCCGTAGAGGCTTGAGCGCGCGATGAACAGTCAGAAAGTTTCTCATTGCTAAGACGGCGTTTTGACCTTTAGCGCTTGTAAAAGCGGTGGAATGCTGCGGGGGTTTCATTAGGTATCAATCATACCCAGTTTGGGATGGCTTTTTGGTATCAGTAAAGATCTTTTAACCATTTACTCAATTTACGCGTAGCGCACTAGTAAAATGTGTGTTTTAGGCTCCTGCGCCTGATCACTTTAGCTGAAGAATAAAATGCTAAGTATTTTTTTCCCCAAACGCCAGTGCAAACGCACAAGACTCACTTCACAAGCTGGCTTCACCCTCATTGAGGTCATGGTGGTGATCGCTATTATTGGAATCATGGCAACCTTGATTGTGCCAAGGATAATGAGTAAACCTGATGAAGCTCGTGTCATCGCCGCCAAACAAGACATCAGTTCAATCCTTCAGGCACTCAAACTTTACCGACTCGATACAGGCAGATACCCTGCGACTGAGCAAGGCCTACAATCATTAATGGCCAAGCCAACCACCGAACCGATCCCTCAAAACTGGAAACCTGACGGCTATCTGGATCGACTGCCCAAAGATCCCTGGGGCTTTTCCTATCAGTATTTAAATCCAGGCAAATATTCCGAAATTGATGTTTTCAGTTACGGGGCCGACAATAAACCTGGGGGTACCGGTTTTGACTCCGATATTGGTAACTGGCAATAAACAACAATACGATCAATCAGGCTTCACCTTAATCGAACTGCTTGTTGTATTGGTCATTATCAGCATCACACTGGGGATGGTGTCGTTATCTTTACCTAACAATGACCACAGACGGTGGAAAGATACCACCCACAGACTCACCCTCAGCCTGAATCAGGCTAAAGATGAAACAACACTTTATGCAACCCCCATCGGCTTTCAAATCGACGAAAAAGGCTGGCGTTTTCTGGCCCAGAACCTACAAGACGAAACTTATATCCTGGGCGATGCGCTAGGGCCGTATCTTTGGCATAAAAAAACCACGATTGATGGCATCACACAATTCCAACTGGATGAACCGAACACAAGCCAGGACCTACGCTTTAAGATTATTCAGGGCTCATTGACCGTAACCATTGCCCGTCGAAGCGATGGTTATTTTGAATCCAGGTGAGTCGAATGGACAATACAAATAAACACTCGCACAAGCAAAGAGGTTTTTCCTTGCTTGAGGTTCTTGTGGGTTTAGCCATACTCGCGATCGCACTCATTTCCGGGATAAAAGCCCTGACACAAACAGTACAAACACAAACTGTCCTGCAGCAACAATACTTCGCGATGCTCTCAGCGAATGATTCACTCAATAAAATTTATTTGCAGAAAACCTGGCCGGAGTTCGCGGTTCTGAAAACGAATTGCTCTCAGCTTGATATACCTCTTGTTTGTATCCGCTCAACCTTCAGCACCCCTAATCCCTTATTTAGACGAGTGGAAATTACTGTCTATGCGGCTGCACCTGATAATCCCACCGAGCCACGGGGCCAGCACCTGGCAAAATTAACAACCGTTGTATTTAATTATTTGACTTCAAATTTATGAAGAGCAATCAAGGATTTACTCTGATTGAGACCATGGTTGCCCTACTGCTCTTAAGCTTGGTTGCACTCATGGCGAGCCAAGGTTTAAGTGGGGCCTTTCGAGTCAAGAATAAAGTTGAACATCAACTCTCGGATCACGAAAGCCTGGTTGTCATGATGAAACATATTCACAATGATTGTGAAGCCATGCTGAAAAACACAGATCAGAAATTACCTCCTACTTTTTTGCGGGGAAATAAATTCGCATGGATCATGCGCCATTATTCTTCCAGGCAAGCAAATGGCTGGCAATTTATCGGCTATACGGTAGAAGACAATCAGCTTAAAAGATATGTTTCCAATATCTATCAAAGTGCGGATGAGGCAGCACGTGTTTTGGAGTCCTTGGCAAAAGATCCGGACCTGGGGCTTGCTTCTATTGAACTTAGCTACCAATTAACGGGTGTAACGAGCCAAAACATTCAGGCTTATTGGAGTTCATTTTCCAGCAAGTCCCCGCTAGGCTTAAATATTTCATTTTTATTTTCTGGTAGTTCCGCACCCCTTACCAGTTCCTGCATCACCGAGGGAAAGCTTTAAATGAGAGCATCCCCTGCCTCGACACAAAGAGGATCGGCAACGGTGATTGCGCTGATCGTTGTGAGCCTGATCACAATTTGTGTCACAAGCCTTGCGTGGCAACAAAATTTCGAGATCCGCAAGACAAGTATTTTCAAAGAGAATACGCAAATAGCGTGGCTACAGCGCTCACTGATCGAGGTAGTCAGGCTGGTTCTGCGCATTGATTTTATGAATGATCCCGCAGTCGATCATTTAGGTGAAATCTGGGCGCTCCCGCTTGAAAATAGCAGAGTAGAAGATTATTTAAAAACGCAAGACTTACCAGAGGACTTAAAAAATATACGTTTCAGTGGTTATATTCAAGATGCACAAGGACTGTTCAATATTGCTAATTTATGGGATGCAAATCTAACTACCTCAGACCTTGGCGGGATTCAAGCTTATGGCAATTTGCTTCAAAACCTGGGACTTGAAAAGAATCTCGCCGATCAAACTGCGAGGTACGTCTTGAACAGCCGTCTCAAACCCCAATATTTAGATGATCTGCTTAATATTCCAGGCTACAGTGCTGAGACTTTAAAAATACTGAAGCGCTTTGTTATTTTGTTACCCGAGCCAACTGCACTGAACATCAATACCAGTTCGGCAGAGGTACTTCTAGCCTATGTTCCAACGTTTTCGCAAACCGATGCGCAACGTTTTATTCAACTTAGGAATAATGCACCAGTTAAAAACAGACAGGACATCAACAGGTTATTTAACGTCGTCAAACCGAATCAAACGATCCAGGTCACGAATCAAATCGATGTGCGCTCTAATTATTGGCTAGCCTATACCACTATGCTCATTGATCAGCGCAATATCAGTGGACAGACGCTCATCAAAAGATATGCCACGCCGCAGTCAGACAAAAACTACACCGCTGTTCTCTGGACCAAGCAAAAGATTGTTCAGAGCAGATAAAGCCTCATGCAAAGGCTGATCGAACTGACATTATTTCATTTGCGCCAGTTTGATCGGATCAATTGATTGACCAGCGAATAAAATTTCATAATGCAGATGGTTACCTGTGCTTCGCCCAGTGCTGCCTACCAAGGCAATCACAGCGCCCTTCTTAATTTCCTGACCTTTTTCTACTAACAACTTACTGGCATGCGCATAGCGCGTGGTAAAGCCATTTGAGTGTTTGATCTCGACCATGAGGCCATAGCCCGTAACGTCTCTGGCGTCGGTCACAATACCATCGGCTGTCGCCAGAATATGAGTATTTTTGGGTGCAGGAAAATCTATCCCTTCATGCAGGTTCAGACCATGCGTAAGCGGGTCGAGGTTATACCCATATGTTCTGGAAACTTTAGATTGCTCAAGCAGGGGGAAGCCAAGGGGGATAACGGGTGTGTCGATCTTGATAGGTGCCGTCAAGCTGCCAGTCTGGGAGAGTTGATATTCAATATCATTAATTTGTCTAAGCATTGCGTTAAAGCGCACCTCCCGCAGAGTATTATCAATTTTTAGCTGCATCGCCTCATGAGCGACTGATTTATTTAATAAGACTAACGCGCTGGCGATACGGTTTTCCTCTTTCTGCTCAAGCGCCAAGCGAACGACTTTAGCTAATGAAGGATCGGTCCCTAACTCATTTAATGAAAGTGCCTGCAAACGAGTTGTAACGGCATCCAGGCGAAACTGCAGCTCATTAAATTTTGCGTCCAGTTGCTCTTCAAGCAAGTTATTGGAATTAGGCGACTTTCTTTCTGCCTGGCGCTCACTCACCCCAGAATGCAAGAAAAAATAGCCGATCAACAAAACGCTCAAAACCAACGCACAGCGTTTCAGCCAAAATTGAACATCAATTTCAATTTCGTTATAAGGTTTGCGTGTGCTTGTGAGGATAAGGATTTTCACGATTCACTCAGATTAGCGAATGCCACTATTCATTTCTAAAATGGGTTGCATCACCGCCATCACGATTCCGAGCACTAGAAACCCCATCAACAATATCAGAACGGGCTCAAGCAGATTAGTGAACACTTTGGTTTTATGCTCGGCTTGTAGCTCTGAGTTTTCGGCACCGTACTGAAGCATCTCGGCCAGTTTGCCGCTTGCCTCTCCTGATCTGATTAAATGAATCAAGATTGGAGAGAATATCGCTTGATGCGCCATTGCTCTGGATAAAGAGCTCCCCTCACTTAATCGAAGCTCTGCCTCCTCTACTATTTTTTTTAAGAGGTCATTTGATAGTGTATTTTTTGAGTGATGCAGTGCTGACAGGATGGGTATATTTGCTCCAACCAGCAAAGCCAAGGTCCCGGAAAATCTCGCAGTTTCAAATTCCAGCAACAAGCCTCCAACCACTGGCATTTTCAAACAAAAACGATCAAACCAAAATTTAAATTTTGGTTTTCTCAGCACATAGCTAAAAATCAGCAGACTTGCCAGCAACGCAATCAGTAAAACCAGCCCCCATTGCGTCAGAAAATTAGAGAGTGCCATCACGACTTGTGTGATGAGAGGCAGTTTTTGTTTGGTTGACTCAAAAACCCGCACGATCTGAGGTACGACATAGGTCATTAAAAAAATGATCACCAGCAGCGACACCGTCACGAGCATAGCCGGATAAATCAAGGCCGATAAGGCCTTTTGTTTAAGAGCTTCACGTTTCTCTAAAAAGACCGCGACCTGTGTCAGGACTTGACCCATCTGCCCTGATTGCTCGGCTGCCGCGACAACGCCCCGATAAAAAGTACCAAAAGATTTGGGATGACTGGCAAGCGCTTGTGACAAAGGAATACCCGAACGGATATCCAGCAAAATAGACTCGAGAAGTTTATGTATATGCGGCTTAATACTTGCGTCTTCGGCAATGATACTGAGAGACTCTTCAATAGAAATCCCGGAGCGGACTAACAGGGACAATTGCTTGGTCAGGACACACAGGTCCCTGGAGGCAATGGGTTGATTACTGAAAAAGTGTTTCTTATGACCAGAGGTTTCGCGATGAGAAACCAGAGCGGTGATTGATACAGGGACCAGGCCTTTATTAATCAGCATTTGTCTGACGACTCTCAGACTGTCGCCTTCAATTGTCCCATGTTCAGTTTTACCTGAATAGGTCACGGCTTCGAACTGAAATGATGGCATCGTTAAATATCCAGGTGATCCATACCCGTTACGCGTCTGACTTCTGCCAGCGTCGTCATCCCTCTGCTTACCCACCTCTCGCTGTCTTTTGCAAGTGACCGCATCCCGGTTTCAATTGCTTTTTGTCGAATCTGTGCCTCAGATGCACTTTGATGGATTAACTCTTTTAACTCAGGCGTTGAGGTCATTAATTCATAAATACCAGCGCGACCTTTGAAACCAGAGTGCCTGCATTCAGAACATCCCACACCATGACAAGCACCGCAGGTGAGACGGATCAGGCGCTGTGCAAGCACACCAAGCAGCGAGGACGATAATAAGAACGGCTCGATTCCCATATCAATCAACCGCGTCACAGCAGAAGAGGCGTCGTTGGTGTGCAGCGTTGCCAACACCAGATGACCAGTCAGGGAAGCTTGTACTGCGATTTGAGCTGTTTCGAGATCGCGGATCTCACCGATCATGACGATATCCGGATCCTGACGCAAAATGGCACGCAGCGCTCTTGCGAAATTCATGTCGATACGGGAGTTGACTTGAGTTTGCCCAACACCTTCAAGGTTGTATTCGATTGGGTCCTCAACAGTCATGATGTTATTAACTTGAGAGCGCAGTGTTAACAATGCGCTGTAGAGCGTAGTCGTTTTGCCACTGCCAGTAGGTCCGGTCACTAAAACGATGCCATAGGGTTTGTTGATGAGCTGTAAAAACTCGCTCTCCGTGTCAGCAGCCATCCCCAGTAATTTCAAATCCAACTTGGAGTAGTCTTTTTCAAGCAAACGCATCACCACACGTTCGCCGTGGGCTGTCGGCAGTGTTGAGACCCGAATATCCAAGGCCTTCGTTCCAACTCGCAGCGAGATTCTGCCATCCTGCGGCATTCGCTTTTCAGCAATATCAAGCGAAGCCATGATTTTGATTCTGGACACCAGGGCCGCATGCAGCCCTCGTTTCATCTCTACGATATCTCTCAAGTTCCCATCGACTCTGAAGCGCACAACGGATTGCTTTTCAAAAGCCTCAAGGTGTATGTCTGAGGCGCCATCACGACTTGCCTGTTTAAATAGGCTGTTAATCATTCTGATGATAGGCGCATCATTTTTAAACTCTAACAAATCCTCTGAAATAGGGATATCTTGCATCAAGCGCGAGAGATCAACGTTATCTTCAAGCTCATCGACCACGGTCGCAGCGTCAGACTCATTTTGAGAATATTCCTGATTGATCATTAACAACAGGTCTTCTGAGCTTTTCTTAATGTAGTGGAGTGCGCCTACATTACGCGAGATTTCGTGCAGAACCGATGGTTTTGTTTTAGGGCTCCAATAAAGCGACGGGATGTCCTCTAGTGGATTCGATAACAATACCTCGTGACGCTTAGCGTATGAAAAAGGGATTTTCATAGTTCAGGCAGCCCAGAAATTTTGTTTCATCAAGTTACTGTAGCGTTTGCTTGAGCGACTGTTCATTTAATTTCTCTTGTTTCATCAAGATTGGAACAGGAACAAATTCCTCGCGTTTTTTATTGAAATCCTCTAATTTATTATTCGAAAGATCAATATTTTGATCGCTGTCTCGCAACACTCTGGGACGTATGAAGACCATCAAGTTGGTTTTTGTCCGCGACTTGTTGTCGTAGCGAAACAAACCGCCAATCAGCGGAATATCACCGAGCACTGGAATTTTTTGACTACTATCCGTGTAGTTATCACCGATCAGGCCACCCAGAACAATGATTTGCCCATCGTCGACCACGACATTGGACTCAATGTTTCTCTTATTGAGAATGACGCCTGAAGCATTGGTGTAATCCTGCACGCTAGAGACTTCCTGGAATATCTGCAATTTGACCGTGCCATTTTCCGAGCTTTGTGGTCGCACACGTAAAGTAATTCCAACATCCTGACGCGTATATGTTTGAAAGGGCGTGACGGTCGCGGTGCTTGCCGTTTGTGAATAGGAACCCGTCAGAATCGGGATGTTTTGACCGACGATAATCCGAGCTTCCTCGTTATCCAGGGTCATTAAGTTGGGTGTCGACAGTACATTCGTGCCATTGATGGACTGCAAGGTTCTCAAGAGCGAGGAGAAGGCCAGATTAGGCCCGAATTGCGTCAAAGTTCCTACATTCAAGCCCAGGCCCAAGGGGGTGAGCAGTGCGTTTGCCGCTGCGTTATTACTGTTGACGGCATTATTAATGGCGGCACTCGAGCCAATGATATTGGTATTACCTGAGGAGGCAGGACCATTAAAATTAGAACCTGCAAAACCCTGGTTTGAACCAATGAGGGCCTGCCACTGCACGCCTAACTCTGCCGCATTGGAGGAAGAAAGTTCAACAATCATCGATTCAATATAGATCTGTGCACGTCGACGGTCGAGTTGCTGGACGACTCTCAGCAAATTCTTATAAACCGGTTCAGTCGCTGTGATGATCAGTGAATTTGTGATCGGATCTGCCTGGATCGACCCACCAATGGACGGGCCGCTCGTACTCACCAGTGCAGACGTCGCTGCTGCAGAGGTAGCACCCCCCATTTGATTGCCATTATTTGGAAAATTCATCGGGACGGCCTGTCCCTGATTGGGCACTGCAGGGTTAGCCATCATTTGCGCCCCCTGGTTCGCATATTGAGAGGGATTCGCGAATGAGTTATCCGCTGCAACCAGCGCTCTCAAAGTAATGGCTAATTTGGAGGCTTCTGCATTTTTGAGGGGAATCACCCAGATATTGCCGGAGCTTTTGGAAACATCTAATTTAGCGACTAGCGATTTAATTTGTGCCACGCGTTCAGCGTTGCCTCCCCTGACTAACAAAACGTTTGCTCTGGGATCGGCAACGATATTAAGTTTTGACATGCCATCGCCGCCTTGCGGGCCGCTATTTTCCAAAACCTTGTTAATCAGGGCAGCGACCTCTAAAGCCTGCGCATATTTAAGTGCAATCGTCTCAACGGTCGTATTGGAGGGACTATCGACACTCTGGATAATCTTTTCTATCCGATTGATATTGCTTGCGTAATCCGTAATCAGAATCGAATTATTACCGGGCAAGGCATTAATCGTATTATTAGGCGATACAAGCGGCCTGAGCAGGGCCACGACGTTAGGTGCGGATTCGTAGTTCAACTTAATCACGCGGGTAATAATCTGATCACCCACCACATTGTTTTTAGTCGTGAAGGTTTGCGAAGACTGCAGTTTTGCATCCGCCTCGGTCACGACTCGATAACCGCTGGGTGTTTCAACCAGGGCAAAACCATTGATGCGCAAGGCGGTTGCTAAATACTCAATGATCTCGTTTTGATTGAGCGCTTGTTGACTGTTCAGCGTAATCGAGCCTTTGACTTTTGGATCGACGATAATGGATTTATTGATCACACGCGAAATAGCGGAGATCACCGAGTCGATATCAGCATTATTAAAAGATAGATTCATCACGTTATTTTGAGCAAAACAATTCTGAAGCATCAAAAAAATAATTGTGCTTTTAATAACGTTTTTTAATAAATAGAACATGTGCGTCCTTACATTTTTAGACGGTAGACGGAGCCATCTTTTCTACCAATAATCGAGAGTAACCCTATCAAAGAATCACTTGATTCAGGTATTGCGGAAGCTTCTCCCTGAAAGGATAGTCGTCCATTCGCAAACAGTCCTCTGCCGTTCAAGAGTAACGGACCGTTTAAAGTAAATAAATCTATCTTTACCTCTTGTTCGAGCTGTAATTTCAGTGCGTAACTTCCCAGAGGCTTAACCAGACTGATGGGGCTGGTGATATCCAGAAACTGCACCTCTACCATACCGGTTGGCGTGGAATCCAGTTTCAAATCACTCCACTGGAGTTTTAATTTGCCTCGTGGATGGAGCGAGTTCCAAGGGCTGCCTAAACCCTCCAGAAAGTTCCCGGGAAGCTCTGCCTGATTAGCGGTAATAGTCACACCACTTGTATTGAGCGATAGCTCCTGTGAGCGCTGCAAGTTTGAATGCTTGAGATGCCATTTGCATTGAAAATCCATTAAAGAACATTGGCTATCCCAGGCAAAACGCTCAGTCATTCCATAGGGCGCGTTGCAAGTTTTTAAATCACCAATTTTCAATTCCGAAAATCCAAAACTCGCACTCCCCTGCCAAATCGTACCCATAGGTTGCACCAGCATTACTTTACAAACCGTTTTTTCAGCAACGACCGAAGCAAACCATTTGATTGGCATAAGAGCAATCACGAGACTGATTACAAGGAGCAGCGCGATAAGCCAGCCCAACCAGCCCAAGCGAAATGCGTAGCCCTCAAATTTAATTTTCATGGCGCCTGCACCAAGGTGGCAGTCACTTGCACGACACCTGCGTTGGCACCAATTTTTTTGATGCTGACTTCAGTCGCATAGAGTGCATTGTTCTTACGAAAATCCTCCACCAGCTCAAGCCACCGGCTGAATTCAAGCTCATTAATTTGCAGGCTAATTTGTGCCGGAGACGTTTTATCTAAACGCATCAAATTGAACTGTATGCCTTGTGCTACAAGTTTTGCTTTCAAATTAGCAAATTCAGCCTCTGAAATTCCAGGGACTGGCAGGCTTTTACCCCTGTAAACAAGCAGGGTCCGATTGAGCTGCTGGAGACTGTTTAATTGATCGGGATAGGCTCGCAACCTCGCCTCAAGTTGCTCTTGAAGCGGGGAGCAAAGATAGTACCAGGCAGCAATCAACACACCGCACAACAGCGTCAGGAGCAGGGCCCACAGAGGAAAAGGGCGAACCGAATCCAAATGAATTTTTTTTATTCCCTGCAGAATAAAAGCGTTATTCATTGCCAAGATTCGCATAAGGTTTTAAGAGATACTGCGCGGTCCCCATACTTTCTATGTAAGGATGCTCAGCAAGCGCTATTTGTTGATTAACTGCTATGGCCGACTCTTGTAATTCAAAAAATAAACCCTTTTTTGAATATGCGATACTTTTTAACGTCCCAGCAGGAATCGTTCTCAGCAGATCCTGCAAGGTAATCAACATTCTTTCAAAATCACCTTCACATGTTTCAAGGTTTTTATGAGCTGCCAGACAACTTGACTCGACTAATAACGGGAAGCTCGGTTGATTAATATTTTCATGGACGAGGACCTGGCTCGTTGTTTGCTGTATGACCTTTTGCCACTGAAAATCTTGCCACATCAAAAAACCAATATAGAAAGAATAACTGGCAATCAGCGTCATGCTGAAATAGCCCAACCATCTGAGAGGACTTCTCCATAACTCTCTGGAAAACCAGTGTTGCAGTTCACTTTTGTTATTTTTTCGAAAAACAGAAAATTCGGTTGGTAACAAGTCAAGGTATTCGTAGATTTTTTTTTCAACCACAAGCCCGCTGTGCAAAAGTTCAAGGGAAAGCTCTTGCAAAATAATGTCATCCTCTTTTTCATGCAGAGACAAGACAGCCTCTGAAGCAGGCTGCGACCAGCAAACAATTTCATGAAAAGATTTTTTAGAACTATAAAAAACAGTCTCCCCCCTTGACTCATAATAAATAGAAGAGGCTTGGGTGGGTAACAGCAAACTCTCCGGTATCAGTTGAATTCTCTCGCAATTGATCACGGCCAGTTTTTGACTCAGCCAGAGCAACCACTCACGGTCAATCACACTCACTAGCCGCGTGTCAGGCATTTGAGTTGCAAAGGGTGGCAACAACTGAAGATGAGTGTCCGATACTGGGGTGAGTAATTCATCCTCAAGCAACATCGGCAGCAACTGGCTGAGCTTTTTTGTACTGACAGCGGGTACTTTTAATTGTATTAAGCGTATATCAATACCCGGAATGGTAGCGATCACTTCATCTGCGACTGGACACGCATCCAGATCAAGGACTGAATGGAACTCCTTGTCATGTAATAAGCCCCAGGAAAAATATAAATCCTCTGAAGACCAGTCTTCGGCCCTGACTTTAACTGGACGTGCTGGACACCGGATGATTAAGCTTGTCATTGTATTTTTTATTGGGGGACGACTGTCACGCGTTGAATCATGCCTAAATCAGAATCCTGCAACATTTGACTATGGAGTATGTAAGGACCGCAAAAGTCTATGAATCGCATACGAAAAGTAACTGAAGTAGGATGCTGGACAGTCCCACCAGCGGGCAACGCCAAGGTATCGCACCAATATGGCTCCACGGGCAGGCCGTTTACTTTGATCACATACATGGGATTGACATGAATGTGAAATACATTGGCAATGCTGTTCATATTGCAAACCGTCCACTCCTCTACCGCATCCAGAATGACAATTTCATTGAGCGTGTTGGGCGGCTGAATGGCAAACCTTTGCACGATTTTGGGCGGTGGTTCACTAGCAGGACGTTGCGGGCTCGACCCAAAGACTAAAGATAAGCCCTGGTTCGCTTTGACTTTACTGTTTTGATATAAACCATCGGCCCGTGCAGCCAGAGAAAACAACAAATCTGAAGCTATCCCTAACGCATTTTTGTTTGTTTGAGCGCTTAACAATGACTCATTGCCTAGCATTCTGAATGTAATACTGCGTTTCTTACCGCCCCCATTCGCAAACTCTTGATCAGTAATGGGATTTAAAAACTTACTTACGGGCAACGGTTCTGGTGCCATTGACATCGTCTTGGTCGCGGCAAGGACCACGACTTTAGCCAAAATATCTTCAGGCAGAATAATGGGGTGCTTACCCTCTGACATTTTTACTGACAAAGAACGCAAATAGTAAGTACCCGGTTTATCCATTTTCACCAGTACCGAAGCGCGCGCGCCAGGAGCGAGTCGCAGTCCCTCGCCTCCCTTTTGTTTTGCATCCTCATGCTCTTGATATTGGGCGCTACCCCAACCGTCTGTGGTGTATTGCTTCAGGACATGGCCGTCCAAATTAAGATTGAGATAGTTGAATACCTGCGTGTTAATAAAGCGCCATCTCTGCACTTCTCCCGCTTGCATGACGATCGTGGGCTGACGTACCCCATTAATCATGACGGGTTGTGCATCAGAATAAATCTCGTCACTAAAAAATGTACTTTTAATGCCCTGCCCTGTGGGGTAGCGGGTCAGTTGCGCCAGCTTTTCAAGCCTGCCTTGCGCAACACCCAGCCCATCATTCAATACAGTATCTACAGCAAAATAAGGTGCTTGAAATAAAAACAATAGTTCGGTTGCCTGAGCCATTTCAGGTAAAGCATCAACCGGGCCCCGCACGAGAATCGCGCCAGACATGAGGCTTGCGACTTGCAGCGCACTCGAGCCGTGGTATTGAGGATGGTAGTAGAAAGGGCCTTCCGGATGATCTTTAGGTATCTGATACACGTACTGCCGGGAGTCTCCGGCAGGCATGACACCGCCGTAATTTGGGTCAACGACATAATCACCATATTCGGGATTTTCCTGGGATTGCTCATTAATACCGGGAAAAACGTGTAAGCCGTGAGTGTGCAGATTGGTGGTATTGGGTTTGATGTAATTGGTGGGATCTCTGAAGAACAAAAACGGTGGATTCACTGGCAGGTCATTGACTAACCTGACCTTGAGCGTATCCCCTCCTCTTACGACCAAGGTTGGCCCGCTGTAACCGGGTGGCTGATCGTTATGACCATAAGCACGCAAAAATACTCGATACTGGTCGTTGGGATGCGCTCCAGATATCGTGGTGTTGAAATAAGACGCGCTAAGCGTCACCTCAAGCAAGCCGTTTTGGGCTTCGAGCATCGCTGGCTGTACAAAAGTCTGCATCGCCTCATCTTGCTGGCGGGCATCGCGTTGTTCGCACCCAGCGAGACCTAATGGCACCATGAACCCTGAGGCCAGGCTTAAACCAGAACGTAAAAAATCACGACGGTAATTTGCAGAGCGGTCAGCAGCCATAGAGGTCCTCAACCAAGCGACCAGAAAGGATAGGGCACCAGTTGTTTCTGTGCGGCTTGACCGATTTGGCCAGAGTCATTGTTGCCCCAGCCAAATAAATCACTTTTTCCAATTGCAGTTGCATACATCTCGCCCGCTGCAATGGCTCGAACCTCTGAGAGCCCGGCTATACGTGCAGGCGTTGTGCGGGGCGCCCCATCATTTAAACCAAGCTGACCAAAGCCATTCCAACCCCAGGCATAAACATGACCCGTGACTGATAAGGCCAGAGAAAAATGGCAACCTGCAGCGATAGCAGTTATTTTTTCTGGCGTCTTGATCAAAACCGGTATCTCGCTATAGCGGCTAAGACTGTTGCCCAACTGGCCGAAGTGATTCGAACCCCACCCCCAGAGGCTGCCCTCCTTATCGAGCGTTAAGACATGGGTAGAACCTACTGCAAGGCGATGCACTGAATTTGGCAATTTCACTCGGACCGGAGCTTCTTTGGTTTCAAGATGCCCTAAGCCCAATTGCCCCGCAGAATTACTGCCAAATGAAAATACTTCGCCCTGTCGCGACAAGACGATCATGAAATGATCCCCCAGCCCGACCTCCTCTACTGGTGGTAAATCCGTGACCATCCCGGGTAAAGCATTTATTTCTGCGGAGTGTCTCCCCAGCACGCCATCAATATTGAGTCCCCAGGTGTAGAGTGCTCCCGACTGGGTAATCGCAGCGAAGCAAGACTGACCCGCGGCTACGCGAACAGGCGCTGTCACTTGTTCGATTACAGAGGGGATTTCAGAAATCATCTGGCTATCACCGTAGCCCAAAGTGCTAAAGCCCCAAATCATGAGGACTTGCCGCTCAGAGATCCCCAAACTCACGCCATAGCCGGCAGAGACGCTTGAAAAACGATCAGATTGCCCGACGTATACGGGACCTTGATTGACGTTGAGTGGGCTACAAATATCAACACTCTCAGGGAGATAGCGCCCACTCCCCGCCCCACCCCATCCAAGTACCTCGCCAGATTCTAAAAGAGCCAGCGTTTGGCCCTTTCCTGCACTTAAGGTACTAATTTTGTAGGGCATATTTTTATTTAGGCCTGAAAAATTCCCCTACCAACTACCGAGGATATTGCGCGTTAAGGCGCAACACTCACTGCAAGATTTGGCAGTTGTGAATAGGGAATACCTTCTTGCATCGCAGCAGAACCCAGTGCCTTGTTGTAATCAGGCGTTCCTCTGAAACACCCAACGGAGTAGGGATATTCGCGATTCAAATGGTAGTGATAAATAGCTTGTACTTTTCCATTCCACTCTACGGGTGCAACGTGACCATGACACTGATCGAGCTGAGCGTTGGTAATCATCTGACCATCTTCTCCGCGTGGACCATATATGCCAAAGCCGTCGAGCGCATAGCCGAACAAAGGCGAGGCACCTGAGCTACCTTGGTTAGGAAAACACTTCCAGGAGTAGGCATGGTAGTGATATTGCTGAGAATATGGATGACCGAAGCACTGATCAGTAGGCACAGCATTGATCGGGCTATACCAGTTGCCACTTGAATCATTGGCATATTCTGCGTGCCAGACTGCGCCAGTTAAGGTGATCCCGACGATCAGTGAGTTAATCGGATTAAATCCTGTTACAACAGGATTTAGCGGTAAGGTACTCGTCAGGTCGTAGGGGGAAATCGAAATCGCCGCAGCAGAAGAGTAGTCTTGACCCGTTCGCGGATCAGTACCACCAGGCAGCGCAGAGTAATAAGGGTAAGCAGCTGTACCCGACTGAACTGGAAAAATACCCATCGGCGTAGTGGGCAAACCGTTACCTTTGAAATAACGATAGTTAGCATCTGTCGTCATTGAGAAAACACTACCGGCCGCATCGATTTGAGCAGCCATTACCGCGCCATCTACGTACGCTACCTGGGAGAGCGTAATAATATTGGTTGTAGTGTTGGTCCAACTCGTCGCCGCCTGACTCACCGTATTGGCAACACCTGCGGCTTTATGGAACAGTGCTGAAAGGCATTGAGCGTTGACAGCGCAGATATTGCTGCTCACTCCATTGACGGCAGTGACCAAGGTCGTTGGCGTACCCGGATCTGCTTGTGTACTGCCAGATGAAGAGGATGAGGAGCCACCATCACCGCAAGAAACAAGTATCAGGGCCGACAGCACAATCAAAAAACACTTGTGACTCAGTTTTAGCACCACACCTACCCCTTGCTTTGACTTTGAGTGAATATGACTGTTATTTCATTAATAATGAACTAAATGTCAACATGACAAAATGTACACTTTATTTTGAGTTTATGCAAAATTTGATGCGATTCACAGGCTTAAAGTTTGTTGAAAATCCAGCGCTTACGGACTAATATCATCCGATGTTGAAAGCACAAGATCACAGAGTCAGGGTGGCCGGGGCCAGGCGAGAAGAAATGCGCAATTGCCTGCTTTTCAGTGCCATGTCGCTCGCCTCGGACAAATCCATTCACGATATCGATGTCGAGGAAATCATTGCGCACGCACAGGTTTCCAGAGGTACGTTTTACAAATACTACCCATCGGTGCCCAGGCTGTTCGAAGACTTGGCTGAGCAGTTAGCACAAGAGCTCTCGGGCGCATTAGATACTGCAACGATTCAGGCTACGGACACCTCTTCACATCTTGCCAGTACTGCAAGACTGATCATGCGGCTCTTAGTCGACATACCGGTTTTGGGCAATCTGTTCATTCAGTTGCCCTGGCTCAAACAAAATCCCAGGTTGTACCTGTTTGAAACCTTAAAACAAGACATTGAACAGGGTATCAAAGACGGAACTTATGAAAAGTTACCGGCTGCAATTGGCCTGAACCTGGTGATCGGCAGCATGGTCGGGGGGATTCACACGATGCTGCTCAAGCCTCCAGCTAAAGGCTATGAGGATAAAGTAATACGCCAAGCGCTCATAGGCTTGGGTCTTGACGCAAAAAAAGCTGATCAGGTCTCAACCGCTTCATTAGGTGTAAAAATAACCCTTCCGAGGACCGGTATCCTGGGCAAAATTGAGATAACGCATGTTCAGTCTCCAATATTATGTCAAAGGTAATTCATCATCTCTTCAGTGATGAGCATGCGGCTCGACGCAGAGCACAATCCCGGATCATTTCAGGTCTCGCTGAGGAGGCCTCGAAAGGAAAAATTGAAGATATCCGCGTTGAAGCCATCCTTGAGAAGGCCGAAGTATCGCGCAGTACTTTTCAAAAATGCTTTCAGGGTATTGAGAGTTTGTTTCAACACACGGCTAAAAAATTAGCCGATCAACTGATTACCGAAATAAAACCTCTCATCGAGCCAAGCTCTGACGTCGCGGTTGTGGTCGCCGCGAAAACTCGGGCTGGAATTCGCCTTGGAGTATCCAACCCTACTCTGGCCAAATTAGCCTTAAAAATAAAATGGCCTGTCCGCGACACAGAGCTCAAAATACTGAAGGACATAAAAAAAGATGTCCAGGAAGGCATTAAGCAAGGAAGATTTGCCGACATCCCCCCCTCAATTGGCGTCAATATAATTTTCAATACTCTGACCAATGCTATGCAGGAAATGATGCTGGATACATGCCCAAAAGAATACGAAACACAGGCTATATACCAGATGCTAGTTGGACTTGGCGTTGACGCACAATCAGCGCTCGAGATTGCCAGCATACCGCTCTCGGCACTCCCACCCCTTCCCCGAAGAGGAATCGTTGGAAAAATACTAGCGCTAACTGACAAAAATAAGCGCCATTAATTTAACGCTGAAATTTCATCGGACTAAAAAAATCCTCTCTGTCGTATTCTAAGAAATAAAGAATATGACAGAGAGGAGAGACTGCAGAGTAATTAATATGGTACTTACTGCAACACCCTTGAAAACTCAAATTTCCCGTCGCGGAAATCCACCGGCACCACATCTCTTGGGCCAAACTTGCCCTCGAGAATCAGCTTGGCAATCGGGTTCTCCAGCATCTGCTGGATAGACCTCTTGAGCGGTCTGGCTCCAAACACAGGATCAAAACCATTCCGAGCCAATTCGGCCAAGGCCGCATCTGAGACTTCTAGCACCATCTCTTGCTGCAACATACGCTTAGCCAGACGCTGGATCTGAACACCCGCAATTTTCTCTATGTGCTTGCTCTCAAGCGCATGGAATACCACCACCTCATCAATCCGATTGAGAAACTCTGGACGGAAATGCGTTTTGAGTTCATCCCAGACCACTTCTTTGATTGCATCGTAAGGCTTGCCGACCATGGCTTGGATATGATGTGAGCCTAAGTTAGACGTCATCACGATCACGGTATTTCGAAAATCGACCGTCCGCCCCTGACCATCCGTCAGACGACCATCATCAAGCACTTGCAACAGCACGTTAAAGACATCAGGGTGAGCTTTCTCCACCTCGTCGAGCAGCACCACGCTATAGGGTTTGCGACGGACAGCCTCGGTCAGATAACCACCCTCTTCATAACCGACATAGCCTGGTGGCGCTCCAATCAAACGGGCCACGGAATGTTTTTCCATAAATTCGCTCATGTCGATACGGATCAGGTGCTCATCCGAGTCAAACAGGAAATCCGCCAGCGCTTTGGTGAGCTCAGTCTTACCCACTCCGGTTGGCCCGAGGAACAAGAACGAACCGTAGGGCTTGGACGGGTCAGACAGACCTGCACGGGAGCGACGGATTGCGTCTGCAACCAGACCCACCGCCTCGTCCTGACCAATCAGGCGCTGATGCAAACGCTCTTCCATCTTGAGCAACTTGTCACGCTCGCCTTGCATCATCTTGGACACAGGGATACCGGTTGCGCGTGAAACGACCTCAGCAATCTCCTCGGCACCGACTTGCGTACGCAGGAGACGTGGTTTTTCAGCTGGCTGATCACCCTGGCTTTCTGCTGCCTTCAGACGTGCCTCGAGCTGTGGCAAGGTGCCATACTGAATCTCAGCGAGCTTATCGAATTGACCTTTACGCTGCAGCTCAGCCATTTCTGCGCGTGCACGCTCGATCTCTTCTTTGATCGATTGTGTACCCTGAACAGCCGCTTTTTCGCTTTTCCAGATGACCTCGAAATCGTTGTACTCGCGCTGCAGCTTTTCGAGTTCTTCCTCAATAATCTGCAAGCGTCGCTTGGAGCCATCGTCGGTTTCCCGCTTGACGGCTTCGCGCTCGATCTTGAGCTGGATGATGCGACGATCAAGCTTATCCATCACCTCAGGTTTGGAATCAATCTCCATACGGATGCGCGCTGCAGCCTCATCGATCAGATCGATTGCTTTGTCAGGCAAGAAACGATCGGTTATGTAGCGATGAGACAACTCAGCCGCAGCAACAATCGCAGGGTCTGTGATCTCAACGCCGTGGTGCAATTCATAACGCTCTTGCAAACCACGCAAGATCGCAATCGTGGACTCAACATCAGGCTCGTTGACCAATACTTTCTGGAAACGCCGCTCGAGTGCGGCGTCTTTTTCGATGTACTTGCGATACTCATCCAAGGTCGTGGCGCCAATACAATGCAACTCGCCGCGCGCAAGTGCTGGCTTGAGCATGTTGCCCGCATCCATCGCACCTTCAGCTTTGCCTGCGCCCACCATCGTGTGGATTTCGTCGATAAAGACGATGACCTTGCCTTCTTCCTGAGCGAGCTCTTTGAGAACGGATTTCAGGCGTTCCTCAAACTCACCACGGAATTTTGCACCCGCGAGCAGACTCGCCATGTCGAGGGACAAAACTTTTTTGCCACGTAACGACTCAGGCACCTCGTCATTGACGATGCGCTGTGCCAAGCCCTCGACAATCGCGGTTTTACCCACACCCGGTTCGCCAATCAGAACGGGATTGTTTTTAGTACGCCGTTGCAATATCTGAATCGCACGACGGATCTCGTCATCGCGACCGATAACGGGGTCGAGCTTACCCAGGCGGGCACGCTCGGTCAGATCCATGGTGTATTTTTTGAGTGCTTCGCGGTTGGATTCGCCTTCCTGGTCGTTGACAGATGAGCCGCCACGCACCGCGTCAATCGCAGACTCGAGCGCCTGGCGCTGCAGACCGGCTTCTTTCAGTGCACGTCCCGCTTCGCCTTTATCGTCAGCCAACGCTAACAAGAAAAGCTCGCTGGGAATAAAGGTATCCCCGCGCTTGGTGGCTTCTTTTTCGATGCGCGTGAAAACGCCTTGCAGTTCACGACTAACCTGGATGTTGTCGTCTGTTCCTTTGACCTGTGGTAAGCCTTTCAGTGCGTGATCGAGGCTGGTTTGCAGACGGTTGACTGCAACCCCGGCGCGCGCAAGCAGACTGCCTGCTCCGCTCTCGCTGTCAGCCAACAAGGCCGACAGCACATGGATGGGCTCTATGTACTGATTGTCATTGCGCGCAGCAAGACTTTGCGCGTCTGCAATCGCTTGCTGAAACTTGGTCGTCAGTTTGTCAAAACGCATGATAGTGTTCCTGTAGTATCGGCCGAGGCCTGTATCGAATGGCTATTAGTTGCGGCCAAAATTGGATTTTTCAATAGGAAAAATGTAATTTGTTCAGCTTTTTGTCAGATAACAACTAAATGTGGCATCAAGGCACGAAACTCGCGTTACAGTATCTTTATGGACTGTGAAGTGACATATTGACAGTAATATAGGTCTAAGATTTTATTTAAAAAGGGTTCGGCTTGACTTGCGTCAAGGAGGAACCAGATTTGAGTCTTCGCTAGCTCGCTACAGAGTTAGCAAGTTCAAAACAGTATTTCAGGTAGCACAAAGGTATCAACATTATGCAAAAACGCGTTCCAGTCGGCATCGAGTCAGCGCACTGCTCGACGTGCATGATGGGACACGTGTGCCTGCCAACAGGCATGCCCTCTCACGAAATCGAACAGCTCGACTCACTGGTCAAAGAACGTATTCGCGTGGAAAAGGGCCAGCCCTTGTTTCGCCAGGGTGAAACACTGAACGCCTTGTTCGGTCTGCGACTCGGTTCAATCAAAACGCAACTCGACGAGGAAAACGGTCAGCACCAGATCACGGGATTTTTCCTACCAGGCGAGATTATTGGTCTGGACGGGATGATTGAAGGTGAACACAGTTCCTCGGCGATTGCGATGGAGGACTCCGAGGTGTGCGTGGTCCGTATCGAAGATATTGATCAGGTGAGTCGCTACGTTCCGTCGCTTCAACATCAGGTGCGTCGCATCATGAGCAAGGAAATCGCACGCTCGCATCAGGTGTTACTGGCGCTGGGCTCGATGCGTTCCGAGCAGCGCCTGGCCGCTTTTTTGATTGATATGTCCCAGCGATTGTCGGTTCTGGGCTATTCGTCAACCGATTTCGTCATGCGCATGGGGCGCGAAGAAATCGGAAATTATCTGGGACTGACAATCGAAACCGTCAGCCGCCTGTTCTCGCGTTTTGCGCGCGACGGACTGATCAAGGTCAGTCAGCGCGAGGTAAGGATCCTGGACATGGTCGCGCTCAACGAGCTAGTAGGCAAACCCTGCTGAGCGTTTAAACAGCAGGCTCAGCAAACAGCTCAGTTCGAACGAAATCAACCGCAGTACCACCTGATTTAAGTGCTTGTTCACCGAGTACCTTCGCCCAATAGGCACCCCCACCCCCAGCTCTGGACCACTCATTCAAACGCCGTGTATAGAGTTGCAAATCGTACTCATGGGTCACTCCGATCGCACCATGCACCGCATGCGAGTAGGCCGTCACACGTGCGACCGACTGACTAGCCTGACACTTTGCCAATGCAGCTAGCATCGGTGCAGGCTGCCAGTTATCGCTGCGGCAAGACATCTCGCAGGCCATACGAGCACTGAAAGCAAGCTCTGCCATCTCGCTGATTTGCTGCTGGACGGCCTGAAATTTACCGATCGGTTTGCCAAACTGTACGCGTTGATTCGCATAACCCAGTGTCATTTCAAATACGCGATCCGCCGCACCCGCAATCAGTACGGCCACGCTAAGTGCGAGCAGATCACGGAACTGCGGGGTCGACCACTCGCCAAGGCAGGAGGTTTTAGCCACCGCTGTCGACCAGAACATATCAGCGTCCAGCGAACCGTAGCCACCGGACGGTGTAGCTTGTGCCTCGCGCGCAGGAAGTAACCAGACTTGTTTGTCCTGCTGTGCCAAGATCCAGTCAGCCGTCCGACCAAAGCTCACTGCCCGCGCATGCAGACCAGAGGCATCATTGGTCACTTGAAAAGGTGCAAAAGTAATCGAGCCTTCGGGCAAGACCTGGCCTTGCTGATGCAACCAGGCACGTGCCAGCATAGTCTGTGCATAAGGCAAAGGTAACGCATGACGCCCCATACAAAACAGGATAGGCCAAGCCTCTGAAAGAGTCAGACCTGCACCATCGGCGCTCTCTGCAAGCAAGGCGTCGGCAAAACCAGTCGAGACCAGCGACTCCCAAAGTGCAGCGGTTTCACCGCCAGCTTCGATCTGACGAATCTGTGCGGGTGTGCAGACATCAGCAAAAAGACGATCGGCGGAATCAAAAAATGAGCTTTGCATATGAATTACCTCAATCCCAAGCCGCGGGCAATAATGCCTCGCAGAATTTCACGTGTGCCACCCCGCAGGGTAAAGGTCACACCCATTTGTTCCAGATACCCAAGCGTGGCGAGCATATCGCCAGAGACCGTCACCTCGGGGTGGGCTCCAAGCCAGGTTGCGATCTGACGGATCAGTTTTTGTTCAAAATCAGTGCCGTAATCTTTGACAACGGAAGCATCGACAGCCGGACTCTCACCCACGACGAGCTTTTGCGTCACAGCCAGAGATAAGGCACGCAAGACTGCCATTTCAGCAAGCAGACTTCCAAGCAGTGCCGTGCTTTCGCTATCGTGTATGGTTTGCTCGCGCAACAAGTTAATCCAGCATTCCAGCAATGCAACGCTCGAGTAAATCCGCTCTGGCCCGCTACGCTCAAAGGCGAGCTCAGCATTGACTTGTTCCCAGCCCTGACCCTCTGTACCAACAAGGGCGTCGGCGCTAAGCTGCACATTATCGAAAAAGACTTCTGAAAAATGCGCATCGCCCGCCATGTCGACGATTGGCCGCACGGTCACACCCGGCAGACTCAGATCAATAATGACCTGGGATAATCCTTTTTGACGATCAGCGGTTTCTCCAGACGTACGGACCAGCGCAATCATGTATTGGCAATGATGGGCATTTGTGGTCCAGATTTTGCTGCCGTTGAGCAACCAGCCTTGCTCGTTAGGTTGTGCACGCGTTCGGATGCTGGCCAGATCTGACCCTGAGTTTGGCTCACTCATGCCGATACAGAAAAAAGCTTCACCACGACAAATCCTGGGTATATAAAAATTGCGTTGCTCTTCAGTACCGAACTTCAGAATCAGCGGGCCGCTCTGACGATCTGCTATCCAGTGCGAAGCGACTGGAGCACCCGAAGCAAGAAGCTCCTCGGACAGAACGAATCTGGAAAAAAAGCCTTTTCCCGAGCCACCATATTGCTGGGGAATCGTCAAACCCAACCAGCCACGCGCGGCGAGCTTACGGCTAAAAGCCGCATCCGAGCCCATCCAGGAACGCGCCTTGAGATGCGAGGGCATATCCCTTAATGCCTCATTTAAAAAAGCACGGATTTCGCTACGAAACGCCTGTTCCTCAGCGGGTATCTGGGTAAATTCAAGAGCAGTCAGCATAATCAGGAAAAATCCTTAAATCATCAGGCAAAAGCAGGCTAGCAAACAGCGCGAGAGGTCTCGCTCTGTATCTATTTCTACGGCATGCAACAATAGCAATAATACGGTTTATAGAACTATTGTAGAGTCTGGCAGGATATGAACAAAAAAACCACAACAACCACGGCCTTAGAGGGCATAAAAATCCTTGACCTTACCTCCGTGGTATTCGGTCCTTTCGCGAGCCAGATCCTGGCCGACTATGGCGCAGAGGTTATCAAGGTCGAGTCCCCTGAGGGTGATTCGACCCGCAATACCGGACCAAGACTCGAAGAGGGTTTGTCGGCGATCTTTCTGGGCGTCAACCGTAACAAGAAAAGCATTTGCCTCAATCTCAAAGACCCTGAGGCTAGAGAGGCCTTATTGAAACTGGTCGATCAGGCTGATGTTCTGATGCACAGCGTACGCCCACAAAAAATGCTCGCACTCGGGCTGGATCATGAGACGCTGCTCGCGCGCAATCCAAAACTCATTTACGCAGGCCTGCATGGTTTCGGCAATGGCGGTGCCTATGCTGGACGTCCGGCCTATGACGACATTATTCAGGGCTTGAGTGGTATTGCCGACATCATGACAATACAGTCTGGTACGCCTCGCTACCTGCCAACGATTGCTGCGGACAAAACCTGCGGTGTGGCGGCGGCGCACGCGATCCTCGCAGCCCTGTTTCAGCGTGAGCGAACCGGTCAGGGTCAGTTCATCGAAATCCCGATGTTTGAGACGATGACCTCTTACGTTCTGGTGGAACACCTTTACGGCCATCATCTGCCCGGACATTCCGATGAAATCGGTTACCCACGTGTGCTGACTGAATGGCGCAAGCCCTATCAGACGCTGGACGGCTATGTCTGCATGATGCCCTACACCGACAAACACTGGCAGACATTTTTTAAGGAAAGCGGTCATCCCCAGTTCGCGGTCGACGAGCGCTTCACCAAAATCAGTGCCCGTACCCAATACATTGCCCAGCTCTATGAGTTGGCTGGTGAGATCGTCTCCAGACACCCCACCTCGTTCTGGCTGGAATTTTGTGACACGCACGAAATCCCGGCTGCAGCAGCAAATCGTCTGCAAGATCTGGAGTCAGACCCGCACCTCAAGAGCGTCGGATTTTTTACAGATCTTAAAAACGATAAAGGCCATCACTATCGCTTTACAAGAAGCCCGATCCGCATGGAGCATTCCTCTGTCGAGCCAGCGATGGCACCGCGTCTGGGTGAACACACCCGCACGGAACTTCTGGGAGCCGGCTTGTCGGCAGAACAAATTGAAAAAATGCTTGCGCGAGGCGCAGCTAAACAACATTCAGGAGAGTCGTCATGAAGGGGATTCAGACAGGCCAGACCGAAGCTCGCGGACTTCAGGCGCCTGCAGTTCAAACCCTCGGCGCAGGTTTTACCTGGCAAGAGTTGGCGGTGGGACAAAGATTTAAAACATTCCGTCGCACAATTACCGAGACCGATATTGTGAATTTCATCACGGTTACAGGAATGCTCGAAGCAATTTTTGTCGACACCACCTTTTCCAAAGGAGCGATGCAGGGGCGACCAGCTCCAGGCGCACTCACCTATACTCTTATCGAGGGGATGGTGCTGCAGGGTATGGCACAAAATACCGGCTTAGCCTTACTCGAGGTTCATAAAAAAATATTACAGCCCGTCGTCGCTGGCGATACGGTCTGGGCAGAAATCGAAGTCTCAGGTATTCGCCCAACATCTAAAAATAATCGAGCGATCGTGACCTCAAAGATCGATGTCAAAAATCAGCACGGAATTGATGTAATGACCTACACAGCCGTTCGTATGATGGCAGGAGAAAAATAATGATCAGAAAATTACTCTCGGTTTCAGTCGCAGCCTTGACGCTGGGTTTTGGGCTCACAGCTTCGCTCGCGGCGCAAACGACAGATTGGCCCAACAGGTCTGTCACAATGGTGGTGCCCTTCCCCCCTGGTGGGCCCACAGACTTGATCGCACGCGTGATCGCTAAACAACTCTCTGAGCAGCTTGGTCAAACCTTTGTCATCGATAACAAAGGTGGCGCCAACGGTAACATCGGTGGTCAAGCGGTGGCCTCCTCCAAGGCTGATGGCTATACCGTGCTCTATAACACCTCTTCTTTAGCCCTGAGTCCGAGCTTATATAAAGACCTCACTTATAGCCCTCAGAAAGATCTCGTTCCCGTCACAACCACGGCTGTCGTGCCGCTGGTGCTGGTGATCAATCCCAAACTCCCTGTCAATACCATCCAGGAGTTCGTCGCTTATGCGAAGAAAAATCCCGGCAAGCTTGCCTATGCTTCCTCGGGTAATGGCAACATTACCCATCTAGGCGCATTTCTACTGAATCAGGCAACTGGCATTGATGCGGTGCACGTCCCTTATCGTGGCAGTGCACCCGCCATGATCGATCTGGTCGGTGGGCAGGTTCAGTATGACACCAACACCTTGAACGACTCCGTGCAATTCATCAAAGATAATCGTGTCAAGGCTTTAGCCGTCACGAGTGCGACACGCAGCCCCGTGCTACCGGACGTACCCACCGTGGCGGAAACGGTGGTTCCTGGTTTTGAAATGGGTGCTTGGCAGGGTGTTGTCGTGCCGACTGGCACAGACCCCGCAATTATCAATAAACTCAATGCTGAAATTTTAAAAGCTTTGAAAACACCCTCTGTGATGAAACAGCTCGAAGAGCAAGGCGCTCAGGTGTTGGGCTCCACCCCGCAGGAGTACAAAATTTATTTTGAAAACGAAATCAAACGCTTTGCTAAAGTAGTCAAGGATGCAGGGGTAACGTTGAACTAGATTTACTGACACGCACTCTTATTAGAAACTGATGTCGTTGCGCTCGTCACCTTCTTTTGGAACGATATAAAGCGTCAGCAAACTGGACATTGCGCCCATAAACCAGAAAAAGAAAAATCCCGCTGCATATAAAACCTCGCGCTCCGGCCGTAAATAGCCAAAAATTGCGACGTCCAGAGGATCGATCAGTGCGAAAGTCACCGCACTGGCAAAGCCAGCCATTAAAAATGATGGCCAGAGTATCCACATAAGCGATTGCCATTTCATGGCTGCCCCCGGGTCAACGCGGTTTAACTTCGGCGGGCGTAGTCATCTGTTTCTCGACTACGAGTCCGCGTTTCATGCCGCCATCATAAATAGGCTGATCGGAAAAACTCTTGAATGCCAGAGTCATCGTGATCGCGCAACCGATCATTGCTACGAGCGGGCCGGCCATCAAGAGCCAGGGCCAAGGCTCGCGCCACCAGGGACCGCGATCGAGTTGTTCTTTTGTGTGAGCACTGTTATTCATATTGTCTCTCCTCAGTTAGGGAAGATAAAGCTCGAGGGCTCGCGCACCTCAGTCACGACATGTCCATCAGGCGCGGTGGACGTTGTTACAAAATGGATGTGGTGCGAACCAGGTGAACCGGAGTCTGCTGGGGCTCGCACAACAACGGGTACCATTCGGTTCGATGCTGGCGGTATGACAAGATGCGAGGCGGTTTGTATCACAGCGGACTGAACGGTACCTGGCACCGGCAAACCTGATGGTACGCCTGCATGGGTTCGCAAGGCAGGCTGGTCGGCCACACTCACCATCAATCCAGGTAAACCAATGGCATGCAGGGAAAGTTCCAATTCTTTTTCAGAGGCATTGATGATCTGTAGGCGATACACGTTTTCAATCATCCCCCCCGCTACCTCGCGACCCAGGACACCCCGGTCGCGAATCACGTCGACTCGCAAGGTAGTACGCAATGCCAGTGCTGTGAAAAACACAGACACAATCACCAACATGAGAGCGCTATAAATCAGTACACGCGGACGCATCAGATGACGCCGGACCTGTGAAACAGAAAGTCCCTCCAGCATTGCGCGCTCTGAGGTATAGCGAATCAATCCCTTGGGGTACTCGACTTTTTCCATTACTTGATTGCAAGCATCAACACACGCGCCGCATCCAATACACATGTATTGCAGGCCCTGGCGGATATCGATGCCTGTCGGGCAAACCTGCACACAGATACTGCAATCAACGCAATCACCAAGGCCTGCGGCGTGATGATCGACTTTTTTCGAACGTCCACCGCGAGGCTCGCCACGTAACGTATCGTAGGTGACCACTAACGTATCGCGATCAACCATCACGCTTTGAAAGCGCGCATAAGGACACATGTATTTGCAGACTTGCTCACGCAAAAAGCCAGCGTTACCCCACGTGGCAAAGCTGTAAAACAGCAACCAGAACCATTGCCAGGGACCGAGCGTCAGCGCAAGCAGATCAGCACCGAGCGCACGGATCGGTGCGAAATAGCCAATAAACGAAAACCCGGTCAACAAAGCAACAAGAATCCAAAGCGCGTGCTTGGTAGCTTTGATACGCAATTTGCGAAGAGAAAAGGCAGACTCATCCAGACGAATACGTGCGACACGGTCACCCTCTACACGCCGCTCGATCCACATGAAAATTTCTGTATAGACTGTTTGAGGACAGGCATAGCCACAAAACAACCGTCCGGCAATCGCAGTGAACAGAAACAGCCCAAGCGCAGAAATAATCAGTAGCAAGGTGAGATAAATAACGTCCTGCGGCCACAGAACCATATCAAAGATATAAAACTTTCGTGCGCCAAGATCAAACAAAACAGCCTGGCGGCCATTCCAATTGAGCCACGGCAAGCCGTAGAACAAGAGCTGTGTCAGCACCACAAACACGATTCGCCAACGAGCGAACCAACCACTTACCGAGCGGGGGTAGATTTTTTGCCGCACATCAATGATCGACTCTTCGATCGTCTCTGCGCCTGCGGGTAGAACTTTGGCACCTGCAGGTCTCCAGGCAGGAGGAGTCTCTGCGCTGGAGGTTTGCTGCGTTATCAAATCAGCGGGCATTCAAGCAACTCACTTAGGTGCAGCGTTAGCCGTGACGGAGGTGACATCGCGTCCACCTGACAGACTCCAGACCCAGGCAGCAACGAGCCGAATTTGCTCAGGCGTGAGATTTTGCTCTTGTGCAGGCATGCGATTATTGCGTCCATTGAGGATACCGTTGACAATCGTTGCCTCCGAGCTGCCATAAAGCCAGACATCATCTGTCAGGTTTGGCGCACCGAGTGCTTTATTGCCCTTGCCCTCTGCGCCATGACATGCCACACAATAATTCATGTATTCGGGCTTGCCACGCACAACCTTGATCGGATCGGAGGCCAGACCAGACATTGAGCGCACGTAATTTGCTAGATCACCCGCCATCTGAGGATTGATGGTTTCCTTAAAGCCCGGCATGATGCCGTTACGCCCCTTGGTGATAGTCGCGATCAAGGTGTCTGGATCACGGCCATAAAGGGAATCACCTTGGAGCAGATTAGGGAAACTGGGTCCGCCTTTCGCATCCGAGCCGTGACACTGGGCGCAATTATTCAGGAATATACGCTGGCCGATCACGTGCGCATCCGGATCTGCTGCGATTGCAGGAATATCCATTTTTGCGAATTTAGCAAAAACAGGTTGGACTGCTTTATCCAGAGCCGCCTGATCCTGTTTGACCTCTTGTGCGGTGGTAAAGCCGAGTTGCCCCTTGTAAGCCCCAAGTCCTGGATAGAGGACCAGGTAACCCAGCCCGAAAACACACATCCCCACATACATGATGGTCCACCAGCGCGGCACGGGATTATTGAGTTCGCGCAAATCACCATCCCAAACGTGACCGGTGTCTTCAACTTTTACAGTACGAGCACCTAGCCATTTACGTTGGGAAAAAATCAGCCATAAACACCAGATGATGCCGAGCAGCGCGATGCTGCCAATGTAGTAGCCCCAAAAGCCGTCAACGAAATCGCTCATGACCGTGCATCCTCTTTATGTTGCGGATGTTTTTTGCCCTCATCAGGCAGTGCGAAAGGCAGCATCGCTGATTCGCGGTTCGCATCCTGTCGACCTTTTGAAAAGGCCCACCAGACAATGCCGAAAAAAGTCAGCATCGCCATCACTGTCGCAAGTGCATTCAGATAAGCCAACATCATTTCACTCCTGTGCTGCTGGATTGAAGTTGCGCACGACGCACGCCCGTGCCCAGGCCTTGCAGGTATGCAATCAAAGCGTCCTCTTCGGTCTTGCCTTTCAACGCCTCTGGTGCGGCGCTGATTTGTGCCTCGGTGTAGGGCACACCCAAGACTCGCAAAGCACGCATACGATCCCCGATGTCGTTACTCTGCACTGCATTCTGAGCCAACCACGGGTATCCAGGCATATTCGACTCTGGCACCACATTGCGCGGATTGCGCAGATGTATACGGTGCCATTCATCGGAGTAGCGTTCGCCTACACGGGCCAGATCTGGACCTGTGCGCTTGGAGCCCCACAAAAACGGATGATCAAACACTGACTCACCCGCGACTGAGTAGGAGCCATAGCGCTGCACCTCGGCGCGCAGCATCCGCACCTGCTGAGAGTGACAGCCTACGCAACCTTCACGGATATAGAGGTCGCGCCCCATTAACCGCAACGGCTCATAAGGCTCCACACCCGGTGCAGCTTTAGTCGTGGAATGCTGAAAAAACAGCGGCACAATCTGCACAAGTCCGGCAAACAGCACGACCAGAATACTGCAGACGATCATCAGACCGATATTTTTCTCAAGCGTCTGGTGCGAGAAGAACGTATTTTTTTCTTGTCCCATGACATGCTCCTCAGACGTGGGCCGATGCGGCGATTGAACGGACAGGATCGTTCGTCTCGAGTGGAATCGAAGGATTCACAGGAGTCTGACCAATCACAGTTTTAAAGACGTTGTAGGCCATCAGCAACATGCCGCAGAGGTAGAGCCCACCGCCTAGCAGACGAATCAAGTAAAACGGAGCGCTGGATTTAACTGCCTCAACAAAACTGTAGGTCAGCGAGCCATCAGCCTCCGTGGCGCGCCACATCAGTCCCTGCATCACACCGGCAATCCACATCGAAGCGATATAGAGCACCACACCGATTGTCGCGATCCAGAAATGGATCTCGATCAAACGTGTGCTGTACATTTTTTCACGCCCCCACAATCTTGGAATGAGGTAATACAACATACCGAAAGTAATCATCGCGACCCAGCCCAACGCACCCGAGTGCACATGGCCGATCGTCCAGTCCGTATAGTGTGAGAGCGCATTGACGGTACGAATCGACATCATCGAGCCTTCAAAGGTCGACATGCCGTAAAAAGATAACGACACCACCATGAATTTCAGGATCGGATCGCTACGCAGTTTGTTCCAGGCGCCTGAAAGGGTCATGATGCCGTTGATCATTCCGCCCCAGGAGGGTGCGAGCAGAATCAGCGAAAACACCATACCAAGCGACTGTGTCCAGTCGGGCAACGAGGTGTAGAGCAAGTGGTGAGGGCCTGCCCACATGTAGGTAAAGGCTAGTGCCCAGAAGTGCACGATCGACAAGCGATACGAGTAAATGGGACGCTCAGCCTGTTTGGGGATGAAGTAATACATCATGCCCAGAAAACTGGTGGTGAGAAAGAAGCCCACCGCATTATGACCATACCACCACTGCACCATGGCGTCCTGCACACCAGCATACGCCGAGTATGATTTCCAGAGTGAGACCGGCATCTCAATATTATTAACAATATGCAAGATCGCAATCGTCAGAATATAGGAACCAAAAAACCAGTTCGCTACGTAGATGTGTTTGGAGCGTCGCTTGAGGATGGTGCCAAAAAACACGATCGCATAGGCAACCCACACCAGCGTAATCAGGATATCGATCGGCCATTCCAGCTCTGCGTATTCTTTACTGGTGGTGATACCGAGTGGCAGGGTAATCGCTGCCGATAAAATCACCAGTTGCCAACCCCAGAAGGTGAAAGCGGCGAGCCTGCCGCAAAACAGTCGAGCCTGACAAGTCCGCTGCACCACATAATAGGACGCTGCAAACAACGCACTTCCGCCAAAGGCGAAAATCACGGCATTTGTGTGTAGTGGTCGCAGGCGACCATAGGTCAGCCAGGGAATATCGAGGTTGAGCTGGGGCCACAGTAATTGAGCGGCAATAACAACTCCAACCAACATACCGACGACACCCCAGACGACCGTCATGAGGGCAAATTGCCTGACAACGGTGTAGTTAAAGGTATCGGCTGTTGCAGCGGGCGAACTAGCCATGATTTGCGTTCCTTTTTTTCAAACGTTTTTTCATGGCTCTATCTTGCCTTCACCCGAAGACAAAGACTTTGATATGGATCAAGTCAAAAGCATTTCGAAGGGCGGATTGTGAAATCAGACAACACAGCCGTTTGCCTGCGGGGCAACTCAGCCGCGAGCGGGACTGTCATCATCCTGCAGGATTGAATCTGCTGCCGCATCCGGATCGTCATATTGACCCGAAAAAACCGCCCACCACAGCACACCGCCAATCAGAGCGACCACAGCAAGTGAGAGGGGAAGCAAGAGATAAAGGATTTCCATTCGGCTGTCCTATACCAGACCAGCCGGAGCTGAATAGTCCTGCTTGTGAGCATGCCTATTCGTCTCGGCTGGAATTTTGTAGAGTCGCCAGGCATTACCAAGCACCGCGATCGAGGAGATAAACATGGCAAGCGCAGCAATCCAGGGGGTAACAAGCCCAAAGGCCGCAAGAGGCATGGTAAGCAGATGCCAGGCCAGAGCACCATAGAGATTCTGATAGGTGATCCTGCGGGTTTGCACAAACAAAATCGTAGCCTGAGATGGGGTGATTTGAGGGACTGCCGCTAAAGCAGCGTGGGTCGCAGCGAGTGACACAGGGGCCGCCAGAGACAAAGCGCAGGGACAACTCATCACGAGCAAGGCAACCAAAACCGACAAAGCATGCTCAGGTTGCCAGTACCACCAAAAAAGAGTCACTAGCGCCGCTACGGCGAGCTGGGCCAACACAAAAACTGTGGCTACACGATCGGCACGCGCCAATAGAGGCAAACACAACTGTTGCAACCGTTGAGGCAAGCCTTGCTCCAAACTTGCAACATCGACAGACTGGATCGCACGACTTTCAAAATAGCGAGCCGTTAACAAAAAAGCGATAAACATCGTGACTGAGTCAAAATACACCTCACCCGTGCCGACTACGGTTGCGATCGTACTTGGGACAAAGGCTGCGACCATACTGATGGCGACTGGCACATCCATCGTGATTTGGTGCTTTTTGATTGCACGAAGCAGGCCTTTCCAAATCGGCCAGGCGCAATAAAGCATCACGGGCACAGTCATTGCGAGACTAGCCCAGTTCATCAGAAAGATCGCCCAATCCAGTACCTCCAGGCTATCGTTTGGTCCTGCCTCAATGCGCAAATAACCCGGCAAGGCGAACATCATTACCTGCATCATCGCGAGCCACGCCAAGCCGAGTCGAACCAAGGTACGACGACGATCGACGAGTTCGTCTGGAGTGAGTGCTCTCTTCAGAGCAAAAAATGATTTAGCCATATGAACGTTATCTTATGGCGAATTAGCAGCGAAGCTCTTGATTTAGGTCAATTCGGTATGAAGTTAAAATGCACTCAGGCTAGTTACCACTGATACTCACACTCCCTATCTTCATTCATAGTGACGCGCCATTTTTTCCATCCGTTTTTTGAGCCAAGCGCCAATTCCACTTTAAGCTAAATTTCATGTCACCTCATTCACAAGTCCTCCCCCTTGGTAAAAACGTAAGCTACCCACAGACTTATGAGGCGGCCTTACTCTTTCCGATTGGACGCGCTGACGCCAGACATGAAATAGGGTTAAGCGGGCATGCTCTGCCTTTTGAAGGCTGGGACCTGTGGAATGCTTACGAAATGTCATGGCTAAACAGCAAGGGCTTGCCCCAGGTCGCACTCCTGCGCATCAAAGTCCCCTGCTCAAGTCCAAACATTATTGAGTCCAAGTCCTTCAAGCTTTATTTGAATAGTTTTAACCAGACTCGCTTTGACTCCGCGGAAATAGTCCTCGGGTGTCTGGAAAAAGACTTATCCCAAGCTGCGGGCGCAACGGTCCGGCTTGAAATGCTGGCTGCACAGGAGTTCGAGCGCGAGGAAATATCAGAATTTAACGGTATCAATATCGACGGACACGACGTATTGATTGAGCACTATGAACCCAACCCCGATTTACTCAAGCATAGCGACGAAAATACCGGGGTCACGACAGAGAATTTATTTTCGCGTTTACTGAAATCCAATTGTCCCGTCACTCAGCAACCAGACTGGGCTTGCGTTCAGATTCAATACACTGGGCGAGCGATCGATCGGGCGAGCCTGCTGCAATACATCGTCTCTTTCCGGATGCACAATGGGTTTCACGAAAACTGCGTGGAAAGAATTTTCACCGACATCATGCAACGCTGTCAGCCTGAAGCATTATCGGTTTTTGCCCGTTACACAAGACGCGGCGGTCTGGATATCAATCCCTGGCGGGCTACACCTGGAATGTCAGCCCCCTCAGGCGTTCGTAGCGCAAGGCAATAAACCAGATCAGCAGGGACTAATTGGTCTTTTCGCGAATCACAGGCATAGCACGACGCAGGTAGTACAGCATCGACCAAATTGTCAGGATTGCGGCCACCAGAATCAAGAGCTGTCCGATCAAGGCGACCGGGATTCCCATGAAATCACTGTGATAAAGCAGACAGGTAATCGCAACCATCTGTGCTGCGGTTTTAAATTTGCCCAACCAGTGCACTGCGACACTCGCACTCGCACCGATCTTGGCCATCCATTCGCGCAATGCCGAGATCGTGATTTCGCGACCGATAATCACAAAAGCGATCATGACATCAACCCGGCCAAGGTAAAGCAATACCAACAGTGCTGCAGTCACCATCAGCTTGTCCGCGACGGGATCCAGAAAAGCCCCAAAAGAAGAGGTCTGATTCCAGCGACGCGCGAGCCAGCCATCAAACCAGTCTGTCAGAGCCGCGATCACAAACGCCCAGGCCGCCCAGGCATCACGACATGGCATGCTGAGCCAGGACTCGGGCAGGTAAAAAAGCCCTACGACCAGCGGGATCATGGCTATACGCAGCCAGGTCAGAAAGATAGGTAGATTAAATGGCATAGCCGTATGCTAACGCACTTGATCAGCGCAAAGCAAAATAGATCTTTTCGGCTAATTCAGGAGAAATGCCGTCCACACCAGCCAAATCCTCGATACTTGCATTGGCCACCCCGGAAAAACCTCCAAAACGTGCAAGTAACCGCTGGCGTCTTTTGGCACCGATCCCATCGATATCCTCTAGTCTGGAGACATTGCGTGCTTTGGCCCGCTTGGCACGCATCCCGGTAATGGCAAAACGATGCGCCTCGTCCCGGATCTGGGCAATCAACATCAGGGCTGCCGACTCTTGGCCCAGGACTAAGGGCGTACGCTCATCCGCGAAGATTAGCGTCTCAAGCCCGACTTTACGTTTTTCACCCTTTGCAACGCCTACCAGCACATCGATACTCAGACCAAGTTCAGCAAAAACCTGCCTGGCAATCTCAACCTGGCCTTTACCTCCGTCGATCAGGACCAGTCCAGGCATCAAGGCATCACCATCGGCAACTTTACCAAACCGACGCGTCAGCACTTGCCGCATCGCAGCATAATCGTCGCCTGGCGTAATCCCGGCAATGTTGTAGCGACGATAAAGTGAAGGTTGCATCGCGTGATGGGCATACACCACACAGGAGGCCTGCGTAGCCTCCCCCGCAGTATGACTGATATCAAAACACTCGATATGCAACGCATCCAGGACCTGTGGGTCGCAATCCAGATCGAGGGCTTCGGCCAGAGACAACGTGCGTGCGCTGCGTGCGCCAGACTCGGACAGTGCGTTTGCGAGTGCCATCTCTGCATTGCGACTGGCTTGCTCCAGCCAGGCACGGCGAATACCCTGTGGACGACTGACAAATTTTGAACGACTACCCCGCGACTCAGCCAGCAAATCGATCAAGGCTTCATCAGGCAAGGCATGTGAGCCAATAATCGCTGGCGGCAGCGGGCTATCGACATAATGCTGCGCGATAAAGACCTCCAGCACCTGGGATTGCGAATCACCGTCGGTATGGGTGGGGAAAAAAGCACGATCTCCAAGATGCCGTCCACCCCGCACCATCGCCAGATTGACGCAGACCCGACCGCCTGCAGAAGCTACAGCGATAATATCTGTGTCCCGGCTATCGGCGTCCTCCATGGTCTGCTGATGCAGCACTTTAGCCAGCGCCCCCATCTGGTCGCGCAACAGCGCAGCTTGCTCAAACTCAAGCGCTTCAGAGGCGAGCAACATGCGCTTTTCGATATCCCCCATGATCTCCTGGGTCTCGCCATTGAGAAAACGCGCCGCGCGCGTCGCATCTGCTGCGTAATCGTCCTTCGAAATAACATCTACGCAAGGGGCTGAGCAGCGTCCGATCTGATGTAACAGGCAAGGCCTTGAGCGATTGGCATAAACCGTGTCCTCGCAGGTACGCAGTCGAAACACTTTCTGCAAGATTTGAATCGTTTCGCGCACAGCCCAGGCGCTTGGATAAGGTCCGAAAAACTGACCCTTTTTTTGTGTTGAGCCACGGTAGTACGCGATTCGGGGTGCGACGTGGGCCGAGAGCATCAGGTAGGGGTAGGATTTGTCGTCACGAAACAAAATGTTGTAGCGTGGACGCAAACTCTTGATCAGATTATTTTCCAGAATCAGCGCTTCGGCCTCTGAGCGCGTGACGGTGACCTCAAGACGCACCACGCGGGCCACCATATGTCCGATTCGAGGACTAGAGGGTGTTTTTTGAAAATAAGAAGAAACGCGTTTTTTCAGATCACGCGCTTTACCAACGTATAGAACCTCGTCCGAGGCATCAATATGCCGGTACACACCCGGCAGATGAGGCAACTTGGATAAAAAAGCCTTGATATCAAAGACAGGTTTGACTGACTCAGACTCAACAGTCTGAGTTGGCATTGATTCAGGTGCGGAGGGCTCAGTTTCTTGCATTCAGTACTTGGACCGATTTCAAAGCCTGCTGATAGGACAGAGTGCCTGAGAGTGTTGTCCAGTCAGGTGCCGGCAATCTGGGCATGAGACGATCCAGACGCGCCATTGAAGTTGCGTCAGGCTCGATTTTCAAACGCCCCAGCAAATTATCCGCTAGATCGGGACGGTTACAGACAAGCGCCATATCACAGCCCGCACCCAAAGCAGCCTGAGCACGCGCAAGAATATCACCGGCAACCGAAGCACCCTCCATCGTCAGGTCATCGGAGAAAACCACTCCGTCATATTGCAGTTTGGTGCGCAAGATGTCCTGCACCCAGCGCTTGGAAAAACCAGCGGGCTTGTCATCGACTTTGGGATAGATGACATGGGCGGGCATCACCGATGAAATCACCTGGTCACCCAACCATTCGTAAGGTGCAGCGTCTTCTTGCAAAATCCGTTTGAGACTGCGCGGATCGCGTGGGATTTCATGATGCGAATCCGCTGCGACAGCACCATGCCCCGGGAAATGTTTACCGCATGCAGACATGCCTGCGAGTGACAAACCCTGGATCAGGGCACGTGCCAGCATGGCAACCACACGCGGATCACGACTAAAAGAGCGATCGCCGATGACTTTGCTCACGCCAAAATCCAGATCAAGTACAGGAGTAAAACTCAAGTCCACGCCGCAAGCACGTAGCTCCGCCCCAAGGACAAAACCCACGTCAGTCGCTGCACGCATCGCCTCGAGTGGTTGTTCGTTCCAGTAGGCACCGAGCTTGCCCATTGAAGGCAAGACGGTAAAACCGTCCGTGCGGAATCGCTGCACACGACCGCCCTCATGGTCGACAGCGATCAATAAGGCAGGACTGCGTAAGGCGTGGATACTGCGCGTGAGTGCGACCAGCTGAGCACGACTTTCGAAATTACGTGCAAACAAAATAACAGCGCCAACCAGGGGGTGACACAGACGCTCTTTCTCTTCCCGGGTCAAGCTATACCCAGCGACATCAACCATGAGCGGACCACGGGCGATATGCAGATTCTTTTCTATTTTTAAATTCTTTTCTATTTTTAAATTCTTTTTCTTGTCAGACATTATTCACGTCCCTTGAGAGTTTCAACAACAACATAGGCAGCACCGTATTCGGATTCATCAGTCAAAGAAACATGCGCCGCGCCAAAACGGAGTTCATACCATTCGGCCAGTGGTGTCGAGAGTATGACCTGCGGGCGCCCACCAGGTGCGTTGAGTGTTTGCATACGCGTCCACCACATCGGCATACGCATTCCCAATCCAACCGCTTTGGAAAAAGCCTCCTTGGCTGCAAAGCGCGTGGCCAGATAGCGTACGCCCCGCGCACGATCACGTGCGGCACGGCGCTTAAAAACCAGTAACTCTTCAGCCCCCAGAATTTTTGCAGGAAAGCGTTCAGGGTGTCGCTGCCAGGCGCGATCGATCCGCTCCATTTTGACCAGATCCGTACCAATTCCGGCAATAGCACTCACGGCTGAGCTCCAGCGTTAATTAAGACTGATGCGGTGGGGTTTGATGCGATGGCGTTTGCAACAAGGCACCACGTTGTGCTTTGAGGCGCGCAGCGATCATGCAAGCTTTCATGTTACGAATCGTTGGCTCCCAGCCATCAAAAATAGCCTGCGCGACAATTGCATGCCCAATATTAAGCTCTGCAATTCCATCGAGAGCAGCGATCGGGGCTACATTGCCAAAATGCAGACCGTGTCCGGCATTAACACGCAAACCCAAACCCACCGCCAGGCGAATGCCATGGCGCAAACGATTGATTTCGTGCTCCAGCATGTCTGGCGCAGCCTCAGCGTAAGCTCCCGTGTGTAACTCAATGACCCGGGCTCCCGTATCGGCCGCAGCACGGATTTGAGTCTCGTCGGCGTCAATAAATAACGAGACACGAATGCCATTGGACTCCAGTTGTCTGACCGCCGACTGAACCTGTGCGAATGCCCCTGCCACCTCCAGCCCGCCCTCAGTCGTGAGCTCAGCTCTTTTTTCCGGAACCAGGCAAACATCCTGGGGCAACACTTTGCAGGCGATCGCGAGCATTTCTGCTGTAATGGCGCACTCAAGATTCATGCGCGTACGCAGCAAAGGACGCAGCGCAAAAACATCAGCATCCTGAATGTGGCGACGGTCTTCGCGCAAGTGCAGTGTAATCAGATCGGCTCCCGCATCCTCGGCCCGCAATGCCGCGGCAATCGGGTCGGGATACAAGGTGCGCCTCTGCTGACGCAGTGTGGCTACGTGATCAATATTAACGCCGAGATCTATCATGACTGGTACGCTCTTGTGAGACATTATTAAATACCTCGACAGCACTTTTCAATGTTGTTTCGGTAAGCACCACACCTTGCTTCTGAGCCGCTTCGGCATTCAGATACAACTGCGGCCGGATCGAGAATTCTGGAGATATCGTGGTTGATTTTGTACCACGTAAAATTTTAGCCACCATTCGCCCCGCTTGCACACCCAGGTCACGATCCGAAACCATCAGGGCGGCGACAGCCCCCTGCCTGACGTTTTCAGCATCCAGCCCGAAGAGCGGTAGTTTCGCATCATTCGCAACCTTGACCAGCGCGGCATAGGAGCGTTGCGCGTTAGCATCGTCAAGCGAATAAAAAACATCGACCCGCGAAGTCAGACTACGCGCGGCTGAACCTACGTCAACCGGGCGTTGCGCTGCCGCCTCAAGCATGACGAGTCCATTTGCAGTTAGCTGCTCCTGTAATTCTTTGGCACGCGCTGCCGACTGAACATTGGCCGGGTTGTAAATCACCCCGACTTTACGGGCCCCTGGTACCAGCTGACGAATCAAGGCGACACGTCTGGCAAGCGGCAAGGCATTCGAAACACCCGTTGCGGGATTGTTTGTCGAGCCCCAGCCCGCCGCCAGAGGGGCGGACTGCTCATCGGTCAACCTGATCAGTACGACTGGGGTCTGAGCGGGAAGCGCCATGTCAGAGACAAGAGAATCAGCACTGATCACAATCAGCACATCAGGTCTGAGTCGACTCTGCTTTTGCAGCGCCGCATCGATTTGCGAGCCATTACCCTGAACACTTTCAAACTGAAGCTTGAAATTTTTACCTTCCTGAAAACTATTCACCCTGAGCGCATCGCGAAGACCTTCGCGGATCAACGCAAAACGCGTTTCAGTGGCGGGGCCTGCAGCAGCGTTTTCTGCCAGCACGGTCAGCACCGAAACCGCTTTGCCCTGCGCCCAAGCGGCAGTTGCCGGACTAAACATCAACAGGCACAACAAGGCCCGCGTAAAAACATAACGCGCCAGCCAAATATTCATTTCCGCTTTAAACAATTAACCAACCATCCTGTGCACGGCCGATCAGAGATCTGGCCCAACGTCTGGCAGGCAAATGATAGGCCGACTCAACCTGCTCGGCACGCGCGAGGAGTTGCTCGACTGACACGCGCAACTCGGGACCTTTGAAAGCCAGCACGACTTGATTGCCTGCATCAATCTGCGGCAGCGTAAGGATCCGGCCGTCAAACGCCTCGCTCAGATTGCGAATATTGCGTGCGTAACTGGCATGCGCGCCAAATAAATTCACAGTCAGTACCCCCACCTCGGCCAGCACGTGTCTGCAGTTCAAATAAAAATCAAGGGAATCTCGCACCGGTCCACGGGCATCCGCATCGTAGATGTCGACCATCAACGCACCATGCCAGCCATGCTGAGCTGGATTCTCAACCCAAGTGCCAGCGTCCTCATGGTCAATCTTCAGGCGAGCAGGTCGTGGCAGTTTGAAATACATCTCGCAGACACTGGTGACTTGCGGATTCCACTCCACAACCTGAACCGGGTTGGGCAAATGCTTCAGACAAAAACGCGCAAGAGACCCCGCACCCAGACCTAGCATTGCGACCGGCTGGGATCGGTATGGCTGCAAAAACAACAGCCATGCCATCATTTGCGCGGTGTATTCGAGGACAAGCTCTGCGGGCTTGCTCACCCACATCGCGCCCTGCACCCATTCAGTGCCAAAATGCAGATAACGGATATCCCCCGACTCGGAGATGGTCGGCGGCTCATGGGCAACAGGCGACTTGGCAGCAATACGCTGAAAAAGACGCTGAGATGCTTTTTTTGGGGGGGTAGCAGGCATTTTTGCCATCAGGGGCGACTTATAAACGACTTGTAGGACAACATCATAATGAAATTCGGATGTCAGAATACCATCTCTCGTTGCGGGAATCACCTAGAAGCTGTAGAATCATGGGCTGACCAAAGGATACGTGGCCGAAATACTGGCTGGCGACCCGATCAACCAAAGGATAAATGATGAAAGAAGGCATTCACCCAGAATACCGCAATGTCGTGTTTGTAGACCTGCAGACTGGCAACAAGTTTGTAACGCGCTCGACACTGAACAGCCGCGAAACCATTGAACTGGACGGTAAAACTTATCCTCTGTTCAAGTGCGACGTGACCTCTGAATCACATCCTTTCTACACCGGTGCACAGACCCGTATCGTTGAGACAGGTCGTGTTGAGAAATTCCGTGCCCGTTTCGCCTTTACTTCGATTTCAAAAAAATCTACTGACTAATTGTTCTTCACAGAACATTCGTCGTAGTCAAGGGCAGCCTGTGGCTGCCTTTTTTTTGCCCGACCCCTCAATCTGGCTATGATTGAAAGCCAGCTCAGTAATGATCAAGAGGTTGCAGCCCAGCGTGTCACCACATAACCAGTCTACCCCCGCGCGATTGACGGCACCTGCGACAGAAAAGCTCCCGAGGCTGATTCTGTTTTTGCTGGTGCTGGTCTATATCGTGCCCGGACTGGTCGGCAGAGACCCCTGGAAAATCGATGATGTCGTGGGTCTGGCCACGATGCTTACCCCACTCAGGCTTGGCGGCATCACCTGGCTGATCCCGCATGTCGGTCCCAGCGAGTTAGCTCAGGATGGGCCGCTTGTGATGTGGACCGGTGCAGGTTTGATTCATCTGTTCGGCCACTGGCTAGGCGATGTGGTCGCTTCACGCATTACCAACCTGCTCTGGTTTGGCATCACACTCGTTTCAGTCTGGTATGGCACTTACTTGCTTGGACGTCGTGCCGAAGCGCAACCACTTGCCCTACCCTTCGGTGGTGAGCCCACTGTCAAAGACTATGGCCGGCTCCTTGCTGACGTTGCGGTACTCATGCTGGTCGCGACAGTAGGAATTCTGCTGCGCTTACACGAGACCTCCTTTGTGCCTGCCCTACTCGCTTTTCAGTCTCTCGCATTTTGTGCCCTGGCGCGGATGCTCGACAAACCGAGGCTCGGCGCCTTCATGCTGGGCCTTGCTATGGCGGCAGCCTTTCTGACACGTGCCTGGCCCGGGCTTTTGCCTGTTCTGCTTGCAACGCTGGTCGCTTTTTCACCGCGCAGTAGATTATGGGTATCGCGCAAGTGGTTGCTCGCTGCATTGCTGCTCGCGCTTGTCTGCATCCTGGGCTGGGTCGTGCCCGCCTACCGCGCCTCTCCCGAATGGATAACAGACTGGCTGCACTGGAACAAACTGTATTTTGGTGTTCCTGAATACTATGTTGCCTTGCGGCCCTTGCGAGACTTGCCGTGGTTCCTCTGGCCAGTATGGCCGCTAGCGGGTCTGGCACTCTGGCAGTGGCGACGCTGGATCACTGCTCCGCACATCTGGATTCCGCTTTCAGTAGCTCTTGGGATGCTGCTGATGCTGCCGATCACGGCTGAGACTGGTGAGCCAGAGTTCGTGCTGTTTGTCGCCCCCTTAAGCGTTCTGGCGGCCTTTGCGCTGCCCACCATGCGCCGCGCTGTCATCAACACGCTGGACTGGTTTGCCTTGATGTGTTTTTCCGTCACGATCACCTGCGTCTGGGTCGGATGGTTTGCCTTGCATTTCGGCATTCCACATCAGATTCAACTCAACATCCAGCGTTTAACCCAGGGTTTTGAGCCGCATATCGCCTGGTGGACCGTCCTTGTCTCCGCCTTTTTTACAGGTCTGTGGATATTTCTGATTCACTGGCGACTGCATCTCAGGCCAAGCATGCTCTGGCGTGGCAGTATGCTTTGCGCCTCAGGGATCACCATTACCTGGGCTCTGCTCGCACTGCTCTGGATGCCTGCGGTTGACTATGTTCGCAGTTACCGGCCAATGTCTTCGCAAATACATCAGGCGCTGGCGAAACTACCTGCGCAACAGGGTCAACTGGCTTGTGCTCGCTCACAAGGGCTATCACTCGGTGCACGTGCTTCGCTGTACGTCTTTGATGGCATTAGCTTTTCCTACGACTCAAGTTGTCCCTACGTTTTACAGCAAACAACCCAAGAGCAGCTCGATGAAGGTCGAGCGGGCTATAGCGACGGCGCCTCCGTTATCTGGCAAGGCTCGCGAGGCGCTGACCGCTACGATCGCTATCGTCTGTTGCGCGTTCAAACCAAATGACCGCAGCCCAAATGCAGATAGTTGATACAGCTCCGCGCTCCTTTAAAGCAACATTGCGTTCTATTTTCAAGCAGTCCTGGCCAATCCTCATCAGCCAGTGGGCCAGCATGGCCTTTGGCGTGCTGGATACTGCAATGACAGGGCATGCGAGTCCGACAGATCTAGCGACTCTGGCGCTTTCCATCTCCATCTACATCACCGTTTTTGTTGGATTAATGGGCGTCATGCACGCGCTCATCCCCATCATGGCGCAGCTTGTCGGTGCCGGTGAGCACAAGCGCGTCGGACATATCTGGGGACAAGGTATCTGGGTCGCACTTGTGCTGTCCGTGCTGGGCGGCGTGGTCATGATGTTTCCGGATTTCTGGCTGAGTTTTTCTGGCGATATTGCACCGGCCGTTCGCAGCTCCATGAATAGTTATCTGCTTGCTTTGACCTTTGCGTTGCCTGCGGGCCTGATGTTCAGGACCGTCTACGCCCTGGCCAATGCCGTCTCGCGACCCAAATTGATTATGGCGATCAACTTAAGCGGGATCGTTCTAAAAATATTTTTTAACTGGCTGCTGATTTTTGGTAATTGGGGTCTGCCTGCTCTTGGCGCCACAGGCGCGGGGATCGCCTCAGCAATTGTTTTGTGGATCAACCTGGGCATGGGTATGGTGGTGATCACGCGGACCTCTTTCTACAAGCAATTCAATCTGGCTATTGGTTTGCCGGATTTGAAAGTACTCTGGAGTATTTTGCGATTAGGCATCCCGATGGGCGGCTCTTATCTGGTCGAAGTCTGCGCCTTTACCTTTATGACTCTTCTGGTCGCACAAGAGGGTATCGCAGTTGTAGGCGGACACCAAATCATGGCTAACCTGGCAGCGCTCTCTTACATGATGCCTATGTCGATTGGCGTAGCCACTGCCGCCCTCACCGCTCAAATGATTGGTGCCAGACAGATGCAGCAAGCACACCGCACCAGCATGATGGGTTTGCTGGCGGGCCTGGGGGGAGCTGTGATCACCTCGATCCTGCTGTTCAGTTTCAGGGATCTGATTGTGGCTGCCTATACAAACAACCCGGAGGTCGCAGTAGTCGCATTGTCGCTACTCGCGCTACTGCCCTTTTTTCATATTGTCGATGCCATGCAATGCATCAACAGCTATTTGCTGCGCGCTCACAAAGTCGCCATGGTACCCATGCTGCTGCAAACGTTCGCATTGATGATTATCGGTCTGGGCGGCGGCTGGTACATGGGGTTTGGTCCCGGACGCAGTTTTATGGAACCACTGCGCAACTACTTGCTGGCTGGCTCACCTGTCGGTGCCGGTAGCATGTGGTTAATGGCGACAATAGGGCTGGCAGTTTCCGCCTCGCTACTACATTGCTGGTATCGGTATGTGACGCGAACCCTGCGGGCTTAAACCCAGTAAGGATCACGCAAAAGTTTTTTGTAGAGCTTTCCGGTAGGTAACCTGGGCAGTTCTGCTACAAAATCAATGCTTCTCGGGCACTTGTAATCAGCCATATTTTCCCTGCAATACGCAATCAGCTCCGCCTGGAGCTCCGGACTGGCCTGAGCACCATCGATCAGCTGCACAACAGCTTTAACTTCCTCGCCAAAGTCTGAATTAGGTATACCAAACACCGCGACATCGACAACTTTCGGATGTCCGACCAACAAACCTTCCACTTCCTGGGGATAGATGTTCACGCCACCTGAAATAATCATGAAAGCTTTACGATCAACCAGATAGAGATAGCCTTGCTCATCGACTCTGCCAATATCTCCAAGCGTTGACCAGCCCTCTGCATTGCGAGTTTGTGCTGTTTTTTGCGGATCATTGTGATAACTGAAATCGGGCCCCTCTGAAAAATAAACCAGACCAGTTTCACCAACAGGCAACTCCTGTCCCGCATCATCGCAAATATGCAAAACACCCAGGGCGGCGCGACCAACAGAGCCAGGATGCGTCAGCCACTCTGCGCAGGTGATTGAACAAAAACCATTGTTTTCGGTTCCTGCGTAATACTCATCAATAATGGGTCCCCACCATTGAATCATTTGCTGTTTAACTTCAATCGGACAAGGCGCTGCTGCGTGGACGGCCATGCGTAAAGAGCTCAGATCATATTTTTCTCTTTGAGCGGGGGATAATTTCAGCATCCTGATAAACATCGTGGGTACCCACTGACTGTGCGTAATCCGATAACGCTCAATCAGCGCAAGCGAGTGTTCAGCATCAAACTGCTCCATGATGCTGACCTCGCCTCCCAGCTTGATCGTGGTCATGCTGTGCCGCAGTGGAGCGGCATGATAGAGCGGTGCTGGTGACAGATAGCGACAGTTTTCACCGTAGCCATAGAGTCGCCCCAGCAACTCAACCAAAAATGTTCTCTGGCCTGCAGGCCCCTCTGGACGCGGCCATTTCACGCCTTTGGGCTGACCTGTCGTTCCTGACGAATACAACATGTCCAAACCTTGCGCTTGATCAGGAATTGGAACTGTTGGTTGTCCAGATAAAGCCTGCTCCAGACTCTCCCAGCCAGGTGCCTCGATACCCACGGAAAAAAAACGCAGCTCCGAGCTTAGGCTATGCCTGAGGGGCGCAATCGTTGCAAGCAGATCAGCGCCACAAATCAGCACCTTGGCACCGCAATTATGGATGATGAAGGCGATCTCGCCAGCCGTTAAACGCGTACTGATTGTTGTGTAATAGACGCCCGCACGCTCCGCGCCAAAACACAACTCTAAAAATTCGCGCTGATTTTTAAGCAATATCGCGACATGATCATTGATACCAACACCGCTTGCACGCAATAAATGAGCAATCTGATTCGATCTGGACTCCAGTTGCGCGAAAGTCACTTCTTCACCAGTCCCACACATCCGAAAAGCAACTGCTTCAGGCAATTGAGCAGCCATATCCAGGGGGTAGAGCATCGGCTTAGCCATGATTGATGCAGATTTTTCCAAATTGCTGACCGCTTTTAAGGTAATCAAACGAGGCTTTCAATTCTTCGAAAGCAAATACCTTATCAATCACTGGACGAATCTGCTGTTGCGCCATCGCACGCAACATGGCTTCCAAACCATCTCTATGCCCAACAGTGATGCCTTGCAATCGCACTTGCCGCGTAATGATCAAGCCCAGCGAGGTCGACATCGCCGCGCCAGACAAAATACCGATCATTGACAAGGTACCGCCAGGGCGAATACAGCGCAAAGACTGTGGCAAGGTTTTCTCTCCACCAACCTCGAGGATGTGATCAAAGCCTCGCCCATCGGTCAGCGCACGGGCAGCCTTGCCCCATTCGGGTGTTTGACTGTAATTGATTGTCGCATCAGCGCCCATCGCTCTGAGGCGCTCTATCTTTGCCTCACTCGAGGAAATCACGGTGACATGGGCGCCGAGCATTTTGGCAAACTGCAAGGCAAACAGTGCCACACCACCTGAGCCCTGGACCAAGAGTTGCTCCCCAGGTCTGATTCGACCACACTCAACTAAAGCGCTCCAGGCAGTTAAGGCCGCACAAGGTAATGTTGAAGCTTCCAGATCAGTCAGATAATCCGGGACTTTGACGACCCCCTCCTCGGACAGACACATCATCTCGGTCATCGTTCCGTCAAGAGGACCGCCTAACGACTGCGTCAAACGATGCGCGTTGGGCTCACCTGAAATCCAAGTTTGAAAATACGCCGGACAGGCACGGTCACCGACCTTAACCCGCGTCACACCTGCCCCGATTTCAATCACCTCACCCACGCCATCAGAAACAGGGATAAGAGGCAAATCACCTGACTGAGACCCATAGGCACGTTCGGGCACGATCGGATCACGGTAATTGATCGAAGAGGCACGCATACGCAATAAAACCTGACCAGCACCAGGTCTAGGATCTGGACGGGTACTGATTTTTAAATTCTGGATTCCCCAATCACCTTCTATCTGAAATACACGCATCTCACTTCCTTCAATCAATGGCTGGTTTGCTGACTTTTGCAGATACGCTCAAGAAGCATTTCGGTCGAACCGTCGGTAAAACTCGCAATTTGTGCCCCTGTCATATGACGAACAAAGGGATAGTCATCACGCAAACCATTGGCACCCATTGCATGTAGCAACGAGGCTGTGTGTTTTTCAGCCATACGGGTGGCAAACACTTTGGCCTTGGCAGCCAGCTCAACGACGGAATCACCCGCATCCAGCGCTCCCGCTGCTGCATGGACCATCTGACGTGCCGCCTCAAGATCGATTGCAGCATCGGCAATACGCCAACGCCATCCCTGGTGGTCTTGTAACGCAGCACCGAAGCTCTGGCGCTTTGCTCCGTAGTCAGTGGCGATACGCAAGCTTTCGGCAACCATCCCGCAACACATGGCCGCAACATAAATCCGCGCCCCATTGATCGAGTGCAACGCTCGCTTGAAAGCCTGACCAGCAGGATGGATCAGCTCCTCAGGACGAGCGATATAGCCTGATAATTTAAAACTGCTCGTTCCCAACGACGAGGCAGCCTCGCTGCCAAACTGAGGATTGCGGATAAAGCCTTTGCGATTCGCATCAATTAAAAATGCTGCGATCCCTGCGGCACCGGAATTTTCTTGCGTCTGGACATAGGTGAGAATTAAATCAGCGACATTTGCATTGATAATCCAGGATTTTTCACCATCGATACGCCAGCCTTGTGGCTGTGGCCTGGCGATGGTCGTAATCGCGGAAAAATCTGAACCTGCATGAGGTTCAGTCAAGGCTGTACAGGCAATTTTTTCCGCAGCCAGGATTTGAGCAACCAAAGTTTCAGACTCTAAAGTACTCGAGCTTTTATCTTGTCTGCGGGCAAGATTGTTGGCAACGTTGTGCGTATTGATGAGCGACATTGCAAAACCAAAATCGGCGCCTGCCAGGATTTCCGCAATCTGTGCTTTACAGGTAAAGGAGGCTGCAGCACCTCCCTGTTCGAGCGGCACTTCGATCCCCGTCAAACCTTTTTTTGCTGCAAGTTTGAAGAACCGCTCTGAAGATTCTTGCGATCCATTCCATTTTTTAAAAGGCACTGCACCCAGTTCCGTTGCGATTTCCCGGGCACCCTCAACAAGCGCCTGCTCACGTTGCGACCAGCCTGCCATCTAAACATTCCTCTTGAAAAAAACCATGAGTCTGGAAAAACCCGCGACAAGCATTGGAACGACCCCTCTTGGCAAATAGATCGTGGTGACAATCAGCAACGCACCATAGACCACGAGTCTCAGTGTATCGGCCACACGCAGATATTCAGGTAGCGCAACAACTAAAAAAGCTCCCACCACAGGACCGCTAAGCGTGCCACTACCTCCGAGAATGACAGCTAGAATAGCGTTGAGCGACTGATCCACGCCAAAAGGCTCCGGATTTAAAAATCCGATGAAATGGGCATATAAGGCACCAGCCAGACCGGCGAAGGCAGCACTCAGCACAAAGGCGAATAATTTGTAATGCCAGGTTTCGATCCCTACTGCCTGAGCCAGCGTTTCATTCTGACGAATCGCCAATAGCACCTGACCCACCCTCGAGCGCAAAATCAAAGCGCAAATCAAGGTCGTAAAAAAAGCTGCGCCCAGAACCAGATAGTAATAAGCTTCGCGCCCTTCGAAAGAAATACTCAAGCCAGCAATGCTCAAGCCTTCGGGTCTGGGAACGTTGGTCAGCCCACCCTCTCCCCCAGTCAGGGAACTGAAATTATTCAAGACAATGAAAATCACCAGGTTATAGGCGAGCGTGACAATCGCAAAATAATGTCCCTTGACGCGCAGGCTTGGATATCCCACAAACACAGCGATTAAAGCGGTGATAACTGGGGCACAGACCATCGCTTCCCAGACTGACAGACCAACTCGCAAACACAACAGGGTCGAGGCGTAGGCGCCAACCCCCATAAAACCTGCTGACGCAATTGATACGTAACCAGTAAAACCCTGAATTAAGTTTTGCCCTTGGGCGATCACCACCCAGATCAGAGCCAGAATCATCAGATGCAGAAAATATGGCACTGAGATCAAGCGCGGGGCCATTAGTGAAAAAGCAATGAACAGGACTAGCCAGATACGATTATTCATGACGCTTTTCATTTCTTACCCATTAGACCTTCAGGTCTGAAAAGAAGCACAATAATCATCACTGCAAAGGCGATCACATCTTTGTAGGAAGAGGAGATGTAGCCTGCAGCCAGAGACTCGCTCACACCCAGTATCAAGCCGCCAAGGATTGCCCCAGGAATGGAACCAAGCCCGCCCAGGATCAACACGGCAAATCCCTTGATCACAAGACTCTCACCTAATCCGGGAGCGAGGGCTAACATGGCACCGACTAACGCACCGCCCGCCACCCCAAGCGCGGAGGACAATCCAAAAACCACATAGGCCACAGCATTGGCATTGACGCCCATGAGCGTTGCCGCTCCGCGATTTTGTGCGACTGCGCGGATGGCGCGTCCTGTCTTGGTGCGACTGACAAACAGCCACATGAGCAACAACAGCACGGCGGTACAACTGAGCACCACAACCCGTAATTCCGTCACGACAATTCCGAACCAATTGTAAACATGGGTATAGGGAGTGCGCACAACAATCTGATCGGGACCGAAGGTCAGTAAGTTCAGACCATCGAGCATCATCGTCAGACCGAGCGCGATGATAAACGCATTAATCGGCGGCGCGTTCTGCACAGGGCGATAGGCAATACGCTCGATCAAGATACCAAATACAGCCCCGGCGAGCATCGATAAGAAAACAGCTGCAAAAAAGGGGATGCCGAATCTTTCTATCAAAATAAACGCGACATACCCACCAGACATTGCAACGACACCATGGGCAAAATGCGCGATACCCAAAATCCCAAACACGATCGTCAAACCAATCCCGATGAGCGTGTAGACTGCACCGATTGCAAGTCCATTGAAAATTTGCTGGACAAGTTCAATCATGCGCGGCTCACCGGGTTCTGGTCAGAAGTCATCAACATTACGATTACTTGCGCAGGCTCTTGAGGTAAGCAGAATAGGCCATGGCGTCCGAGGGCAGATCGGAGACATAGACCCACTTGCCCTTTTGCCATTGAAACGCACCGTTCGCTGTGTAAGCCTGACCACTTTCATCAAACATCTTTCCCGCCACAGGCAGATACTTCATCACGGCTTGCGAGGGGATCGCTAGCTGATGCGCCGCGGCAGCGACTTTTACCGGATCGGTCGCGGTGCCAGCCGCTTCGATAGCGTTTTTCAGCACATACACCTGATCATAGGCATAGGGCGAGCTAGGCGCGGCAGCCATACCGAATTTTTTATTGTAGTTTTCAGCATAAGTCTTGGCTGTTGGCCCCAAGGCGTCGAGCGTCAGTTCGATTGGACGCAAATCCCACACACCTTCCATTTGCTCTGAGGTCGCAACCTTCAAAAACTGTTCTTCACTACCACTCGTAAAGCCATAACGAGGCAGTTTCATGCCCATTTCGACTGATTGGCGGTATACAAAGGCGGCAGGCTCAATATAACCAATCACCAGTAAGGCCTCGGGGTTGAGTGAGCGGACTTTAGTGAGCTGCGGGGTCATGTCGCGATCCTTCAGGCCAAAGGATTCGCGGGCGACAACTTTACCGCCTGCCTTGGTGAACTCGCGCTCGAACGCCTCAAGATACTGCGCATACAGTGCAACATCCAGATTGCCGATCACAGCAATATTTTTGACGCCCTTTTGCGCGACAAACGTACCGGCGGCCGCTCCTGTAAAGTCTGCTGGAGGACGTGTACGTAATAAGTTAGGTGCTCCCTGAGTCGTGATGCTGCGCTCGGCCGCATTGCCAACCAGCATCACTACAGGCTCTTTTGCAATGAATGAGGCTACGGCACTGGTCGGACCGGAACAACAAAAACCAACAATGTATTTCACGTTATCGCGATCGATCAGTTTGCGTACAACGTTTGTGCCTTCAGTCGGATTGGCCTTATCGTCATAGGCAATCACATTGAGCTTGTAAGTATCTGCGCCTGCTTTAACGCCGCCTTTCGCGTTGATCTCTTCCACCGCCATTTTCACAGCATTGGACTGTGGCAAACCATATACGGCACCAGGCCCGGTCAGCGCATCACTGACACCGATATCGAGCGTTTTATCCGCAGCGTAAACCGCTCCGGTGAACGCAGTCATGAGCGCTGCGACAAGGCTACGTTTCAAAATTTTAGTCATGGGATGTTGCATCACTGTCTCCTTAGTCATTTTTATACGTCGTTGTTGTAACTGTCTGCTCTGGCTAGTGCCCCAGATAGGCATTACTGACCTCAGGGTGAGTCATCAACTCTTTACCTGACCCCGTTAATACGATTTCTCCGGCTTCGAACAAATAAGCCTGATCCGCCAGACCGAGTGCCATCCGCGCGTTTTGCTCAACGAGCAAGATCGTTGTGCCAGTCTCTTTAATGCGTGCAATGGTTTCTCCAACTTCCTGAACAATTTTTGGCGCAAGACCAAGCGAGGGCTCATCAAAGATGCAAAGTTTAGGTCGCGACATCAGTGCTCGAGCGATCGCGAGCATCTCCTGCTCACCACCCGACAAAGTCCCTGCCATTTGGCTCGCTCGCTTGCGCAAAACCGGGAACATATCCATCATCCGCTCAAGATCATCTTGCTGCTCTCGATCCCGACGAATATGCGCGCCCATTTTAAGATTTTCAGTAACCGACATCTCGGGGAAAATTTGCCTCCCTTCAGGACACATCGTGATGCCACGTCTGACAATCTTATGTCCAGATAAACCCGAGATATCCTCTCCCTCAAAAAAGACCTTGCCAGAACGCAACGGCAAAAGCCCTGTGAGGCAACGCAAGGTCGTCGACTTACCCGCTCCGTTCGCACCAATCAAGGTGACGCATTGACCAGCTTTCACTTCGAAACTGATGCCATGCAGAATGTCAGTTTTTCCATAGCCTGCACGCAGATTTTCAACTTTCAGCATCTCAGTCTGACGCTCCAAGATAAGCTTCAATCACAGCGGGATTAGCGCGAATGACGCTCGGCACATCGTCAGCAATTTTTTGACCGAAATTAAGCACCGCGATGCGTTCACAAACATCCATGATTAATCCCATATGATGCTCGATCACCATGATCGCAATCCCTTGGTCTCGGATTTTCCGGATGATCGCGGCTAACTCGGCGCGCTCTTTGGCAACCATCCCGGCTGCAGGTTCATCAAGCAACAGCAGCTTTGGCTCTGTTGCCAAAGCGGTAGCGATCATCAGCAATCTTTGCTGCGCAGAGGAAACTTCAGCTGCGTACTTAGCAGCGTAGGACTCCAGACCAAGCAAGGTCAGAATTTTTTCTGACTTGCTTTTTTGTAGCAGGCGATCCGAGGCAGCCGAGGATGTTTTAAAAACATCCGTCCAGCCTGGCTTTTCATAACGCGTGTGACAAGCGAGTTCGACCTGCTCCTGCAATGTGAACTCTCCAAATAAAGTCGTAGTCTGGAAGGTTCGGGCCAAGCCATTCCTGACACGCTCACCAATCGCCAAGCGTGTCACATCTTGACCTGCGAATTGGATCACTCCGCCGGTGGGAGCGAACGTTCCGGAAATCAGATTTACGCTTGTAGACTTGCCTGACCCGTTTGGACCGATCAAGCCGACAACTTCGCCGGCAGCAATATCGAGCGAGAGCGACTTAACAGCGTGTACGCCACCGAATCGCTTATCCAGTTCTCTTATCGCTAACAAGGCACTAGCCATCATTTCCAGCTTTTCAAATCTATCCCGGACCATCAAAGTGCGGGATCATTATTAAATAGTTGCCAGTTTCGGCAAAGCTGTTTATATAATAGACCGGTCGTCTACATATTAGATCGGTAATTACCCGAACAATGGCACGCGAACAAACAACAGAAACTAGCCCTGCCGCGCCGCTTCAAACCGCCCAGGGAGATATGGCTAGCCAGGACATACCTCGTTCCTTGCAAGCCCGCGCCCGTGGCGAAACCAAAATGGCGCTGATCTGGTGTGGCACAGAGTTGCTGACAGAACGCGGTTTTCAGATTACGGGTATTGAAGAAATACTTTCCCGGGTCGGCGTACCTAAGGGTTCTTTCTACCATTATTTCAAAAGCAAGCAAGACTTTGGTATTGCAGTTATTGAAAATTATGTTGAGTTCTACGACGAAAAAATGGGCAGGATTTTCGAGGATACCTCACTGCCTGCACTCGCACGAATTCAGCGTTTTGTCGATGAAGGTAAGGATGGCATGTCGCGTTATGACTTTAAACGCGGCTGTTTAATCGGCAATATGGGACAAGAACTCGCTAGCCTGAACGACGAGTTTCGTAGGCGACTTGAAGCTGTGCTGATCGCCTGGGAGGCGCGTCTGAAGGCCTGTCTGGATCTCGCAGTCTCGAACGCCGAATTACCCAGCGATACCGATACGCAGGCATTATCAAATTTTTTCTGGATTGGCTGGGAGGGTGCGATACTTCGAGCAAAACTGACTCGTAGTATCGCCCCGCTCGCTCAATTCTCAACCATGTTTTTCTCGCTCGCCCTGCATCAGAGTTTGCTGCCTCACAGCATGAATGCCTAAAGAGTTCAGGCTTTTGTGTCGCAACAACTCAATGCGGACGGCGATCTATAACGCGTCTGGCTTTACCAGTTAAGGAGCGCTCTACCTTGCCGGCCTCAGTAACACGTATCGCTGCCGAGATACCGATATAAGATTTCACCGCATGTTTTAACTGCGCCCCGACTTGGGCGCGCTCAGCCTCAGTCAGATAGTCAAACTCAGGTCGCACTTCAGTCATGATTTCGACCTCGTCCAGATTACCGTTTTTAGTCAGCATGATCTGATAGTGAGGTGCGAGCTGAGGGATTTTAAGAACAAGTTCTTCGACCTGGGTCGGGAACATATTCACCCCGCGAATAATCAGCATGTCATCACTGCGACCCGTGATCTTATCCATCCGGCGCATACTGCGCGAGGTTGGTGGTAACAGACGCGTCAAGTCGCGTGTGCGGTAACGAATCACAGGCATCGCTTCTTTGGAGAGAGAGGTGAACACCAGCTCCCCCATCTCACCATCTGCTACCACCTCGCCAGTCTCAGGATTAATGATCTCAGGATAGAAATGATCTTCCCAAATAACGGGACCGTCTTTCGTTTCAACGCATTCACTGGCAACGCCAGGCCCCATGACCTCGGACAAACCATAGATATCCACGGCATCAATGCCAGAGCCAGACTCAATGTCAGCCCGCATCTGTCCGGTCCAGGGTTCAGCGCCAAAAATACCGATGCGCAATGAGGATTGGCGCGGATCGATTTCCTGGCGCTTCATCTCATCAAGGATGTTACAGAAATAAGATGGGGTCACCATGATGATGTCAGGCTTAAAATCCTGAATCAGCTGGACTTGTTTTTCAGTCTGGCCACCCGACATAGGGATCACGGTACAACCGAGACGCTCGGCTCCATAGTGCGCACCTATCCCGCCAGTAAATAAGCCATAGCCATAGGCGACATGGACGATGTCGCCAGGTCGCCCGCCTGCGGCACGGATCGAACGCGCGACGAGATTGGCCCAGTTATCAATATCCTTGAGAGTGTAACCAACAACGGTTGGTTTACCGGTAGTGCCGCTGCTCGCGTGAATACGCGCGACTTGTTCGCGCGGCACTGCAAACATTTTGAACGGATAGTTATCACGCAGATCGGTCTTTTTAGTGAAGGGAAATTTCGACAAATCCGATAACTGTTTTAAATCATCAGGGTGAACGCCCGCCTCATCAAAAGACTTTTTATAAAAAGGCACGTTCTCATATGCATGCTTGAGTGACCATTTCATGCGTTCGAGCTGAAGGGCAGAAATTTCATCACGATTAGCGTGCTCAATCGGATCGAGTGCAGCACCCTGAAGTTTTTTAGTCATCGGAAAGTCTCCTGCATATAAACTTGAAAATAAGAATATTTAAATTTCGGGGTCAAATTTCTGGGCTCTGGCCAATGACCTGCCCTTTGATCCGGTAAGAGCGGCCACGGAACAGGGCAAGCGTTTTGCCATCCTGGTTGGTCACCGTCACGTCATAAATTCCTGTACGTCCAGCCAGGGAGCGCTCTTTGGCATGCGCAGTCAATACATCACCTTCAAAACCAGGCGCCAGAAAATCAATGGTGCACCCGGCAGCGACCGTACTCTGATTGCGGGCATTGCAGGCAAAAGCAAAGGTGCTGTCGGCAAAGGTGAAAATAAACCCGCCATGACAGGTCTGATGACCATTAAGCATGTCAGGTCTGACCGTCATGCGCATTCGGGCCTCACCAGGCGCAATCATTTCAAGTGCGATCCCCAGCGCTTGCGTCGCAGGGTCGATCGAATACATGCCTTGCCCCACAGCCTCTGCAAGCAATTGTGGATCAGCGGGAATAGCGAGCGTGGCAAGGGCTGAACGCGACATCATCATTCGCCCTTGAATTGCGGCGCGCGTTTGGCTAGAAACGCGGCTACGCCTTCGGCATAATCCTGACTGCGGCCAAGTTCACGCATCAAATCGCGCTCGAGGTTCAATTGTTCCTCAAGCGTATTATTCAGACTCGCATTCAAGGCCTGCTTGGTCAGCGCCAGCCCTTGTGTGGGCGCTTGTGCGAAATGCTCAGCCATTCGATTCAGCTCGGCTTCAAAAGCTTCGTCGGCGACACATTTCCAGATCAAACCCCAGTCCTGCGCCTCGCGAGCACTGAGTTTGTCACCCAGCAGGGACAAGCCCATCGCACGGGCATGACCCACCAGGCGAGGCAAGACATAAGTGCCACCTGTGTCAGGCAACAGGCCCAGACGACAAAAGGCCTGAATAAAGGAGGCTGATTCTTTAGCGATCACGATATCGCCAGCCAACGCAACGTTTGCACCCGCACCCGCTGCAACGCCATTAACACCGACGATGATCGGGCAAGGCAAGGCGCGCAGGCGACGTACCAGGGGAGCGTAATACGTTTCGATCGTCATACCCAGATCTGGTGGCGCATCGCCGGCAGACATCTGACGATCACTTAGGTCCTGACCAGCGCAAAAACCACGTCCCGCACCCGTCAGGACCAGGACGCGCGCCTGCCCCTGCTCGATTTTGGAAAGTGCATCGGCAATCTCACCATGCATGCGCACCGTGAAACTATTGAGCTTGTCCGGACGATTAAGCGTAATGCGGGCAATGCCCGCCTCAAAGGAAAACAAAATATCTTGGTAGCTCATAGGACCTCAGGCGTGCCAGCGAGTTTGAACAACACGAAAACGGTTTGCAACGAAAGCTGAATCAGACAAAGCAGCGTTGGCGGCAGGGTTCGCACCGGTGCCATGAAAATCACTAAACGCTGCCGTCTGATTTACAAATAGGGCTCCTGTCAGATTCAGAGAAAGCGATACGCCTGCAATTTCTGCAGCTTGCTGCATCTCGTCGCGGACAGTCGCATCGGTGGTGTAACCCGCCAGACTTAAAGCACCATGTTGTTGCACCATGTTCGTCGCGATTGAGAGGCTTTGGGCTGTTGAGTCGGTTGCCACAATAAACGCAATCGGTCCAAACCACTCCTGACTGATAGCGGGACAATCAGCGTCAGCACGCAAAAGCAAGGGCGTATGCACACGCGCTTGCGGATACTGAGGATGAGCAAGCAACTGACTGTCAGACAGTATTGGCAAACCAAGCGCGCGAGCCTGAGCAATACGGGACTCTGTTGCAGCATTCTGAATCGCGCCTGTAACCTCGACTGCCTTAGCAGGATCAGACATCAGCTTTTGCACAGAAGAAGCAATCGCGCTGGCCACCTCATCAAACGAAACAGGGCCGGTCGCCGTGTTGATTCCGCTGGCAGGTACATAAATATTTTGTGGTGCTGTACACATCTGACCGGAATACAAGGCGAGCGAAAAAGCGATATTACGTGCAACGCCCTTGAGATCCTCGGCTGAGTCAATGATGATCTGGTTGACGCCGGATTTTTCTGTGTAGACCTGAGCCTGACGCGCATGGGTTTCGAGCCAGTTACCGTTCGCACTACTGCCCGTGAAATCAATGATTTTGACTTCGGGGCGCAAGGCAAGCTCCTGTGCCATATTGTCCTTGTCATCATGCACCGCAAGGGTCATCACATCGGGACTAAAACCTGCTTCCTGCAATACTTCACGGGCGATACGGACTGTCATGGCCAGCGGCAATATTGCACCTGGATGAGGTTTAACGATCACTGTGTTGCCGGTTGCCAGGCTGGCAAACATTCCAGGATAACCATTCCAGGTTGGAAAGGTCGAACATCCAATTACCAACGCAACGCCGCGCGGCACGATAGAAAAATGCTTGTTCATGCTGATGGGTTCGTTTTTACCCTGTGGCTTGATCCATTGCGTATCAGCAGGTATGCGGGACATTTCCTGCCAGGCATAGGTCACTGCCTCAACACCACGATCCTGAGCATGCGGGCCACCTGCCTGAAAGGCCATCATAAAACCCTGACCTGTGGTGTGCTGCACGGCATAAGCAATGTCAAAGCTTGCGCGATTCAGACGATGCAAAATCTCAAGCGAGACACCAACCCAGACACGCGGTCCCGCCCGACGCCAGCTTTTCCAGGCCTCAGTGCTCGAACTAAGCAGCGCCTCAACACTGGTTTTTGGATAGCTAATACCCAGCGCGCCGTCAAAAGGTGAAACCTCATTAACAGCGAGAGTTTGCGTTCCCGCATTCAATCCTGTGAATGCTTTGCCGCGCTGCGCCTCAAACGCGGACTTGGCATCATCATTGGCCGTCTCGCCATACACACGTGGGCTAGGCATCTCTGCAAACGGACTCCAGTAGCCACGGGCATTGGCGGCCGCGAGGGCCTGGTTCAGTACAGTTTCATGGCGAGTAAAAAAATCGACTGACACGTGAGGTATCTCCAAAATTAATTAAGCCAGCCGGACCTGCAAGGTGGTCCGCTGTATTTATAACGTTTAATGCTCAGACAGGAATCCACCTGCTCCAACACAATCAGGTTTCCTGATCAAAATCGATCGTCACTTTGTCTGTGACGGGATAACTCTGGCAGGTCAGCACAAAGCCGCGTGCGACCTCGTAATCTTCCAGTGCAAAATTGACATCCATATCAACCTCGCCTTCAACCACTTTACAACGACAGGTCGAGCACACGCCTCCTTTGCAGGAATAAGGTAACTCCATTCCTTGTGCAAGTGCAGCATCCAGCAAATTGTCCTGATTTTTATCGATGACCAGCTTACGGCTGTGTCCATCCTGAATCACAGTCAATTCGCATTGGCCTTTACCCGGCGCAGTTCTGGCGTCGTGTCCTGTTCGCAATGCGCGCGGACCTTTGGGTGCGCCGAACAACTCAAACTTGATACGTTCTTTGGCAAGACCTTTATCCTGCAGACCTTGTACGACATCCTCGATCATTGTTTGTGGACCACAAACAAAAGCATAGTCAATTTCAGCAGGATCGAGCCAGACCGATAGCAACTGATTAACCTTGTTCCCATCGAGTCGACCGTTGAACAATTCGATATCCTGATTTTCACGGCTCATGATGAATACCGCTGAAAATCTTTCCATGTAGATATTTTTCAGATCTTCGATTTCTTCACGAAATAAAACCGAAGACGAGGCACGATTACCATAAAACAAAGTAAAACGACTATTTGGTTCTAGTGATAACGCACTTTTAACCAGGGAAAAAATTGGCGTAATGCCACTGCCTACGGCAAAAGCAACATAATGCCGTGCATGCTCAGGCGAGAAATCCAGTGTGAAATTCCCGGCAGGTGGCATCACCTCGATCGTCTGACCCGCCTCGAGCTCGGTGTTAGCCCAAGTCGAAAACGCACCATCATCAAGGCGCTTAATCGCAACACGCATCACGCCATCCTGAGGGGCCGAGCAGATCGAATAAGAGCGTCTTAACTCCTGACCATCGAGAGCGTGACGCAACGTCAGATACTGACCTGGTCGGAAGGAAAATTCTTTTTTAAGCGCATGCGGCACCTCAAAGGTCACCACAACCGCATCTCGCGTATTGCGCGCGACAGAAGAAACATGAAGAGAATGAAATTGACTCATCTTGGCACCTTTGATTTAGTGCGTTTTAAAGTAATCGAAGGGTTCGCGACAGTCACTGCAGCGGTATAGCGCTTTGCAGGAAGTTGAACCAAAATCGCTCACGAGGCGAGTTGATTTTGAGCCACACTGCGGACAAGGAACAGCCGGCATCGCTGGCCTGCGAATGATTCCAGAAATATCCACAGCGCGCTGAACCGGTGGTGCAATACCGTAAGATTTCAGTGCGCTATGCCCCTGCTCTGTCATCCAGTCGGTTGTCCAGGCTGGTGCAATTCTAGTGTCAATGCGCACCGACTTGATCTCATGCGCAAGCAGGCATTGCTCGATCGCACGACTGATTTCAAATATCGCCGGACAACCCGAATAGGTTGGCGTGATGGTCACAACGCATACCTCCTGCTCCCAGGACACCTCTCGCACGATCCCAAGATCAACGATTGACAGTACTGGAATTTCAGGATCGGCCACCTCTTGCAGCCAGCCCATCACCTGCTGCGCGTCAATCACCAGCTTGCCCCGGGATAGGCGCGTTGTAAAAACTGCATCTCGGCTAGCAGATATCCCAAGTGCTCTGTATGACGGCCACTACGTCCGCCACGAAAGGCCGCATGCATTGCTGCCTCAGGCGCAGGCACTGCCAAGCTTGCCTCAGTCATAACCTGAGCGACATGCTCAAGCCATGCCTCTCGCAGCGCTGAGACCTTCGGTCCCCAGTGTTGTTTGTCCCACTCCAGATCAATCGCATCATCTACAAACAACTCTCCGGTGTAAGGCCAGAGGGCATCAACGGCATCCTGCATGCGTCGGTGGCTTTCTGCGGTACCGTCGCCTAGTCTGACCATCATGTCTGAAGCGCGCCTGACATGATAGGTGACTTCTTTGAGTGACTTGGCGGCAATGGCTGCAATCTCTGGATGACTGGAATGCGACAGGCGTTCGAGTAAAAAATAGTGCCAGACATCAAAGAAAAATTGCCGCACGATGGTACGGGCGTAATCCTCATCGGGCAACTCGTTGAGCAGAACATTGCGAAACTGATTTGCATCACGCCGATAGGCGAGCGCGTCTTCGTCACGACCGGCGCCTTCGGCATTACCAGCGAGGGTCAGCCACATGCGTGACTGACCAAGCAAATCCAGGGCGACGTTGGTGAGCGCCATGTCTTCTTCGATCGCGGGGCCGTGACCGCACCAGGCCGACAAGCGCTGCGATAACACCAGAGCGTTATCACCCAGACGCAACAAACCTTCAACCAGCGGAGTCGCCAAAGCTGCAAGCTCGGTTGGATTTCGTTTGAGTACAGAATTCATTCTTGACGCCTTACATGTGTTTGACTTCTTCCGGCATCGGGAAGAAAGTCGGATGGCGGTAAACCTTGCTATTGGCAGGTTCGAACAGCGAATCTTTTTCCGCGGGACTACTCGCCGTGATGTCGGCTGCACGCACGACCCAGATACTCATACCCTCGTTGCGACGGGTATACACATCACGCGCGTGGTTGACCGCCATCTGCGCATCTGAAGCATGCAAGCTGCCCACATGCTTATGAGCCAGGCCGTGCTGACTGCGGATAAAGACTTCCCACAGAGGCATATTTTTACTAGTCATGTTGTCCTCGCCACCAGATCAATGCTGGTTAAAAAAATTATTCACTCACGCCGCTGCGCGTGCATCCTGTTTCTCTGCGTAAGCCGCCAAGGCGTCGCGCACCCACGCACCTTTCGCGTGCGCATCACGACGCGCTTGCAAGCGCTCACGATTACAAGGCCCATTGCCTTTGAGCACGGCATAAAATTCTGACCAGTCGATTGCACCAAAATCATAATGGCCGCGCTCAGCGTTCCATTTGAGCTCAGGATCGGGGATCGTCAAACCCAGGTGTTCTGCTTGCGGTACAGTCTGATCCACCATTTTCTGGCGCAACTCGTCGTTGGAGAAAAGCTTGATTTTCCAGGCCATGGACTGCGCGCTATTTGTCGACTCGGCATCTGAAGGACCAAACATCATCAAGGCAGGCCACCACCAGCGATTCAAAGCCTCCTGGACCATCGCAAACTGTTCCGGAGTGCCTTCTTTGCACATCGCGAGTAGCAAGTCGTAACCCTGACGCTGATGGAAAGATTCCTCTTTACACACACGCACCATTGCACGCGCATACGGGCCGTAAGAGCAACGGCACAGCGGAATCTGATTAATGATCGCCGAGCCATCGACCAACCAGCCAATCATGCCGATATCGGCCCAGGTGAGGGTCGGATAATTAAAAATACTCGAATACTTCGCACGTCCTGCCAGCAGGTCCTCATAAAGGTCTTCACGGGAAACACCGAGAGTCTCGGCAGCGCTGTAGAGGTACAAACCATGCCCAGCCTCATCCTGGATTTTCGCCAGCAAAATCGCTTTGCGTTTCAGACTAGGGGCACGCGTAACCCAATTCCCCTCAGGCAACATACCAACAATCTCTGAATGTGCGTGCTGCGAGATCTGGCGCACCAGTGTTTTGCGATAAGCCTCAGGCATGAAGTCTTTGGGCTCTATTTTGATGCCCTCATCAATGCGACGCTGAAAAGCTTGCTCAGCTCCCGAGAGTTGCTCTGCGGTTTTGACCTGCGTGACGCCAGTCTCTACAAGTTGCGCGTACATATTGATACTCCGAAGGGAATGAAATGAACCGAGTCGTATTATTTAATACATATTTTTGACTGTCAACATAAAATCTGTATCACTTTACATTTTGTGTATCATGACAAACCCTTACTTCACTCAAGACCGAGCAGATTCTGTCTGATTTTTCATAACTGCAATGACCAAAAAACTCCCGAGCCTGCATAGTCATCTTGAACAGTTGATCGCTGAAGATCCGCCTCGCGCTAAATCTCTCTGCGTCACACTGCTAGGCGATGCGGTGGGACCGCACGGCGGGGTAGCGTGGCTGGGAAACCTGATCGAATTACTGGAACCCATGGGGATCAACGAAAGGCTGCTGCGCACAAGTGTGTTTCGCCTGGTGGCTCAAGGGTGGCTTAAGTCCGAGCGTGAAGGCAGGCGTTCGCGCTATGCACTAGCCGAACAAGGCCTGAAATTAACCGCCCGCGCCTCACCCCGAATTTACGTTGGTCCTCCAATGGACTGGGATGGCTCCTGGACGATCGTGGTGCTGCCACGTTTTGGTAGTCATGGTCTGGCCGAGAGAACTGCACTGCGCGACCAACTGGTATGGGAAGGTTTTGGCGTGATCGCCCCCGGAGTCTTTGCGCATCCTCATGCAAACCCTCAGATTGCACACGATATTCTTGAAAAACTCGGCCTGCCCGACCTGGCGCTCGTTTTGCATGCCAATGACAATGCCTCACCAACGGGACTACCCATTGAGAGCCTGGCCAGCCAATGCTGGAATCTGCAAGATCTCTCCCAGCAATATCAGAGGTTTTATGAACGGTTTGCGCCCTTTGAGGCACTCACACAGACTGAGATTGACCCCAGGCTCGCCCACATGCTGCGCGCACTGCTGATCCATGCGTGGCGGCGGGTGGTGTTGCACGATCCTCAACTGCCCGCGGCCATGCTGCCTAGTCCCTGGGCCGGACAAACTGCACGTGCCTTGTGTGAGCGGCTTTACTGGAAAATTTTCGAAGCAAGCGAGTGCTATCTCGAGCAGCAGCTCGCTCCCGACAACCCCCAGCACCAGGCTCTCGCACCCAGCGTATTCAAGCGTTTTGGCGGCGCCCCGATCAAGGTGCTCAAGGCCATGCAAAACATGCCACTTAAAGCTTGATGAAGGTCTCCCGATAGTATTTGAGCTCTTCGATAGACTCGTGGATATCAGCCAGAGCCTGATGTTTGCTGTGTTTTTCAAAACCTTTGAGCAAAGCCGGATTCCACCTGCGCGCAAGCTCCTTGAGTGTGCTCACGTCAATCGTCCGGTAATGGAAAAACTGCTCTAGTTTCGGCATGTAATTAAACATGAAACGCCGGTCCTGGCTGACTGTATTGCCACAAAGCGGCGACTTGCCTGCAGGAACATACTGCGACATAAAGGCAATCAGCTCATCCTCAGCCTGCGATTCAGTCATAGTCGAAGCTTTGACTTTATCGATCAACCCGCTTTTACCGTGGGTTGAGGTATTCCACTTGTCCATGGCATTGAGAATCTCATCACTCTGGTGGATCACCAGCACGGGACCTTCAGCGACCACTGTCAGGTCTGGCTCGGTAATAACGACAGCCACTTCGATAATGCGTTCCTTGTCAGGATCCAGACCCGTCATTTCCATGTCGAGCCAAACCAGGCGGAACTCATTGGTCGCAGCGGTCGTGCTGGCGGTCTTGGAACCGTTTTTTGCAGCCTTTGCAGTGGTGTTAGCCATATAATCATCCAGTTAAAACGTGATTTTCTCACATGCGCTCTGATCCAGCGCTTTGAATAGCGGCTCGCGCCCAACGACAGGTCTTATGCTCACCAACCTTTTTATCGTTTTCCTCCTCTGCACACTCTCAGTTCGGCTCTGGCTTGCCACGCGACAGATCCGTCATGTCCAGAGCAATCGTGCCGCCGTTCCCGAGGAGTTTGCCTCACGCATCGGGCTGACCAGCCATCAGCGCGCAGCCGACTACACGGTTGCGCGAGTTCGCCTGGCCATTTTCGAGACGATCTTTGATGCAATGGTTCTGGTCGGACTGACGCTACTCGGTGGCCTGCAAATGCTTGATAATTTTGTGAGTACGCTGAGCACTCATGACTTAGTTCGACAAATCCTGCTGATGGTCTCGCTCGCAGTGTTACTGGGCATATTAGGCCTACCCTTTTCTGTTTACCGGCAATTCGGTCTGGAGGCCAAATTCGGCTTTAACCGAATGACACCGGGCCTGTTTGTTGGCGACACCATAAAAGGCATTCTTGTCGCGGCCATCATGGGTTTGCCACTGCTTGCTGCTGTCTTGTGGCTGATGGCCGAGGCGGGCTCGCTATGGTGGCTGTGGGCCTGGGGATTATGGTCTGCCTTCAATATCCTTGCCCTGCTGATTTATCCTACCTGGATTGCCCCTCTATTTAATAAATTCACCCCACTGTCTGATGCCAGTCTCGCCTCCAGTATCAATGGTCTGGCTGAGCGCTGCGGCTTTGCTCTGAACGGCTTATTCGTGATGGACGGCTCCAAGCGCTCTGCCCATGGTAATGCGTACTTCACAGGCTTTGGACGCTCGCGTCGGATTGTATTTTTCGACACGCTACTATCGCGACTCACAACTGAGGAAATCATTGCCGTCCTCGCCCACGAACTTGGCCACTTCAAACACCACCACGTGATCAAACGCATGGTGATGAGTTTTGCCGGCGCCCTGTTCTTTTTTGCCATCCTAGGCTGGCTCGCGCAACAGGCCTGGTTCTACACGGATCTCGGCGTGATTCCGCAAATGGGTGCGCGTAACGATGCGATGGCCCTGATTTTATTTTTCATGGTGGTCCCGGTTTTCACCTTCGCCTTGACACCGCTTTTTAGCTGGCTGTCACGCAAAGACGAATTTCAGGCTGATCAGTTTGCCACGAGCCAAAGCTCTGCCCAGGAGCTGGTCTCGGCGCTGGTCAAATTAGTGGATGACAATGCTTCGACACTGACTCCCGACCCGATCCACTCCTCTTTTTACGATAGCCATCCACCTGCAGCCATTCGCATCCGTCACATCCTCGCATCATGACCGAGCGCACGCAGGGACGCGTGATTGCAGCACACGGCAGGCACTACACCGTCGAGGTGCCTGACGGGGCATTGATTAAATGTTTTCCTCGCGGAAAAAAAAATGATGCTGCCGTTGGTGATTATGTTGAGATCTCCATGCAGGGGGCCGATGAGGCGGCGCTGGAAAAAATACTCGAGCGTAAAAACCTGCTCTACCGTTCAGACGAAAACCGTAGCAAACAATTTGCAGCCAACGTCGATCAACTCCTGATCATCATTGCAGTGGCACCTAATTTTTCGGATGACCTGCTCGGCAGGTCACTGGCGGGCGCCTGGTCAGCAAACATCACGCCGATCATCGTGCTCAACAAAGTCGATCTGGTCGAGGGACTACAGGCCGCCCGCGCCAAGCTCTCACCGTTTCGGCAACTCGGCGTACAAATCATAGAAATTTGCGCCAAAGACTCTGAGCAAGTTCAAACTCTTATCCTGCCATTACTCAAAGGCAAAACCTCTATGCTGCTCGGTCAAAGTGCCATGGGCAAATCAACCCTGCTCAATACGCTCGTGCCTCTGGCGCTTGCCGCCACACGCGAGCACTCCGTGGCGCTCGGTGCAGGCAAACACACGACTACCAGTACACGCCTTTATCACTTACCCGACTCGGGCGGTGAACTAATCGATTCACCAGGTTTTCAGGGTTTTGGTTTGCTACACCTCAGTCGCGAGGAAATCGAACAAGGCTTCCCGGAATTTAGCGCACATATTCCAGCCTGCCGTTTTTATAACTGCACACATCAGCACGAACCTAACTGTGGTGTTCTGGCCGCACTTGAGCGCGGGGAAATCAATGCCGCGCGTCACGCCTTGTATTTGAGGCTCATTGAGGCTAAAGCCTCACACGATTCGCATTTCAGTTGAGAAGAATCTGCCCAAAGACCCGGGTCAACGAAGCGGTTCAATGAAGCACTTCAATGAAGCAGGCTCCGAAATTCAGCGTTCGGCGCGCAACTGACAAGCTCAGTCTCGCCGTGCAGCCTCTGAGAGGATCTGACACATCCCGAGCAGCATCGCTGCGGTTGCACCCCAGATGAAATATTGATTCCAGGGCGCGGAATAATATTGACGCGTAGTACCGTCGGCAAGCTGCGCCTGATGCAAGCGAAAATTCGACGGATTGGTGAGAAATGCCAGCGGCACTTCAAAAACCTCTGCGACTTCAAAGCTATCAGGACTCAAGGTAAAACCAGGTTCAACCAGCGCGGTAACCGGATTGATGGCAAAGCCCGTCGCGGTCAGATAGCGAGGTAAGCCACCGAGGACCTGGACAAACTGTCTGGACAAGCCGGTTTCTTCCTCAGTCTCGCGTAACGCGGCAGCTATCGCATCCTCATCAGTCACCTCGATCTTGCCCCCCGGAAAACTGATCTGCCCGGCGTGATCATTCAAATGTGCCGTACGTTGCGTCAGCAACACAGTCAGCCCCTCAGGGCGCATCACCAGCGGCACCAGCACTGCCGCCTCAACGGGCGTGCCTTCGCGCCCAGGATGGCGGCGGCCAGATTCATCCGGCACATCAAGTTGACGCTGAATATTGGCCGAGAGGACTGATCTGACTGCATCAACGCTCAAATGCTCGTCAGGAACAGCAGAAAACGCGAGACTCGAGGGTACCCACGGCTGCGTATGAGGATCAAAAACAGGTCTGTGGGGAGGACGACGCACTCGTGTTGTGGGTTGCTGCTGATCTGACATAGTTGAGCAAAATTTAGACAAAACAATTAAAAGATGACCTCCTTTTTAACCGAATCCTGTCAACAATATGAAATATCCTGCTAACAATATGGAATAATCATTTTCACCTTTTTAAAATAAAGCTTAAATCGCGATGACAGCCATATTGATTCAGGGCGGTAAAGTCCTTGATGTTGTAGCACTGACCGTTCATGCGGCAGACGTTTTGATCGAAAACGGCAAGATCAGCCAGACAGGGGTTGGGCTCAAAGCCCCCTCAGACGCTCAGGTGATCGATGCTCGCGGCCTGACGGTCATGCCTGGCATGATCGATTGCCACACCCATATCGTGGCCTCACAAGTCAATCTTGGATTGAATGCCAATTTGCCTAATGCACTGGCCACATTGCGCGCCGTACCGATTTTGTCAGGCATCCTGATGAGGGGCTTCACAAGCGTGCGCGATGCAGGCGGTGCTAACTGGAGTCTGGCCGAGGCAACCCGTACTGACATGATTGACGGACCAAGGATTTTCCCTTCGGGTCGTGCACTGTCACAAACAGGTGGACACGGAGATTTTCGTGCTCGCAGCGACATCATCGAACCTTGCGCATGCTCTCAGCGTATTGGCAATATCGCACGCGTAGTCGACGGCGAGGACAACATTCGCCTGGCCATCCGCGAAGAAATCCAGATGGGCGCCTCCCAGATCAAAATCATGGCCTCGGGGGGCGTTGCCTCGCCCAATGATCCGATTCATTTCCTGGGTTACTCAGAAAAGGAAATTCGCGCTGCCGTCGAAGAAGCCACCAACGCAGGCACCTACGTCATGGCACACGCCTATACGCCCCGCGCAATCAGCCGCGCCGTAGAGTGCGGTGTCCGGACCATCGAGCACGGTAACCTGGTTGATGCGTCAGCCGCAGCAGTCATGCATGATCACAACGCCTTTATGGTACCAACACTGATTACTTACGAGGCGCTCGCAAACGAGGGTGCCACACTCGGCCTACCTGCAGAGTCTGTGGCCAAGATCGAGGGCGTTCGTGGTGCGGGCAAAAAAGCCCTGGAAATTCTTGCCAAAGCCGGCGTGAAAATGGGCCTGGGTTCTGATTTATTGGGAGCTATGCATCGCCACGAATCTGAAGAATTAAAGTTGCGCGCTGACATTCTGGGCAACGGCATGGTCTTGCAGCAAGCAACACTGGTCGGAGCTGAGATCATCGGCATGACAGACCAGCTGGGTATCATCAAAGCCGGGGCGATCGCTGATCTGCTGCTGGTCGATGGCAATCCATTAACCGACATCTCCTGCCTGCTTGGGCAAGGCGATCAAATCCGTGTCATCATCAAAGATGGCAAAACCTACAAACACTAATCACCTGGAGCACACCCCGATGGATCGCCGTAGCCTCTTGAAGCTCTCCTCTGCTGCCGCAGCCCTGCAAATGTTGCCTGGCTTTGTTTTCGCCCAAGCCACTGGCTCCTTTCGGGTCGGCTCGCTCTGTCCGGTCACTGGTGCTGGCAGTCCTTACGGACCTGGTATGCAGCAAGCCATCCGCATGGCCGTTGACGAAGTCAACGCTGCAGGCGGTGCGGCAGGGGTCAAGCTCGAACTTTTTAGCGAAGACAGTCAGACCAAACCTGATGCGGCTGTTCTTGCTGCCAAAAAACTGATCGAAGTCAATAAAGTGCAAGCCTTGCTTGGAACCTGGGCCTCTGGCGTCACGCTGGCCGTAATGCCTCTGACTGACGCAGCAGGCATCATCGAGATGAACACCTCGGGTGCACCCGCGATCTCTACTTTAGACACGAAAGATCTGGTCTGGCGTTACCAGGCGACCAACGACCGCTTTGGTCAGGCCTTTGCGGAAATCTGCAAAAAGAACGGCTACAAGCGCCCCGCGACTATGGCGTTTAACAATGCCTCTGGACTGGGTAATACCCAAGGGTTCACCAAAGCTTGGGAAGCAGCGGGCGGCAAAGTCGTCGCACACGTCACCTACGAACCCAATCGCCCAAGCTATCGCAGTGAGTTACAAAAAATTCTCGACGCTAAGCCTGATGTCATCGTGACAGGCTCTTACCTGCCTGACACCACTATTATTCTGCGCGAATGGTTCCAGTCGGGCACACCCGTCAAATGGATTATGCCAGGCTGGGCAGCCAGTCCTGACCTGGTCAAGGCGCTTGGCAACGAAGTCACCGAAGGCATTATTTCCGTGGATAGCGTTTCTAATGAAAAGAGCAAATCCTACGCGCATTACGATGAACTCTATACCAAGGCGACAGGCAAATCAGGCTCAACCAACGTCTACGCGGCAATGACCTATGACATGGTGGTGGTGCTCGCTCTGGCCATCGAGGCAGCAGGCCCGGGAGCAACAACTGAACAAGTCAATGCCAAGATCCGCGAAGTCGGCAACCCTGGTGGCACACCAGTATTTACCTTCGCAGAAGGCAAAGCTTTGCTGGCCAAGAAAGAAAAGATTAATTACGAAGGCGCCTCAAGCAAACTCGACTTTGACAAGTACGGTGATGTCACGCCAGATTTCGGTGTGTATGTCATCGAAAAAGGTGAATTCGTCAGAAAGGATGTTGTCTCTATCCCGCCTGGCGTCTGAGTTTGATTCAGTTTTTAAATCTGCTGATCAACGGCATCACCGAAGGCCTGGTGGTGGCGTTGCCAGCACTCGCCATGACGCTTGTGATGGGAGTTAATCGCTTTCCCAACGCAGCAACGGGCGACTTTATGACAACCGGGGCTTTTATGGCTGTCGGTGCTCAACTGCTTGGCGTGCAGTCCCTGGTTCTGGCAACGTTTTTGGCGGCCTTGATCACGGCCATGTTATCAGCCGCCTCGTACGAACTGATTTTTAAAAAATTAGCACGCCAACCCATGATCGCCTCCTTGCTCGCTGCGATCGGCCTGGGCTTTTTACTGCGCAGCGTGATTTCTTTTTTTGCAGGACACGACCAGCGCACCTTTAATGTCCCACTGGTTCGTGCCTGGAACTTCGATGGTATCCGTATCCTGCCAACCGATCTGGCGATCGCAGGTGCCGCGCTGGGCTGTCTTGCCGTTGTTTTTATACTGCTCTATCGCACAAGCTTTGGTCGTCAATTGCGTGCCGTTTCTGACAATCCCGATCTGGCACGCGCCAGTGGTATTCGCGCACGCAAACTGATGATCGGCCTTTGGCTACTTGTAGGCGTTCTGTCTGCCATAGGCGGCGTTCTACTTGGCATGAAAGCGGTTGTGATGCCCGAGCTTGGGTGGGATCATCTTATTCCTGCTTTCGCGGCGATGGTACTCGGCGGCATTGGCAGTCCGGTAGGCGCTGTGATTGGTGCCTTGCTGATGTCAGTCGCCCAGGAGCTTTCTGTCCCGCTACTGGGCCCCTCATATAAACTCGTATTGTCTTTTGGTGTGCTGGCGCTCGTTCTCATGGTGCGCCCTGCGGGTCTGATGGGCCGCGTGGATTTGATCAGGTGAAGCTTGCTCATGCTTAACACGATCCCCACCTCAGAGAAAAGGGCTACGTTATGACCGCCTATCTTCAAGCGATCGGAATCGTTTCCCTGATCTACGCGCTACTCGCACTCGGCCTGAATTTGCAATTCGGACTCACACGACTGGTCAATTTTGGCGTGGTGGCTTTTTTTGCGATAGGTGCTTATACCTCAGCCTTGCTCGCACTTGCGGGTGTGCCACTGCTGCTGAGTTTTGCCGCGGCAACAGTCCTGGCAGGGATCAGTGCGCTGCCACTTGGCTTGCTTTCCTTGCGTTTACGTGAAGACTATCTCGCCATTGTCACACTCGGATTTTCAGAGGCCGTGCGCATCACCTTACAACAAGAAGAATGGCTCACCAAAGGTGTACAAGGCCTGCCAGGCATCCCTAAAGTTTTCGCCTCGCTGGGTCCTGCAGGCTCAGACACAGCTTTATTTTTTATCTTGGTCGCTGCAACGGCACTGGTTGCCTGGGGAACGCTGCGCCTGACCCGTAGCCCTCTTGGACGTTTATTGCGTGCGATCGGTGACGATGAGCCAGCGCTCATGGCACTTGGTAAAAATCCGACTAAATTCAAAGTGCAGATTTTTATGGTTGGTGCCGCGCTCTCGGGGCTTGCAGGCGCTTTTTATGCACACTTCATTACTTTTATCAGTCCAGAACAATTTCTCCCGCTTGTGACGTTTTATGTCTGGATGGGACTGATCATGGGTGGTTCGGGTTCGGTACGGGGTGCACTGGGTGGTGCGGTCCTGCTGATGATTTTTCTCGAGGGCTCACGTTTTATCAAAGACTTTATCCCGGGTGTCTCTGAGGTACAGATGGCGAGTGTTCGTCTGGCCGTGGTTGGACTTGCACTGATTCTGGTCACCATGTATCGACCCAATGGCTTATTCGGGAAGACCACGACATGATGCTACAGGTCCAAAACGTCAGTTGCAGGTATGGCGGTTTTACCGCTGTTAATGAAGTTTCATTGTCTTTACAGACCAAGGAAATTCTGGGTATCGCCGGTACAAACGGAGCTGGCAAAAGCACGCTCTTTGCTGCGATTGCAGGTCAGCAGTCCGCCTCCAGCGGAAAAATCTTGTTCGATGGCCAGGACATTTCAAAGATACCGCCCTATTTACGCGCGCAGCGTGGGCTTGTCAGGACCTTTCAAGTACCGAGGGAATTCAAATCCCTCACTGTGCACGAAAACCTACTCGCTTCAGCACCCAATCCTCAGGGTGAGCAATTATTTGCATCGCTGGTGTTGACTACTGCACGCAAACAGCGCGAGCAGGCGCTAACCGAAAAAGCAGACCAGATACTGCATTTTTTGAATCTCGCCAAAGTACGCGATACGCTAGCAAGCAAGCTTTCAGGTGGGCAAAAAAAACTTCTCGAACTCGGTCGTGTATTGATGCTGGATCCCCGGTGTATTTTGCTCGATGAACCTTTTGCAGGTGTTAATCCCGTGTTAATCGAGGAAATCTGCCAGCATGTGCATACCTTGAACGCGCAAGGCATCGCCTTCATCGTGATTGAACATCACCTGCAAGCATTAAAGTCCCTGACAAAAAGACTGATCGTGATGGATCGCGGCGCAGTGCTAGCCGAGGGCGATCCGCAAGCTGTACTCGATGATCCGCGCGTCCAGCAGGCTTATATGGGCGGTATCGCATGAGTTTACTGACCTTAAACGCGATAGCAGGCGGCTACAGCGAAGTCGATATCATTCACGATATCAGTCTTGAAGTGCATAACGGTGAGATCGTGACGATTGCAGGCACCAACGGTGCTGGAAAATCGACACTTGTTAAAGCGGTGCTGGGCTTGTTACCACGCGTGCGTGGAGAGCTTTCTCTTGGCGGGCAATCAATCTCTCACATGCCTTCCGAAGACCGGTTTTACGCCGGTCTGGCTTATGTTCCACAAGTCGCTAATGTTTTTTCCTCGCTCACGGTTCGCGAGAACTTGCTGGTCGTGCGTGGCGTCAAACAGATTCAGTCGCGTATGCAAGAGGTGCTTGAGGCCTTTCCTGCACTGGTTGATAAGCTATCGCAACGTGCAGGAAATCTGTCAGGCGGAGAAAGGCAGCAACTTGCTTTCGCACGCGCCCTGATGCCGTCACCCAAACTGATGGTGCTTGACGAACCTACCGCAGCACTCGCACCCGCTCTGGTTGAAAAAGTATTTGAACTCGTGCGTGAACTTCCCAAACGAGGCGTTGCTGTTCTGATGGTGGAACAACGTGCTCGCCAAGCCCTGGAGATCAGTGATCGCGGCTACATCCTAGATCAGGGCCGCTGTGTATTGTCTGGCAATGCCAGCGCGCTATTGTCAGATACCAAAATGACACAACTGTATCTGGGCAATCATTAGTCATAGCTAAGCAATCGCTTGATTCGAAAAAAAAGCACCCTGTGAAAGGGTGCTCTTCGGTGCAAGCAGCTACTGACTTATGCTGCAGCAACGGCGGTCTTGCGGACCAGCTTTTCTTTAATACGCGCTGATTTACCTGAACGATCACGCAGGTAGTAAAGTTTGGCGCGGCGAACATCACCACGGCGCTTGACTTCGATCGAAGCGATCTGGGGTGAATACAACTGGAAGGTACGCTCAACGGCTTCGCCGGAGGAAATTTTGCGTACGATGAAAGCCGAATTCAGACCACGATTGCGGCGTGCGATCACGACACCCTCGAAAGCCTGTGCACGCTTACGTGTGCCTTCGACTACATTAACGCTGACAACAACTGTGTCGCCAGGTGCGAATTCAGGGATGGTTTTACCGCCAGTCAAACGGGCGATTTCTTCTTTTTCAAGAGTTTCGATCAAATTCATAACAACTCCATGACATCATGCTCTCGGTTATTTGGTATTTTTGGTGCACAACTTGACCTATTCAAGTGACACAACCGGGCAGAGGATGTAAACGTTAGCCCATGATTCTACTACATTTTTAAGGTTTGCATGACTTACTCCGCCCTCCTGCTTGTTATCGCTGCTGCGGTTGCGCACGCTACATGGAACCTATTGAACAAAAAAGCCGCCCACGTAGGGCCTGCTTTTGTCTTTGCCTATGGATTTTGCTCGACAGTGATCTACCTGCCCTGGGTGCTTTGGATTCTGATCGTTGATGAGCCAAGCTGGAGTGTGCCAGTCGTTCTGTGTATTTTGCTCTCCGGGTTGCTTCATCTGGTTTATAGCCTCTGCCTGCAACGCGGATACCAGTTGGCCGATTTATCGGTGGTCTACCCTGTTGCCCGAGGTACTGGCCCCCTGCTCTCAACCATTGGTGCCCTGCTATTCATGAGCGAGCCAGCTAGTATCCGTGGGATTAGTGGCATGTTGTGTGTGGTTTTGGGCGTCATGCTGATCGCCACGCAAGGTCAAATCACGCGCTTATTGACTCCCACAGCTATTGTGGGGGTTCGGTGGGGTATTTTGGTAGGAACTTTGATCGCCGCCTACACTCTTGTTGATGCTTATGGCGTCAAAACCTTAGCGATCGCCCCTGTTTTATTTGACTGGGCAACCTGCGTAACTAAAACAATCATGATGTTCCCACATGTCGCTCGCAACCCTAAACAGGCCCGAGAGGCTGTCAAAGGGTATTGGCATCTGGCCTGGGCGATAGGTTTACTGTCGCCGCTTGGGTACATACTAGTGCTCTACGCCCTGCGAAATGGCGCACCAGTCAGTCTGGTCGCGCCGGCCCGCGAGATGTCAATGCTGCTGGTGACACTCGCAGGGCTTTATTTTTTGCGTGAGGCTGTGGGCTGGGGCCGGGTTGCAGGTTGCTGTGCAATCGCTGCGGGAGTGGTTTTGCTTTCAGGCGCAGGAGGATAAAGGACATCCTTGAACGTAGCTGGCTAAGAAAAAACTCCAGTTTAAAAACCAGCAGCGTTACCAATCCACAGGAAGGCTGGCACCATAGCACCCCAAAAAGCCAGCAAGGCAATATCCGAAACGATCTGTCGGGTGCTGGTACCTTTTTCAGAGACTGATGCCGTAGCAAAGGAAGGAGAGTAGGTATGACGAAGTTCGCGTTGCATAGTGATGCTCCTGGTATTTTTCTGGCGTGATTTTTAAGAAACAATCTTTCTGTCGTAATTTTTCAAACTTGACTGCAGTGTTAGGTATCACCTCCACTTCTTTCGTCGTGGAGGTGATGGCCGGGGACCTAGAACCGGCAAAATCGTTTGGAATCGCTGATGGATATAAAAACGACCTGAGACTGTTTTCAATCGGATATCGCTATAAACGGTACAAATCGCTATAAATCGCTATAAATCGCTATAAATCGCTATACAGATTGCAGGTATTTATTACTCACATCCATTCAAATACTGATTCCATAAACAGTACTGTACACAAATACAGTACTGTTTGCAAGCACAGTTAAATTGTGCGGAAATATGTGCAGATTATTTACAACAAATTCAATCATCCAGCGTCTTAAAGCTGGAACCGCCATTTATAGCAATTAAGACCCTGCACACCTGTCAGTTAGCCGCGTAAAACCACAGGCACGCAGAGGCAAGCTGTGCTAATTTTCAAGCTTCAAAATAAAAATGACTTCACCAGCAGACATGAAAACTTTCACTTCCAGCCACGCTCTTTTCCAGGTTTTTAGCGATCACGACATGGATCGGGTTTTTTTAGTCCCGGGCGAAAGCTATTTGGGAATACTCGACGCACTGGTCGATTTTCCTGAAATTGATGTCGTCACCTGCCGCCACGAGGGCGGCGCAGGCTACATGGCTGTAGCGGACGGGCGACTCACTCGCCGCCCAGGCGTTGCGCTTGTCAGCCGCGGCCCTGGCGCCTCCAACGCAGCCATCGCCGTACATACCGCTCAACAAGACGCAGTCCCGATGATTTTAATTGTCGGTCAGATCGCAGCCCGGGATTTGCGTCGGGAGGCCTTTCAGGAAATCGATTATCAGAAAATGTTCGGCTCCATCGCCAAATGGGTCTTTGAGTGCCAGACACCCGAGCAGCTCGCCGAGGCCGCATTTAAAGCTATTCGACTTTCAACATCAGGAGTACCTGGTCCAGTCGTTCTCGTGATCCCTGAGGATATCCAGCAGCAAGCCGTCGAAAAAACAGTCTTCAAAAATCACGCTCCAGTGTTTGGTCTGCCCGATGCGCAAACCATGGCAGACATTACCCAGGCGCTCCGCAAAGCCAGTAAACCACTCATCATCGCGGGGGGTGACTTCGACCGTCCTGGTGGTCGCGAGGCGTTAAAGGCTTTTGCTCATCATTGGCAACTGCCTGTCATGGTGTCTTTCCGTAGACATGACATTTTTGCAAATGATGACCCGCTCTTTGTTGGCGATCTGGGGCTTTCGAACCCTGCATCACAAATGGCCTCCCTGCAGGAAAGTGATTTCATACTAGCGTTGGGTACACGGCTAGGCGACATCACTACGCAAAACTATACATTTCCGAAATACGCGCAAGCGCCCCAGAAGCTTTTGCACTGCTATCCTGACTCTAGAATCATCAACTGGGACACGGTAGCTGATTTTCCTCTGGTGTGCGACTCTGTCGGTCTGGTTCAAGCACTGACGCAAACAACTGCGCCTGAGCCAAGCCCCGCACGCCAGACATGGCTGAGTACGCTGCGTCAGCACTCTCAGTCCTGGGCGGCCTGGCCAAGCAAGACGCCCAAACAAGGCGTGAACTTTACCGAAGTCGTACACGCAGTCATGGAGCATGCTGCACTCGATACAACCATCTGCCTGGACGCGGGGACGTTCGCCGCCCCCGTATACCGCCACTTCACCTTTAAAACAGGTCAGCGACTGATGGCGCCACTTGCTGGCGCCATGGGCTTCGGCACACCCGCGGCTCTGGCTTGCGCATTGCGCGAGCCGTCGCGCACGACCATCTGTATGGTGGGAGACGGTGGCTTTCTGATGACCGGCAATGAAATGATTCTTGCTGTCGAGCGCCAGTTACCGATCATCTTTATTGTGTCAAATAATTGCAGTTATGGCTCGATTCGACTCCATCAGGAGCGCGGCTACCCTGGTCGTGTAAGCGGAACTTCACTTTTTAATCCAGACTTTCACGATCTGGCGCACAGCTTTGGGATGCAATCAGCGCGCATACAGACTAAAACAGAAATCGAGGCAGTCATCAAAACTGCCATCGCGCAGCGCAAACCTATCCTGATTGAAGTCAACACCAGCCTGGATGCAATCCTGCCCTGAGCGTCTTTGAATAAATAAAAGCCATCGCACATCAAAAAAATATGCGATGGCTTTGTATTTAAAAAAAATTAACGATTGGGCTGAGGGGTAATCCGCAGATAGGGAAGTACAGCCTTGTAGCCTTTAGGGAACTTCTGCTTGATGACGGCTTCGTCTTTCAGTGAAGGAACGATAATGACATCGTCACCGTCCTGCCAGTTAACAGGTGTCGCAACAGAGTGGCTGTCAGTCAATTGCAAAGAGTCGATCACGCGCAGCAACTCATCAAAATTACGCCCTGTACTCGCTGGATAAGTCAGTGTCAGACGAACCTTTTTCGCTGGATCAATGATGAATACCGAGCGGACGGTCAGCGTCGCATTGGCATTAGGGTGGATCATGTCGTAAAGAGTTGAGACTTTACGATCCTCATCGGCCAAAATAGGGAAATTCACTTCCGTATGCTGCGTCTCGTTGATGTCAGGAATCCACTGATTATGTGAAGCTGCGCTATCTACTGAGAGAGCGAGTACTTTGACATTGCGCTGAGCGAATTCATTGAATAGCTTGGCAGTCATGCCAAGCTCAGTCGTGCAAACAGGAGTGAAGTCTGCTGGGTGAGAAAAAAGAACGCACCAGCTATCACCGAGCCATTGATGGAAATGAATGCGACCAACCGAGGAATCCTGCTCAAAATCAGGGGCGATATCGCCTAAACGAAGTGTTGACATGTTGTATCTCCTGGCAAAAATTTATGGTGTCCATTGTGGACTGAAATCTTTCTGCACGAAACAAATATTCGCTTATATCTTTATACCAAAGATCTTTATTATCTAAACCAGATCGGACTGGGTGAAAGCCTGCGCAATCACGGCACCGTTTTGCATCTGCTGGCCTAATGCATGGACGCGGGGCAAAATCGCACCCGCAAAAAACACTGCAGTTGAAAACTTGTTTTTCATAAAAATCGACTGTGCCGCTTCAACTGTCGCAGTCACACACACGAGCGCTGCACGGGCAAACAACCATCCACCCAGAACATAGCCGGTCAGCATCAAATAAGACACGCTACCAGAATACACCGCTCGTGGATCTGCTTTGGCGTGATCCAGTACATATTGGATAGAGGCTTGATATACCTCAACCGCAGCAGTCAGCTGGTCATGAATCAATTGCAAGCCTGGGCGATGCGCCTGATCGCAATCATCGATCCTCTGGGCAAGCTCTTGAAGCGTTGCACGCATGGCATGAACCAGCGAAAAAGCAGTTACACCGGCATCACGCAGGGTTTTACGTCCAACCAGATCATTGGACTGAATCGCGGTTGTACCTTCATAAATAGTTAGAATTCGCGCATCGCGATAAAACTGAGCCGCACCTGTTTCCTCTATAAACCCCATCCCGCCATGCACCTGAACACCAAGTGAGCTGACTTCGAGAGAACACTCGGTAGAAAAGCCTTTGACTACAGGCACGAGATATTCGTAGAGCGCCTGATTAATCCCCCGCACCTGAGGGTCGGGATGCTCCTCACTCAAATCATCCACCGCCGCAGCCATGCAGGCAATCGCACGGCTCGCCTCGGTCAAACCCCGCATTGTGGTTAGCATGCGCTGCACATCAGGATGCTGGACGATGGCGACGGGTCCAGCCGACCCCTCGATGGCACGACTTTGAATACGATCGCGCGCATAAGCAGTCGCTTTTTGTGTCGCCGCCTCGCTCACACCAATTCCCTGAACCCCTACCGCAAAGCGTGCTGCGTTCATCATGATGAACATATATTCAAGCCCGCGATTTTCTTCGCCAACGATGGTGCCAAGGGCGCCCTCGCCTACGGCACCCTTACCATCGCCAAAAAGCAACACCGCGGTCGGACTGCCATGGATACCGAGTTTGTGTTCAATCGAAGCACACCAGACATCATTTCGCGCCCCAAGCGATCCATCTTCGTTGACCAGATATTTCGGTACAACAAATAAAGAAAGTCCCTTGACTCCGGCCGGTGCGTTGGCCGTTCGGGCCAGTACCAGATGGACAATGTTTTCAGCGAGATCATGCTCACCAAAGGTAATGTATATTTTTTGACCGAAAATACGATAACTCCCGTCCTCCTGTGGCACGGCACGGGCGTTGACCATAGACAAATCCGAGCCCGCCTGCGGCTCGGTCAGATTCATCGTGCCAGTCCATTTTCCCTCGACCAGGGCTGGAACGTAACGCTGTTTGAGCTCTTCAGAACCAGACAATAAAAGCGCCTCAATCACGCCATCGGTCAACATCGGGCAGAGTGAAAACGCAACGTTTGCTGCATAGAGATTTTCAGTCGTCGCCGTCGCGAGCAGGCGTGGCAAACCCTGTCCACCAAACTGCTCCGGGTGACGCAAACCCTGCCAACCTCCTTCTACAAAATGACTAAAAGCCTTTTTAAAGGAATCAGGCATGTGCACAGCGCCATCGACATAACTCGGTGGATTTTGATCACCATCCCAGTTTGTTGGTGCGATGACCTCCTCGGTAAATTTGGCGTTTTCCTCAAGAACAGCATCAACCAGATCTGGTTCGACTGCTGCATAAGCCTCGAGCTTGAGCAATTCAGGCAAGCCTGCGATATGTTCGAAAACAAAACGGAAATCTTCAAGGGGTGCGCGATATGTCATGATTTCTATCATCAAATGAGATTGAGCAATGTTACTACCCAGTGCTTACCTCAGCATTACATTAGAAACACCAGGCAGGTTCAAGCTTACTGACACAGTGCGGTACAGGAACGCACTGTGCCTGAACAAAAAACCCGTCCAGCAGGACGGGTTTTTTGTTGCAAGCAAACTAACTATTCAAATTTCAAACAGCAACATCACAGTGCCGTGACGATCTCTGGCACCGCTGTAAACAGATCAGCCACCAAACCATAATCCGCCACACCAAAAATCGGTGCTTCGGTATCCTTGTTGACAGCAACAATCACTTTTGAGTCTTTCATACCTGCAAGGTGCTGGATCGCTCCAGAAATACCAACCGCAACATACAACTGAGGGGCGACGATCTTGCCAGTCTGACCAACCTGCCAGTCGTTAGGAGCATACCCTGCATCGACTGCGGCACGTGAGGCACCGAGTGCTGCGCCAAGCTTGTCAGCGAGAGGATCGAGGATCTTGAAGTTTTCAGCACTGCCCATACCGCGGCCACCAGAGACAACGACACGCGCACCAGCCAACTCAGGGCGATCGCTTTTGGCGACTTCGCGACCGATAAAGGTCGACAGCCCTGCAGCGGGTGCAGCAGAGATTGTTTCAACCCCAGCACTGCCACCTAGCGCAGCAGCATCAAAACCGGTTGTACGAACGGTGATGACTTTGACAGCATCGGTTGACTGCACCGTCGCAATAGCGTTACCAGCATAGATTGGACGCTGGAAAGTATCAGGTGAATCCACAGCCGTGATTTCAGAGATCTGCGCAACGTCCAGACGCGCAGCAACGCGCGGCGAAACGTTTTTACCCGAAGCCGTTGCAGCAAACAGGATGTGGCTGTAGCCACCTGCGAGTGCGAGCACCTGCTCAGCCACGTTTTCTGCCAGACCATCGGCAAAGGCAGGCGAATCAGCGAGTAAAACTTTAGAAACACCGGCAATTTTGGAGGCCTGTTCGGCAACCGCAGCGGCATTCGCGCCAGCAACAAGCACGTGGACCTCACCACCAATTTTGGAGGCGGCCGCGACTACGTTCAGGGTTGCGCCCTTCAGCTGGGCGTTATCGTGTTCAGCAATGACTAGAACTGACATGGTTACACCACCTTTGCTTCGTTTTTGAGTTTATCGACCAATGCGGCAACATCAGGGACTTTAACCCCGGCTGAGCGCGATGGTGGCTCCGAGACTTTAAGAGTTTTCAGGCGTGGGTTGACATCGACGCCGAGGTCCTCTGGGGAAAACGTGTCGAGCTGTTTTTTCTTGGCCTTCATGATGTTGGGCAAAGTCACATAGCGTGGCTCATTCAGACGCAGATCGGTTGTGACGATCGCGGGCAATTTGAGCTCGATAGTTTCCAGACCACCGTCGACTTCGCGAGTCACGCGCGCCACACCTTCACCGAGTTCAACCTTGCTGGCAAAAGTTGCTTGTGACCAGCCCAGCATGGCGGCCAGCATCTGACCGGTCTGGTTGGCATCATCATCAATCGCCTGCTTGCCTAGAATAATCAGCCCAGGCTGTTCTTTTTCAGCAATGACTTTCAGGAGCTTGGCAACAGCCAAAGGCTGGAGCTCGACATCAGTTTGCACCAGTATGCCGCGATCCGCGCCAATCGCCATTGCGGTACGCAAGGTCTCCTGACATTGCGCAACGCCACAGGAAACGGCGATGACTTCAGTCGCAGCGCCTTTTTCTTTGAGGCGGGTAGCTTCTTCGACACCGATCTCATCGAATGGGTTCATCGACATCTTGACGTTTGCGATATCCACACCCGACTGATCTGACTTGACGCGAACTTTGACGTTGTAATCAACGACGCGCTTAACAGGCACAAGCACCTTCATCCAGCGATCTCCAAAGATAAAAAAAAGCCCAACCTTATTTAATAAAGGGTGGCATTCAAACATAATTCTACGATTTTACCCCGATAGGTAAATTTCGCTTGAACGTCTTAAAAAGTATCGCTTGATTGTCTTGTCAAAGACAAACCGACGAGCACCAAATCAAGCTTAAAGCGAAGAAAGTGCCCGGATATGGGCAACCACACTGCGCCCAAGCGCCGAGAGGTTATAGCCCCCCTCCAGGGCACTGATGATTCGCCCCTGAGCATGTCTGGCTGCGAGCTCAACCAACTGGGTGGTAATCCAGGCGTAATCCGCCTCGACCAATCCCATCTGACCGATATCGTCCTCCCTGTGCGCATCAAAACCTGCCGACACCAGGATCAGCTCAGGCCTGTGAGCCTCCAGTCTGGGTAGCCAACGCTCGCGCACGATTTCTCGCACTACTTTGCCATCTGTATAAGCCGGCACAGGGACATTCAGCATATTGGCAGCAGGATGCTCAACACCCGAGTATGGAAACAAGGGATGTTGAAAAAAACTGCACATCACAACCCCGGGCACATTCGCAAACATTGTCTCCGTGCCATTCCCATGATGGACATCAAAATCAATAATGGCCAGGCGCTTAACCCCATACAAGGCCATTGCATGCGCTGCGGCCACACCAATATTGTTATAGAAACAAAAACCCATGGCCTGATCAGGCAAAGCGTGATGACCAGGCGGTCTGACCGCACAAAAAGCAGTGTTCGCCTGCCCTTGCATCACGGCGTCGACCGCGGCAACCAAGGCCCCCGCAGCATGCTTGGCCGCCTCCAGCGTGTGCGGGTTCATTAGCGTATCGCCGTCTATCTCGTATAAGCCTTCGCGTGGCGAGACAGACTCAAGACGATCAAGATAATCCGGCGTGTGTACCCTGAGCAGCGCCTCTCGGGAAACCGGTGCGACAGGCCCAAAATCATGGACGAAAGAAGCCAGCCCGCTTGAGAGCAACTGATCAGAAATAGCGTCCAGCCGAGCCGGACTTTCGGGATGCCAATCGCCCATGGCGTGCAAACGACAGGACGGATGGGTAATATAGAGAGTCTCCATAAGGAAGATTATGTCCATCAGTTGGCGTTTTGTGCAAATCATACTGGCGACCACCTTGCTCGGTGGCTGTGCCAGTCAATCCAATTCCTCTGCTTCTGGCGGTGAAAAACCCACCACGAGCGGCTCGCAATCACCTGGCCAGAACACTGCGTCAGCATCAGATCAGGACCCACAGCCACCGGGTGCCCCAGCCAATGGCCTCGCAGCCTCAAGCCAGCGACCCGAGGTCCGCAAGTTTGCCCAGAACCTTGCCAGCTCACGCAACCTGTCAGAAACCAGCATCCTGAAACTGCTAGACGAAGCCCGCTACAGCGCCACAGTTGCAAGACTGATTGCCCCTGTCGCAACGGGTCAGCCCCGTGCACCCAGGAGCTGGCAAACCTATCGAGGCCGGCGACTGGACCCCATTACCATCGGTCAGGGACGTGAATTCATGAAAGCCAATGCAATAGCATTGGAACAGGCTGAAAAGCGCTATGGCGTTCCGCAGCAAATTATCGCCGCGCTGATCGGTGTAGAAACGCTGTACGGTAAAAACATGGGTAATTTTCGTGCGCTCGATGCACTAGCGACGCTTGCCTTTGACTACCCTGACCCAACCCGTCCTGAGCGTGCAGAGATGTTCCGCAACAATCTGGCCGATTTAATCGAGCTTGATCTGACCGGTAAGGTCAACGCACGTCTGCTCAAAGGCTCCTACGCTGGCGCAGTTGGGATCCCGCAATTCATGCCAAGCAGTATCAAGCGCTTTGCCGTCAGCGCAGCAGGCGTGCAGCAAATTGACCTGATCAGCAATCGTGCCGATGCCATCATGTCAGTCGCCAACTACCTCGTCGAGCACGGCTGGCAACGCGGCATGCCAGTTTTCGCACCTGTCATTTTGCCAGCCGATGCAGCCAAACTCGTAGATGGTGGTCTTAAAGCAAACCTGGACTGGCCCCAACTGAAGGCCGCAGGAGCTGTGCTGGCACCCAATCAGCCTGCAGGCACCCAGAACTGGATGCGTGGCGCGCTGGGGGTGATTGATCTGGTTGAGGAGTCAAAGGGTACGGCAGAATTACGCACAGCAACACCAAACTTTTTTGCGATCACCATGTACAACCATAGCTATTTTTACGCCGCAGCGATTACTGATCTCGCCGCAGCGCTGACGAGCAAATAATCACTTGCCGACTCAAGCGACCGCAGTGATTGAACCATTCAACTCTGTGGCTGCTCGTCGAACAAACCTGTGGACAAATACCGGTCGCCCCGGTCGCAGACGATAAAAGCGATCGTAGCGTTGCGAGCGGTATTGGCTACACGCAATGCGGCAACCAAGGCCCCCGCAGCCGAGACTCCGGCGCAGATCCCCTCCTCGGCAGCAAGACGACGCGCCATGTTTTCCGCGTCCTTTTGTTCGATCAACTCAAACTGATCCACCAGGCTCGGGTCATAAATCGAAGGCAGGTATTGTTCAGGCCATTTCCGGATACCAGCAATCTGAGAACCCTCAGCAGGCTGAGCTCCCACAATTTTTATATCCGGATTTCGAGACTTCAGATAGCGTGCCACGCCCATGATGGTTCCGGTCGTTCCCATGGCGCTTACAAAATGGGTGATCTCACCGTCGGTCTGCTCCCAGAGCTCTGGGCCAGTCGTTTTAAAATGAGCAAGTGGGTTGTCCGGGTTGGAAAACTGATCGAGCACTTTACCCTGCCCCTCAGCCTGCATTTTGGTAGCCAGATCGCGGGCGAACTCCATCCCGCCCCCGCTCGCAGGTGTCAGGATGAGTTTGGCACCATAAGCAGCCATTGAGGCGCGACGCTCAACGGACAGGTTGTCAGGCATGATCAAAATCATTTTGTAGCCACGCATCGCGGCAGTCATGGCCAGTGCAATACCAGTATTACCACTGGTTGCCTCAATCAGTGTATCGCCAGGTTTAATGTCGCCACGCGCCTCAGCGCCGAGGATCATGGATAAGGCGGGACGGTCTTTAACCGAACCCGCAGGGTTGTTGCCCTCGAGTTTGCCCAATACAACATTGCCTCGCTCGGCAACCGCAGCACCGGGCAAGCGCAGCAGACGGACAAGAGGAGTGTTACCGACGGTATTTTCGACGCTTGGATATGTTTTCATAGCTAGAATCATACCGAAAATGAAAGACTAAGCGAACAATCCCGACAAAAAACCATCGACTCCAGGCAGCGCTTTGGGCGTATTGAAAGTCGCCTTACAAGTTTTCGCCACCAGACTGAGAAAACTCCTTCACATCAGGGGTCGCTACCTGAGCGTTATTCTTTAACTTGGTCTGATTACTTTCAATTACAGGGTTAGTCGCTCGCCCCCCCACTTGCAAACCACCCGCCTGCATCGCCTGTAGTTTTTTGACGCCTATCCCCCGTACACGATCGGACAAATCCTCCAGCGACTCAAAATGTCCGGCTCTGGCACGCTCTTGCACAATAATCTGAGCGGTGCGCGGCCCGACTCCCTTGACTGCCTGCAGTTGGGCTTGGGAAGCCGTATTGACATCTATGGCGTGAGCAGTTGTTGGAACACCCAAAGAGGCTCCGACCCCAGCAGCAATAGCCAGCGCACCAGCCTGACGGCTGAGCCTGCGTCCATGTCGGCGTGAAGAAAAAGGAAATCGCCAACTGCCTGCAGGACGATCAATTAAAGGTTTGGCAACGGGATCATGGAGAAAAGGGTTCATAGCGCGCTCCGGTAGGATTCTCGCGATCGAGTTCTACCCTGAAGCGGGTAAAACTCTCGCAACGCTATGTTGAAGTCTGCGAGCTGATCCTTGGGTCAGAAGTCAGGCTTTGATCCATTCGCAGCTCTACGCGCAATCAGCCCTGCTCGGCACCATGCAAGGCGCGGACATACTCGGCCACACCAGTCTGCACGTCGCGCATTTGCTGCGCAAAACCCGCGGCCCTGAGATTTTTCACATCGGCCTGGGTGTAGCTCTGATAACGGCCTTTTAGGTCCTCGGGAAAAGCCACGTAGCGCAACAAACCTTGCGCCACCAACTCATTCAAGGGCAACTCGGGCTGGCCGCGCAGATTACGCATGGTGTTCACAACAGAGGCCGCCACATCATTGAAGGGCTGCGCGCGGCCCGTACCACAATTAAAAATACCCGACTGGCTCGGATGGTCGAGAAAGTGCAGATTGACATCCACAACGTCCTGAACATGAATAAAGTCGCGTGTCTGACCGCCATCGGCATAACCGTCCCAACCTCCAAACAACCTTACATGGCCTTCAGCGATGAATTGGTTCATGTTGTGAAATGCCACCGAGGCCATGCGACCTTTGTGTTGTTCATGGGGACCATAAACGTTGAAATAACGTAGACCCACGACCTGAGCGGTCAGCGAATTAAAGCGATTGCGCACAACCTGATCAAAAAGAAATTTTGAATAGCCATATACATTCAAGGGGCGCTCATTGACGAGCGCCTCGCTATATACGGGACCCTGACCATACACTGCGGCAGACGAAGCATAGATAAAAGGTATTTTGTGCGACTGGCAATACTCAAATAACTCGAGCGTGACACGATAGTTGTTATCCATCATGTACTGACCATTGCGCTCTGTGGTGTCTGAGCAAGCTCCCTGGTGAAAGACAGCACGCACCCCCGGCAAAAATCCATCCAAAACACCACGACGAAATTCGTCTTTGTGCATGTAGTCAGAAATCTGGGCACCCACCAGATTAACGAATTTATCGCCATCGGTCAGATCATCGACAGCCAGAATATTTGTCAAGCCGCGACGGTTGAGACCACGCACGATATTGCTGCCAATAAAACCTGCTGCACCTGTCACTACGATCATGCGAGTTCTCCTTGCGTCACGATGGACGTTCCCAATTTTCCAACCACGATGCCACCCGCCTTATTCGCCCAGCGCATTGCCTCAGGCCACGCCATGCCGGTTGCCCGCATCACAGCAAGGGTTGCCAGCACCGTATCACCCGCACCCGACACATCGAAAACCTCTTGGGCTTGCGCGTCGACGTGATCACGACCGTGATTTGTAAAAAGCGTCATGCCCTGCTCGGAACGCGTGACCAATAAAGCCTCAAGACCTAGTTGTGCGCGTAACGTCTGTGCGCGCTCGTCAAGCTCTTGCTCTGAGTGCCAGTGACCAACAGCCTGCTGCATCTCACTGCGATTAGGTGTCACAAGCGTTGCACCGTGATAACGGGCGTAGTTACTACCCTTTGGATCGACTAGTACAGGCAGGCCTTTGGCACGTGCCAGCACAATCAGCGGTTCGACCTGCGCCAATACGCCTTTGGCATAGTCCGACAAGACAACAACATCATGCTGCTCTAATAACGGTGCGATCTGCTGTTGCATGGTCGCTAGCGTCTGAGCACCGGGTTTTTCTTCGAAATCAATCCTCAATAATTGTTGCTGACGTCCGAGGACTCGCATTTTTAATGTCGTGGGATGATCAGCATCCGGGACCAGAAGCATCGCAATACCTGCCTCTGCCAATAAATGTCTGACCTGCGACGCTGCCTCGTCCTGACCAACGACGCCTACCAGCGTCGCTTTAGCACCGAGCGAGACAATATTACGAGCAACGTTTGCCGCTCCACCCAGACGATCCTCTCGTTTGGCCACGTGTACGACAGGCACGGGGGCCTCAGGCGAAATGCGCTCGACCTCACCAAACCAGTAACGATCAAGCATGACATCGCCAATTACCAGTACCCGCGCACGGGCAACTGCGTCTTTAGGAAAGGTACTCATTCAAGCTCTTCCAATCTGCGTGGTTTATAGGTCTCCCACGCGTTGCATCCTGGACACTGCCAGTAATAACGCTTTGCCTGAAAGCCGCAGGTACGGCAGGCATAGCGATCCATACGCTGTGTGTGTTTGTGAATCAGTCGACGCAAAAGCGTCAGATCAGCACCGGGAATCGGACTATCCTCAGGACTGCGTCCTGCCGGCGCCTGAGCGAGCTCAGCCTCAAGCAAACGATCCAGACCAAGCAGAGAAGGATGAGCTTGCAACGTATCACGAGCAAAGGCCCAAGCCTGATCGACTCCATCCTGCGCACGCGCTGCGCGAAAGACAACATTAAACAGATCCAGCGAAGGAAATTTCCGGTAGTGCTCCTGCAAAATTTGCAAGCCTTGTTTTTGCTCGTCTGTCTGGGTGAAGTTATTCAACAGCTCTTGTGCAATGAGCCCGGCGTATTCCGGCGCGTTCTCCATCACTGCTAATAAATGTGCTCGCTGTGCCGGGAGATTGTTTTGCGCGACAGCAAGCATCGCATCAAGCATGGCGACACGAACGAAAGACCCAGAAATACCTGTTGCCTGCGCGCTCGCCGAAGCCCGCTGTGCCTGGGCTAACGCCTCTTGGGCCTGTTCCATGCGGGGTGGTTTTGCAGACAAGGCCGCCTGCGCTTGCTCACAGTAATAATGTACTAACTGCGGCACCGGCTCAGAAACTAGCGCGCGCAAGCTCTCGACAGCCTCAATTGCACGCGGCCAGTCATGCTCAGACTCATAGATCCTGATCAACGCACGCAAGGCCGGCAGAGCGAAGGCCGTATTTTTCAAGGCACCAAAAGCAGCCTCAGCACGATCCAGCATGCCTGCCTTGAGATAATCCTGAGCCAACTCGTGCATTGCATGTTCGCGCTCCTTGAGAGGAAGATCCGCACGCGAAAGAAGGCTCTCATGCACACGAATCGCACGCTCCATTTCACCTCGACGGCGAAAAAGGCTGCCCAGAGCAAAATGCAGCTCGGTTGTTTCGGGATCGAGCTTTGCAACCTCGACGAAAGCATCGATCGCACGGTCAGGCTGCTCGTTGAGCAGAAAATTCAAACCTTTGAAATAAGAGTCAGGCAAATTCCGTGTTTCGGACAGCATTTGCCGGATATCGAAACGCGCAGCCATCCAGCCCAGACCGAAAAGCAACGGTAAAAAAATCAGCCACCAGGATTCAAAATCCACGTATTCGTCCCAAAAAATAATCGACTCAGAGCGGAGAAAGCGGTGCTAGCGTATCGGGCGTCAATCGCGGATCCGTCTCTGGATTGACTGCACTGTGAATACGATCCAACTCTTTGCGTAACCGTGCGGCCTCACGCCTGCGGCGAATAGACGCAGGAACAGTTAGCAACAAACCAAATACGGTGCCCAGCACAAAGGTCGAGAGCATCACAACAATCAGCGGGACGTTTTGCAGCGAAGTGTCACCGTAAAAGGCCACCACCACAGGTGCAGTGTTTTTGAGTGCAAACATCAACACAGCGATAAAAACGATTAATCGCAAAGCCCAGACGAAATAACGCATGACTGATGCTCCAAAAGGTAAAAACTGATTGTAAGCTCCCATTGCGCCTGAAGCATAAAAAAACCGCCATTTTCAGGCGGTTTTTTGACTACTTTCTCGACTTAACCCAGGGCACGGTGCTCTGTAAAACCAGGGTCTTGCGTCGTTGCCTGCGCACGAGGTTCCGCCTCGTTGCTGAGCACGTCGGAAGCGGTTGCCTCCAGATCCACACGTTCACGCAATTCTTTACCAGCCTTGAAGTGAGGCACCTGCTTACCAGGCACCAAAACCTGTTCGCCAGACTTTGGATTACGTCCCACGCGCGGAGCACGCTCAGATAAAGAAAAACTACCGAAACCACGAATCTCGATGCGCTGACCTTCGGCCAGAGCCTGGGTCATTGCATCAAGAACCGTTTTCACGGCGTAATCCGTATCACGTGCGGCCAACTGGGAGTAGCGGGCCGCAAGTGCTGCGATAAGCTCAGACTTGGTCACTGGAGTTATTCAGTGTCGCGTGCCTGATCGAGCTTAGCCTTGAGCAATGCGCCCAGGTTAGTTGTGCCCGACGAAGCGCTGGCTTCAGAGATACGTGCCATCGAATCAGCGGTATCGGCTGTATCGCGAGCCTTGATCGACAACTGGATCGAACGCAATTTGCGATCGACGTTGATGATCATGGCTTCGACGTTATCGCCAACCTTGATTGCGGTGGTTGCGTCTTCGATACGGCCTGAAGCGATTTCTGAAGCACGCAGGTAGCCTTCAACGTCGAGTGACAGTGTGACCACTGCACCCTTGGCGTCAACGGACTTAACGGTACCAGGAACCACTGCACCTTTATCAAAGGTACCAACGAAGTTGTTGAATGGGTCGCCTTCGAGCTGTTTAACGCCAAGCGAAATACGCTCTTTGTCAGTATCGATACCAAGCACAACTGCGTCGAGCTCATCGCCCTTCTTGAAGTTGCGGACAGCTTCTTCGCCAGTCTCTGTCCAGGACAGATCAGACAAATGCACCAGGCCATCGATACCGCCTGACAGACCAACAAACACACCAAAATCGGTGATCGACTTAATCGCGCCACGGACTTTGTCTCCACGCTTGAAGTTAGCAGCGAATTCTTCCCATGGGTTCTGACGGCACTGTTTCATGCCGAGTGAAATACGACGACGGTCTTCGTCGATCTCGAGAACCATCACTTCAACTTCTTCACCAAGGGTCACGACTTTACGTGGATCGACGTTCTTGTTTGTCCAGTCCATTTCAGAGACGTGAACCAGACCCTCGATACCGGCTTCGACTTCAACGAATGAACCGTAGTCGGTCAGGTTTGTTACTTTACCGAACAGGCGTGTGCCCTGTGGGTAGCGACGTGCGAGACCCACCCATGGATCTTCACCAAGCTGCTTGACGCCCAGCGAGACGCGGCTCTTTTCCTGATCGAATTTCAAAACTTTGGCTTCGACTTCCTGACCAACGGTCAGGACTTCTGAAGGATGACGTACACGACGCCATGCCATGTCGGTAATGTGCAACAGACCGTCGATGCCACCCAGATCCACGAACGCGCCGTAATCGGTGATGTTCTTGACCACACCTTTGACGATCGAGCCTTCCTGGAGGTTTTCGAGGAGTTTCTGGCGCTCTTCGCCCATCGAGGCTTCGAGCACTGCACGACGCGACAATACAACGTTGTTGCGCTTGCGATCGAGTTTGATGACCTTGAATTCCATGGTCTTGCCTTCGAAAGGCGTTGTGTCCTTGACAGGACGCAAATCAACCAGTGAACCAGGCAAGAAAGCGCGGATACCAGCGGTCATGACAGTCAGACCGCCTTTGACCTTGCCAGTAATCGTACCGGTCACGAGCTCATTCTTGTCGAGTGATTGCTCAAGTGACAGCCATGCTGACAGACGCTTAGCGCGATCACGGGACAGCACGGTATCGCCGTAGCCGTTTTCGAGCGAGTCAATAGCAACAGACACAAAATCGCCTGGCTGGACTTCAAGCTCGCCCTGATCGTTCAGGAATTCTTCGAGAGGGATGAGGGCTTCTGATTTGAGGCCTGCATTGACAACCACAAAATTGTGGTCGATTCGCACGACTTCAGCAGAGATAACCTCGCCGGACTTCATGTCCTGCTTTTCGATACTTGCTGCAAACATCTCGGCAAAACTTTCGCCGGATTGGGTTGAGGCTTGTTGAGTTGACATGTAAAGGAGATCCAAATGGCCTTTGGGGCCGGGTAGCACGCCCAGAACAGACTAGCGCTGAATGGGGTGGAGTCAGTTAAAAAAATTCGAGATGAAAGAAAAGTCCCGCATCCCAAGCACGAACAACGTTTCGCAATGACTGCATATCTCACAGTGACTGCAAATTATTTACTACATATTTACTGCGGTTCATTTACTGCTAAATATTTACTGCTAAATACTTACTGCCAAATACTTACTGCTAAATACTTACTGCTAAATACTTACTGCGATTCATTCACTGCTGAACATTCACTGCTGAACATTCACTGCTGAACATTCACTGCTGAACATTCACTGCAGATTTGCCGACCACATCGGACCAGAGATCCAGAATCGTCTGCACCGTTTGCTCTATGGTCAGATTCGAAGAATCTACCGTGTAAGCACCAGGCGCAGCGACAAGCGGAGCGACGGCACGATTAATATCCCGCGCATCTCTCTGCCTCATATCGGCAAGCAAGTCTGCTAGATTAGCAGAAATTCCCTTTTCGATCAATTGCTTACACCTGCGCTGCGCTCGCGCCTGGACATCAGCCACTAAAAATATTTTAAGTGGAGCGTCCGTAAATACGACGGTTCCCATATCCCGACCATCTGCCACGAGACCAGGCTTCACCCGGAAAGCACGCTGACGCTTGAGTAAAGCAGCCCGTAGCGCAGGGTTTGGAGCAATATGCGAAGCCAGATTCCCTACCTGCTCCTGACGAATCTCCTCAGAAACCTCCCGCCCATCGAGCAAGATCCCTGCGGGATGAAAAACCACGTCCAGCTTCTGGGCTGCGCGAGCAACCGATGGACCGTCTTCGGGGGAAATATTGTTACGCAAAACAGAAAGTGCAGTCAGGCGGTACAGTGCACCACTATCGAGTACTCCCCAGCCTAGAGCGGTTGCAACACGCTGCGCGACCGTACCTTTGCCGGATGCGGTCGGACCATCGATCGTGATGACTGGTGCTAATGGGGTCATTGCAACATGCTCGCATAGACCTCGAAATAGGTCGGAAACGTTTTACTGACACATCCTGGATCCTTGATCCGCACGGCAGACTGTCCAAAAGCGGCCAGCGAGAAACACATCGCCATACGGTGATCATCGTATGTATCGATCGCTGCATCCTTCCAGTGACCAGATTCGACAGGATAGACGCGCAACCAGTCCTGACCGCTTTCAACCACAGCGCCTAATTTTCGCAGCTCAGTCTGCATGGCATGTATCCGGTCTGTTTCTTTGACTCGCCAGCTCGCAATGTTGCGTAAGGTGCACGGACCATCAGCGAACATTGCAAGCGTTGCGGCTGTCATGGCGGCATCAGGAATCAAATTGAAATCCATATCAAAAGCTTTCAATCTAGCGCCGGACGCTACATCGACACCTGTCACAGTGATCGAGTTCGCTTCCCGTTTGACGGCTGCACCCATCGCCTCAATCGTGTCAGCAAAAGCCACATCGCCCTGGATACTTTGGTTACCAACGCCATCAACACGAACCGGACCACCACCAATCGCACCTAGCGCAAGAAAATATGAAGCGGACGAGGCATCGCCTTCGACAAAAATCTGGCCCGGCGAGCGGTAACTGCTTGCAGGATGAATCACAAATTCTTGCCAACCATGCCGCTCAACAGCCACACCAAATCTTGCCATCAGATTAAGTGTGATTTCTATGTAAGGCTTGGAGATTAACTCGCCTACGACCTCGATCGTCAGGGCACGTCCAGACCGGGTAACCGCCAAAGGGCCAGCCATCAGCACCGCTGTCAGAAACTGACTGGATACAGAACCTTGCACGCGCACACGATCACTGAGTGACGCTGAGGCATTGATCTCAAGCGGCGGATAACCGGGCGTGCCGAGATAACTCACCTGTGCCCCCATTTCCCGCAAACCCTCGACCAGATCGCCGATTGGACGTTCGTGCATACGTGGCACACCAGAAAGTGTGTAATGCCCACCCATCATCGCCAGCGCCGCGGTCAAGGGGCGGATTGCCGTTCCAGCATTTCCCATGAACAGTGCCGCATCCTTGACCGGAAACTCGGCCACTCCGCATACGGTGACTGAGTCCTGTGCATGCGTAATGATTTGCACACCAAGTTGCATCAGCGCTGCCAGCATGACTTTCGTATCATCAGACTGCAGCAAACCATCTATACGTGTATTACCCTGAGCCAGTGCGGCGAGCAGCAACACCCGATTAGAAATACTTTTTGAGCCGGGCAGCGTGATCGAGCCCTTTGCGTGCCTGGCGGCAGGCAAATCAAGATAGTCCTGATGTGTCATGTCTGATTTCCGGTCCAGTCCGAACGGGCTTTTGCAGCAACCTCGAGCATCTGGTGCAACCAGACCTCGTCTGAGGCCTCAAGCGCCTGTTCAGCACGATCCATCACTGTTCGCAAAGCCTTGAGCTCTGAGAGCATGGCTGCACGATTAGCCATGAAGATGTCCGACCACATTTCAGCCGAACCCTGCGCAACACGCGTGAAATCTCTGAAACCAGTTCCTGCGGTTTGCAATTTAAGTGCGGCATCTTCACTGTCAACAATATGCTGCATGAATAAGGCAGCAATCCAATGAGGCAGATGACTGACTGCAGCAACCATGCTGTCGTGCTGGGCAGGAGTCGTTGTCGTGACCCGGGCACCGCATGCTTGCCAGACGGCCTCGATGCGTGCAACGTCAGCAGCGATGTTTTCGACCAGAGGCGTCAAGATCACCCGCTTACCTGTATAAAGATTTGCATCGGCCGCCTGGGGACCTTTTTCGTGCGACCCCGCCATGGGATGTGCAGGTACAAATTGAGCAATTCGATTCTTTAGTCCCGCACGAGCCGCAGCCACTACATTTTGTTTTGTACTGCCACCATCGGTAATCAGCGCAGTTGCATTGAGCTTGGGCGCAAGCGCCGTAAAAATAGATTCAAAAGCGCCCACTGGCGCTGCGATGAAAATCAAATCCGCCTCTAACGCAGCCTCTTGAAGTGTCACCGCCTGGTCGATTAAACCCAGACTCACCGCCTGAGACAAGGTTTCAGGCTTGCGCCCGGCACCAATCACGCGTGAGACGATACCGTTCTTGCGACAGGCCGCAGCAAACGAGCCGCCAATCAAACCCACCCCAACCACTGCGAGCGTGTTGATTTTTAATGGCGACTGCTCAGTGCTCGCCTGAGTTTGCTTCTCACTCATGCGTCAGTCGCTGCGAGAATTGCTGTCAAGGCATCTATAAACTTCTGATTTTCTTCACGCAAACCAATCGAGACCCGCAGCCACTCTGGCAAGCCATCTCCGGCTACAGGTCGCACGATCACACCGCGCTTGAGTAACTCAATATTGATGCGCGCTGCTTCACCGACGTGTACCAAAACGAAATTCGCATAACTCGGAACATATTTCAAACCGAGTTTCTCAAACGCCTGCTGCAATTGCGCTTTACCATCACGATTGACGGCAAAGCTTTTAGCCTGAAATTCTTGATCGTTTAACGCCGCAATGGCAGCGGCTTGCGCAAGCGAATTCACATTAAAGGGTTGACGCACGCGGTTGAGCAAATCAGTCAATGCAGGCTGGGCGACTGCAAAGCCCACGCGCAAACCTGCCAGTCCATAAGCTTTGGAAAAACTGCGTGAAACAATCAGGTTTGAAAAGCGTTTCACCAGGCCAACGCTATCAACACGCAACTCTGGCTCCAGAAACTCGTTATACGCTTCATCAAGCACAACGGTCACACGACTCCCATGACGCGCCTGAACCTGCGACAGGAAAGACTCGATCGCAGCATTAGCCAGATAGGTTCCGGTTGGATTGTTTGGATTTGCGATGTAGACCAGTCGGGTGCTGTCATCGATTGCTTCAAGCATAGCTGGCAGGTCATGTCCATAGTCACGCGCTGGAACCATAATGTGACGTGCGCCACGCGCTTGCGTAGCCAGACGATACACAACGAAAGCATGCTGTGCATACACCACAGAGTTTGAGGGCTCAAGGAGCGCCATGGCGACCAACTCAAGGATATCGTTCGATCCATTGCCTAAAGTCAGCCAGTTTTGTGGAACGTCGAAACGCTTTGATAAAGCGGCTTTCAGGTCAAACCCGGCTGGATCAGGGTAACGTCCTAAACCAGCGATGGCCTGGATGATGGCATGCTTGGCTGACTCGGGCATCCCTAGCGGGTTTTCATTTGAGGCGAGCTTCACAATGCCTGCAGGATCCAGACCAAATTCGCGTGCAAGTTCTTCGATCGGCTTACCTGCCTGATAGGGTGCAATAGCAGCGATATGTTGGGGAGCGAGGAGCACTGCGTCTTTTGATGACATGATGACAACACCGACAATAAGTTGACTTGAACCTGAATAAAAAAGTTATAGCGCTAGCAGGTTTATTGGGCAGGATAAGAACCAAGTAATTTGAAAAACGCACACTGATCTTCCAGGGTGGCCAGCGCTTTTTGCACTGAAGCATCCTGACGATGACCTTCGATATCGATATAAAAATAATATTCCCACTGTCCTGTCCGCGCCGGACGCGACTCAAAACGCGTCATGGAGACCCCGTTTTCATTTAACGGGGCAAGCATCTGATACATAGCACCCGCACGATTCGGTACCGCCAGAATCAGGCTGGTTTTGTCACGACCACTTGGCATGTTTTCTATTTGCCCGATCGCCAGGAACCGTGTGCGATTTTGCGCATCATCCTGAATACCTTGGGCAATGACGGTAAGCCCCCAGGCTTTTGCTGCAGTTTCGCTCGCAATAGCCGCAACGGTTGGATCGAGAGAGGCGATACGGGCCGCCTCGGAGTTGCTCGCCACCGGCTCGCGTGGCATGCCAGGATAGTTGTGATTTAACCAACTCTGGCACTGCGCCAAAGCCTGCGGATGCGCCATTATTCTGGTCACGCCGGACAAGTCCGCTTCGCGCGCAAGCAGGCAGTGCCTAATCAGCAAAGAGCGCTCACCCAAGATGCGCACCGGCGAGCCCAACAATAAATCCAATGTCCGATTGACGGCGCCCTCAGTCGAGTTTTCAACAGGCACCATACCGACATTGGCGGCTCCCGCCTCCACGGCGCGAAACACTTCGTCAAACGAGGCACAGGGCACAGCCGTGACGGAATGTCCGAAATGTTCAAAGGCGGCTTGCTCTGAAAAAGAGCCTGCAGGTCCGAGATAAGCGACTGCAAGAGCTTGTTCAAGACCACGACAGGCCGACATGATTTCAGTCCAGACCGAGGCAACCGCATCGGCAGGGAACGGACCGCGATTTTTACTTTGCAGCTGACGTATGACTTGCGCCTCACGCTCAGGTCGCAAAACCGGTCCTTCGGCATGATGTGCGTGTTTGACATCGCCAACCTGTTGCGCGGTACGCGCGCGCTGATTGAGCAGATCAAGAATCTCGGCATCAATCTGATCGATGCGTTCGCGTAAGGGCAACAACTGGGCGTGCAATGACTCATCCATGAGAGCGTTCGAAATCCTTGAGAAAATCGATCAATGCCATCACGCCTTCGAGAGGCATGGCGTTATAAATGGAAGCGCGCATACCACCTACGCTTTTGTGACCTTTGAGCTGCATCAGTTTGCGTGTGGCTGCAGCTTGTAAAAATGTAGCATCGAGCGCTGCGTCCGCAAGAAAAAAAGGTACGTTCATGCGCGAGCGCGCTGAGCGCTCAACAGGTAGCTTATAAAATTCTGTCTGATCAAAATAGCCATACAAGGCCTGCGCCTTGGCGATATTGATTTGTTCCATCGCGGCCAGCCCACCCTGCTGCTTGAGCCATTTGAATACGAGTCCCGCGATATAGATCGCGTAGGTCGGTGGCGTATTGAACATGGATTTCTCAGCGCTGACCTTTGCATAATCAAAAGCCGAGGGGCAAATTGGCAAAGCATGACCGATCAGATCGCGTCGCACAATTACGATAGTGACACCAGCAGGTCCGGCATTTTTTTGCGCTCCTGCAAAAATCATACCGGTCTTGGTGACATCCATCGGACGTGACAAAAAGTGTGACGAAGCATCCACGACAAGCGGCACGCCAGGCGCGCCCAGTTTAGCCATATCAGGCCAGTCCATGGTTTCAACACCACCAATGGTCTCATTGCTGCAAAGATGTAGATAGGACGCATCTTTACGGACTTGCCAGGTGTGAGAAGCTGGCACCCAGCTGTAAGGCGCCTGATAGTGGCCATCTACGACAGTCGCCAGACCGCTCGACGCGGCAATCTGCGCGTCACCGTAGCGCTCACACTCCTGTTGTGATTTAACCGACCAGATGCCCGTCAGGACAAAATCTGCTTTGTGACTGGCTGTTCTTCCCAATAAATTGAGCGGGATGATCGCGTTTTCAGCGCTCGCCCCGCCCTGCATGAACAGGACAGCGTAGTCTTCTGTGATACAGAGCAGTTCGCGAAGATCAGCTTCAGCTTCTGTGCAGATCTGGGTGAACTCGCGCCCGCGATGACTCATCTCCATCACAGACATACCGCAGCCATGCCAGTCAAGCATTTCAGCGGCAGCCTGCTGCAAAACAGCCTCAGGTATAGCCGAGGGCCCAGGGGAAAAGTTCCAGGGACGCACTGCCATATTAAGACTCCGAACCGGTCTCATCCGTTGAATCAGTTGGTGCATCAGTTGGTGCATCAGTTGGTGCTTCAACCGAGGGATCGCCGGATGTGTCTGCTTTAGCAACAACGTCAGTCACCTCATCGACACCCTCATCATCCACATCACTTTCGACTACCCGACGAACACCCGAGAGCATGCTGCCATCGTCGACGTTAATCAAAGTGACGCCCTGTGTAGCACGCCCCATTTCACGGATCTCCGCCACTCGGGTGCGAACCAATACGCCACCAGTGGTAATCAACATGATCTCATCGGTCGCATTAGCCAGCACGGCACCAACCACTTTACCGTTTCGCGCTGAGGTCTGGATGGCAATCATGCCTTTCGTACCGCGGCCGTGACGGGTGTACTCGCCGATCGGTGTGCGCTTGCCGTAACCATTTTGTGTTGCGGTCAAGACTGTTTGCGTCTCGTCACCCGACACCAGCATTGCGATCACAGACTGGCCTTCCTCGAGCATCATGCCGCGCACACCGCGGGCATTACGGCCCATCGGACGCACGTCATTTTCGTCAAAACGAACTGCTTTACCGGAGTCCGAGAACAACATCACATCGTGCTTGCCATCGGTCAGCTCTGCACCAATCAGGAAATCGCCCTCATCCAGATCCACCGCAATAATGCCGGCTTTACGTGGATTAGAGAAATCCGACAGCGGTGTCTTTTTCACGGTACCACGCGAGGTGGCCATGAACACCGTCTGGGACTCACTGAACTCTTTGATAGGTAATACGACTGTAATTTTCTCGCCATCGATCAGCGGGAACATATTGACGATAGGTTTACCTCGGGAAGTTCTTGTGCCCTGCGGGACTTCCCAGACCTTGAGCCAATAGACGCGTCCCCGGTCCGAGAAACACAACAGGTAATCATGTGTGTTGGCTGTAAACAGCTGATCAATCCAGTCATCGTCTTTCGTCGCTGCGGCCTGCTTGCCGCGACCGCCGCGACGTTGCGCACGATACTCAGACAGCGGCTGGCTCTTGATGTAGCCACCAGCCGATAAAGTCACAACCATATCGGCTGGTGTGATCAAGTCTTCGGTATCTAATTCAGTCGCGTTGAGCTCGATATCGGAGCGACGGAGGTCTTTCGCATTGGTACCAAACTCGGTCTTGATCGCTTGCAGCTCATCGCTAATGATCACAGTGATACGCTCTGGACGGGCAAGGATATCCAGCAAGTCAGAAATCGTATCCATCACGGATTTGTATTCGCCGACAATCTTGTCTTGCTCAAGTCCTGTCAAACGCTGCAGACGCATATTCAGAATTTCTTGCGCCTGCGTCTCGCTCAAACGATACAGACCGTCGTTCTGCAAGCCGTAGTGATCGGGGAGATTGTCCGGACGATAGGCTGCACGACCACCGACAGCCTCAGTATCGGCACGCGACAGCATTTCACGCACGAGTGACGAATCCCAGGTCTTGTCCATCAAGTCCTGACGCGCCACGGGTGGTGTTGGTGCTGCTTTGATGATACGGATGAATTCATCAATATTTGCAAGGGCCACCGCGAGGCCTTCGAGAACGTGACCACGCTCACGCGCTTTACGTAACTGGAATACGGTGCGACGTGTCACCACCTCACGACGATGCGACAGGAAATACTCAACCATCTGTTTGAGGTTGAGCAGGCGCGGCTGACCATCGACCAGCGCCACCAGGTTCATACCAAACGTATCCTGCAACTGCGTGTATTTGTAGAGATTGTTCAGCACAACCTCTGGCACCTCTCCACGTTTGAGTTCGATCACCAGACGCATACCGTCTTTGTCGGACTCATCACGGATATCGGAAATACCTTCGACTTTCTTTTCGTTGACCAGTTCGGCGATACGCTCTTGCAAGGTCTTTTTGTTGACCTGGTAAGGCAAGGCATCCACCACAATCGCCTGACGATTAGTACTGCCTTTGATGTCTTCGAAATGGGTCTTGGCACGCATGATCACACGGCCACGGCCTGTGCGATAGCCCTCGCGGACACCGACGATGCCATAAATGATGCCGCCCGTTGGGAAATCCGGTGCAGGAATAATCTCGATGAGCTCATCGATCGTGCACTCTGGATTGCGCAGGCAGTACAGACAACCGTCCACAACCTCAGACAAATTATGAGGGGGAATATTAGTCGCCATACCCACCGCGATCCCCGAGCTGCCGTTGACCAGCAAATTGGGCAAGCGCGAGGGTAGCAGCAGCGGTTCGTTTTCGCTGCCATCGTAATTAGGACCAAAGTCGACGGTTTCCTGGTCGATATCGGCTAATAACTCATGCGCGATTTTTGCCAGACGGATTTCGGTATAGCGCATCGCCGCGGCATTATCACCGTCGATCGAACCAAAGTTTCCCTGGCCATCAACCAGCATGTAGCGCAGCGAGAAATCCTGTGCCATGCGAACGATGGTGTCATAGACAGCCTGATCGCCGTGCGGGTGATATTTACCAATCACGTCGCCAACAATACGTGCAGACTTTTTGTAAGCACGGTTCCAATCATTATTGAGCTCATGCATCGCGAACAGGACGCGGCGGTGCACAGGTTTGAGTCCATCCCGGACATCCGGGAGGGCGCGCCCGACGATTACGCTCATTGCGTAATCGAGATAACTACGGCGCATTTCTTCTTCCAGTGAGATCGGAAGCGTTTCCTTAGCGAAGGAATCCATATTTTCTAGACTAATGACAGCGGTTGAAAGCCCAAGATTGGGGCATAAAGATTAACCTTGGATTCTACACCGCCCCCACCCCTTGTATCCAACTCCCGACATCGACCCCTATATATAGTTGCAATGCGCCTAAAAAAAAGGGGACTGACCACTTAGTAAAAGCGGGACTGACCGGAGCTGAAGCGGGACTGACCGGAGCTGCTAAGACTGATGTTCTAGCAAAATTCCTGAAGTTGTCAGACAGAACCTGGTGGCCAGAACTTAAAAAAATTGGAAATTTGGCGTGAAAGATGAACTTTTAGGTGCCTTGCTACAGCAGTGCGTTATTTTTTGAATAAATTTCTACTCGTTTTCTGCCAAATGACAATTTAAGATGAGACATAAAAACCACACTAAACTTCTGAAATTGTCCTCTTTGTTGTCAAAAACCAACAACAAAGGCCTTTCAAACGTAGAAATGCGGGGTTCAACGCACTCGTTCGCACAGAACAGTCAACAAAGCTCACCAAATGGCTTAAGATTCCAATCAGCACGCAGGAAACCCAGTGTGTAATTACTTTGAACCTGCTCTTAGCGTTGCTATACTGGCCCCGTTTCCTGAATTATTTTATTTGCGGCGGGGGTTCGCTGCTAGTCACTTATCCAGCTTCAAGCTCAAACGAGGAGAAACATGAACAAACCCTCCAAATTCGCTCTGGCACTCGCCTTTGCTGCATTCACAGCAACTGGCGTCGCTTCCGCGCAAACGGTAGACAATTGGAAGAACGGCTCAAATGAGCTCAATTGGATGAACGGTACCAATGAGCTCTGCTGGCGCGATGCCTTCTGGACACCAGCAACTGGTGCAGTTGGTTGCGACGGCGTTGCAAAGCCTAATTCCGCTAACCCAATGGCTGACAAGATTTCGATTAAAGCCGAAGCCTTGTTTGACTTTGACAAAGCAATCGTGAAGCCTGAAGGCAAAAAGCTGCTTGACCAGGTTGTGACCCAGTCACAAGCTATCAAGCTCGAGACCATCATTGCCGTCGGTTACACTGATGCAATCGGTTCAGTTGATTACAACATCAAGCTTTCACAGCGTCGTGCTGCTGCCGTTAAGGCGTATCTGGTTTCGAAAGGCATGGATCCTAACCGTATCACTACGGAAGGTAAAGGCAAATCGAATCCAGTCGCTGATAACAAAACAGCTGCTGGTCGTGCCAAGAACCGTCGCGTAGAAGTCGAAATCATCGGTAGCAAGAATTAGTTCTTCGCTCTCGATCGTGATCACCGCTTCGGCGGTTTTCACTTCGACTAAAAAGGCCTCGCTTGCGGGGCTTTTTTTTATACTCTGAACTTTTAATACCAGGTCTCTCATCATGACGATCAACACCCAGCCACCTCTTTCAGGCAATGTCGATCAGGCCGAGCTTGATAAATTCAGTGCGCTCGCAGCACGCTGGTGGGATCCGAAAAGCGAATTCAAACCGCTGCACGCCATCAATCCTTTAAGACTGACCTGGATCAAAGACCTGATCGGCGGTCTTGAAGGCAAAACAATCATTGATGTCGGCTGTGGCGGTGGCATTCTTGCCGAGAGCATGGCAGCGGGCGGTGCAACGGTCACCGGCATTGATCTCGCAGAGAAATCTCTCAAGGTTGCAAAACTGCATAGCCTCGAATCAGGTGTACCTGTTAGTTATCGTACGATCAGCGCCGAAGACATGGCACTTGAACATCCTGGGCAATTTGATGTGGTGACTTGCATGGAAATGCTTGAACACGTACCCGACCCAGGCTCAATCATTCGCGCCTGCTCGACCCTGGTCAAACCAGGTGGCTGGGTATTTTTTTCAACGCTCAATCGCAATCCAAAATCCTTTCTTTTTGCCATTATCGGAGCCGAGTATATTTTGCGTTTATTACCGCGCGGCACCCATAGCTGGAAAAGCTTTATCCGTCCCAGTGAGTTGGCCGCCTCGGCGCGCGCAGCAGGTCTTGAGCCAAACCAGATGCTCGGTATGCGCTACAACCCAATCACTGAACACTACTCGCTGGGGCAAGACACCAGCGTCAATTATTTAATGGCGACGCGCAAATGACGACTCTCGTTTTGTTTGACTTTGATGGCACGCTGGCTGATACAGCACCCGATCTTGCCGCTGCGGCAAACAAACAGAGAACACGCCGCGGCCTGCCCCCCTTACCCGTGGAGGTCTTGAGACCCTTTGCTTCCGCAGGTGCGCGTGGTTTGTTGCGCTGTGCACTCGACATGGGAGTTGATCACCCCGAATACGAAGAAAGTCGCCTGCAGTTTTTAAAAGATTACGAATCCGCGATGACTGTTAAGACCAAGCTCTTTGACGGCGTTCCTGAGTTACTCGCTGAAATTAAAAGTGCGGGCATGTCCTGGGGAATTGTGACTAATAAAGTTACGTATCTTGCCGCCCCAATTGTCGAAGCTCTAGGTTTATCTGCAGATTGTGCAGCGCTGGTTTGTGGTGACACAACAGCTCATGCCAAACCGCATCCCCTGCCCTTGCTGCATGCTGCGCAACTCGCCGGTTTCGGAACTGACCGTAGCATGTATGTTGGCGATGATATTCGCGATATCCAAGCCGCACGCGCAGCGGGCATGCCCTCGATTGCTGCAGCTTACGGCTACTGCGGGCCCGACCATCCTGTAGAGACCTGGCAGGCAGATCACTGCGCCTACTCGCCACAAGAAATGTGGCCAATGATTAAGCAGTTGGCGGGTTAAATAAATAATAAGACTAGAGCTAAGTATTGGAGTCCAGTACTCGAATCAAGGACTCAGCACTCAGCTCTAAATCATTACAGTGCCTACATCCAAAGAATTTTCTTTCGATACTCCAGATCATGGAGTAGTTCTTTTGCAGGTCCTTCATGAAATACCGCTCCGTGCTCAAGGGCAAAGACGCGGTCAGCCAGTGCTAAGACCAGATCCAGATTGTGTTCGACAATCAGGATAGAGACCTCATTACGCAATTTATCAAATACAGTAAAGAGTTCGTTCACAACCGCTGGAGCGAGTCCTTCGAAGGGTTCGTCAAGCAACAAGAGTTTGATGTTGCCCGACAAAGCACGGGCGACTGCAACCATTTGCTGTTCACCGCCCGAGAGATAGTCCGCAGCGACATCCATTCGCTCTTTTAAACGCGGGAAGTATTCAAAAATCTTTTCTTCGGTCCAATAAGTCCCACCCACTGAGGGATTCAATCGGTTCATACGACCAAGCGCCAGGTTGTCGCGAACAGACATTCCTGCAAAAAGACCTCGCCCTTGCGGGACATAACCAATACCGATGCGAGCGATATCGGGTGCTGACATTCCAGCAATATTTTGTCCATCAAAAACAATCGTGCCATCAGCTGGTCGCACAAGACCTGTTAGCGCCTTGAGCAAGGTCGATTTGCCTGCGCCATTACGGCCGAGTAAGGCCACAATCTCGCCTCGCCGTATATTCAAAGATGCATCATTAAGGATATGGCTTTTACCGTAGAAACTATTGACGCGCTCAAAAGCCAGCAATACCTCCTGGTCAGCGCTCTGACTCACATCACGCACCATCACAGCTGGCGTTCCGGTACCGGTATAAATTTCCTGCACACGCTTATCGCTGCGGACTTCAGCCGGTGTTCCGCTCATCAGCACATTGCCATCATTCATCACTGTAACGTTTTGCGAGAACCCGAGCACGCGATCCAGATCGTGCTCGACGATCAGTACGGGAATATGGCGCTGAATCGTCTGAATGAGATTGGATATGCGCTCTCGTTCTGCTGCGGCCAGGCCCGCAAGTGGCTCATCAAGTAACAACACTTTAGGATGACATCCTAGTGCGATACCCATATCAACCAGGCGCTGACCACCATAGGACAAACTGACTGCCTCAGAGTGCTCAATACCTTCAAGTCCAAGGTATTTAACCAGCTCCGCGGTCTGGGCATCAACATGTTCATAACTCTCAATGTCGCGCCAGATATTGAAAGCACCTTTGTGTCGTGCTTGCACAGACAGTCTCAAGTTCTCGTAAATGCTCAAACCCTTGAACAAATTAGTGATCTGAAAAGATCTGGCTAAACCGAGCATACTGATTCGATCAGCCGACAGTCCTGCCAAGGGAGCACCATACAGATTAATCGCGCCTTTATCGACCGCAAACATACCTGAAATCAAATTAAAGGTTGTTGTCTTGCCTGAGCCATTCGGACCAATCAAGGCGTGTATACCGGCGTGAAGAGTCAGACTGCAGTCTCGAACAGCATGCACCCCACCGAAACTTTTAGCGATACCGCGAACCTCAAGAGCCGTTGTTTCTCGAACCTTGGGCTGCAGAAAGGAAGGGAATGACAGCCCTTCGTAAATTTTGCGTGCACTCATCGCCGCACCGGTTTGTTGTTCAGGCTTGAAACTTTTGCGAATCCGACCCCAGACGCCGATCAGACCGTTTGGTGAAAAGACAATAAAGCCAACAAACAGAATTCCGAAATAAAACAACCAGTTGGGTGTCCAGATCGAGAGGAATTCTCTGAAAAGAATATAAAAGAAAGCGCCTAATACTGGTCCAAGCAGGCTATGCATGCCACCAATCACAACGATCGCCAATAACTCACCGGAAAAGGCCACGGAAGTTGGATCGGCGGAGGCGAAACGATAATGAAAAGCGAGCAAGCCACCCGCCATACCAGTCAAGGTTCCTGAGATCGCGAATACCAGTAACTTATAACGCTGAGTGTCATAGCCCTGGAACTGCGCGCGCTGTTCGTTTTCGCGAATGGCAGCCATGACATGACCAAAGGGCGATCGCAAAATACGCCAGACCAGATAAAGTGAAATCCAGCCAACTACACTCACCGCAACCAGATAATTAATTGGTTGGTCGAGCTTGAGTGCGCCTAACGCGGGACGCACCACGTTACCCAGTCCATTTTCACCGCCAGTAAAACTTGTCCAGCGAAAGGCGATGGCAAAAGTCAGTGCGGAAAAAGCTAAGGTCAGGAGTGAAAAATAAACGCCCCGACGTCGCAAAATCAAGGCCCCCACACAAAGCGCCAGCAGGCCGGAAAAAACAATGGTGAACGCCATCGGCAATAGCAACTGGCCTTCGAACCAGTATTTTTGGGAGAGTGCTGCTGCGTAGGCACCGATTCCAAAAAAGGCGCCATGTCCAAAAGAAGTCAGTCCGGTATGCCCGACCAGCAGGTTCAGGCCAAGTGCTGCGATTGCAAAAATCACGACATCGGTGGCTGTACCGGGCGTGAGGCCGAGCACCTGCATAATGAAAGGAGAAATCAGTAATCCGATCAGCGCCAGAATCAGGGGTTGATATTTATTTTTGTTTGTCATGCCAGGCTTCTTATTCAAACTTCTCAACACGCTCGCCCAGCAAACCGCGGGGACGCAACAACAACACCAGGATCATCAGCACATACATCGATGCTTCGGAGGCTGGCGGATAAAAATAAGTCGTCACGCCGCGCACGACGCCAACCAGAACCGCTGCAAGCACAACCCCCCAAAAACTACCCAGACCACCAATCACCACTACGACAAACGCAGCGGTCATGATCTCCGCCCCCATCGCTGGATGAACACCTGCAAGCGGAGCGAGTAGTACGCCAGCCAACGCGGCCAAGCCTACTCCCAGCACAACAACGGCCGTCATGTAATAGGTGAGCTTAATACCAAGCACAGCGACCATATCGGGGCGTTGCGTACCGGCCCTGACGACACGACCAAACGCGGTCTTATTGAGCAGCAACCAGATTCCCACCATCACAGCAACTACGATACCCAGCATCACCATGCGATAACGGGAGTACATGAAGTCACCCAGCATGATCTGCCCCTTCAAGGCAGTGGGGATACTGAATTGAAGTGGTGTGGAGCCCCACACCATACGGATAATTTGTTCAGCGACCATGGACAGACCAAAGGTCAGCAACAGTCCAAGAATCGGGTCGCTTTGATAGAAACGGCGCAACAACACGCGCTCAAACACCACACCGAGCAAACCGACCAGGACTGGCGATAACACCAGAGCGCCACTGAAGCCAACATAGTCGGTAAGCACCACAGCACCATAAGCGCCCAGGGCGTAGAACGCACCATGAGCCAGATTAACGATGCCACCCAGACTGAAAATCAACGACAAACCCAGCGCGATGAGCAGGTAATACCCACCGACCAGCAAGCCATTTAAGACTTGTTCAAGAAAAAATGTAATTTCCACGGTAACTCTTGCAATGAGGCTATAGCAGTCCCCGAAACCTGGAGTTTCGGGGGGACACTTATGAACAACGCTAAGAGACAGCGCTCAGACACGGCACTCATGAACAAAGCCAACAAACAGCATTCACTCTAAAGCGCGCGTGTTAACAGAACGACAGACTTTTTATAGACTGCAGCTGTTTTCCTGACGGGTCGGGGCAATGATATCCAGCGGCTCGTTATCGCCTGGCACAGCAGGACCGAGCTTGAGGAAATCCCACTTGTCGCGTGCTTCGCCTTTTTTCTTGGGTGTCAGCGTATACATTTGCTGCATGAGCTGATGATCCCAGTCACGGAAATAACCTTTGCGACCTTTGAGAATATCGAATTGCGCACCCTTTTCGAAATACTCAATGACTTTCATCGAGTCGGTGGATTTCACTTCGTTCATTGCTTGCGCCATGATTTTGAGCACGGTGTAATCGCCCCAGGCCTGATTCTCAGGTGGTTTGCCGTGACGTTTCATGAACTCAGCCACAAAAGCTTTGGAGGTCGGGGTATCGACATCGTGGTGCCATGGCACAGGCCAGGTACCAACAAAGTTATCCGCACCGGCACCCCAGGCCAGAGCCGTATCAAAACCAAAGCCTGCGACCTCAAACGGCAGCCCATACTCGGAGTACTGTTTCATAAAGCTGGTGATTTGGGTGCCAGCGAGGTTCGAAATCACGACATCGGGCTTAGCCTGACGGATTTTGAGCAAATAAGCCGAGTAATCGGTCGCATCGGTTGGCACTTTGTCTTCGCCTGCGACAATCCCACCTTGCTTATCCAGGAATATACGTGCGACACGGGTCAAATCATGGCCAAACGCATAGTCGGCAGTCAGGAAATACCATTTCTTACCCTTCACCATGCCTTGCTGCAACAGCGCACGGCCCAAGGTATTCACATACATGGAGTTGGCGCACTCGACGTGGAACATGAATTTATTGCAGCTTTTGCCACGTAATTCGTCAGAGTTTCCGCCGGTATTAATGAAAATCTTTTGATTGCGCGCTGCAACCTGGCTGATCGCCAGACCCGAGGCGGAGTTGATTTCGCCCAGCAGACAAATCGCGCCGTCACGCTCGAGCATACGTTGTGCTTTACTGGCTGCCGTAGCTGGATTGACGGAATCCTCAGTAATCAGCTCAAGCTGACGGCCATTGACACCGCCCGCCTTGTTGACCTCATCGACAGCGAGCTTGATACCCATGGTGCCGTATTCGCCCAGCGGGCCCAGAAAACCAGTGAGTGGCGTCAGATGTCCGATCTTGATTTTGTCAGATTGCGCTTTGACAATCGCAGGCAACCCTAGAGTAGCCAGGGCACCAGCTACCGAACCCGCCTGCAACAATTGACGACGGGTCTTTGAATTTTGATTCATTTTTGCTCCTCACTTCTTATTTTGGTTTGTTTGGTCTTTCGACTTATACCTTGAGCCTGACGCGCAGGTCATTTTTAGTGCGTGAATCAATATATTTGTAAGAAAATGTTTAGTCAATGAAGTCTGGTTAGCACTTACCCTTGTATGGGCCAACTCCCCCAGTCAACCTCAGTCCAGCCAGAGCATTACCCTACAAAATGTGAACCACTAAAACAAGACTGTGCAGTATTGAACTCTTTTACAATTTTGTTGTCTGTTTAAACAGATTGTTCGTCTACAATCTAATTACTGGGGCCGATCCGGATTCGACGGGGGTCGCGAAACAGTGCAGGGCATGTCGAGCACCAGTTCGCTCGTAAATCCACTGGAAACACTATAAACGCCAACGACGAGCGTTTCGCTCTGGCCGCTTAAGCGGTGAGCCGCTGCACTGATTTGTCTTTGGGTCAGGTGGAGAAATCCACAGCAGCGTCATTTACAAAGAATCGGCGTTTGCTGGGTCACACAGTAAATTCTTAAAACTACGTGAATCGCTAAGGACCGGCCTGTCGGTTGGCTAAGTCCGAGGTTAAACAAAAAATAAATCGACTACACATGTAGAACTGCCTGCAGAGGGCTCGCGGACGGGGGTTCAATTCCCCCCGGCTCCACCATTACCGCACATACCAACCCTTCGGGGTTGGTATTTTTTTGGCCGTAGGTTTGGGTTCATGCGGGTCTGTTGGGAGTGTTGCGGACTGCGGAGACGTGGGTTCGGGGCGGTAAAAGAGAGGGTTTTGTCTCTGGGGGCGGATAGTCTCAGGGAGTCTGC
>DAIMDD010000008.1:0-175865 GCA_036725985.1 Burkholderiaceae bacterium
AGACATTGAACATGACAAGCCTGACCCAATCGTTAGCGCAATACGTAGCAAAGCCAAGTTTTGGTGACAAGCAACACGAAGCATGCGAGGTCGCTAAAACCGGCTTCATCGACACGATTGCGACCATGATCGCAGGCAGCAACGAACCGGTTGTACAAATTGTTCAGAAGTTCTTTGGCTCAGCGCTCGCAGATGGTTCAACCCCCGACTCAGCTCCAGTGCCTTTTGCAGGCAATTTTCGACCTGCTGCACAAGCTGCGTTTATTACGGCTTGCGCAGGTCACGCACTGGACTTTGACGATGTAGCACTCTCGGGCCACCCAAGTACCGTGCTGGTGCCTGCCATCATGGCTGAGAGCTATGTCCTCAAAGCCACTGGCAAAGAAGCCCTGCTCGCCTATGTTGTAGGCTATGAGGTGTGGGCTGAACTCATCAGTCGCGAAGCGGATCAATATCATTTGAAAGGATGGCATCCAACCGGAGTGTTGGGCGCGGTCGCTGCAGCAGCCGCAGCATCCTATCTGAATCACCTTGATGCAGAGCAGGCTGGGCGCGCCATGGCGATTGCTGCCAGCATGTCCAGCGGCCTGGTCGCCAATTTTGGCACGATGACCAAGCCCTTTCATGCCGGTCGGGCTGCCTCACACGGCTTAGAGGCTGTGCGACTCGCCAAGCTCGGACTCACCTCCTCTCCCGATGCTTTCGAGCATCACGCCGGCTATCTGGCCGCCCTGTCGCCCGCTGGACGCGTTGATCTGCACAGGGAGGCGACCGAGCTAGGCAAGAACCCACGAATTTTGCAGACAGGAATCTCGATCAAGCGCTATCCGGTTTGCTATTCATGTCATCGCAGTATTGATGGCGTTCTTGCGATCGCTGAACGGGAAAACCTCAAGGCCTCAGAAATCAAATCCGTTCACCTGACGATGGGTGCAGCGCAAGCCTCGATGCTGCGCAATCATCATCCTAAAACAGGGCTTGAGGCAAAATTCAGCGCTGAGTTTGCTGTGGCAGCATCAATTGTTGCGCGTGACGTTGGCTTGCTTCAGTTAACAGACAGTTTTGCGACCTCACCCGAAGTCAGTGGTCTCTACAGCAAAGTTTCGATCTCCATTAATGAAAAACCTTGCCCGCTGGATTCTGCGTTTTCCTTCACTGACCGCGTGGTGATCGAAACAAATGATGGTAGAAAATTTGATTCAGGCGAAATCCGGTTTCCGCTGGGCAATGCGCTGAACCCGATTGATGCAGGGGGCTTGAAACAAAAGTTTGAGGGCTGCGTTGCGACTGGAAAACTAAACAACCCACATTTAAAAGCTGTCGATGCTGACCTGTACGGCAGGATTGTTGGTCTCGATCAGTTACCAGACATGCGAAACCTTTTTTAAAATACAAGATCGCCGAAATTAACCACTTTTAAGACATGGTTAATGGCAATTAAATAATTTATCCTAGCGTATACCCTAATATCCTGATTCGTACTTTTAGTTATTCAATAGATTAAATAATAATTTAAAAATTTAAAACATTTTATCTAACGAACGGCTTCACAGAACGGCTTCACAGAACTTCTTCACAGAACTGATTCACAGTTGTCCGCATTACTTTTTTGCCATATCGGTTAGCTGTCTATCCCTCGTTTGGGGGGTAGACAGTGTGTTTGGTCATAAAGTACTTCTATCGAAATAAGATCAATTTTTGTTTTGATCATTGCTGTCGCTTCAAAAAACCTTAAAAAATAGATCTGCTGGATCTGTTACCTGGGTTTGTATTCATAACAAATACGGAGACACAAGAATATGTCAGAGACGCCTACAAATCCATCGGGTAGCTGGTTGGATAAAGAGAGAACTATCGCTGGACCTGGCTACAACAGATGGCTGGTTCCACCTGCCGCTCTAGCCATTCATTTATGTATCGGTATGGCTTATGGATTTTCAGTTTTCTGGCTGCCACTCTCCAAGGCAATCGGGATTTCTACTGCAAAAACCTGCGCAGCCAATATGAGCTTACTCAGCGAAATATTTGCGACCGATTGTGACTGGCGTATTTCCAGTCTGGGCTGGATGTACACACTCTTTTTCGTACTGCTCGGGTCCTCCGCTGCAATTTGGGGCGGCTGGCTTGAGCGTGCTGGTCCGCGCAAAGCTGGCGTGGTCTCAGCGCTTTGCTGGTGTGGCGGCTTGCTGATTTCCGCTTACGGCATTTATATCCATCAACTTTGGTTACTCTGGGTTGGCTCGGGCGTGATAGGCGGAGTTGGACTGGGACTAGGTTATATCTCACCAGTCTCGACCTTGATCAAATGGTTCCCTGACCGCAGAGGGATGGCTACAGGCATGGCCATCATGGGCTTTGGCGGAGGTGCGATGATTGGCTCGCCCATGGCTGCGGAGCTGATGAAATATTTTGCGACCCCAAACAACGTAGGTGTCTACCAAACGTTTATCGTGATGGGCGTGATTTACTTTGCCTTCATGATGGTGGGCGCTCTGAGCTATCGTGTGCCGCCAAGCGGCTGGAAACCAGAAGGCTGGACCATGCCTGCGGCTCAGGCAAACAACGCCATGATTACTCAGAAACACGTCCATGTCAGCAAAGTCTGGGGCATTCCACAGTTCTGGCTGATCTGGATTGTGTTGTGCATGAACGTGAGTGCGGGTATTGGTGTGATTGGGATGGCCAGCCCGATGCTGCAAGAAGTCTTCGGTGGCAGTCTGCTTGGCGTAGCTAAAAAATTCGGCGAACTCGATGCAGCACAAAAAGGCAACATCGCGATTATTGCAGCGGGCTTTGCAGCGCTGCTGAGTCTGTTCAATATCGGTGGCCGGTTTGTTTGGGCCAGTTTTTCCGACAAACTTGGTCGCAAGACAACTTATTTTGTGTTCTTTGTTCTGGGTGGTCTGCTTTATGCAAGTATCCCGGCCAGTGCTGGAGCAGGTAGCAAAATGATGTTTGTTGCCGCATTTTGCGTGATCCTGAGCATGTACGGCGGTGGCTTTGCGACGGTACCAGCCTACCTTGCAGATATTTTTGGGACCCAAATGGTCGGCGCCATTCATGGCAGACTGCTGACTGCTTGGGCAACTGCAGGCATTATCGGCCCGGTCGTGGTGAACTACATGCGCGAGTATCAGATCAATCTGGGCATACCTGTTGATCGTGTCTACAACCAGACGATGTATATCCTTGTCGGCTTTCTGGTGATTGGTTTGATTGCCAACTCTCTGGTCAAACCCCTCGCTGACAAATGGTTCATGACACCTGAAGAGCTCGCAGAGGAAAAACGCCTTGCCCACGACCGCGCTATGGCGAACGAAGTGGGAGCCGGTTCCGGCGAGAGCGACAAAACACCCACTGCGCTTGTCATCGTGGCTTGGTTAATCGTAGGCATCCCGCTTGCCTGGGGCGTCTATCGCACCCTGCAAAGCGTATCGAAGTTCTTCTGATCCTGGACCACCGATGAGTGTTGCAACGAGCAAATCGCCACTTGAAGTACAGCGTACTATTCATGAGATCCTGGAGCGCCATGCTGGCGTCCAGGGTGCGCTGTTGCCTATCTTGCATGACATACAGGATGTGCTTGGTTTTATCCCAGCCGACTCCGTCTCGGATATTGCTGCTGCGCTAAATCTGTCCCGAGCGGAAGTGCATGGTGTCATCACGTACTACCATCATTTCCGCATGACTGTACCCGGGCGACATATCATCAGGATTTGTCGTGCTGAGGCCTGTCAGTCCATGGGCGCTGAAGCACTCATGGTTCACGCTGAAAAACAGTTGTCATGCTCTGCGCACCAGACGACAGAGGATGGAGTGTTCACACTCGAAGCAGCCTACTGTCTCGGACTCTGCGCCTCATCCCCAGCCATCAGCATCAACGATGAAGTATATGCAAGGGTGAGCACTGCGGATTTCAACGCCTTGATTGCAGAAACCCGGGGACAAACATGAGCACAACCATTTATGTATCCAGAGACTCGGCAGCACTCGCGGTGGGTGCGAATCGCGTCGCACAAAAAATACTCGAACAGGCCAAATTAAAAAACATTGAACTCTCTCTGGTCAGAAATAGTTCCCGAGGTATGTTCTGGCTCGAGCCTTTGGTAGAAATCAGCACGCCACTTGGCCGGGTCGCTTTTGGTCCTGTCACGCCAGAGTCTGTTGCGAGTATTTTCGAACAAGGACTGGGTGAGGCTAGCCAGCATCCACTCTATCTGGGACTGACAGAAGATATTCCCTTTTTAAAAAATCAGGAGCGCTTGACCTTTGCGCGTATGGGAATCACTGATCCGCTTTCACTCTCGGATTATGAAGAACATGGTGGGTATGAGGGGCTGCGTCGTGCGCTAACTCTTTCTGGTACGCAGATTGTTCAGGAAGTGCTGGATTCAGGTCTGCGTGGTCGAGGCGGCGCGGCTTTCCCTGCCGGTATTAAATGGAAAACCGTTGCCAACACCCCGTCAGAGCAACGCTATGTCGTCTGCAATGCAGACGAAGGCGACTCAGGTACGTTTTCAGATCGCATGACGATGGAGGGTGATCCCTTCATGCTGATCGAGGGCATGACGATCGCTGGGATCGCTACAGGGGCGACACAAGGCTACATCTACGTGCGCTCTGAGTATCCGCACGCTATTGCAACGCTCACTGAGGCCATACAGATCGCGGAGTCGGCTGGCTTTCTGGGTCGTAACATTCTTGACAGCGAACACTGTTTTTCACTCCAGGTTCGCAAGGCCGCCGGCTCATATGTGTGCGGTGAAGAGACGGCGATGCTTGAAAGTATCGAGGGACGCCGGGGGATTGTGCGTGCAAAACCACCCCTGCCCGCGGTGCAGGGATTGTTCAACCAGCCCACGGTCATTAATAACGTCATCACGCTTGCGAGCGTCCCAATTATTATGGCTAAGGGCGCTGGGTTCTACAAAAGCTTTGGTGTGGGACGCTCACTCGGGACACTCCCCTTTCAACTGGCGGGCAATATCAAGCAAGGTGGGCTGGTTGAAAAGGCGTTTGGTTTGAGTTTGCGCGACTTGATCTTTAAGTTTGGCGCAGGTTCCCGTTCTGGCAGACCGATCAAAGCAATACAGGTTGGAGGCCCTCTAGGCACCTATATCCCCGAGTCACAATGGGATCTGCCGCTCGATTACGAAGCCTATCTTGCCATTGGCGGCACCTTGGGGCACGGTGGCATCGTTGTGCACGACGATACCGCCGACATGTCCAAACTAGCGCGCTATGCCATGGAGTTTTGCGCCTTGGAGTCCTGTGGCAAATGTACACCTTGCAGGATTGGTTCTACCCGTGGTGTAGAAGTGCTGGACAAGATGGCATCGAACCAGAACCGAGAACAACAGGTTGTGCTGTTACGCGATTTATGTAACACCATGACCTACGGCTCATTATGCGCCATGGGGGGGATGACACCTAACCCGGTGTTATCGGCGTTGAACCATTTCCCCAAAGATTTTGGACTGGTCTGATCAGATATTGTTCGCTCAGACAATCTCGCATTAAAGAGGACGGCATCATCATGCTTGAACAAATTATTCAACGAGACATGGGTACGCCTGCGCGCGAGTCTTTGATTCAAATCACCCTTGAAATCGATGGCGCAGAAGTCACCGTCCCCGCAGGCACCTCGCTCATGCGCGCCGCGATGCTCGCTGGTACGCAAATACCAAAGCTATGCGCGACAGATAGCCTTGAGCCCTTTGGCTCTTGCAGACTATGCCTGGTGGAGATAGATGGCCGTAAAGGCTACCCTGCTTCATGCACCACACCCGCCGAGGCAGGCATGAAAGTTCGCACGCAGACACCGGCATTGCAACAACTGCGCAAAGGGGTGATGGAGCTTTACATCTCGGACCACCCACTGGATTGTCTGACCTGCTCGGCCAATGGTGATTGTGAATTACAGGATATGGCTGGCGTAACTGGCTTGCGTAACGTTCGCTATGGTCAGGATGGCGCGAACCACCTCGACAGCAAAAAAGATGAGTCCAATCCCTATTTCACCTACGACGCCTCAAAATGTATTGTTTGCAACCGATGCGTTAGGGCGTGTGAGGAAACACAGGGAACGTTCGCGCTGACCATCAGCGGTCGTGGTTTTGACTCCCGCGTTTCTCCGGGACAAAATGAATCCTTCATGGAATCAGAGTGTGTCAGTTGCGGTGCCTGTGTATCGGCCTGTCCAACGGCAACCTTGCAAGAAAAATCGATCATCTGGTTAGGACAACCAGAGCACAGTGTGATTACAACCTGCGCGTACTGTGGTGTCGGTTGCGGCTTTAAAGCTGACATGAAAGGCAATGAAGTGGTTCGCATGACTCCCTGGAAAGATGGCAAAGCCAATGAAGGACACTCGTGTGTCAAAGGACGCTTTGCCTGGGGCTATGCCACACATAAAGATCGCATCACCAAGCCGATGATTCGCAAAAGTATTCAAGATCCCTGGCAGGAAGTCAGCTGGTCTGAGGCGATTGGCTATGCTGCGAGTGAATTTAAACGCATTCAGGCGAAATACGGTCGCGACTCGATCGGTGGCATCACCTCTTCGCGCTGCACGAACGAGGAAACCTATCTCGTGCAAAAACTGATCCGCGCGGCCTTTGGCAACAACAACGTCGACACCTGTGCACGCGTTTGTCATTCACCTACTGGTTATGGACTGGGTCAAACATTAGGCACCTCTGCCGGCACACAAACCTTCAAGTCTGTCGCAAAAGCAGATGTCATTCTTGTGATGGGTGCCAACCCCACAGACGGTCATCCAGTATTCGCCTCGCGCATGAAACGCAGATTGCGCGAAGGGGCACGCCTGATCGTGATCGATCCGCGTCGAATCGACATGGTTCGCTCACCACATATTCAGGCCGACTATCACCTTGCGCTCAAGCCAGGGACAAATGTTGCAATGATTACTGCGCTCGCCCATGTCGTTGTGACAGAGGGTTTACTGGATCAAACTTATATTGCGCAGCGCTGTGAGGACAAATCATTCAACGCCTGGCGTGACTTTGTATCCAAACCGGAGAACTCGCCTGAGGCGACTGCCGAGATTACGGGCGTTGCTGCCGAACTGGTTCGCGGTGCTGCGCGTTTATTCGCAAAGGGTGCGCCGGGACAAAAACTCAGCGGCCCCGGGGGAAAAGCTAACAGCGCTATTTATTATGGGCTAGGCGTCACCGAACACGCACAAGGCTCCACCGCAGTCATGGGCATTGCTAACCTCGCGATGGCTACAGGCAATATCGGACGTGAGGGTGTGGGTGTCAATCCGTTGCGTGGGCAAAACAATGTGCAGGGTAGTTGCGATATGGGCAGCTTTCCACATGAGTTACCTGGCTACCGCCATATTTCAGACACCACGACGCGCAGTTTGTTTGAAGCAGCCTGGGGGGTTGAATTGCAACCTGAGCCAGGTCTGCGTATTCCAAATATGTTTGATGCCGCTCTGGATGGCTCGTTTAAAGGCCTCTATTGTCAAGGCGAGGATATCGCTCAGTCCGACCCTGATACGCAACATGTGGCCGCAGCGATGATGGCGATGGAATGCATTGTCGTGCAAGATATCTTTCTTAATGAGACGGCTAAATATGCGCATGTTTTCTTACCAGGCTCCTCGTTTCTTGAAAAGAATGGCACCTTCACAAACGCCGAACGACGCATTAGCCGTGTCACGCAAGTGATGCCACCACTGGCTGGTTATGCCGACTGGGAAACCACCATGCTGCTCTCTAATGCGCTAGGGTATCCCATGCATTACAAGCATCCACGTGAAATCATGGATGAGATTGCCGTGCTGACCCCATCTTTTGCGGGTGTGAGTTTTGAAAAAATCGAACGACTCGGCAGCGTTCAATGGCCATGCAATGACGATACCGCTGAGGCTGGCACCCCAATCATGCATGTCGAGCGGTTTGTCAGGGGCAAGGGTCGTTTTATCATTACTCAGTATGTTGCTTCAGAGGAAAAAGTCACGCGTAAGTTTCCTTTGATTTTGACGACAGGCAGGATACTGTCGCAATACAACGTCGGCGCTCAAACTCGCCGTACTGCAAACAGTCAATGGCATGAACAAGACCTGCTCGAGTTGCATCCCCAGGATGCAGAAGACCGCGGCATCAAAGATGGCGACTGGGTCGGTATCCAGAGCCGGGCAGGCGACACAGTATTGCGCGCGCAAGTCACTGAACGTATGCAGCCGGGCGTGGTCTACACGACTTTTCACTTCCCTGAGTCAGGCGCGAATGTGATCACAACTGATAGCTCGGACTGGGCGACCAACTGTCCTGAATACAAGGTCACTGCCGTGCAAGTCATGCCTGTTTCCCAGCCCTCCTCCTGGCAAAAGGAATATAGTGATTTCAATGCTGAGCAGATGAAATTAGTGAATCAACACGCTGGAGAAGTTAACAATCAGCAAGCAGTGCTCACTGGCAAATAGAGGCGATGAACATAGACCCTCACCTCAGATGGCCCATGCAACCCAGCTCTAGAGCTTCGGTGCAACGGGCTGAGAGGGGGCATCTGAGTCTGGTTGAGGATGAGCTTGCCGAAGAATGTCCGATCGCATTGGAGTTCAATGGTATTTCTCATGTAGTCATGCTGGCGACTCCTGCCGACCTGGAAGACTTTGGGGTTGGCTTTTCTCTCACAGAGGGAATCGTTCAAGACGCAGCTCAAATTTATGGCGTCGATATTGAAACTGCAGCTCAAGGCATCACTGTAAAAATTGATATTGCAACCGGATGTTTTGAGCAATTAAAACAGCGCCGTCGCAATATTTCTGGCCGCACCGGATGTGGTCTATGCGGGACAGAAAGCCTGAAAGAAGTCTTCAGACCACTCAAGCCCTTAACGGCTGCAAGTCCGCTCCTTAAGCCGCAGGATATTGAGGTGGCACTGAACAATATTCAGTCCCAGCAGCTAGTCCAGCAAAAAACTGGCGCAACACACGCAGCAGCATGGTTTGATTTGCATGGAAAGCTACAACTCATTCGTGAAGATGTTGGTCGTCACAACGCTCTGGATAAACTGATTGGAGCAGGAATTCGCGGGCAGACTCAGGGCTGGCAACAAGGCATGCTGCTCATCACCAGCCGGGCGAGTATGGAAATGGTACAAAAAACGGTGATGGCAGGTTTTCAATATCTGGTTGCAATCTCTGCGCCAACACGCCTTGCTGTCGAGCTGGCGCAGGCACAGGGCTTATGCCTGATTGGGTTTGCCAGGCCAGGAAAATGGACTGTTTACAGCCATGCGGAAAAACTCGATTTAACCTGCCTGGCCACTGATAAATTAACGTAAAACTGATGGATCAGCACGATGGATATCGATAATCTTGTTCACATGGCCAATCGCATCGGAGATTTTTTCCAGGCGATGCCCGAGCCACAGCAGGCGCAACTAGAGCTCGCTCAGCACATCAGAAAGTTCTGGGAACCTCGCATGCGCAATGCGCTCAATGCACATCTTGAAAACACCAAAGCCGAGGATCTCAAGCCCTTCGTGCGCAGCGCCTTAATGACTAACAAAGCAGTTTGGCTCTGAGGTGAACGCATGGAAACCAAGCCTCCTCTTCCGCCTTTTAATCGCGAATCAGCCGTGCAGAAAGTCCGGATGGCTGAAGATGCCTGGAATAGTCGTGATGCCGAGCGTGTCAGTCTGGTTTATACCCAGGATACGCAGTGGCGTAATCGCAGTGAGTTTCCCTCTGGTCGGGAACAAGTCAAGCAGTTCTTGATCCGAAAATGGGAAAAAGAACTGGAATACCGTCTGATTAAAGAATTATGGGCGTTCCATGGAAACCGGATCGCAGTCAGATTCGCCTATGAATGGCATGATAAGGCAGGCCAGTGGTACCGTTCCTATGGCAATGAAAACTGGGAATTTACTGCTCAGGGATTGATGGCTTACCGCTACGCCAGTATCAATGACTTGAAAATAGATGAGAACGAGCGTAAATTTCGCTGGCCGCTTGGCAGACGTCCAGAGGAGCACCCGGGCCTGAGTGACTTGGGGTTTTAGCGCTCTCAATCCACTCTGCCCCACGCTCGTTAACAATGACAGCCCCCCATGCCTTACAGTGTTGTCTGGTTCAAGCGCGATCTCAGAGTTGATGATCACACCCCTCTGAGCGTCGCACTTAAACACGGTCCCGTTCTGTGTCTCTACATTATCGAACCATCGCTCTGGTGCGCACCAGATGTCTCTGCACAACATTATCAGTTCATACTCGAGAGCCTGCGTGAACTCTACCTCGCACTTAGACAGCGCGGTGCCATTCTGCATGTTGTGACTGGCGAGGCGGTCGAGGTTTTCAATAAGCTACATTTGCTCAAGCCATTTCACGGCATTTTTTCTCACGAGGAAACTGGCAACTGGCTCTCCTACCAAAGAGATTTAGCAGTTAAGGACTGGTGTAAAAATAACAAGGTCGACTGGCAGGAGTCCGCACAGTTTGGCGTAGTCAGGCGGTTAAAAAACCGTAATCTCTGGAAGGATAATTGGGATAAGCATGTGAGCATGACCGTCCTAGACTCACCCACCCATATCCCGAGTGTTGAGCTGCCTTGGCAGGAACCCAAACCCCGAACGCCCTTAGAACTTGGCATGGATCCTCTGGATCCACCTCACAGGCAAAAAGGTGGGCGAACAAACGGACTCGCGGTTTTAGAAAGTTTTCTATCCGAGCGCAGCAATCAGTATCGTGGGGGAATCTCCTCGCCACTCTCAGCACCCACGGCATGCTCCAGGATTTCGCCCTACCTGAGCTACGGTTGTCTGAGTCTGCGTGAAATTGTGCAGGCGACGGCTTCGCAACTTGCGTGCCTGCATCCTGACGACATACGTCGCAGCAAAGGGTTGAACGCCTTTGTCAGTCGTCTTTACTGGCACTGTCACTTCATTCAAAAGATGGAAAGTGAACCTGAACTGGAATTCACCAATTTACATGCCGGCTACAACGGCTTGAGGGAAAACGACTGGAGCGAAGAAAACTACCAGGTACTGACTCAGGCACAAACCGGCTGGCCTCTCGTGGATGCCTGCGTTGTGATGTTGCGCGAAACGGGTTGGCTAAATTTCAGAATGCGCGCCATGCTGGTCTCAACCGCAGCCTACCCGCTTTGGCTACACTGGAAAGAAGTCGGTCACTGGTTAGCAAGGAATTTCCTGGATTACGAACCAGGCATACACTGGAGTCAAATCCAGATGCAATCAGGTACGACAGGGATCAATATTCCACGCATTTATAATCCTATTAAACAAGCTCGCGATCACGATCCAAACGGCGTGTTTGTGCGCCGCTGGTTGCCTGCCCTTAAAAAAGTTCCGGATACCTGGCTCTTTGAACCCTGGCGTATGCCTGCTTCCTTGCTCGCGCAACATGGTTTAAAAGCAGGTCAGGATATTTTTCAACCCCGCGTCGAGCTTGAGGAAGCAACCCGCTTAGCCAAGAAAAAACTCTTTGCCTTACGCGCGCAACCTGAAATCAAGGCGGAGCGGGCCGCAATCGTAGAAAAACATGCCTCCAGAAAACCCGCCATCAAACCCAGGGCTAAAAACAAACCTCAACCACCGACCAAACAACAAGCTTTCGAGTTCTGATGACCAATGACTCTCCGATGCGAGGCCGTAAAAAAAACGACCTTCCCAGTAAAACCTGTCTGCAGTGCGCACGTCCCTTTACTTGGCGAAAGAAATGGGCGCGGGACTGGGAACAGGTGAAATACTGCTCAGATCAGTGCCGCATGGCCTCAAAGAGTACACCTTGAAAACAATTATTTACTGGTTTCGCAACGACCTCAGGCTTTCAGATAATCCTGCTTTCACAGCCGCTTGTCTGCAGGCAGATCAACTTGTACCGGTTTATGTCCACGAGGCATCATTAGTCGAGTCAACACGCTGGGGATTCGCGAGAACTTCCGCGCATCGCCAGCATTTTCTGAAATCAGCGTTAGCGGGTCTGGATCAACAGCTTCGCGCAAAAGGAAGCAAACTACTCGAACTACGAGGCGATGTGACGCAAGAACTCTCTACACTCGCACAGTCGCTGCGCACAGAGGTCAGTGCCTGCGAAATACACTGCGAAACAATCGCTGCACCCTACGAGCAGCAAAGAATCAAGGAGCTTGGCTCTGCCAGTCTGCAAGTGAAAGAAACCTGGCAATCCAGCATGCTTGATTTTTCAACCTTACCCTTCACGATAGCGCAATTGCCCGAGACGTTTACCAATTTCCGACTACAGATTGAAAAACAGGGGCGTAAAGCGCGCGCGACACTAGCCTGTGTGGAGTCCATCCCTCCCCTACCCGACAAGTTACTCACGACAGACGACCTGCATGCCAACCGGCATACCTACCTGCCAGCTGACACAGCACCTCAAAACTCACACGCCGGGGTTGCTTTATTCCCGAACGCTGTCAACTCCTTTCCTTACAAGCAAAAAAATTATTTCGGGGCTGAGCAAGCTGCGGCACAACATTTGGAAAACTATTTTTCCAGTCACTTGCCACACACCTACAAAGAAACACGCGACCAGCTCTCAGGCCTGGACTATTCGACAAAATTTTCACCCTGGCTTGCTCTTGGTTCACTCTCTGCACCGACTATCGCTGAGAGACTACAAAAATATGAAAGCGAACAGGGCGCGAATAAAAGCACTTACTGGATCTGGTTTGAATTGTTATGGCGAGATTATTTCCGACTACTGCATCTGAAGTATGGGAATAAGCTTTATCGTTTACAAGGGATCTCGTCACAACAGCCCTCAGCCTCTCAAACGTCGAAACAACCCAATGATGAAGAAAACGAAAGTTTTAAAAAATGGCGTCAGGGCTCGACTGGCGTTGGTCTTGTCGATGCGGCCATGCGCGAGCTCGTCACGACAGGCTACCTTTCAAACCGCCTCAGACAAGTGGTCGCCAGTTATCTCATCTATGATTTAAGTCTGGACTGGCGCGCAGGTGCAGCCTGGTTCGAATCACAACTGGTGGATTTCGATATCTACAGCAATCAGGGCAACTGGCTCTATATCGCCGGCCGGGGTAGCGACCCAAGAGGTGGTCGCAGATTTAATATCCAGAAACAAACTCAGGACCATGACCCGCAAGGGCGCTACAGAGCAAGCTGGGGTACTGCATGACAACTTTAAGACTGATTCTTGGCGATCAACTCAATCCTGCGCACAGCTGGTTTGAGCATATCTCGCACGACACGCTCTATACCTTGATGGAAATCCGCCAGGAAACTGATTATGTTTTACATCACGCACAAAAAATAATCGGAATTTTTGCAGGTATGCGTTATCTGGCGCAAGAACTCATCGCAAAAGGCCACCGGGTGCATTATTTAGCAATTGATGCCAAGGATAACCAGCAATCTTTAGTAGGTAATCTAAGCTGGCTGATTAAGCACCATCATGTTGAGCGTTTTGAATATCAGGAGCCGGATGAGTATAGATTGGATCAACAATTAAAGGAGTTCACAGCCTCACTCCAGATTGAGTCCGCGATGTTGCCAAGTGAACATTTTTATACTGAGCGAGACACTTGCGCGAAGATATTCAAAGGGCAAAAGCAATGGCTCATGGAAAGATTTTATCGTTTGATGCGGACCAAGCATCAGATACTCATGCAAGGCGACGCGCTAGGCTCAGCGCAAGACGCGAAAAAACCTGTCGGGGGGCAATGGAATTTTGATCAGGAAAATCGCAAAGCGTGGCCCGGCACACCCGCAGAACCTGGTGACGCAAGAGTGCTGCATGACCATCAGAGTCTTTGGGAGGAAATCAAACGCGCAGGCATTCACAGTTTTGGAGAACCTCGGGCTGAACAGTTCAAATGGCCGCTGAATCGCCAGGAGGCGTTAGAGCAGCTTGAGCTATTCATCCAGGACATTCTTCCGGAATTTGGTAATTTTCAGGATGCCATGAGTACAAAAGGCTGGAGATTATTTCACTCTCTGATTTCTTTTGCCTTGAATACAAAAATGCTCAACCCCAGAGAGGTTGTCTCCAAAGCTGAGCTGGCATATCAGCGTGGCAGTGTATCGTTGGCTTGCGCAGAGGGTTTCATCAGACAGATTCTTGGCTGGCGGGAATATGTACGAGGCTTTTACTGGGCGCATATGCCTGATTACGATACAAACAATGTGTTTGAGCATCACACACCTTTGCCGCAATGGTTCTGGACAGGACAAACAAAAATGAATTGTCTGTCTCATGCGATCGGTCAGTCTCTGGAGCATGCTTACGCGCATCACATCCAGCGGCTGATGATTATTGGCAATTTTTCCTTGCTGGCAGGTCTGGACCCTGCTGCCTTACACCGCTGGTATCTGGGGATTTATATCGATGCGTTTGAGTGGGTAGAGCTGCCCAATACCCTTGGTATGAGTCAATACGCAGATGGGGGCTTGCTCGCCACCAAGCCTTATGTATCAAGTGCCGCCTATATCGATCGCATGAGCGACTACTGCAAAGGCTGTCACTACAGTATGAAACTAAGGGAAGGTGAAAAAGCCTGTCCTTATAATGCACTGTATTGGGATTTCTTTGACCGCAATCAAGCAAAACTATCGAGTAACTTCAGGCTTGGAATGGTATATCGAAATCTCGAAAAAATGGATGCTAAAGCACTGGCTTGTTTGAAAAGCCAGGCCCAAGTGACTCTGGACAAGCTGCCACAGCTCTAAAGTCATGACAGCTGCAGAAGCATTACTTTCTGGCTTGTTCCAACTCTGTAAAGACCTCTTTCGCAAGTCGAAAAGCATCGACTCCTGAGGGTATGCCGCCATAAATAGCGACTTGCATCAGCACTTCGCGCACTTGGTCTTTCGTTACACCATTATTCAACGCACCTTTCAAATGCATTTTGAATTCATGCGGGCGATTCAGGATGCTCAGCATCGCGAGATTCAGCATGCTGCGCGTTGCGCGTGGCAAGCCTTCGCGGCCCCACACCGCACCCCAGCAATACTCTGTGGTCAAGCGCTGCATCGGCATATTGAAATCATCTGCCGCCGCCAAAGACTTATCGACAAATTCGGCGCCAAGTACTTCCTTGCGAATCTGCAAGCCTGTATCAAACAAATCGTCATTCATTGCAATACTCCATATTAAAAACAGTCAATCGTAATCAAAACCGTCACTCTTTAATCAAGAAGCCCGCTCAGAGCGGGCTCCTGAAACTTCGTACTTCACTCGGACTTGAAGTCTTCGTTTTCAGTACTTCACAGGTATTAGTTTTTAGGCCAGATCGGTGCTGCCAAAGACTCCTTTTCTGGATAAACCGTCACAGGAATTCCGTTTTGCCACTGTACGATCAATAAGCTGGCACCTTCGCGGCGACCAGAGTCGTCAAACTTGAGTTTTCCACCAGGGAAATAGTCAGCCGGACCACCACTAATATCCATTTTCCGTAAAGCCTCAGTCACCGCTTCACGATCAGCTTTGCCTGCTGCTTCCAGAGCGGCTTTGAAAATAAACATGTCGCCATAGGTTGTCACAAAATGCTGTGTCGCCCAGGGTTGACCGCTTTTCTTTTTAAACTCTTCAATCATGGCTTTCTGCGCGCTGGTGGTCCAGTTTGCTACCACCGACATCACGCCTTCGAGTTGCTCGACGTTCATGTTTGCACGTAGATCGGGATCAAGAATAGCCGCACCGTTTGAAATGGTCGGAATTTTGCCCTTACCAATACCGAACTCATTCATTTTTTCCAGAAGCAGTTTTGCGTCCGGTATGGCTGTTGGCAAAAGCAACAGAATATCTGGACGCTTGGAGCGAACACGCTGGATTAAAGGTGTGGCGTTAGCAAGTGGTGGAGTAAAGACTTCGTCAACAACGAGCTCGAGCCCAAGCTTGGAGAGCTGGGTATCCTTAATGGGCTTGACAAAAGCAACCGAAGCCGCCGTGTTATCCATCACGATACCAATCGTCTTAGGTTTTTTGCCAGTGGTTTTCTCTGCCAGTGCCACCAGCGCGGGTAAGGAGCCGGCAGCCTGAGCGTCACCTGTCGCGGAGGTCTGGAATACATATTTAAAACCACGCGTCGTGATCGAGTCTGCGTAGGAGAAAGTCAGCACTGGCAATTTCGCGCGTTCTGTGACCTCTGTGACAGCCAGCGTAAAGGAGCTGAGATAGGCACCGGTTGCACCGACCAGGTTAGGCGCATCAGCAACCATACGTTGCGCAGCGTTTTTAGCTTTCTCAACGCTATCACCCGCATCAAAGACGGCCAACTTCAGCTTAGCTCCACCCAGAGCTTTAATACCACCTTGCGCGTTGATTTCTGAAATCGCAAGATCAGCGGCGATTTTCATAACCTCGCCCTGGCGAGCCCAGGGGCCGGACATCGGTGCGATCAAACCAACTTCAACGTCTTTAGCCTGTGCCAGCACCACACCCGAGGCAACCATCGACGCTGCGATCACGCCCGCACTCAGTAACTTTTTTACAAATCCCTCTGATTTTTTATGAAGCATGATTGTCTCCTGTTGTGATAAATAATTTTTTTGTCCTGGCAAATCTACATCCCCAGATACGCTTTACGCACCCGGTCATTACTCTTTAATTCGTCCGGATTGCCTTCGAGCACGACGCGTCCCGACTCCAGTACATAGCCTAGATCAGCATAGTGCAAGGCCTCAGCGACACGCTGCTCAACCAGTAAAATAGCCAAACCCATCTCACGATGTATGGTGATGATTCTCTCGAAAATCTCATCGGCGATCGCCGGTGACAAACCCATTGAGGGCTCATCAAACATCAGTAATTTCGGCGCAGAGGCAATCCCACGCGCGATGGCCAGCATCTGCTGTTGCCCGCCCGAGAGCGCTCCCGCCATGGATTTCTGTCTTTCTGCGAGCACGGGAAACCAGGAGAATATTTTTTCGAGATTTTCTTTCCAGGAGGCCTGTCCAGCCTTTGTATAGGCGCCCATCTCAAGATTTTCAAGAATCGATAAGGAAGGAAAAACCTGGCGACCCTCGGGAATGTGTGCGATACCAAGATGCGCACGCGCAGACGGCTTGATGGCTAAAAGATCAAGGCCTTCGAATTCAATACGGCCTTGCATGGCCGCAACCGTGCCAGAGATAGTTTTAAACAAGGTCGTTTTACCTGCACCATTAGGACCGACAATGGCGGCAAACTCTCCTGCGCGGATGTGGATAGAGACCTCCTTGAGGACAGCCAGTCCACCATAGCCTGAGCTTAAACCCGTAATCTTAAGCATTGGAGGCTCTCCATTTTTTACCGAGATAGGCATCAATCACTGCGTGATTTTTTGTAATACTGTCAGGCGAGCCTTCAGCAAGTACCGCGCCGTGATCCAGCACCACAAAACGGTCCACCAGACGAACCATTGCCTGCATCGTGTGTTCAATAATTGCAATCGTCATCCCTTGCGAGGCGAGCTTGCGAATGACCGCGATCATTTCTTCAACTTCATTTGAACCTAAACCGGCCAGCGTTTCATCGAGCAATAAGATTTGTGGTTTGCCAGCGAGCGCGCGGGCAAGCTCAAGCAGTCGAAGCTCTTTGTTGGAGAGTTCTCCCGCGAGCCGATCAGCCTGACTGAGCAGTCCTACTTGCTCCATCGCTTCACAAGCGGCTTGCTCTGCAAGCGCATCTGTTTTAGCGCTAACGTAGGCACCCACAATCACGTTTTGTGCAATCGACATACGCCTGAAGGGTCGCACCACTTGAAAAGTACGACCAATGCCAGCGATACAGTTTTGATAGGGTAGTTTGCCAATTATGTTTTGTTGATTGAGAAGAATTTCTCCACTATCAGGTCGGATAAAGCCATTCAAGAGATTGAATAGCGTTGTTTTACCTGCACCATTTGGGCCGATGATTCCGAGCACCTCGCCCTGCATCACTTTCAGACTGACGTGCTGGACGGCTTTCAAACCACCAAAGGCCTTGGACACATCACGTGCCTCGAGCACCACGACGTCAGACACCACTGCTCGCTCCACTCGCGCGAATGGCGTGTTGTGGCTTGCGCTTTCACTTGACGCAGAGATAGACACTGCGGAGGCGGCGGTGTGCGTCGAAACATTTTTTTCGCGCCGGCGCAGCATGTCCTTAACTTTCCAGAACACCCCCTCGGGCGCGAGCAAAATAACAATCACAATCGCAAGCCCGTAAACGACACCCTGAATACCGGGAATCAGATCGCCCAATCTCGCATGTAAAAACTCACTCAAAGGTACGAGAACTACAGCTCCAATCACCGGCCCCCACAGAGTAGCAACGCCGCCAAACATGGCAAGAATCAGTGCTTGAGCCGACACCAGCATCCCGAATACGGCGGGTGGTGTCACGATCAACAACACCACCGCATAGAGGCCACCAATGGCGCCGGCCAGCATCCCGCTAAGCGTAATGGCTTTTAATTTCCAGGCTAGCGTATTGATGCCTGCGGCCTCGGCTGCGGCTTCGTCCTGTTTGATCGCCATCAGGGACAGGCCAAAGCGCGAGCGTTCGATCTGATTGGATAACAACATGGCACCCAGCATTAATGCCAAAGCGATGTAGGCATAGATTCGCGTATCCTCGAACTGCATATATTTCAGGGGCTCAGCGCGCATCATGGGCAAGGCTAATTCCTGATAACCAAGCCATTCAAAGAAGTATAGAAATGCCAACGGGTAGGCCAGCATCGCGAGCGCAAAATAATGCCCACGCAACCTGAAGGTTGGTATGCCAACCAGCAAGCCTGCCAGGCCACCAATCAGCCCTGCGATCGGAATGCTGACCCAGGGAGTCAGGCCAAGTTTGATCTGCGCTAGTGCGACGAAATAGGCACCCAAACCAAAAAATGCGGCATGACCAAACGACACATAGCCGCTATAGCCACTCAAAATATTCCAGGACAACCCCATCACGGCCCAGATAGGCACCACGGCCATAATCAGTTGGTAGTAACTGTTTTGCACAAACGCAGTCAGGATGGCATAGATCAGGCCGAACAGACCGATCAACAACACTGGGCGCATCGAGACTCGACTAGGTGTAGGTTTCATATTCATGTGCGACGCAAAGCCTTTCCAAACAGCCCCTGAGGACGCAAAAGAATGATCAGCAGAAACACAACGAAGATCGCTGAGTTCTGTAACTGATTAGGCAGAAACAAGGTTGAGAGTTGCTGAACCAGGCCGATCATCAAACCGCCAAAAAAAGCACCTGAAACGCTGCCCATCCCACCCAGCACGACGCCGGCATACATCACGATGACATAATCAATGCCGACATATGGCTGAAAGGGGTAACTTGAGGCGAGCAATCCCCCACCGATTGCGGTAATGGCCACCCCGAATCCAAAAGCAAGTCGATAGGCACGATCGACTTCAATGCCCATATAGATCGCGGCTTCCGGATTATCAGCCGCTGCGCGTAAGGATTTTCCTAGTGTGGAGCGGCTCATCAGCATCACAAACAGACAAACTACAACCACTGCGATAATCGCCGCTACCAATTGACCTTGATTAACAAACATACTCAAGGCGTCACCCCAAAGCGGACCGAGCTCCCACGCGTTCGAGGATAGCGGTGTGGGAATCGATACGGGTGTGGAACCAAAAAGATATAACCCACCATTTTGCATAATCAAAGCGATACCGAGGGTCAGGATCAACTGTGCGTAATGACCATCTGCTTCCAAAGCGCTGCCTTTCACACCCGTCACACTACTGATTAAATATTTATGGATCAGGATACCGAGCAGAAAAATCACGGGTCCCGCAGCGAGCGCGGCAAGATAGGGTGCAACGCTCGGCCCAAACAGTAAACTCGCACCAAACAAACCAAAAAAGTAATAGGCGGCATACATGCCTAGCATCATGAAATCGCCTTGCGCGAAATTAATGACTCGCATGACGCCAAAGATCAAACTTAAACCAACGCACATCAGCCCGTAGTTGGTACCCGTTAACAGACCAGCGATAAAGGCCTGCAGAAAATCTTCCAGTACTTGAATCATGATTTCTGTCGCTGTGGATTAGGATTGGCTTGATAAGCACTCAAGGCGTCAGGCTTATTCAGTGGGAGATCGAAATTATTCATTCAAGGCGTCCGTCTTATTCATGACTCGGGCTGTAGCAGCGGACCAAGCAGACCTGCATTCTCTGCCAGTTCAAAATTCAGGATAAAAGCTTCCAGGTCATTGGCGCGTTTAAGACCGAGCGACGTGACACAAGCGTCTTTAAAGCGCGCTTGCACAGTCTCGAACGTGGCGTTGACAACATTATCGAGTCGCGTGTGCAGGATCGAACCGTTTTGCAGAGTGACGAAGACCTCTCCTCCCTGTTTTTCCGGATAGGCCTGTGTCATGAGCGAATCCTGCTCCAGTGTCGTGAGCCGCAACAAGCGCGTGAGCTCTTGTGCACCCAAGTCTGAAAAGTTGTTCTCCGTCACACCCGCATTGCATAGCGCTGCGACGACATTGAATTGGATACTCATTTTTGCTTGCAGAATATTTTCAAACGGCCCACTGAAATCGCAGCCAGGGTAGACGGCTGCTGAATGCGGAACACGAATGCGGATCGCTCTGATCTGCTGAGACTGAACCGAGTTTTCCAGCGAGACACGCAATGCTGCCTGAGTTGCTGTTTGTGCAAAATTACAAGCGGGTACAGGCTTGTGATAAACAGACAGAATTTCAGGTGAACCAGAAAACATAGCAAACTGAGAAGCAGCCTGCAGTTTATGAAGTGCAGCAAACAAGCCTGCTTGCCCATCAATTGCATCTGGGGAACTAAAAGCACCTTGTTCAGCCAGCAAGGCCGCGGTGACGGCGTTACGGGCAGCAAAGCCCGGGTGAAAAAACATTTCGCTTCCACCTGTGTGGGCCCACTGATTAAAACCTGAAGTTGTATTCGTACTCAGGCCAAGCGCACTCGCCATTTGAGCATCAGATAAACCGAGTAAATAACTCGCTGCGGCAGAGGCACCAATCGGTCCAGTGATGCCTGTTGGTCGGTGGATCCGGGCAAGTTGCGCATCCATCACCACCCGGCCTATCTGCGCGCCAACCTCGTAACCAAGCACAGCAGCCTCAATGAATTGTCTGCCAGTGATTTTTTTATATTGAGCCAGTGCAAGCAAAGTCGGTATCATGACGATGCCTAAATGACTGATACTGGCAGAGTGCATATCCTCGCGCACAAGGCCGTGCCCCATTACGCCATTGGCAAAGGCTGCATCACCAAAAGAGGCTAAGCCTGGGTGGCCAATGATTGCAGCGCCCCTGGACACACCAGACAACTGCGCGAGGTGCACAGCCTCGCGACTCCAGGGCAAATCTCGCGATTCAAGCGCGCAACCAATCAAGTCAAACAAACAGGTCTTGACTTTAGTGACCAGCTCGCCGCTTAGCTCGGTCAGGATCGGTGAACGCGTTGCATCGACGATAGACGTCACAACAGAATTTCGCGGGCGCAGCGAAACAGTCGGCAGAGTTGCACTCATACTATTTCCTGACAGTCACGCCACCCCAGGACTCGAGGACTTTACAAATAGACGTGAAATCAGAATCAGGACCATGCAGCGAATTGGTCACAGCAAGCATCTCGCGCACGGCTGCACCAACCACCATCGGTACGCCAAGATTTTCCGCCTCATCCACACACAGGCGCACATCTTTATAGGAAAGCGCTGTGGTGAAACCAAAATCAAAAGTACCTGGCAGGATGGCGCGGGGGAATTTGTCTTGCGTGGCGCTGTTGCGACCCGAGCCGCTGTTGATGACGTCAAGCATCACCTGAGGATCCAGACCAGCCTTAACGCCCATCACCATCGCCTCGGAGGAGACAACCAGAGCGGCCGCAGCAAGAAGATTGTTGGCTAGCTTCATGGTTTGAGCCTGACCAGCTCCCTCACCGAGATGAAATACTTTGCCAAAATTACCCAATAAAGTTTCGATAGCACTGTAGACTGGTTTAGGACACGACACCATCACAGCCAACGTGCCATTGGTCGCACCATTCACGCCACCGCTCACGGGGGCATCGACATAACTAATCTGTCGCTCGCCCATAGCCTTGGCAACGATGACAGCGGTCTTCGGACCAATGGTCGAAAAATCAATGACCCGCTTGACCATTTTTCCATCAATCAAACCGTCTTTACCTAAAGCCACATTGTTGACGATTTCAGGATTCGGCAAACTCAAAAAAATAATTTCAGCACGGTTAGCGACCTCGGTCGGCGAGCTCGCAGCTTCGGCGCCCTGCTTGACCAAGGCTTGCACGATTTTTTCATCACGGTCATAAATGCAGACCCGATAACCTGCGGCGAGCAGTCGTATCGTCATTGGACCGCCCATACGACCTGTACCTACAAAGCCTAATAATTCTCCAGCCATTTTTGTCTCCGTTTTAATTTATGCAGCGCCTCAAGTTGGGCGCAATTTATTAAACGGTTATAAGGCCAGAATGAGCTTGGATCAAGAACTTTTTTTATTATTAACTATGACTCATGGGTGATTACAATAAATTTCATCAATCAGCTTGGCCAACTCCAGATCCCGGGTCGACAAACCTGCTGCATCATGCGTGGTCAGGACAATGGAGACGCGGTTATAGACATTGCTCCACTCAGGATGGTGATCGAGTTTTTCGGCATGCAAGGCAACCTGGGTCATAAAGCCAAAGGCCTGATTGAAATCCTTAAATCTGAAATCGCGCTTGATCAGTCCGCCGCGCTGGTCTTCATACAACCAGTCTGGTGATTTTTTTAAAATCTCAAGTGCGTGTTCTTTTTCAAGCCTGGCAATCGAACTCATGCAGCAACTCCCTCGCTCGTTTTTTCAGAGGGCAGGAACAGCACCACTAATGCAGTGCACGCGGCGCATCCAGCCATGATCCACAACAGCACTTCAAAGCCAACGCCTTTGACCGCTGGTCCTAACAGCCAAACAGCAAAGGAGCTGATGCCAAGCGATACGGCTAAACGGATACCCGCGACACGCGAACGGGAACGATCGTCTACGTAACGCACGATCATGACATCGACAAAAGGCACCGCACCAAAAATAAAGACCATCACGCCCAGAAGTGCGGTAAACAACCACCACCCTTTTGCATAAGAGGCCAACAATAACAAGGGAATCTGCAACAGCACGATGCCCAGAAAAATTGGTTTGATTGGAAAATGATCGAGTAATTTACCCACAACAACCTGCATCAGCGAAGCGATGACATATATCACCGCCAGCAAAATACCCAGCAAGGCAGGATCCTCGATCACGCCTTGAAACCGCTCGGTCATCAGCTGACCGTTACCATTGGTGCTCAGGTTAAACAGAATGCTGCCGGTTGCAGCGGACACCGTCATGACGGCGAGCACACGTGCAAGCATGGCGGGAGTCAACTTGACTTTTGAGGTGGCTTTACGCTTGGCGGGAGCCTCGGTCTCAGCCGGGCAGGCGTAGGCAAACCATATGCCACTTGCAATTGAAATCAAGGCCGGCACGGCGAACGCCGCTCTCCAGCCAATCCACTTAATCAAAAAACCAGTCGCCATGGCGGCGAGGGCAACACCAAAATTGCCAGCCAGACCATTCACGCCGATGGCCAGCCCTGGATTGGCTGATTTCTGGACCAGCAAAGGAATACCAACCGGGTGGTAGATCGAAGCAAAGGCACCAACAAGCGTGAGCGCGATGGCCAGTTGCCAGGCGGTTTGTGTCAGGGCCACCAAGAGGGTCGACACACCTATGCCGATAAAAAATACCACCATCATTCTGCGACGCCCCCAGAGATCGCCGAGGCGACCAGAAGGGATAGAGCCCAGGCCGAACAAAATAAAAGCACCCACACCATAGGGCATGAGATCTTCCCAGCTTTTAAAGCCAAAGTCACTCGCGATCACGGCAACCGCAGCGGCAAAGATCAAGAGAAACATGTGATCCAGACCATGGCCAATATTGAGTAACAACCTCACCGCAAAGGAATGGTCTGCCTGATTCATGTTATGCGCGTCCGATAATGGCAGCGGTGAGCATGAGTTCCTCAAGCAAGGCCAGAGAAACCGCGCCCGACACTGAATAGGGATCAAGCTCAGGTTGTTCAGAATATTTCAGCACGATGGAGGTATTGAGTTTCGTCAAATTAACCTGCCCCATCGTCCAGCCACCGAATCGTCGCTCGGTAATTTCCTCGTAATCCAGCAAGACCACGTCTTTGTGACGCTTGTCACGCACGATGTGTCCGTAGAGTTCATTGACAGGCTTGCGACCGCCCTCAATGGCTTGCAGATAGATGCCGCCGCCATAGCAAAGGATGCCGGTAATACCGTTAGCGGTATTGTGTTCACGGGCCGAATCCAGGATCGACTGTGTCGTCTGAGTATCGTTCGGGTCAAGCGCGCGACTGACATAGAGCAAACGTACAAGCATGATTAATTCTCTCTTGGAATGAGGGACAGAAATTCACGACGCAGATTAGCGTCCTTCAAAAAGGCACCACGCATCACCGAATTAATCATGCGTGTGTCCATGTCTTTAACGCCTCGCCAGGACATGCAGTAATGGGTTGCCGTCATCACCACAGCGAGACCGTCAGGCTGTGTTTTACCTTGAATTAAATCAGCCAGCTGCACCACGGCTTCTTCCTGGATCTGTGGACGGCTCATGATCCAGTCAGCCAGACGCGCGTATTTGGATAAGCCGATCACGTTGGTATGTTCGTTAGGCAACACACCGATCCAGACCTTGCCTATCACCGGACAAAAATGATGGCTGCAGGCGCTGCGCACCGTGATGGGACCGACGATCATCAACTCATTGAGATGCTCAACGTTTGGAAACTCGGTAATTTTCGGCTGATGGGCATAGCGCCCGCCGAAAACCTCCTGGATATACATTTTGGCGACACGGCGTGCGGTGTCATTGGTGTTGTGATCCGATACGGTATCGATGACCAGGCTTTCAAGCACGCCTTTCATTTTTGCCTCGACCTCGTCGAGCAGTTTCTCTAATTCACCTGGTTCGATGAACTCGGAAATATTGTCATTGGCATGAAAACGCTTGCGCGATTCCTGCAACCTTTTACGGATCACCACGGAAATAGGGGTGCCTTTGTCTTGACCGGAATCGCTCATGATGTTTTATCTGCTTTTCTATCTGTGAAGGGCTTGCAGTATCTTACCTTGAACTGCTTCATGCCACGCACCAAAGCCGTGCAAAACGCAAGGAAATTGTATTCGTCAAAAAGGCATGAATCTTGCTTGAGATTAGGCTGCAAATGGGTATCATGTTCCCAATTATTTCAAGGAGTCCATTTTGAGCCAATCAGTCTTCGGGATGCGCGGTATCGCCGTTGCCCCTCACTCACTTGCTGCGGAATCCGCAGTGGCCGTTCTGCGCGAAGGTGGCAATGCACTGGAGGCGATGATCGCTGCCGCTGCAACCATCGCCGTTGTATACCCTCACATGAACTCCATTGGTGGCGATGGATTCTGGGTGATCAATGGTCCAGACAACCGTGCGGGTGGTATCGATGCCAGTGGCCGCAGCGCCATGGCGGCAACACGGGACTGGTATGGCCAGCGCGGGATTTCAACAAGCATTCCTTTCAGAGGGGGTGTCGCAGCGCTCACCGTGGCGGGTACGATTTCAGGCTGGGGCGCAGCACACCAGCTCTCCGCCAGACATCTTGGCGGCAAACTGCCGATTTCACGCCTGGTCGCTGATGCGGTGTACCTGGCGACCCATGGCATTCCCGTGACCAAAAGTCAGGCTAACTGCACTCAAGTCAAACTTGAGGAATTAAAAGGCCATATTGGTTTTGCTGATACCTTTTTACCCGCAGGTCAGGCGCCTTTAGCGGGGGGGATTTTCAAGCAGCAACGCTTGGCCGATACACTTAAAGCCATCGCCAGGGATGGTTGCGAGTCTTTCTATCGCGGCAAACTAGCCAAAAGCCTGGCCGCAGAATTAGCCCAGGCAGGCAGCCCACTGACGCTCGCGGATCTGAATGCGCATCAGGCAAAACTGGTTGATCCGCTCACCACCACGTTCGGTCAATCCAAGCTTTTCAATATGGTGCCGCCTTCGCAGGGACTCGTGTCCCTGTTGATTCTGGGCATCATGGACCGGATTCAGGGCTGGGATCATGATCCAGAGGGTGCGGCCTTCATCCATGCGCAAGTTGAGGCGACCAAACTGGCCTTCAGTATCCGCGACCAGTACCTGACCGACCCGGCATTCATGAAAATTGCTCCACAGGACTTGTTATCTTCCGATCGCATTGACGCGCTGGCTGAAAAACTCAACACCGAGCAAGCAGCGCCCTGGGGTAAAAAAACCTCCCCTGGCGATACGATCTGGATGGGTGCGATTGATCAGCAGGGCATTTCGGTCTCATTCATCCAGAGCATCTATCATGAGTTCGGAGCCGGTGTGGTACTGCCAAGCTCAGGCGTTAACTGGCAAAACCGTGGTTGCAGCTTTTCACTGAATCCTGAGCATATCAATACGCTGGAGCCAGGAAAAAAGCCCTTCCACACGCTTAATCCGGCGATGGCTCAACGTGCCGATGGCGGCACTATGGTGTATGGCACGATGGGCGGAGATGGGCAGCCTCAGACGCAAGCAACGATCTTTAACCGCGTGGAACGTTTTGGCGACGACCCACAGCAAGCGATTGAGCGTCCGCGCTGGCTGCTTGGTCGCACCTGGGGTCAGTCCAGTGACTCGCTCAAACTTGAAAGCCGTTTCAGCGAAAGCACCTTGCAACAACTCCGGGCGCTAGGCCATGAGGTCGAAACAATCGGAGCCTACGACGAAGCAGTCGGTCACGCTGGCATGCTGATTCGTCATCCGAACGGTGTGCTCGAAGGCGGCTACGATCCACGCTCAAATGGAGCGGTAGCTTCGTTTTAAGCGTGTCGAACTACCCGTAGCGCTGAAAAACAGTGGCTTTGACGAACGACTGGTCAAAGCCACTTTTGCATGAAAAGAGCCTGGCCTGTCGCTGCACTCAGCGCATATTGCTCAAAGCCAAAGTGCTGATAGGCACGTTGCGCCACCTGATTGCCGCTCAGCACCTCGAGCGTGAGTTTGCAACAACCACTCTGCACTGCATGCTTTTCCAGCGCGTCGAGTAACGCCTGACCAACCCCCTGCCCTCTGTAAGCGGGAGCGACTGCAATATCATGAACATTCATCAAAGGTCTTGCTTTAAACGTGGAATAACCCGTAAACGCATTCAACAAACCAATCGGCTTGTCTCCTGCATAAGCGATCCAGCTAACCGCGCCGAAGTGGTTGGCCAGATCCGTGCATAAACGTGCTTTGACTTGTTCGTCCAGCGCCTGCGCACCTCCCATCGGATCCCGTGCATACATATCTAGTAAACCGACCAGTGCTGCGGCGTCGGCGGCATCAAGGTAGTCGACTTTTTTGACCAGGATATTGTTTGACATCTGAAATCCTAAATGTTGCTGCGCAGCAATTCTGCATCATGAATAGACCGATGTTATAACAATCCATCTAAAAATTCCGTGCAAGGTGTTGCAATGCAAAACACCTGAGCAAAACATTAAAGGTTAATCATGGCTGAACCACTACCACTCGCTGGTATTCGCGTTGTTGAATTCACTCACATGGTGATGGGACCGACCTGTGGGATGATCCTCGCAGACCTCGGAGCAGAAGTCATCAAGGTCGAACCTATCGCAGGCGATAACACACGCAAATTATTAGGGTCTGGCGCGGGTTTTTTCCCAATGTTTAACCGTAATAAAAAAAGTATTGCAGTCGATGTAAAAGACCCCAGAGGTCGTGAAATCATTTTGAAACTCGTCACTGGCGCTGATGTATTCAGTGAAAATTTCAAGGGTGGCACCATGGAGCGCCTGGGCTTTGGTTATGAGGCGCTCTCCAAACTGAATCCGAAACTCATTTACGTTTCACACAAAGGCTTCCTGCCTGGTCCCTACGAGCATCGCACCGCCTTGGATGAGGTGGTACAAATGATGGGCGGCCTGGCCTATATGACTGGACCCGAGGGCCGCCCTTTGCGAGCAGGCACAAGCGTCAACGACATCATGGGCGGAATGTTTGGTGCGATTGGCGTGCTCGCCTCCCTGCAACAACGCGCGCGGACCGGTAAAGGTGGCGAAGTCGCCAGTGCCTTATTTGAAAACAACGTGTTCCTTGTCGCGCAGCACATGATGCAATACGCCGTCACAGGAGTCGCAGCTAATCCAATGCCTGAGCGCATCAGTGCCTGGGCGGTTTATGACGTATTTAAAGTCAAAGACGATGAGCAAATCTTTTTATCTGCGGTGAGCGATACGCAGTGGGCAATATTGTGTAAAGAGTTTGGTTTTGATGACTTGAGAGATGATCCGCGTCTGGTCACAAACAATGATCGCGTCAAATTACGTAGCTGGCTCATACCAGTCCTGCGCGAGCGGTTTAAACCCTTCAGCGCAGCAGAGCTTAGCCAGCGTTTTGAAAAAACCGGTCTGCCTTACGCTCCCATCACGCGCCCACAGGATCTGTTTGATGATCCTCATCTGCTTGCGACGGGCGGCTTGACGCCCGTCACTGTTGCAGCCGATAACACTGGGGCTGGCCGCGAGATTCAGACACGCGTGGCGCTGCTGCCGCTCGCTCTTAATGGTGAGCGTCTAAAGCTGCGCAACAATCCTCCAAAACTTGGAGCCGACACGCTTGAACTGCTGCAATCGATTGGCTACAGCGCGCAGACAATCGAACAACTTAAAGTCGATGGCGTGATTGGTACGCAAGAATGATTACAGCGGGTAGCTTGCATGCAAGTATGGCACGGGCATTGCATTTGCTCAGTTCTCACATGCGTCATACCCGGCTGCTTTCTTTGCTGCTTTCAGTATGCATGTCCCTGATCACCCTGTCTGGTCAAGCGCAGGCGCAAGATAACTGGCCAGAGCACGCGATCAAATTTATCGTCCCCTACACCCCGGGGGGAGGCACGGATGTCGTGAGTCGAAACCTCACAGACAAAATGGCACGCGAGACGAAATGGACCTTTGTCATTGAAAATAAACCAGGTGTGGGTGGCAATATCGGCCTGGACCAGATCGCAAAGGCCAAACCCGATGGCTACACGATTGGTATGGGTCAGACTTCCAATCTGGCGATCAATCCGGCCATCATGCCTGCCATGCCTTTTCAGGCCGCGAAAGATTTCAGTCCAATCGCACTGATCGCCCAAGTCCCGATGCTCCTGGTCGTCTCTGCGCAGTCAGAATTTACATCTTTAGCTGATCTGCTCAACAAAGCTCGCACCACCCCCACCGAATTGCGACAGGCCGTCGCTGCGCTCGGGACGGTCGGGCATCTGGCAGGAGAGTTACTCGCGCAACAAGCTAAATATAAAGTGCTGATCGTGCCCTATAAGGGCGCCTCTCCCGCTCTGACAGATTTGATTGGTGGACAAACGGATTTCATGATGGCAACTCCACAAGGCATCCTGCCTCTCATCCAATCAGGCAAATTGCGCGCACTCGCCGTCACTTCAGCCAAACGACTGACTATGTTCCCCGCAATACCCACCATTGCCGAGTCAGGGTTCCCAGGGTTTGAGGCGGTTGACTGGAAAGTCGTTGTAGGCCCCGCAGGTATGGCCGAAGAAACCATTCAACGTTTCAACCTAAGCATCAATCAAGCTCTAAAAAATCCTGTATTACTTCAACAACTCGAGGCCGAAGGCAGCAGCGCCATGGGTGGCACAGCCGAATATGCCCGTGACTATATTGCTAGTGGACAACGTCAATGGGCTCAATTAATTCAGGAGAGTGGCCTTAAATTCTGATACAAACACAAAATCTGCTACAAACAGATTTTGAAACACCAATAGAAAAGATAAAAGACTACGGAGACAGCACTATGCAATGCCTCAACAGACTAAACCTATTCGCCGCAACGCTCGCTTGCTTTGCCATAGGCTTGAGTGCTCAAAGCTCTGCACAAACGCAGCAAGGCAATAACAAACCGATCACGATCATCGTGCCCTTTGCCACTGGAGGTGCAACCGATATTGTCGCCAGACTTGTCGCACAACAACTCGGCAGTCGCACCAACACCCCCGTCATCGTTGAAAACAAACTTGGCGGTGGAGGAGTAGTCGGCCGTAATGCTGCTGCGCGTGCCGCACCTGACGGCACCACACTGCTCACGATGGATATGTCTTATTCCACAGCGGCAGGGCTCACCCCTAACCTGCCCTATGATCCAAAAACAGCGTTTGTGCCGATCACGATGGCCGTCTCAGTGCCACACGTACTGGTCGTCAATCCAAACGTACCAGCCAAAAACATGAAAGAGTTAATCGCCCTGGCTAAAGCGCAGCCAGACAAACTGAACTTTGGCTCAGGAGGCATTGGCACGAATACCCATCTGGGTGGTGAGTTATTCAAAAGCCTCACCGGCGTCTCTGTCGTGCATGTACCCTATAAGGGCGCAGGCGCAGTGCTGGCAGATCTGATGGCGGGACAAGTGCAGATCTTAGTGAGCACCGTGACAACAGTCTTGCCCTATATCCAGAGTGGAAAACTCCGTGCGCTCATGGTGTTGTCTGATCAGCGTTCACCAGCCCTGCCAGAAGTACCCAAAGCCTCAGAGGTTGGGCTGCCCAACATGACGATGGATTTCTGGGTGGCCTTTGCTGCGCCCAAAGGTACACCTGACCCGGTCATTGAGCGACTGAATAAAGAAATCAATGCAGGCTTAAGCACACCGGAAGCCCAGAAAAGTCTAAACGATATGGGACTGATCAAAGTTGCAGGCACTCCCGATGAAGCCGCAAAAACCGTTTATGGTGAAATCGACCGTTGGACAGCGCTGATCAAACAACAAGGTATCAAACCTGAGTAACACGATGAAAATAGAGCGCATCGAGGTCATCGCGTTACGGATGCCCCTGGCAAAACCACTCAAAGCCGCGACGGCTACGATCACCATGCGGTGCACCGTCCTGACGCGCATCCATACGAGTAGCGGCGTCGTGGGCGAGTGTTTCAGCAACAACGAAGATACCGGCCAGAAAGAAATCGTACGACTGATTCAAGAGGAAATTACTCCGCGTCTGCTCGGTCGCAACGCCTTGCACGTCGAAGCCTGCTGGCAGGCGATGCACCCGGTCACACGAGACATTCTGCGTGACCGACGTATGGCCATTCGAGCGATCGCCTGTGTCGATGCCGCCATCTGGGATGCCGTAGGCAAATCCATGCAAGCCCCTCTGCATCACGTCTGGGGTGGTCAAGCCGACTCTATTGCCGCGATTGCGATGGGTGGTTATTACAAACCTCGCGACGACCTGCTTGAGGTCGCTCGAGAAATGGCTTCGCTCAAAGAGCAAGGTTTCTCGGGTTGCAAACTGAAGGTCGGTGCGCTGTCGCCCGAGCAAGATGCAGAACGTGTGCGTGCGGCACGCGATGGCGCGGGACCTGATTTCTGGCTGATGCCTGATCCGAATCAAGGTTGGTCTTTCGAAGAGGCACTCAGATTTGCCAGAGCCATCGAGCAGTACGATATCCGCTGGATCGAGGAGCCTTGTCATTGGCAGAACGACAAGCTCGATCTCGCTCGCTTGCGCCGCACCATCAACATACCGCTCTGCGCGGGCCAAAGCGAAATCACCAAGGCAGGATGCCGGGAATTGATGAGCGCGGGCGCGATCGACATCTGTAACTTTGATCCAAGCTGGGGGGGTGGCCCAACAGAGTGGCGTAAAGTCGCAATGCTTGCCGATACCTTTGGAATAGGCATCATGTCGCACCTCGAGACACAGGTTGGTGCCGCGCTCGCTGCGGGTGTACCAAATGGTCAATGTGTTGAGTTCATGCAACCTGACCGCGATCCGCTCTACCACACGCTGGTTGTCAATCGTCCTGTTATCCGGGACGGTAGGATGACGCTGAGCACCCTGCCAGGTTGGGGGCTCGAATTCGATGCAGATTTAATTAAAAAAATCAGAGTTAACTAAACAATTATTTAGACATTTAAACTTGTTTACCCCATACACTTAGAAAAAAATTGGAGCAGAAATGGACTTACATTTAAACAATCATCATGTACTCATCACAGGCGGCAGCAAAGGTATTGGCCTGGCCTGCGCAAAAGTATTTCTCGAAGAAGGCGCTAAAGTCAGTCTCGTGTCACGCGACCAGGCCACACTCGATGCAGCCAAACAGTCTTTGATCAAACAAATTCCGGGCTGCGGCGAACGTATTGCTGTCTACTCGGCAGATTTAAAAAATGCCGCCTCCGCGCTGCAAGCGCTCGATGCAGCAGAAAAAGCTTTCGGCCCACTGGATGTTTTGGTGAACTCGGCCGGTGCTGCAAAAAGAGCTGCTGCCCCTGATCTGAAACCAGAGGTCTGGCGCGATGCGATGGACTCAAAGTTTTTCACCTATATCAACATGATGGATCCCGCAATCAAGCGTATGGGTGCGCGTGGCAAAGGTGTCGTGATCAACGTCGTGGGTGCCGGGGGTAAGGTCGCTTCGACCTTGCACATCTCTGGAGGCAGTGCCAACGCTGCCTTGATGCTTGCGAGTGCTGGCTTGGCTGCGGCCTACGCGCCTTATGGCGTGCGCGTCAATGCAGTGAACCCTGCCGCGACACTAACCGAGCGCCTCAAAGAAGGCATGTCAGTCACCGCCAAGCATGAAAAAATCACTGAAGACGAAGCGATGGTGCAAGCCACCAAAAAAGTTCCGATGGGCCGACTCGCAACGCCTGAAGAAGTCGCCGACACCGTGGTCTATCTGGCCTCCGATCGTGCGAGTTACGTGACAGGCACCATCCTGACCATGGATGGCGCTGCGCACGCGATCGTGGTGTAGAAGTCTTAACGCGTCATATCGATGTATTGCCTGATAATGTCCTGATAGGACGCATCAGGCTTCAAACCAAACTGATGGGTACGCTGGCAGTCAAACTTTGACGGCCAGCCCCCCACGATACGCTCGATCGCAGCGTCAGGTTTGAGTGTCACAAGCCCGGCAACTTCTTTGCCAGCAACCTCTTCAAGAGCCTGTAGCATCTGTGCGACGGTGACGGTCAGTGCAGGTAAATTCAGCGCAGTTCTTCCACCGAACTTTTCACGCGAAGCCTCAGCGACCGCCAGTATTCCCTCGATGGTGGTTGCTGGGGATGCCAGTGCAACCGCCGTTGACAACGCAACCGGACACACGGCTGGCACACCTGCGAGGGGTTCGCGAATAATCCCGGATAAAAAACTCGAGGCCGCGCCATTAGGACGCCCCGGTCTGACCGACACCGTCATTAGCCGTGCCACGCGGCCATCGATGTAACCCTTGCGGGTATAGTCAGCCACCAGTTGTTCGCAGATAAATTTATGAATGCCATAACTTGACTGGGGTGTAGGCAAAGTTGTGTCTTGCACCACAGGGGCAAGAGGTATGGCAGGATCAGAGCCAAACACAGCAACCGAACTGGAAAAGAATAACAATGGCGCAACCCCGGTGCGGCCTTGTTGTGCTCGCAAACCATCCAGCAGGCGCCTTGTGGCATCCAGATTCGACCTGAGTCCCAGATCAAAATCTGCCTCGCATTCACCCGACACAGCCGAGGCCATATGAAAGACGGCATCGAATTCATTTTGCAGCAAACGATCCATTTGCTTGAGCAGATCGCCAGTATCGACACGCAAAAGCGGATGACCCACGACTTCCGGATGAGAAGGTGCAGCCAGATCTGTCACGGTCAAGGAGCTGATTTTCTGACCCCGCAAAGTACCGCGTTTTAAAAGCGCACGCGTCAATAGGGTACCTAAAAAGCCAGCACCACCTGTAATGAGAATATTCATTGCTTCACCATTTGACTTTGAATTGTTGACGCAGTTCTTCTATCTGCGCATCGGATAGGGGCACTGCAGTCTGATTACCACGCAACCATAGCTTTGCCGTTTCTTCGAGCTCCTCGAGTGTGGCCATCGCGCTCGAAGGTGTGTCGTTCCAGACCTGAGGGCCCAGACGCTCGCACATCACAGCCCTGAGCGGCAGCTCTCGCTCGGCAGCATCCAGAATCAAGCGTTCAACACAATCCGCCACCCGCACATCTCCAGGCGGAAAATAAGGTACGAGCGGGACATGTCCTACTTTCATGACATAGTAAGGCGTGATCGCAGGAACAATATCTTGTGTACACCATACGCCTCGTAAGGTCAGATCAACCAGATAGGAGGAGTGCGTATGAATTACGCACATCGCCTGCTCGGAGCAGGCATAAATCCGCTTATGAAGTGCTAATGTTTTACTGGCTCGATCGCCAGAAATCTGTTGGCCCGCCTGGTCCAGCAAAGAGAGCCTGGCAGGAACCAGAAACCCCAGGCAGGCATCGGTCGGCGTAATCAGAAAACCACCTCCCGCATCCTGCGGAATCCTGACGCTGATATTGCCGGTCGAGCCATGAACATAGCCACGGTCATAGAGACTTTTGCCGACTCGACAGATTTCCTGTCGTAACAATTCGATAGTGTTGTTGCTCACGAATTTCTCTCAAGCAAGCAGATCAAAGGCTTTGGTAAAAAAGTCTGTCGTACCAAAGTTACCGGACTTCAGCGTAATGTGCATCCCGCGTCCTGCACACCACGGCACTCCCGGATCAATCTGTGCGCCGATTTGCAACTGATGCATACCAAGTGCCTGAACCACTGCACCAGAGGTCTCTCCTCCTGCGACGATCAACTGCCCCACTCCGAGCTCCACCAGACCCTGAGCGACACGGGCTAGAGCTTGCTCAACCATCTCACCGGCACACTGCACGCCCAGCTGCTCCTGGATTCGTTTCAACGCATCCGGTGCTGCCGTAGAATAAATCAGCACCGGACCGGTTGCGAGCCTTGGAGCGGCCCAGGCCAAGGCCTGCTTCACAACGAGATCCCCTTCGAGTAGCTGCAAAGGATCCAGCGCATAAGCAGGCAAACCTTTTTGAAGGAAATCAGCGACCTGAGAATTGGTCGCACGCGAACAGCTACCCGACACAATGGCTTTAAAACCTTTAGGTTTGGGTAGCGTTGCAGCCTGAGGATTAGCAGCGATTCCAAAATTAGCGGGCAAACCGATCGCCACACCTGAACCCGCTGTCACGAGTGTCAGGTCTTTTAGCGCTGCGCCAAGTTGCATGAGATCAGCATTGCTCACGGCGTCGACAATCGCGATGCCCACGCCGTCCTTGCGCAACGTCTCAATCCGAGCACGGATGGCAGCGGTTCCTTGTGCAATCACTTTGTAATCAATCAGACCAACCTTACGCCTGGTCTGTGCCTGCAACACACGCACGAGATTAGGATCAGTCATCGGGGTCAATGGATGATCTTGCATACCGCTTTCGTTGAGCAAGACATCACCCACGAACAGATAGCCCTTGAAAACCGTGCGCCCTGCATCGGGGAAAGCGGGTGTGGCGATCGTGAAATCGACCCCTAGCGCAGTCATCAGCGCATCGGTCACAGGACCAATATTGCCTTGCGCAGTGGAATCAAAGGTTGAGCAATATTTGAAATAAATCTGGCTTGCGCCCTGTTGTTGCAACCATTGAAGTGCTTGCACCGACTGCGCTGCGGCCTGGACAGGATCAATGGTGCGTGATTTCAGGGAAACCACCACGGCATCCACCTCTGCAGCAAGCGCAGTCTCTGGAACACCGATCGTTTGCACCACGCGCATTCCTGCGCGCACAAGGTTGTTAGCCAGATCCGTTGCACCCGTGAAATCATCAGCGATGCAACCCAAGAGTATTTTTTTAATCATTCAGTTTTACCGAGTGTGATGTTTAGATCAGCAAGATTCAGAACATTATCGCTCGGTTAACTGAAGTTTCAAGAAAAGTGAAATTATTTGACCCGCCGGGGATGCAGACACAAGGCTTATCGCGCCAAATCGAACACGAGTACTTCTGCATCCTGTCCCTGACTGATATGCAGGAGACTTTCCTGCTCGACCAGCAGCGCATCGCCTGCCTCAAGCGTTTGTTCATTGACCGTTAAACCGCCACGAATCAGAAACACATACGCCTTGCGCTCAGGATTCAGGGCCAATTCAGCCTGCTCAGCCCCGTCAAATAGTCCGGCGTAAAGCGAAGCATCCGCATTCAGAGTCACCGACCCATGTGTCCCCTCAGGTGAAGCGATTAGCCGGAGCTTGCCGCGCTTATCCTGCTCAGGGATCGATTTCTGCTCATAGCCTGGCTCGATACTTTTTTCCTTTGGTTCAATCCAGATTTGCAGGAAATGCGTTTGCTCACCCTCTGCGAGATTGAACTCGCTGTGCTGCACGCCTCGACCCGCGCTCATGCGCTGCACATCCCCGGGTGGAATGCCTTTGACATTGCCCATACTGTCTTTATGAGCCAGATTGCCCGACAGCACGTAACTGATGATTTCCATATCGCGATGACCATGCGTACCAAAGCCTGTACCCGGTGCAATGCGATCCTCGTTAATGACTCTCAGATTGCCCCAGCCCATGTGCAGGGGGTCGTGATAACCCGCAAAGGAAAAACTGTGAAAGGATTTAAGCCAACCGTGATCGGCATAACCACGTTCGTGTGAGCGGCGCAGTTTCAACATTTCATCTCCTGAGTCTATTCAATAAAGTTCGCATGATTAGAACTTTACCCCCACCCAAGACTGGTTAGTATCTCTAATTTTGACGTTATCATTCAAATTATTTGAATGATAATATTTCTATTGTGCAAAATAAATATCAAAAATCCAACCCTGCGACCTACGAGGCCCTCACGCCAGAGGCCTTCAACATGCTGCAAATTATTTCCGATACAGGTAGTTTTGCCGCCGCAGCCCGCAAAATGGATCTTGTGCCAAGTGCTTTAACCTACCGCGTGCGTCAGCTCGAAGACGCGCTGGATGTTTTATTGTTTGACCGTAGCGCACGCCAGGCCAAGCCCACCGCGGCAGGGCGAGAACTGCTGCGCGAGGGCCTCAGACTCCTGGACGATATCGATGCGATTGCCAGCCGAATCAAAAGACTCGCCACCGGCTGGGAAGCGCAGCTCACCATTGCTGTAGACACGATCATCGCCCCTGCGGCCATCATGGAGCTTTGCGAGGCCTTTCTGGCCACGAATCCCCCTACCCGCCTCAGAATACGGGATGAAGCACTCTCAGGGACGATCCAGACGCTGGAGTCGGGTCTGGCGGATCTTGCGATAGGCATACCAGAGCAAGCCCAGATCCTTGGCAAAGACATACATCATCAGACGCTTGGAACTGTTCAGTTTATTTTTGTAGTCGCACCTCACCACCCTCTGGCTAACGTTGCTGAACCCCTGCATCCGGAACAAATCTCCTCGCACCGGATTGTTTCCGTAGCGGACTCGATTCAGCGAGGAGCAGGCGTATCAATAGGACTGAGCCTGGGGCAGGATGTCCTGACTTTACCAAGCATGGCCGCCAAGCTCGATGCCCAGAGCCGTGGGCTAGGCTGTGGCTTTGTGCCAGAGCCGATGGCCAGACCTTTTCTCGCCTCTGGGCGCCTGATTGCCAAGCGCGTCGACCAAGCCGCTCGGCAAACGCACGCCAGATATGCCTGGAGACAGGAGAAAGTAAAACCGGGACGCGCACTGAACTGGTGGCTAGAGCAGTTAGCCCAACCCACGACCCGGCGGGCACTGCTTGAGCACCATCGAACGCGATAATGATTCAATGACTTGCAGCCAGCGCTTTCAACCATTAGCATCAGTTAACAAACCATTTCAAGAGCCACATACAGGATCACTATGAGCAAGCTTTTTTCACCCATCGCACTGGGCCCCCTCAAACTTGAAAATCGCATCGTCATCGCACCGATGTGCCAATACACCGCCGACGAGGGCAAAGCCACTGACTGGCACCTGATTCATCTGGGTCAACTCGCTTTCTCTGGCGCCGGCTTGCTGATTATCGAAGCCACCGCGGTTGAGCCCATCGGTCGTATTACTGCAGGGTGTGTCGGCTTGTATTCAGACGAAACCGAGGCGGCACTCAAGCGGGTGGTTGACGCTATCCGGAAATATTCAGATATGCCGCTGATGATCCAGCTGGCGCACGCCGGACGCAAAGCCTCAAGTCATCGTCCCTGGGATGGTGCACAACTGCAATTAGTCTCAGAGGGCGGCTGGCAAACAGTTGGGCCCTCAGCGGTTCCGCATTTGCCCACGGAACCCGCGCCGCAGGCCTTGGATCTGGCTGGCCTCAAACGCATCAAAGAAGCTTTCGTCGCATCAGCCAAGCGCTCTTTGCGGATCGGCTTTAACGGCATTGAATTACATGCTGCTCACGGCTACCTGCTGCACCAGTTCCTTTCACCTCTGGCTAATCAGCGCAGCGACGAGTATGGCGGCTCACTCGAGAACCGTATGCGTTTTCCTCTCGATGTCTTTGATGCCGTTCGCGCAGCCTGCCCCGATACCTCACTGGGCATCAGAATTTCGGCAACTGACTGGGTCGATGGCGGACTCACCTCCCAGGAGTGCGTTGAGTTTGGCAAGCTCCTCAAAGCACGGGGTTGTGACTTTATCGATGTCTCGAGTGGCGGCATTTCGCCCTTGCAAAAAATTACCCTCGGCCCAAAATACCAGGTACCACTTGCGACAGAAATCAAACAAGGCACAGGCATGCCAACCATGGCTGTGGGCCTGATCACCACGCCCGCCGAAGCCGAAGGCATTGTGGCGGACGGTGAAGCTGACCTGGTGGCTCTGGCCCGCGGCATGCTCTACGACCCTCGCTGGCCCTGGCATGCAGCCGCCGAGCTTGGTGCGAGCGTCACGGCACCCAAACAGTACTGGCGTTCACAGCCTCGCGGACTGTCCGATTTGTTTAAAGACGCAAAAACCGGAATGAGATGATTAATCTCTGAAATTGTTGAACTGCAAAGGCAGTTCAACATCGGTCTTTTTCAATAACGCGATGGCTGCCTGCAAGTCATCGCGTTTTTTTCCAGTCACACGTAGTTTTTCGCCTGTGATCTGCGATTCAACCTTGAGTTTGGCTTCTTTCATTGCAGCGATTAGTTTTTTTGAAACCGGTTGCTCAAGTCCTTGCTTGACGGTGACTTTCTGGCGCGCGCCCCCTAGATTTTCAAGCGGATCAGCGATATCCAGACAACGGGTATCGATACCGCGAGCACTCAAACGTCCGCGCAGGATGTCCAGCATCTGTTTAAGCTGAAAGGCGCTCGATGCGACCTGATTGACGACAAACCCCTCTAGCTCAAACTTCGCATCTGTTCCCTTGAAATCAAAACGGGTAGCAAGTTAGCGATTGGCCTGATCGACCGCATTAGTCAATTCATGTTTATCGACTTCTGAAACAACGTCAAATGATGGCATGGCTATTCCTGATTATTTACGTTTAACCTGTAGTTTAATCTGGGACTGCAGGGTTTAGAATCAGTCACAGAATGATTGGCAATATGATTTAACCCCCCCAATGCCCTCCACGCTTCCAGGAATAAACCATGTCTGACTGTACCGGCGTCATTTCTCAACTATTCATTTATCCCGTCAAATCCTGTGCGGGCATTGAGATCAGCGAAGCGCACCTCACACCCACCGGACTGGCCATGGACCGCGAATGGATGATCGTTAATCAGGAGGGCATGTTTTTAACGCAACGGCAAATCCCGCACATGGTCTGGATTACGCCCTCGCTGACATCAACCGCTTTGGTTCTCAACGCACCTCAGCAGCCAGAGATTCGCGTTCCCTTTGAGCAGCGTGGCAAAACCTTAAAGGTCACCGTCTGGCGCGATACCTTGCTGGCCGATGATATGGGAGATGCTGTTGCGGCTTGGCTCGATAACTATCTGGCAGTACCTGGTCAACAATTTCGTCTGGTCCGCTTCGCAAGCAATGCACGTCGAATCAGTGCAACAGAGTGGACACAAGGGATCGAGTTTCCCAACAAGTTCAGTGATGGTTTTGCAGCACTTGTGGTGACCCAGCAAGCCCTCGATGAATTTAATGCGCGTATGGTCGCTTCAGGACATGAGCCTGTCAGCATGCTGCGCTTTAGACCCAACATCGTGCTTGAAGGCCTCGAGGCGCACACCGAGGACGACCTGGATCGGATACGCATCCATACAGCCAGTGGTCTGATCGAACTCTCCATGGCTAAGCCCTGCCCGCGCTGCCCGATTCCGGATATCGATCCTTTCACCGCACACTCAAGCCCGAGTGTCAGTCAGACTTTGCAAACCTATCGGGCACTTCCCAAAATGAAAGGGGCGATTTGTTTTGGTATGAATGCCGTTGTGTTGAGTGGTACAGGCCAAACCATACATAGCGGCCAACCCTTCGAGGCTGATTTCGCAATCTAAGGCGCAAAAAGCCAAATCGAGCGGACTGCGTGCTAAAGTCAAAGCAGCCCACATGGAGATCATCCAATGATAATGATGTTGCCCTTTCTCACCGCCATGCTTGCCATCTTTTTTGGTATTCGCGGGCAGCGTAATACTGCCATAACAATCTGGATCATCACATTCATTATTTATCTGGCGTGGATGAATTATCACTTCACAGATAAATTGAATATTTCACTTTAAGGGCTGAACCTCATGACTTCGTCGCAAAGCCTTAAAGCCTCAGAGACACTCTCCTGGTCTTATATTTTCAATACGCTAGCCTTGCTGGCGGTTTGTGGTTCGCTCACTGAAGCGTTCTACTACCAACTTTTCATGAATGAACTGCCCTGTCCGTTGTGCCAGTTACAACGCGTAGCCCTCACCATGGCGGGTATCGGCATGATGCTGAATATGCGTTTTGGCTCCTCGGCGGTGCACTACGCAATCATTCTGGCCTCAGCCCTTGGTGGCGCTGTGGCCTCTGGCAGACAAATTCTTCTGCATATTGCTCCGGGCGACCCTGGCTACGCCTCAACGCTTTTCGGACTTCATTTCTATACCTGGGGCTTTATTTCCTTTGTAATCATGATGATCTTTTGTGCGGTGATGCTCTGCCTGGATCGCAACAATATGGCCCTCACGTTTAAAAGGTCTGTCAGTACCGTGACAACCGTCGTGCTGTTCCTTTTCCTGGCCCTTGCCGCTGCCAATACCGTCACGTCTGTCATGGTCTGCAAATTTGGTTCCTGCCCGGATAATCCGACAGAGTATCTCTGGAAATTTTAATCAAGCACATTGCTGCGACCATAAACATGACCCGAGTTCTTCGATCTCTTGCCAGCACCCTCGCAGCGCTGCTGGCTAGCCTGTTTTCTGCCTGGGTTCTCGCGGCAACAGAACCGCAACCCAATCTGCACACTTTGCACCATCCAGTGCCAGGTGGAATCGCCGTCATCGATCTCGGTCCCTCAACGCAGACACCACAAGTCCGCTTTCAAAATAAGCCGGTGCTCGTGGTGAAAGACGCTAGTGCGCAATGGCTGGCAATCGTTGGCCTGGCGCTCAATGTCGCGGAGGGACAGCAAACCATCGTTGTGAAAAACAGTTCCAGCCGTGAGATCGCTTTCACAGTCCAAGATAAAAAATATAAAGAGCAGCGCCTCACAATCAAAAACACCAGACAGGTCAATCCACTGCCTGAGGATCTCAAACGTATCAATCAGGAAATGACTGCGCAAAACCAGGCCTATCAAACCTATAGTCCAATCACGCCAAGCAATATTTTTTTTGATAAGCCCGTTGAGGGATCACTCTCCAGCCCGTTTGGACTCAAACGCTTTTTTAATGGTGAACCCCGCGCACCACACTCAGGTCTCGATTTCGCCGTACCGACCGGTACACCAGTCAAAGCACCCGCAGAGGGTAAAGTCATTCTGACGGGAAATTATTTTTTTAATGGTAATACGGTTTTTCTCGACCATGGTCAGGGACTGATCAGTATGTATTGCCATTTGTCAGTCATTGATGTTGTCGTGGGCGAGACGCTTTCGCGTGGCCAGACCTTAGGTAAAGTTGGTGCTACAGGCCGGGTAACAGGCGCCCATCTTCACTGGAACGTCAGTCTGAACGATGCAAGAATTGACCCCGCGATACTGATCGGGATGTTTAAGCCTTAAAACCTCTTGAGCAATCAAGCGCAGCAAGATCATTCATTCAGCGTGATATAGGGCGCTGTTTTCATCAAGGCTTCGAGGCTTAATTCCGCTGAAAAAAGCCACCCCTGTGCACGAAAACAACCCGCATCGAGTAAGCCATTCATTTGCGCGCTAGTCTCCACGCCCTCAGCCGTGACCTCCAACTCAAGTGAGTGAGCAAGGTTGATAATCGCTCTCACGATCTTTTCCCGGTTAGGCTCAAGCAGACCACTGACGAAACTAGAATCGATTTTTAACCTGTTAAAAGGCATTTCGGCCAGGCGTGTAAAGGATGAATAGCCTTTACCAAAATCATCGATGGACACGTTAATACCCATATTTTGTATTTCACGTAATTGGGTAAAGACCTCCTGGGGCGAGATCGACAGATCACTCTCGGTAATCTCTATTTCGAGCTGCGCCAAGACCTCGGGATGAGACGCTTGATAAACACTCAGCATGTTGAGTAACTGACGATTTTTAAATAGCAGAGGAGAGGCGTTGAGGGCAATTTTTGCTTGAGGAAAACGTTCCCGGATAAACGGGTAGTCTGCGATGATTTTTTTCAAAAGTCCTGCGCTGAGCTGCTCAATCAACTGATTATCTTCAGCAATATTGATAAATTCCTGCGGGCTCACTGAACCAAGCGCAGGATCATTCCAGCGAGCCAGCGCTTCAAAACCAATGATCTTGCCAGATCGCATATCAATTTCTGGTTGATATTTTGGTTCGATCGCGCCAAGCTTGATTGCTTTGACAAGCGATTCCTCAACTTGTCGGGCGCGCCTGCTCAATTTGCCAAGCTCTTCTTCATACCAGACTGTTTTCGCGCGCCCCGTTGATTTTGCCTGATGCAAGGCCGTATCCGCGCAAATAAGCAATTCCTTAAGCGCTTGTGCTTGCAGGGGATAGACAACGCCACCGGCACTCAGGCTGCCGTCGATTAAATCGCCTTCGATTGCGAGTGAAAGCTTATTTAACTGCGTTGCGATCAGAAGTTTATAGTCATCAACTGACTGCTCGGGTTCAAGATCAATGACAACAATAAATTCATCACCTGAGCGTCGACATAAAAAAGTTTGTTGTGGCAAGCTTGCTTTCAAGTGCGAAGCCAGATGACGGATCAGCAAATCACCATTCTCGTGCCCATACTGATCGTTAATAAATTTCAAACGATCAATATCGATAAACAACAAAATAAAGGGCTGCCTGGTCAGATCGCTATGCTGAATTTTTTGGACAATCCATTCCGAAAACAGTCTGTAATTAGGCAGATCGGTCAGAGAATCCTGAAACGCTAATTGACGGAGTTTTTTTTCAGCTTCTTTCAAAGAGGCTTTTAATTGTTCGATATATTTATGCTGCCCAAGCAGGGTTCGACGAATCTTTTCGTTCGCATGACTGAGAATCATGCGAAGGCTGATCATAAAAACCTGTCAAGGATTTTACGGCTCACCTTATCGAGTGCGAGCATGTCACGCAATAAAAACCGCAAACCGTGATTATCTGTAATGATCAGCGTCGAGCCGACTAGCCGGCGGATGTCTTCCTCGCCTTTGAGTACAAACTGCGTATTGCCACGATCGGTTTCGACCAACCAGGTACTCGGAGTCGAAAAAGTCGAGACGCTGAGGATGCTGCGAATCTCAGGCATCAGTTCGCGTGTTGCGATTTCCTCCTGCACCAGTACAAATACATCTTCAGGCAGGCTTGCCGGATCCTCGACCCAGAGCAACTCCTTACCCTCAGCACTCATCAAAGCCAGACAACCATCGGGAGCATTCACCGGGAAGGCACGCACAGGCACAATTCCCTCGTGGCTCTCACCATCCGGTAGAGTCAAAACCAACCTGCCTGCTGAGTTGCGGGACATCATTAAATCAAGCATCTGACGTCTCCGGCTTAGAGGCAAGCGCAGGCTGCTCCTCAGCATTGAGTCTGGTCTGTGCCTGATAAAGCGCGTGGTATGCACCACCCCGCGCCAACAAATCATCATGGTTACCGATTTCAACCACCTGACCGCGGTCCATCACGACCAGGCGATCGGCCTTGCGCAACGTACTGAGACGATGGGCAATCGCAATGGTTGTACGACCCTGGATGAGATTATCGAGCGCTTCCTGGATTTCCATCTCTGTCGTCGTATCGACCGAGGATGTTGCCTCGTCGAGAATTAAAATCCTTGGATCGATCAGCAAGGCACGCGCGATCGATATGCGCTGACGCTCACCGCCCGACAAAGCCTGGCCACGCTCGCCGACCAGTGAGTCATAGCCCTGGGGCAGACGCAGGATAAATTCGTGCGCACGGGCGGCGCGCGCGGCTGCGACGATTTCCTCCCGGGTTGCGTCTGGTTTTCCGTAAGCGATATTTTCAGCAATCGTTCCGAAAAACAGGAAAGGCTCTTGCAACACCAGTCCGATATTTCGCCGAAAGGAAGTCAGGGAATAGGAACGGATATCCACACCATCAACGCGTATACCGCCTTCGGTGACATCATAAAAACGACAAATCAGATTGACCAGCGAGCTCTTGCCAGAGCCGCTATGACCAACAAGACCGATCATCTCACCAGCGCCAATATTCAGTGAAACATTTCGCAAAACCGTACGGCTGCCATAACGGAAACCAACATTGCGCAGTTCAATGCGACCCTCGACTCTTTCAAGCGGAACCGGACGCGCAGCGTCTGGCACGCTGGAGACGTGGTCAAGAATATCAAAAATGCGCTTGGCACCCGCCGCGGCTTGCTGTGTATGGGAGACAATCCGGCTCATCGAATCCAGCCGCGAATAAAACCTGCCGATATAGGCCAGGAAGGCCGCAAGTACACCAACGGTGATTGAGCTGGAGGCGACCTGCGAAATACCAAAAATCCATACCACCAGCAGGCCGATTTCGGTCAGAAAAGTCACCGTAGGCGCAAATAACGCCCAGACTTTATTGATACGGTCATTGACACTCAGGTAACGGTCGTTGGCTTCTCTGAAACGCGCCACCTCGCGATGCTCCTGAGCGAAAGCCTTCACCACGCGAATACCCGGAATCGTATCAGCCAGAACGTTAGTCACCTCACTCCAGGAGCGATCGACTTTTTCAAAGCCATGACGCAGCTTTCCCCGCACCAGATGAATCATCCACACAATCATCGGCAAGGGGATCAGCGTGGTCAGCGCCAGCCAGGGATCAATAGAGATCAGGATGACAGCAGTCATCATGATCATCAGGACATCGTTGGCGAAATCAAGCAAATGCAAAGATAAAAACAGATTGATACGATCCGTTTCGCTACCAATCCTGGCCATCAGATCGCCAGTGCGCTTGCCCCCAAAATACTGCAGGGACAAAGTCTGTAAATGGGTAAAGGTCGCCGTGCGAAGATCAGCACCGATACGCTCACTGACCCAGGCCAGCAGATAAGTTCTGGCCCAGCTCAGCAACCAGGCTAGCAAAGCTGAAACGACCAAGCCGGTTAGATAGAGTGCCACCAGATCGTAGTTGATCGGCTTGCCGTTCTGGAAAGGAATCAGGATCTTATCCATCAACGGCATCGTCAGATAGGGCGGCACCAGCGTCGCAGCAGTAGATAACAGCGTCAGGATAAAGCCAATCAGCAGAGGTGTCCGGTAAGGTTTGGCAAAGCGCGCCAAGCGCAATAGTGCCCAAGTCGTCGACGGACCTGTTGGATCTGAATTGCAGACAGCACAGTCGTCATGATCTGGTGCAAAGGGGGTGCCACAGGTCGGACATGCAGCAGCGTCGGCTTCAATCTTTCGACTAGGATCGGCCAGCGTCTGCTGCAGATCATCAAACAAGTCGGACATGCGCCTGACTGCAGGCGTCATGCTTAACGTATGCCGCCAAACACCCAGTCTGAGCGTACCTTCGAAAAGCTCAATCGTGCCTACCCCGGCATGATCGCGGTGCTGCAAGGACTGGGAGGTGGTGACCGGCCAGGAGAGCCAGTCGGTGGCGCCGGGTTCTCGTGCGAGTAAACGCCGTGAGGTCAGAACTAAGGCCCCGGCGGAGAAAAAAAGCTGTTGATCCAGATCAGGCTCGACCCAGGTCAGGATTTTTTCCTCTGGTTCAAGCAACGGCTCAATAGCCTGAGCCCAGCCAGACGGCAAAATCAGTTCGATCGCAGAATTATTAGTTAAAAGAGATGACATCTCTGTGACGCATGATACCCATTGGTCTGTACCACCCATTTCAATAGGAAATGGCTAAGAACGCACCATGGTTAATATATAAGTATAACGACCCAAGGCCGATCTCAGGCTCATGCGTTGCCAAGCGCCCCTGCTTGGAGGTCTTTTTACTGCGATAATGACATATACGCAACATTGTTGCATTGCAACATAAGCTTTTGATCATGAACACTCTCGATATCGTTATCCAACGCATTATTACTGTGCGCGGCCCCAACATGTGGACTTACCGTCCTGTGCTGGAAGTTTGGGTCGATATTCAAACTCTCACCAATCTGTCCAAGACGCTGACAGATCGTTGTTACGCTCGTCTGACACAATCCCTGCAGGTTCTGAGTCAATCGGACCGCATCACAGAGAATCCAGCCGATTGCCTGCGTGAGCTCGAACAGGGCGTTTTTCAGGCTGCCTTGCTCGAGCATGTCACAACGGCCTTACAAATCATGGCTGGCCTGCCAAGCGGTTTTGGCCATACGCACGCAACCTCAGCGCCCAGCGTCTTCAAGGTCGTGGTTCGCGCCTGGCACGAAGACGTAACCATGTTCGCGCTCCTTGCTGCACGGGATTTAATTCTGGCCGCGCTCAACGATCAACCCTATGACGTGGACAGCACCGTCCAGACACTCAGCAAACTCAGACTGCAATTCTGTCTGGGCCCAAGCACCGCCTGTATCGTTGACGCGGCAGACGACAGAGATATCCCCGCTATCCGTCTGAGCGAGGGTAACCTGCTGCAACTAGGTTATGGGGTCAATCAGCGTCGTATCTGGACTGCGGAAACAGACAACACCAGCGCGATTGCGGAAACTATTTCACGGGATAAAGAATTAACCAAATCCATTCTCGAATCCTGTGGCGTTCCTGTTCCACAGGGACGTGAGGTCACGAGCCCCGCTGACGCCTGGGAAGCTGCACAAGAGATCGGTTTGCCGGTCGTGGTCAAGCCCACGGATGGTAATCACCAGCGCGGTGTATTTACCAATCTGTCCACACAGCATGAGGTCAAAACAGCGTTCGCACAGGCTGAGCTCGAAGGCTCTGGCGTATTGGTTGAAAACTTCATCCGCGGCGTCGAGCACCGGTTGCTGATTGTTGGTGGAAAACTGGTTGCGGCTGCCCGCGGCGAAAACGCAACGGTCACAGGTGATGGGATCCTGGACATTGCTGCGCTGATCCAGGCGCAGCTCAATGCCGATCCCAGGCGCGGTCACGAAGACGACCTACCACTGAATCATGTCAAGCTCAGCCCTGCTGTGGAGCTTGAAATTGCACGCCAGGGCTTGAGCTTAAGCTCAGTGCCCAACGCTGGTCAGCTCGTGACGATCCAGCGTATTGGCAATGTCGCCTATGACTGTACTGAACTCGTACACCCTGAGGTCGCCGCGATCGCCTCGGTGGCCGCACGGATCGTTGGACTCGACATTGCGGGCATCGACCTGGTCGCCGAAGACATTTCAAAACCCTTGCGCACTCAGGGCGGTGCAATTGTTGAAGTCAATGCGGGGCCTGGCCTGCTGATGCACCTGAAACCTGCTGGCGGGCAACCCCGCCAGGTTGGTCGCGACATTGTTGACTACACATTCCCACCTGGCGATATGGCACGTGTGCCGGTAATCGGTATTACGGGAACCCGCGGTAAAACCATGACAGGAAAACTGCTCTTCAGGCTCTTGAGTTTGCATGGTTTACGCACAGGTCTGGCGAGCAGTGACGGGCTTTTTGTAGATCGACGCCAACTGCGGCGTGGTGACTGCGCAACCTGGGTCGATGCTCGCCGGGTTTTGCTCAATCGCGAAGTACAAGCCGCCATTATTGAAAATGGCTGTACACAAATATTGACCCAAGGCCTTGCCTATGAGCGCTGTGAAGTCGGCATCATTACCAATATTGACTGGAACGAAGACCTGTCGAATCATGACGTGCTCGATGAGCAGGAACGCATCATGGTCTACCGCACCCAAATGGATGTGGTCCTGCCTGGTGGTATGGCCATCCTGAATGCCGATGATGAAAGGGTGATCGATCTGGCCAGGTTCTGTGACGGCCAAATCACACTTTTCAGTCAACAAGCGAAACTACCCGCCCTGACAGAGCATCTTCAGAAAGGCGGCAGAGCCGTTTTCATTGATCACAACCAGCTCATTCTGGCTCAGGGTACGCAGCGCATCAATCTATGCGCTGTGGCCTCTATCCCGTTAACCGAGCAGGCAACTCATACCGCGCAAACCTACAATGTGATGGCAGCAGCAGCCGGCGCCTGGGCCCTGGGCTTAACGCCGGATTTGATTGAAGCCGGTCTGGTGGGTTTTGTAGTCGATTGAAATAAGATTCTCAACGCACGGACAGGTATTCACGATCTCATCTGTTCAACCTGCGCTACTATTTTTCTAAGTTTTCTATGTTTTGCATTGCGATTCATACTTTGTCATCACGTACATACAGGAATACATAATGGAAGTGTCACGCATTCGCGCCTTGCGCGGTCCCAATCTGTGGAGCCGTCAAACTGCCATCGAGGCCGTGGTCACCTGCAAAGGGGTCGAAAGCGACCTCGATCAAATTCCAGATTTTATTACCCAACTACGCGCCCGCTTCCCGGATGTGAAACCACTGCGCCCTTTCGGACACAAAGAACCGATCACACTGGCCCATGCGCTGGAAGCTGTCGCGCTCGGTTTGCAAGCTGCGGCGGGTTGCCCTGTCGCCTTTAGCCAGACCTTCAGCACACCGGATCCAGAGTCTTTTCAAGTCGTCGTGCAATACACTGAAGAACCGGTTGGTCGGCTCGCCTTTGACTTAGCCGAAGCACTCATACTCGCTACCATCGCCCACGAACCCTTTGACATCAAACAGGCGCTCGATCGCCTGCGCGAGCTTGACGAAGACGTTCGCCTGGGACCCAGCACGGGCTCGATTGTGAATGCCGCAATTGCCCGCGGTGTGCCTTATCGTCGCCTGACAGAGGGCAGTCTGGTGCAGTTTGGCTGGGGTAGCAAACAGCGTCGTATCCAGGCCGCTGAAACAGGCAATACCAGTGCGATCGCCGAAGCCATCGCGCAGGATAAAGACCTCACCAAAATGTTGCTCGATGCGGCCGGCGTTCCCGTTCCGCAAGGACAAGTCGTCTCGCGCGAAGAAGACGCCTGGACGGTCGCCAACAAAATTGGCCTGCCAGTTGTGGTCAAGCCACGGGATGGCAACCAGGGCAAAGGCGTTGCCGTCAACATCGAGACCCGCGAACAGCTCAAAGCGGCTTTTGCGGTTGCGTCCAACATCAGTTCAGATGTGATCGTCGAGCAATACATACCCGGGCACGATTTCCGCATGCTGGTGATTGGTAATCAACTGATCGCCGCCGCGCGACGAGACCCGCCACAAGTGATTGGCGATGGCACGCACACCATTCGTCAGCTTGTTGATCAAGTCAATCTGGATCCCTTGCGCGGTGATGGTCATGCGACGTCCCTGACGAAAATCCGATTTGACGACATCGCGCTGGCGACACTTGCCACGCAGCAACTCACCGCTGACTCGGTGCCCGAAAAGGGCAAACGAGTCCTGTTGCGCAACAACGCCAACCTGAGCACCGGCGGGAGCGCAACCGACGTGACCGATGAAGTCCATCCTGAGCTGGCGGCACGCATGGTGACAGCGGCGCAAATGGTTGGTCTCGATATCGCCGGCGTTGATCTGGTCGCCGAAACCGTGATTAAACCCATGGAAGAACAGCGCGCCGGCATTGTCGAGATCAATGCTGCACCTGGTTTAAGAATGCACTTGAGTCCGTCCTTTGGTAAACCACGCCCAGTTGGTGAAGCAATCGTTGCCAGCATGTTCGCCGAAGGAGAAAACGCACGCATACCTGTGGTCGCTGTGGCGGGTACAAACGGTAAAACAACCACGGTAAGACTGACCGCACACCTCCTGGGTACAAGCGGCAAGCGCGTCGGCATGACAAACTCCGATGGTGTCTATATCGAACATCGCTGCATCGACACTGGCGATTGCAGCGGTCCGCGCAGCGCGCGCAACGTATTGATGCACCCGGATGTCGATGCCGCAGTATTTGAAACGGCACGCGGCGGTATTTTGCGCGAAGGCCTCGCGTTCGATAAGTGCGACGTGGCGATCGTCACCAACATCGGTATCGGTGATCATCTGGGTATGAATTTCATCAATACTGTCGAAAATCTTGCGCTGGTCAAGCGTGTGATCGTGCAAAACGTCGCGCCCCATGGCGCCGCCGTCTTGAACGCTGCCGATCCCTTGGTCGCCAAAATGGCTGACTCGTGTCCGGGACAAGTGATCTTTTTCGCGCATGATGGTCACCACCCTGTACTGAATACCCACCGAGCTCAGGGCAAACGCGTGGTCTATCAGGATGGTGCGCACATCGTCTGCTCCGAGCGTGGTCAGGAACATCGTATCGGGTTAAAAACAATCCCTCTTACGCGCAACGGAACCATTTCCTTTCAAATTGAAAACGCGATGGCAGCGACTGCTGCGGGCTGGGCTCTGAATCTGGACTGGAAAACCATCGAAGCCGGTCTCTCGAGCTTTGTGAATGATGCTCAAACAGCGCCAGGACGTTTTAACGTCTTTGATTACCGTGGCGCAACGGTGATCGCAGACTATGGCCATAACCCGGACGCTATTGTCGCGCTCGTGCAGGCAATTGAAAGCATGCCTGCCTCGCGTCGAATGGTAGTCATTAGTGGTGCTGGCGATCGGCGCGACGAAGATATCTCCCGTCAAACCGAAATTCTTGGCGAGGTGTTTGATGAAGCCATCCTCTATCAGGATCAATGCCAGCGCGGACGCGAAGATGGTGAGGTACTCGCGCTCCTGCAGTTAGGTCTTAAAAACGTTAAGCGCACCAAACAGATTGAGGAAATCCGTGGCGAGTTTCTTGCGATCGATACAGCCTTGGCAAAACTCGCCCCAGGAGAACTCTGCCTGATACTGATTGACCAGGTGCAGGAGGCGCTCGATCATATTGCGCTGAGAATCAAAGAGCAGTAAACCACTCAGCGCTCTCCAGGCCTGAGCTGCTTTTTGATCCGGTACTGCTGTGGAGTTTCCAGAGGCTGAACCAAAAAAAAATCCACAGCGCTAAAAAGCCTGTGGATTATTTTCACTCAGTACTCTCGATCAGCAAGGGCTCAATCATCAAGCCAACCAGGCTTATTTTGTTTTATCGCCCGCCGCTCCTGGAGGAAAGCCAAAGCCAGGAAACATCGAACGGGTCTGCTCCTGCATTTTGTCCTGCATTTGTGTAAACAAGGTCTTGCTTTGCTCAACATAACTATTCATCATGTTTTGCACCATCGGAGTTTGCACATTCATGAACTGAGCCCAATTTTCAGGGCTCAGTTGATTAGCACCATAGATACCTTTTGACTGGTCAGCCATGCGATCCTGAATTTCCATGAACGCCTGGATGTTTTTTTCCAGATAGGAACCCATCACCCCTTGCATGGCATGACCGTAAAAACGGATCACATGACCAAGCATGGTGGAGGAAAACATGGGAACCCCACCGCTTTCCTCTTCCAGAATGATCTGCAACATAATGCTGCGGGTCAAATCCTCCGAGGATTTAGCATCGACCACTTTAAAGGCCTCGTGATCAAGTACCAATTGTTTGACATCGGCCAGCGTAATGTAGGTGCTGGTCTGCGTGTCATACAAACGGCGGTTGGGATATTTCTTAATCAGACGCACGGATGCGTCTGTTGCTGCTTCAGTCATCAAGTTCCCCATAGTACTTATTATGCTTACAGAATATAAACAAAATCACTGGGCTCAGCCCATATGCAAACCACCATTCAAGGAGAAGTCTGCACCCGTCGAAAATCCCGCATCCTCAGAGGCAATCCAGGCAACGATCGAAGCGATTTCTTCAGGACGCCCCAGACGTTTCACAGGAATCGTCGCGACAATTTTCTCCAGAACATCGGGACGAATCGCACGCACCATGTCCGTACCAATATATCCAGGGGAAACGGTATTGACCGTCACACCCTTGCTGGCTACCTCAAGAGCCACGGACATCGTAAAGCCGTGAATACCAGCTTTAGCCGTCGCATAGTTGGCCTGGCCAAACTGACCTTTCTGGCCATTCACAGAGCTGATATTGATGATACGACCAAAGCCACGATCAACCATATTGTCAATGACCTGTTTGGTAACGTTAAACAAGCTATTGAGGTTGGTATCCATCACCGCACGCCAATCATCGGCAGACATTTTACGAAACACACCATCGCGTGTGATACCGGCATTATTGACCAGCACATCGACCGGACCATGTTCCTCAACAACCTTTTTAAAGGCTGCTTCAGTGGAATTCCAGTCAGAGACATTACCCACCGAGGCATAAAATTTAAAGCCTAGCGCAGCCTGCTCATCGAGCCACTGCTTGTAATCGCGACTGGGTCCGCAGCCTGCGACAACGGTCATGCCTTCTTTGGAGAGTCGTTGGCAAATTGCAGTTCCAATTCCACCCATACCACCTGTTACGTACGCCAGTTTTGCACTCATATAGCTCTCCTCTAGCTACAGCCACTTCATCGGTAGAAAGTGACTGAGCGACCGCTTTGTTTAAAAACCATGCCCCGCGCGGCTAAGGGTGGTCTGACCTCAACTTAAAAACAATACAACCATAAAAACTTAAACGGCCCGAACTTTAACAAACGAACCCGGTGCGGCCTCAATAACAGGATAGTCGGCATTACCCGCAGCCTTAGGCGCTTTGACCTTTTTACCGCTATGCGAAGCAAGCCATTCATACCAGTCTGGCCACCAGCTCCCCGGGACTTCTGTCGCCTGCTCAAACCATTGTTCTGGATCTTCAGGATTTTTTCCTTCAGGTCCGACCCAGTAATTACGTTTTTTCTTCGCAGGTGGATTGATCACACCAGCGATATGACCCGAAGCACCCAGCACAAAACGATTTTTCCCTGAAAAAATTCCAGTCGAGGCGTAGCCTGACTTCCAGGGAACAATATGGTCTTCGCGCGAAGCGTAGAGATAGGTCGGAACCTTGATCTTGCGCAGATCAATCGGCACGCCTGAGCATTTAAGCTGATTAGGCTGACAGAGTTTATTTTCCAGATAGGTGTTACGGAAATACCAAGTGAAAAAAGGTCCGGGTAAATTCGTGCTGTCTCCGTTCCAGAACAGCAAATCAAAGGCGACAGGTTTCTCGCCTTTCAGATAATTCGCTACGACATAATTCCAGACAAGTTCATTCGGGCGTAAAAATGAAAAAGTCGCCCCGAGCTCGCGTGCAGACATCAAGCCCCCTTGGCCGATCTGCTGCTCACGCATACTGGCGTGTTGCTCATCAACAAACACACTCAGCGCACCGGTATCGGTAAAGTCCACCATCGAGGTCAGCATTGTCAATGCGGCAACCGGCTCCTCACCCCGTCCTGCAGCCAGCGCCAGAGCGCTCGCCAGCAAGGTTCCGCCAACACAGAAACCAAGCGCATTGATTTTGCTTTGGCCAGAAATCTCCTGCGTCACCTCGATCGCTTTAAGAACCCCTTGCTCCAGATAGTCATCCCAGGTGGCTTTATCGATGCCATCAGTATCCTCAGGCAAAGGGTTTCGCCAGGAGGTCAGAAAGACCGTAAAACCCTGCTCCACAGCATGACGTACAAAAGAATTTTCCGGTTGCAGGTCAAGAATATAAAACTTGTTAATGCAGGGTGGCACCAGCAAAATCGGACGCTGATAAACCGTCGTTGTTGCTGGCGTGTATTGGATTAATTGAAAAAAACGGTTTTCGAACACAATCGAACCATCAGCGGTCGCGACATTTTCACCGACTGTGAATTTACTTTCATCCGTTTGACTAATCCGACCTTTTTGCAGGTCCTCGATTAAGTTAGTCATCCCTGCGCGCAGGGTTTCACCACCAGAGCTCACGACAGCGGCCTGTGCATCCGGGTTCGTTGCAAAAAAATTCGCCGGCGACATCGCATCAACAAATTGCATGACAGAAAACTGCAACCGGTCTTTCAACTCGTGCGGCACCTCGGCAGCATCGACCATGCGTTGCATCGCCTGCGAGGACAGTAAATATAAATGTGCCATCATCAAATGCGGCGGGCTCTTTACCCACGCCTCACTGGAAAACCGGCGATCCTTGACAGGTGGCAATTGGCCATGCGCCACTTCATCAGAAAGTCGTTGCCAGGCCTGCATGAAATCCTGCTGGATGGATGTCAGAGCGTCCTGAGAAATACCTGGTGGTGGTGTCCAGCCATTTGGATAGGGAAAATTCACATCAAGACCTTTTTTATATCTGCGGCAGATCAATCGTGCTCTGCAAAAAGGTCATTGTCAATGAGGGTAAACGGGAACACGCTTTTTAAGACTTAAAACAAAGAATACTTAGCAACCAGATGACGGCAAAAGCACATTCGTGACAGAATATCCACTAAAAATTCCATATTGCGGCAGTTTTGTCCTCAGACATGTCCCATTCATATCAGTCACTGCTTGAAAAATATAATTTGAATAGTGTGCTGTTAAATGTCGTGCGCGCCTCGCAAAATCGCCCTCTCAGCTTTCTGGCAATCCCCTCCATTACAGGCTCTGGCTCGATCAGCGAGACGGGTGGTGTGAGCGCCAACGTGCTGAGTGCATTGCCAAGCACTGTGGGAGGCTTTCTATCAGCTGGCACGGGCACCTACTATGGTGGAGGCTATGAAGCTACCTTAGGGCGCTCATCTACCTTTACGCAATCCTCAATGGATAATGCCGAATTCGCCAAACAAATCATGACACCGATTTCGGTGGAGGCAATCAACTATTTAAACAGTCTGCACCTTGACAAAGAGCTACTCTTTTCATTGACACTATCGTCTATCGAGATTAAACGCCCAGGCGAGGATCCAGTCGTCTATAACAATTTCCCTGATTCGAGATCTTACGCAGGGTTTCAACAACAGATATCACGACTCATTGAGCTTGGCTTATCGACTCAGGCGATGGAAAAAAAAGTTGCTGTCGGACCGTTGATGCCTGAGGTATTCAGAGATAAGGAGGTCTTGGATTACTTTGAAGCTCAGAGCAAATACAAGTTATCGCTGGAAAAAGTATCTAATAAAAACGGTTTGTTTTTTCAGGTATTCCAGACTTCAACCACAGCCAGTCTGTGTTTCACAAAAAACGATCTGTCCCACCTGGTGGCAGAGGAGTTTGGCGATAAGTTTTTTTGTTTTAACCACTTTGGTGAATACGACAAAAAATCAAATTCCATCGCACTGAACGAAAGCACCAGCAAAGACAATCAAAAAACACTCATCCGGTTTGTCACGCGCTCGACGAGCGAAGTTTTTGGTTATCTAGGATCGATTCTCCGCACGCAACTCAAATCACCCGACAAAAACCCAACAATCGCTGGTAAGCTCAGTTCGCCAGACCAATCAGGCCAAGAAAAAGTACAAACACCTATTTTTGTAATCGATAAAAACAACCTGCGCTCAAAAAAGTTTGCCGTTATTACATACAACGATGATACGTTTTCAATTCCCGATGAAAACAACGGCTATAGTCCTCAAGTCGTCAGCATCATTTCGCTATTGCTTGCGCTGAGTCGCGTTCCAGGCACAATTCCCTTATCACCTTCAGTTTTGATCAAATAACCGCTGTCATACAGCGCAATCAGGTGACGCAAGCCAGGCGAGCGTGGCCATCCTGCCCGTTTGTCGATCACGCCGGTAGGAAAAAAATCGGTTTTCCGGATCGCTCACTGTACAAAGCCCAGAGTTTTGTATCTGCGTCACACCCATGCGATTCAGACGCCAAACCGCAAGGCCAGCTAAATCCGCGAGCCATTTTTGAGCGTCTGCGGGGTCTCTGAGAAACATCCCAGGCTGCTCAGCACCGTGTCCCTCGAATGCGGTTCTGACGTCCTCGCCAACCTGAAAACTTTTAGCCCCAATTCCCGGACCAATCCATGCCTGCCAGCCACGTGACTGAGGACATTTAATTTGCAGGGCTTTTAAGGTCTGCTCAAGCACCCCAGCCGCCAAGCCGCGCCAGCCTGCGTGCGCCACGCCGATCACCTGAGCGTCCAGGTCTGCCATCACCACAGGCAGGCAATCCGCCGTCAAGATAGCGAGAACCTTGCCTTGCGACTGGGTGACGCAAGCGTCAGCCTCGGGAGGTTGGTGAGCTTGACTGGAAAAGGCAACCTCATCGGCGTCGACCACCTCGCAGCCATGTACCTGCTTTAGCCAGCACGGGTCGTCCGGCAACATGTGTCTCAATAGTGCGCGATTGTGAAGCACTATCCGCGCCTCTTCGCCCGCCCCCAAACCTAAATTGAAATTATCATAGGGCGCAAGGCCCATGCCTCCCCAGCGCGTCGTACAGCCGAGCTGCACACCCTTCCAGGAATTTTTGGGGCGAATGAGATTGATTGTCACTTCCAGCGAATTCCTTCTACAACCCGAGTCATATCGGCAGGCAGCGGTGCCTGAAATACCACCTCACCCGCTCCTGCAGGATCTTCAAATTTCAGCTCGAAAGCATGCAGCATTTGACGCGTAGCCTCGCCAAGGATTTTGCCACCGTATTGCGTATCGCCTAACAAGGGATGACCAAGACTCGCAAGATGGACACGAATCTGATGGGTGCGACCGGTTTCGAGCTTGCAACTGACCTGCGAAATATTTGAATCCTCATACTCACCAGTACGCACCAACTGATAATGCGTGATAGCCGCCTTAGGTGCATTGGGTCGCTCTACAGCCATTCTGACGGGCACCCTGGGATCACGGCCGATCGGACGATCAATCTTGCCCTGCGGCAACATCCGCCCGTGTGCCAGCGCTGTATAAAGCCGTCCCATCGAGCGCGCCTGGAGCTGCCTGACCAGATGGGTCTGGGCGATCTCATTACGGGCAACCACCAGCAAACCTGAGGTGTCCTTATCAAGACGGTGCACAATCCCGGCACGGGCGACATGCGTGAGCTCCGGATAGCGATGCAACAAGCCGTTGAGCAAGGTACCACTCCAGTTGCCAGCGCCTGGGTGAGTCACCAGGCCGACGGGCTTATTAACCACCACCCAGTCCGGACTCTCGCCCAGAACCTGAAAATCAATCGGTTCAGGCCTGAAAGCCTGATCCTCTGGTGCAGCTTGCTCGTAAACAGCGATAAGATCGTCCTCTCGCATTGTCTGACGGATTTTGGCTGGCAAGCTATTGACCAGGACATGACCATGCTCGATCCAGGTCTGCAAACGGCTACGGGAGTGTTGGGGCATCAGTTGCGCCAGCACTTTATCCAGCCGCTCCAGAGGCATATCTGCCCCTACCCTGAATAGCTGGGGTTCGTCGTCGGAAAGCTGGTCTTCAGGAATTTGAGTGTCAGGCATAGGGACTAGTCATATAATCAGCAGAGAATGCTAACACCAAGGATCATTTCGTGATGGGTCGCACCACTTTTAACTTTTTCCAGAAACTCTCTGGCGCCAGCGCTTTGGGCAGGATTATGCTCCTCTGTGCGGTCATTCTGATTGCCGGTTGCGCAAAAAACGGTCAGGAATACGACCCCACGGCCAACTGGAATGCTGAACGGCTATTCCAGGACGGTAAAGAGGAAATGAATGCGTCAAACTGGAAACTAGCCAAGGAACGATTCCTCGCTGTTGAAACACGCTTTCCTCTTGGCATATACGCCCAGCAGGCGATGATTAACCTGGCCTATAGCCAGTGGAAAGACAAAGAGCCAGAAGTGGCATTGGCTACGCTTGCACGATTCCAGCAACAATATCCCAACCACCCTGCAACCGACTATGTTCTCTACCTGAAGGGCATGATTAATTTCACCCCTCCCAGTGCGGTGTTTGCCACAATCACCCGACAGAATCCTGGTGAGCGTGATCCCAAGGCCTTGCGCCAGTCATACGCTGCATTTAACGACTTAATCGATCGTTTTCCAGACAGCCGTTATAGCGTGGATGCGCGCAAGCGTGTTGCCTGGCTGGTCAATACCATGGCTGAAAATGAGAGATTCATTGCCCGTTACTATTACGACCGCTATGCCTATGTCGCGGCGATCAACCGCGCACAAGTCGTGATCACTGATTTCCAGGGTGTTCCGGCTGCCGAGGAAGCGCTCTACATCATGATGATGTCCTACGAAAAACTCGGCATGACCGATATGCGCAACGATGCAGAACGCGTGCTGCTTGCCAACTTTCCTAACACCACCCTGATTTCAAACGGCTTTCCCGACAAATACGCAAAGTGGAATTTGCTTAGATTGTTCTAAATCTCTTCGGCTTGAGTACGGCGGCGATAAAATTCGACCGCCTCCTCTAGCGAACGGGTTCTGGCAAAAGGCGGTAGTCCACGCCACAACTGTTTGCCATAGGGCTTATCGACGAGCCGCGCATCACCCACCATCAGAACGCCCCAGTCTGTTTCAGTACGGATCAAACGTCCTGCACCCTGTTTCAGAGCAATCGCGGCCTCTGGCAGTTGAAACTCCATAAAAGGATTACCACCGAGCTCACGGCAGGCGCGCAAACGCGCCTCCAGCACAGGATCGTCGGGAGGCGCGAAAGGTAACTTATCGATAGCAACCAGCGTGAGTTTGTCACCCGGGATATCGATACCCTCCCAAAAACTAGCACTGCCCACCAGCACGGCGTGAGGCAAGATTCGAAAACGCTCAAGCAAATCCCGACGCGTGCCATTGCCTTGACGCATGATGGGCCAGGTAAGACCTGCCGCCTCATAAGCCTCAGCAAGCAGCGCTGCGACACGCTCAACGGCTCGCAACGTCGTACAAAGCACCAGCGCGCCGGCCTGGCTCGCCTCAATGAGAGGCATCAGAGTTTTAACAAATTCTGGCAAAAAATCAGCCGATTGAGGTGCGGGTAAATTTTGCGGTACAAACAGCAGCGCCTGATTTGGGTAATCGAAAGGCGACTCCATGCGCAGTGTTTGCGCATCCTCAATCCCGAGACGAGAGGTGAAATGGGAAAAATCCTTTTGTACCGAAAGCGTTGCCGAGGTAAAAATCCAGGCCTGGGATGCTTGACGATATCTTGCGAAGGCTTCAGCAACCGATAGAGGTGCGGCATGCAAGCGGACATGATGCAGACCCAGCTCAACCCAGCGCACAATATTCAGCTGATCCCGCCGGACTCGTCCACCCTCACGCTCAGGCTGGCCCCATTCTGCGAGCCGGGCCGATAACTGCAAACAGGTTCTTGAGGCAGCGAGCAGGTCGGGATGTTTTTCCTCAACGGGAGCGAGCAGCGCGACAAGCTCATCAAGTGCCGTTTGCAGGACTCCTCGGGCCAGATCAAATTCAGCGGGCTGCGGGAACGCCTCAAACGTGACGCGACGCCCCGGCAGCTTTTCCAGAGCCACGCAGGACAAACGCAACTCTTTAGCCGCCAGCTCGATACGACGAGCCTGCTCGGACCAGTTAGTCATTTCGCGGGCATGCGCCAACCCGGCCGTCTCGATCAGTTTTGCAAGGTCCAGCAACTGATGCGTCGAGATGTTGGTGCCTAAAAATCTTGTGGCGGTTTCAGGCAACTGATGCGCTTCATCAAAAATCACCGTATCGGCCGCAGGCAACAAATCCGTCACGCCAGCATCACGCAGCACCAGATCGGCCATGAACAGGGCATGGTTGATCACCACGACATCAGCCTCCTGCGCCTGGCGCCTGGCCTTGAGAACAAAGCAATCCCGCACGTTGGGGCATTCCTGCCCCAGGCAGTTTTCACGCGTCGAGGTGACACGCTGCCAGATCTCGGCGTCCTCGGGAACGGTCGGAAGATCCGCACGGTCACCCGTGGCGCTTTGCTGGGCAAAGACCTGGATATGACGCAATTGCTGGACCTCGGCACGAGACTTCAAGGCGCGCTCTTCACCCTGCTGACGCTCCAGATGGTAATGACAGACATAATTACCCCGGCCCTTGAGCAAGGCAATTACAGCAGGAATACTCAGTGCGTCACGCACGCCCGGCAAATCTCTCATGAAAAGCTGATCCTGCAAGGTGCGCGTACCGGTTGAGACCAGCACTTTGCCCGCTCCCAGTAAAGCAGGTACCAAATACGCCCAGGTCTTGCCCGTGCCGGTACCAGCCTCGGCCACCAGCGTACCTCGCTCGGCAATCGTACGCTCGACCGCCTGCGCCAACTCAATCTGTGCAGGGCGGACACGATAGCCCTTGGACTGCACCGCGAACGGGCCCTCCAGGGAAAAAATCTCGGAAATAGAAGAATCAAGCATTATTCACACCAAAAGCCACTTCGGATCATACCGCCTCAAAGCGCCTGAGCCCCAGACTGTGGCAAAATCCTCCGCTTGTTAAAGCAAATTAAGTGTCTTACCCAATGAGCGTTTCAACACCAGCAAAACCCGTTACCCCTGCCCAGGCACAAGCCCGGATCATTGCCCAGCTCGCTCAAGAGCTCAGCGTTCGCCCCCAACAAGTCGCAGCCGTCATCGAACTAATAGACGATGGTGCCACCATTCCGTTTATCGCCCGTTACCGCAAAGAGGCGACGGGGGGGCTTGATGACACGGTTCTGCGCAACCTTGACACACGCCTGATTTATCTCAAAGAACTCGAAGACCGTCGCGGTGCCATCATGGCCTCGATCACCGAGCAAGGCAAACTCACCCCGGAGCTTGAACGCGAAGTCCAGCAAGCCGACACCAAACAACGCCTCGAAGACCTGTACGCGCCCTTTAAACCAAAACGCCGCACGCGCGCGCAGATCGCTCGCGAAGCGGGTCTTGAGCCGCTCGCTGACGCAGTTCTGGCGGACCTGACGTGCGACCCGGCTGTGCTGGCTGCGCAATACCTGAATCCAGAAGCCAGCATCAACGATGCTAAAGCAGCGCTCGATGGGGCACGCGACATTCTGGCTGAGCGCTATGCTGAAAACGCAGATCTGCTGGCCGACATGCGAACCCACCTCTGGTCCAGCGGCTATCTCTATTCCAAAGTTTCTGAAGGCAAAGAAGCAGAAGGCGCAAATTTCCGTGATTGGTTCGACTTCAACGAACCACTTCGCACACTCCCCTCGCATCGCATCCTCGCCATGCTGCGCGGTCGCCAGCAAGGCGCACTCGAATTACGCATTGGCCTGGAGGCGAGTCAGGACGTGCTCGTGCCTCACCCCTGCGTCGAGCGTGTAGCGCAGTTTCTCAAGCTCGGGCGCGACCTGTTTGATGTAACCCCCTCTCCACGCGCAAAATGGCTGGCCGATGTAGCCCGCTGGACCTGGCGCGTCAAGCTATTGACCATGTTCGAATCCGAGATGATCACGCGTCTGCGTGAAACTGCAGAGACTGAAGCCATCCGCGTGTTTGCAGCCAACCTCAAAGACTTATTACTGGCAGCACCGGCAGGCCCTAAAGCCGTGCTCGGCCTGGACCCAGGCATTCGCACCGGCGTGAAAGTCGCCGCGATCGACCACACAGGTAAGCTTGTTGAAACGGCGACCGTTTATCCTTTTGAACCACGCCGTGATCGGGCGGGCTCTCTTGCAACGCTCGCGATGATCGCACGCCGTCATAACATTGAGCTGGTCGCAATAGGCAATGGCACGGCTTCGCGGGAAACCGAAAAGCTAGTGGGCGAGCTCATGGCGGCTCAGCCCGAACTAAACCTCACGCGCGTGGTTGTCTCTGAAGCCGGTGCCTCGGTCTACTCAGCCTCCGAGCTCGCTGCCCTTGAATTCCCCGATCTGGATGTGAGCCTGCGAGGTGCAGCCTCGATCGCGCGTCGTTTACAAGACCCGCTGGCCGAGCTCGTCAAAATTGAACCGAAAGCGATTGGTGTGGGCCAATATCAACATGACTTGAATCAGCGCGAACTCGCGCGCTCGCTCGATGCCGTAGTGGAAGATTGCGTGAACGCTGTTGGCGTCGATGTGAATACCGCCTCAGCCGCCCTGCTCGCCCGCGTGTCGGGGCTCAACAGCACACTGGCCAAAAATATAGTCAGCTATCGTGATGAGAAAGGCGCATTCCAGAACCGCAAGGCGCTCAAAGAAGTCTCGCGTTTTGGTGAAAAAGCCTTCGAGCAGGCCGCTGGGTTTTTGCGTATCCCGAATGGTGATAATCCCTTGGATACTTCGTCGGTCCATCCTGAAGCCTATCCCGTGGTTGAACGGATTCTAAAAAAAATCGCCGCTGACATGAAAGACGTCATTGGCAATCGTGACAAGCTCAAAGGCTTGTCGCCCTCGGAGTTCACCGATGAAAAATTCGGTGTACCAACCGTGCGCGACATACTGCTCGAACTCGAAAAACCTGGACGTGACCCTCGTCCCGAGTTCAAGACCGCGACATTTAAAGAAGGGGTTGAGACCCTGAACGATCTGCTTCCAGGCATGATCCTCGAAGGCGTCGTCACAAACGTTGCAAACTTTGGTGCCTTTGTCGATATTGGCGTGCATCAGGATGGACTGGTACACATCTCGGCACTAGCTGAAAAGTTTGTCTCAGATCCCCGCGATGTCGTACGGGTCAGCCAGACTGTGCAGGTCCGTGTTCAGGAAGTCGATATTCCACGCAAGCGTATTGCGCTCACCATGCGACTCAATGACGAGGCGCCGCTGGCTCGTTCAATGGGTGCGGCGGGTGGTGGTACAAATGGAGCGGGTGCTAAACCACGTCGTCCCGCAGCCACACCTGAGCCAGTCGGAAATAATGCAATGGCGGCTGCGTTTGCCAAGTTGAAGCGGTAAGATGAAGGGGTAATTTAATTCAGGACACGAGCAATTGCGTCGATTCGCGCGGGATGAAGACCAACAAAAGGCTAATCATGAAAACAGAACGCTTTCACCACGTCGCCTATCGTTGTATCGATGCAAAAGAAACCGTCGAATGGTATGTCAAGCACCTTGGCATGCATTTTCAACTGGCTATCGCTGAAAATCAGGTGCCCTCCACCAAAGCCCCTGATCCTTACATGCATGTATTTCTGGATGCAGGACAGGGAAACGTGCTGGCCTTTTTTGAATTACCCAACTCACCTGCGCTGGGACGTGACGCCAATACGCCTGAATGGGTGCAACATATCGCCTTTAAGCTTGAAAGCCTTGAGGCCTTGACGGACGCAAAAGCGAAACTAGAGGCAGCCGGGATTGAAGTTCTCGGGATCATTGATCACACGATCTTCAAAAGTATTTATTTTTTTGACCCGAACGGACATCGCCTCGAACTCGCTGTAGACATCGGCACAACCGAGATGTATAGAAAACTTGACGAGGTGAAATGGGACATGCTTAAAGAATGGAGCCAGACTAAAAAAGCCCCGACACATGCCGACTGGATGCACAAGAAAGAATTAAATCAGGTCCCAGCGCCTTGATTTATCGAATAACAGACCCCACAAACAGACTTGAGGTTTGATAAACCGTACAAAAGGAGTCTCAGATGGAATCGGTTCTATTGTCAGTAACGGGTATGACTTGCGGCAACTGTGTGAAACACGTTGATCACGCAATTCGCACGATGACAGGTGTACAGGACGTTCAGGTTGAACTTGCTTCTGGCAAAGTCAGCATTCAGGGTCAATTCCCTCAAGGACTCGAACCAATCCTGGCGGCTCTCGCAGAGGAAGGCTACACAGCAACTGTCGCGTCAGGTCTTGGGAAAAATTAACTAAACAAAAGTAACTAAACTCGACTTACAGTAGGCGGTATTGAAAAGCGAATTTTCAGCACACGGAACTCGATTGATTCATACTATTGTCATCTGAAACCATTACAGTTAAAAGACTATTAACTGTCTGTTAGAGTGACTTCGTATGAAAATCCTGTTCCGTCTGACTGTGCTGTGCGCCGCTCTGTCCTTATCCACCGCATCCATCAGTGCCGCGGCAGCTAATGCAGAACAAGAAACAGGTCTGCGGGTCCTCCCCCCTACAGGGACCGAACTCTTTGCGGGCCAACGTTTCGATCTGAGGGTCGAATCTCAGGTTCCGGCTCGCGAGTCACCACGCTTGATTAGCCTGAGTGTCAATGGAACAAATATCACCGAAACTTTCAACCGACGCCTTGCTGAGCAAGGCGAAGGAGCTGAGTCAGGAACGCCCTCCTCCAAGCTGCTTTACGGTGCATCAGCCAGAAACCTAAGCTTTGATCAACCCGGTCATTATGCTGTCGAGGCGACGGTGCTGATTGACGGGCTTGAGCGAAAAATTAAAAACCATTATCACGTTGCACCTGCACCCAATCCTAAAGATCCAGCTGCGGCCAGAAAGCTGGTGTTTTTCCTGGGTGATGGAGTGGGTCTACCGATGTGGACTGCGGCGCGGATTGTTGGCAAAGGCGTGACCGAAGGTCGTACCAACGAGCCACTCGCCATGGAAAAGATGGCAACGCACGGTATCAGTCGCACTACCGCATTTGACTCACTCATCACTGACTCCGCTCCTGGCATGGCGAGCCTGATTAGTGGCATGAAAATGTCAAATAACAGCTTGCAGGTCTCCGTAGACAATACGCCGGAAAATCCCGTTGACAACCCACGCATCGAGACCATCTTTGAATACATGAAGCGTGTGCATGGCTGGAAAATCGGAGTCGTCACAGACGCTTTTCTGGTCGACGCAACACCTGCTTCGTTGCAGGCGCATAACCGCTCACGCCGCGACTACACGAATATCGCGCAGCAAATGATTGGTTATTACGACGATCAGACAGCGTTAAAAAAGACAGGCTATCTCTCACTGGCTGAGTTATCAAAACCTCTGGATGTCTTGATGGGTGGCGGCGCAGCACACTGGATGAGTGAAAAAAATCCAGCACTTCGCAGTTTTTATCAATACCCAAGCGGCGGCCGCAAGGATGTGGATTTAATCGCAGACATCGCCCCCTCCAAAGGCTATCAAGTTGTACGCAATCTCGATGAACTAAAAAATGCTCCAAATGATCAGAAATTACTTGGCATTTTTTCTGGAGAATTTCGTAAAACCTCCAGTGGCCTGGGACCTGACAATTTGCCCGGAGTGCTCGACCGTCTAGTCGCACGGGGTGCAGCAACGATTCGCGGTAAAGGCGCTGAAGATAGTGCGCTTGGTTTGAATATTGCACCCCCACTCGGTACAGAGTGTGGCGAGACTATCAGCAAGTGTTTTCAGAATGTCCCCATGAAAGCTGAAATGATGAATAAAGCCATCACAGTGCTGGAGCAGCTCACAGCAAAAGAGTCCCGTGAAGATGGTGGCTGGATGCTGCTCGTCGAACAATCACAGTCGGACAAAATGGGGCATATCCTTGAGTATGACCGCTCAATATTTGAAGTCATTGAACTCGATCAGGTCATTGGCTTAACGATGAAACGTTTAGAGAATGATAAAAAAGCACTGATGGTCGCGACCTCTGATCACGCGCAACCACAAACCATTATTGGCGTAGCCCTCACCGAAGCACTTGAGTCCGCAGCAGGGAAATGTTTTTCGACAACCAATGGTCAATACCCGGTGACGCTAGGATCGCCAGAGGATGCTGATCGCCCGTGTGATTTGCAGGATGCTATCGGCACCTTCAACGACGCGACCTTTACGACGTATGCGGATAGCAATAAAGATGGTTTCCCCGACGACCCGAGCCCATCCATCAAACTGATTATCGAGGACGGCGGCCGTCCTACTTACAGCACGACCTACCTGACAAATTTTCAACCCTTAAAACCGACCGCCTCGCGCAAAACGGAAGACGGTAAAACGCTTGAGTTACCCGCCCTGCCGAATGCGCAGCGTCAGCCACAAGGTCTTTTGATGACGGGTAATATGCCAACACGTAATGTTAAAAAGGGTGCCAACAAGACCAGCGGCCCTGTTGAAATCGCACCACATGCAGGAGATGATGTGATTGTCGGCGCACAGGGGACTGGTGCGCATTATTTCTCAGGCTATTTTGAAAATACCTCTATCAGTCATAAATTAGCGCAGGCGTTTGGTGCCAAAGCAGTTCCCAGCCAGCAGTCGGACAAGAATGGCAAACTGGTTGGTTGGTAATCCCGTGCTGACACCCTTTAGTCAACACAGCAACATACTGGTACGGCGTCCAAGCCTCGGGTGGCTTGCGTGCATTGCTTGCTTTATTTATGCCGCACCGATTGACGCCATCGAATTGGTGGGACGTGTTGTCGACAATGCTCAAGCGCGTGTTTTTTCCAATGCGACTGTTCAGGTCAGAAGAAATACAGAGAAAAGTCGTGAGGCACTCAGCAATACGGAGGGATTTTTTCGCCTGAGCAATGTGTCAGCAGGTGCCTATATCATTGATATCAGTCTGGCAGATGGTCGATCATTTATGACGCGACTCATGATTAACCCAAACAGCACTACGCAGTTTATTGAACTAGACTACAGTCGTATCGTGACGCCTGATGACGATGAGGATTACTGAGCGCTAGACCGCTGGTATCTCAGTCATCAGACCTCAGGCTGCATGGCGACACTTAAAGACTCAAGGATCATAGCCCTTTCGGCGTTAGATTGACTGGCCACGCCATCGGCAACTTTCTGACCGTCAAGCACGATTTCAAACGAAGTCTCACCCACAAGCACGACAACGTCCTGTGCAAGTCTGCCCTGCAAGCCTTTCAGCGTCGCTCCTGCTTGCTTAGGGTCAGCAAAAGCTACTGAGCAAAACAGCTCCATCCCCTCAGCACTCACCAGGCGAAACCGGAACTGTCCTGCCTCGTCACGAAAGCTCACATAACGCGCGGCTTTGGCAGCAGCTTTGCCGGCTTTACCAGACTTGGCTGGTGTATGGGTCGATAAATTGCGTAAGCCCACAGCCTGACGAAGCTCTTTCATAAACGGCGTGGCAATCGCACGGGCTTTACGTGCACCTTCTTGCAGGATCTCCTCAATGCGCTCGGGATGAGCCATCAGATCAGCATAATGAGCGCGTAAAGGGCCCATTTCCTCTTCTATGCGCTCACACAACCGCTGCTTGGCATCACCCCACCCCAGACCATCGATGAGCTCCTGGCGGAACACAGCAGCCTCTGCAGGCTTTGCAAAGGCTTTGTAGATCAAATACAAATGCGAGGCATCAGCATCTTTGGCTTGCCCCGGACCTCGCGAATCAGTCACGATTTTTGCTACGGCCGACTTTAAGGCCTTTGGGCCTCCCTCAAACAAAGGCACCGTGTTGTTGTAGCTCTTGGACATCTTGCGACCATCCAGACCGGGCAAAGTCGCGACATCCTCAGCAATCACCGCCTCGGGCAAGACAAAAAAATCGTGGCCACGACCAAACAGGTGATTAAAACGCTGAGCGATATCGCGCGCCATTTCCAGATGCTGGGTCTGATCACGGCCAACGGGTACTTTATGAGCGTTAAACATCAAAATATCTGCAGCCATCAGAATAGGGTACGAAAACAAACCCATATTGATGCCATCGTCTTCTTCAACACCTTTAGCCAGATTCTGATCTACAGAGGCTTTATAGGCGTGCGCACGATTCATCAAACCTTTAGCAGTCACACAAGTCAGCATCCAGCTAAGCTCTGGGATCTCGGGTACATCCGATTGACGATAGAACGTCACACGATTGGCATCCAGTCCACCTGCAAGCCAGGTCGCTGCAATCTCTAGTCTTGAACGTGCAATGCGATCAGGATCCTCGCACTTGATCAGCGCATGATAGTCAGCCAGAAAAAAGAAGGCATCAACATCAGGTCTCTGACTCGCCTCAATGGCCGGACGAATCGCACCAACGTAATTACCAAGATGCGGTGTACCTGAGGTCGTGATTCCTGTCAGCACACGGGTATTGGTTGCATTGGGTTTTGATACCGAGGTATTCATAGTCAGAACCAGTCAAAAATATTGAACTGCAAAAAAACAATCAAACGCGCGGCAACTAAAGCGCAAACACACTGCGAAATTTATAAACGCACTGCGAAATTTATAAATCAACGGTGTCACGTCTTTCACTCTCGAGATACTCTTTTGATTGCATCTCAAGAATACGGGAAACTGTACGATGAAATTCACCCGACATCGGGCCTGTGGTGTAGATATCCTCTGGCTCACAGGCTGCAGACATAATGAGTTTGACCTTGTGGTCGTAAAAAACATCGATCAGCCAGGTAAACCGTCTGGCCTCCGAGGCCTGGCGAGGTCCCATTACGGGGACCTCAGACAGAATCACCGCATGAAAACGACTAGCGAGCTCAAGGTAATCGTTTTGTGAACGAGGGCCACCACACAATGTGGCAAAGTCGAGCCAAACCACACTACCCGCACGTTTTTTTGCGAGGATTTCGCGATGTTCGATATGCAGTACCGGATCCTGGGGCGCTGTGTCGGACAATTGCTCAAAGGCAAGCTCAAGCGCGCGCTCAGTCTCAGGGCTAATAGGTGTGTGATAGCACTTAACCTGTTCAAGCGCACGGCGACGATAATCTACACCCGCATCCACATTCAATACATCCATGCGGCTCTTGATCAACTCAATAGCAGGCAGAATACGATCCCGATGCAAACCATCGGGGTATAGCAAGGATGGCTCGTAGTTGGACGTCATGACAAAAGAGGTGCCATGTTCGAAAAGTTTGAGTAACAAACGATAAAGAATCATCGCATCGGCCACGTCGGAGACGTGAAACTCATCAAAACAGATCAGGCGATAACGCTTGGCCAGACGTTTAGCAACCTCATCAAGTGGATCCTGCATGCCTTTGACTTCATCGAGCTGACGATGGACACTGCGCATGAATTCATGGAAATGCAGCCTGGTTTTACGCGTAACCGGCACGGTCGCATAAAAAGCATCCATAAGAAAACTCTTGCCACGTCCAACACCACCCCACAAATAAACACCCTTAGGAACGGCAGGACGCTTGAGCAAGCGTTTGACAGCATTAGAACGATCGCCCTTAAAGGCGATCCACTCATCGAAATAACGTTGCAAACGCTCAATCGCCGTACGTTGCGAGTGGTCAGGCTTGTAGCCACGCTCAGCCAATGTTTGCTCGTAATACTCAAGAACGTTCATAACGCCAAACTTTTGATCAAGAAATATGAAAAATGGTCTGAACAAATCAGGAGATGTTCAGACCATTTAAAGGAAGTACAAACAGAATTAGAAATTCAGTGTGCGCTTATCAACTGCCAGGGCAGCTTCTTTCATGGACTCTGACAGCGTTGGATGCGCATGGCAGATACGGGCGATGTCCTCGGCCGCACCGCGGAATTCCATAATGGTGACGGCCTCGGCGATCAACTCTGAGGCCATGGGGCCAATAATATGGACACCAAGCACTTCGTCAGTTGCTTCATCAGCAAGGATTTTTACAAACCCGGTGGTATCACCCAAAGCGCGGGCACGACCATTGGCCAGGAACGGAAAGCTACCTGACTTGAAGGCGTGTCCAGCGGCCTTTAATTGCTGCTCGGTCTTGCCGACCCAGGCAATCTCTGGCGAGGTATAAATCACCCAGGGAATGGTGTCGAAATTGACATGGCCATGCTGACCAGCGATACGCTCGGCGACGGCGACACCTTCTTCTTCGGCCTTGTGTGCGAGCGCCGGACCACGCACCACATCACCGACAGCCCAGACGTTAGGCAGGTTGGTTTTACAGTCGCCATCCACTACTACAAAACCACGCTCATCCACAGCCAGACCAACGGATTCAGCATTGAGTCCACCGGTGTAAGGCACACGACCGATCGAGACGATCAGCTTATCGACGACCAGTTTTTGCTCGGCACCTTTTGCATCGGTATAAGGAATGGTGACCTGTTTAGCCGTTGTTTTGATTTCGCCAATCTTGACGCCCATATTGATGGACAGACCCTGCTTGGTGAATTGCTTGAGTGCTTCTTTAGCGACCTGTGTATCCACAGCAGCCAGAAACTCAGGCATTGCTTCAAGCACCGTTACTTCTGCACCCAGACGACGCCAGACACTACCCATCTCAAGACCAATCACGCCCGCACCGATCACACCGAGTTTTTTAGGCACAGCAGCGATATTCAGGGCACCATCATTGGACAGGATTTGCTGTTCATCAAAGGGCAAACCAGGCAACTCGCGCGCTGACGAACCCGTCGCGATCACAACATGCCTGGCAACCATTTCAGCTTCGGTCGTTCCGGTGACCTTGATGGCATAGCCGCCCTCAACCTGACCGGCAAACGAACCCTTGCCATGAAAGAACGTAATCTTGTTCTTTTTGAACAAGTACAAAATACCGTCGTTATTTTGTTTGACGACAGCGTTTTTGCGACCGATCATGGTGTCAAGCTTGAGCGAAACACCTTTAACCTCAATGCCGTGTTCAGCAAAGTGGTGATTGGCCTGGTCAAAATGCTCCGAGGATTGAAGCAAGGCTTTCGAAGGAATACATCCAACGTTTGTGCAAGTACCGCCAGGTGCCGGACCACCCTGGCCATTTTGCCAGGCATCGATACACGCAACAGACATACCCAACTGGGCGGCGCGAATAGCGGCGATGTAGCCGCCAGGGCCCGCACCGATCACAACAACATCAAATTGATTAGACATGGATATCCCGGCTTAGATTTCGAGCAACAAACGCTGTGGATCTTCGAGCGCTTCTTTCATTGCAACCAGACCCAGTACAGCTTCACGACCATCGATAATGCGGTGGTCATAGGACATGGCGAGGTAGTTGATCGGACGAATAACGATCTGGCCTTTTTCAACCACAGCACGGTCTTTGGTTGCATGAACGCCCAGAATCGCTGACTGGGGTGGGTTGATAATTGGTGTCGAGAGCATCGAACCAAACACTCCACCATTGGAAATCGAGAACGTACCACCAGTCATTTCTTCGATGCCGAGCTTGCCTTCGGCGGCGCGTTTGCCAAAATCAGCAATAGTTTTTTCGATTTCAGCGATGGACATCTGGTCAGCATTGCGCAGGATTGGCACAACCAAGCCACGTGGGCTTCCCACAGCAATACCAATATCAAAATAGCCGTGATAGATAATGTCTTTGCCATCAACCGAAGCATTCAGCAACGGGTAACGTTTGAGCGCAGCAACAGCGGCTTTGACAAAGAAAGACATGAAACCGAGCTTGACGCCGTGTTCCTTTTCGAATTTGTCTTTGTAAAGGTTGCGCAAGTCGATCACGCCTTGCATGTTGACTTCGTTAAAGGTGGTCAGAATTGCATTGTCCTGCTGCGATTGCAACAAACGCTCAGCGATACGGGCACGCAGTCTGCTCATAGGCACGCGTTGCTCTGGGCGACCGTCAAGTGACTGAGTCATCGGTGCAGGCGCTGCAGCAGCTTTCGCAGGTGCGGCGACTGGAGCGGCAGAAGCACCCAGGGCATCGCCCTTGGTAATACGGCCATCGCGACCCGTACCTGCTACGGTTGCAGCAGAAACGCCTTTATCAGCGAGGATTTTTGAGGCAGCGGGCGAGGCAATCGCGCCGGCTGCGGCTTTTGCAGCAGGTGCCGGTGCGGCAGCCACTGGAGCAGCTGCTACGGGAGCTGATGCAGCCGCTGCCGGAGCAGCCGCTGCCGGAGCAGCCGCTGCGGCAGTGGCCGCAGTATCAATACGTGCGATGACCTGACCTGAGGTGACCATACTGCCATCTGCCTCAACGATTTCTTTCAATACGCCAGCGGAAGGTGCGGGAACTTCAAGGACGACTTTATCTGTTTCGACTTCGATCAGGATCTCATCGGCCTGGATGGCTTCGCCTGGTTTTTTCTTCCAGGTGAGCAAGGTCGCTTCGGATACTGACTCTGACAATTGGGGAACAACAACGTCGGTGATAGCCATAATTTTTTCCGTATTTTTAAAGTACTCTTTTAAGTAGTACGAATTTGTTCGATTAGGTTGGGCTTATTTAGTCAGCACAAAAGATTTGAATATGCCGAACGCTTGCTCGACCAGTGCTTTTTGCTGTTCCTGATGTTTAGCCAGATACCCTACTGCAGGCGATGCCGAGGCAGGACGTCCGGAGTAACCCAATTTCTGACCCGAGGACATATTCTCGTACAGGTGATGCTGCACATAGAACCACGGCCCCTGGTTTTGCGGTTCATCCTGCACCCAGATGACTTCCGTTGCGTTGGGATACTTACGCAATTCGGACTCAAACGTCTTGTGTGCAAAGGGATAGAGTTGCTCAACGCGAACAATCGCAACATTATCTGCGCCACGCTCACGACGACCATTCACGAGATCGTAGTAAACCTTGCCCGAGCAAGCCAGTACGCGCTTGACTGAGGCGGCCTTGATCTTGTCATCGACTTCGCCAATGATCGAACTGAAACGACCGCTGGACAGATCTTTCAGTGGCGAACCAGCATCTTTATTACGCAACAATGATTTTGGCGTGAAAATAACCAGAGGCTTGCGGAACTGGCGGATCATCTGGCGACGCAACAGATGGAAAATCTGCGCAGCGCTAGTGGGCTGGACAACCTGAATGTTATTGTCTGCACACAATTGCAGGAACCGCTCGATACGGGCTGAAGAATGCTCGGGACCCTGGCCTTCGTAGCCGTGAGGCAGCATCAGAGTCAGACCGCACTGACGACCCCATTTCGCTTCGCCTGACACGATAAACTGGTCGATCACAACCTGCGCACCGTTGACGAAATCGCCAAACTGGGCTTCCCAGATTGTGAGGGTATTGGGCTCTGTGCAGGCATAGCCATACTCAAAACCAAGAACAGCTTCTTCTGACAGGACCGAGTCAATCACCGTGAAAGGTGCCTGACCATCGGCTGCATTTTGCAGGGGAATGTAGGTGCCATCATTCCAGCGCTCGCGATTCTGGTCGTGCAACACAGCGTGGCGATGGGTAAAGGTACCTCGTCCTGAATCCTGACCGGTAATGCGCACTGTATAACCTGAGGCAACTAGGGATGCAAACGCGAGATGCTCGCCCATACCCCAGTCCAGATTCATCTCGCCACGTGCCATGGCACGGCGGTCGTTCAATAACTTGGTCACCAGTGAATGTGGTGTGAAGCCTTCAGGTATCCGGGTGATGCGCTCACCCAGACGCTTGAGTTCTGCCAGCGGCACAGCTGTATCAGCCTGATCGGTCCATTTGGCTCCCAGATAAGGGGTCCAGTCCACCGCAAACTTATTTTTGTAATTGGTCAGCACTGGCTCGATGGTACGACGACCGTCTTCCATGTACTGGCGATAGTCTTTGACGAGCTGATCGCCGTCACCTTCCTTGAGTACACCCTGTGCTGTCAGTTTGTCAGCGTAATATTTGCGCGTGCCGGGATGGGCACCAATGCGCTTATACATCAGAGGTTGTGTCAGAGCCGGGGTGTCCTGCTCGTTATGTCCGAGTTTACGGAAACAAACGATATCCACCACCGAGTCACGTCCAAACTGCATACGGAAATCAAGCGCCAGACGTGTTGCGAACACGACCGCCTCAGGATCGTCACCATTGACATGGAATACAGGCGCTTCGATCATTTTCGAAACGTCGGTACAGTAGGTCGTCGAGCGCACGTCACGTGGGTCCGAGGTGGTGAAACCGATCTGGTTGTTGATGACCAGATGGACCGTACCGCCGGTGCCGTAGCCGCGCGTCATGGCCAGGTTAAGGGTTTCCATCACAACGCCCTGACCAGCATAGGCCGAGTCGCCATGTACAAGAACAGGTAAGACTTGTTTGAAACCATCCGCACCGCGGCGCTCCTGACGCGCACGCACACTACCTTCAACAACAGGGTTGACGATCTCTAAGTGCGAAGGGTTAAACGCGAGCGACAAGTGCACTGGACCACCACGGGTCGAGAGATCGCTGGAAAAACCGTTGTGGTATTTAACGTCACCATCGGAAAGACCTTCAGCGTGATGGCCTTCGAATTCTGCAAACAGGTCACCAGGCATTTTGCCCATGATGTTGACCAGCATGTTCAGACGACCACGGTGAGCCATGCCCACCACGATTTCCTGAATACCCGAGTCACCAGCGTGATTCACCAACTCGTCCATCGAAGCGATAAAGCTGTCACCGCCCTCAAGGGAGAAACGTTTTTGACCAACGTACTTCGTATGGAGATAGCGCTCAAGGCCTTCGGCCTCGGTGAGCTGTTGCAGCAGGTGACGCTTGTGTTCTGGCGTGACTGCTGGTGCTGACAGCGTTGACTCAAGACGCTCCTGGATCCAGCGCTTGTGAGCAGGATCAGACATGTACATGAATTCGGCGCCGATAGAGCGGCAGTACGTATCGCGCAAGGCTTTCAGGATGTCGCGCAGCGTCATCGTATCGGACTTGGTGAAATAGGTGTTCGATGCTGAAAAAACCTGATCCAGATCGGCTTCGGTCAGACCGTAAAAAGCGGGATCTAGTTCAGGGATAGGTGGACGGTCCTGGCGCTTGAGCGGATCGAGATCTGCCCAGCGTGAACCGAGTGTGCGATAAGCTGCAATCAGTGATTGAACATGAACCTGCTTTGAGGCAACAGCCAGATCAGGTTCCTGGCCCCGAGAGACAAAAGCGTTGGCTTTAGCACGCTGGGCGAAGGACTCGACAATCGGCGCATGCGCCTGATCGCGGGTGGCTTCCTGGCCATCGGTGGCGGGCACATTTTGCAACTGGTCGAAATAATTACGCCAGTTGTCGGGCACCGAGCCTGGATTATCCAGATAGGACTCGTAGAGTTCTTCTACGTAGGGCGCATTGCCCCCAAACAGGTACGAATTTTCTAATGATTCAATTTCTGATGACATATTGTCGCTTCACCTTGTCGAGTGCTTCACCCGTTGCGATGCAGGAATACCTTCCGCTTAATCGGCCAAACCGGTTTGCGGATAGCGTGGCAGAAGGCAGTTTAAATGCGCCTTAAAAGCCGGCACCGAAGTATAACCCTTATGCTTACAGGAACCCTATCTTTTCTTGAATTTGTCTCAATAACACTTCAGTATGTGTTGATTTTGTTAATTTTCTCTTGTTGCACCGCACGATCAAAACAATCAGAAACTAGATGTATTCAGTTGAACTTGCCTGTAAGCTTACGTAAAACTTTCAACTAAAGGTTAGATAAGCTGCTCATGGACGAAAATCTCGTAAAACTGGCCCTTGACTACCACGCCTACCCTACCCCAGGGAAAATATCAGTCACCCCTACTAAACCTCTGGCCAATCAGGATGATTTATCTCTGGCTTACTCGCCCGGTGTGGCGCACGCCTGCATGGCGATTCATGCCGAGGGTGATGAGGCTGCCGCGAAATACACCTCGCGCTCGAACCTGGTCGGTGTCATTACAAATGGCACCGCGGTTCTTGGTCTGGGTAACATCGGACCTCTGGCGGCCAAACCCGTCATGGAAGGCAAAGGCTGCCTGTTTAAAAAATTCGCCGGCATTGATGTGTTTGACATCGAACTCGATGAAACAGATCCCGACAAACTGGTCGATATCATCGCTGCGCTAGAACCAACCTTGGGTGGCATCAACCTCGAAGACATCAAGGCACCCGAGTGCTTCTATATCGAAACCAAGCTCAAAGAGCGCATGAAAATCCCAGTCTTTCATGATGATCAGCATGGCACAGCGATTATTTCCTCCGCGGCTATTCTTAACGGCCTGAAAGTCGTTGGTAAAAAAATGGATCAGGTCAAACTGGTCGTATCCGGAGCTGGCGCTGCGGCAATTGCCTGTCTGGACTTGCTGGTACACCTTGGGATTGCCAAGAAAAATATTTATGTCTGTGATTCGCGTGGCGTCATCTATGAAGGCCGTGATGCCAATATGGAGCCTAACAAACTGCGTTACGCGCAACAAACAAACCTTCGCACACTGACCGAAGCCATGGTCGGTGCAGACGTATTTCTGGGTTGCTCGGCCGCCGGCGTTGTCAACGCTGAAATGGTCAAGAGCATGGGCACACAGCCACTGATTCTGGCACTGGCCAATCCAGAGCCAGAAATTCGTCCCGAGATCGCCAAAGCCGCGCGCCCTGACTGCATTATTGCAACAGGCCGCTCGGACTATCCGAATCAAGTCAACAACGTTTTGTGTTTCCCCTTCATTTTCCGTGGTGCACTGGACTGTGGCGCAAGCCGCATCACCGAAGAAATGAAACTCGCTTGCGTCAAAGCGATTGCAGAGCTCACAGAAGCCGAGCAAAGCGATGAAGTCGCACAAGCCTACGCAGGTCAGGACCTGACCTTCGGACCTGATTACATTATTCCTAAACCGTTTGATCCACGCCTGATCACCATGATCGCCCCCGCCGTTGCACAAGCCGCGGCAGAGTCTGGCGTTGCACGCCGTCCAATCAAGGACATGGATGCCTACCGTGAAAAACTTCAAGCGATGGTGTATCACTCAGGCCAACTAATGAGTCCGCTTTTCTCACAAGCAAAACGCGCCCCCAAACGCGTAATCTATGCTGACGGGGAAGACGAGCGCGTACTTCGTGCCGCACAAACCGCAACCGATGAAAAGATTGCCCACCCGATCCTGATTGGCCGTCCTTCCGTGATCGAAATGCGCATCAAGAAAATGGGGCTACGTCTGGAGGCAGGCCGCAACATTCAGATCGTTGATCCCGAAAACGACGAGCGCTTTACCGAGGCCTGGACCGAATACTACCGCCTCAAAGGCCGTGATGGTGTGACGCCAGCGATTGCCAAAGCAATGGTCCGCAAGCACAATACCCTGATAGGCGTGCTGCTGCTCAAGCGTGGCGATGGTGACGCGCTGCTTTGCGGCATGAGTAGCCGTTTTGATAACCAACTTAAGTACGTCGAAGATGTCATCGGACTTAAAGACGGTGCTTCGACCTTCGCAGCAATGAATGTATTGATGCTGCCAGACCAGACACTGTTTATTTGCGACACGCACGTCAACGAAGACCCGACCTCTGAGCAAGTCGCAGACATGACCATCCAGGCCGCGCAGGAAGTTCGCCGCTTTGGCATCGTGCCAAAAGTCGCACTGGTTTCGCACTCGAATTTCGGTAGCCGTCCGACAGACTCTTCACGCAAAATGGCAAAAGCCCGCGCGATGATCTCGGAACGCTCACCTGGTCTTGAGGTCGATGGCGAGATGCATGCTGACTCAGCCTTGTCAGAAAGCATTCGTATGGCGAGCTATCCAGACAGCACACTCAAGGGTTCTGCAAACCTGCTGATCACACCAAACCTCGATACCGGCAACGTCACCTATAACCTGTTGAAAATGACAGGCAGCCACGGGATTGCAATGGGTCCGGTACTGTTGGGTGCAGCACGTCCTGTTCACATCCTGACGACAAGCGCGACGGTTCGTCGAGTCGTGAATATGACTGCGCTGGCCGTTGTGAATGCGCAGATGGAGTCAGAAAAGCGTTGATTCTTTAAACCGTACGACCTGGCTCGTACGGTTTAAAGCACCTTAACTTTGTTCTTACTCGCAGTAGTCGTCGACACCAAACAAAAAGGTCATCCTAAATTTTAAGGATGACCTTTTTGTTTCCAACTCAGCTTCAAGCGCCTATAGCGCCTGAAACCAGGTGAGGTTTACTTTTTACGTGCAGGCACATCGCGCGCAACCGAGCCTTCGAACAACTGGCGTGGACGGCCAATCTTGTACTCTGGATCAGAAATCATTTCATTCCACTGCGCAATCCAGCCCACAGTACGAGCCAGAGCAAAAATCGCGGTGAACAGCGCGGTTGGGACACCAATCGCACGCTGAACAATACCGGAGTAGAAGTCGACGTTAGGATAGAGTTTGCGCTCAACGAAATACGGATCCTCGAGCGCAATACGCTCGACTTCCATCGCGAGTTTGAACAACGGATCGTTTTCCAGACCCAAGGCAGCCAAAACTTCTTTACAAGTCTGCTGCATCAGCTTCGCACGCGGGTCGTAGTTTTTGTAGACGCGATGGCCAAAACCCATCAGACGAACACCAGAGTTTTTGTCTTTGACCTGTTCCATAAATTCAGCAACAACAGCCATACCGCCTTTTGCTTGCAAATCCTCAAGCATCTGCAAGCATGCTTCGTTAGCACCACCGTGTGCAGGACCCCACAAACAAGCCACACCTGCGGCAATCGCTGCGAACGGGTTTGTGCCAGAGGAACCGCAAAGACGCACGGTAGAAGTCGAAGCATTTTGCTCGTGATCTGCATGCAGGATGAAAATGCGATCAAGGGCGCGTTCAACAACCGGATTCACAACATACTCTTCGCAAGGCGTTGCGAACATCATGCGCAAGAAATTACCGGTGTAGGACAGATTGTTCTGGGGGTAAATGTAAGGCTGGCCCTGGGAGTACTTATAAGCCATTGCGACCAGAGTCGGCATTTTTGCAATCAGACGGATTGCAGAAACGTGACGGTGATGAGGATTGGTAATATCGTTGGAGTCGTGATAGAAAGCCGACATCGCTCCAACCAGTCCCGTCAACACAGCCATCGGGTGCGCATCGCGGCGGAAACCACGCAGGAAAAACTGCATCTGCTCGTTGACCATGGTGTGATGAGTCACCAGATCATCAAATTCTTTTTTCTGCTCGCCATTTGGCAGATCGCCATTGAGGATCAGATAGCAGATATCCATGAAGTCGCAATTGACGGCCAACTGCTCAATAGGATAGCCGCGATAGAGCAACTCGCCTTTGTCGCCATCGATATAGGTGATGCTCGATGAACATGACGCGGTCGATAAAAAACCTGGGTCATAGGTAAACATTCCAGTTTGGCCGTAGAGCTTACGGATATCGATAACCTGAGGGCCGACGGTACCGTCGTACACAGGGAAATCAACAGAGGCGCTTCCGTCTGAAAACGATAGCGTGGCTTTTTTATCGGACAGTTTCATCGATGATTCCTTCGGTTAAATTCAAAGTGCGCGAATGTTTTTAAGCACTTCGTGCACAGCAGGCCGGTCAAGCGCGCCCTCGGGCTCGGTTCTCGCCAACAGTAAATCCAGCAATTCATTATCACCAATCTCAAACAACTGAGTCAGCGCACCTACTTCCACATCGGTCAGCTCAGCCTCATAAGCGTCAAGATAACGGGTGATGATCAAATCGTTTTCAAGCAAGCCACGTCTGGCGCGCCAGCGTATTCTTGTTCGATCCAGATCTGTCAGCTTTCCCATTTCCTGCCTTATCGCACCGAACTGATCGGTTTTTTACTTAAAACATCAAGAAGACCGCCTGAAACCAGATAAGTACCTGGTGCAGGCGGCCCCTATATCTTTACACCGTACGACGAACCAGCATTTCCTTGATTTTGCCGATCGCCTTGGAAGGATTCAGACCCTTGGGGCAAACATCGACACAATTCATGATGGTGTGGCAACGGAACAAACGATAAGGATCTTCGAGATTATCGAGACGCTCCTCGGTTGCATGATCGCGATCATCGGCAATAAAGCGATACGCCTGCAGCAACCCAGCCGGACCGACAAACTTGTCGGGGTTCCACCAGAAAGATGGACAGGAGGTCGAGCAGCAAGCACACAGGATGCACTCATACAGTCCATCGAGTTCTTCGCGCGCAGTCGGTGACTGCAGGCGCTCTTTCTCTGGCGGCTGGGTGTCATTGATCAGGTAAGGCTTGATCGAGTGATACTGGTTAAAGAACTGTGTCATATCAACGATCAGATCGCGAATGACTGGCAGCCCAGGCAAGGGACGCAACACCACAGGCTCTGTCAACTCGAGCATGTTGGTGGTGCAAGCCAAACCGTTTTTGCCATTGATGTTCATTGCATCCGAACCGCACACGCCTTCGCGACATGAACGGCGCAGAGCCAGACTGTCATCGACGTCAAGCTTGATGCGCAACAGCGCGTCAAGCAACATCTTGTCAGTTGGCTGCAACTCGACATCAAGTTTCTGCATGTAGGGGCGCTCGTCCTTATCAGGATCGTAGCGATAAATTTCAAACTTCACGATGCGTTTTGTGCTCATGATGGGTATCCAGATATCCTGACTTAGAAGGTCCGCGACTTGGGCGGGAAGCTTTCAACGGTGAGCGGCTGCATTTGCACAGGCTTGTAGTCGAGGCGGTTGCCATTCGAGTACCAGAGCGTGTGCTTGATCCAGCTATCGTCATCGCGTGTTGGGTGATCATCGAGTGCATGTGCACCACGACTTTCACGGCGGGCAGCGGCCGAGTGAATCGTTGAGCGGGCAACTTCGATCATGTTGGTCAACTCAAGCGCCTCGATACGCGCCGTATTGAAGACTTTGGACTTGTCTTGGAAAGCGACTTGTTCGACTTTAGCGGTCAATTCGTCAATCTTCCTGACGCCTTCTTCGAGTGACGCAATGGTACGGAATACGCCGCAATGCTGTTGCATCGCATTTCGGATTTCGTTACCGACAGCCTGTGTTTTCTCGCCAGTCGTACGCGACTCGATCTTGTTGACACGATCAATTGAATAATCAACCGAAGCTTGTGGCAAGGGCTTGTGTGTCAGCTTGTGCTCTTTGTGAGCAGAAACAATGTGGTTGCCAGAGGCGCGACCAAACACAATCAGATCCAGCAGCGAATTCGTACCCAGACGGTTTGCACCGTGGACCGACACAGCCGCGCATTCGCCAATCGCATAAAGACCATTGACGACTTTGGCTTGTGAACCGTCCCAGGTCACAACCTGACCGTTGACGTTCGCCGGGATACCGCCCATTTGATAGTGGATGGTGGGTACAACAGGGATAGGCTCTTTGGTTGCATCAACGTTTGCGAACTTATGCCCGATTTCGAGAATCGAGGGCAAACGCTTGTTAATCACGTCGGCACCGAGGTGATCGAGCTTCAGATGAACATAATCACCGTTAGGACCACAACCACGACCTTCTTTAATTTCCTGGTCCATGCAGCGAGAGATAAAGTCACGCGGTGCAAGGTCTTTCAGTGTGGGTGCATAGCGCTCCATGAAGCGCTCGCCATCCTTGTTCAGCAAGATCCCGCCTTCGCCACGAACGCCTTCGGTAATCAGCACACCTGCACCGGCCACGCCAGTGGGGTGAAACTGCCAGAACTCCATGTCCTGCATGGGGATGCCCGCGCGAGCAGCCATACCCATACCGTCACCTGTATTGATAAAGGCGTTGGTCGATGCAGCCCAGATACGGCCAGCACCACCGGTTGCGAGCACCGTTGTTTTGGCCTCGAAAATATACATTTCGCCGGTTTCCATCTCGAGCGCTGTCACGCCCACGACGTCACCGTCCTCATCGCGAATCAGATCAAGCGCCATCCACTCAACGAAAAACTGTGTGCGTGATGCAACGTTGCGCTGATAGAGGGTGTGCAACAAAGCATGACCGGTACGGTCTGCTGCGGCACAGGCGCGTTGCACTGGTTTTTCGCCAAAGTTTGCAGTGTGGCCACCGAATGGACGCTGATAAATCGTGCCATCAGGGTTACGGTCAAAAGGCATGCCGAAGTGCTCGAGCTCATACACCGCGCTTGGTGCCTCGCGACACATAAACTCGATCGAATCCTGATCACCTAACCAGTCTGACCCCTTGACGGTGTCATACATGTGCCAGTACCAGTTATCCTCGCTCATATTTCCGAGTGACGCACCAATACCCCCCTGGGCAGCAACAGTGTGCGAACGGGTAGGAAATACTTTGGACAGCACCGCAACATTCAAACCCGCATTGGCGAGTTGTAATGAGCAACGCATGCCGGCACCGCCGGCACCTACAACCACCACATCAAACTTGCGACGTGGCAATGATGATTTAATCTCAGCCATGGCTTAGACTCTCCAGAGAGTGTGCACGAAGTACACAATCGAACCAACCAGCCACAAGATGGTCAGAACCATTAAAAACAAACGCAGACCAACCGGCTTGACGTAGTCCATCCAGATGTCGCGCACACCGATCCATGCATGCCAGGCCAAAGAAATGATGGCGAGCGTCGCCAGGATCTGACCAACAGGCAGCATGAAACAGGTAAACGTGAACAGGTTTTTCCAGCCAGCATAGGTAAAGCCCGACATCGTCAGAATGCCAACCAGAAGTACCAAAGTGTAGACAGCCATAATGATGGCTGTGACACGCTGGGCGATGAAGTCCAGCGTTCCGTAATGAGCGCCTACGACCAGACGCTTGGGACCAATTTTTTCAACAGGTGTCATCACCACACTCCGAACAATTTAAGACCGAAGACAAGCGTCAGCGCCAGGCTCACACCTAGCACCATGCTTGCGCTTTTGGCTGCGGACTCTTTGTCCATACCAATGTGCAAATCCAGTACAAGGTAACGGATGCCAGCACAGAAATGATGCAGGTAACCCCAGATCAAAACCAGCAGTATAAGTTTGACGATCGGATTGCCCGCAACTGTGGACATGGCGTTAAAGCCGGATTCCGAAACAAAACTCATTGCAAATAGAGCGATAAGTAAAGGCAGGCAAAGAAAAAGCAAAGCGCCACTAACGCGGTGCAAAATTGACACCTTACCGGCCATAGGCAGACGGTAATTCATCAAGTCAACTGGACTGATGTTGCGAAACTGAGGACGCGGCTTTGGGGCTGTGTCAGACATAACGACCTCGAAAAAACAACGATGAACTAGGGATAAACACTATATTTTCGCCTATAAGAAGCTTTGCTTCAAATCGACTAAAAACCTTAACGAAAGCTTAACTTCCAGAAAACACAAAAACTAAAAAAACTCAATTAATTCAAACTATTACGATAATAATACTGATCAGTTAGGTAGTAACCCGTACGCAATTCTACCGGACGGTCGGCGTAGGTGTAAGAAATCCGGTCGGCACGCAGCAAAGGCGTTGCAGGGGTGACCTTCAACAGGTCTGTTATTTCCGTATCGGCCAAGACCGCGCGAAGCTTTTCTTCGGCCCGCACCATACTCACGCCAAATTCTGTTTCAAACAAACCATACAGTGGCCCGACATACTCACCCAATAATTCTGCGGTCAGTCCTTTGAAAAGACCTCCCGGTAAATAAATATCGTCAACCACAGTTGGAACGCCGGAAAAGGAAATCAGCCTGCGTATGGCAACAACGGGATCTCCTGATTTCAGCTCCAGGCTACGTGCGACCTCAGCATTGGCCCGGACGCGACGACAATCCAGAATACTGCTCTCGGCGGGCTGGGGCTCACCCTCGTTTGGAGCCAGTCGCAAAAAACGGAACCGCACACGCGCCTCATGGTGCGTAGAGACGAAGGTACCTTTACCCTGTCGGCGCATCAGCAAATGCTCTGCCGCGAGCTCGTCGACCGCTTTGCGCACTGTGCCCTGACTGACCTGAAAGCGGGCGGCAAGCTCAAGCTCACTCGGGATGGCTTCGCCGGGTTTCCACTGTCCCTGATCAAGCGACTGCAACAACAGTGCCTTGATCTGCTGATAAAGCGGACTAAATGCAGCCAGACCGACACTGCGGGGAGCTGCTTGGGCGCCAGGCTGTGAAGTGTCAGTCATGTTGTCGGATGAGGGATGAATTCATAACAGCATTGTTACACAGCTAGGCCCACAAGTCCACAGCTCTTATGTCTTATATAAGATATAAGATTGATTGACGCAACGCAATATTTGCACTAGCATCCCGTTCGGAATCCTTACCCGACCGATTTAGTGTTTTTTACAGGTCGTGCGGGTCAAAAACGCTAAACTTGAAGTTTGAACTTTTAAATCAGTCCTTTCGGAGATTGTTATGTCAAAACCCGCCATGCGAGTTGCTGTCACCGGTGCAGCAGGTCAGATCGGTTACGCCCTGCTGTTTCGTATTGCTTCGGGCGAAATGCTCGGTAAAGATCAGCCCGTGATTTTGCAACTGCTCGAGATCCCTGACGAAAAAGCACAAAAAGCGCTCAAAGGTGTCATGATGGAACTCGACGATTGCGCATTCCCCCTGCTGCAATCAATGAGCGCACACAGCGATCCACGCGAGGCATTCAAAGACGCGGACGTTGCATTGCTGGTTGGTTCGCGTCCACGCGGCCCAGGCATGGAGCGTGCCGAGTTGCTGTCTGTGAATGGCCAAATTTTCACCGCACAGGGCAAGGCTCTGAACGATGTCGCTAGCCGCAATGTCAAAGTGCTGGTTGTAGGCAACCCGGCAAATACCAACGCATACATTGCGATGAATTCAGCCCCTGATCTGCCAGCGAAAAACTTCACCGCCATGTTGCGTCTGGACCATAACCGTGCGTTGTCACAGCTCGCCACCAAAATGGGCAAGCCTGTTGCTGATATCCAGAAAATGGCTGTCTGGGGCAATCACTCCCCCACCATGTACGCTGATTACCGCTTTGCGACCATCGGTGGCGAAAGCGTAGCGAAACTGATCAACGACGACGTCTGGAATCGCGAAGTATTCCTGCCAACAGTTGGCAAGCGCGGCGCAGCAATCATTGAGGCGCGTGGCTTGTCCTCGGCCGCTTCTGCAGCCAATGCCGCGATCGACCACATCCGTGACTGGGTCCTCGGTACAAACGGCAAATGGGTCACCATGGGCGTTCCCTCCGACGGCAGCTACGGCATTCCTGAAGGCATCATGTATGGCGTGCCAGTGACCTGCGAAGGCGGTGAGTACAAGCGCGTAACAGGCCTCGAGATTGACGCGTTTTCACGCGAGCGCATGGACCTCACACTCAAAGAGTTACTCGAAGAGCGTGATGGTGTTGCGCACCTGTTGAAATAAAGTAGACAAGGAATGGGCCCAACGATGGGCCCATTTTTTTAACAATAATTAATTGTTCTGGAGTCAGGCATGTCGAATCAAGCAACGGCTGGTCAACGTTTTCGCGCAGCACTCGCGGCGGAAAAACCTCTTCAAATTATTGGCACGATCAATGCCAATCACGCATTGCTTGCCAAGCGCGCAGGCTTCAATGCCATTTATCTTTCTGGTGGCGGTGTCGCTGCCGGCTCACTCGGCCTGCCGGATTTGGGTATCAACACACTTGACGATGTACTAACCGATGTACGTCGCATCACCGACGTATGTGACACGCCACTGATTGTCGATATCGACACAGGTTTTGGCCCCTCTGCCTTCAATATTGCACGCACAATCAAAAGCTTGATCAAATTTGGCGCTGCCGGTTGCCACATCGAAGATCAGGTCGGCGCCAAGCGTTGCGGCCACCGTCCAGGTAAAGAAATCGTTTCAACCGAAGAAATGGCCGATCGCGTCAAGGCAGCCGCGGACGCACGCACTGATTCGAGTTTTTATCTGATCGCACGCACCGATGCCATCGCCGCGCAAGGTGTGGACGCTGCAATCGAGCGCTCACTGGCTTGCGTCGAGGCGGGTGCTGATGCGATTTTTGCTGAAGCAGCTTATGACCTCGCAACTTTTGACAAATTCGTCAAAGCCGTCAAAGTCCCTGTGCTCGCCAACATCACCGAGTTCGGCCAGACGCCACTGTTCACTCTCGAAGAGTTACGCTCAGTCAATGTCGGCATGGTGCTCTATCCTTTGTCTGCATTCCGCGCAATGAACAAAGCTGCCGAGACCATTTACGAAGCCGTGCGTCGCGACGGCACACAGAAAAATTTAGTGGGTCTGATGCAGACGCGTGAAGAACTCTACGACCGAATCAACTATCACGCCTTTGAAGGCGCGCTCGACAAATTGTTTGCTGAAAACAAGTCGAAATAAAGAACAAAACAAGGAGAATCAACATGTCTACAAGCAAAAAAGTCGCGGCAAAAAAAGCTGCTCCTGCTAAATCAGCACCTGCTGCAGCGCCTGCAGAGCAAGCTGCGGCGCCTGTATTCAAAGCGAAAAAATCGGTTGCTCTGTCAGGCGTGACCGCCGGCAACACCGCGCTGTGTACCGTTGGTCGCAGCGGTAACGACCTGAACTATCGTGGTTACGATATTCTCGATCTGGCTGATGTCAGCGAATTCGAAGAAGTCGCCCACCTCCTGATCCATGGCAAACTGCCAAACAAGGCTGAGCTCGCAGCCTACAAAGCAAAACTCAAGGCCTTGCGTGGCCTGCCTGCGCAACTACAAACCGTGCTCGAGTCACTGCCTGCCGCCAGCCATCCAATGGACGTCATGCGCACAGCCGCTTCGGCACTAGGCTGCATGTTGCCCGAAAAAGAAGACCATAATATCCCCGGCGCACGTGACATTGCTGACCGCTTGATGGCCAACCTTGGTTCGGCCCTGCTCTACTGGTATCACTACAGCCACAACGGTCGCATCATTGACGTCCAGACCGATGACGACACAATTGGCGGTCATTTCCTGCACTTGCTGCATGGTACCAAGCCAAACGCTGACTGGGTGCGTGCCATGCACACCTCGCTGATTCTTTACGCAGAGCACGAGTTCAACGCCTCGACCTTTACCTGTCGCGTTGTTGCAGGCACGGGCTCAGACATGTACTCTGCCATCGCTGGCGGTATCGGTGCCTTGCGCGGCCCCAAACATGGCGGCGCCAACGAGGTGGCTTTCGAAGTCCAGAAGCGTTATGAGAATCCCGATGAGGCCGAAGCCGACATCCGCGCGCGTGTAGAAAACAAAGAAGTGGTGATCGGTTTCGGTCACCCTGTCTATACCATCGCTGATCCACGCAACAAGGTCATCAAGGAAGTCGCTCTGCGTCTGTCCAAGAAAGAAGGCACGACCAAGATGTACGACATCGCCGACCGCATCGAGTCCGTCATGTGGGATGCCAAAAAGATGTTTGCAAACCTGGACTGGTTCTCGGCCGTCTCCTATCACATGATGGGTGTTCCAACAGCCATGTTCACACCGCTGTTCGTGATTGCCCGAACCGCAGGCTGGTCAGCGCACATCATCGAACAGCGTATCGACAACAAGATCATTCGCCCGGCTGCGAATTACACTGGTCCTGATGATCAGAAATTCGTTCCGCTCGCGAAACGTAAGTAATAAAAGATGAGGGGGAGCATGACCTGCCGTCACTCTCCCCCCACTTTTTTCCGCATTCTGGCCGCGCAACTCCAGGCGCGCCTGACAATCATTCCTTGCCAAGAATCGACATGAACACTGCGAATCGCAAACCCCTGCCCGGAACCAAACTCGACTATTTCGATACACGCGCCGCCGTGGACGCGCTCAAACCTGGTGCGTACGACAAGCTGCCTTACACGTCTCGCGTGTTGGCTGAGAATCTGGTGCGTCGCTGTGATCCCGCCACACTCAATGCTTCCTTGAACCAACTGATTGAGCGCAAGCAGGATCTGGATTTTCCCTGGTTCCCCGCACGTGTCGTGTGTCACGATATTCTTGGACAAACAGCGCTAGTCGATCTGGCTGGTTTGCGCGATGCGATCGCCTCCCAGGGTGGCGATCCCGCTCTGGTCAACCCGGTTGTTCCGACCCAGTTAATTGTTGATCACTCGCTCGCCGTTGAGTGTGGCGGTTTTGATTCCGATGCGTTTGAAAAAAACCGCGCGATCGAAGACCGTCGCAACGAGGACCGTTTTCATTTTATTAACTGGACCAAAAAAACCTTCAAGAACGTCGATGTTATTCCTCCAGGCAATGGCATCATGCACCAGATCAATCTGGAGCGTATGTCGCCCGTGATTCACGCTCAGAACGGCATTGCTTTTCCTGATACGCTGGTGGGTACAGACAGCCACACACCACACGTTGATGCGCTTGGCGTGATCGCAATCGGTGTTGGTGGCCTCGAAGCTGAGAGCGTTATGTTGGGCCGTGCTTCCTGGATGCGTCTGCCAGACATCATTGGTGTTGAACTGACAGGCAAACTTCAGCCAGGCATCACCGCGACAGATCTGGTGCTGGCACTGACAGAGTTCCTGCGCAATCAGAAAGTCGTCTCTTCGTATCTCGAATTCTTTGGCGATGGCGCAGCACATCTGACTCTCGGTGATCGCGCCACCATCTCGAACATGACCCCTGAGTATGGTGCGACGGCAGCGATGTTCTACATCGACCAGCAAACGATCGACTACCTTCGACTGACAGGTCGCGAAGAAGAGCAAGTCAAACTCGTTGAGACCTATGCCAAGCAGGCAGGTCTTTGGGCTGACAGCTTGAAGACCGCAGAATATGAGCGCGTTCTGCGCTTTGACTTGTCATCGGTTGTGCGCAATATTGCCGGCCCATCGAATCCGCATCGCCGCGTTGCAACCTCTGAGCTCTCTGCGAAAGGTATTTCCGGTGTTGTTGAAAATGAGCCTGGCAAAATGCCCGATGGCGCAGTCATCATCGCGGCCATCACAAGTTGCACCAACACCAGCAATCCACGTAACGTGATCGCTGCGGGGCTGCTTGCACGTAATGCCAATGCGCGCGGCCTGACCCGCAAGCCTTGGGTAAAAAGCTCGCTCGCGCCTGGCTCCAAGACCGTTGAACTCTACCTCGAAGAAGCCCGGCTCAAAACCGAACTCGAGCGGCTCGGCTTCGGTATCGTGGCCTTTGCCTGCACAACATGCAACGGCATGTCTGGCGCACTCGACCCCGTGATTCAACAGGAAATCATTGACCGTGATCTTTACGCGACCGCCGTACTGTCGGGCAATCGAAACTTTGACGGACGTATCCACCCTTACGCCAAGCAGGCCTTTCTAGCCTCCCCACCACTCGTCGTCGCTTATGCAATAGCAGGTACGATCCGTTTTGATATTGAAAAAGACGTCCTCGGTATCGACAAGGAGGGTAAACCTGTCATGCTCAAGGATATCTGGCCGACAGATGCCGAGATCGATGCAATTGTTCAATCCAGCGTCAAGCCTGCGCAGTTCCGTAAAGTCTACGAGCCGATGTTTGCCGCCTCTGTCGATACCGGCGAAAAACTCAGCCCGCTTTATGACTGGCGCGCACAGAGCACCTACATCCGTCGGCCACCCTACTGGGAAGGCGCATTGGCCGGTGAGCGCACGCTCAAAGGCATGCTGCCGCTGGCGGTCCTCGGTGACAACATCACAACAGACCACCTATCGCCCTCGAACGCCATCATGCTTGATAGCGCAGCCGGCGAGTATCTGGCCAAGATGGGATTACCGGAAGAGGATTTCAACTCCTACGCAACGCATCGCGGTGACCATCTGACCGCACAACGTGCGACCTTCGCCAATCCAAAACTGCTCAATGAGATGGTGACGGAAAACGGCAAAATCAAACAAGGTTCGCTTGCGCGTATCGAGCCGGAAGGCAAAGTCACCCGTATGTGGGAAGCCATCGAAACCTATATGGAACGCAAACAGCCGCTGATCATTGTGGCGGGAGCCGACTATGGTCAGGGTTCGTCTCGCGACTGGGCGGCCAAAGGTGTTCGTCTGGCTGGCGTGGAAGCGATCGTTGCCGAAGGCTTTGAACGCATCCACCGTACCAATCTGGTTGGTATGGGCGTGCTGCCACTGGAATTCAAACCAGGCGTGAATCGCAAAACGCTCAATCTGGATGGTACAGAAACCTATGACGTGCTTGGTGCCCGCACCCCTCTGGCCACATTGACACTGGTCATTACACGCCGCAACGGCGAGCGCATGGAAGTACCAGTCACCTGCCGTCTGGATACCGCTGAGGAAGTTTCGATCTACGATGCTGGTGGTGTGTTGCAGCGTTTTGCCCAGGACTTTCTTGAGTCGTCTGCTGCGTAAATCTTCCAGAGATACCTAGCTTTAACGATCTATATATTTTTGAGGATAACAACATGACTCACCCAGCCCAGATCAAAGTACCTGCCACTTACATGCGCGGCGGTACCAGCAAAGGCGTGTTCTTTCGCCTGCAGGACTTGCCTGCAGCGGCGCAAGTGCCAGGCGCTGCCCGCGACGCGCTGCTGATGCGTGTGATCGGCAGCCCTGATCCATATGGCAAGCAGATCGACGGCATGGGTGCGGCAACCTCCAGTACAAGCAAGACTGTGATCCTCTCAAAAAGCACGCGTCCAGACCACGATATCGACTATCTGTTTGGACAGGTATCGATCGACAAACCTTTTGTGGACTGGAGCGGTAATTGCGGCAACCTGTCTGCTGCGGTGGGTCCTTTTGGCATCACCAATGGACTGGTCGACCCAAGCCGTGTGCCTCATAACGGCATCGCTGTAGTCCGTATCTGGCAAGCTAACATCGGCAAAACCATCATTGCGCATGTGCCAATCACAAACGGTGCAGTACAGGAAACCGGAGACTTTGAACTTGATGGCGTGACTTTCCCGGCCGCTGAAGTGCAGCTTGAATTCATGGATCCCGCTGCGGACGAGGAAGGCGCGGGTGGCTCAATGTTCCCCACGGGTAATCTGGTGGACGATTTGGAAGTACCAGGCGTGGGTACATTCAAAGCCACCATGATCAATGCCGGCATCCCGACAATTTTTGTCAATGCCGCAGACATTGGCTATCTGGGCACTGAACTGCAAGACGATATCAACGGCGATGCGAAAGCCCTCGCCATGTTCGAAACCATACGCGCTTATGGTGCCGTGCGCATGGGTCTGATCGCGCACATCGACGAAGCGGCCAAACGCCAGCACACGCCTAAAGTCGCGTTTGTAGCAAAGCCTGCTGATTATGTGTCCTCAAGCGGCAAACCGGTTGCAGCTCAAGACGTCAATGTGCTTGTCCGTGCGATGTCCATGGGCAAACTGCATCATGCGATGATGGGTACGGCTGCAGTCGCCATCGGCACAGCGGCAGCAGTACCGGGTACGCTGGTTAATCTGGCGGCAGGCGGCGGCAATCTCGAGGCGGTGCGCTTTGGACATCCGTCAGGCACATTGCGCGTCGGTGCCCAGGCCACCAAGGTCGAGGGCGAATGGACCGTGACCAAAGCCATCATGAGCCGTAGTGCCCGTGTGTTGATGGAAGGTTGGGTTCGTGTACCGGGCGATATAATCTGAACATGACACAATATATTTCAATCGTTTTGGTTTTTTCGTTCAGCTTGTTTACAACCTGCGCGTTTGTTTTCTTTATTTCGGGCGCGTATTTGTTGTTGTTCAAAATCAGTGCTGTGAACAAGGCCTTTAAGCACCCTTACCTCACCGAGCAGCCTTTTGGTAAGTACCCACTGGGCATCAGAATGGCGATTTTGCTGGATTATTTCCTGCACATGATGTTTCCTAAATCGCGCTTCTGGGTCGCCGGTCATGCAAATCTACTCCTCGCGCACGTTGATACAAAGCAAATCCCCTGGAATCTCAAATGGCCGATTGCCGGTCTGTGGGCGGGTTGCTTCATCGGCATGATTGCGATGTTGATTTTATGGAGCATCATTTTGAGTGGTGTAGCTAAATGACACTTTCTGTCTCGCACAACACGGCAGCTCAATGTTTTGAGGCGATGGTTGACGGTCACCGATGTGTTGTTGACTATCTCTTGCGGGGTGATGTGATGACCGTTACCCATACAGGTGTCCCAGACGCCGTCGGTGGACGGGGTATCGCAGCCGAGCTCACAAAATTCGTACTGGATGCTGCCCACACAGCTGGCTGGAAAGTCATCCCTGCCTGCAGTTACACAGCAGCCTACATCAGGCGACATTCGGAATACGGAAATTTACTCAATAAACCTTAAGTCTTATATAAGATATAAGACACTTGCTCCCACAGTGTCTTCGCTCTACAATCACTGCACAGAATTTAAGTACCGCATTACTTTTTTGTTGTCTCGTATCGGGTATCCGATTCAGAACCCTAATCTCACTTTTTCAAAGGCGCTCCCATGCTCGAAGCTTACCGCCAACACGTTGCAGAACGTGCCGCACTTGGTATTCCACCACTGCCGCTGACTGCAAAACAAACTGCTGATCTGATTGAGTTGCTCAAGGCACCACCTGCTGGTGAAGACCAGACGCTGGTTGAGCTCATTACACATCGCGTTCCTGCAGGTGTGGATGATGCAGCCATGGTCAAAGCTTCCTACCTTGCAGCCGTTGCGCTCGGTTCGGAAAAATGTCCTCTGATCACACGCGGCAAAGCCACAGAATTACTGGGCACCATGCTTGGTGGCTACAACATCGGACCCTTGGTTGATCTGCTTGATGACAAAGAAGTCGGCACGATTGCGGCAGATGGGCTGAAAAAAACTCTCTTGATGTTTGACGCATTTCATGATGTCAAAGACAAAGCCGATAAGGGCAATGCAAACGCTAAAGCCGTGATGCAGAGCTGGGCCGATGGCGAATGGTTTACCAGCCGCCCTGAAGTTCCTAAAAGCCTGACTGTCACCGTATTCAAAGTCACCGGAGAAACCAACACCGATGACCTGTCACCCGCTCCCGATGCGTGGAGTCGTCCTGACATTCCCTTGCACGCTCTGGCGATGCACAAAAACCCACGTCCAGGCATCGAACCACAGGAGCCTGGCAAAATCGGGCCCATCAACTTCATCAACGACCTGAAAAAGAAAGGCCATCTGGTTGCTTACGTTGGTGACGTGGTCGGAACAGGTTCCTCACGTAAATCTGCGACCAACTCGGTACTCTGGTTTACTGGCGAAGATATTCCTTTTGTTCCTAACAAGCGTTTTGGTGGTGTCTGTCTGGGCAACAAGATTGCTCCGATTTTCTACAACACCATGGAAGACGCGGGCGCACTCCCAATCGAGCTTGATGTTGCCAACATGAACATGGGTGACGTGGTTGAACTGCGCCCCTACGATGGTCAGGCGCTGAAAGACGGCAAAGTCATCTCTACCTTCGAAGTCAAATCTGAAGTACTGTTTGACGAAGTCCGCGCTGGTGGCCGTATTCCCCTGATCGTTGGCCGTGGCCTGACAGCCAAAGCCCGCGAAGCATTGGGCTTGCCACCCTCAACGTTATTCCGTCTGCCACACAACCCTGCCGCATCGACCAAGGGCTTTACACTGGCTCAAAAAATGGTTGGTCGCGCATGTGGCTTGCCAGAAGGTCAGGGCGTGCGTCCAGGCTCATACTGCGAACCAAAGATGACCTCAGTCGGCAGCCAGGACACCACTGGCCCGATGACACGCGACGAACTGAAAGATCTTGCCTGCCTCGGTTTCTCAGCAGACCTGGTGATGCAGTCTTTCTGCCATACAGCAGCCTATCCAAAATCGGTCGACGTCAAAACACACCACACCTTGCCTCAGTTTATGAGCACACGCGGCGGTATTTCCCTGCGTCCTGGTGACGGCGTCATTCACTCCTGGCTCAACCGTATGCTGTTGCCCGACACAGTCGGCACAGGTGGTGACTCACACACACGTTTCCCGATCGGCATCAGCTTCCCAGCCGGTTCAGGTCTAGTGGCTTTCGCAGCTGCCACGGGCGTAATGCCTCTGGACATGCCTGAGTCGATCCTGGTGCGCTTCAAAGGCAAAATGCAGCCTGGCGTCACCCTGCGTGATCTGGTCAGCGCAATTCCTCTTTATGCCATTAAGCAAGGTCTGCTGACGGTTGAAAAACAGGGCAAGATCAATGCCTTTTCAGGCCGTATCCTTGAGATCGAAGGTCTGCCAGATCTCAAAGTCGAGCAAGCCTTCGAATTGTCAGACGCCTCAGCCGAGCGCTCAGCCGCAGGCTGCACCGTGCGCCTGAACAAAGAGCCTATCATCGAATACATCAATAGCAACATCACCATGTTGAAGTGGATGATCGCCAATGGCTACGAAGACGAGCGCAGTCTGGTTCGCCGCATCAAGGCCATGGAAGCCTGGCTGGCCAATCCGCAACTGCTCGCACCTGATGCCGACGCAGAATACGCAGAGATCATCGAAATCGATCTGGCCGACATTCACGAGCCAATCGTGGCATGTCCGAACGACCCTGATGATGTGAAAACTCTTTCAGAAGTCGCTGGCGTCAAAATTGACGAAGTGTTTATCGGCAGTTGCATGACCAACATCGGACACTTCCGTGCAGCCTCCAAGCTGCTCGAAGGCAAGCGCGACATCCCTGTCAAACTCTGGGTTGCTCCACCGACCAAGATGGATGCTGCGCAATTGACCGAGGAAGGTCATTACGGAGTTTTCGGCACAGCAGGTGCACGTACCGAAATGCCAGGCTGCTCTTTGTGCATGGGTAACCAGGCACAGGTTCGCGAAGGTGCAACCGTGATTTCAACCAGCACTCGTAATTTCCCGAACCGTCTGGGTAAGAACACCAACGTCTACCTCGGCTCAGCCGAACTGGCCGCGATCTGCTCCAAGCTCGGTCGTCTGCCAACCAAAGCCGAGTACATGGCTGACATTGGTGTCATCAACGAAAACGGCGACAAAATCTATCAATACCTCAATTTTGACAAAATCGCCGATTACAAAGATGTCGCTGACGCTGTCGATGCATAATTAATCAGACATTCTCATAACTTAAGAAACCCGCTCAACTTGAGCGGGTTTTTTTCTCCTGTCATGCCTATTCAGGAGTAGGATGAAGAGAGCAGGTATCAGGCTTGGATACCAGCGCATTGAAAAAACCTGGATCACACTGGTTTCAAACCATGCGAATCCATTGAACAAGCAGTTAAAAAGGAGCACAGCATCATGTCGCACAATACCTTTAACACGCTTAAAAAATTCAAGACAGGTAAAAAAGAAGCGCACTTTTATTCCTTACCAGCGCTCGGTCAAGCACTCGGTGTGGAGATCAATCGCCTGCCTCTCTCCCTTCGCATCGTGCTCGAATCTGTTCTGCGCAACTGTGATGGCAAAAAAATAACTGAAGCACACATCAAAGAACTCGCCGGCTGGCAACCCAATACCAAACGCGAAAACGAAATCCCTTTTGTCGTAGCACGAATCGTGCTGCAGGATTTCACGGGAGTTCCCCTGCTCGCCGATATTGCAGCGATGCGCACAGTCGCTAAAAAAATGGGCAAACCGCCCAAAACTATTGAGCCACTGGTGCCTGTCGATCTAGTGGTCGATCACTCTGTGATGATTGATTATTTTGCGACAAATAAAGCACTCGACCTCAATATGAAAGTCGAATTTCAACGCAACAAGGAGCGCTATCAATTCCTGAAATGGGGTATGCAAGCGTTCGACACCTTCGGTGTGATCCCACCTGGATTTGGCATCGTTCATCAGGTCAATCTGGAATACCTCGCTCGCGGTGTGCATTACGATCAAAAACAAGACGTCTATTACCCTGATACGCTGGTGGGCACCGATAGCCATACAACCATGATTAACGGCATTGGCGTGGTGGGCTGGGGCGTGGGAGGTATCGAGGCTGAGGCAGGCATGCTTGGCCAGCCGGTCTATTTTCTGACACCAGACGTAGTGGGCGTCGAGCTCACTGGCAAACTGCGTGGTGGAGTGACTGCGACCGATTTGGTTCTTACTATTACCGAGTTGCTCAGACGAGAAAAGGTCGTCGGTAAATTTGTTGAATTCTGTGGCCCGGGCACTGCCAGTCTCTCAACAACAGATCGTGCCACGATCGGCAACATGGCGCCTGAGTATGGCGCCACAATGGGATTTTTCCCGGTCGATGCGCGCACCATCGAGTATTTCGAGGGAACTGGTCGCAGCAAAGAAGAGGTCAAAGCGCTCAAGGCCTATTTTAAAGCGCAGAATATGTACGGCATACCACTGGCTTCTGACATTAATTACTCACAGCTCGTCAAACTGGACCTCAATACGGTGGCGCCCTCTGTGGCCGGCCCTAAACGTCCACAAGACCGTATCGAACTTGGTCAGGTGAAAAATAGCTTTAAAAAATTATTTTCAAAACCTATCGCTGAAAACGGATTTAACCAGCCTGCGGCCAAGCTGAACAAAGACTTTCCGATAAGTATTGCCGATAAGAAAAGCACTACGAAAGCCGAAATATTGCATAACGGCGATATCCTGATTGCTGCGATTACCTCGTGTACCAACACCTCCAATCCAAGCGTCATGCTCGCTGCCGGATTGCTCGCCAAGAAAGCAGTCAAAGCCGGACTGAAAATCCCTTCCCATGTCAAAACCTCACTCGCGCCTGGTTCACGGGTTGTCACGGAATATCTGGAGCGAACAGGTTTGCTGCCTTATCTGGACAAACTGGGCTTTAACGTCGCGGCCTATGGGTGCACAACATGCATTGGTAACGCAGGAGATATCGCTGCGGAACTCAATAAGACGATTGTCGAACAAGACCTGATCTGTGCAGCAGTCCTTTCTGGAAATCGGAATTTCGAAGCACGCATCCATCCAAACCTCAAAGCCAATTTCCTTGCCTCACCGCCCCTGGTCGTTGCCTACGCCCTAGCAGGCAATATGACGCGTGATTTAATGACAGAACCTGTTGGTCAAGGCAAAAAGGGCGATGTATACCTTGGCGATATCTGGCCGACTGCCGCAGAAGTCCAAAAGCTCATGAAATACGCGCTGGACCCGAAAGTATTCCGCAAAAACTACGAAAAAGTCGACAGCAAACCCGGCAAGCTCTGGGAACATATTGAAGGTGTTTCAGGCGACGTTTACGATTGGCCTAGTTCCACCTATATTGCCGAACCACCTTTCTTTGATCATTTCACAATGGAGGTCCAACCCATGCCGGGGGTCAAGGGTGCACGCGCACTCGGCATCTTTGGTGACTCAGTCACAACCGACCACATCTCGCCAGCAGGGTCGATCAAGGACAGCTCACCAGCCGGGGTATGGTTACTGGAGCATGGTGTAAAAAAAGAAGACTTCAACAGCTACGGCTCCAGACGCGGTAATCACGAAATCATGATGCGTGGCACCTTTGCCAACGTCAGGATTAAAAACCTGATGATCCCGGCAGCTAAAGATGGCACACGCTTTGAGGGAGGCGCTACGCTTTATCAACCCGGCTGCGAGCAGATCTCTATTTATGATGCCGCTATGCGCTATATCGATACCGGCACACCCTCTGTTGTTTTCGGTGGTGAAGAGTATGGGACGGGTTCTTCGCGCGACTGGGCTGCCAAAGGTACACAACTGCTAGGCGTTAAAGCAGTCATTGCGCGTAGTTTTGAACGTATCCATCGCAGCAATCTGGTTGGAATGGGCGTACTACCCTTACAGTTCCTCGGCAAAGACAGTGCGCAATCCTTAAAGATAGACGGCACTGAAACCTTTGATATCGAGGGTCTTGAACAGGGTATTACTCCACAACAGGAAGTGACGCTGGTTATCCATCGTACCCAAGGTCCGGCTTCGCGTGTCAAGGTGCTATTGCGGATCGATACACCCATCGAGGTCGATTACTATCAGCACGGTGGCATCCTGCCCTTTGTACTGCGTCAATTGCTGGCGGCTTAACTTCGTTACACTAGTCTTCTTTTTGCAAGTGTTGGTAATGTTTTTATGCCTCGTTCACAATCGACCCCTTCCAGCCGCCTGTCGCGCGAATCTTCGCGCCTGGTGGCTTTATCTCTGGCCCTGCACAGCTCAGGCAGCCGGGTCGAGGACCGTTATTGGGAAAAAGAGCTAGCTGCCCTGCTGACCAAGCTGATGCGTAATAAGAACGACGCGGCCATCGATGCAGCACTGGACCACATGTCCAAACTCCATCCAGGCGGGTATGAGGTCCTGATCGAGCAAGCTGAAACTCTCTCCGAGTCCTGTGTACTGGTCCACGAGGGTCAGCGCTATGATGTACTGCTACTGGTCGCCCCTCTGGTTGCCTGGACACGCTACAGCATCCCTGCCACAACAATTCCCGCAGCCAGTCTGAAAATACTCGGGGACCAACTCAAAACGCAGGTTCTCTCCAAACACGCCAAAGTCGCATTGATGCCGCATCTTGCGAGTCTGGATCAGATGCCGCGAACCTTTTGTGAAACCTGGGACTGGATGCAAAAGCTCGGTGCGATCACCTTGAACACAGGTAACGAAACGCCCAAACTCAATGTTGAAACCGAAGCCTTCAACATGCTGGCTGATACGCGCTATCTGGTTGCAGCGGTCGCCGTGCCCGAGGGAGCAACCATTTTTCACTGGCAGGACGAACCAGGCGAGTTAGGTGAGGCCCGCAAACAATGTCTCGTCAACTGGAGTGAACACACTCAAGCCACCTTTAATAGCTTACTGGCTGGCTGTGGCTTTGAGATCCTGATCCCGGATGCTTATTACGTAAGTAATCGCGAGGCGGATCGCCGTGTGCGCCCCTTATCGGTCAAAGCGGCAGTCTCCTGGCTTGTCAGTGCCCTGAATGTTGAGCCCAGTCAATTACGGGCGGTGATCGCAGGCTGTGGCGAAGAACATATCGATGAATACCGCATCGGCTTTACTCAAAAAAATCAGACCGAAGTCATCTACGGTTGCCTCTGGCCACTCTATGGTCCCGAAGACGAACAAGATCGCCCCGAGCACGAAACACCGCTTGAAACCAATGAAGAAATCGCAGCCTTGCTCAAAGAGTGCTGCGTGACGGAGATCAGGCGTCTACCCGGTATCCTGCCACCAGAGTTCTGTGAAGATTGCGGCGCGCCCTATTTCCCGAATCCTTCGGGAGAAATGGTCCATGCCGAGCTTCCTGAAGACGCAGAAACGGCTCCCACACATTTCCACTGACCATGCAGGCAGACGTCTTTTGTCGAGTGCTTGATAACTACGGCGACATCGGTGTGACCTGGCGTCTGGTGCGTCAACTCCACCATGAACACAACTGGCGAATGCGCCTCTGGGTCGACGATCTGGAAAGCTTTCAACGGCTTGAGCCCGCAATCAAATGCCTTGCCAGACAAGATCTCAGCGGAGTTGAAATCATTAACTGGTCCCAGGCGACTGAGTTCACACCGCGTGAAGTCAGCATCGCAACTTTTTCCTGCGACTTGCCCGAGCCCTATCTGGCTAAATTACATCAGAGCCAGCTCAAGCAAAATCTCTGGATCAATCTTGAATACCTGAGTGCTGAAGATTGGGTAGAAGGCTGCCATCAACTACCATCCTTACGCAGTGATGGTTTGTCCTCGCATTTTTTCTTTCCGGGGTTCACGCATGGAACAGGCGGTTTACTGCGTGAAACTGATCTGCTTGACAAACGCGATAGCTGGCAAGCAGATCGTGCTGCGCAACGCACGTTTCTGGAGAGTCTCGGGCTGAGCCAAACCACAAGGAAAGCGCTTTTCCCGGACGCACCAGACAAACCAGCCGCGCGACTCATCAACTTATTTTGCTATGAGAATGCGCCAGTTGACTCACTGCTGGAGGTACTTAGCGCAAACCCGGTGCAAAGCGTTCTGCTGATTCCCGCTGGGGTCCATCCTCAATATCACTCTGGTCAGCATGGGCAGTTGTTGATCGAGCGTGTGCCATTTTTACCTCAAACAGAATACGACAAAATCCTCTGGACAGCCGATCTGAACTTTGTCCGCGGTGAGGATTCGGTTGTTCGTGGTATCTGGTCTGGCAAGCCACTGATCTGGCAGCTCTACCCCCAGACAGAAAATACGCATCTGCTGAAATTAAAAGCCTGGTTAGCACGCAGCGGATTATCTGAGGGTATTTGTCAATTAATGCTCGACTGGAATCCAGCGAGTGAGCAATCTAATACCGGCGAACTAGACAGTCCTTCCGATCAGGCCAAAATCGGCTCAAGAGCAAATATATCCGGCTATAAAAATAACCCGGACAGGGATCATGCTGCGGATACCCAGTCCAATATCTCTGAGTTCTCAAGCGTCTTGCAGCAACAACTTCAGCCAGCGAACTTTAACAACTGGCAAAAACAAGCACGAGAATTCTGCAACCAACAAGCTGCACTACCCGACTTAGCTGGGTCACTTAACGCGTTTTGTCTCATGAAAGCAGCGAGCAAAGCAATTTTGCCCCAGAAAGGCTAAAATAGAGGGCTTTTCTATCCCTAACTCCGGCTTGTACAGTCCCGGAGACTCATAGCTACCGGAGTTTATTCGAATGAAAACCGCACAAGAGTTGCGCGTCGGCAACGTCATCATGATTGGCAAAGACCCCATGGTCATTCAGCGCGCCGAGTACAGCAAATCAGGCCGCAACGCCTCTGTTGTCAAATTCAAATTCAAAAACCTGCTGACCGGCTCACCTGCCGAAACAGTGTCAAAAGCAGACGAAAAATTCGACCTGGTGGTACTCGATCGCAAAGAGTGCACCTACTCGTACTTTGGCGACCCGATGTATGTGTTTATGGATAGCGACTTCAACCAGTACGAAATCGAAGCCGACAGCATGGGCGACGCGCTGCACTACCTCGAAGAGGGCATGCCTGTTGAGGTTGTGTTCTATGACGGCCGTGCTATCTCTGTAGAATTGCCCACGATGCTTGTGCGTGAAATCGTCTACACCGAGCCTGCTGTGCGCGGTGACACCTCAGGCAAGGTCATGAAACCCGCCAAGATCAATACCGGCCACGAATTGCCAGTGCCATTGTTCTGCGACATTGGCGACAAAATCGAGATTGACACACGCACAGGCGAGTACCGTAGCCGCGTGATGTAAATCTGGGTGAAGGCGCCTTCGGGAGTGTTCACTTCAAAATTAGATGGGCGACCAAAAGATCGCCCATTTTTTATGCTCAGTTCAAACAGTAATTTTTGAATAAATTTTTAATAATTTTTTAAAAAATTTTAAAAATAAATTATCCATATGTGGCGCTTGATTGAATATGAATACAAAAAAATATCTCAACCCGTCGCACGCTCCAACGCCCCGAGCCACAGCAAGGCGTACTCCCTATTCTCGCCACACATTTCCGCAGCGGGCTGCAGACCACCACAAAATGCTGGTCGCTCGGGACGACCAAAGATCGCGCAGCGGTTATCCGGCATAAGTTGAACGCAACGCACGCCCGCAGGTTTGCCTTCAGGCATGCCGGGTATGGGGCTCGTAATAGAAGGTGCGATGCAACAGGCACCGCAATCCGGCCGACAGTTCACCAATTACTGCATCCGGTCCGTATCGAGGAAATCCGGCAAGGCAACCACAGCGATACCATCCTCGGCCAATGATTCGCGCTCTTCGGACGTTGCAGTGCCTCTAATGGGGCGAACTTCAGTTTCACCTTGGTGGATTTTGCGCGCTTCGTCGGCAAAACGATCACCGACGTTTTCAGTTTTACGAATAAATTCACGCATCTGTACCATCACAGCGGCCTGAATCTTCGCTAACTCAGGAGAGGCTGCTACAAACTTTTGAGTTTGCTGGATGTCGGCCGACATTTCAGCTGAAGCACTCTGTGTACTGGCGTGAGCGTTTGATTCTGCAGCGATTTGCGATTCGCTGAAGTGTCCGACGTTAAGCCGTGGAGCAGAGAGCCTTTTGGTAATGGTATCGCTTTGACACATTGGACAAGTAACAAGTCCCCTGGCCTGCTGAGAGTCATAATCTTCGTGCGAGCCGAACCAGCCCTCAAACACGTGGCCGTTGCTGCACTGAAGATCGAAAACTTTGAGTCCCATATGACCTGTAATGAGGGCAAGTACGTACAAATCAAGTACCAGACAGTATAACGGAGGTCGTTTTACCTAGATATCGGCACACGAGCTAAAGACAGCAGGAGTCCTTGAAAACAAACTAAGCGCCAAAACTTAATCTGGGAACCGACGCCAGTAACTCACGGGTGACGTGACTCTGGGGTCGATGCAATACCTGATTCGTCTCTCCCATCTCGACTATTTGCCCAGCGTCCATCACTGCCACGCTATCTGCAATATATTCAACCACGCCAAAGTTATGCGTAATCAGTAAATACGCCATACCGGTTTCTCGCTGCAAATCGCTTAGCAAATCTAAAATCTGAGCCTGTACCGAGACATCGAGCGCCGAGGTGGGTTCATCAAGAATCAGCACTTTAGGCTCGACCGCTAGCGCCCGTGCAATGGCAATCCTCTGTCGCTGCCCACCCGAAAACTCATGCGGATAACGCTCGGCCGCATCTGCGGGCAGTCCCACGCGCTCAAGCAAATAAGAAATCCTGCGCATGTGCTCTTTAGCGGACCACTCTGGACGCAAGGCAGCAATACCCTCTTGCAAAATAGCTCCGATACGCATACGAGGATCCAGAGAGGCATAGGGATCCTGAAAGACGATCTGAATTTGGCGACGGATGGCCATTAAGGCCTTGCCGGTGGCCTTGAGTGAGGCCTGGTCCCCAAGGCGGGCTGAGCCCGTGACAGCAACACTTGGATCCATCAGTCGTAACAACGCTTTGGCAACCGTCGTTTTACCGCAACCCGAGGCGCCGACCAGAGCCATCGTTTCACCAGCATGCAGGCTAAAACTCACCCCCCGTACAACTTTATTCCAGCCTGCAATGCGGCGTAAAAAGCCTTTGCGAATGGGGTAATGGACATTTAAATTCTCTACAACGAGACGCTGTTCGCCAAGCTGCTTGGTGAAGGGCTCAGAATTATCTGCAGCAACGGCGCTCGCCGCAGACCGCTCCCGGCCGCTGTGAGACAAAGGCTTGCCGCGCTTGGCATAAGTCGGAATCGCCTCAAACAACTCTCGCGCATAAGCGTGTTTAGGTGCAGTGAAAAATTCGTCGGCAGGCGCTGTTTCAACAATTTCACCGTGACGCATCAAGGCAACGGTATCGGCCACATCGCGCACTACTGCAAGATCGTGAGTAATGAGTAATACCGCCATACCTAACTCTTGCTGGATCTCAGCAAGCAGTTTAAGCACTTGTGCCTGGACCGTGACGTCTAGCGCAGTAGTGGGTTCATCCGCGATCAGTAATTCTGGTTCTGCGGCCAAAGCAATTGCGATCATGATGCGCTGCTTTTGTCCGCCGGAGAACTGGAAGGGGTAATCATGTATGCGAAGCTCTGGCTCCGGGATCCCGACACGGGAAAGCCATTGAATCGCTCGGGCGCGTGCCTGAGGGCCACGCAAAACAGTATGCGTAAGGATGGGTTCTAGAATTTGTTCCCCGATGCGCATGACAGGATTCAGACTCGTCGCAGGCTCCTGAAATATCATCCCTGCCCGCCCCCCTCGCACAGCACGCATCGAGGACTCCGATAACGTATTGAGTTCCAGATCATCAAGCTTTATTTCACCACGCGTCACTCGCAAAGCCTCAGGCAGTAAGCGCATCAGCGCCATGGCCGTCATGCTTTTTCCCGAACCCGACTCTCCGACGAGCGCAAAGGTCTCACCGCGGCTCACGCTCAGCGCCAATGCTTTGACTGCAAAACGCAGCTGATCCTCGGCATCGATCGCGATATCAAGATTCGAAACGCTCAGGACTTGTTGCTGAGGAGTTGACTGCGAGACGGATTCAATCTTTGACTGCACCGTTGCTTGTGACACGGAATGGTACGCAGAGGCACCCGTCGCAAAAGTCTTACCAGACATAGCGGGTAACTTAAACCGTCTTGGCCGAAAACTGCGGCTACGCGGATCAAACGCATCACGCACACCATCGGCGAACAGGTTCGCCGCGAGCACCAGAGCGAGCATGAAGACGAAAGCCGCTAATAAATTCCACCAGATCATTGGGTCGCGTGACATTTCGAAACGTGCTTTCTCGATCATCGAGCCAAACGAGTTCATCGTCGGATCGACACCAATCCCAAGATAGGACAGGACAGCCTCATACAGCACCAATCCTGAAAACTCCAGCACTACAGTAATCAGGACAATGTGCATGACGTTTGGAACTAAATGACGAGCCATGATGCGCCAATGCGAAACACCAAAGGCACGCGCAGCCTGGACGTATTCAAGTTCACGTAACTTGAGTGCCTCGGCACGCAACATCCTGCACAAGCCTGCCCAGCCCGTCAGCCCAAGGATCATGCACAACAAAAACAATCGCAGATCGGCACGTTGCGCTGCGGTCGGGAACAAACCAGGATTGGTATCGATGTAGACCTGCATCATCAATACGCAGGCCGCAATCAGTAACACCCCCGGGATCGATGTCAGAGTGGTGTAGACATACTGAATCACATCATCAATCCAGCCCTTGAAATAGCCGGATGCAATGCCCAGCAGTATCGCGGGAGGCAACATTGCCACGGTTGTCAGGCTACCAATCACCCAGGCCGTACGGATGCTTTTGAGAGCTTGCCACAGAACGTCATTACCCGTGCGATCTGTGCCCAGGACATGATAGCCACTGGCCAGCGCAAAGACTACCCCAAAGCTCAGCGACATCAGCGTCGCTGTGATCAGCATGGCACGCCAGGGTAACTCTGTGTCGGCCTCCCAGATCTGACGCAAACTCCCGGCGCCAGCACGTACAGTTATGCCAACAAGCAGACACGAAAATAACGCACCCGCCAAGAGCCCGAGACTCAAGCGTTTAACTACATCCCCGCCCCACTGTGTGGTGGGTTGTTCAAGATGTTTACCGCCAAAACGCAGTCGCGGAAAATCTCGCGTTGGCTCCCCCCCCTCCTGCAAAATCGACTCTTTGGTGAATTGTTGATAAGCCAGTGGCGCAGAATATGTTTTCTCAGGTTTCACGAAGGCCGTATCGTCGAGCAAACTATCCAGTAACGAAACGACTTTAGGCGCATAAATCGGCGCAGGTTTTGGTGCAATGTTCGAGGCTGTATTCGGTTCAACAGCTGAAGGATTACTCTGGCCAGAAGATGCTGTAGCCCTGGCAACTGGCGGCAACAAAGGCTGATAATGCACAGAATCCAGCAACCCGATCACAACAAAAGCTAGCAGTACAACCGCCGAGCACATCGCTGGCGCGCTGCGTGCGACTCTTGTCCAGGTTGAACGCAAGGCAGGAGAACGCCTCACATGCCAGGCATAGGCAAACACCAGGGTCAGTAGCGCAAATAGCGCAATATCGGTCCAGAGGAAAATTATTTTAGGCATAGTGGCTACTCGAAACGCACGCGCGGATCAGCGAGTGTGTAGGAAATATCAGCCATGATCAGGCCTACGATATAAAGAGCCGAGCCAAGGAACACCATGGCCCGCACAACGGAAAAATCCTGACTGCTGATCGCGTCAATGGTGTAACTCCCAAGTCCCGGAATGCCGAAAAAGGACTCAGCGATCAAACTACCCATGAAGAGCAAGGGCAAGGCGGAGACCGTACCGGTCAGGATAGGCAACATGGCATTGCGCAAGACATGCCGGAACAACACAACTCTTTCACTCAGACCCTTTGCGCGCGCGGTACGAACATAGTCTTTGCCAATTTCTTCGAGAAAAAGACTACGGTAGAAGCGAGACTCAGGCCCCAGTCGCGAAATGATGGCGACCAATATCGGCAGAGCTAAAAATTTCACGATATCCCAGCCGCCCGAAAAGCCCGAATAAGGAACCAGACGCAGGAGTTTTGAAAACAACCACTGACCAGCAATGATATAAAAAAGACCGGAGATCGACAGCATCACTACGCACAGTACCACTCCCCAGAAATCGAGTCGTGTAGTACGAAAAAACACCAGCATCAATGAAAACGCCACACTGACCATCAACCCAAGCACAAAAGTAGGCAGGGCCAAGGCTAAGCTAGGTCCCATCCGCTCGCGGATCTCGCGACTAATATCACGCCCGCCATCCGAAGATCCAAAATCAAATTTCAGTAACGGAACCGAACGACGATAAAAAATCGTCTCGGTATATTTGTCTGAACCCGAAGCCTGCATATTGAGGAACAAGGGCTTGTCGTAACCGCGCTCGACCTTCCATTTGGTAATCGCATCAGCACTGACCCGCTGACCTCCAATGGCGAGTCGCGCCATATCGTCTGGTGTATTGACTGCAAAAAACAACACGAAAGTAAACAGATTCACCCCAAGCAGAATCAGCACACCATACAGCAGTCGACGCAAAACATAGCCGATCATTTTTTATCTCCCGCTGCGACACCGCCAAAGGCAGTCTGCCGGTCCTGTCGGCGCAGAGCAAGCCAGGCAGGCCAGAGCGCCAGCCCGAGCAAAACACACAACAAACCTAAGGGCCACCAGACTGGCGGATTCCATTCGTTGATTTTTTGTACCCGTAGCTTGCTATCGATTTTCATGAACTGCAAAACATTTCGCACCATCTGCGTCGGTTTTGCATTACCCACCCATTGCTGAAAGGCACCGCCCGATTTGGGAAACACACCAAACATCCAGGGCGAGTCCTCCTGCAGAATGGTCGTCATGCGAGCGATGACCTGTTCTTTTTCAGGTCCGTCTGGCAAGTCGCGCATTTTTTCAAAAAGCGCATCGTACTCAGCATTGACATAGTTGGCTGCATTTTCACCACCCTTGCCGGCTTTGACGTTCGGGCCATAAAGTAAGAACAAAAAGTTTTCGGCATCGGGATAATCTGCAACCCAGCCCCACATGAACATCTGCGCGACACCGCGCGCCATCTTGTCCTGAAACCTGTTGTAATCAGTTGCCCTGATATCCAATTGCACGCCCAGTCGTTCAAACTGCCTGCGCATCCAGTCAAGCATCGGGCTTGAGCCACCAGCGCCCCCCGTCGAATCAAAATACAAAACCAGCGGCTGACCCGTCTTCTCATCCCGTCCGTTTGGATAGCCTGCTTCCGCTAACAAACGCCTGGCGTGTTCCAGTGATTTTCTGACTGGCTTGCCATCCTTGGGGTCATAGACCACACGGTTAATACCCTCAACTCCCCCCTGATAACCCAGAATACCGGGAGGTACTGGACCATAGGCTACCTGTGCCTGATCATTTTCGAAGATCGCAACGTACTCCTCCCAGTTAAACGCGATACTCAAGGCCTGACGCAGCTTGCGATTTTTGATTTGCTGCTCTGGCGTATCGCCCAGACCCACTACAGGGTCTTTCCAGTTGAAACCAAAATAACGCGACTGTGCCTCAACCGTCGTTGGCAGTTGAATCCCATGCTGGGCATAGAGTGCTGCTTTTTCAGAGGAGTCACTGGCAGCAACCAGCATCGCAACACCCGTATCACTGCGATCGACCTGAGGAATATCGTAATAACCCTGCATGAACTTGCCCTGCAGAGGAATACTCTCTTTTTCCATATTGAACACGACACGATCAATAAACGGCGTCATCTTTCCGCAATCCACTAAAAGTCCTGCCTCGCGATCGCCCGGCTCACCTTCGCAAGGATAGGGTTCGCCACGGAAATTAGGATTGCGCTCCAGTACGTGACGACGATTCTGGATCGACTCACCCAGCATGTAGGGTCCAGTCCCCACGGGCCAGTTATTTAAGGAAAGATTTTTTTCAGCCATGCCAGGCTGGTTGTAAAAACGATCCGCCTCCCAGGGAATCGGTGCAACAAAAGTCATCGCCAGCCAGTATTTAAACTGAGGATAGAGACCTTTGACCCGGATACGAAGCGTATGGGCATCGAGTGCCTCGACGCCCGCAAAACCGATATCGCGCAAATCAAGCCAGGGCAGATCCCTGGTTCCTGCAGGCAGATCTTTACGTAGCTGCGTATCCACCTCGCGCAAGCGAATCCCGTAAGCGTCAAACCCCACAATATGCTCAGCCAGTGTTGCAAAAATTGGAGAGGCCACGCGCGGACTTGCCAGCCGCCTGAGTGCATAAACAAAATCGTAGGCCGTTAACTCACGCGTGCCGGTTTTCTTAAAATCAGTGATTGCAAATTTGTCTTTCAAGACCTCGGGACTGATGGGCCAGTAGCTAAACTTTTCATCTGCCTCGCGAGCAAAAACCGGATGGGGCTGAAACAAAATACCGGGTCTGATCGGAATGTCATAGACGCTTTCAGCGATGGTGTTGACAGCTGCATCAGTCGGGAGAGCATTACCCTCGGCGTCAAAAAATTTTGGCTCAGCGACTGCACTTGCTGCCCGAGGAATTAATTCATAGGGACGCTTAAGATAGTGGTAACCATAGAGCGGCTCGTAAATATTGTAGGTGTAAGGCGTTTCATCCGTTGAATAGGAACGTGCGGGATCGAGGAATTTGGGTGAATGCTGCGCAAAGGCCGTATAGAGTGTGTTGTCTTTTTCAGCCCCGTGCGCGTAAGGGCTATTAATCGGTGTCTCACGCGATTCAGGACCGCAGCCCGCCAGAGTGCATACAGCTAGCAGGAGCGCCGTCAGACCTACCCAGCGAAGTTGCGGGTGCAAGGATATTTTTTTTGCACACATTGTTTTCGCCTTCCAGTGAATCATTCGCATTGATGTTTTTGCCAGCAAACTTGACGCCAAACCCATGGCGCAACCGGTTTTGGCTCAGCCCATAGACCGGCACGCGCAGTCCTCGCTTGTTTTTCAAGCTCCAGCAGGCTGCGATCACGCAAATATTTGCCACCGCCCTGCTGATTGGCCCACGCCATCCCGCTTTTAACTTGCAAGCGATTAGCCGTCGTGTCCTCAACAGGGATATCGCAGACATCGCGGCCGTAGTGATCTTTTTCATAGCAGACCAGGGTTAGCGTTTTACCAGCCACCAGTTCGGCCAGATGCTTTCGGGATGCCTCACCGAAAGGCTGACCCGAGCGAGCACTGCCGTGCCCTGTTTCCGGAGCATCAATATTCGCCAGCCGGATACGATGAGTTTGACGTTCAATCAGAATATTGATGGTGTCACCATCAGAGACCTGGACAATGCGTCCTGTCAATGTGTAACTCCCTGCGGCAAAGGCCTTGCCTTGGAGGCCAGCACCAGAGTCAAGGTCTATCAGACCCAAGCAGGTCAATGCCAACACCAAAGACCACAAAATCCGCATCATTATTTATGACAACCTATTGATTTCATTTAAATTTAAAAAAATATATCCGGCTACAGCCATTTCGCTTTGCGGAATTTGTAATACATCACACAGCAAATCGTACCCATCAAAACGATGGACATCAAAAACCCATATTTCCATTTGAGTTCAGGAATGTTCTCAAAGTTCATTCCATAAATACCTGCGATTGCAGTCGGAACAGCGAGAAGAGCTGCCCAGGCTGCGAGTTTGCGGGTGGTATCAGTTTGTTTGGATTGCTCGATCAGCATCCCGGCTTCAAACGCAAAGGCCAAGCTGTCCCCCAGATTATCCAGTAAACGATCGACACGTCCGACCCGATCCGACAGATCTGCAAAATGCAAGCGCTCGGCAGCACTGATCGGCATCATCTCGATATGAGACAGGCGCCTGCACACCTCCTCCAGTGGAGAAATCATGCTGTGCATGCGCTGGAAATCACGTCGAATCTGGTAGAGTTTTCTTACTTTGAACCCCTCAATACCCCGGATCAACATCGATTGTTCAATATTTTCAACCGTTCTTTCGAACTGATCATAGGCCACGTTGTAACGATCAATCAGCAGATCGATTAATTCTGTCGCAATATAATCAGAGCCGCGTGCGATGCGCCCTGGCAACTTTTCAAGACGGTTACGCAACTCGGTATGCGAGGACACCGCGCCACGCCGTGTGGTGAGTAAAAAATTCGGACCGATCAGCATCTGTGTCTCGCCAAAACTCGGCAAGCCATCAGCCTCACGGATTTCAACCGTCTTGGCGACAACCAGTACCACCTCGTCATAATCCATGACTTTTGGCAAGCGATGTCTTGCGTGCAGATCGCCCACGACCTCGTCTGTTAACCCCAGCTGCTTGCCCACTAACTCAAGCATGGCCAAATCAGGATCTTTTAGCCCGATCCAGAGCATGTTGTCTGGATTCGAGAGGGTCGCTGCGATGTCTTCAAGCATCACGTTTTGAGATTCCGCCCCCTTGAAATAGACCCTTGAAGCAATCACTTCAGGCAAGAGTGGCAGATCAGCAGTTTCATTTTCAGGCAAAACGGACTCCATCAAGATGCTCGGCCACTTTCAGACATGGTGTTCAGTTCCGGCAAGGCCAGGAAAGCAAGGTTATTTAAATCGAGCCAACGCAGATTAACTCGTTCAAAGCACTACATCGTGATTTAATGCTGAATAGTGCAATATAGGTGTAATCCCTAGCCCTCAGCAACTCCTTGGATCCAAGTATAAACATGCAGATCGTATTCCTTGACAGCGACACCATTCCAGAGCCTCTAGCCCGACCAGAATGGGTCTCACACTGGACGAATCGTCCCGCTACAGAGCCTGATCCGGAACAAGTCATCAACGCCCTGCTCAATGCCGATATCTGCATTACCAACAAGGTCAAACTGACTGCCCAGATTTTACAAAAGCTTCCAAAGCTCAAATTTGTCTGCGTGGCGGCAACGGGCTATGACTGTGTCGACTTGCAAGCGTGTCGCGAACACGGCGTGACAGTCTCAAATGTGCCAGGTTATTCGCGCCAGAGTGTTGCTGAAGGCGTCATTGGATTTATTTTTGCCCTGCGCCGCGCACTCCCCTATTATCAATCGACTGCCCGCAAAGCCTGGGCCGCCTCACCGCATTTCTGTGTGCACGGCACACCCTTACTGAACGTGCGCGGCGCAACTCTGGGGATTTTCGGACGGGGTGCGATTGGCAACGAGGTTGCTACCCTCGCACAAGCCCTTGGCATGAATGTCTTATTTGGTGAACATCGTAATCGTCACGAAATCCGGCCTGGCTATGTTCGATTTGAAACCTTGCTGGCTCAAAGTGACCTCATCACTTTGCACTGTCCGCTCACTGAGGCCACACGCGGCATGATCGGGCACGCGGAAATCGCTCGCATGAAACCTGGTGCCATGCTGATCAACACAGCGCGCGGACCTCTGATCAATGAGCAGGCCGTACTTGACGCACTGCAAAGCGGTCACCTCGGTGGCGCAGCATTGGACGTTCTGTCGATCGAGCCGCCCGTCAATGCGCCCGAGCTGCTCGAGTTCAATCACCCCAACCTGATCATTACTCCCCACATCACCTGGGCCAATGAAGATGGCATGAACCGCCTGATGCAAGGCATCATTGCCAACCTCAATGCCTTTCACCAAGGCCACCCCATCAATGTGGTGAGCTAGTTTTGGCACCTCTGCTGACTAAACAATCGCGCTGGGCTTATATCAAGCTGATCCTTTGCGCCTTATTCTGGGGCGGTACATTCATCGCAGGCAGAATGACCGCGCAAAGCATGCCACACATGACCATTGCGACAGGTCGGTTTTTAGTCGCCTCGGTCATTTTATTGATCGTCGCCTATCGTCTCGAAGGCGGCCTGCCCAAACTGACGCGCAACCAGTTTTTTTCAACTCTGGCACTGGGTGTGACTGGTATCAGCATCTACAACGTTTTCTTTTTAGCTGCGCTTGAGCGTATGCCTGCAGGAAAAACCGCACTGCTGGTCGCGATGAGCCCTATCCTCACAGGTATTTCAGTGACGCTGATCCTTAAGGAAAGGCTAGGCTGGCATCGCTGGGGAGGATTGCTCCTCGCCTTTATCGGCGTGATTACTATCGTGACCAAAGGAGATGTCCTGCACGCCACCCAGAGCATTATCAGTGCCTTTGGCTGGGGTGAGTTTTTTATGATGACCGCGATTGTCAGTTGGGTCGCCTATACGTTGATCAGTCGTTTTGCCCTTAAAGGTCTCTCACCCATTGCGGCCACCACGTATGCCACCTTGTTTGGTACCGTTTTTCTGCTGCTCGGTGCAGCCTTTGAGTTACCTTTGCTCACAACAGAAATGGTGACCTGGAAAAATGCAGGCGCTATTTTCTATCTCGGCAGCTTTGGCTCGGCACTCGCCTTCATCTGGTATAGCGAGGGGGTGAAAACTATTGGACCTGCGCGCACAGTAGCGTTTACTAATCTTGTTCCCGTGTTTGGTGTTCTGCTGGGCTACCTGGTCTTAGCAGAACCTATCTTGCTTTCCATGGTCCTTGGTGGGGCTATCGTGATTGCCGGCGTGACCTTAACAAATCGGGCAAAAAAATGAATTTCGTCCTCTTGCGCAACCTTGAAAAACTTACTCAGTCCAAACCACTAGCCATGTTCAAAGCACTCAACACATTGAAATCTATGCGCGCACAACTTTGCGCAATCGCCTTGAGCGTGCTCTGCTCCAGCAGCATGGCTCAAGACTACCCATCGCGTCCGATCAAGCTGATTGTTCCCTTTCCCTCCGGCGGAGCCACTGACATCGTATCGCGCGTCGTTGCGCAGCACTTAGGCACAGAACTGGGCCAGACTGTTATCGTCGACAACAAAGCTGGAGCCGCCGGTGTGATTGGCGCAGAAGCTGCTGCGCGTGCAGCACCCGACGGCTACACGATTGTGATGACCACCTCGAGCACGCATACGATTGGGCCCTTGCTCAACCCAAAAATTCCTTATTCAGCAACGAAAGATTTCACCCCCATCATTTATCTCGCAGCCTCGCCCCAGGTGGTGGTGGTTCCGCTCTCCTCGCCTGCAAAAACGATGCAGGAATTCATTGATTACGCACGAAAAAATCCCGGAAAACTGAATTTTGGCTCTGCCGGTATCGGCGGTATTCCGCATCTTTCAACAGAAAGATTCCTGGCCATGACAGGTTTACAAATGACGCATGTTCCTTACAAAGGTACAGCTCTGGCTATGCCCGATTTAATGGCGGGCCGGCTTGACCTGATGTTTGACTCCATCTCCGCAGCCTTACCGCATATCAAGGATGGCAAAGTACGCGCCTTAGCTGTGACCTCGCCCAAGCCTACCTCAGCAGCGCCAGACATCCCCTTGCTCTCGAATACCGTCCCTGGCTATGAATCACTGACCTGGTTTGGCGTGTTCGGACCTGCTGGCTTGCCGGAACCGATTGTCACAAAACTGAATTTGGCGCTGAACAAAACACTCACCAACTCAAACCTGCTTGAACAGCTCAGCAAACTCGGCTTCGATGCTGCGGGAGGCAGTCCCTCTGACCTGACCAATAAACTGCGAGAGGAAACGGCCATGTGGAAAAAAGTGATCGACGATGGAAAAATTACTCTTGAGTAACTCCAGTCAAAAGCTAAATGCTTGCGAGCAGGCGGTGGAAACTGCCGTCAGGACAAATCCTGTGAGTCCGAAAAAACTGCTGCTCAGCAAGTGGTCTGCGGTGACCCCTCAAAATAAAGAGAAACACTTTTTGGTTGTAGCCGTTGTAACACCTGACATCCCAGGCGCACCGATCACTGACGTAGACCTTGAAGCCGCCTTGACGGGGCGCGTACAAAGAATGCCATGGCGCGAATTAAAAAACGCTTCCAAGTGGAAGCGCGGCTGGGTCTAGCGTTTGGTTTATAACCAGAGGGTTTATCTGACGGGCTGATTGAGTTTTTTTCTTTCAGGGAAAAAATATTTCAACACCAGGGCGCAAACATACAAAATAATCACAGTGCCGAGCAGATCACCAACAAACATCGGGGAAATACCCTCTAAAGGGCTGCGCATACGGTCCGAAACATAAAAATAAATATTATGTGGAATGACATTGCAAAGCGCTCCGACCAGTCCGAATAGGGTTAATTGTCTGGGACCTAAGCCGGACAAATTAGCCGGCATTCTCAACCACCGCGTACAAAAAAAAACTGCAATTACAGGTCCTAGGGCAGACATACCAGCCAGTGCGATCGCCTCGGATAAATTCTGATTAGCAATGGGGTCGCTCGTGATAATAGCCCCCACAAACAAACCCGCCGCACCAATCCAGTCAAGCAACATGACCGAAATCATTCGAATCGCTGCTGGCAAAAATATCCAGGTTATGTAGCGACTCACGCCTATTGATTCGAAAAAAATCGTATTGAGTTTATAGAGGCCGACCCAAAGCGCTGCGACACCCGCAGCAAGCGCAATAGAAAAAACCCACTCCGTCAAACGAGTTGGGGTGGGTAGTTCAGACATACGGGACATTAGCAGACGCTCACAAGCATGTTTAATCAGTCTGCTGTGCCTGCTCAAGCGCCTGACCAATCGAGGTGAAATATTGCGAGGTCAGATCAGTAGAGACGACATATTTGATGCGGCTATCTGTTTGATCAGGGTTCAGCGCAATCATGCCTTTTTTTATCAGCGTTTTTAAACGACGATGAGCAGTCGTAGCGGAGATTTCTGTGGAAAGACCCATCGCCTCAAGCACACTGATATTTTTACCAGAATGCCACAGCGCTGCGAGCTGGTTAAGCAGACGTTCTTCTACAGGATCCAGAGTTGGAAAAGTCGGGATCTTGCGGACAGCCTGAATCAGATTTAAAAATCTGAGATACATCAAGGAGTGTTTTGAACTTGTCATTTAGACATCATATAGATTGTGTGCCTCAGAGCACAAGCTTTTATATGAATAATTACCGAATGGTAAGAAAAAAAAATGACAGCCAAATTATTAAATGCAACAAAATGTGAAAACAATAGCGTCCAGAAAACCGAAAGGGGTTACAGACCTAAATCTGTAACCCCTTGGTGTACTGGTGCGCCCGGCAGGATTCGAACCTACGACCCCCTGGTTCGTAGCCAGGTACTCTATCCAGCTGAGCTACGGGCGCTACAAAGAAAAAGAGTATAGCAGTTTTTTTATCTAGGTTCAAAAAACACAAACGCTATTGACGAACCTCTTAACTGACTCATTCTCTGAGGGGCCGCTTTCCTTCAAGCGATACACCAGACCTAGGACATAAAAAAACCACCATTAATATCGATCGTCGCACCGTTAATAAAACCACTCGAGTCTGCACAAAGAAAAGCAATTGCTGCACCGACCTCTTCTGGTGTGCCAAGTCTGCGAACAGGGATCTGTTCGGCATAACGAAGATTCACTTCTTCACCCGCCAGTCTTGCCATATCTGTCAGGATCCGTCCTGGTGCGACACAATTAGCAGTTATACCGTTCGGGCCCATTTCAGTCGCGATTGAACGCGTCAACCCGAGCATTCCTGCCTTGGAGGCCATATAGCTTGGACCCGCCACTAATGACTTGGAACGCCCTGCCAGCGAAGACACACTGACAATACGACCAAAACCCTGCTCCTGCATACCAGGAATCAGTAACTGGCAGATACGCATCATGGACGTGAGGTTGACATTGAACACGTTCGTCCACTCCTCAAGCGTCAAATCGAGAATCCCGCTGGATTTACCATCTGTTCGCTTGGGTGAGATCCCGGCGTTGTTCACTAATATGGTGATCACGCCATGCAAGGCTTCGGTTTGTTCTCGCACTCGCCCCATGAAAGCCATGTCAGTCACGTCACCTCTGAAACACAAAGCATCGTCCTCGGAAAGCCCTAGCTTTTCATGATCGATAGGTTTGTTATCGATCATGACTACAAATCGACCCTCGGAAATGAGACTTTTTGCTGCAGCGAAACCAATGCCTCTGCCCGCGCCAGTCACCAGTGCAATTTTTCTTTTCACGTTCAAGCCTCTGCAGTGTGTAAGGTAATGGGTGGGAAAGCGTTTTGATTTAAGCTTAGCAGAAATAGCCAAAACCTCCGTCCCCATACAGCCTTACATAGACGGCTTAAAACTCAGTCAAATATCTGATCGCTAAAAGTCTGTTTTGATAAAAACCATTACTTACTTCCATATCACGACCGTATTGCAAGGTGAATCTGCCAATCGCTGTATGGGCTTATGCAGTGAGTAAAAACCTCTGAGTGTTCGTTACATTATTCTGATCGATTGAGTTGATACTCGTCCCGCCACCAGCTACGTAAAAATAACTCGCCCCGACGGTAAACGTATCGTTAATTTTATAAATTGGTCCAAGCTGGAGCGTTGTCAGAGGTTTTTGAGTGAGCGTAGCATTGGAGAGGGACTGACACGCGGCACCACATTGATTATTTGCGCCAAACCACATGGTGTCGTCTGCAATCATTGCATCCAAATCTCAAACTAAGTTTTTCTGAAACCCCAGCTGTAAATCAAATTTAAAACGATTTTCACCGTAGTTAAATGGTATTTGACTTGAATAACTCCCTGTTGGAACCGTCACATAACCAGCGACTGCGAAATAAGTTCGCGTTTCACAATTGACATAGGGCCAGATCGCGGTAGCCAACGTTAAATCGCTCACTCCCGTGTCTGAAGGATAATCCGACAGCGATCCTGACGGCTTGATCGAGCCGTAACCGAGTTGCAAATAAGAGATTGCAGGCGTGCCATCTATTTCATAACTTCTCGCTGCCCTCAGGACTGCGCTATTGATACCATTTTCTGGGCTCTCATAACGGCCACGGTACACAATCGAGCCGTTCTTGTATGCAGTACCGTTTTCAGTACCGAAGTAACTGATAGTAAAGTAGTTTTTATCTGGTTTGGGCGCAACAATATCATTAGGCTGTAAATCGATCGCCTAGACAAACCCTGGATTGAACAAGAGTACCGCAACAAGGAGCCGACCTATATATGGCATCATTTGCAATAGTTTTTTGAAAAATGATATAGACCAATTGGCTTACTAACTCAAATAGTACGCAATTATTTTTTGAATAAATTTTTAGTGGACTAAGCGCCTGAAATACTAAATTAATTTTATACAGGCGGCCAATACTGCTTGAACACTGACATGTTTAATATCCGTCGAACCATCTGCTGGTATGACGTCGAGGGTGTTGTTACGTGCCCAAAACCACTCGCGATTGAGTTCATGAAATACCCCGACATAAGGAACTCCTGAGAACTGCGCGATATGCGATGGTCCGCAATCATTAGCGACCACCAGTTTTGCCTGCAATACAGCGGCGGCAATTTCGGGTAAGGGTCTGGTCATGAGAAATTTAAAATCCTCGCGCTGCAAACTCTGTAACCACGCATATTCTTTTGCTTCGTCGGGTCCTAAAACGAAACAAAACCTCACCTCAGGACCAAAACTGGGTTTAAGCAGATCAGCCAAACGCACAAACTCTGTGATGGGCCAGCGCTTATAGTCCCCTGCACCACCTCCCGGCATCAGCACGACCTCTGCTGATTCAGGCTCAAGACCTGCGCATTGGGCTGCTATGGTAGTCACGCAGGCATGTGCAGCGGCCAGAGGGTCAAAAGGCTTGAGAGCTGCCAGCAACAACATGTTGCCCAGTCCCATGTACTCAGTAAAGTCTTTGCGATGGGAATGCGTCCAGACAAAATCCGTCAACCGCTTGTTCTTGAAACCCAATCGGTACTTGGGCCTTGTCAGCAAGGCAGCTGCACCATATTTATCACTGGCAAAGTGCAACACGATTAATAAGTCTGCATCGTGATTCATGGCGCGATACACAGCACCAAAGCGATCGGCCTGCACAAACTCGTCTACCCAGGGGAGGGACAAATAGTGCTTACCCACGTTGTCTTGAGCCACAACGCGTAAATGACAATCAGGCCAGAACTGTTTGATTTGGTAGAGCAGCGGATAAGAGACGATTTGCGTTCCTAAAAACTGCATACTACGAATGAAAACGACGACCTCTTTCATAAAACCCAGTTTAACTGTCCTGAAACAAGAACTAATAGCTTACAACAGAGCCAAGGCCAAGCGATAAGTCACGAAAGAAGCCAGATAAGCCAGGCCAAAAAGATAGGCCAGGCTAATGAGAGGAATACGCCATCCTCCACTTTCACGTTTGATGGTTGCAATTGTTGACAAGCATTGGGGTGCAAAAACAAACCAGGCTAGCATAGACAGTGCAGTAGGCAGGCTCCATTGCTGCGCAAGGACGGGGCCGAGCGTCTCAGCCGCAGCGGGTCCCGTCGCAGACATTGCATAGACCGTGCCCAGAGCACTGATTACAACCTCGCGCGCTGCCATACCGGGAATTAAAGCAATTGAAATTTGCCAGTTAAAACCAATCGGGGCCAGCACCAAAGCCAAGGTTTTGCCAATCATCCCTGCAAAACTGTACTCAATCGCAACACCGCTGGCGCCCTCAGGAGCGCCAGGAAAACTGGCCAAAAACCACAAGGCGATCGTCAGGAGCATCACTGTCCCACCGACACGGCGTAAAAACATTCTTGCGCGTTGCCATAAGCCCAAACCGATATTGCGCAACTGTGGCCATCGATAGGTTGGTAACTCCATCATCAGAGGACGAACCTGTCGTCCAGAAGCGGTCAGGTATTTAAGTACCCAGGCTACCAGCATGGCACCCAGTATGCCCGCGAAATAGAGCACAAACATCACCAAACCCTGCAACTCAAAGCCAGGACCTACAGTGCGCTGAGGGATAAAGGCAGCAATCAAAAGCGCATAGACAGGCAGTCTCGCGGAACATGTCATCAGCGGTGCGATGAGCATCGTCACCACACGATCACGCGCGTTCGGGATCGTTCGGATCGCAATAATGCCAGGTATGGCACACGCAAAACTTGAAAGCAAAGGGATAAAGGAGCGACCTGACAGTCCAACAGAGCCCATCAGGCGATCAAGCAGGTAAGCCGCACGCGGCAAATATCCAGACTCCTCGAGCACCAGAATAAATCCGAACAGGATCAGAATCTGGGGCAAAAAGACGATGACCGCTCCAGCACCGGCAATCACACCATCAACGAGCAGGCTGCGTACCCAGTTATCGGGCAGATATTCAAGGACAAAACCTGAAAGCTGCGTGGTCGCTTCTTTAATCCAGTCCATCGGTGCCACAGCCCAACTGAACATCGCCTGAAAAATCACAAACAGTAAGGCAACCAGAATGGAAGGCCCGAATACCGGATGCAACAAGATCCGATCGATACGTTCGCTCTTTAAATCAGGTGTGACGTGATCAAGACTGATGGTTTTAAGGATTTGCTGAACCCGCTCGTGATCCAGCGCGATAAGTGGCTGCTCGCTGTCTACAGCGGCTTGCGGGTCGCTATGGTGACGCCAGATTTCCGGCTCATCGAACAACTGACGCAAAGCTTCATCGCCTGCGGAGGCAATCGCTACAGTTGACACCACCGGGACACCCAGCTCGCGCGACAGCCCTGCCTCCTCAACATGGATGCCGCGCGCACGTGCCTCGTCTGACATATTGAGTGCGACGACCATCGGCAGCTTGAGCCGCTGAACGGCCAGGACCAGACGCAGACTGCGTCGCAAATTCGTAGCATCAACAACACAGACAACCAGATCCGGACGTTTCTCCCCCTGCGCCCGACCGGCCAGCACGTCGCATGTCACCCGCTCATCCAGTGAGCGAGGATAAAGACTATAGGTGCCAGGAAGATCAAGGATACGGAGTGTTTTACCCTGGGGAGAGATGAGCCGCCCTTCTTTACGCTCAACCGTTACGCCTGCGTAATTGGCGACCTTTTGACGACTGCCGGTCAAACGATTAAATAGCGCAGTTTTGCCGCAATTGGGATTTCCTACCAATGCAACCAAAGGCCCCGTTGCATGCAGATAAACACGTGCTTCAGACATACTCAGACTCAGACTGGATCTCAATACAGGCAGCCTCGGCCGCACGTAACGCAAAGGTCGAAGAACCGATACGCACCACGAGGGGGTCCGCGCCAGGCATAGTCCGGCGCAGCAAAACAATCTGTTCGCCAGGCATAAAGCCCAATTCATTTAATTGTCGCTCACAGTCAGGCATCGCAGCTGAGTAATGAACCGCTGCAATACGGTAAGTCTGACCTATGCGGGCGTGTTGAAGCGGAGCCATTTTTCTGAAAAAGACAACTTTTTCTAAACGATAACGATTCCTATTCTAACTCAGGAATCGTTTTTACTTTTCGCCAGGCGCGCATCACGGGCTGAATCAGAGGCAAGATTAGACATTCTGACAGCCTGCGCCGCAGCCTCAGTGGCTCTTTTAGTCGCCGCCGCCGCCTCAACAGAAGCTAAAAGCAAATACTCTTCGGCTTGGTGGGCGACTGCAGCAGCAGCTGCCGAAGCAGAGGCCGAGGCTGCAGCCGCTGCCTCAATGGCAGACTCCGCAGCCATTGCCGCTGCTTCAGCAGCAGCCTCGGCAGCTTCGATCACAATCTGACTGGCAGCGACAAAAGCCGCTCGCGCGCAGCTTTTTGCTGCAACAGCTGCTTTTTCAGCTGCAACAGCGGCTCGTTTGGCCGCCTCAAGAGAGGTTTGAGTAAGATTTTTGAGTGAATCCAACGCAACTGAGTAGCGAGTATTGACGACGACATACCCCTGACGCAAATTGATGACTTCCGTTTCAAGAGAAACCAGTTTCGCGTAAATTTTTTCAATATCGTCTTTCAATCCGGACTCCAAACCTATCACTCAATTTTTTGCTGGCAGTCATCTCATCATGCGCTTATTAAAGGGATATAGCAAAAGAATTTAAAAAATTACTGTCAGCAAATTGATTTAAATCATCAATGCGAGTTTTGTTCCAGACTGTCGTCAAACCTCATACAAATAAAGTTAAACAGGTATATAGTGGTCAGACGAGGCACTCGCTCAGGTGCTCTATTGAATATGAAACCAATGCATCCACTCACCTTATTCAGATCCCTTCAAAATAAAAATCAATCATCTTGAAATTAAACCCGGCCTTTGAGACTGAATTTCAAAAACAGCGCTGGGCGCTGCTTGCCCACGCCGAGGCCATTACCGCGCTTGCCCGTGCGGCGTCTGAACAAGAGTTGATTACAGCGGTATGTAAAGCCATCACGTCACAAGCCCCCTATGTGTTGGCCTGGGTTGGTACCGCTGAGCAAGATGCCCAAAAAACCGTCAAAGTTTTAGGCAGCCATGGTTCGGAAATCAAGTACCTTAAAGACCTCACCATCACTTGGGACGAAAATAATTCCACAGGGAAAGGCCCGGGCGGCACCTGCATTCGCACCAATCAGCTAGTTGTGATTGATGATATGGAAACTGATCCAAACTATGCGCCCTGGCGCGAACGTGCCAGATTGTCAGGTATCCGTTCTATCATCGGCGTACCCGTCATGGATATGGACCATCGGCCTATAGCCGCCTTATTGGTTTACTCCCGATTGCCTAACTCTTTTGGCGAAATTGAAAAATTACTCTTTGAAAATTTCGCAAAAGAAATCAGTTTTGGTCTGACAGCCTTAAAAAAACAAAAACTACTACAAGAAGTCATTGAGAAAAAAGACCGGGCGGAAGAGTTGCTCAGTAATTCATTGCGCGCAACCATTGAGGCCATGTCTAAAACAATGGAGTGGCGTGACCCTTACACCGCAGGCCATCAGAAACGTGTCGCAATGATAGCGGCTGCGATTGCGAGTATCCTAGGATGGTCCGAAGAAGAAAAACAATCGGTCTATCTGGCTGGACTGGTGCACGATATTGGCAAAATCGCTGTGCCCTCAGAGATCCTGACCAAGCCCTCAAAACTCAATGAACTTGAAATGCAACTGGTACGTGGTCATGTCGAGGCTGGCTATCAGATACTCAAAGACGTGCCCTTCCCCTGGCCTATTTCAGAGATGATTCACCAACACCATGAGCGCCTCGATGGCTCGGGCTATCCAAACAAGCTCAAGGGGGATCAAATCTGTCAGGGTGCACGGGTTCTGGCTATCGCCGATACGATCGAAGCGATGGCGACGCATCGACCCTATCGCGCAGCCTTAGGGCTCGATGCCGCGATGCAATTGATTCGTCAAGAAGCAGGTACAGCGCTCGACCGACAAATTGTCGATGCAGCCTTCAAGCTGCTTGATGAAAATCGCACACTGGAAAAACTGATTCAACCCTGAGTAGGATTTGATAGAGCCATCAAGGGTTCAGTTTGCGCAGCTTTGGTAACCCTGACACAAAGGGTTTCACACCAAGCGCTTGATTAATTTCGTTAGGGTAGATCAATTTTCCTCTGGTAATCACCGCAACGACTTTTCGGATGTCTTCGATATTTTTGGTCGGATCGCCATCAACCAAGATCATGTCAGCCATTTTGCCAGGGGTGATTGTGCCCCGATTACTTAGCGTATTGGTGAATTTCGCACCGTTATAGGTCGCGACCTGCAAGGCCTGGGAGGGTGTCAACCCGGCCCGAACATATAGTGCGAGCTCACTTGGCAAGGTAAAGCCAGCCAAGCCATCCGTTCCCGCGACAATTGATACGCCTGCTCGATAGAGCTTACCGACGAATTCGATCATTTTTTTATAAGACGCCTCATAGCGTTTCGCAGTCTTCTCATCGGGAATTTTCATGGTCGCAGTTTTAAAGCTGCGCATGATGTCCGGCGGCATATTGCCAGCAATGGTTTTGTATGGATCTGCAACCTCTCCATTGCGCTGCTTGATAAAGTCAAAAGTTGCAAGGGTTGGGTCGACAACAATATTATTTTTTTTCAGTCTTTCAATAAATTCCTGTATCTCGGGGGAGTTTAAATTCATCTCAGCCCCCTTCTCGGCAGGCAGATAAAAACGCTCAAGCGTCCGTGTATCGGTTTTATCGGTAGCGAGAAAATTCAGCATCAGTTGATTGACATGATGGATCTCGTCAAAGCCTTCTTCGATCGCATCGTCAGCACGCATGAAGGCTGGGATGTGGCCACTTACCTTGAGGCCACGTTTATGGGCATAGGCGATAGCCTCGGTGATCAATTCGCGCGGAAAAGAGTTATAAATTTTTAATTGTGAATAACCACGCAAGGCATACCAGTCAATAGCATGTTTGATATCACTTAAATCCGTAATCGAAAAGCCATCGTGGGAAGCGAAAGGACTGTCGCCATCGACAAAGCCTGCTGGTATTAAACGAGGCGCCAGCAATTTCCCGTCAGCGGTTTCATCGAGCATTTGCTGCAAAGTTGCATTGGCATTTCCTAAATCACGCACAGAGGTCACACCTGCCGCTAAATGATAAGCCGCCGACCAGCGATTAATGTGAGTATGCATATCGAAAAGACCTGGTAGCAAGACTCGTCCAGCCGCATTGATCTCATTGTCCACCGGCGTCAGATTCAGCCCTGCCGGGAAAACTCCAGTGATGCGATCTCTCAACACATATACATCTGAAGGAGGGGTCAGCGTCGCTGTCTCAGAGTTAAATACCCGCGCATTACGAATCACAGTCAGACCAGGCATGGCATGTTGTAATTTCTCTGCACGACTAGCCAGGATTTTGGCAGAGGCTTCTTCCTGGCTTTTTTTCAACTCATTCAGATTCGATTGCCAGCCATCCTTAATTACCGCAAAATTACCAGGCAAAATTGCAGCAAATAAATGACTATCGCTATCTGTCGTTGCCCAGAAAAACTGCGGACTCAAACCAATCCCCGTTTGCATGACTAACTGAATCACCTGGCTTTGATCATTGCTGGTGACGACAACCTCATCCAGACGCTGCTGCACCAGCGTGCCCTCTGGCAACAACGGCAACGAGGCTGGCCGGGAATTAGACAGTGCAGAGATCATCAGCGAATTCACTTCCCAGGACGAGTCAAGTGGCAAATAAAAAGCTTTGCCTCTTACACGTTTACTACCCCGTTCAGATTTGGAGGTCCACTCAGCCAGATTGCCTTTACGGGTAAACCTCTCATCAACCGCAGAACCCATTTCAGAGGTGCCAGTCACCTGATACTCGAGCATGGTTTGATCAGGAGCGATTTTGATGACTTCGTCTAGCGTCGGGCCCCGTCCATTTTCCTTGAAATCAAAATGGACTTTAATGAGATCCTGTCCGATACGCTCGACAATCTGCTCGCCCGCGATCGTGCCGTTATCGAGCAGAATGGTGTAGCGCGTCGTACGAGCGATTTCGGCGTGCGCAACTGTCAATACAAAGATTGAAAATACGCAAGCGCACAGTTTTTTGAGCATATTTAAGCAATGAGTACCACTATTGAATTGACGTCTTGCCTGAGTCAAGATGCGCAATGGTAACGCAAGGAATCTGCCTAAAGTTCATAACATTCTGAAGCGTTAAAATTGAACACGTTTTAGTCGTTAAACTGCTAAAAATGATTTGTTTATTGATTTGTTTGTTACGTCTTTCCTGAACAGATTTATATAATTTTTATCTCATCATTCATTCCATCGCCTATCAAATTTTTCAGAGCCAACTTCATGTCCCTCCCCAGCGCGCAACTGACTGCCTTGCCTGAACATATTCCTCTTGCACAGGAGAGGCCGTTTCAGGCAATACGTTTCAAGAGCCCGCTACCGGGGCCATATATTCTGGTCACCGCAGCAGTCCATGGCAATGAAACCGCAGGCACTTTCGCGATATACAGGCTGATTGAGCAAATCGAGCGAGGTGAAATCAAATTGCAGGGTGGCGCATTGACGCTGATCCCCGTCACAAACCCCAAGGCCTATCGACTGCAAAGACGTGCCGGTGATCGTAATCTGAATCGCCGCCTGACCCCTGTTGACCAACCCGAGCAATACGAAGACCATGTCGCAAACTGGCTATGCCCGATACTCGCTGAACACGATGGACTGCTGGATCTGCACACCTTTCAAAGTGGAGACCAACCCTTTGCGCTGTTTGGACCGGCAAATAATCAAGGGCCGCTCGAGCCCTTTGCGCAAGCCGCCATTGAGGAGTCGATCGTACAGCGCCTGGGCTGCAGCCGTTTTGTTTATGGCTGGCTGGACACTTACGCCAAGGGCATAGAACGTCGTGCCAAGGAAGTCGAGGCTGGACGCTTTGATGCAAAAAATGTTGATATCGATGCAATGTATGGGGTCGGTACGACCGAATATATGCGCTCCAAAGGCGGTTGGGCCCTCACACTCGAGTGTGGCCAGCATGACGATATCCAGGGCCGCGAGGTCGCCTATCAGGCAATCATCAACACTCTCATTCTGACTGGACTCATCGCAGGCGATGCACCTGCCCCAGCTAAAGATCCCCAGGTCCTGGGGCTTTATAACGTTTTCGATCGATTCCATGAAAACGATACGTTTGCCCGCCCCTGGAAAAGTTTTGATTCGATCGCTCAAGGCGCGCTCATCGCAACGCGTGCAGATGGCACAGCCATTTCTGCTGAACAAGACTGCCTGATTGTGTTTCCCAATATGAAATCACAGCCAGGCCAGGAGTGGTTTTATCTTGCGCACAAAGGTGGTCGTCTGGGCTATTGATCCAGCATATTCAACCGCAAGGGCCAGGCAGCCTTGCGGTGCACAAGCAAACAATCATGGTGTGAGGTCAAACAAACTTACTCCTGTTTGTATTGCTTTTATGAGTGATTGGGTTAGAGGAACGGCACCAATTTGGCTTGAGTGTATCTTGACATGATAAATTGTTAGACTTTGCAAATAATACAGAGTAGCGACATTTAAGGATTAACTATGCCCTCCAGGGTCAAGAATCGGGCCAGGTCATTCACTGGCAACCGGGCGCTTTGCATCGGCATCCTGACTTTAGCTCTGGCCGGTTGTGCACAAATTCCGCCTGAAGAGCAAAAACTATCGCAACCTAAAAACGTCGCCGACTACCAAACCAGTGCCTCTTTTACTGCACCCCCGAGCGCCTGGCCTGAAAGCCGCTGGTGGACACAATATGGCGATTTGCAACTGGATACTTTGATCGATGAAGCACTGAGCGCATCGCCGGATATGGCGATTGCGCTTGCGCGTGTGCGCCAGGCCGAGGCATCGACACAGATTTCAGGCGCCAAACTGTTACCCCAGTTTGGTGTAACAGCCTCAGTCACGCAACAGCAACAAAGCTATAACTACCTCAGTCCTGCCGCGTTCACTCCTCAAGGATGGAACGACTATGGCATGGTCGCTACGGACTTGAAATGGGAAATAGATTTCTGGGGTAAAAATCGAGCGGGTCTTATTGCCGCCACCTCTGAACTCGAAGCCCGACGTGCCGAACAGGCCCAAGCATCACTCATGATTTCCACTGCTGTCGCAACCAGCTATAGTGAACTAGCAAGGCTATTCGCAGCACGTGCGACCTCAGAGCAAGCGGTGAAAGTCAGAAAAAAAACCGCAGAACTTTTTGCCGAACGCTATCAGCATGGCATGGAAAACCTGGGGGGTGTGCGTCAGGCACAAGCTGGGTTGGCTGATGCACAGCAACTATTGCTTCTAGTCGAGGAGCAAATTGGATTACAGCGCAATCAAGTCGCAGCGCTGCTCGGTGCAGGGCCTGATCGTGGCTTAGCGATTACTGAGCCAAAACTGAATTTGAATCGTGATTATGGTCTGCCAAAAGAATTAAGTCTCAATCTAATAGGAAGGCGACCTGACATTGTGGCGGCTCGATTGCAAGCGCAAGCACAAGAGAGCCGAATTGATCAGAAAAAAGCTGATTTTTATCCAAACGTTAATCTAGTGGGATTGTTGGGATTCCAGTCACTTGGCCTGAATGTCTTGACGCAAAGCGGATCAACGATCGGCAGCATTGGACCAGCTATTTATTTGCCAATCTTCACAGGTGGCAGATTGACGGGAGAGCTCAGAAGCGCCAGAGCCCAATACGAAGAAGCTGTCGGCACTTACAACCAGACACTTGTCAAAGCCTTACAAGACGTAGCGGATGCCGCACTTAGTAAAAAATCGCTTTCACCAAGGTTATTAAAAATCGAAGAAGCAGTCGCTGCCGCCACGGATGCCTATCGCGTAGCACGCGAGCGCTACGAAGGCAACCTCTCGAGCTACCTCGAAGTATTAACAGCAGAGGATACCCTGCTTAACAACCTGCGATTGCTAACAGATTTGCAATCACGCGCCTTGACATTGGATATTGCACTGACTCGCGCACTCGGTGGTGGCTATCAGTACGATGGCACAAGTGCAAAATGAATATGAGAAACAGAATGACTGAAAATATCGATTCCACAAACGCAGAACTGACCCCAGAGCCTCAAACAAAAAAAAGACGTACAAAACTTTTAATTGGGCTCGGTGCGATCGTTACGGCCAGCGCTCTGAGTACCGCCGCTTACTGGGTCTTTTACGGTTCACACTTCGTCTCTACTGACAATGCCTACGCTGCAGTAGAAATTGCACAAATCACACCCTCTATCTCCGGCACGATCGAGGAAGTGTTCGTCACGGATACGCAGTCTGTCAAAAAAAATGATTTGCTGGTGGTCATCGATCCCAAAGACGCAAAAATTGCTTTGGCTCAGGCCGAGGCAGAATTAGGACGCGCTACGCGTCGCGTTAAAGCCTTCGTTGCCAACGATACGGGCTTAACCGCACAGGTTGCTGCACGAGAGGCAGAAGAAAAAAGTGCAGTCGCAAAACTGAGCTCTGCTCAGGCAGATTATGATCGCGCAAAAATAGATTTGACTCGCCGCGAAGCACTCAAAGCCTCTGGCTCTGTCTCAGGTGATGAGATCACTCGTGCGCAAAATGCTTTTGAATCAGCCAAAGCCAATCTGACCGCTGCACGGGCGGCTGTCGCACAGGCCACTGCGAACCGAAGCGCCACACTCGGATCCAAAGAAGCGAATGCAGTACTCATCGCAGGCGTCAACGAAGAAAACAACCCGGAAGTTGCACTCGCCCGAGCAAGACTTGAACAAGCCCAACTCGATCTGGAGCGAACCATGATCCGCGCCCCCATCGCCGGCGTCGTCGCTAAACGCCAGGTTCAATTGGGTCAACGCGTTCAGGCAGGCATGCCCTTGATGACCATTGTGCCAGTACAAAATATGCACGTCGATGCAAACTTTAAGGAAGTACAACTTGAAAAAGTACGTGTTGGGCAACCAGCAACAATATATGCCGATATTTATGGCGACACGGTCGTCTATCACGGAAAAGTACAAGGGATTTCGGGAGGTTCTGGCGCAGCTTTCTCCGCAATACCCGCACAGAACGCAACAGGTAACTGGATCAAGGTTGTTCAGCGTCTACCAGTCCGTATCAGTCTTGACCCTGCGGAACTAGAAAAAAATCCACTCAAAGTGGGGCTGTCCATGTCCGTCAAAATTGATACCCGTAATCACTGAGTATCAATCCAGTCGTGACACACTCAACACCTCTCCCGAACGGCCAGACACACTTGAGCGGCGGCATGCTGTGGGTCGCAGCGCTGTTGCTCGCTGCGGCAAACTTCATTGCCGTGCTTGACATGACCATCGCCAACGTCTCAGTACCAAATATAGCCGGTTCTATGGGTGCTACCTTGAGCCAGGGTACTTGGGTCATCACCTCCTATGCTGTTGCCGAAGCCATCAGCGTTCCCTTAACCGGCTGGCTAGCGAGCCGGTTTGGCGCTGTGCGAGTGTTTGCCTCATCCATGGCCTTATTCGGCTTATTTTCAGTCTTGTGCGGCTTCGCAAATTCGCTCGGCATGCTGGTTTTAGCGCGCGTATGCCAGGGGCTCGCCGGAGGACCGCTGATGCCGCTGTCCCAAACGCTACTGCTTCGGATATTCCCTCCAGAAAAAGCACCCGCAGCAATCGGACTATGGGCGATGACAACTCTCGTAGCACCGGTGGTGGGCCCCATACTTGGGGGCTACCTCTGTAACGAGTACTCATGGCCATGGATTTTCTATATCAATATGCCGATCGCTCTTGCCTGTGCGTTTTTTGCCTGGCAGTTGCTCAAACGTTATGAAAATCAGCTCCTGAGAGATCCCATCGATACGGTAGGTCTGGTGCTCTTGATCATCTGGGTAGGCGCGTTGCAAATCATGCTCGATGAAGGCAAGCAAATGGACTGGTTTGGCTCAAGCTACATCATAGGGCTTGCGATCGTCGCTGCCATTGGCTTTGCAGCGTTCATGATCTGGGAATTAAATACAGCGCACCCAATTGTTGACCTGCGCGTATTCAGGCATCGAGGCTTTTTGATCAGCGTTTTGACGATCAGTCTGGCCTTTGCTGCGTTTTTTGGCGCAAACGTTCTCACCCCGCTGTGGTTACAGAGTTTTATGAATTACACCTCGACTCAAGCCGGTATGACAACAGCCTGGTCTGGCGTCCTAGCTATTGTGGTGGCGCCAATTGCTGCAGGGCTTTCAAACAAAGTCGATCCGCGCAAACTAGTTTTTGCTGGTGTGCTTTGGCTTGGAATCATCACGACATGGCGAAGCTTTGCGACCACTGACATGACCTATTGGAATCTGTCCATACCCATCCTGATCATGGGGGTCGGTCTGCCCTTTTTCTTTGTGCCGTCCACAGGACTTGCGCTTGCAAGTGTTGAACCTGAAGAAACAGCGTCGGCAGCAGGCCTGATGAATTTTTTGAGAACGCTTTCTGGTGCTTTTGCAACCTCGCTCGTGACGACTTTCTGGGAAGACGAAACCACACGCAATCGTGCCGAGCTTGTCGGTTTAACCGATGTGGATCAAGCCCTGCGTCAAGGCTTTGAAAATGCCGGCATGTCGAGCGAAGCAGCCCTTCAAAGTCTCGAATTCCTGATTAACAGCCAAAGCGTGATGCTAGCGACCAATCAAATCATGCTGGCAATGGGGATCGCCTTTGTTTTTGCCGCCTCCGTCATCTGGTTGGCCCCCAAACCCACACGCTCTGTTGATCCAGCCGCGGGGGGGCACTAGGTTTAAATCATTTCAAGGATGCTTAGAACGCCTTGCCACTAGAGAAGGCATTACCACTAAGACTTTTAACCATTTCTTGTAAAAGAAAAGCCTCGACAACAGATCACCCACCTTTGGCACGCCCAAGAGTAGAATAAAGACCCTTGAAACGAGGTATGTCATGGCACTTAGCAATCCAGAATATTCAAAGTCCACCATCCTGCGTCCTATCACTATTGATGGTGCCCATCATCACGATAAAGGCAGTATGCCGGGCCTGACGCTTGCTGCGATGGGAGTGGTATTTGGTGATATTGGTACTAGCCCACTCTATGCGCTGAAAGAATGTTTCAGTCCGGAGCATGGTATTGCCTTTTCTACAGAGGCTGTTTTTGGCGTTATTTCTCTGGTTTTCTGGGCCTTTTTGATCGTTGTGTCGCTCAAATACGTCATGTTTGTGATGCGCGCCAATAATCATGGGGAAGGCGGGATCCTGGCTCTGATGGCGATGGCACTAAGAACGGCACCCACGGGTTCAAAACGCGCTCTCTCGATCTTGATGCTCGGGGTGTTTGGAGCCTGCATGTTTTATGGGGATGCGGTGATTACACCCGCGATTTCCGTGTTGTCTGCAGTCGAGGGACTCGAGATCGTGTCCCCGCAATTTACAAAATATGTCGTCCCGATCACGATTGTGATTCTGGTCGGGCTATTTTTTATTCAAAAATCAGGAACAGCGATTGTTGGAGTATTTTTCGGCCCTGTCATGGTTGTCTGGTTTCTTGTTCTCGCTGCGATGGGTATCTACAACCTGCTGGAGAATCCAAGCATTCTCGGGGCAGTCAACCCCATGCACGGGCTTCATTTTCTGTCAGAGCATGCTCTCCAGGCATTTATTGTTTTAGGAGCTGTATTTTTGGTGCTTACAGGGGCTGAGGCACTTTATGCGGACATGGGACATTTCGGCGTCAAACCAATTCGTTACGCCTGGTTTTTTGTCACCATGCCTTGCTTACTCATCAACTATTTTGGTCAGGGTGCAATGCTCTTGTCGCATCCGGAAGCCATTTCCAATCCCTTTTTCCTGATGGTGCCAGAATCCTTCACGCTGATTCTCGTGATACTGGCGGCACTTGCAACCGTCATCGCCTCTCAGGCAGTAATTTCCGGGGCTTACTCGATGACTAGCCAGGCGATCTTGCTTGGTTTTGTTCCCCGCATGAAAATTGCCTACACCTCAGAAAAAGAAGTCGGACAGATATACATTCCAACCATTAACTGGATGTTGCTCGTCGTTGTGATTGCAGTCGTTGTTGCGTTCAAGGGCTCCAGTAATCTAGCCGCCGCCTATGGGATTGCCGTCACAACAACGATGGTCATCACTACCCTTCTGGCTGCCGTCGTGATGCGTGTTGTCTGGAAATGGCATCCTTTGCTCGTCACCTTGATTATCGGGCTGTTTCTGTTCGTAGATTTTGCGTTTTTCGCAGCAAACGTCATCAAAATCGCTGAAGGCGGCTGGTTCCCCTTATTGCTTGGCGCCTTATGCTTTCTGTTGCTGATCACCTGGTATCAGGGCCGCAGGCTCTTGCGCGAGCGCTCGATTGAGCAAGGCATTCCACTTGAGGGTTTTGTGACCTCACTGCTGGCTCACGAACCTATCCGGGTGCACGGCACTGCCGTATTTCTCACAGCGCATGTAGATTATGTACCGGTCGCGATGCTGCACAACCTGAAACACAATCAGGTCCTTCACGAACGCGTCATCTTTCTGAAAATAAGCGTCTGGGATGTTCCTTATGTCAAAGACGAAGATCGTCTGAACCTGAAAGAAATGGGTGGGGGGATTTATCTGGTGAGAGCGATGTTCGGCTTCAAAGAAACACCTGATATGAACATGATCATGGACTTGCTTGATGCACAGCACAAGATTCACTGCGACCTGATGGAGACGTCGTTTTTCCTGGCCCGCGATACTGTTGTTCCGTCTGCGATTCCCGGAATGGCGATTTGGCGTGAAAAACTGTTTGCCTGGATGTACCAGAATGCAGCCAAGCCCTCGGATTTTTTCCAGATCCCCGCAAACCGGGTTGTTGAGTTAGGCTCTAAGATCGAGATTTAAGCAGTACCAAAAGGTGTCTCGGCTACCATTTACCCGAGGCACCACCACCACCAAATCCTCCACCTCCGCCGCTAAACCCGCCGCTTCCCGTGGAAGAACTACCTCCCGGACCTGAACCACCGTTATAAAAGCCCCCACCTGTGCGTCCGCCAAAAAAACCAAGAATAAGCGAGAACACAAAACCAGCAATACCTGTGAGAATCGCCAGCAAAAAATGCCCCACAAGGAACCAGGCAAGACCTGCTGAGAGCAAACCCGAGACGATCGCTGAAGCGAGTCTGCCAAACATCCGCCGGAAAAAACCTCCAGCCAAAATCACGATCACAACAAGCATCGGCGCCAAAGACAACGCCTGATCGATTAAGGAGTCGGAATTCGCCGCAGGTGCTTGGAGCGGCTCGCCATCAACAACACGCATGATTTGCGTGGCTGCCTCGTTGATACCGCCATAAAAGTCCTGCTCCTTAAAGCGAGGCACAATAATTTGCTCAATGATTCGCTTACTCAGTGCATCAGTTAGAGCGCCCTCGAGTCCATAGCCGACCTCTATACGCACGCTATGGTCGTTTTTTGCAATGATCAGAATCACGCCATCATCGATTTTTTTACGGCCCAGTTTCCACTTATCAGCCACCCTAATTCCGAACTGCTCAATACTTTCCGGTACCGTCGTTGGCACAATTAACACAGCCAATTGACTACCTTTACGTGTTTCAAAGCTTGTCAGTGTCTGATTCAAGGTATCTTTCTGCGCAGCAGAAAGTGTCCCCGTGAGATCGACGACATGGCCAGTCAGTGCTGGCACAGCAGTGTCTGCCTGACTCAAACCTGTCAAGACCACGAAGCAAGTCAGTAAAGCTATACGCATCACCCTGAGCAAGCTCGCTGCTGAATAAGAGCTTGCTTTGAAACCACGACTCCAACTCACGCTCACTTACTTGCCCCAGTTGTTGGAGCTTTATCAAAATTTACGACTGGTGGCCTGGAAATTTCCTTTTCGTTCTCAACCGAGAAATTAGGCTTTGGCTTGTAGCCAAATACCATAGCCGTCAGGTTTGACGGGAATGAGCGCACAGCGACGTTGTATTCCTGGACCGCTTTGATATAACGATTTCGGGCAACGGAAATGCGGTTTTCAGTGCCTTCGAGTTGTGCGCGCAGTTCCTGAAAGCTCTGATTGGACTTGATATTTGGATAATTTTCCGTGACAACAAGCAATCTGCTCAAAGCACCGGATAACTCGCCTTGCGCTGCCTGGAATTTTTTAAACGCCTCTGGGTTGTTAATCAGCTCAGGGGTCGCCTGGATACTGGTTGCTTTGGCACGCGCCTCGACAACTTTAACAAGTGTTTCCTGCTCGAAGCCAGATTCACCTTTGACCGTACTGACCAGATTCGGGATGAGGTCCGAGCGACGCTGGTATTGATTCAGCACTTCCGACCAACTGGCCGTGATTTGCTCGTCTGTAGCTTGAAAGGTGTTGTAACCACAGCCCGACAGACTGAGAGCTAACGTAAGCAAAATTAAGTTAAGTAGTTTGCGCATGAAGGTCTCAAAAAAATCTTTAAGTTTCACTTTACACCTATTGTTGTAATGCGCAAATAGTTTTAGTGTGTTTTTTGAGATCCGGTAAAAACAAATATAGAAAAAGATGCAAGAATACCTGTCAAACTATTTGTAAAAACTCACTACCAGACCGATTAAGGCACACGCACTAATGACGTGAATCACATTGCGTTTGAATTTGAATAATGCAATACCTGCTGCAACCGCAATGAGTGCAGACATCACATCAAAACGCCCTGCAAAGCCCTGTGGCCACATGACGTGATAGCCAAAGAAAAGCGCCAGATTCAAAATCACCCCCACCACAGCTGCGGTGATCGCTGTAAGCGGCGCGGTAAACTTCAAATCATGATGTGTCGTCTCGACTAATGGACCACCAGACAGAATAAAAATAAAAGAAGGTAAAAAGGTAAACCACGTCACAATACATGCCGCAACGGCACCCGCCAGAAAAAGACTCCCAGCTCCGAATACCGCTTTCGCATAGGCCCCAACAAAACCAACAAAAGCTACCACCATAATCAAGGGACCTGGCGTGGTTTCTCCAAGTGCTAACCCGTCGATCATTTGCGTGGGCGTCAGCCAGCCAAAACTCTCGACAGCCCCCTGATACACATAAGGCAATACAGCGTAAGCACCACCAAAGGTTAATAACGCAGCCTTGGTAAAAAACCAGCCCATTTGCGTGAGTGTGTGATCCCACCCGAATTGCATGAGCAGCCATCCCATGGGAATGATCCAGAGCAAGCCACCCGCAACGAGTACTTTCAGCAAACGCGACCAGCGAAAGATTGCATGCTCAGGTGTCGGAGTATCGTCATCAATCAATGCGGGACCAAAAGATTTGTCTGATTTTCCATGTCCTGCGCCTGTTTTAAACTGGTGTGGTGAAAGCATACCGCCCACATAGCCGAGCGCCGCAGCAAGCACGATAATCACAGGAAAAGGCACATCCAGGGCAAAGATAGCGACAAACGCTGCGCCAGCGATCGCCAACAGCGCATTATTTTTGAGTGCCCGCGAGCCGATACGATGAGCAGCCTGCACAACAATGGCAGTCACTGCAGGCTTGATACCGTAAAACAAACCTGCGACCAGGGGCATCTCGCCAAACGCTATATAGATCCAGGAAAGTGCAATGAGGAGAAACAGCGATGGCAGTACAAATAAAACACCCGCAACAATTCCGCCTTTTGTTTTATGCAGCATCCAGCCAATATAGGTCGCCAACTGCTGCGCCTCAGGGCCTGGCAACACCATACAGTAATTGAGAGCATGCAGAAAACGTCGTTCAGAAATCCAGCGGCGACGCTCCACTAACTCCTGATGCATCATGGAAATTTGCCCTGCTGGTCCACCAAAACTAATGAAACCAAGCTTGAGCCAGAATAAAAAGGCATCGGCAAATGAGACCTCTTTGGGCGCCTCTAAGGCATCTGCCAAGGCGATGGTATCTTTGGTATTGGCTGTCATCTCATTCCCAGGCGACTGAATGTTTTGTAACCGTAACATAGCGCTCAGCGCATGGATAGGTTTATCTAAAACTAACTCACACGCTTGCTGACACAAAACCTCCAGCAACGACTCGACCCTTTCCTGATGCTTGATGCGTTTGGTAGCGACCAGCCAGATGACTATATTGCAGGCTTTCCCGATCATCCACATCGCGGTTTTGAAACTGTCACCTATATGCTTTCGGGTCGCATGCTGCATCGTGACAGCGCTGGTAATGAAGGCTTACTGGAAAACGGTGATGTCCAGTGGATGACTGCAGGCAGAGGTGTCATTCACTCAGAGATTCCACAGCAAAAAGAAGGAGTGATGGAGGGGTTTCAGCTCTGGTTGAATTTACCCAAACGCGACAAGATGAATACCCCTTGGTACAAAGATATAAAACATTTCGAGTTGCCAAAATATGTCACACAAAATGGAGCCGAGGTCACTGTCATAGCCGGCGAAAGCAATGGAGTGAATGGCGCAGTCTCACGCGAAATCACCCAGCCGCGATACCTCGATATCGAACTGCCAGCCGGTGCACAGTTTGAACAACAAATCCCTGCAATCCATAACGCTTTTATCTATGTCTATCGCGGCGAAGTGAGCGTTGCTGGCGAGCCAGTACCTGCTCAACGCATGGCTATCTTTGCGAACGAAGCAGCAAGTGATGGCGTAGTGATTCAGGCAACCGTCGATGCAAAACTGATTTTGATTTCTGGCCAGCCTTTAAAAGAACCGATTGTCCAATACGGTCCTTTTGTCATGAACACCCAGCAAGAAATTTACGAAGCCCTCAGTGACTTTCGCGCAGGTCGGCTCGGGGAGGCGTCGAAGTAATTTTCTACAATTTTCAAAAGATCTCAATCTTCAATCCCGCGCTGAGCAGGAATCCCAGCGTTAAAAGCATGCTTGATCTGGCGCATCTCTGTCACTGTATCGGCTATATCCATGACTTCCTGAGGACAGCTCCTGCCCGTCAGACACACATGAACCTCTTTAGGGCGAGCTTGAAGGGTGAGAAGCACGTCCTCCAAAGAAAGCCATCCGAACATCAAAGGATAGGTGACTTCATCGAGAACGACCAAAAAATACTCGCCAGACATAATCGTCGCCTTCGCTTTTTCCCAACCATCGCGGGCTAATTGAGCCGAGTGCTCAAGGTCCTGACTTTTCCAGCTAAAACCATCTCCCAAGCCTTCGATAGGTATGCCTAGCGTCTCAAACGTTCGATGCTCACCGAATCTGGCTGAGGGCACTTTCATGAACTGATAAATCTTTACTTTTTTTCCGCGTCCCTGGGCTCTTGCTGACAAGCCAAACGCAGCTGTACTTTTTCCCTTGCCATCACCCGTATTGACAATGATTAAGCCGCGACGCTCACCCTCGGGTTGCTCATAAGGTTTTTCTGTTGGAGGTGTTTGAATTTGCATGCTTATGCCTTGAGTGATGTTGATTAAACCGGCAAAACAATCAGACGGTTCTTAAATGAATGAATTTCAATCCGGTTTTGAAAAACTTGCTCGACGTGTCGCTGTGTTTCATGCTGATCGACCATGCCTTGAAAACGCACGCGCCCCTCCTGCATCACAATGATTTCATCTGCAGACAGCGCAAAGGCAATTTCATGCAGCACAGTCACGACTGTTTTTCCTCGCGCAACGAGCGATCTGATTAATTCAGAACAATCTGCTTGATGAGGAGGATCCAGGCTACTGAGAGGTTCATCCATGAGCAAAATATCTGCGTCGACAGCGAGTGCCCGGGCGATAAAAACACGCTGGCGCTCACCGCCAGATAACTCATCGATCGGGCGCTCTTTCCATGCGGCTGCGTGCACCGACTCAAGCGCTTGGATGACCTTCAAATGATCGTGCTCAGACGGTTTATCAAACCAGGACAAGTGTGGCAATCTGCCTAACATCACTAGCTCATAGACAGACATCTCACCCTGTACAGTTTCATTCTGTCCTAACCAAGCAATATGCCTGGCTCGCTTCGCATGAGAGAGTTCAGATAAAAAAGTACCGTCAAGTCGCACACAATCGGGATCACCTTGCAGTCCGGCACAGAGTCGCAACAGCGTCGATTTACCTGCACCGTTAGGACCGATGATTGAAGTCCACTTTCCTTTGGTAATATTTAAGGAGATATTATTTAACGCGGAACGCTCTGCATAGCTGACCTTTGCGTTATTGATCTGTATCGCAAAAGAGTTCGCTGGAGCTGACATCATTCAAAAGCTCCTTTTCTGCGACCGCGGTACATTAGCCAAAATAAATAGCCACCACCAAGAATCGCAGTGAGTACACCAACAGGAAGCTCCTGCGGCGCGATCACTAAGCGTGCCAGAATGTCCGCAGCTAATAACAGCCCTGCTCCTGCAAGAGCCGATAAAAATATCAGTCTCGCATGATTAACACGTACAAGTGAACGAATAAGATGAGGCGCCACCAAGCCTACAAAAGCAATCAAACCAACCTGCGCAACCGCAGAACCGGTTGTCAGTGAGATCACCGCAATCAGGCATATACGTGTTGATTTCAATTGCAGTCCAAGACTTTCGGCAGTGGTCTCACCGAGCGTTAAACCATCCAGTACCCGGCTCATTGAAAACGAAACGACAAGACTCACGCCCAAAACAAATGCCATAACAAGGCAGCCGCTCCAAGTCACAAAGCTAGTCGAACCCAACAAAAATGCCTGCATTGCCTGCAGTACCTCGGGCGAGCTTAAAGCGACTAAAGAACTCAGAGCTCCGAAAATCACCGCTACGATGACGCCTGATAACAAAAGACGTAATGAATTCTGTACGCCACCAGCAAGCAGTAAGGTCAGACATACAGCGCAGACGGCCCCCATAAAGGCAGCACCAGTTAAGCCAACACGGATTAAGAATAAGCCCGCAAAAGGACTCCCGCCAAAAAATATCAAACCTAGCGCTACAAAAAACGAAGCTCCAGACGCACTGCCCAGCAAATAAGGATCAGCGAGTGGATTTCTAAATAACCCTTGTGCGATAGCACCTGTCATACCAAGCAATCCACCAGCAAGTAATGCACCGATTGAACGAGGTAACCTGACCATGCTGATGATCTGATTAGAGGTTGGATCAGAAAGCAGACTCGTCAGAGTTTCAAACCCTGTACTGCCGACACTGACACCAAGAAACAGCAAGATACACAAGAGAAAAACGATCATTCCCAAAAGATATGGATAGCGCTCAGGAGTGATTTTTCTATGGTTATGCATTATCGATTCGCCAAATCGACAGGTACAGAGTAGCCATACTTTGCCAGACACAGTGCAATAGCTTTGGCACCTTCTGCCAGTCTCGGACCAGCTCTCATGATCACATCAGACTCTTGTTCTGTGAAGTTACAGACATGCCCTTGCGTGACAGCTTTCAATCCTGACCATCCAGGACGCTCAGTGAGGCTGGAGGGAGATTTCTCACTTAACATCACGATATCAGGGTTAGACCGGACGACTAGTTCGGGATTGATTTTGGGAAATTCCCCTAGCGTCGCGGGAATAATATTTTCAACACCAAGTCGCTTGAGTGTCTCTCCGATAAAAGACTCAGGCCCCGCCGCATAAGGGACACTGCTCACTTCAAAATATACTTTTATTTTCGGCTCTACTACAGGCAACAAGCTAGCGAGCTTGCCTACCTCTTCATTCATATTTAGCCAAAGGTGTTCAGCCTGTTTGACCGGGACATCCAGAATAATGGCTAATTTCTCCAGAAAAAACTGCAAATCCTGATACTTTTTTGCTTCGAGTGAAAAGACCTTGAGGCCTAAAGACCTCAAATGTTCCGCAGCTCTGGGAGACATACCAATCAGAACCAAATCAGGTTTTAAGGCGAGAATTCTTTCAATGTTAGGTTGCAGTCCAGACCCTAAGTTACTGAAGGCGCGGACGGACAAAGGGTAATTCGAAAACGAATCAACACCCACAAGACGATCACATTGCCCAAGCATGCAAACAGCCTCGGTGATAGAAGGTAATAAGCTGATGATTCGTTTAGGGGATTGATCAAATTTCACGAGAACGCCTCTGTCATCCACGAGCTCCGTGGCGTTGACAGCACTTGAAAATAAAATTCCAAAAAAAATCAGAATTAATTTCACAGCGTTCTCGTTAATTGACATAGTCGTGTTTACTGCAAAGCATACCTGACGCCTGCGAATACATTTGAACCAGGCGTGTTGTAACCATAGGCTAACTGGTAAGACGAATTAAAAATATTATTCCAGCGCATGAACACACTCCAGCTATTATCAAACGCATAGCTTGCGTACAAATTCATCAACGCAAAGCCGTTCATAGTTTGAGTATTGGCCGCATCACCATAACGCGTGCTAGTCAGAGTGATATTGGTACCAACATTGATTTTTCCTGTTTTATAGTCGGCGCCAAGATTAAATACATTTTTCGCCCTGCCAGGCAATTGATTACCTGTGTCCAGGTCAACCGCATTCATCAGATCGTATGAGCCTTGAAGCGTCACTTTATCAATAACGGTATTGACGCCAAGAGAAATACCGCTGATTTCAGTTTTAGCGAAGTTAGTCGGACAATAGCCACTTGTTTGATTGGAGCACATGAGCGGCACAATCAGGTTGTCGATTTTATTGTCATAACCGACCAGATGAATTCCATAGTTTCTGGTTTCGTAATGAAGTCCGACTTCCATATTGCGGTTTGTTTCTGGCTGTAAATTCACATTGCCATAACCCGGGTAGTACAAATCATTAAAACTAGGTGCACGGAAACCCGTACCGTAATTAGCATTGAAACGCAGCTCATCAGTAAAGAAATACCCGTAAGCAACGCTTCCAGTTGTCTGGGAACCATAGCCTGAGATATTGTCATTACGCAGTGCGGCGGTTGCGAGATTAGCCCCACGCTTTAATTGATAAGTGGCCGCAATCGAATCAAAAGTTCTTGATTGATCAATCGTCACTGAATTCGGTAAAAAGGAATTGACTGGTGAAATAGTTGCATTGACAAACTGGTTACGACGCTCCGCCGAGACTTGCAAGACATCTGGTCCGATTTTGAAATTGTTCTGCCATAGAAAATCTGTCTGTGGTGTACTGATGGGGTCAACCGCTCCTGTAGTGAAGCTCTGTGAATAGTTATTTGTCTGTGAAATTTGAAAAAGACTTTGCCAGTTCGCAGTAATCTGATTTTTTGAATAAAGCGAGGCAACATAGGTACTACTTGTCTGTGTCCCGGTTTCAGGCACATCAAAATAATAGCTGTAGCCAGGATATTGATAGCTATTGCGACTAGCCAGCATTTTGAAACCAAACTCCTGTCCTACTCCCCAGTCCTTTGAAATCTGTCCTGCGGCACTATTCCTCGTATACCCAGTATTCGTAGTTGGATAACCAGGAGCACAATAATTTTTACTGGCATTAGCCGCACTGCATGGGTTGTTGGGTGCGACGGTATTAAAACCATTAGACGTGTCATTATTAATTCCGAAGGCATAGCGGACTTTATCTACACCCTCTGTCGAACCAGAAATACTCGCAGTTGAAATACTCGTCCCATAAGTACCATAACCCGTTGAGGCCTGAATTTGCGCAGGACCATCACCGCGCTTGGTGAAAATCTGAATAACACCACCCATCGCGTCAGCGCCATAAAAAGTGCTTTGGGGACCAAAAATAATTTCAATATGGTCAATCAGCGCTAAAGGAATCGTGGACCAGACTGCACCTCCAATTGCGGAAGACTCTACTCGGACCCCGTCGACCAAAACCAGCGCCTGATTATTATTCGTACCTCGCAAATTAACCGTGGCAAGACTCCCACTACCGCCATAGGTTTGCACTTGTACACCACGCTGTTGTTGAAGCAATTCAGGCAAACTAGTCTGGCCTGCACGTTCAATTTGCTCTGGACCGATATAGTCATAATCCGACAATACGTCACGACCCGAGGTCGCTTCAACAGTACCCGTCACAATAATTGGACTCAGCAAATCAGACTGAGTATTTTGCGCACTGGTTTGCGCGTGGACTGTAGAGCTAAACAAAACGAGAATAGCTAACACTCGTCTATATTTTGATAGACGAGTCAATAGAGTGTGAGACATCACAGGTTAAACCTCAGTAACTATTTTCTCTCGCTAACTCTCCCCGTTAGCAAGATGAATAAGAACCGCTTAATGAGCAGACGCAGACCAAGACGGCCAGAGCCGTCTGATATATGATCCGCGAATCACCACGTTCGCAAATTCCACCCGTTAAAAGCCGGTATCCGGACTAGAGAGACAAAGATTTGACCTTCCCAGGCATCACAGCCCAGTGGTATTTGCAAATCCCTGCACCTGAAAAAAGGTGCGCTCACTTACCGTTGCGGGGACAGTATGGTTGCTCCGAAGAACTCCAATTTCCCGTTTAACTGCCTTTTTGAATAAAAAGACGAGCACTAATAACTCTTCAACAATATCACACATCTCATGGTTTGCTTTTAAAACCTCTAACCAAACCTTAGTTCATTATTGGAAGTATTGGAGCTTTGAATATAAAGTATCCTTATTTATAGACAATTAAAAAAGTCAACTAAAAATTAAATAACCAACCAAAATGACAACCTTCCAACTATCTGGCCGCCTTCTTTTTCTAAGTACCTCAGCTGAGATCATGCAACAGCAGATTTCAGGGCAAAACGTCTCAGCCAAAGAAGCAGGCAGACTTCGGGATGACGTATCAACAGATGAAATCACCCCCCTGCCGATCATGACAAACTATGATGAAAAGCTCGGGCGCTACACCTATACAGGCTACAAGGCTGGAGAGACCTTTCCTTTCAAAACAGACTCCGTGCGACAGGGACATTTTGCAGTCACCATCGCTGGCGCGCGTTATGGCAAGGGCTCATCCAGAGAACACAGTCCCGCCGCGGAAAAACTAGCAGGTATCAAACTCGTTATTGCTAAAAGTTTTGAACGAATCTATCGTCAGAACGCTGACAACATCGGACTGTTCACCTCAACGGATTTGAGCCTGATCGACAAGCTCGAGCGGGGAGAAACTATCACTATCGAAGAACTCGTTGCCGATAGAGATGCCTTGGCAGCAGAGATACTTAAATGCGGTGGCTTACTTGCCTTTGGGCAAAAATACATGCAGGAAATTAGTGTCGCGCCACAACCTCAAACCACGAACGGCAAAACCTTATTTGAAAAAATAATCAACCAGCACTGGCTCAAAACTCCACTCACCTCAGCCACGCCCTCAGTGGGTGAAGGCGGTTTTGTCAGAGCGGAGCGTCGGTTTATTCATGAGTACTACACCGGTATGGGCGTGCATCAGTTGCACTCGACTTTTGGAAAACCTGTCAAACTCTATGAGCCGGAAAGTATCGTGCTGTTTGAAGACCACACGTCTTATGTCACGCAAAGCCCTGCACATATACGCGGCGGCTTTATACAAAACGTCTGGGCCATGCGGCAGGCACAAAGGGATTTTGTTGCGGACTACAAACTCCATTGCCACACCACACTGACGGACGAAGAAGCCTTACTTGACGATGGCAGTAACGTTGCAGGCATCTCGCACGCAATGATTGCAGAGCACTACGCCCTGCCAGGTCAGGTGGTGGTGGGTACTGACTCTCACACTCCGCACAGTGGCTCACTTGGTTGTGTAGCCTTTGGGGTAGGTACAACAGACATGGCCAACGCCTTTGTTACTGGCGCTGTGCGGATAACTGTGCCCCCCGTCATCAAGATCGAACTCAACGGAGCGCTCAAGCCTGGTCTGACCGCAAAAGATGTCGTACTACATCTGCTCGCCCTACCTGATATCAAGTCAGGGTTAGCGATTGGTAAGGTATTTGAATACACAGGTCCTGTCACCAAAGCTTTTTCGATCGACGAGCGTGCAACCATGACAAACATGGTCGCCGAGTTGGGTGGGTTCACCGGAATCGTCGCTCCAGATGAAAAAACGATCAGCTTTTTGAAAGCACGCAGAGGTATAGATTTTGTAGTCGAGCCCTGGATGCAAAGCGACCCTGATGCAAAATACGCAGAGATTCTGCAAATCGATTGCTCTGCTCTTGAACCACTGGTAGCCCGCCCGGGTGATCCAGGTAACGGCATGGCAGTGTCTGCGCTAAAAGAGGAAATAAAAATAGATATTGCTTATGGTGGATCGTGCACCGCAGGAAAACGTGAAGATTTCGACTATTACCATTCTGTCTTTGCCTGGGCGCTAGAGCATGGCTTGAATAAACCAGAACACGTCGCGCTTTATCTTCAGTTCGGCACAACAGCTGTGCGCGATTACTGTATCGAAAAAGGCTATATGCCTGTTTTTGAAAAAGTAGGCGCCACGATGCTTCAACCCTCTTGTGGCGCATGTGGTAATTGTGGACCGGGGTCTTCGGATCATGTGGAGCAAGTCACCATCAGTGCTATCAACCGTAATTTTCCCGGACGCTCAGGACCAGGGGCGGTTTGGCTCGGCAGTCCACCAACCATTGCTGCGAGTGCAATCATGGGTAGGATAATTTCTTTCGATGCAATGCAAAAACTTATTACACTGTCTAATCAATAAAGCAAAGAGGAAATCATGACAAAAAAATCTACTTTCAGCGAAAAAAAACGTGATTTCTTACTGAAGTCAGCAAGCACAAGCCTGGCGCTCGGACTTGCACAATTTTCTTCTCTGCTCTACGCACAATCAGAGCGCTCAATTCGATTTATCCTACCCAACGCGACGGGCTCTGGAGTCGATGCCATCACAAGAGCAACGCAACCTGCGTTTGCCAAAGCCTTTGGCGCCAATGTCATTGTAGAAAATCAACCAGGTGCAGGCGGAGTAATTGGTCTGCAGGCCTTATCCAAAGCGACACCAGATGGCACAACGTTGTCTGTTGTATCAAATAACGTTGTGATATTACCGAGCGTTCTCAAAGCCATGCCCTTCAATATGGCTACGGATTTCACACCTATCTCAACGATTGGTAATTCGCCACTCGTGGTTGTAGTCAACCCGCAAAAAATGTCTGCTACGCATTGCACAGAACTTATCGCCTTGCTAAAAGCCAAACCTGATTTCTATAATTTTGCTTCTAGTGGTACAGGTACGATTCTGCACCTTGCAACTGAAATGTTTTTAGAGCAGTCCAAAACCAAAGCAAATCACATCCCCTATAAAGGCGTTGGTCCTATGGTGACTGACTTGCTTGGCGGTCAAGTTGATTTTGGCACACTCGCTTTACCTAGTGTCTTGCAGCACATCAATTCAGGTGCCTTACGTGCAATCGGGATTGGCGATCCAAAGCGCAGCGCTGCTGCACCCCAGATTCCAACAATGGTCGAGCAAGGTATGCCAGACTATATCGTTGATGCCTGGTTCTTGCTCCTGGGCCCCAAGGGTATGGATGCGGCAACAGCCAAGCGTGTGCATACGGCCTTAGTCACCGCCTTTAATGAGCCAGCCACAAAAGAAGCCATGGACAGGCAAGGCAATCAGATCAACATCAAAACACCTGAAGAGACCGCAATATTTTTCAAGGCTGAACTTGAAAAATACGCACGACTGGTAAAAGCCGCGGGGATTGAGCCACAATAAAACACGCTCGCCACTAAACTGAATGGTGATCACCAAGCTGCCACTCCATCGCCTAACCTTCCTGCGGAGAGCTCCCAATAAGCTCTGGTATTTTTAATTGAGTAAGGGGGTCGTAGCCGGTAGGCTGGACCCCAGGCAGTAGACTCAATAGTTTTAGCATAATCGCTCAGCAACTCCTCTCGCAAAGGCTCTATCTGCCTGTGTCGCGGTGGACTCAACTGATTAAGCATTGCAGCAGTTCGTGCGAGCGAAGCGCGCACAACACTCCCGCCACCCTGAGAGACTCTACGTTCAAGTCCTCTAACCACTGCAGCGGCCAACAGATAACCCGTCGCATGATCCAGCGCCTGAACTGGTAGGGGCGTAGGCGCTGATTTACCTAAAATCCGCATACCTGCCTCAGCGATACCCGAGCTCATCTGCACCAGACTGTCAAAACCCCTGCGCGTATGCCATGGGCCTGTCCAGCCATAAGCATCCAGACTGACATCAACTAAACCTGGATTTAACTCACGCCGTCTGTACTCACCAAATCCAAGTTTTTCAAGAGCGTCAGATCGATAACCATGCACAAGCACATCTGCATGACGCAGTAAGATTTCAAAAGTTTTTTTACCTGCAGCACTCCTTAAATCAAGACGTGCGCGACGCTTTCCGAGTGTGACTTCCGGGGCAACTACGGGCTCGTCCCAGTCAAGAGGATCGATCCGTAAAACCTCTGCACCGTAGCTGGCTAGAAAACGCGTTGCAACAGGCCCTGCCAGGATGCGCGTCAGATCAAGCACCCGTATACCTTGCAAGGGGCGCTCAAGTTGCAAACTCCAGTTTGCACGAACTGAACCCGCCTCGTAATCTCGTATTGCTAATAAGGGCTCTGAGAGAACAGCCTGACCTTGAGGATGCGCTTGCCAGGCTTCGGTACTTCGCATTTCAGCCGCGCACCCCCCTTGAGAAATGATTTCCTGCTCAAGCTCGCTTGCTTTAAGGGTGTGCACAACCTGCGCTACACGCTGACGCGTTAAACCTGTATCCGTTGCTGATAAATCCAGTGCGCACAATGCTGCTGCACGATGGTGCGGAGCATTTGTATGGAGTTTTATCCAGCCGTCACGAGTCTGATAATCACCTGCAACAGAATCCCAGGTCGGTGGGAGTTCCCAGCCTATCGGTTGAAGAGAGCGCGCAAACCAGCGCGAGGCGGACACACGATCAACTTGTACGGCGGGGACTGAATCTTGACGCTGTGCTATTAAATTCGCCACGGATAACGCCGCAGCACTGATACTGGCCACTGCGAGATCTGTCACCGCGTATACAGAGGGTAATTCACCTTCCCCCACAGTACTGACATGCGTCAACAGCTCAGGGGGTTGAGCGAGTGCGGACAAAATCTCTTTAAGCATCAGGACGAAGTACCGTCAAAAAATTGAAAAAAAATGTAAAGGGAATATTGCGCATGAATATCTCTACCCTTTAACTTCTCTAATGCTTGGGCATCCTAATTTAACATCGCTTACAGGTGTTTTTTATGTTGCGAGATATATGCTTGAATAACCTGAGCCAAGTGTGCACAGAGCAAACACGACGCTAATATATAGGCCAATAATATAGATTAATAAAATTAACAGGACTCACCTGCTGATGCGTCTCATCCTTGCTGCCACGTTTACTAACCTCCCCTTTGGCACGATATACGCCTTTAGTGTGTTTTTGAAATCCATGGAGGCCATGCTCTCGCTCACGCGTTCAGAGATGGGCATAATTTTTGGGCTCTCTACAGTGATGTTTGCAACAGGGATGAATATTGCGCCTGTTTTATATCAACGCTGCTCGACCGGCGCCATCTTAATCATCTCGGGCATAACAGGATCTGCTGGTCTGACACTTGCCTCCCAAGCACAAGGTTTTTGGTCACTGGGTTTGGGGTATGGAATACTTTTTGGTTTAGCAGGAGGCGTTGCCTTTACGACGGCGCAACAATTCGTCAATCTTGTTCCTACCAAACATAGGGGCCTGGTAAATGGTTATGTTGTGAGTCTTTACCCACTAGGCGCGATGATCGGTGCCCCTTTGCTGGGCTGGTCAGTGGAGCAAATGGGGTTGCGCCAGACGTTAACAAACTTAGCCGTTGTTGTACTCATAGGCGGGCTTGCTGGCACCGGGCTCACGGGCTTAAAAAACTATATCCCAAGAGCCGATCCTAAGCCGAACAGGGAGACAAATTCCACTGAAGCTCAACGCTCAACTTTACTGGGCATGAGTCAATGGGGTCTGTTTTTTAAAATCGCCAGCGTGTTTTTCTTAGCTGCCTCAGCGGGCCTGATGGTGATGAGTCAGGCCGCTGGGATTGTCCAATCCTATGGTGGAGGCGCACATTTTTCAATCGGTGCGACGGCCTTCATTACAGGCATGATCGCAAGTGCGCGTATTACAGGCGGCTGGCTGATGGATCATTTCAGTCTGCGACAAGTCATGGCAGGCGCACACCTCTGGTCCTTGACAGGTGCGCTCATGCTGACCCTTTGGCCAAGTCCCTATACCGCTCTGATTTCACTGGCTATGGTAGGCATGGGCTACGGTTTCATCTCAGGATCTGCAGCTGGCGGTATTGCTATGCACTGGCCAGCAATACAATTTGGACTTGTTACAAGCAGGCTCTATATCGGCTGGTGTTTTGCCGCCATATGCCTGCCGGTCTTTGCAGGCTGGCTGTATGACTGGAGTAATAGTTATCGCTCCTCAATCTGGATCGCCGCTGCGGTCAATAGTTTAGGAATTGCTCTGGCAATACGGCTACCGAATCTACGAAAAAGTGTACTGGGTTAACTTGACCGAGGCTATTTAATTTTTATTGAAAAAATGCCATACGTTTTTTCAAATACGCGTAACCATTTGAAAAACTTTGATCGTACAAAGCCTCAAGTCCGTCTTTTTGCTCCAGGCCTGCCAACAGAGTTTCGGCGTGGCTTCGTCCCCAGCCTTTTAAATCCCGCATCTCGCCCTGAGCATCCAGCACTAACTCCCCTGCTCGCCAGGCACGTACAGCTATTTTTGCTTCGCTAAGCTTTGTAGGTGCCTCTTTATCCATGTCGAGGACTACCTTGGGAAGTAAACGCGATACTTCGGGCGAAGGCTGCCAGGATCCATCGGGACTGGAAAAGGCGCTATAGGATGTCGCACCAGTTCCAGCTATCGCCGCCACGGCCTGTAAACTATTTCTAGCCTGACGCATATCCTTGGGCACCGGACAGTCCAGATGCGGAATCCACGGCATACGCACCTCGATCTTATCAACAGGAGAGGTGTTCACAGTGGCAAGCATTTGCACCACAAGATTCGTATAGATATTGCAAGGGTAGTGCTTAAAAACAAGACCATTCGCGGCACTGAAATTACCATCGTCCAGGTTCATCCTCTCAAGCTCTACTTTGCCCTCTCCAAATAAAGTTGATAAGCCACGAAATAAATCATTCGACGCAGTCCATTCATTCGCAGCTAGCAAGGCAGCTTCGACCCCATGAAAACTACCCCAGCCGAAATGCGTCATACCAATCATTGAGGCAGCGCTATTGGTCGCTAAGCCCGAAGCACGGGTTAAGGCCAGTGCCATCGCCTGGCTACACTGAAGCGGACTCAAACCTAAAACTCTGGCAGCCGACGCAGCCGCAGCGATTGTGCCAAACACTCCGGGACTGTGAAACCCCAATCCAGGTCGAGCACCTGTGATCGCGCTGCGGATTCGCCAGGCGGCTTCGATTCCCGCTAAAACTCCCCCAGCGATTTGCTCCTGAGAAATTGATTGTTGAGGATCCGTCGCATTGACAATTTTTGCTGCAAGACACGCAGCCAAGGTCGCTGGCAAAGGAGTATGCGAAGGCCCAGGATCCATCGGATCCAAATCAGCAGCACCAGCGAGTGTCGCTAGACAACCAATCCCATCGAGAGGCGCAAATAGCTCTGCGAGCATTCGCCTCGACTCTTGCTGGCCATGGCTTGAGTCATTTTTAAATAAATATGGCCATGTCGACCTCTCACGCTCGATACCCAGCAGACAACACAATAAAGACGCTCGGATACTTTGCTCAATCACTCGTTTCTGATCAGATTTAGCTTGATTCCAATGGGAAGCAGCAACAAACTCTCCAAGCGCCAATAACTCTACTGACATATGCATCCCAGGTTATGAACGACTCAAAAAACTAAAACTGTAAATTAAGCGCACCGATACGCTTACCCATCTCTACAGTTTGTCGTGCAAGCAACTGATCTAGTTCTTTGGGCGGAACAAACTCAGCTACGTTACCCTGCGCCGCGAGTTTTTTGACATAGTCAGGTTCCTCTGAGATCGCTTTCATCTCTTTACTTAAGCGATCGATCACGTATTGCGGAGTGCCTTTAGGTCCAAATAGCGCATACCAAATTGGAAACACCATCTCGGGATAGCCTTGCTCAGCCCAAGTCGGTACATTAGGCAAAAAAGGTAAACGTTTACTTGATGTCACGGCAAGCGCTGTGACTTTACCGCTCTGAATAGGCTCATTCAAGGCTGCCGAATAGCCCGGTGTCGATAAATCAATCCGACTCGCGAGCAAATCAACAAAAGCAGGTGCTGCCCCCTTGTAAGGTACATGCAGCAGTTTGATACCCGCATCTTTTTCAAAAAACGCCAGGGGTAAATGTGTCGAGCCTCCGGCACCTGCAGAACCATAAGACACCGCCTCATTACCTGTTTTGGCTTTCTTGACCAGCTCACTCATCGAGGTGATACCGGAGTTTTTAGAAGCTAACAAAACATGGGCCGAGGTAGCAATACCGCCAATCGCGGCAAAATCAGCCGCATTAAACGTGATGGAACTATCTGCAGGTTTTACAAAAGGATAAATAGCCATTGAGTTAGCACCAAAATACAAGGTGTAACCATCTGGATTAGCACGTGCCGCAGCCTCTGTACCAACCAAACCTCCTCCTCCTAGCAAGGTTTGAATAATCACGGGTTGCCCAAGTTTTTCCCCCAGACGTTCTGCAAAAATTCTTGCGGCCGCATCAGTTGGGCCACCGGCACTATAAGGAACAATAATTTTGATTGGACTTTGCGGGTAGTTCTGAGCCTGGGCGACGTTTGCAAGCAAACAATAAGCGCCCACAAACAGCCATTTCAAAGAAAATAAATTTTTCACGTAAATTGCCCCTGATTTTTATTCTGCTTAAGTCGGTAAAGCTCGGCGTAACGCTTAGCCTTTGATTAATTTAGCTGCGTGCTCTCCGGCACGTCGACCAAATACCGCTCCTCGCAGCACTGAGGTAGCACCTGGATAGCGCCCGTAATAAATACCCGCAGTTTCACCTGCAGCATAGAGACCAGACAACACGCTACCCGCCTGGGAAACGACTTGTGCGTTGGTATTGATTTTCAGACCACCAAAGGTGAAAGTATTGGCCGAAGTAATCGGATAGGCGTGATATGGTGGTTTATCGATAGGCACAGCATAGTTGGATTTAGGTGGAGTCAAGCCAACAGTCGCTAAGCCATCCATCGTTTCAGGGTTGAATACTCCCTCCTGACAACAGCGGTTGTATTCGTCGACGGTCCTCTGAGCGGCAGCACCATCAAAGCCCAAACGTTCACCCAGCGTCTTGATATCCGGCGCGGTCTCGGGCGGTTGATCTGTACGGACTGTACGTCGCCAATTATTGATGCTATTGATCTTGTCATCGAGTATGCAAAAAGCGATGCCCTTTTTTTGCTCAGCAACGGTTCTGACTGCTTCTTCGTAATTCGAATCGATCGGACCCGGCGCTTCATCCAGAAAGCGCAGGCCTTGCCGGTTAACCAGCACCCCATAGGGATAAACCATTACTAGCGGCTCAGAGCCACTCGATCTAGGGTCAATCGGCTGACCATGATATTCAGCGAAGTCACCAGAGGGCGCAGCACCGACACGCAAGCCCATCTCAATACCTTCGCCCTTGTTGTAGTAACCACCTCTGGAGATGGGTCTGAGAAAACGCCCCTTGGCTCCGATATAACGCACAACCATTTCCGGATTGCCTTGAAAGCCACCGCTCGCCAGGATCACCGCGCTACTTTCAAAGGTGACGGGCGAATTATCAAGCTTAGTCGCGACAAGCCCGTTGATGACTCCAGTGTCAGACTGCAAAAGATCACGAGCCGTATGTTGATAGAAAAAATCAACACCGAGCTTTTCTGCAAATGGCGTCAGCGTTTCAACCAGTTGCAGACCTCCCCCCACAATTGCAATTCGCGGTGAAGGTCGCGGAATCAAACCATAAAAACCAGTACTGCCAAACTGAATGCCACGCTGCTTGAGCCAGGCAATGACGTCTGGTACGGAATCGACAAACCAGGAGATCAAGTCAGGGTCTGTGAAGGGAAGCGCGCGCACCAGGGCTGGCCAGTTTTCATAATCCAGAACCGTAGCCGCCTGGAAATCGGGCTGGATGTAATAGCCGCTATTTTCAACCAGGAGCGTTTCAAAATCGGGCGAGACTTCTTGCTCGTTTTTCATACGCAGCGTCGCTTCGGTATAGCGGGTGTTTCCCCCACGCTCTTCATATGTCGAGCGCTCTAACACTGCGACTTTGGCACCGGCTTCTGCTGCCGCGACTGCGGCACTTAAGCCCGCAACGCCGCAACCTACGACAACTACATCGTATTTATGTAGTTTTGATTCTTCTCTCACAAATTGTCTCCTTACTTCAGGTCAACCAAAAAATCTTTGGTGACGAACAGGGCTGGTTGAGGCTTTGGACACTATTGTTTGTGTCAGTATATTTATAGGTATACCTACCAGCTCTGCTTTCTATCTCTTTCTAACCCAATAGTGGTTTGCATTGCAACAAATTTCTGGAACAGTTCCCTATTGCCAGTGTGGTGGAACCCATACCCATACGCCACCACGATTAGCCCAATGCCCATGCACCCACGTTGCATAAGGTCTACCCGCTGGGATATAGGCACCTGGCACCCAGACATATTGTCCGCGCGCCCAGCGCCAGTGGCCTGGACGCCAGACCATTGGTCTTCCTGGCGGCATGGGAGGAATAGGTTCGTATCTCAATTGCGGCACAGGCTGATAACCCTGTGCAGAGGCGGCTCCATGGCCAAGCGCGGTCGCGGCTGCAATAATCGAAAAACCATTAATTAAAAATTTTCTGCGCAACATATGCTTCAGTATCCGTTGTTGTATGTGCATATTATTGAGTGAAAATTTGTATAAGCAAGACTTACTTCAGATGATTCTGTATAAAAATCCATGTTAAATAGGATATTAATCAGATTTACTACAAGTTTGATTGAAAAAGATTTGAAAAACCACACGCACCTATCAATTAATCACTGCCAAAGAAAAAATGAAAACATTTCAAATCATCATCAAATACCTGATTTTTTCACTACTAATTTTCGCTACTTATCGCCTCCCACCTCATCAGTGCAGAAGGATTAAGAGTATTTAATAGGATGAAATCGAACGCTTTAGCAGGATTGCAAAAGCAGTTAATTTTTTTACGATTTGGATAGCTTTATTTTCCATCCCGTGGTCATGAAGCGATCAACTCGTTCATCGACCTTTACTGCATACCCCCACATCAGCTCAACGCCTGCAAGTACGGACCTGTTTGACTCGAATTCCCATAGCGTTTCATTTGGCTCAAGGGAGTCCCTGAGTGCTACCCAACGTGCATTGCAATGACCGAAAGGCAGGTTTGGTACAGCCTCTAGCGGATCATGGATGAAATTAGTTCTTTCGACCTCCTCAATCGACACCTCTCTGAGCAATTCATCATTAGTCAAAGTGAATTCTTTGATTTCTGATCGTTTTCTTGCCTCTGAGATTTCGGATTTTTTCGTAAACGTTTCTCTAAGCTTTAGCCATATCGCAAAAGGCCATACCAACCAGATCAAAAAGAATGCAAAACCAGGAATAAGGTAATCAACAAAAACCCGATAAAAAAAGTTATTACGCCTGGGATCAAAGGCGTCCATCGCATCGCGTAGAAATGACGATTCCTTTCGTTTCCCAAGCAAATGAGCAATTAATATTGTCGAGCAAACAATCAGACCGATACCAAGATAAATCGCTGCCAGGAGCATCCAGTTACTCATGACTACCGCCCTGCTTTTCTGAGTCGATGCTATTAATGCGCGTATGCGTATCAACCACGACTCCATTTTCGACAGCAATGAATAGATCTCGCTCATAGCTGCTCAAGTAGCCCATATGAACGTACTTCGTCATCTTTCCCTGAGGGATAGTCAAAACTCCTGAGTACCAATGTGCAAAGACTCTATCCTGGAAACCAGGAAAAAGACTTTCTACGGTTACCTCCCGACCATCAAGGTAGGTTGCACTGATGTCTACAAAATACAAACGATCGAGCAGGATCTCCCAATGACCTACATAACGACGCCAGCAAGCTGTCGACTTATCCTGGAACTCAGGAAAGACCCCCATCTGTCCAAAATAGTCAGATAACGGGTGTGTGCGTAACGATAACTGCTCTCCTTTGTAGTGGAGGACTTCGGTAAATTGTGCCGTCATTATTTCGTCTGAATATGTAGCAAGATACTTTTTTTCAAAGTAATTCTCTCGTTACTCTTATGATGCGCCAAGCTATGCCTCACTAGGTGATAGAGCCAGAATATTTAAAGCCAGACATCCAAAACCTGATTGACATATTCTTTAGGCAACATATGTCCCGCAGCTGGCACGACCTTAACATCGAAATTTAAGAATTCACCCAGTTCTAAGACACTCGTGGGATTACTTTGCCAGTCGGCTTTACCGACATGGCACTGACAGCACTCTGGTCTAGGATATTTCCCAGATTGAATCAATTTTTTAAGTTGCCCTGCTCTTGGAGGGAGGAAATAAGTGCCAGTATCGTTATTGGAGAACTCCCCTACTATGGGAGAAAATAAAAGAACTTTACCCGGGAAAGCTGGAAGCAAAGTCAAGGCGTGCAAAAACAGATAGGCCCCATAAGAATTTGCGATCACTTCAGCACTCTCATACCAATAGTCTGTTTTTAGATCCTGGGCAATTAATTCAATTTGTTCCTGAAAACTCAATGCTGCAAATTCACCTACGGTCTCTCGACCGAAGAGACTCAGTCCTCTAGATAAGAGTGCTTCACCAAGACCGGTATGAAGTCGACCGCCTCGACCAGGGAGATAATAAATTTTCATCGAAATTGATTGAGACCTACATACCAGACATGCAACCTCGTCATCCTCTATCGCATCTGTCTTAGCAATTACGCCCCCTAAGAGTCCACCAGAGTTCGCTTAACTGATGTCTCGATGGCAATGAGACAAAAGATACCAACCTAGAGAGCGCCTAAGTTATTGTAAATGAGCGTTGATTCATATCACCCAATGTAATCGTTTCTCTCAACCGTTTCAGGTGCAAGAAAAACTTTTAGATCTCTGACATACCCTTTTATCTTCGTTGCTCGACCCGTATCGCCTTGATTCCAAGTGCTTCCAACGTAATCCTCAATCGGATCTTCTACAAGAACCTCACTGCCATTCTCTAGTCCAGGAGGTATGAGGTAAGCCGCTATAGGTACTTTTTGATAATGAGGGTAATAGTAGGTAAAGGGTATTACTTCTTTAAAATAACCTGCAGATTGATTTTGAACAGAAGACTTTCCATTCGCCCGTAAAAAAGATGGTATTTCGTTTGGCTCTGATTTTTCTGACGCAAATGTTGCTCGAAAATCTCCGGACAACCTAATTCGCCCTGTTTCTGTATGCTGCCCAACTGAAACTTTTGAACGTATAGGACCGTCAATATCACCTTCAAAATTGCGACCGATTTCAAATAGTTCTTGTGATTCCGAATCTTTATAATCAATCAGTCGGACATCTGGCCAGTAGCCCATATTGGCGGCTCTATTAATATCATTGACTGTTCTAACCGTTAGAATAATAGGTATACCTCGCTTATTTTTCTTAGTCTGAGCGACTGAGGGAATGGAGTATTCAGCATTCAAAAAAATAACACGCTTCGATTGCGCTGGGATATAAACACAATCCGTTCTGTCAATTAACGGCATGAACGGATCAATTTCCTCTAGATTGATCACCCGCTCACCACAATCCTGACATCCCCTAGAACGCTCATGCGGATCATCCGCAAGCAGTTGATTCCAGTGCTTGGACTTGGGACAAAAAACTTTTTTCAGAAACCGCCCGTCAGCGGAGTACAAGCGACTTTTTTTTATATCGTAAATGAATTGATTACTCATGCTTAATCCCTGGAGATACATAAACGGTCAATTGAGCGTGACCGGCTGAGATTCTCGTCGATACTCCTCACGATACTCCCTACAGGCACTGACTAAAAACTCTGCTGCTGTGCCAAGCGTTCGAGCATATTCGTCTGTATCTGCACAGTGCGTCTCATAAGTAAGCCATACAGTATTTTTATCATTCACAGCGACTTTGACACAACGACGCTCTGAATTAATGTAATTTGCAACCGTGAGGGCTTTAATCCTTTCAATCGGATCTAATTCCCAATATACGCAGCAGTAAAGACGAAAGCCGCCACCTGAATCATAGGCATCTAAATACAATTTCCAACCCTCACACTTAAAACCAACTAAACCACTGTCATCGATGTTTGGACGAAAACCCTCCTCGGACAGATAGTCGCTTATTTTTTGAAGACTAGTATCTACCGCTGGTTTAGTAATAGGTAATGCAATGGTTGGGCTTTCTGCTGCGAGTTGATGAGTCATGGCATTTATCTCTTAAAAAAATCAGTTATTCCAAGTATGCTCATCCGAGTGACTCACTAGATGAGGCACTCGATTTTTTGACTCAATTTAAGGTTTAGTCATTTATTTTTTATAGGCAACAAAACTAAAGTTTTAAATGCATAAAAAATAAATTTATTATGCCAATCAATCACTTCGGCAAAGCAACGTACGCGCTTGGCGTTAAGTCATTACCTAGGATCTCGGTCAATCGCTTTATGTGTGGCGATTCGCTTGAGTTCAGCGGTTGTGCCGTTGAGTTCAAATGTGACCTGCCAAGAGTGATTGACGAAAACGTCAACTTTACTCAGTCGGCTTTGGTAGGCCTGTCAAAGGGTGCAGGCGTAGGCTTTTTGCTTCGGGATTGCTTTGTAAAAGTTCGAGCGACTCTTTCACAGCCTTTACAACATCAGGCTTAAGTTTTTGGAGTTCTGCTTAAAAACGCTCCGAGTATGCGAAGCGTTCTATCCTGATCTGACGACTCACTTCTTAGAGAGTAGCGAATCAAAAAGAGTATCGACAGTTTCAAAAGTCTGACCTGTCGTAGGCTGTAAAACAGCGTCGTGTGTGGAAATCCAATCCGACAGCTCTTCGATAGTGTCATGTAGTTCATTCACAGCAGACACAAACTCGTTGTAAGCCTCGACTAAGCCATCATCTGGGCGAACTTGAGGATCCAAGCGAGCAGATACGTGACGATTTTTTGCGTCGTTATAGATACGGACGCAGGAATTTGATGCTTTATAAAGCACTGCGCAAATACGACCACTTGGGTCAATTTCGGTAGTGCTCGATAAGAGCTTTGATTTAAGCTCAGAATACGTACGGCTGATTGGGGTGACTAGGTCAGTATCAGCAACGAGGCCATCTACCGTGTCCTCGATAGCACGAAGCAACTCAAGATTGCGCACAGCAAGAGACTGTGCGCCAGAAGACGACATACCTTGTCCAGTGATTGGTTGTGCGTACATGAGTGTTCCTAAAGCGTCTGATGAGACGGTTCATCGCTACTGACTGGTTGGCCACGCTAGAGTGTGGCCAAGAGACTGAAAAACAATATAACGGTTTTCACTGCGATAGCCGTGCCATCGGAGTGCTGCTAGTGCGGCCCCATGTATTGCGTTATAGACACTAGTGAAACGACCTTCTTGAGATACTTGCGTATAGCCCGAGTCTGCAAAACGCTTGCGCGCCATCACTAACATGCGGTCAATTTCCGCACGATTCATCGGTTCAGCTTTTATCTTGCCGATTTTGGCAAGATTACTGAGCGCGTCTGAACTCATCGATATTTCCAAAAAGTTGGATAGTTGGTTGGCTCAACACTTTGTTCACAAATGAGTCTGTATCGCCTAATCTTTTTTTGAATTCATTAACCGTGTAACAAGTCGGGTTAACTTTACGGCAAAGCATTTCTTCTACTGGTAATAATTGGTCCAGTAATTCGCTGAGCGTTAAATTGCTGCCGACAATCATGATATCAATGTCGCTTTCACCCGTATCTGATTGCTTTGCGACAGAACCATAAAGCAAGGCGACTTCGATTTTTTGTTCGAATGGTAGCAGTGCTTCTGTCAGCAGCGCCGCTGCGCCCATGACTTTACGCGTAAGGTTGCTTAACTCGTTAAATAACGGGCTTTGGCGATTGGCAGATATTTGTCGTTGATTGCCTTTCAGCGTTGAGTTGGCGAGACCGGCAGCCACTAGCCTGTTGATCTCTCGCTGAAGAGACGCACTACCCAAGCCCGTTAGACGGCGCAATTCGCTCAGATAATAAGAGCGTCCGGATTGACCAAAAATCCAAAGATAAACTTTGGCTTGGCTATCTGTAAAAACTGCATCTTTTAATGACATAGCCAAATTTTAGCACGATAAAGCCAAAATTTAGAATGATTGTGCCAGTCACTCCGTGAATGTTAGTTTTGGCGTAAAGTTATCGGGACTAGTCGGCTCTTTCGCACAGAAACCAGCGACCGAAGGGAGAGAGATCGAGCGCCATATTGGGCATCGTTAATTGTGCTTGTACTCGATTTAGTCAATTGGACAGCGGATCTGAACGACCATCTTACGTAAGCCTTGCCCGTGAGATGCACCAAAACATGTGGTGAAATGAGAAACCCGCATAATTGCAAGTTATTGATCTGATTGAGAACTATTGAAAAAAATAATGGTTTTGGCGGAGGCGCAGGCCGATTTTTACTTGTCCAAACTTGTTTAATACCAGGTAAAACAGGCTTGAAATCCGCATAAATACTGGATACTTCGTTTTAGATTGTCCACAGATGTATATTACTGTTGACGCAATCAACGTATGTCCGGATGTATGTCTAAAGCATTAGAAAAACTGACTGCACTTTTTGTTCGCCGAGCCGATCAACCCGGATGGTATGGCGACGGTGGCAATCTGTGGCTTCAAATCATGCCAAACGGCAGTAAAAGCTGGATTTTCAGGTACACGTTAAACAAGAAACAAAACGTCATCGGCCTTGGTCCAACTCACGCTGTAAGTTTATCCGAAGCCAGGGAAAAAGCTAGACTGATGCGAGGTCAACTAATCGAAGGCATCGACCCAGGCTCTGAGCGTCGGCGTGTAAAGCACGAACGAAGCAACACGATTACCTTTGAAAAAGCCTGTGCGGATTACATAGAAACTAAAAAAGGCGAATGGACTGACAAACATGCAGCCCAGTGGAAAACTACTTTAGAAACCTATACCTCGCCAATTTCAAAGCTATCTGTTGCAGACCTCACGATTGCAGATATTTTGAAATGTCTGAACCCAACCTGGGCAACTAAGACTGAAACAACACAACGAGTACGGCAGAGAATTGAACGGGTAATAGGCTGGTCAATCACTTCAGGTTACCGAAAGGCCGAGAATCCAGCGATTTGGAAAGGCAAGTTGGAGAACCTACTTGCGTCGCCTACAAAAATCCAAGAAAAAACAAATCATCCTTCCCTGCCCTGGGCACAAGCACCTGCATTTATGTCTACCCTTCGCAATGAAGAAGGCACAGGAGCCAGGGCAATGGAGTTGTTAATACTGACAGCAACCCGATCAGGCGAAATCCGTCTAGCCACCTGGGAGGAATTCGACCTTAAAAATAAAACCTGGCGTATACCAGCGGAACGTATGAAGGCCGGCAAAGAGCACACAATCCCATTATGCAAACAGTCCATTGAATTACTTGAAAATTTGCCTCGGTTTGCAGATACGAATCTAGTGTTCCCGTCCATCCAACAAAAGAAAACAATGTCCGACATGACGCTCTCAGCCTTGCTCCGGCGCATGAACGAAGTACCGACATGGCTCGATGAGTCTGGTCGAAAAGTCGTGCCACACGGTTTCAGATCGACGTTTCGTATCTGGGCTGCTGAAGCAACTGAATTCCCAAGAGAGCTGGCAGAACACGCCCTGGCTCATCAGCTGCCCGACAAAGTTGAAGCTGCATATCAACGCTCAACACTTGTTGATAAACGAGCAGAGATGATGCAAGCCTGGGGAAATTATCTTCACGGTACAAAATAGATTTTTGTTGTCTACCAACAACGATTATCGAAAATAAATTGCAACGAACTAAAAATAGTGATAATCCACAAAGCGTGGAATTTATCTAATCTGTCGTTATTCAAATGTGATGAAAACACACTTTGTGGATAGTGTTAAAGATCAATCAGATAGACATACAAAAAATAGCAAAAACGCCTTTTTTAACGTCTGAATCAGTCCACTTTAACATCAGAACAAATATTCATAAATTCCACAGAGCGTGGATTTATGCGGTTCTCAAGGCAGTTTGTGTCATTTACACAAACAAACCAAAGCAATAGAGTTGACCCATCTCAACAAAGAAATGGATCAACAAAATGTCCGTCACACCCGTAAGAATCAAGTCTCGTGAGCATGTCGAAAAAGTATTGCTCACAGATAACCAAGCAGCAGCAATGCTTTCAATCAGCAGAGCAAAACTCTGGAATATGGTTAAGGAAGGACGCATCAACCCTGTCCGTATCCCGCCACGCTGCACCAGGTTTCGTGTTGCAGAAATCGCAGCTTTCGCAGACCAACAAAATGAGCAGAAATAAAAAATCCGCAACGGTTGCACCCGAATGCGGATTGGGATACTGCTGTCTTTCAAAGGACACCTAAATTCTATCAGCTGCATGACGGTTAGCCAATGCGGAATCTCAAAAGGATTCTGGCATGTCAGCAATTCAAGAAGTACAAGGCACTTTTCATGTCGAGATTCGTCTTGAAAATGAGTATCTGCCAATAGCATTGACCCTGGACATAGACCAATTAATGACTGGCTGTGGCTATCGAAACTTCACTACTCGTTACACAAAGTTTTCGTCAACTAATCCGACTCCAAACTTATTGTGCGAAGGTGAACAACACGCCAGACAGTTCGTGGATCAGTACGGATACGAAGGCGATTTCGCAGCAGGTGCGGTTATTTATGCACTTAGCAGGGTTTGGAAAGCAAAGGCAGAATCATCGACGATTTTGCGACAAGATATTCAGCGCAAATACCAAGAAATTGAACAGGCTAGAAAATCTCGGGTGGAACTGCACGTTGCAGTCAACCGCCTTGCCAAAAACAAGTCTGAGGATAGTTTCGAGGCTGGTTTAAAGGTAAATGTCACTGGCCTCCTACACGACGCTGGTGCTGCACAACTCGCTGCATTGACTTCACCAGTCGAGGTGAAGAAATGAAGCGGCATGACTTAAGCCAATTGTTTGGCGACATGGGTCGAGATGATCTTGCAAAACTGACCGACGACATAAAACGTCACGGCCTCAACCATCCAATCCTTACCTGGCAGGGTCAAATCCTTGACGGCTGGCATCGCTACCAGGCGTGCAAAGCAGCAGGTGTAGAGCCTCGCTTTCAAGACTTTAGTGGTGATGATGTAAAAGCTGTGCGCCTAGTCATGCAAGAGAATTCGCTGCGTCGACATTTAGTTGAAGGTGCGAGGATTGTTATAAGCAAAAAAGTTCTTGGCTGGCATCAAGCAAGAGCAAGTATTGGGCGAAGAACAAATAGCCCCCAGGAGCCATTTAAATCGTTACCTATAACGAATAGGCAAATTGCTGAGGCGAGTGGAACAAGCATTAACACTGTCAAACGTCATAACAATGTTGAGAGCAATGCACCTAGTCTTTTACCAATGGTCAATCGTGGCGAGATTGGATTAAAGACCGCTGAACGCCTGGTTCAAAAGATCGAGGCTGAGGTCCTAGAAAAGGCCACGCCAGCACAAATCCAGGCTTTAAAGCAGTCGGTCAACGACCAGAACGAAACCCTGCTGGCAGAAGTAAGAAACTCCGCTAAACGGCTTCGGGATGCTTGCACAAAGCTATCCACACGAAAACTCACACCTGACGAGTGCGAGCAAATTCTACAAATTTCACTCGACGTAAAACTCACTGGAAATTCATTTGCCAGTTTGCTGGATACATCACGTCGTTCACTCGCAGAAACGGAGCGATAAAGAATGGATAGCCAATTGCGACTAGTGGAGAAAATCATGGCCGATAAGCCGAAACAACCTGCAAAGCCAGTCGCACGAAATGCTGCCCTGGCCCGGGCCTTAATTGCAGCAGCCAGGGCGCAAGCCACTTTAAATCGGCGGTGACGAAATGGGCCTCACAATCAACAACGAACAAAGAGCACTCTGTGATGAGCAGATCAAAAATGGCGGGAAGCTCGACACCAGATTTTTACTCGGAATCGGTGTCAACGCTTTAGAGCCATACCAAGAATTAACAGCCATTACCGAAGGCTACTCAACCCACCTCGTGCGTGACCCAAGAGCAGTAAAACGAAACGCACTCATCTCAAAAGCAAGCAGGTTCTCTCAGCTTGCTGAATATCTGACCAGTTCCGAGGCCATCGAGCTGACAGTCAACCACCCCAGGCAGTTTGAAACGAAAGCGACCTCTCTTGCCAGGTTCATAGGTAAAGAGTTGTCCGCAGAAATCCGTAAGGCTGCTGTCGAGCAACTGAAGGCCGCAGTAGAAGAACTGATCGACCGCCTGGAAGCGATGGAAACAGAAGAATTAGAGTTAATCGGAACAGTTATCCGTGAAGTCGACGGAAAATTCTTTTTTGTCGGGGATAAAGATGCTCAATAAAGCACCCAGAGTTCGTCGGCTAGATGCTGGTCGCATTGCCGCAGAGAACGCAAAAGCAGCTGCGTACAAGCAATCCCTGGACGATAAGCGGCACACAGCCTTTATGAAGGAAGTCCTCGACCTAGCCTCAGACGTTTTCCTGTCCGAAGCGGCACTGATGAAAGCCCTTATCGAACAGACCGCCCAGGCTGAAGGCGACGATTTCGATATTAAGACAATCAGCGTTGACCTTCTGCCAAACGCACAGATTGATAACGAAGCCTGGCTAGAAGTAAGAAATAATTTTAGTTACGAAAAAGGCGAAATTGATTCAATCACAGAGGCCGCAGAATCGCTCAACTTTTACGTTGATGCTGAAATCTTGGAAGTGACGAGCCTGGTGAAATCATCCTGGTTAGCAGATGTACAAATGCCCTCACCTGCTGAACTGCGTAAACAACTCACGGCAGATAAGGACGCTTGATGCGGAACGAACTAATCGCTCATGAGTTATTTGGACACGCCCTGGTCAACGCAATCACGCTCGACGAACTTGGTTGTGACTTACCAATCAACATCATCAGTATTGAAAACAGCGGAGCAAGAACCGGAATAAGGTTCTGTGACGAGCAAGGCACGACACTGCACTGGCAACCATCCTCTCGCACAGCAACCAACGCAATCGCAGGTGCAATTGCAGGTTCATTGTTTGAACTACTGGAAACGCTACACGCAAGCAAGGCTGAAATGGTTGTCGATATGCTCCGCAACGATTTGCAATCAGATGAGAAGATTCAGTCCTTCATTGAAAACCTGGCTCTGCAACATTACACGATGAGCGAGGCCGACAAAGTAGCCTATCAAAACGGTCACGATATTGAATACGACGTTTTGCGCCAGGTCATTTCAGCGGTCATCAATTGCTTTGATGCAGACCGAGTGTTTTTCCTTGAAGGCATCGGACGCTGTATCAAGCAAAACGGCTCAGTCGAGTTTATGCCCGGCGAACTGATTGACCTGGTTAATGCTGGAAGGATGTTTCCAATCCAAGCGAAGCTGAAACTAGATACCAGCAAACTGAAACTGCAATACATCCAGGCCGTCGTAGACAACAAAACCCTTTTCAGTTCAAAGATCACAGACTTAATGGATAGTGTTCCACCTGGTATCAAACTAAGGCTCAAACAAGCTGCCTGAATATAGTGAGTAATTTATTTAGAAAGCCTAAAAGAGCGGTCTTCAATAATTTTAAAAGATCGATGCGCCATACCAGCTTTAATCACCCAGGAAGGATTTAAATCATTTTCAAGTAATCTCCGAACACGAGAAATTGGAATATCACAATTCATTCCTAAAACAACTTTACGAAGCTTAATTTCAGATGAAAAATCTACAAAATAATTCCCTAGATGATCAGAGATTGAATTCAGATCAGTTAGATATCTGTACTCTTCTTCGTAATGCCAATCAATAAATTTTGTACGTATAAGTTTATTTTCAACGTCAACACGATCAATAAGCTTGTTAGTTTTTTTATCAAACTCCATTCTCGGACGCTGAGGTGTGTACTTAACCTGAACAAGAAGTTCATCCGGAATATCAAAACCAAGAGACATACCTCGATGGCAATCAGCATAATGCCCCCAAATTAGAGGGTTACTCCAAGACTTACTAAAACAGATCATTCCCTTAGATTCAGATAAGTGTTTTTTGAATTCCTTGAATTCTTTGCGGTGATTAGGGTTTAAGAGATCTGCACCAAGCAGCTCGAAAGGATCGTTAAGCTGATTAAACCGCGATATTTTCAGCCTTTTCAAAGATAAATTACTGATACCATAATTTGGATTTAGAAAATGATATACACGCATTTTGTAGTCTCTAATTATTCTTAAAAGTTGGTATCAAGCTAGATATTCATTTAGCCGTTCATGTGACCAAATTTGGTTAGCCATTTTTTTTATAAGTAAAGTCCTTTCTAACTGCTCCGTCTTACCGAATTTTTGGTAAGGTTTGAATGGCAGTCCCCGTGTTTTTATGAAATAATCAAATTTCGGTTGATGCTCGTACGTACTACCAGTCAAGCTTGCCGCGAACAAGTTTTGTTTCGCATAATGCGGCGATTTATCTTTAAACGACTTATCTTGATAACTTCTATTGACGTCTGCTGGCAATAGCAACAATCCTCCAATTCGATTTCGCAACTCATCAAATTCCTGTTGATTAGCGCACTCATTGCGGTACTGATCAAAGTCATTAGCCCAAATGTGCTCTATGTCAAACGGATTTGAAGAAGTTCGATCAACATATTTATCAAACAAGTCAGGCTTGCCGGAACCAACATCAACGTACGAAGTAATTCGTGCAAGCAGATGATAAATATAGCGTCGACTAAATTGGTTCAAACTAAGGCCATTTATACCCGACCTCCCCTTGCTGACACTGCCTTCAAAAGTAATGTCTGATTGCGTAAGTTTATTCGTCAGAATCGCCACTAGTTCAGGAAGCGATTTTCTTCGAATTTCATTACAGAGAAGATACATCGCATAGCTTGTACTTGAATATCCGACTCGGATGTAATTAACGGTTTGACGCATCAACCATATGTCTAGATAGGTAGCAGTTACTGCCAACTTTCTTCTAACAAGGTCATCATCATCAGTCACGATAAGTGGTGCAAGTAGTACAGTGCTTTGCCAGGTAAATTCATTATGGGCATTATAAAAAACAGCTTCAAGACCTGGCGTGTAATTGAGGCTTGCATCTAACACTTGAAGATAAGCTTTATTAAAAAATGAAAATTTCTCAGTAATTAGCGATAAATTTTCATTCTCAGTTCCAACGTTCAATCGAAGATGATTATCTCGTACCCATCGATGAAACGTTGAACCTATAAGCTCCCAATCCTTGTCAGTAGACCCTGCCTTACGGTCACGTATACTCTCAGCATATTGAGCTCTAAACCACGCTTTAATGCATGCGGCATCCCTTTCAGCTTCGTGCTCACCACGCCAAGTGATCAACTCAAGAATATTCTTCTTCCAGATCTGATTAGCATTACGCCGCTTATCTTCGTCAAGGATCGGTGCAAGTAAATAGGCCTTTAGCATATCCACAGGGCTCAACGGCTTACCACGGTCATTCATCGTTTCAAAAATTGCGTAAGCGTAATTGTCATTGTCAGTTGCAATTTCAATCAAACCAACACGCGTCATTAACCAATATGCAAAATGAGGAAGTGAATCGCCCAAATCAGCGATAAGGTCATTCTGTTCAATGTCACGGTAACGTGCGTACATTGTTTGGATAGATTCATCTTTACCATCTGGATTAAAAGAATCACCCTTGAACAGAGCCTCAATAACAGGCAATCGCTCAGCAATATCTAGATTGAATTTTGGCTCCCCAAAATTATCGCTAAATATGAGCGGCGCTATTGTTTGTATTACCTGAAGATTTTTTTCCTTAGCAGCACGATACAAACAAATTAGCAATAAAGATAAGGATGTAACCCGCTGCTGACCATCAATCAGGAAACTTCTCCCGTTGCGACTACTAACGATTATTGATCCGAGGAAGTATTCGTCATAGTTACTCACCATCCGAGTATCGTCACCAGATTTATAACTACTCTGGAATTTCAGTTGAAGATCACTTAATAGCTCATCAATATTGCTCTTTTCCCATTTGTATTCGCGTTGGTATTCGTCAATTGAAAATGAACGACTTTGCAGAAGCTGCTGCACACTACGATAGTGAGGTGTGATTGTGCTCATTTCACCAGCTCCATCAATTTTCCATACCCATCTACCACGTCGTATTTCACTTGATCAGATGTTATCTTGGCAAAGAACCTTCGAGCGCATTCAATCTTGCTTTCTTCAATTTTCCGCAGATCCATGCTGGACATGGACCCTTTAGTTTCGGCAATAAAGTAAACGTGCTTAACTTTTCCTTCTTGAAATGCAATAGCCCAATCGGGGTTGTAATTGCCAACGGGGGTTGGAATAAAGAAACCGCGCGGTAACTTAGCGTAGACCACAACTTCAGAGCTGGCATCTAACTCTCGCACAAAATCACGCTCATTTTTGGAATCGGTGAAAACGTAATCATAAATGTGGTGGTTAGCTCTGACAGCCCTGCTGAAATCTTCCTTCGGTTTGTCCTGGGTGAAGATGTCTATTGTGTGCGTATCTCCCGTAGGATCATAGGCAATATGTTCCACTATCACAGTCGCCTTCTGCTCATTCATAAGACGCGCAGCTTTTTGCATAAAGTCTTCTGGGTTCGTTCGGTACTGACTGAATACAGCTTTGTTGATACCTTGCAAAACACTAGCTACGGTTTTACGAGTGAGTTGTGTTTCACCCGCCAGCCTGCCAATCAAGTCGTACTTAACGGCCGAATAGGCTGAAGCAGCTGAGAAGTCTGTCGTGGACTCTGTGACTTTAAACGATTCACCCTGGCGAATTACTTCATAAGTCGCAGAGTCAAGCTGTTCACCGGCAATCACTGTGTACTGCATGGGGCTGACTTTAAGTTCAGTCTCTAACGCTTTCACACACTTAACTATTAATTCTGAAGTTTCAAATTCAACGGTGTATGCAGCTTTATGATTAATACGGCTCCATAGGTTTTTGAATTCGATTTTGTCGAAATTAGCATTCAAAGGATTGATTTTCGACTTTCGATCATCTTCTGGTAAAGGTAACTTCGCATCACTGAATACACTGTCAATCAGTGCAAAAACTGCATCAGCATACAACTCCAAATCAGGAGGCAGAGGAGCGAGTGTTCCTTCGTTCTTTGCTGCATGATAAGTGTCGGCAATTTTATCTTTATCGTCGGTGTAATCGTTTTTAAGTAGATACTTATAAATCTGCTTGGCTAATTGTGGAGTCACTTCCACGTCACCAGCTAGTGTTTTTAGAACCTTAGTAGTGAAGTAAGACTCGTCAGCAACTCGTGGCCGTTCTGACAATCCCTCGCTGATATCACGCTGCAAGGCAGTAACAAAGTCTTTGTAGCTTTCACTAGCAACCACCGTTAAAACGTTAACTTGGTGTACAGTAGATGGATTATCCATGCGATCACCATGCTGATTGACAGACAAACGAAGACCACGGCCGACTTCCTGGCGACGACTCACTGTATTGTCACTATGCTTCAGGGTACAAATTACAAATACATTCGGGTTATCCCACCCCTCACGCAGCGCAGAGTGCGAAAAAATAAACCGAACAGGCTCATCAAACGACAGTAATCGCTCTTTATCCTTCAAGATCAAATCATAAGCATCTACGTCATCAGTTTCGGTAGATTTTTTTCCTGTCTCGGGGTCAACCATACGCTTGGTTTTCTTGTCTATCGAAAAGTAACCGTTGTGCGTCTGTGTTGTCGCGATGGCTTTGAGATAACGGTTGTAGGGAGTGTCCTCCAGTGTCTGCACTTCAGCTAATTGGAGGTTGTACTCCTCCTCAAAAATTTGGGCGTACTCTCCTGGTTGCTCTCCAGCTTCGTCATAACTTCGGTATTTGCTCACTGTGTCGATAAAAAAAAGCGACAACACTTTGATGCCTTGAGTGAAAAGAGCTTGCTCCTTTTCGAAGTGGGCTTTGATTGCCTCACGAATCTGAATTCGACGCAAAGCTGGCTCGCTCACATCACCAGTAGCCTCTCCAGCCATTAGCTCTTGCCCATTGGTGAAGGTCACCGTATTGGTCAACGCATTGATGTCAGACACGACAAAACCACGGTACTGTTCTAAATCACCAGAGATATCGAACAGGTTATCGCTCAAAGATATCTTGCGGAGAAGACGCTTTATACCATTGCTCTGTTTTATTTCTAATTCAATCCTAGCAACCGGAGCACTGCTAGATACTTCAATCGACTCCAGATAGAGATAGGCATTGGTACCTGTCAAGCCCTTGACCGATATGCCGCGAACAGCAATTTTCTTAACCAGCTTTTGGTTGTAAGCGTCTAGCGCATCCAGCCGGTGAATTTTATTGTGTGTCGTCTTGTGGGTGGCCGAATACCTCAGTACCGCTAGAGGTTTAAAGGTAGACAGAGAGTCAAGTGTTTTCCCACCTTCCATCTTTTGAGGTTCATCTAAAATTAAGATGGGACGGTTAGCACTAATTACATCAATAGGTTTACGAGATTGAAAATCATCAAGTTCTACGTTAATACGTCGCGCATCTTTGCCCGTAGCATTAAAAGCTTGAACATTAATGACCATGACGTTGATCCCAGCATCACTGGAAAAACTTTCAAGATTATGCAATTGTTTTGAGTTGTAGATAAAGAAGCGAGCACGCTTCTTGTAATCATCCAGAAAGTGTTCTGCTGTTATTTCAAGTGACTTGTATACGCCTTCACGAATGGCAATGCTTGGTACTACAATTATGAACTTACTCCACCCATAGCGGGCATTAAGCTCGAACATACTTTTAATGTAGCAATATGTCTTACCGGTGCCGGTCTCCATTTCAATATCAAGGTTGAACTCGCAAACCTTTGTTTTAACTAAAGCGGGGGAAAGTGGTAGGTTTTGTCTTCGTTGAACAGCATGAATGTTTTCGAGAATTTGATCGGAGGTCAAAACTAAATCTGTATTTTTGAAACCCGCTATTTCCAAAGCTGCCATATTCTGACCACCAACGTCAATCGTTCGGCCTGGGTCCATCCGATAGTTTTGCCCTTCGCGCTTGGGTTGCCCGGCAAAACAATCTGCAACGGCTTCTACGGCGTTTGTCTGGTATGTCTGCTTTTTAAATTTAAGTTTCATATTTACTTTGCAATTTCTTATTATGTGGACTCCCAAAGCCAACTACGCAATCCAAATGATCCACAACAAAAATATTTCACCTATAAAAAATTATAAAAATTCAATATAATCAATTAGTTATGGATATTTATTCTTAAATTTATTCTTTTTTATTCTTTATTGAGTATCCATTGTGGTACTTTGCGAGACCCCGTATTTTTGATAAGGCCATCAAGCCGCATCCCTGTCAACAGGTTACCTATCTTGTTTTGTTTTTGAGTGGAATCAAGGGCATCGCTTATCTTACTCAGTAAGAGCTTGTCAATTTCCTGGCGACTGGCAGAACCAAACTGAGTCAAGTAGTCGATGATCTGCTTAATGTAGAACTCATCATCTTGACCTCGCGTCTTAATGTAGTCTGCCTTAGACGCGGTAGCAGAGGCCACAGCAGCAGAAACATAGAGATGCGGCTTACGCCCCTCTATTAACTTGGCATGACGAAGATGCTTAACAATAGAATCTTCTATTGGCAACTTCTTTTGTACTCGATCTAGCGCCAAAATGTCTGACAACGGCAAATTAGTTTTTTGAATTAACAAACGACTATATGCCATATCTACCACCGCACCATATAGGGTTAATTTAACTGCCTGCTGCTCACTGAGGTCATAATCAGGCATTGGAAAATATCGTCGTGCCTGACCTAAGTGCATTTCGTGAATGCCATAACCCATCGTGTCAATCATGTTCAACTCGGCCATAGCCTGTGTCAAAAATGGATTCCGGTAGCGCCTAGGGGTTTTGTGCCCACCGACATAGTCTGCTGGCAGACCTTCAAAAAAAGTACCTTCGCTCTCAAAAATCAATCGATCTAGCGTTTCTGTAACCACGACACGCCCATTACGTGTGTAGTCTTGGTGCGCAACACAGTTATGCAAAGCCTCCAATACAATTTTACGGTCGTATTTGGCAACCTCAACGGGTACCAATTGATCGCTGGGCAAAATACGTAAAGGCACATTACGAATCTTTTGGTAAAGCTCAGTGGTAGTTAACAAGAAAGGCGGTGCAAAGTGCAAATAGGCTCGCTCAGGACCTACCAGGCTCCAGGTGATCTGTGCTGGATGTGGCGAGAGAAGGTAAGCTGACTCTGCCTTTCCCAGCAATAACAAAGTAGCACGAGTAATCCGTCCTTCTTGGGTTAATCGGGCTCGGTCTAAAAACACAGCATCCGACCACGCTGCAACCACATCAGAAGTAAATCGATTTGCATATTTTTTAGCGAACGATTCCCTCGCCTTGGCAATAGCCGTAGGGTCTAAGTCCGACAGTGTAGCCTCGCCAACGACTTGGGCCGTCCAATCAGCGGAACCCACTTGGCCACGCAACTCATCAAGCTTGTCCATTCCCAAATGAGTCAAACTCTCACCTGCACGCGCATACCAGTGCCCCTTCCAGGAAATAGGCATCCCTTGAGGGGCTGCGGGAATTTCCATCAACAGGACACGCCCCATAGCGGTTTGCAGCTCGTGGATATCTCGCAAGGTAATGCTCGGCTCTGTTCCTTCAGAAATTTGCATTTTCAAACTTTGTAGCCGCCCTGCCTCTGGCCTATAATCCGTGCCAACAACTGCTCGGCTTTTGTCGTCCACGCCAAATACCAGCCAAGCTTTTTCTTCATCTCGAAGATTTGCCTCATTGGACAACGCAGAAAAATACTTACCGATCTCTGATGTAGAGAATCCATCTCCCGCACGCTTGAACTCCACCACCTCGTCCTCCCAGCGGGCAATCAGGCGATCCAGAAAAGCCTCAAGAGCAGATTTATCCATGGACATCAACTTAAATAGTTTTGACTTCAGTAATGGGGCTAATCAGCTTAAAGACTTGTTCAACATTAATCTTCACACTGTCTGTGGCAAACCCTACATCTCGAAACACTACCCGCAGAGGCGCTCTCTTAGCCAACAGCTTAACAAGTTCCTCGCTGATATTCTGATCAAAACAGGCGGCTAGGGCATTTCCATCCACAAAGAACACTGTCTTACCCGAGATTGTTTCCCGCATTATGGGCAATGTCAGATCTACACCCCAGTCTAGAAGCACTTGGAACAAAAGATCTTCTGAGGTGCGGTCTTCACGGATGTTATTGACCTGATCACTTAGAAGATCTTGTGAAACAGCATCTGGAGAATAAAACACCTCCTTCATATTGGAGCTATCGATTTTTAGAACACGAAATCCAATATCAAGCTTATCAATACTGGGATTTTCCGAATTGTCCTGCTTCAACTTCTTTCCTGCTCGACGAATACGTTCTTTAGAAAGTTCAGCGATGTTGGCTTGCAGTCCGAATTCCTTACAAAACAAATAACCAGACTTATGGTTTTTATCCTCAAAATCTAGGGATTCCGGCAACTGAACAAGTACAAACTTTGCGTTGGAATTATTGGCTACATTAAAGTCCATAACTGCGTGTGCAGTTGAGCCAGATCCAGCAAAGAAGTCCAAGACTAAATCTCCCGAACGAACTTTAGAAATTTCGCACAAAAATCTGATTAACGAAGCAGGTTTCGCAAAACTAAATGGAATACCCAATACACCTAACTCATGTGAGCTATTTTGATTTATGTGCTCCTCTATAAGACTGTTGGGTTTTGCCGTAGAGTTGTTGATCACGTCATTAAGATATGTTTTTGTAAAAACATTCCATTTAACTTCGCTGCCGTTTGAATCCACCAAATTAGATGATCTCACTCTTTTAATAACGACGCGGTCTTTTTCGTTTAGAAAAGTATCCTTTCCCCAACGCCAAACCTTATCCTCACCCGTTTCAGGTGGGATTGATGCACCTTCTTCTTTGATATCAGGAAATATATTTCCAGGTGGAATTAACAGAGTGCCATCTGGTGCTTGAATGTAATATCGTTGGTTTGTACACCCTCGCATCGGGTCAAGACTGGTCATGTACAAACGAACCAACTGATACTTTTCACCTGCCCGCGGCCCTTCCGTATCTACTTGATTGTAAGCATCGTAATTAACGCCACCAAAAAAACCTGGACAAAAATCCTTATTTCTCGCATAGGTTAGAACATAGTCAAAGTTGGGAGCCCAATACTCTCCTTGATTGTTCGCCCTCTTAGAAACCCTGCAAGCGCAGCCTAGAAAATTTTGGCTGCCAAAAATTTCATCACAGAGCTTTTTTAGATTAGCCTGTTCATCATCTCCAATTGAAATAAACATCACACCGTCTTCGCGCAGAAGATTTTTGCTCAACTTCACACGCGAATAGATCATGTTCAACCAATTCGAATGGAACCTTCCATTCGTCTCAATATTGGCTGTCAATTGATGGCCTTCGGTATCCTTTTGGTTTGATCGTTTAAAGTAGGATTCCGTGTCTTCGGCGAAATCATCCTCATAAATAAAATCATTTCCTGTGTTGTAAGGCGGATCAATATAAATTAGCTTGACCTTGTTCAAATATGTTTCTTGAAGCAATTTCAACGCGTCTAGGTTATCGCCCTCTATAAAAAGATTTTGAGTAGTGTCAAAGTCTACGCTCTCTTCCCGACAAGGTCTCAATGTCTTGGCAATAGGCGCATTTGCTGTCAACAGCGCCTCACGCTTTCCAGGCCAATTCAGTTGGTAGCGCTCTTGTGGACCTTCAATGATGTTTCCTGAGAGTTCCTGCCGTAACTGGTCAAAGTCAATGACTCGTCTTAGTGTGCCGTCAGTATCCTGGGCTTCCACGACACAACTCGGGAAAATCTGTATGAGCTTCTCGATGTTAGCCTGAGTCAGGTCAAGACTATGTAGTTTGAGTTTTTCCATGATTATTCTTTTTTAATACGTTAGATTTTCAAGTTCCATTCGAATTGCACGCAGCTGAGCATTAATTTCGACTTTTCGATTGAACTGCTTTTCTTTAGCGAGTTTGTTGGTTATTTTTTGAACTTCTTTTTGTTTGAGGCGAAGGTGCTCAACCCGCGTTACCAATTCGGCAAGGGTCTCGTTACGTCGCGACGGGAGTGCAATCAACCTTTGCAGCAACTGCTCGTAGAGCACTCCTAAATCAAGTGCAAGTGGCATTGCAACTCTTGCGCCATCTTTCGGCATCCATTGACTTGAAAAATAGTCGCTTACAACCCAGCGGTTGCCATCTGACTCGCTAGGGCGTTTGAATGCCGCGACTACTTGTGTCTTGCCTTCAAAGGTCAACTCAAAAATGATGGGGAATTTAATGGCACCATCGATGCAACGAAGGACCTCATGATTGAGCGCAGGCGTTTTGAGGTGAATGGCAAATATTTGTAGCTCAAGTAAACCTGGCTTAGATGCCAAGTTGATCGTCTCCGGTGCCAGCTTGAACTGCCATACGATCTGCTCAACCTGCCGCACAAACATTTCACGAACAGCAGATGTTGCACCACTGTGTTCGTAAATTTTGTTCTTCGGCAAGACACGCCCATAGGCGGCCTGCTTAGGGTAACTAATAAACGGTGACAGTGTGGCTTGATTCATCCGGCATCCTGAATCACAAGGAAGGTGATTAGTTCGAAGTCGTCCAGACCCGCGATGGTATTGACTAGGGCGGTTGTATTGCCGCCACTGAATAGGCTGTCAAGGTCCTTCTCTTCTTTCACCTCGATCATTGAACGTATGGTCGTACCTAAAAGGTCTGAGTAAGCCTGCATCCTTCTGCCGTCATCAGTCTCTTCATTGAACAGGCGACAGACATCGGCAATTGGTACTGATTGGCCTTTGCAACAGCTTCGAACCAAATCAAGAAGTCTCTTTACCTCGGTGTGATCGCTGATGACCTCTCCTATCCGATTGATGTAAACGAGGTAATATGGGTGCAGGCGGTTGTTCTGGTTGACTGTGACGTTGGGATTGAGATTTCGAAGGGTAAAAATCACACCCGGCTGCAAACCCAGTTCTGGTTTCGCTGGGACAACAGCGTGCATGCCGCTGGGCACGTTGTTCAAGTCGCCGTTAGCTTTGACATAATTTAGCAAATCCATTCTGAAATCATTCAGCCCAAGATCGGTAATTGAGACTCCAGTTTTCAATTCTTCCAACTCAATGACTTCTTCTTGTAGACGGCGCAGCTGCTCTTTTCGATAAGAGACATCATTGGCTTGTGCACTTAGTACGTTATCGTCACCTGTTGCCGTAACGTCAGCAATCATCATGCGACTCTCAACACGCTCTTTAAGGTTTATATATTCGTCGAGAGAGATGTCAGGCCAATAATTAACTAATTGAATACTGGCGTTAGTAGATCCTATTCGATCAATTCGACCGAAACGTTGAATGATACGAACTGGATTCCAGTGAATGTCATAGTTGATCAAGTAATCACAGTCCTGCAAGTTCTGCCCTTCAGAAATACAGTCAGTACCAATTAGTAATTCAATTTCTGCCTGCTCATCTGGAAGGACTAGGGCTTTCTCCTTAGAACGAGGCGAAAATAAAGTCAAAAGCTCCTGAAAATCGTAACTTTTTTTCAAAGTTGATTTAGGTGTTGAGCTCCCGGTCACTTTGGCACTATGGAGGTTCTGAGTTTCTAATAGATCAGGAGCTAAATTAGCGTAAAGATAATCTGCTGTATCTGCAAATGCGGTAAAGAGCAGAATCTTTTTATTGTCTGGATTTATCGGGTTAGCAAGCTTGCTAAGGATTAATGACTTTAAATGCTGAAGTTTTGCATCATCAGCTGGCATGACTTTATTCATTGAGGCGAGAAGGCCATCGATGATTTCCATATCGGTTTGAAGCTCGTACTCCCAAGATGGCAAGTCCATATCAGCTAGACTGATCTTGACCTTATTACCAATTTCACTATTTTCAAAATTTGGCAGCTCGTCATCATCTGCATCCACATTTTGTAGTTGATCAGTCAAGTCATCAACATTAACAACAACACCCGTTTTTTTGAAATCAATTATTTTTGCAAGTGTATTAGCGTTGTTGTTTCGTAATGACGTCAATGTCAATCTAAAAGAGTGGATTGAACTTTCTAGGCGTTTTAGTAAATTGGTGGTCATCAAAGCCTGAAGGCTTTTCTCTCGATCCACCTGCTTTAACTTACCTTTCCCACCGACATCGGTATCGTACATTTCTTCGTACTTTTTCAAGCGACTGGGTAAGATGTAGCTGATCGGGGCATAGACTGCAAGCTTCATCTGAGATAATTGAGAAAAAATCTCGTTAAAACTCATCACGTCCGTACGCGAAGTTAAAGGTGAATGAAAGGACAGCGGTTTGAGCCTTTCTGGAAACGGTCCAATATCTTTAGTATCGTAGAACGTCTGAATGTGTTTTCTTGAACGTGCAATAGTTACGCTGTCGAGCAATTCAAAAAAATCGAACTCTAACGTTTCGAGAATTGCTTTCGCTGTTCTCTGATCTGGCGGTAATTTAGCCCAGAGATTAAAGCTAGCTTGCGCATTACTGAAAATTTGTTCTACTGTCTTACCAGTTCGTAATTTCTTAGATAAATTTTCAGAGTCACCCTCATAAGCTAACGCTAACTGATTACGCAAATCATTAAAGCGGTTATTTACAGGTGTAGCCGATAGCATCAAGACCTTTGTCTTCACACCATCTTTAATCACTTGATTCATCAACTTCTGATAGCGTGTTTCTTTGTCTTTATACGCGTCGTTATTACGGAAATTATGGGACTCGTCAATCACGACCAAGTCATAATTTCCCCAATTAATTCGATTTAGTGGCGTACCAAACGACTCACCACTGGTTCGATTCAAATCAGTGTGACACAACACATCGTAATTGAAGCGATCTCTAGAAAATATATTAGTCTTTAGATTGCGATTGTAATTTAACCAATTGTCTGCCAACTTCTTAGGGCACAACACAAGTACTGACTTATTGCGTAATTCGTAGTACTTCACAACGGCTAATGCAGTAAAAGTTTTACCTAAGCCAACGCTATCTGCAAGTATGCAACCACTGTATGTTTCGAGCTTGTTAATTATCCCAGTCGCCGCATCCTTTTGATAATTGAAAAGCTTATTCCAAATTAATGTGTCCTGATAACCAGTCAGATCGTTAGGTAGTACATCCTCGTTAATATCATCCAGGAAATCTTTGAATATGTTGTAAAGCATCAAAAAATAAATACTTTCTGGAGAGTTTTCTTGATACACAGATGCGATGTGATCACATATCTGTTCAGTCACATCTTCTAACTTTTCTGAGTCTTGCCAAATCTGATCGAACAGATTGATGTAAGTAGCCGTGAAAGTAGGCTCATCCATCTTGTTTATAAGATTAGAAACCGCATTTCCCTGCTGGTAACCAAGATCAACAGCTGTAAATCCATGCAAAGGCATATAGGCCGTGCTAGAACTCTTGCTTTGCACACACGCAAACTGCTGCATGGGCGCTTTACTACGATTAGATTTAAAAGTTACCTTCCGACGCATCCAGTCAGCGCACTCTTTAGCTATGGCACGTTGGGTGAGCTTGTTACGAAGCTGAATCTCAAATTCGCTGCCATAAAGATTTCGTTCTCGATCCAGCTTTGGTATATGAAATTCTTTGGGTTGCTTACTTAGTCGGTCTGTAACATCGCTTGCAGTAAATGTTGGGGCCGTGAAAATGAAATTGAAATCTTCAATTTTTTCTAACTCGGTCTTGAGTGCTTCAAACGCATAAATGGAAAAACATGACGCGGCTACTTTTAGCCGTGAGCCGCTTACGATAGACGTTTTAAGATCATCACCAAGAAGTTGGTTTATGTTGTCTATGATCTCCATCAGTAAACAACCATTTGTCTAAGATATCGATTCGAAATCGATATTTTTATAATCTTCGAATAATCCGAAGTCCTGATCACGTTATAACTTTGGGTCAATCTGAATAGGCTTGTCTGCTTTAATCGAAACAGCTTTTTCATTCAACACCTGTGAGATTTAGGGTTTTGCCATTGTTTTTAACTACTTGCATTTACTTACTAATGGTAACTCGTAAGTCTAAGCTTCAGGGCACTTGTTAAAGTCTAGAGATACTTTCTATTAGTCCTATTAATCCGTTAACAATTGTTGATTAATCGGATGTTTTGCCCTCTTATTGCGTATTCCGCTCAAACTGGACACTCAGTCCACCGCAAACTGATCAGCGATC
>DAIMDD010000009.1:0-171548 GCA_036725985.1 Burkholderiaceae bacterium
CGAAGAACTTGGTCAACGTCCAAATTATGAAGGCTCTTCTCTTACCGATGTCCTGCAAAGTATTTAATCGATCGCCTCTCATTTAAGCACTCATATGATCGAAAAAATTTTAAGTATTACTCTCCCAATCTTTACTATAGTTTTTGCTGGATTTTTTTACGGAAAATTTAAAAAACCCGAAATGAAGGGGGCGAATCAAATCGTTATCGATTTGGCGCTACCTTGCTTAATCTTTGTTTCACTTTCAGTCAAACAATTTGACTTTAAAAGCACCAGTAATTTCGTATCGATCTCGATACTTATCATTATGTTATCTGGACTGGTCGCCTGGCCTCTGGTTCGTTATTCTGGAACAAATGCAAAAGCACTAATACCGTTAGTGATGTTTGGCAATGTGGGGCCAATCGGGATTCCGTTAACTTTTTTAGCGTTTGGTACCGATGGTCTTGCACCTGCAGTTTTACTTTTAGTATTTTCGAACGTGCTCCAGTTTTCAGTTGGTGTTGGCATCATGAGCGGACGATTTGATGCTCGATTAATTTACACAAGCCCTCTGATCTGGGCAACCATAGGAGGTATCATATTTTCAAGCTTCCAAATTTCCCTGCCTGTCTGGGTGGAAACTTCATTAACGATGATAGGAAGCATCCTCGTTCCACTGGCCTTGCTCTCCTTAGGGACCAGGTTGGTTGAGAGTAAGGTTGAGCATCTCAAAATTGGGGTGATCGGTTCAATCGTTGTTGCACTCTTTAGATTACTGGTAACGTTCGCCTTACTTTCTGTGGTTGCTTTAGAACCAATACAGCGCGGTGCCTTGATTCTGTTTGCTGGTCTACCCCCAGCAATTTTCAACTACATGATTGCTGACCGATACAATCAGGAGCCTGATAAGGTCGCCTCAATCATTATCGTTTCGCATTTATTTTCGCTGATCGTTTTACCGCTAGTCTTGTGGTTAGCTTTGTAGTGTTGAACCAAACTATAAAACCCACCATGAGGACGAGGTTTATTTTTTATAGCTGTCTAGCCAATTTAGTCCTGCTTCAACATTTGTGCGGGGTTTGTACTCAGCCCCAACCCAGCCAGCATACCCAAGCGCATCAATACGGTTGATCACCACAGGATAATTAACCTCACCCTCATCAGGCTCAGCACGACTTGGTACCGCAGCAATCTGGATATGCCCAATATGCGGCATATAGTGCTCAAGCTTAGTGAGTATGTCACCCTCGGACACGCCAACGTGATAAACGTCAAACATCAATTTGATATTTGAACGCTCGCAGGCCTCGCGAATGGCATTGGATTGAGCTTGAGTTGAGTAAAAATAATTAGGTTTATCACGCGGATTGATAGCCTCGAGCAAAAGAGTCACGCCCTTTGCCGCGGCAAGATCGGCGGCCCACTGGAGGTTTTTAATCACGGTCTGCGTTGCGGCTGGCCGTTTATTTTCTTCGATCACACCGGGCATCACATGTATCGAGCCAGCTCCGGCAGCGAGACACCAGTCAAGGGATTGCTGGAATACGCGTTGAAAATCAGACTCCCGTCCAGGCAAAGCGGCTAAGCCTGATTCACCTGGCTTGCCCAGCGGCGTATTTGCTGCCAGTAAGGTCAAACCAAGTCGCTTGCAAGCGTCTTTTACGTCCTCGGGCGAGGTGTCATAAGGCCAGTGCAGTTCAATCGCTTTAAAACCGTTATTTGCAGCGAGCTCAATGCGCTCCAGCAAAGGCTTATCGGACCAGAGAAAACCAAGGTTTGCTGAAAAACGGGCCATGACAATATCCTCGATCAGTGACTTTCTTTTGCGTGATTAATCGTATAGCGGGGGATCTCAATGATGAGATCAGCTTTGGCGACACGTGCCTGACAAGACAGACGGGACAGCGTTGAGAGTCCCCAGGCACGGTCAAGCAAATCCTCTTCGGAGTCGGTCGCAGGCTCGAGAGAGTTAAAACCTTCTTTGACAATTACATGGCAAGTTGTACAAGCGCAAGAGAGTTCACACGCATGTTCAATCTCGATATGGTGATCAAGCATCACTCGACAAATAGAGGCACCCTCGGGCGCATCTTCAATCACTTTACCCGCAGGACAGACATCGGGATGAGGCAGAACAGTAATTTTAGGCATGTCATTTTATCAATCAGAAAATTAACCAACGTCGCTCAGTGATCGACCCGTCAAAGCAGCCCGGATACTTCGATCCATGCGTTTGGCGGCGAAATCGTCCGTGGCAGCGGATAAGGCTTTAATCGCCTGGCGAATCGCGTCCACCTCCTCACCCGCGGCGACCAGACGTGTAGCCTGGAGTTGTTGTTCGATGCGGGTTTGCTCTGCAGCACCAAGCAGGTCAGCATCCGCAAGTAAAGCAGCCTCGACGGATTCGATGAGTTGGGCTGCATCGACTTGTTGTTCGCGCAACATGCGCATCTGTGCATCATGATCGGCCTGAGCCATACCATCGGTCAGCATACGCGAGACCTCCTCGTCGCTTAAACCGTAAGAAGGTTTAACTGTGACAGAGGCTTCTACACCCGAGCCAAGCTCGCGAGCCGTCACACTAAGCAAGCCATCTGCATCGACCTGAAAAGTAACGCGTATACGCGCTGAACCGGCGACCATTGGCGGTATTCCACGTAACTCGAATTTTGCGAGTGAACGGCAATCTGAAACCAGATCACGCTCGCCTTGAACAATATGAACGGCAAGCGCAGTCTGACCGTCTTTGAAGGTCGTGAACTCCTGCGCTCGTGCCACAGGTATGGTGCTATTGCGTGGAATAATGTGCTCGACCAAGCCACCCATGGTTTCCATTCCAAGAGTCAAGGGTGTCACATCCAGCAACAACCAGTCTTCACCCGGATTGCGGTTACCAGCAAGCAGATTAGCCTGCAACGCAGCACCTAAAGCTACCACCTGATCAGGGTCCAGATCAGTCAGAGGGGTAGTGCCAAAAAAACTCTGAACTGCAGCGCGAATCACAGGCATGCGGGTTGACCCACCCACCATCACGACGCCTTTGATCTCAGCAATCGACAAATTTGCGTCTTTAAGGGCACGTTTAGCGCAAAAAAGTGTCTTTTCGACTAAAGGTTTGGCAAGCAACTCGAATTCTTTGCGATTCAGACTGAGAGAAAAAGGCCCAGAGGATAAAACAAGGCGTTCAGTATGCACCTCAGTGTCTGTCGCCGTATCGGTAAGGGCCTCGCGTAAAACGCGTGCAGCACTCAGCAAGGCGCGTCGATCGGCGTGGTCAACCCCGGTCAGCGCATGCTTGGCGATCGCTTGCGAGACAATTAAGGCATCAAAATCATCACCACCTAGTGCAGTATCCCCACCCGTAGCGACAACCTCAAAAACGCCACGTGACAAGCGAAGTAAAGACATATCAAAGGTGCCGCCACCTAAATCGTAAACGGCATATACGCCTTCCGAGCCATGATCTAAGCCATAAGCTATAGCGGCCGCAGTTGGCTCATTCAGGAGCCGTAAAACATTCAGTCCCGCCAAGCGCGCCGCATCACGTGTTGCCTGGCGTTGAGCATCATCAAAATAAGCTGGCACAGTAATCACTGCGCCCACAAGTGAATCACCTAAAGTGCCTTCTGCTAGAAATTTAAGTTTTTCCAGAATTTTGGCGGCGACCTCAACAGGCGACAAGTCAGCATACTGGGTGTGAATCTTGACGGATTGCGCATCCTGTATGAAAGCGTAAGGCATTCCAGAGTCTAGTGCGTCCTGGTAGGACTTACCCATCAAACGCTTGATGGAAACCAGCGTATCAAGGGGGTGCGCAGCCTGAAAACCCAGTGCATCGGCGCCTACATGCGTATTTTTATTGGCATCGATATAAACAGCCGAGGCAACTAAGTTGTGACCCTTTTCATCAGGCAACACCTCTGCGACACTGCTGCGCACTGACGCGACTAATGAATGCGTCGTACCTAAATCGATGCCAACAGCGAGTTTGCGCTGATGCGGTGCGGGTGATTCACCAGGTTCAGAGATTTGCAATAAGGCCATCAGTGTTCTTTATCAACTTTTCAAGAAACATCCACTCACGAACACGCTGAGCCGCCTCGGCATAACGTTTTTCGTCAAGCAGGGATTGTACTTCCGCGCAGAGTGAGGACAACGCTGACGAAAGCTCATTTTTAAATGCCTGTGCCCCATCAAGGTCAGGGTGGTCACTTAATTCATCCAAGCGCTCGTGCCATTGCATTTGCTGCATCAAAAAATCAGCGGACATGGCGGTATTCGTCTCGGTCTGCAAATCAACTCCTGCAGACTCGCAAATGTAACGAGCACGTGAGAGCGGATCTTTCAAGACACGCAACGCCTCGTTAGCACGGGCGCTCCACTGCATCGCTACACGCTTTTCGGCAGCCGAGGCGGTTGCAAAACGGTCTGGATGAACGGCCATAGAGACCCGTTTCCAGGCTGCATCTAGGGCCGCGGCATCAATACCGAAGGTGTGAGGCAAACCAAAAAGCGCAAAATGATCCTGATCGTTCACGAGAAATTAAACCGTGAACGATTCACCGCAGCCGCAGGTCGCCTTTTCGTTGGGATTACGGAACTTGAAGCCCTCGTTCAGACCTTCACGTGCGTAATCAAGCTCGGTCCCATCAAGATAGGAAAGGCTTTTGGGATCAATAAAAACTTTTACCCCAAAACTCTCAAAGATCTGGTCCTCGCCGGCCGGCTGGTCAACATACTCGAGTTTGTAAGCCATACCCGAGCAACCTGTCGTGCGCACACCTAAGCGCAAACCGATACCGCTTCCGCGCTTTTGCAGGTATTTGCTGATGTGATCAGCAGCCTGCGCAGTAAGAGTGACAGCCATGATAATTATCCTGCGTGTTTTTCTTTGTAATCGGCGACAGCAGCTTTGATTGCGTCTTCGGCAAGAATCGAGCAGTGAATCTTGACAGGTGGCAAAGCGAGCTCTTCGGCAATCTGGGTGTTACGAATCGTCAGTGCCTGGTCTAGCGTTTTACCTTTGACCCACTCTGTGACCAGTGAGCTCGAGGCGATCGCCGAACCGCAGCCATAGGTTTTAAAACGAGCGTCTTCAATAATACCTTCGTCGTTCACCCGAATTTGTAATTTCATCACGTCTCCACAGGCAGGAGCACCGACCATGCCGGTTCCAACGTGATCATCACCCTTATCAAACGTACCCACGTTACGGGGGTTTTCGTAGTGATCCAGTACTTTGTCGCTATATGCCATTTTTACTCTCCAACCATGTTGATCAGTGGGCAGCCCACTGAACCGAATTCAAATCAATACCTTCTTTTGCCATTTCCCACAGAGGCGACATATCGCGCAATTTGCCAACGCGTGTCTTGAGCAACTCAACAGCGAAATCTATCTGCTCAATGGTGGTGAAACGACCAATCGTAAATCGGATCGAGCTGTGCGCAAGTTCGTCATTGCGACCCAGCGCGCGCAAAACATAGGAAGGCTCAAGACTGGCCGACGTACAAGCTGAACCACTCGACACGGCGAGCTCTTTAATCGCCATAATCAGGGACTCGCCCTCGACGTAATTAAAGCTGACATTCAGGTTGTGCGGCACACGGTGCTCTAGATCACCATTCAGGTAGACCTCTTCGATTTGCGATAAACCTGCCCACAAACGATCACGCAACATGCGGATACGTTCGTTTTCAGTGCCCATTTCGAGTTTGGCCAGAGCAAAACTCTCACCCATGCCAACAATCTGGTGCGTAGCTAAAGTGCCTGAACGAAAGCCACGCTCGTGGCCACCACCGTGCATTTGTGCCTCGATACGAATGCGTGGTTTACGGCGCACGTAAAGAGCACCGATTCCTTTGGGACCATAGGTTTTGTGTGCACAGAAGGACATCAAGTCGACTTTCAGAGCCTGTAAATCAATCGCGACTTTGCCCGTGGCCTGCGCTGCATCAACATGGAAAATGGTGTTGTTCGCACGGCACAACTCACCCAGTGTCGCGATATCCTGAATGACACCAATTTCGTTATTCACAAACATGACCGATACAAGAACCGTATCGGGACGCAAAGCCGCTTTGAAAACCTCAAGATCGATCAGGCCATTTTCCTGAACATTGAGGTAAGTGACTTCGAATCCCTGACGTTCGAGCTCGCGGCAAGGATCGAGCACGGCTTTGTGCTCGGTTTTGACGGTAATAACATGCTTGCCACGTTCAGCGTAAAAACCAGCTGCACCTTTAATAGCCAAGTTGTTGGATTCGGTAGCACCAGAAGTCCAGATAATTTCGCGCGGATCAGCATTCACAAGCGCGGCAACCTGCTCGCGCGCGTGCTCCACAGCGGCCTCAGCTTCCCAGCCATAAGAATGGCTACGGGAGGCGGGGTTACCTGCATTTTCGTACAACCAGGGCACCATCTTGTCGACGACTCGTGGATCAACTGGGGTCGTAGCCGAGTAATCGAAATAAATGGGACGCGACATAAAAAACTCCTGATCAAGCAAAAACAAAAAGTGAAATCGGCGAGGTTAAAGGACCACAGCGGAGGTGGATTTGACGCCTAAACCAGGGACATTAACCCTAACCGTCGCCCCGGGGGTCTGGTTGAGGTCCTGGAGCTGTTTCATACGCTGCTGATCAACCAGATCCTGCAGAGAAACAGAGTCAAGAAAATCAACCATCTTACGGTTCAGGGTTGACCACAGCTCGTGTGTCATACAAATACCGGGCTTACCATCCGTACCACTGGCGCAATCGGTTTTACCACCGCAATTTGTGGCATCGATAGGTTCATCAACCGCGAAAATGATATCTGCTACGGTAATCGTGCGTGCCAGCCTGGCCAGGGTGTAACCGCCGCCGGGCCCACGCACGCTTTCTACCAGCTCATGGCGGCGTAATTTTCCAAACAATTGCTCAAGATACGAGAGGGAAATATTTTGACGCTGACTGATTGCTGAGAGGGTGACAGGACCGCTTTGCTGACGCAAAGCCAAGTCAATCATCGCCGTTACAGCAAATCGTCCTTTGGTGGTGAGCCGCATGACAGTGTCCTTTTTCAAAAAACAGTCGCTTACCCGACTAAACGACTCAAGTATAAACCAATCCCGACTAAAAGACTAGGGTTTATCCTGAAAACAGCATAAAAGCTCAGGCTAAGCCGTAAAAAAACCGCGCTGAGCGCGGTTTTGATAGAAACTGGAAAAAATCAGGCTGCCTGGTACTGTGTAGCACGCTTGCGCACTAATTCAAGAACGCCTTGGCAGGAGTCTTCGAGGTAATCGAGTACTTTACCAAAACCCTCTGGGCCACCGTAATAGGGGTCAGGAACAGTAGCCTCCTCGAATTCGTTAGCAAAGCGCATCAGCAACATTAGTTTGTGATGGTGTGGCTTTGGACATTGCTGCTGCAAGGCGGACAGGTCATCCCAGTCCATCGCAAGGATGAGATCAAACTCACGGAAGTCATCAGCAGTGATCTGACGGGCTTCTGTACGTGTGATTTCATAACCGCGTTTTTTAGCAGCAAGTAATGCGCGCGCATCGGGGGCTTCACCAATATGGAAGCTATGTGTAGCCGCAGAATCAACCCCAACCACCTCAGAGAGGCCGGCATCTTTGATCAAATGGCGGAATACGCCTTCAGCACTGGGCGAGCGGCAAACATTGCCCATGCATACGAAGAGAACTTTTGTCATCATGGTGCATATTGTGAGGGAAAACCCGTAAGGTGTCTAGCTTTTTTTTACGTAACTATACTGAGCTACCGAATTTAAAAAAAATAAAAAAACATATTAAAAACAAATATTTATAGAATTTTATTAAATGATTACTTTATTGATTAAAAGATTTTTTTAAAAAAAAATTAAAAAAATTGTTACAAACATGCACTGCATGCTTGCACATTTGACGTCTTAAGCACCAGAAAGAAGCACTTTTTCTTTCAAAACTCGCAATTGATCACGCACCGCAGCCGCCTGCTCAAACTCAAGGTTTCGGGCATGATCGAGCATGAGTTTTTCCAGGCGTTTGAATTCTTTCGACAATGCTTTCTCATCCGAAAGTAAAGCCGTTGAAAAACCATCCTCGGGCTGATCCCGAAAGGCAGGCGCTACGATTCCGTCAATTAATTCACGAACGGCCTTTCGCACACTACGGGCCTCAATGCCATGCTCTTTGTTAAAAGCGACTTGTTTAGTGCGCCGACGCTCAGTTTCACCCATGGCACGCTTCATGGAATCAGTCATACGATCTGCGTACAAAATCGCCCTGCCGTTTAAATTACGTGCAGCTCGTCCAATCGTCTGAATCAGGGAACGATCTGAACGAAGAAAACCTTCCTTGTCAGCATCTAAAATGGCAACGAGTGACACCTCAGGAATATCGAGTCCCTCACGCAACAAGTTAATGCCCACCAATACATCAAAAACACCGAGACGCAAATCCCGAATAATCTCGACCCGTTCAACGGTGTCAATATCTGAATGTAAATAACGTACCCGGATCCCATGCTCGGCCAGATAGTCCGTTAAGTCCTCGGACATACGCTTAGTCAAGGTTGTGACCAGAACACGTTCCTCTATCGCCACACGCAACTTGATTTCACCCAGCAAATCGTCGACTTGTGTGCGTGCGGGCCTGACCTCAACAATTGGATCCACCAGACCAGTCGGTCGAACAACTTGCTCAACCACTTGGCCTGTGATCGCGTTCTCATAGTTGCCTGGTGTTGCAGAGACAAATACGCACTGGCGCATACGTTGCTCAAACTCTTCCATTTTGAGTGGACGATTATCCATCGCAGAAGGCAGGCGAAAGCCATAGGTCACGAGTGTTTCTTTGCGCGCGCGATCGCCCCGATACATACCACCGAGCTGACCAATCGTTACATGACTCTCGTCGATAAACATCAAGGCGTCCTGGGGTAAATAATCAATCAGCGTTGGGGGCGGCTCGCCGGGCGCAGCCCCGGATAAGTGCCGAGAGTAATTTTCAATCCCTTTACAGAAACCGAGCTCGGCCAGCATCTCCAGATCAAAGCGGGTGCGCTGCTCAATCCTCTGCGCCTCAACGAGATGCCCATTATCAACAAAATATTTGACTCGCTCGCGCAACTCCTGCTTGATTGCATCGACGGCCCGCAACACGGTGTCGCGAGGAGTCACGTAATGAGAACCAGGATAGATGGTGAAGCGCGGAACTTTTTGACGAACTTTTCCAGTTAATGGATCAAACAGCTCAAGGCTCTCGACCTCATCATCAAACAGATTTAACCGTATTGCAAGCTCTGCGCTTTCTGCTGGAAAAACATCGATTGTTTCGCCCCGCGCTCTGAAAGTACCTCGCACGAATTCCGAATCGTTGCGGTCATATTGCATCGCCACCAGACGCGCGAGGATTTCGCGTCGCTCAATCCGATCGCCACTGCGCAAACTCAGCACCATCGCATGGTAATCGCCGGGGTTACCAATACCGTAGATACAGGAGACAGTGCCTACAATGATCGTATCGCGCCGTTCAAGCAAACTCTTGGTGGCAGACAAGCGCATTTGCTCGATGTGCTCGTTAATCGAAGAATCTTTTTCGATAAAAAGATCCCGAGTCGGGACGTAAGCTTCAGGCTGGTAGTAATCGTAATAAGAAACAAAATACTCGACTGCATTCTTGGGAAAAAACTCACGCATTTCTGCATATAACTGCGCTGCCAGTGTTTTATTGGGCGCCAGCACAACAGCAGGCCTGCCAAGCCTGGCAATAACGTTAGCCATCGTAAATGTTTTACCAGAACCCGTCACACCAAGTAGCGTCTGGTGCATCAGACCATCTCGAATGCCCTCCTCCAGCAAATCAATGGCATGAGGCTGATCCCCAGCAGGAGGATAAGGCTGATACAACTGAAAAGGGCTGTCCGGATAACTCACGAACCGGGCTTCTTCCAAGCCGGTAGAGATTGTGGCGTGCGGCGCGACCGAGCTCACTCGCGCTTGGGACAACTCGTGCGCGATCGCTGCCGGCATCGGTGCAGGTGAATTGAAATCGTCAACTGCCGTGAAAGCGAGTGAGTTTTCAGCGGCAATCTCTACTGCTTTTTTTGCAGCGATTTCAGCTGCAACATCACTTGCGCGATCCGCAGCGGGGTTGCTAAGAGGTTTTTGTGGCTTGGCCATGCTAGACTTATTCGGGTAAACCCCCCATTATGTCTTAAAAACCTACTTAAAAACACAATGAGCACCTTATTCCAATCTGTTGAATTAGCGCCCCGCGATCCCATTCTTGGCCTGAATGAGCAATTTAATGCTGATACCCGCCCAACCAAGGTTAATCTCGGCGTTGGTGTCTATTTTGACGATCAGGGCCGTATTCCATTATTACAGGCCGTTCAAAAAGCAGAACTTGCGCGAGTCCAGGCTGCGATGGCGCGTGGTTATTTGCCCATCGAGGGCATTGCTGCTTACAACAAAGGCGCTCAGGAACTGGTACTGGGTAAAAACTCACCCCTGATCGCTTCAGGCCGTGTCATCACCATGCAGGCTCTTGGTGGAACGGGTGCGTTAAAAATTGGCGCCGACTATCTTAGACAGCTAATACCAAATGCCAAAGTAGCCATCAGCGACCCGAGCTGGGAAAACCATCGCGCACTGTTTGAGCGCGCGGGGTTTGTTGTTGAAAACTATACGTATTACGATGCCGCCACGCACGGCCTTAATTTCAAAGGCATGCTCGAGTCACTCAATGCAATGCCTGCAGAAACAGTGGTTGTGCTGCATGCTTGCTGCCACAACCCCACAGGTGTGGATGCAACGCCTGAGCAGTGGAAGCAAATCGCTGAGCTGGTTAAAGCTAAAAATCTGATCCCCTTTCTCGATATCGCCTACCAGGGCTTTGGTGATAGTCTGGAAGCTGATGCAGCGGCGGTTCGCATCTTCGCTGAGCTGGACATGACGATGTTTATTAGCTCTTCTTTCTCGAAATCTTTTTCCTTATACGGCGAACGTGTGGGTGCCCTCACCATCGTCACTGGCAGCAAGGACGAGTCCAGTCGCGTTCTCAGCCAGATCAAACGTGTGATTCGTACCAACTACTCCAATCCCCCGACACATGGCGGCACAGTCGTGGCAAACGTACTGAACACGCCCGAATTGTTTGCTCTTTGGGATCAGGAACTCGCTGGTATGCGTGATCGTATTCGCCTGATGCGCATACAACTGGTCGACAAACTGAAAGCCCTCGGCGTTAAGCAGAATTTTGATTTTGTGAAGCAGCAACGCGGCATGTTTTCCTATTCTGGAATGACCTCGGCTCAGGTAGATCGACTGAGAGAAGAATATGGCATTTACGCTGTGAGTAGCGGCAGGATTTGTGTCGCGGCTCTCAACAGCGGCAACATCGATGCCGTGGCTAAAGCGATTGCGGAAGTACTGAAAAGTTAATTTTTTATTTTTTAACTTGTTGTCTTGGCTGTGAATGTAAAAATTTTTAAAAAACTTCACATCCTCACAAACTCATGAAGGGCAGAGCATTCAAGCGCTGCCCTTTTTTTATTAATAAAAATTTTTCCCGCAGATTTTTATGTGGTAATTATGAGTATTTGAGAATTAATCACTGAATTAAGCCGCGACTTCTCGAGCAAACTTAAAAACGCTCTCACAGATTACTATCGTGTGAGATTACCCTCCTGCTCAGTGATCGCGAAAGATTTTTCTGTAAGAGCCCCGGACCTCAAGCACGTCAGCGGTGAAACAATCAGGAAATGGTTGCGCGGTGATTCTTTGCCTCATTTCTCCAGAATGCAGATTCTCAATGACTGGCTGAAATTCAAGCAGGATAACCTCACATTTTCAAGTTCAATGAACGGATCGAATCAGCATGAACCACATTTTGGGACAGAAAATCTCAAACACACCATCACAGATCAGAATTTTGCCAGCATCGATCCAGGTACTCTTGCCACGGAGATTAACCTAAAGGAGCTCATGCAACTCCACGAAAAAATATCTCGCTTGACGCCAGCCGAGTTCCAGCAGCTCTCTCAAATTATCGATGTATTGAACTTGACTAAAAAAACTAGCCACTAAGGGCTAGTCCGGCAAAGCTCTTCCTGGTAGTGTCCAAGGAGAGCTTTTACGAGCTTATTTTGCAAAATTTTTAGTATTTGATTGCTTATTTTCCAAGCAGTATGCATAATATAGCTGTATAAAAAAACAGCTCATAAAAACACAGCATACTGAGGTTAATACATGTCGATCAAATTGACTGAACGTCAGCAACAAATCCTCGATCTGATTCGTCAGGCCGTGTTGAATACTGGTTTTCCCCCTACCCGTGCTGAGATTGCACAAACTCTGGGGTTTAAGTCAGCCAATGCGGCCGAGGATCATTTGCGTGCACTCGCTCGCAAAGGTGTTATTGAGCTGACTGCAGGGGCCTCGCGTGGCATCCGGCTCACCGAACTGGCTCAACAGTTCAGCGCTGATTTTGATCCCGGCGAGAATCACTACCCAGGTTCGAGTTATGCAGAGGATATCGATCAGCTTGACTCCACTATCGTAGCAGCACGCAACAGAATAGGCATTGCTGCAGGTCACTCCACCAGCTATCGCGAACTCCCAGGCGCAGGCAATATTCTTCTGCCCTTGGTCGGTCGGGTTGCTGCGGGCTTTCCTATACTGGCAACAGAAAACGTTGAGAAAGAGCTGAGTGTTGATCCAAACCTTTTCAGCCAACGACCTGATTACCTGCTAAAGGTTAAAGGTATGAGTATGCGTGATGCGGGCATCCTGGACGGTGATTTACTCGCAATCAAAAAAACAAGTGACGCGCGTAACGGCCAGATCGTTGTCGCCCGCATTGATGAGGAGGTCACTGTTAAACGTCTGAATAAAACGGGCAAGCACATACAACTCTTGCCTGAGAATCCAGATTTTGACCCGATTGTGATTGAACCGGGTCAGGACTTCTCACTAGAAGGCATAGCGCTTGGACTGATCAGGAACACACCTCTGCAGTAAGGAGGTTCTTAATTGCCTGTGGCCTACCCTTCCTGGCTACTGCAGTTGAACACTGGAATTGAACACTGCAGCTGAACACTGCAACTGAACACTGCAGGTTGTCACCGCAGCTAGTCCCTAACCCACTAGCCTGTCTCTCGCCATTGTGCAAGAGCTCGCCTATCGCGCTTAGTTGGCCTGCCTGCAATATCATTTGCGGGTTCAGCATAAAACTTCCGTCTCTCTGCAAGGGTCTGCTTACCAAGCAGACTCTCGGCTGTCTCGTCATAAAGTAGTTTTGCCAAAGGCGCTGCACGACGCACATCTGAAACCGTACGCACAAACAACTCAGTGCGCTCTTGTTCACGAACAATTAATAATTTATCACCGACCTTAATTGCACGAGCTGGCTTGGCGCGCTCACCGTTTACATGCACACGACCGACTTCGATAGCAGAAACAGCGAGGCTGCGGGATTTAAAAAATCTCGCAGCCCAAAGCCATTTATCAAGACGAACATTATCCAACTTAACAACAATCCTTCGGTTTAGAGGGATTAATGCTTAATCACTGGATCGGTCGGCGCAGCAGCCTCACTTTTTGCAACCACAGCCTCAGCTGGAGCGACATCTGGCAAAGCTTGTGGCTGACGCTCAAGCGCGACTTCAAGAACTTTATCTATCCACCGCACCGGGACGATTTCAAGATGATTTTTAACATTATCAGGAATCTCAGAAAGATCTTTGACGTTTTCCTCTGGGATCAGCACAGTTTTAATACCACCCCGATGTGCGGCAAGGAGTTTTTCTTTCAAGCCGCCAATCGCAAGGACCTCGCCACGCAAGGTAATCTCACCGGTCATAGCGACATCTGCACGCACGGGAATACGTGTCAGGGCAGAGACCATCGCAGTTGTGATCGCAATACCTGCAGACGGACCATCCTTAGGCGTTGCCCCTTCAGGGAAGTGAACATGAACGTCGCGCTTTTCAAACACAGTATCAGCAATGCCTAACTGCTGTGAGCGTGAGCGCACGACTGTACGTGCAGCCTCAACCGACTCTTTCATCACATCACCAATCGAACCTGTTCTCTGTATCGCGCCCTTACCGGGCATATCAGCGACTTCGATCGTGAGTAAATCACCCCCGACCTCTGTCCAGGCAAGTCCGTTGACCTGACCGATCTGATTTTCTTTTTCAGCCATACCAAAGCTAAAGCGACGAACGCCCAGATAGTCACTGAGATTCTCAGAGGTCACAACAACCTGCGGCAACGGCTCCTTGGATTTAGCGACTTTAGCGGCCTCTGCATCTGCAAGCAGTTTTTTTACAACTTTACGGCAGATTTTTCCGACATCACGTTCAAGCGAACGCACGCCTGCTTCACGCGTGTAGTAGCGCACAATGTCACGCAAGGCAGACTCCTCAACCTTGAGTTCCTCAGGCGAGACACCATTGTTTTTCATGACCTTAGGTAGTAAATGCGAAGCTGCGATATGGATTTTTTCCTCTTCGGTATAACCTGAGAGACGAATAACCTCCATACGATCAAGCAAGGCAGCAGGAATATTCAAGGTATTGCTGGTTGCGACAAACATAACGTCAGACAGATCGAAATCTACCTCAACGTAATGATCCTGAAAGGTGTGGTTTTGTTCTGGATCAAGCACCTCAAGTAAGGCAGAGGCTGGATCACCACGAAAATCCTGACCAAGCTTATCAATCTCATCGAGCAAGAACAATGGATTGCGCACAGCGACTTTAGACATGTTCTGCAAAATTTTGCCCGGCATGGAACCGATATAGGTACGACGGTGACCGCGAATCTCGGCCTCGTCACGCACGCCACCTAGAGCCATACGGATGAATTTACGATTCGTAGCCTTAGCAATCGATTGACCAAGCGAGGTTTTACCTACACCTGGAGGTCCAACCAAGCAAAGAATCGGGGCTTTAACTTTATCCACACGCTGTTGCACAGCGAGATATTCAAGAATGCGTTCCTTGACCTTGTCCAGACCATAGTGATCATTATCCAGCACGGACTCAGCGTTAGGAATGGAATTATTGACTTTACTTTTCTTGCGCCATGGTAAACCGATCACCGTGTCGATGTAGTTGCGCACAACCGTCGCCTCAGCAGACATGGGCGACATCAGTTTGAGTTTCTTGAGCTCACCATCGACCTTTTTACGTGCGTCTTTAGGCAGATGTGCAGCTATGATTTTCTTTTCCAGCTCCTCAATATCAGCACCTTCTTCGCCCTCGCCTAACTCTTTCTGAATAGCTTTGACTTGTTCATTCAGGTAGTAGTCACGTTGCGACTTTTCCATCTGTTTTTTGACGCGGCCACGAATACGCTTTTCAACTTGCAGGATGTCGATTTCAGTCTCAAGTTGTGCGAGCAATGCTTCCAGACGTTCAGCCGTCGGAAAAATCTCAAGCATTTTCTGCTTTTGCTCCAGCTTTAAGGGCAAATGCGCAGCAATCGTGTCAGCCAGGCGACCCGCATCATCGATCCCAGCCAGCGAGGTGAGGATTTCTGGAGGGATCTTTTTGTTTAGCTTGACGTATTGTTCAAACTGACTAACGATGGCGCGACGTAGTGCTTCAATCTCGGCACCCACTGTTGCGTCTGGGACAAGCGGTAAAACTTCCGAGGTGAAATGCGTTTCGATATCCTGGATCGCCGTCACACGGGCACGCTGCGCGCCTTCGACGAGGACCTTGACGGTACCGTCGGGCAACTTGAGCATTTGAAGAATTGTGGCGACACAGCCGATCTCATATACATCTTCGGGAGTAGGATCGTCCTTACCTGCTGATTTTTGTGCAGCAAGCATTATGCTTTTACCAGCTTCCATTGCGGCTTCAAGAGCCCGGATGGAACGAGGGCGACCCACAAACAATGGAATAACCATGTGTGGGAACACCACGACGTCGCGCAATGGCAAAAGTGGCAAATTAATCGGTTCTGAAGGCAAGGTCTGGTTTGCAGACATAGTCACATCCTAAGAAATTCTCGGCAAATCCAAACAGGGTAAAGCAGCCGGCGCTAGACCCGTAACTATACGAATATTCTCGTTATAAGGACAATAGCTGAAAATTCAAGCTCATGTTGCCTACAAAGTAAAAAGCCCCATCAAAGGGGCTTTTTACTCAGCTCAAAGTCGCTTTTATGCAGCAGCGTCTTTAAGAATGGTTTGAGTCTCTTTCGGCACTGCTGTTTTTACGTCTTTTTCGTCCGCATAAATAAGCAAGGGTTTGCCCTGACCATCGATTGCAGACTCGTCAAGCACCACGCGTTTGATATTACCGTGCGAAGGCAACTCATACATGGTGTCTAACAATGCTAATTCAAGGATGGAGCGCAAACCACGAGCACCTGTCTTGCGTTTGATTGCTTTATGCGCAATGGCACGCAAGGCAGCAGGACGAATTTCCAGCTCTGTGCCTTCCATGGCAAACAACTTTTGGAATTGTTTAACCACAGCATTCTTAGGCTCGGTCAAAATCTGGATCAACGTGTCCTCGTCAAGCTCCTGAAGGGTAGCCACGACAGGCAAACGACCAACCAGCTCAGGAATCAAGCCAAATTTGACAAGATCCTCGGGCTCGACATCCAGGAAAGTATCACCAGTTGACTGGTTTTCTTTTGAATCAATCGTCGCACCAAAACCGATGCCTGAGCGCTCAGTACGGTTACGGATGACCTTTTCCAGACCATCAAAAGCCCCGCCAACGATAAAAAGAATGTTGGTTGTATCAACCTGGACGAAGTCCTGATTTGGGTGCTTGCGACCGCCCTGGGGCGGAACCGAGGCGACTGTGCCTTCGATGAGTTTAAGCAAGGCCTGCTGAACGCCCTCACCCGACACGTCACGTGTAATCGAAGGGTTGTCAGACTTGCGTGAAATCTTGTCGATTTCGTCGATGTAAACAATCGCACGTTGCGCTTTGTCGACTTCGTAATTGCAGTTTTGTAGCAATTTTTGAATGATGTTTTCAACGTCCTCACCCACATAACCTGCTTCAGTTAGTGTGGTTGCATCAGCCATCACAAAAGGAACATTCAATTGCCGCGCAAGGGTTTGAGCCAGTAAGGTTTTTCCTGATCCAGTCGGACCAATCAGCAGAATGTTACTTTTTGAAAGCTCGACATCGTCGCCTTTTATTTCGCCGTGTCTCAGTCGTTTGTAGTGGTTGTAGACTGCAACAGCAAGAACACGCTTGGGCGCAGTTTGTCCGATCACGTACTGATCGAGGAACGCTTTGATTTCCGCTGGAGTAGGCAAATCAGTTCGGATCGATTCGCGCGCACTGGCCTGAGCTTCTTCGCGAATAATGTCATTACACAAATCAATACATTCGTCGCAAACAAAAACAGAAGGGCCTGCAATCAGCTTGCGAACTTCGGTCTGGCTTTTATTGCAAAAAGAGCAATGCAGTGCTTTGGTACCTGCGGATGCTTTTTTTTCAGTCATAACAGTCCAATACAGAAATAATTACGTATTTACGCTGCTGAGTCGGCGCGGGTCGTGAGTACTTTATCAATCAAACCGTAAGCTGCGGCATCCTCGGCCGACATGAAATTATCACGTTCAGTGTCGACTTCAATGCGCTCGATACTCTGGCCGGTATTTTTTGCCAGCATACCGTTCAGTCGTGAGCGCAAATCAAGAATCTCGCGGGCTTGAATCTGGATATCAGTGGCCTGGCCTTGGGCGCCGCCTGAAGGCTGGTGAATCATGATGCGCGAATTTGGCAAGGAGAAACGTTTTCCCTTATTACCCGCAGCAAGCAGAAATGCTCCCATACTTGCTGCAAGACCCGTGCACAACGTAGAAACTTCAGGCTTAATAAAATGCATGGTGTCATAAATAGCCATGCCAGCGTATACCGATCCGCCTGGTGAGTTGATGTAGAGCGCGACATCCTTGTCTGGATTTTCTGACTCAAGAAACAGCAATTGCGCAACGATCAGGTTGGCTGACTGGTCGTTGACCGGTCCGACCAAAAAGATCACGCGTTCTTTGAGCAGTCGCGAGTAGATGTCATAGGAGCGCTCTCCCCGACCCGACTGCTCAACCACCATCGGAATGTAACCAAGCGCGGTGGGTGTGACAGAGGAGTCACCGTGCATGGATGCATAAAAATCGGTAAAGCGTTGCATAGTTAGGCTGTTCCCATGATTTGATCAAACGGTACGGCTTCGTCTTCGACCTGCGCTTTGGCGAGAGCGTGTTGCACGACGTTGTCCTCGAGCACAATTCCCTCGACTTCGGCGCGACGCGCACGATCAGATAAATAGTAGCTGACAACTTCTGCTGGTTTTTCGTAGTTCGCTGCAAACTCTTCAATGCGAGCACGCACTTGTTCTGGTTTTGGCTGAAGCGATTCTTTTGCAACCAGCTCAGAGACTAGCAAGCCCAGGCGCACGCGACGCTCCGCTTCGGCAGTAAACGCATCGGCAGGGATTGGCATCGAATCTGCATTTGGAACACCACGCTGTTTGAGCTCGGCACGGGCAGCAGCGACACGCTCTTCGCTTTCCGATTCAATCAGCGCTTTAGGCACATCAAAAGTAGCCGCCTCGACGAGTGCATTCATCACGCTGGTTTTGGTACGCGCCATGCTACGAGCTTTGACTTCACGCTCGATATTGCCACGGATATCAGCAATCAGTTTCTCGACATCACCCTCGGCCTGGCCGAGTGATTTTGCAAATTCTGCGTCCAGGGCAGGCAAAACAGGCTCGGCGACTTCTTTGAGCGTGACAGTGAATTCAGCTGTCTTGCCGGCGACATCTTTACCACCGTAATCTGCAGGAAACTCCACCAGAAATGTCTTGGTTTCACCGGTTTTCATTCCACGGATTGCGGTTTCAAACTCTTGCAACATACGACCCTGACCAAGGACGAAGGGGAAATCATCGGCTTTACCGCCCTCGAAGGGCACGCCATCAATCGTACCGAGGAAGTCCAACGTGACGCGATCATCATCCGTTGCTGCACGCCCTTCACGGGCTTCGTGGTTGGCGCGTTGCTTGCGCAAAACGTCGATCGTGCGCTGGACTTCGGTTTCGCCGACCTCAGTGACTGCACGCTTGATTTTCAAGGTGGCAAGATCAGGAAGCGTGATGGTTGGATAAACCTCAAAGGTTGCCGCAAATGCGAGCGTAGATTCTGGCACGCCTTCAGTTTTTGGCTCAAGTTTTGGAGCGCCGGCAACACGCAAACCAGAAGCCTGGATCGCCTGTTCGAAAGCCTGGCCAACTTTGCTGTTGATTGCATCGTAACGAATGCCTGGCGCGTGTGAACGCTCAAGCATCGACATGGGGACTTTGCCAGGGCGGAAACCCGCGACTTTGGCAGTGCGTGCGACACGCTTGAGTTCGGCCTGAACGGCCTGTTCGACATCTGCCATTGAGACAGAGAGTTCAACACGGCGCTCGAGGCCGGAGAGTGTTTCAACAACAGGTTGCATGTAAAAATCTACCAAACAGGATGTACAGCGCAGCGGACTGCCCACGCCGAATTAATGGATCGGGTTGGTGCGAAGGGCGGGACTCGAACCCGCACACCTGTTACGGCGTCAGGACCTAAACCTGGTGCGTCTACCAATTTCGCCACCTTCGCAGTAGGCAAGCATTGTAGCGCACCCTTGAAGTGGTTTCCGACCCCCTAGGCATTTCTACTGGTTAAAATAGCAAAATGAACCCACGCCTCGATACCCTGCAGCCCTATCCTTTCGAAAAACTACGCGCCTTGCTTGCCCAGGCAGCCATGCCACCCAAGGATTTGCGGCCTATTAATCTTTCCATCGGCGAGCCTAAGCACGCGGCCCCCGAATGTGTCAAAAACGCAATAATCGGCTCACTTGCCGGACTTTCAGTCTATCCGCCCACCAAAGGCGACCCCTTATTGCGCCAGGCGATCAGCCAATGGCTCGGGCGACGTTACGGTATCCCTGAGCCGGATCCTGAGACTCAGGTACTCCCTGCCCTGGGCTCGCGCGAGGCATTGTTTGCCTTCGCACAAGTTGTCCTTGACCCTGCCAGAGACGGCATTGTGGTCTGCCCGAATCCGTTCTATCAGATTTATGAGGGTGCAGCCCTCCTGGGCGGTGCCACCCCCTATTACGTCAATTCAGAACCAGCACAGAATTTCCGATGCGACTGGTCGAAGGTGCCCGAAAACATCTGGGCCCGCACGCAATTACTGTTTGTTTGCTCACCCGGCAACCCTGCAGGCAATGTGATGGGGCTGGAGGACTGGAAACAGTTGTTTGACTTATCGGATCGTTATGGATTCGTAATCGCCTCAGACGAGTGCTACTCGGAAATCTATCTGGATGAAAACAATCCTCCACTCGGTGGTATGCAAGCCGCTTATTTGCTGGGACGACGCGATTTTAAAAATTTAATCAGTTTCTCCAGCCTGTCCAAACGCTCCAACGTGCCAGGCATGCGCTCAGGCTTTGTCGCAGGTGATGCAAAACTGATGGCAAAATTCCTGCTCTATCGCACCTATCACGGCAGTGCCTTGTCACCAGTCGTCTCAACAGCCAGTATTGCCGCCTGGAATGACGAGGCCCACGTGATCGATAACCGCAGTCAGTACCGGGCCAAGTTCGACGCCGTGCTGCCAATCCTGGAGCCTGTTCTGGACGTCAAACGGCCGGACGCCTCGTTTTATCTCTGGGCTGGCACCAGGGGCTCTGATGCCGACTTTGCGCGAGACCTTTTAGGCCAAACTGCGGTGACCGTCCTGCCAGGAAGTTTTGTCGGCCGTACAGTGCATGGTGTCAATCCTGGCCAAGATCGTATTCGTATTGCGCTGGTTGCGCCCCTCGCAGACTGTGTCGAGGCTGCTCATCGCATCGCCGATTTTGTTCGCGCTCGCGAAAAATAAAATTCATTCCATTCATTTGAAAACGTTAAATTCACTCATTTAAATAATCACGGATAAAAATATGACAACTGATCTGCAAAACACTATTGAACTCGGCTGGGAAAATCGGACCGCGCTCACACCAGGCATGAGCGATAAAACCGTCTATGACGCCGTCGAGCACACGATCAACGAACTCGAGACGGGCAAACTGCGCGTCGCCGAAAAAATCAACGGAAACTGGACCGTACATCAGTGGATCAAAAAAGCAGTTCTTTTGTCCTTTCGCTTGACCAACAACGAAATCATGGGTCAATCGCCCCTGCAGTTTTATGACAAGGTGCCGCTTAAGTTCGCTGGTATGAACGATGCACAATTTCAAGCTGCCGGCTATCGCGCCGTCCCCGGCGCCATTGCGCGTCGTGGTTGCTTTGTCGATAAAAACGTTGTGCTCATGCCCTCCTTTGTCAATATCGGTGCCTATGTAGGCGAAGGCACTATGGTTGATACCTGGGCCACAGTAGGCTCTTGCGCCCAGATCGGTAAAAACGTTCACCTATCCGGTGGTGTCGGTATCGGCGGAGTACTCGAACCGCTTCAGGCCAATCCAACCATCATCGAAGATAATTGTTTTATCGGCGCACGCTCCGAAGTAGTCGAAGGTGTGATCGTGGAAGAAAACTCGGTCCTGGCCATGGGTGTATTCCTGTCACAAAGCACACGCATCTATGATCGTGAAACAAAAGAAATTCACTACGGTCGCGTCCCGTCTGGCTCTGTCGTTGTTCCTGGCTCTCTACCCGCTGCCGATGGCAGCCATAGCCTGAATTGCGCCATCATCGTGAAACGAGTCGATGCGCAAACGCGCGCAAAAACCAGCATTAACGATTTGTTGCGCGCGTAATTTGTTGCAACCAGAGTCAACACTTCGCATCAACGCTTCTTGCAATGCACACAGGTAACCAGAGCATCAAATTGATCACAGACCATAGCCACACCTCCAGAGATGCTCTGCTTACTGTTCGCGACCTGATTCGCTATGCGGTCTCCCACTTCAATCAGGCCAAATTATTTTTTGGTCATGGCTCTGATAATGCCTGGGATGAGGCGGTCTACCTGGTACTGTTTGCTCTGCATCTGCCACCAGATCAACTCGACCCGTTCATGGATGCTCGCATCCTGCCTGGTGAGCGTGAACGTGCGCTTGAGCTGATTGATCGACGTTGCGATTTGCGTATCCCTGCCGCCTACCTGACCAAAGAGTCCTGGCTGCAGGGCTATCGATTTCATGTCGACGAGCGTGTCATTGTGCCGCGCTCTCCCATCGCAGAGTTGCTCATGTCGCAACTCAGTCCCTGGGTGATGGATCCCTATGAAGTTACGAGTGTTCTAGACTTGTGCACGGGTTCTGGCTGCCTGGCCATCATCGCGGCACATCAGTTCCCGGAGGCTTTGGTCGACGCAACAGATATCTCGAGGGAGGCACTTGAAGTTGCCAAGATCAATGTACACGAACACCAGCTCGCAGATCGACTGAATCTGCACCATGGCAGTCTGTATGACCCCTTACCTCTCGGGTCTCGCTATGACGTGATTATTAGCAACCCGCCCTATGTCAATAGCGCATCGATGCAGGCGCTGCCAAGCGAATACCAGCATGAGCCCAGTTTGGCTCTGGCTGGTGGCGATGACGGGATGGATCTGGTGCGCACTATCATCGAGCAGGCTCCTGCGCACCTGACAGATCAGGGTGTATTACTCATTGAAATCGGACACGAAAGGCATTTCTTTGAGCAGGCCTTTCCCGAACTCGATCCGGTATGGCTTGATACAGCCCAGTCTTCTGATCAGATTTTATTGCTAACTCTAGAGCAACTCTCCACGTGATTCGCGCTCAAGGATTAACTGTCCGGCGAGGCACCAAGGTGTTGCTGGATACTGCGGAGTTCGTCGTACATCCGGGCGAACGGGTTGGGTTTGTTGGCAAAAACGGAGCTGGAAAATCCACACTTTTTGCGTTGCTCCAACATGAAATTGAGGCAGATGCGGGCTCGCTAGATCTGCCTGCAGGCTGGCGTGTTGCCAGCGTCCAGCAAGAGATTGCCTCAAGTAGCAGTGCCGCAAGAGAATTCGTCATTGATGGCGATGTCAGGCTGCGCCAACTTCAGGCGCAGCGACTCGAAGCAGAAAATGATCCGCTCGCAGATGGCGCACGCATCGCCGAACTTGAAGCAGAACTGCTAGAGGCAGATGCCTGGACGGCTGCCTCACGGGCAGAGCAGTTACTCGCAGGCCTAGGCTTTACACCTGTCCAGTGGTTGCAGCCCGTTGACAGTTTCTCGGGTGGCTGGCGTATGCGTCTGGCGCTCGCACGCGCATTGATGGCCCCTTCAGAATTACTGCTGCTTGACGAGCCGACCAACCACCTCGATCTTGATGCTATGTTGTGGCTAGAGCGGTGGCTGGCCGCCTATGCAGGTACGGTCTTGTTGATCTCGCATGACACGGAGTTCCTTGATGCCGTTGCGCAAACTATCCTGCATTTTGACCATGGAAAACTAAATCGCTACAAAGGCGGATACCAGGATTTTGTTATCCAGCGCGCAGAACGTTTAAGGCAAGGAAAGATCGCCTACGAGCGCCAGACACGTGAAACGGCTCGGCTGCAGGGGTTTATAGACCGGTTCAAAGCCAAAGCTTCAAAAGCCAAGCAAGCACAAAGCCGTGTTAAAGCATTAGCCCGTATGGAGCAACTCGCTCCCATACACGCAGAATCAGGTATCGAAATTCGCATCCCATCGCCTGAAGAAATGCCAGATCCTCTGCTAGTACTTGACGATATGCAAGCTGGCTACACAACAGAAAGTGGCGAGGTTGTGACGATCCTGCGCAACGTAAAACTGATGGTGCGCGGTGGGGATCGAATTGGAATTCTCGGTGTCAATGGTGCTGGAAAAAGTACCCTGGTCAAAACTCTCGCCGGTGAGCTTGAGGTTCAGGCAGGCAGTCGGCGGGCCTCTCGCGGACTAGAGGTTGGCTATTTTGCACAACATCAACTCGACATGCTGGATCTGGAGAGTAGCCCGCTACAACATCTGGCGCGACTGGCGCCCGATACCAGAGAGCAAGAACTACGCAATTACTTAGGTGGCTTTGGCTTTGGCGGTGATCGCGTAACCGACACCGTCGCCCCCATGTCTGGCGGTGAGAAAGCCCGACTGGCCTTGTCACTGATCGTCTGGCAAAAACCCAACCTCTTGCTGCTTGACGAACCGAGTAACCATCTGGACGTTGAAACCCGGGAAGCACTCACACGTGCCCTGGCGGAGTTTGGTGGCAGCATGCTGCTGGTTTCACATGATCGACATTTACTGCGCACGACCGTTGATAGCTTCTGGATTGTGGCGGATGGATGCGTTCAGGTCTTTGATGGCGATCTCGAAGACTATCGCGACTGGTTAGCCCAACACCAGGCTCGCGCTCGGCGTGAAGACGCGACAGCCCGACAGGAACAAAAAAACGAGACTGCTGTATCAAGTGAAGCTCAGATCATCAACATCGATCGAAAACAACAGAAACGCGAAGAGGCAGAGCAACGCCAACGCCTCGCAGTCCTGCGCAAACCGATCGACGCAAAACTTGCAAAAATAGAAAAAGAACTTGAACAGGTACAAACCAAAATCGCAATGCTTGACAGCCTGATCGCTGATCCTGATCTCTATACCGACGCACGCAGACAGGAGCGCGTTGCAAGTCTGGCCGAGCACGGTGAGCTCACCAAGCGAGCAAACCTTCTGGAAGAGCAATGGCTTGAATTGCAAACGGAGCTTGAAGCTCTTGAACCCATTTAACGTGGGGTCTTGATAGAACTCCGTTAAAATGACAGTTCTATTACGCCTGAACGCGCCGTCAAAGCGCTTGTTGGGAAATTCATCCTCTTTTAATTCGAGAAACACGTGAAAATTAACTGGCTTAAGTCACTTTACGTGCAAGTACTGTTTGCCGTGACGCTCGGCATTCTGCTCGGTCATTTCTATCCCGGTGTCGGGGAATCCATGAAACCGCTTGGCGATGGATTCATCAAACTGATCAAAATGATCATCGCACCGATTATTTTCTGCACCGTGGTCTCTGGGATCGCAGGTATGGAAAATATGAAAACTGTAGGTAAAACAGGCGGCTATGCTTTGCTTTATTTTGAAGTAGTGAGCACGATATCGCTCATAGTTGGCTTGGTCATTGTTAACTGGATCGAACCAGGTGCGGGCATGAATATCGATGCCAGTACGATCGACACCAAGAGCATCAAAGCCTACACGGACCCAGGTAAAATGCAGGGCACCGTCGACTTTCTGATGAACATCATCCCTAATACCGTGGTTGATGCGTTTGCAAAGGGCGAGATTCTTCAGGTTTTACTGATTGCCATCATCTTTGGCTTTGCCCTGCACAGGCTAGGTAGCAAAGGCCAACTCGTCTTTGATCTGATCGACAAAATTTCACATGTATTTTTTGGCATTGTGAATATGATCATGAAACTTGCACCAATCGGCGCTTTTGGTGCGATGGCCTTCACAATCGGTAAGTATGGCTTGGATTCCCTGTTCTCTCTGGGCAAACTCATGGGAACGTTTTATCTGACATGCCTGATTTTTGTATTTGTTGTGCTCGGTACCATCGCTTTTTTCCATGGTTTCAATATCTGGAAATTCGTCAAATACATTAAAGAAGAGTTGCTGATTGTGCTGGGCACGTCTTCCTCCGAATCCGTTTTACCTCGCATGCTGGCCAAAATGGAAAACCTGGGTGTTAAAAAATCGGTCGTTGGTCTGGTTATTCCTGCAGGCTACTCGTTCAACCTGGATGGCACCTCTATTTACCTCACGATGGCCGCAGTGTTTGTGGCCCAGGCCACCAACACGCATTTAGACATCACTCACCAACTCACCTTGCTTGCGGTACTTTTACTGACTTCCAAGGGCGCTGCAGGGGTGACTGGAAGTGGCTTTATCGTATTGGCTGCGACGCTTGGTGCCGTGGGTCACGTGCCCGTCGCAGGTTTAGCCTTGATTCTGGGTATCGATCGTTTCATGTCTGAGGCTCGGGCACTGACTAATCTGGTGGGTAATGGCGTTGCCACGATCGTGGTTGGTAAGTGGTGTGGTGAGCTTAACGAAGCAAAACTAACCGCCCATCTCAACAATGAAACTTACGAGGATGCAAATGAGCCTGAAATCGAGCTGGTAGAGCAAGAGGAAGGCGAAAAACTTGTTCCGGCAGCAATTCAGAGAACATAAGTATTCTTGCGAACAAACAAGCGAGCCAATAAGGTCTTGCCGTTAAAAATTAGGCGATCGCGTATTGCGTCGCCTATTTTCTAGCCCGCCAATCTAAAAGTCAGATTGATGCGCTGCGCGCCACAGAGTGGGTGATGGCCAGGGGCGACGGGCATCACTCCATGAAATCTCAAGCGCGACTCTCTGCCCCACACCAGAACATCGCCATGCAACAGATCCAGATGTTTAACAGGATCATTTCGCTCCAGACCTCCAAACATAAATGTAGCGGGCAGACCTAGCGATACAGAAACAATCGGGGCGGAAAAGTCGCGTTCATTCTTATCCTGATGCAAGGACATTTTTGCGCCAGGTACGTAGCGATTGATCAGACACGCATCAGGCACAAACCCATCAAATCCAGCTGCAGCGGCGGCGGTAGAAGCAAGAGAGAGAAATTTTTCAGGAAGTTCTGGCCAAGGCTCGCTGGACACAGGGTCTTGGGTGACATAACGATATCCATAGTGATCGCTAAACCAGCCCCTAGTGCCGCAAGAAGTGGTTTGAACCGACATCACAAAACCACCGGGTGTAGTGAGATGACGGTAAGAAGAGCGCTCGGAAATTGCGAGAATCAGTGTGTATAGCTCCGCGGCCTGTGCGGCAGCAAAGCGATGCAGCAAGAACACTCCGCGATCAAGTGGTTCAACCCAGGGCTCATTGTCGTCCTGTGAGGCAAACAAATCGGCCATTTATCTCAACCTATCTCTAGCTCTGGATAATATCGAGCTTGGCCACGCCGAGTGCGAGAGTCTTGGCACCCACCTCTCTGAACTGAATTTGCGCCTGTGCGTCGAGCCCGGTGCCAGAAAGGCCGATGATCGTACCCTCTCCAAAACGCGCGTGACGAACACCCTGACCGACTCTGAATTGCTGTGAGCCTACAGTTACACCGCTCGCCAACATTTTAGGGGGAACGGGTGCCGCACGAGGAGCCGTCTGACGTCCGTAGGTGTCACCAGAATAGTTACTGGTTTTCCAGCGCGGTTCACTATCGCTCAATCCCTGCTTAGGGGTAAGCCATTTCATATGAACGTCAGGGACTTCCGAAAGGAACCTCGAGCGCATTGCGTAACGCGTTTGTCCGTGAAGCATTCTGCTCTGTGCCAGGCTGAAATAAAGCCTCTCTCGCGCACGCGTGATCGCCACATACATCAAACGTCTTTCTTCCTCTAGACCTGAGGGGTCCGAGATACTGTTCTCGTGCGGAAAGAGACCCTCTTCCATACCGGTAATAAATACCGCATCAAATTCCAAGCCTTTAGCAGCATGCACAGTCATCAACTGCACAGCATCTTGACCTGCTTGCGCCTGATTATCACCCGCCTCAAGAGCAGCATGCGAAAGAAAAGCCATAAGCGGCGATAGACCGTTAAACCCTTCTTGCATCGGATCAAGCACGAGTTCCTGGCCTGAATCAGTAATCACCGTCGCAGCACCGGTCATGGGAGGCTGGACTACAACCCCAGCAGGTAAACCTGCCATATCGGCTTCAATCACAAAGGCGGCTGCTGCATTGATCAATTCGTTCAAGTTCTCGATTCGATCCGCACCTTCGCGGTCTTGCTCATAATGCGCCATCAGGCCGCTATGGGCAATCACATGCTCGACCAACTCAGGCAAAGGCAAAAGACGAGTTTCGAACGAAAGTTTATTAATCATCATCGCAAATTGGGCGAGGTTCGAGCCACCTTTACCGGGCACCCGTGCTACAGCGCTGGAAAGACTCGTATCAAATGCACGAGCTTGATCACCGAGCAACTCAAGGGTACGCGCGCCAATCCCGCGCGGCGGGAAATTCACCACACGCATCCATGACGTATCGTCATCAGGATTTGCCATGAGCCTTAAATAAGCCAAGGCATGTTTGATTTCCTGCCGTTCAAAAAAACGCAGCCCACCGTAGACCTTATAGGCAACACCGGCTGAAAAAAGAGCGTGTTCGATCACACGGGATTGGGCGTTACTGCGATAGAGCACGGCAATCTGGCTTCGCTCTCGGCCATCGGAAATCAAGCCGCGCACCTCGTCGACCAGCCATTGCGCCTCAGACAAATCGGTTGGTTGCTCCACCACACGAATTTGTTCACCCTCACCCTGCTCGGTCCAGAGATTTTTACCCAGACGGCCGTTATTGTGGCTGATGAGCGCATTGGCAGCATCCAATATATGACCATAGGAGCGATAGTTTTGCTCCAGTCGAATCACAGTACCATGTGCATAATCACGTTCGAAATCAGACATATTGCCGACATTCGCACCACGAAAGGCGTAAATGGACTGATCGTCATCACCCACGGCAAACATACTCGCACCGCCACCTGCAAGCAGCCTGAGCCATTTGTATTGAAGCGTATTAGTGTCCTGAAACTCGTCAACGAGAACATGCTTAAAACGTCGCTGATAATGCGTGCGTACAGGCTCGTTACGGGATAATAATTCGTAGGCTCGCAACAGTAACTCAGGAAAATCCACAACACCTTCGCGCTGACATTGGGCTTCATAGAGGGCATAAATCTCTATCATGCGTCGTCGAAAGCTGTCATAAGCTTCTACGTCGCCAGGGCGCTGACCTTCTTCTTTGGCACCGTTGATAAACCGCTGGACTTCGCGTGGTGGGTATTTATCATCATCAACGCCATTAGCTTTGAGCAGGCGCTTAATCGCCGCAAGCTGGTCTGAGGTATCAAGGATCTGAAAAGCCTGGGGCAGCCCTGCATCCCGGTGATGCGCGCGTAGCATACGATTGCATAGTCCGTGAAAGGTACCAATCCACATGCCTCGGATATCAATGGGCAAAATACCCGACACACGCGCCGTCATTTCGCGTGCTGCTTTGTTCGTGAAGGTTACGGCCAAGATACCGAGTGGACTGACCTGCCCGGTCTGAATCAGCCACGCCATGCGGGTGGTCAGTACCCGGGTCTTTCCGCTACCCGCGCCAGCAAGCACCAGTGCATGCTGCGGCGGGAGCGTTACGGCTTCGCGTTGAGGCGAATTAAGTTTGTCGATCATGCCGCATAGCGGCGCAGATGCAATGCAAACTCCTCAAGACTTGAGATACCGCTCTGCTGAGCACGTTGGCACCAAGCCTGGAGATCATGCAACAGCTGATCGCTCGAAGCGCTTGAGCTATCCCAGAGCTTGACCAGATCGTGACGCATCTGCACCAGAGTAGAGAGAGCGTTGCTCTGGGACAGCGCTTTTTCAATACGCGCGCGTTCCACCGGTGCAAGTGTTTCTTCGCCACGCCCGAGCCAGTGCGTCGCTGCGATGAGTTCCTCCGCCTGATGACCACTTCCTGTGGTTTTAAGTTGCTTGATTTCAATACGGCAGGCGTTTTTCAGGATATTCGTGTAACGCGACAAAATTTCGAAGCGGTGGGCAATCACACCCTGTAATGTGCGTAAATCAACACCAGACTTACCGTGTGCCTCAAGACGCAAACGTGGTGCTACTTTTTTAATTGTGCATAGGCCCAGAGCCTTAAGTCCCAGAATGTAAAGCCAGCCAATATCCAGCTCATACCATTTGCTGGAGAATTTCGCGCTCGTACCATAGGCATGGTGATTATTGTGGAGCTCCTCGCCTCCGATCAGAATACCAATTGGAAAAACGTTGGTACTCGTGTCAGGGCTCGCGAAATTGCGATAACCCCAATAGTGGCCAATACCGTTTACAACACCTGCAGCCCAGAAAGGAATCCAGGCCATCTGTACCGCCCAGATCGTAAAACCAATCGAACCAAACAGGGCAAGGTCTATAAACAGCATGATCAGAATGCCACGGGCACTGTAACGCGTGTAGATGTTGCGCTCTAGCCAGTCATCAGGGGTGCCATGACCGAATTTTGAGAGTGTTTCCTGATTTTTTGACTCGTGGCGGTAGAGTTCCGCACCGGAAAACATGACCTTGCCTATACCGTAAATCATGGGTGAGTGCGGATCATCCTCGCGCTCACATTTAGCGTGATGTTTGCGGTGGATAGACACCCATTCTTTTGTGACCATACCGGTGGTCATCCAGAGCCAGAAGCGGAAAAAATGCATCACGGCAGGATGCAGATCAAGACCTCTGTGCGCCTGGCTACGGTGCAAAAAGATCGTCACCCCTGCGATGGTGATGTGCGTCATCACCAGGGTGTAGAGAACAACTTCCCACCAGCTAGCCTGAAGCAAACCGCCCGCGGCAAAAGAAATAAGGTCTTTCATGAGTGTCGATGACTCGCAGTAAAAAATAACAAAGTAATTTTAACGTAAGTACCCCTCCTAAAGCGCTGAATAACCACACTAACTTGAGGAATATCAACAAATTAAATGTGATTTAAGCGCCATTTAGGAGACGTTAGGCACTTTCAACTTTTTTCTTGGCACGCCGAAACGGAATTTTCTTTGGCGCAGGCCGCTCTTGCCCAGTTTCTATCTCTGCACTTTGGTCTGCACTTTGGTCGGCAGTTACGTCGGCAGTTTGCTCGGCAGTTCGGTCTGCACTTTCGTCTGCACTTTGGTTAATTTGAGCATTTTGTTCGGTTTCAGCCACAGCCTGAACCACGATCCTGGCATCAGCTTTATGTGCATCCTCAGCTTCATCAGCTTGCAACACTGGCTCAGTGGTTACGCTGGGAGTTTGTTTACGGCGCTCAAAAACGGCTGCAAAAAAACCATCCGTACCATGAACATCCGGCCTGAGCTTGAGGTAAGGACCCTCTATCAGCAAGGGCGTTCTCGCAGCCAGGATTGGTGCAGCATCGACCAGCTCAAAATCCGGATGCTCGGCCAGAAATTTCTCAGCCTGATTCTCGTTTTCCTCTGTCAGGACACTGCAGGTGGCATAGACCAGCCTGCCGCCCGGTGAAACACAGCGCGAGGCACTCGCTAATATTCTGGCCTGTAACGCAACCAGCTCTTCAAGACTCTGGGCTGACTGACGCCATTTAAGATCAGGATTGCGCCTGAGCGTACCAACACCGCTGCAGGGAGCATCGACCAGCACGCGATGCGCTTTTCCAGCCAGGCGGCGTACCCGCTGATCATTTTCATGATCGATAGCCACGGGCACGACATTTGACAAACCACTACGCGCAAAACGAGGTTTAGCTTTGGCTAAACGCGTGGCAGATACATCAAAGGCATACAAGCGACCGGTCGAGCGCATCAAGGCCCCGAGCAGCAAAGTCTTGCCACCTGCGCCGGCGCAAAAATCGATGACCATTTCACCACGCTTGGGGCCAACTAACAGCGCGAGTAGCTGACTGCCCTCGTCCTGGACTTCGATCAGACCGTGCTCGAACTGATGCCACTTGTTCATAGCCGGACGTCCCTTAAGACGGATCCCCCAGGGAGAATAGGGCGTAGCGACTGGCGCATGGCGCACGGCATTACCGCGCGTCAAATCAGCCAGCATTTCATCGCGCTCTGCTTTGAGAGGATTGACGCGGATATCAAGTGCTGCATGCTGATTCAGCGAATGTGCCAAGGATTCAACCTCCGGGAAATCCTTAATCCTCTCGTACAACCAGTCGGGCAAACTTTCGCGAACAGGTAAAGACATGGAACTTGGCTCAATCTGCGCGATGCGTTCAAGCCAAGCTAGTTCTCCAGCATCCAGAACACTCTTGACCTTTTCAGGGTCCATGGTCGACAAAGCCCCCTGGATAGCCAGACGACGCACCGCATTACCCACACCACTTTCAGCGAGCTGGCGATAAAGCCTTAAATTACGCAAAACATCGTAAACAGATTCAGCCACCTCGGAGCGATCGCGGATACCAAGACTTGGGTGCGCCCTAAACCAGTGCGATACAACCGAGTCAGCCGCAAAACGCATGGTTAGTACTTCATCCAGAACTTTGCGGATCTGATCGAGCCGGATGGTCATGGGAGGCTGTCTAGGCTTGTGAACGAAAGTCGATTGTTGAGGACGTTGCGCATCGGCCTCGCCCATCCTGTCATCTCCCCGCTCACCGCCTCTCGTGAAAGCTCGCTCAGCAGATCGCTCGTACCCGCTACCTGATTCTGAGCGACCTCCCGTTGCCTGACGTGAATAGGCTGGCTGCGCATTCATCAGGCGCTCGGTCGCTGAGCCTTTGGCTGGCGGGGCACGGTCAGGATCGAACGGCCTTGGCACAGACCGAGAACTTGTTGAGGAGCCTGAGCGCGACTTACCCCGCGTGTCGCCCGTTTTAGGCCGACCAGTGCGGCTGGGTGTGCGTGGGTTGCTCATACTTGTTGCTCCGATACGAATAATCTTGAATGAATCGCGTCAACCTCGACGCGCTGGTCTGGCATTAAATGCACCTGACCTTTCGCAAGCCAGAGAGCGACTTGCGGGAAAACCACGTGTTCCAGCGCCAACACACGCTCGGCCAGAGTTTCTGGTGTATCACCGGCAAGCACAGGCACAACACCCTGGGCGATAATTGGACCGTGATCAAGCACAGGCGTAACAAAATGAACCGTGCAACCGTGCGCCTGCACACCTTTGGCAATGGCCTGAGCATGCGTATGCAAACCAGGAAAGGCAGGCAATAACGAAGGATGGATATTGATCAGTTTTCCCGCGTACCGCTGAACAAATTCGGGCGTCAGCACCCGCATAAAACCAGCTAGCAAGATGTAGTCGGGTGAAAACTGATCAATCACAGCACTCAGCGCTGCATCAAACGCGTTTCTACTTGAAAAGTCCGTGTGGGAAACAATTTTTGTTGTGATTCCTTTATCGCTAGCCCATTTTAGCCCAGTACTGGCTTCACGATTAGAAATAACAGCCGAAACCTCAGCTGGGCAACGATTTGCGAGGCAGTTCTCAACTATTTTCTGCATATTGGAACCCTGCCCGGATATCAAAATCACAAAGCGCTTGGGTAAAAATAATGGGTCAAACATGGGATTCCACGAACAAAGCAGTACTAAATTGTAAACTGTTGCCTGTGAAAACCTCATTACGCTTCCGTCGTCACCCTCCTGCGCCCTCTTTGCGCTTCTCGTCAGCCTTGTCAATCGGTAATTTTGACGGGGTACATCTTGGGCATTGTGCAATGCTTGAGCAGGTCTGCCTGGCCGCCCGCGAGCACGATCTCGTTCCGAGCGTGCTCACTTTCGCACCCCACCCCAGAGAATATTTCGCCCAGCTCAATCACCGTCCCGAACTCTCCCCGCCACAGATTAGCGGGCTGCGTGACAAGCTAACCGCATTAGCTCAGGCTGGTATAGAGCAAATCATTGTGGCCCGCTTCAATCGTCAAATGGCTGAAATGTCGGCAACGGACTTTGTTAAGCAATTACTCATTGAGCAACTCGGTACACGCTGGCTACTGGTTGGCGAAGACTTCCGTTTTGGCAGGCAGCGTACCGGAGATGTGGCGCTACTGAAAAAAATCGGCCAGCAGCAAGGCATGCAGGTTCAGACCATGTCTGATGTAACGGATTCCCATGGGCACAGGATTTCAAGCTCAGAAGTACGATCAGCTCTTGCTGCAGGGGATCTGGACCATGCCGCACACCTGCTGGGTCGCCCTTTTGCCATAACCGGTCACGTCATTCATGGCAAAAAGCTTGGCCGCACACTCAATATGCCCACGATGAACATGCGGGTGACGCCTCGCTGTGCAGCGCGTTCGGGAATTTATGTAGTGCGTGTCCACGGTCTGGGCTTGACTCCTCTGGCTGGCGTTGCCAGCCTGGGCGTGCGTCCAACCGTCGAGGATGATGGCAGAATTCTATTAGAAACGCACTTATTAACAAGCAATCCGGATGCTTACGGTAAACTCATCCGGGTCGAACTCCTGCAACACGTGCGGGACGAAGAAAAATTTCCTGATCTCCCAACCCTGACTGCCGCCATGCATGCCGATGCACAGCATGCACGCTCTTATTTTGCGCTCCATGGACTATAAAAACACACTCAATCTGCCCGACACCAAGTTCCCGATGCGTGGGGACTTGCCTAAACGCGAACCTCTCTGGGTTGCCGCCTGGCAAGAGAAAAAGGTCTATCAGGCCGTTCGCCAGGCAAGCCAGGGACGTCCTAAATTCCTGCTTCATGATGGCCCGCCTTACGCCAACGGTGACATTCATATTGGCCATGCGGTCAATAAAATCCTCAAAGACATCATTATCAAAAGTCGAAACATGGCTGGTTTTGATGCGGCTTACGTACCCGGCTGGGATTGCCATGGCATGCCCATCGAAATACAGATCGAAAAAAAATACGGCAAACACTTGCCCGTAGCAGAGGTGCAGTCAAAAGCCCGTGCCTACGCACTTGAGCAGATCGAGCGCCAGAAAAAGGACTTTATCCGGCTAGGTGTTCTGGGGGACTGGAACGACCCATACCTGACGATGAATTTCAGCAATGAAGCCAATGAAATACGGGCTCTAGGCCGCATTCTCGATAAAGGCTATGTGTTTCGTGGGCTGAAGCCTGTGAACTGGTGTTTTGACTGTGGCTCGGCATTAGCTGAGGCCGAAGTCGAATACGCGGACCGCAAAGACCCAGCAGTTTATATTGCCTTCCCGTTTGCAGATCTGGACGCAGTGGCCAAGGCCTTTGGTATACCAAGTGTAGGCAAAGGCGCGATTGTCATCTGGACCACTACTCCATGGACAATCCCCTCGAATCAGGCGTTGAATATTCATCCTGAATTTGAATACGCACTGGTTCGCGTCAGCCCCGCTGCGGCGACCGGCGACCTGTTGATCCTGGCTGCAGACCGCGTTGAAGCTTGCATGAAAGAATGGGGCATGGAGGGCGAGATCCTTGCCAAGTGTGTTGGGTCCGCACTCAGTCAGATCAGTTTTGAACACCCACTGGCGAATTTTGATGCGGGCTACAAGCGCCTGTCCCCTGTTTACCTGGGTGATTACGTCACACTCGATACAGGTACTGGCGTCGTGCACTCTGCGCCCGCCTATGGCATCGAGGATTTCGTCTCTTGCAAAGCACATGGCGTCAAAGATTCGGACATCATCAGTCCGGTCATGGGTGACGGCAAGTTCGTATCCGGACTGCCTGGTTTTGGTGGCCTGAGCATCTGGGAGGCCAACCCAAAAATTGTCGAAGCGCTCAGCGCAGCAGGCACGCTAATCAAGGTCGAGCAGCACTCGCACAGCTACATGCACTGCTGGCGTCATAAGACACCCATCATTTATCGCGCGACCAGTCAATGGTTTGCGGGCATGGATGTCAAGCCAAAAGACGATGAGCCAAGCCTGCGCCAAAGCGCACTCGCTGCCATCGAAGCAACTGCGTTTTTCCCTGCCTGGGGACGGGCGCGTTTGCACGCAATGATCGCCAACCGTCCAGACTGGACGCTTTCGCGACAGCGCCAGTGGGGCGTGCCAATGGCCTTCTTTATTCACAAAGAAACCGGTGCGCTGCACCCCGACACACCTGCATTGCTCGAAGAAGTAGCCAAGCGCGTAGAAAAGCATGGTATCGAAGCCTGGCAGGCGATAGAACCTGCGGACCTTTTAAGCGCCGCTGATGCCCTGATGTATGAAAAAAATCGTGACACACTTGATGTCTGGTTTGACTCGGGCACCACGCATGCTACCGTTCTGGGTGGTCCTGACAATGAGCATAACGGCTCACATGGGGCGCAGCTTACTTGGCCGGCTGATCTCTATCTGGAAGGCTCGGATCAGCACCGCGGCTGGTTCCACTCCTCGCTGCTGACAGGCTGCATGCTTTATGGCCGAGCACCCTACAATGGACTGCTGACACACGGTTTTGTTGTGGATGGTAATGGGCGCAAGATGAGCAAATCAGTGGGCAATGTGATTGCTCCACAAAAAGTGTCCGACAGTCTGGGAGCAGAAATATTGCGACTATGGGTCGCCAGTACCGATTACTCAGGCGAATTATCCATCTCGGATGAAATCCTCAAACGCGTAGTTGAGGGTTATCGACGTATTCGTAATACCCTTAGATTTTTACTGGCGAACCTTGCAGATTTCAACGCCAGCACAGATGCGCTAGCAATCGATCAAATGCTTGAAATGGATCGCTACGCATTGTCCATGACCGCACACATGCAAACTGAAGTGCTGGCGAACTACGAGCGTTATGATTTCCACCCAGCCATGGCGCGTTTGCAGAGCTTTTGTTCTGAAGATCTCGGCGCGTTTTATCTTGACGTACTTAAGGATCGTCTCTACACCTCGTCGCCGCGCAGTCACGCGCGCCGCTCAGCGCAAACAGCACTTCTGCACATTACTCAAAGCTTGCTCAAGCTGATGGCTCCTGTCTTGTCCTTTACTGCCGAAGAAGCCTGGGAAATTCTTGATTCAACAACGCTGACCATTGCAGGCAAACAGCCAGCACTCACGATCTTTACCGAGTGTTATCACAACATACCAGCGGTAACTGATGCTACTGGGCTCTCAACACGCTGGACACGCCTGCGCGAGATACGTGCACAAGTCATGCGTAAACTCGAAGAGCTTCGCACCGCTGGCAGCATTGGTTCGTCCCTGCAAGGAGAAGTCGAACTCAGCGCCAGTGGGGACGACCTCACTCTGTTGCTCAGCGTTGCCGAACAACTACCCTTCATTTTTATTGTCTCGCGCGTGAGTGTTCAACCAGGCGTCGGTGAATTGCAAATTAGTATTGCAGCTTCCGGACATCAAAAATGTGAGCGTTGCTGGCACTATCGTGCGGACATAGGACTGGACTCGTCACACCCTCATATCTGCGGTCGATGCGTGATGAATCTGAAAGATGCCTAAGCCCTCTCCTGGTATTGCTCGCTGGTTGTGGCTTGCGGGTTTGCTGATCGTACTCGACCAGTCCAGCAAACTCGGTTTTGACTCACAACTCAAATATGGCGAGCGGATTCATCTACTGCCCTTTTTCGACTTTACCCTGCTCTATAACCCTGGAGCAGCTTTTAGTTTTCTCGCAAATGAAACGGGCTGGCAAAGATGGTTTTTTACCTTGCTAGCCATTGCCGCTTCTGTCTTCATCATCTGGATGATGCGTAAAAATATTATGCATCATCGGATGATGCTGGCCCTGGCTTTGATACTGGGCGGTGCGATCGGCAATGTGATTGATCGGATCGCCTATGGTCATGTGGTTGATTTTCTGTTGTTCTACTGGCGCGATTGGTATTACCCGGCTTTTAATATTGCTGATATTTGTATTACGCTCGGTGCTATGCTTTTGATACTGGATGAGCTGCTGAGACTGAAAGGTACACGTTCAAAATGAGTAAAGATCTCGAAGGTAAACGCATCGTACTGGGTTTGAGTGGTGGCATAGCCTGCTACAAATCAGCTGAGCTCGTGCGGCGCATGATTGATCTGGGCGCAACCGTTGACGTTGTGATGACGGATGCCGCGACGCATTTCATCACTGCCGTCACCATGCAAGCACTGTCAGGTCGTCCCGTCTATCTTGACGCCTGGGATGCACGCATCCCGAACAACATGCCTCACATTGATCTGACACGCGGCGCTGACGCCATATTGATCGCGCCTGCTTCGGCGGACTTTATGGCGAAACTCGTTCAAGGCCGTGCCGATGATCTGCTCTCGACCCTGTGCCTGGCGCGCGCTTGTCCCTTGCTGGTTGCGCCAGCCATGAATCGCGAAATGTGGGGCGCGGCACCCACACAACGTAATGTCGAACAATTAAAGCTTGATGGAATCAAAATCCTTGGCCCAGGCAATGGTGATCAAGCCTGCGGTGAAACCGGCGACGGACGCATGCTCGAGCCAGCCCAGTTACTCGCCGAACTAGTAGGTTTTTTTCAACCTAAATTACTCACAGGTCAGCGCGTCATGATTACGGCTGGCCCAACTGTTGAGCCAATCGATCCAGTACGCGTGATAAGCAACAGGTCTTCAGGTAAAACAGGCTATGCCCTTGCGCGTGCCGCGTGGGAAGCAGGTGCCGAAGTCACTCTCATCTCTGGCCCAACTGCCTTGAGTACGCCCTATGGTGTGACACGTATCGATGTGCAAACAGCCCAGCAAATGCACGATGCGGTGCTTGCCAGTGCAGCGCAGCAGGATATTTTTATAGCGGTTGCTGCTGTCGCAGACTGGCGCGTGGCCAATGTCGCTACAGACAAAATCAAAAAAAATGGCACACAAACACCTGAGTTGAGCTTTATTCCTAATCCCGACATCCTCGCGACGGTTGCCAAGCTTCCTAACCCTCCCTGGTGCGTGGGCTTTGCCGCCGAAACAGAGCGTTTGTCCGAGTTCGCCCATGAAAAAAGGCTTCGCAAGGGAATTCCAATGTTGATTGGTAACCTTGCCCAGCACGTGATGGATTCCGATCACACCACAGTATCTATTTTTGACATGCACGGCGAACACCCCCTCGCCTCAAGTGGAAAACAAGATATTGCACGGCAACTGATACACGCCATCTCAATACGTATTGCAGGTAAACCGGCCTGAGCAGGCCCACGCGCCTATGGAAGCGCTCATCGAGCAAATCGCCGAATTCATACGTCATAACCAGTTCTGGGCGGGTCCGATCATCTGCCTGATGACGTTTGGGGAATCAATGTTTATCGTCGGCATTCTGATTCCAGCAACCGCCCTGCTTTTATTGACCGGCGGACTGGTCGCAAGTGGCACCTTGCCCTTGATGCCAATCCTCCTCTGGGGTTATGCCGGTGCACTATTGGGCGATGCACTTTCTTTTTGGTTAGGTCGCTGGATGGGCCCAAGCGTTCTACGCTGCAAACCTCTCTCCAAACACCGCAGGACGATTGCCCGGGCACGTCTATTATTCTTTCGCTACGGATTCTTTGCCGTGTTGATCGGTAGATTTTTAGGTCCTTTGCGCAGCTCAATTCCAACTGTCGCAGGTGTCATGGGTATGCCAGAATACAAATTCCAGTTGGCTAATGTTATCTCAGCCCTGTTCTGGGTTCCCGCGCTGCTGACACCCGGTTATATGGCCATCAGCGCAGCAGAATCCTTCAAACTTTTCAAACTCTTCTGATTTCAAAAAAATGAAACCTGTCGATCTCAAAATTCTCGACGCGCGCATGCGTGACCAACTACCAGCCTACGGAACACCAGGCTCTGCAGGTCTGGACTTAAGAGCGTGTCTGGATACCCCTCTGGTGATTGAGCCAGGTGCCACCCAGTTAGTCCCGACAGGTCTGGCCATTCATATCGCCGATCCGGGCTACGCGGCAGTCATTTTGCCTCGTTCAGGCTTGGGCCATAAGCACGGCATCGTACTGGGTAATCTGGTCGGTCTGATTGACTCGGACTATCAAGGACCCCTGATGGTATCAGCCTGGAATCGCAGCAATACTGCTTACACCTTGCAACCTATGGAGCGGCTCGCACAACTTGTCGTGCTGCCAGTCGCACAGGTGCAATTTAATCTGGTCGAGGAGTTTGGAGCCTCAGATCGCGGGACTGGCGGTTTTGGCAGCACCGGTAAAACCTGAGTTGTTTAGAGCGTACACCTGATACAGTTTGCTCAGGCACGAGTCAAACTGTATTCAAGGTGCCAGACGATCCTTAATCCAATCTTTATTTTCATTCAAGCGATAACAAATCCGGTCATGCAGCCGCGAGGGACGGCCTTGCCAGAACTCCCAATAGTCTGGCACCAGACGATAGCCACCCCAGTGCGGGGGACGTGGGGGATTCAGACCAAACTTCAATCCATATTCTGCAGCTTTTGCGACGATGGGTGTGCGCCCGTTTATCACCATGCTTTGTGGTGAGGCCCAGGCACCGATTCGGCTAGCCAGTGGTCTGGTGGCGTAATACTCATCCGATTCTGCGGCCTCTACTTTCTCGACGCGCCCCTCTATGCGAACAACACGCTCGAGTTCAACCCAATGAAACTGCAACGAGGCAAAAGGTGTGTTTTCTAGCTCTTTGCCTTTACGACTTTGATAATTAGTAAACCAGACCAGACCGCGTTCGTCACATCCTTTTATCAAAACGATACGACTCGAGGGACGTCCGTTACTGCCAACTGTGGCTAGCGTCATTGCATTGGGTTCAGGGATTTTGTGGGCAAAAGCCTCATTGAGCCAGGATTGAAATTGTTTAAGCGGCTCGCTCGATACCTCGTGCTCTTCAAGCGATGCGAGTTCATAACTTTTTCGCACGTCAGCCAGGGGCGTATTGCTGCTCATTTTCAATTCCTCACAATTTGTTTATACAACAGCCAAAACTATTGAGCGTAGGAAAACTTTCCATTTTTAATAGTTGCCATGACTCGTGCACGCTCATCAAAGCCCTGGTGATCCTGTGGAGTTACATTTAAAACGCCATTCGGAACTGTCAGATTCTGGGTGTTTTCGAGCGCGTCTCGCAAGGCCTGCCTAAACTCGATGGTTGAGGGTTTTGCGCCAGCTTTCAAAGCGCGTAAAACCGCCTGATCAAGTAACATCCAGGCCCCCATCGCATCACCGGCAAACTGCGTCATCGTATTGGGACCATACTTCTGTTCGTAGCGATCAGTAAACTCAAGCGCAACACGACGCACAGGATTGGCTTGAGGTAACTCGCGTGCAACTACGCCAGGACCGGTTGGGAATAGTGTTCCCTCAACATCTTTACCACCTAGCTGCAGGAACTCAAGCGTACCAATACCATGAGTTTGATAAATCAATCCTTTGTAGCCTCGACCCACTAAAGTTTTTTGTGGCAAAGCCGCTGGCGTGCCAGAGCCAGCAATCAGAATCGCCTGGGGCTGTGCAGCCATCAGCTTCAACACTTGTCCGGTTACAGACTGATCCGTGCGTTGAAAGGACTCCTGGGAGACGATTTCCGGATCACCAGAAGCCGCAGCCGCAAACTCTTTGGACCAGCCCTCACCGTAGGAATCGGCAAATCCGATGAATCCTACTTTTTTAACACCCCGGCGGCGCATATCCTGGACGATTGCTGTTGCCATGAGTGCGTCATTTTGTGGCAATTTAAAAGCCCATTTCCTTTTAGGATCCGATTGCGGTGAAACAATCGAAGCCGAGGCTGCAAGAGCGATCATCGGCGTGCTGGACTCTTGCAGCACATCGAGCGCAGCTAGCGCGGCAGGCGTAATGTTAGGTCCAACAATCGCATCGACCTTATTTTCAGAAGTCAGTTTACGAAAGTTTCTGACTGCCTGACTGACATCTGTCGCGTCATCCAGAATCACATACCGCGCAGGCTGGCCGCCCAACGTGTCAGGCCACAACTTGATAGCGTTCGCGGATTGGATACCAATCGCTGCGGCCGGGCCGGTTGTGGAGAGATCCACACCAATGATAATTTCAGCTGCGGCAGGCAAAGATAAAACCACAGAGATGCCAAGAGCCATTAGATAGTGTCTAAATTGCATGCGCGGTCCTTTCATGACTACATTCCAGTGCACTGTGCATCATTTGGTTTAGAGCGAGTTTCAAGCGCCTGAGCAATCTGTGACGAGAGTTGTTGCGTATTTTTTTGCTGACCTGTGACCAGTGCCGAGACACCAATCGCAACAGGTTGTTGCAAGCGAGAAAAACAAGTCATGACATTATTTGTCCCTGCAAAACGTATCCGCCACAAGGCGTGGATCGTGACGTATTGACCCGGAACCATATCAAAACGCTGCACATCTACCTGAACGCGCGTGACATTAGCATCGCCAGCACCAGCCGCCAGATTTTGTACTGGCGGCATGCCAATACGGGAGGTTAACTCAAGCGAAAGCGCTGTTCTGAGATGCGAGGACAAGGGTGCTGTCCATAAGTCATTGGCGAGGACCAGCACACGCCCATCAGTTTGTTGCACCACCAGCGAAGCCAGATCAGCCTCCGGTGGAACAGAAATATCAGCTAACGCATAGGGGCCGACTGATTTAACCGGCGCAGTCGCAACATTCGAAACAGGAGGACTCAAGGTGTAATTAAACGCTGCGGGTGAACCACAACCGACCAGCACCAGACTCGCCAGTATCATCAAGATTTTCATTTTGCAGTCGCTCCAAGAGTATCGCGAGAGTAAGGCTGGCCACTTCGACCACGTAAGAGTGAGTCTGGCTGAGCCTGCAGGGCATCGGTCAATACGCGCAAGGATTTCAAACTACGTTTGATTTCTTCAAGGGCCGCATCAATATTAGCTGGCAGCGGACTCCCCGGAGCGATCATGCCATCGAGATTCTTAAAGCTTGACTCGACCTGAACTAGCGCCGAAGAGAGCTTGGGTGTCACTTGCTTATTCAAATCGATCGTCAAGAGTTTGAACTCTTTTAGCGTGTCGTTAAGCTCCTTGCCAATCGAGTCAAATGGTATTTTTTCAAGTTTAGCCATGATGTTAGAGAGATTTTGCTGAAGCTTATCGAGATCGTCAGCCTCAATCGTAGGCATTTCAAAAGGCAAGCTGGATTTGAAGCGACCGCCCTTTGGCACTTGAGGGAAATCAGCCAACGCAATATATAACTGACCCGTCAGGATATTAGCGCTTCGCAACTGCGCGCGCAGCCCTCTGCTTGCGAGCACCGCTAGAGATTTCGCAACCTCCTCGGGGGTACGGTCAACCATTTTCATGTCGCTATAAATCGAGCCAAGACGCTCAGGATAAAGTGTGGCAGCTACGCGCGTAAAAAATTTGCGTTTCATTGGATCGAAATCGAGATCCACAGAGTTGACAATACCAATTTCCACACCTTGAAACTCAACATTAGCTCCGACCTTCAAACCCCTTGAGGGTTGATCAAAATGCATATCAATCGGCACCGCGATACCCTCAGGAACAAGCTCAGCGGCGCGTTTCGTGTCATAAAGTTTAAATACATCGCTAGATTTGACTGGTTCTTCACTTTTACCAAAAGATGAAAAAGAAATACCCCCAGCTATCAGCGATACCAATGATTGGGTATTAACTTGCACGCCATCTGAGCCCAGTGAGATATCGATGCCACTTTCGTTCCAGAAACGCGTACTCTGATTCACATATTTATCATAGGGCGCATCGATAAACACATGAAGATCGACGAACTTGCCAACCTTATCGAGCTTGAAACTCGTCACAATTCCGACTTGAATACGTCGATAAAAAATAGGCGAGCCTGCTCCCAGCGAACCCAGATCCGGTGCTCGCAAGATAAATTTCTTACCAGGCCGATCACTGGTAATTGGCGGTGGCTCCTCAAGACCCAAGAATTCAGTTTTATTTGCGCTGGCATTTAAAGCATCGTTCGTATCGGTCTCGATATAGACACCCGACAGCAGCGTCGATAAGCCAGAGACCCCACCTAAACCTACTCTGGGTTTAACAATCCAGAAACGGGTTCCTGCATGCGCCAAGCCACCCGCGTCTTTTGTGAGCTCTGCATCGACAATCACAGAATCTCGCTTTGGACTCAGTTTGATTGCTTTCACCATGCCAATGACGACATCACGATAACGAATCTGTGTCTTACCGACCTCAAGACCAGACGCAGACTCAAATTCGATAGAAATTTTGGGCCCCTGTTTAGATACAGCGTTCCAGACGATTGATAACCCCACCAAGGCTGCAATGATTGGTATCAGCCAAACCCAGGCCAGATTGCGTTTAGGTTTGCGTGAGACACGAGGATGAGGCAATGAGCCTGATGGGCTGGATGACTCAGTCATGCAAGCAACTCCTGTTAGCGTAACTTTGAAAAAATTTAATGAGTGGATTCAAGATCTGCTCGTGTCAGATGTTTACGGTGACCGGCTAGTCGCCATGCCAGGCGAGGATCAAAACCCATCGCAGCGATCATGGTCAGAATCACCACACCACCAAAGGCTGCTGCTCCACCACCAGGCTCGATACTGAGTAACGAGCCAAAATGTCCTAAGGCGCAGAGTAGTATAACTACGAAAACATCCAGCATTGACCACTGACCAATAAACTCAACGATCACGTATAGATGGGTTCTCTCACGCAATTTAATACCGGTTTTTTGCTGAGCAAGAAACACCAACATTCCCAACGCAACAAGCTTAAAGAGCGGCACAACGACGCTGGCTATAAAAACAACCAAGGCGATATCCCAGGAGCCCATATGCACCAGCTCAATGACTCCCCCCATGATGGTGTGCGCAGAGTCGCTCCCCATCGAGGAAACTTTCATAATGGGCAGCATATTGGCCGGGATATATAAAATGGCCGCACCAAGCATGAGAGCCCAGGTACGCATAAGAATCGTTGGCGAAGGAGGTTTCAAGACCGGCGAAGAGAGCGCTGGCAAGTCAAGATCGTGAGCCATTGCTCGAATTTTTTCAGAACTCAGCCTGGTCAAGGCAGTGATCAAAATAGCGCTCGTCGCAGTGGCAAACAACCCAATGCCAGGAGTCAGCGAGGCTAGCCCCGCGAGCTTTACTACTGCGACCAGCACACCCATTAAAAATACCGGAACCATGCACCATGGTTTTAAACGGTCAACCCAGTGAACCACGGTTTCAAAAAAAAGCGGTAGGCGCCCAAAAGCTAAGGCGCTGAAGATCCAGATCAACAACGCAAGCTGGCAAACAGGCAAAAAGAATCCCGCTGCGAAAGTAATCAAAGCGACTTCTGGATAACCGACGTTCCAGGTAATCACCACCGCATCGATAAAGGAGGCGGCCTGACCAGCACCCTGCACATAGAGTGTGGCAACCGGAAAGGCATTGGCTAGCGCAAAACTAATCACCGTCGCAATCAGAACAGCCAACCAGGCGCTAGCCGAAAACACAGCGTAGGTTTCAAGTGTTGCACCGCAACGAAAACAGGTAGCCCATTCGCCTGGAGCAAGCACGGGACGCTGATATGCAACACCACAGTGATGGCAAGTCAATCTCTGTGGTGTTACATGGTCAGACATTAGTGAACCAGCTCAGTTTCCTGATCAGTCCCTGCAGTGCGGGCCTGAGATTTCGCAGGCACATCACCAAAAGTCAGGATAACCTTGTCCTGCTCATCGACATCAACCGTGACCGAACCGCCATCGACAAGTTTGCCAAACAGCAATTCGTCTGCCAGCGCCCGACGCAATGTATCCTGAATCAGACGCTGCATGGGACGTGCACCCATCAGGGGATCAAAGCCCGCTTTACCCAGATAGGCACGCAAGGCATCGGTAAAGCTCGCCTCCACACGCTTGTCATGGAGCTGATCTTCGAGTTGCATCAAGAACTTATCGACAACCCTCAAAATCACTTCCTGATTCAACGGTGCAAAGGGAACAATCGCATCGAGACGATTACGGAACTCGGGCGAGAAAAGACGCTTGATATCAGCCATTTCATCACCGCTTGCACGCGTATTGGAAAAACCGATATTCGGTTTATTCAAAGCCTCAGCACCTGCGTTCGTGGTCATCACAAGAATCACGTTACGGAAATCCGCTTTACGGCCATTGTTGTCCGTCAGCGTTCCATGATCCATGACCTGCAACAGAATATTAAATACATCCGGATGGGCTTTTTCAATCTCATCAAGCAGAAGCACGCAATGAGGCTGTTTGTTGATCGCTTCGGTCAACAACCCACCCTGATCAAAACCTACATATCCTGGTGGTGCACCAATCAGACGCGAAACTGTGTGGCGCTCCATGTATTCAGACATGTCAAAACGCAATAGCTCGACACCCAGGGTGAAGGCCAATTGTCTGGCCACTTCAGTTTTACCAACGCCGGTTGGACCGGAGAAAAGGAAAGCACCAATCGGTTTTTCAGGCCGTCCCAGACCAGAACGTGCCATTTTGATGGCTGAGGACAATGCCTCAATCGCATTATCCTGACCATACACCACAGTTTTCAAATCACGATCAAGGGTGGCGAGTTTACTGCGATCATCATTGGATACAGTAGCCGGAGGAATACGGGCGATTTTCGAAACAATCGCCTCGATTTCGGTTTTACCAATCACTTTCTTTTGCTTGGAGCGTGGCAGCAGTCGTTGTGCCGCACCGGCCTCATCGATCACGTCAATTGCCTTGTCAGGCAGGTGCCGATCATTAATGTGGCGGGCCGAGAGTTCAGCCGCTGCAGTCAACGCAGCAGAAGAATACTTGACTGAATGGTGCGTTTCAAAACGACCTTTTAAACCACGCAAAATTTGAATGGTTTGCTCAACACTCGGCTCGGGAACATCGACCTTTTGAAAACGACGTGACAGAGCTGCATCTTTTTCAAAGACCCCGCGAAACTCTGTGTAAGTGGTGGCACCAATACAGCGTAACTGTCCCGAGGACAAAGCTGGTTTCAGTAAGTTCGAGGCATCCAGCGTACCACCCGAGGCAGAGCCTGCACCAATCAAGGTATGAATTTCATCAATAAATAATATCGCCTGCGGATTACCCTTGAGCTGCTTGAGCACGCCTTTCAGGCGCTGCTCAAAATCACCCCGATACTTGGTTCCGGCAAGCAAAGCGCCCATATCGAGTGAATAGACATGCGCGTCCTGCAAAACCTCTGGCACTTCGCCACGCGTAATACGATAGGCAAGTCCCTCGGCAATTGCCGTTTTACCGACACCTGCCTCGCCGACCAGCAAGGGATTATTTTTACGTCTACGGCATAAGGTCTGGATCACACGTTCAACTTCGTATTCACGACCAATCAAGGGATCAATACGACCAGCTGTAGCGTCAGCATTAAGATCCTGGGCATAGAGGTCCAGGGGCGACTGACGCGCCTCGGTTGTATCTTCGCCATTGACCTGTGGCTCTTTATCCGAGGTGGGCGCTGACTCGCCACCTTGCTTGCTGATGCCATGCGACATGAAATTCACCACGTCTAGTCGCGAGATCCCCTGTTGCTGCATGTAATACACGGCATGCGATTCTTTTTCACCAAAAATGGCCACCAGAACATTTGCACCGGTAACTGGTTTTTTGGAGGCGCCCCCAGCTGACACATGCATGATGGCGCGCTGGATCACACGCTGAAATCCCAAAGTGGGTTGAGTATCCACATCAGATCCTGCAGGGATCACAGGAGTATTTTCAGTTACAAATTTACGCAATTGGTTACGTAATTCATCCATGTCTGCCGAGCAGGCTTTCAACACCTCGATTGCCGCAGCATTATCGAGCAGTGAGAGCAACAAATGCTCGACAGTAATGAATTCATGACGAGCCGAGCGCGCCTCGACAAAAGCCATATGCAGGCTGACTTCAAGCTCTTGAGAAATCACATTTCCTCCGACATTCCGGAAAATACTAGGTTCGGGATGAATACCATTCTATGCCTATCATTACGCTATTAATTTGCATAAGCAAATATTTATTTTGTTAGCCATAAGTTTCTGCTGTTTTTTACTCATCGGCAGGCTCCATGACGCACTGCAAAGGATGCTGGCTGGCACGGGCATACTGAGCCACCTGACCGATACGGCTTGCAGCGATGTCATGCGGGTAAACCCCACACACGCCTTTTCCTTCGTGGTGAACTTGCAACATGATCCGCATAGCGTCCTCGTGCCCCTTACCGAAGAACTTTTGGAGCACGATCACCACAAACTCCATCGGGGTGTAGTCATCATTTAACAAAAGTACCTTGTACATAGGGGGCGGCGCCGTTCGGGCTGCCTTTTTTTCGACAACTAAATCAGGCGGTAAAGTAACTTTGCTTGGCATGGTGAGATTGATACGATCAGTACAAAGTTGATTATTTTCGTTACGAAATAGGTATATGGGGGTGTTTTCACTAATATCAAATCACAATTGAGTGCTTGACGCTTTTATTAATTCTGACGAATATCACGTTACACACCCTTTTGGGAGTGAATTTCGCCGGAAAGCATCTTACTGGTTAATTTCAATCAAGAGCTTTTCAAATAGTTTATACAACGATTAAGAGGCAGTCCGAATGTCAGACTCGACAAGCAATGGTCCTAAGGTCACTGGTACAGTTAAGTGGTTCAACGATGCTAAAGGTTTTGGCTTTGTGACACCAGATAACGGTGGCGAAGATCTGTTTGCGCACTTTTCTGCGATCAACATGGATGGTTTCAAAACGCTCAAAGAAGGACAAAAAGTTGCGTTTGAAGTGACCCAGGGCCAGAAAGGTAAACAAGCAACAAATATAACCGCCGCGTAAACTGTTGGGGTGAATAACCCCATGGATGTTATGCGATGATTCAATTGCTTTTATTTTTAAAGCAGCGCACCCTTTTGGCTGCGCTGTTTGTCTTTTTGTTCGATTTTGCTGCCTTGACAGTAGTCAGCACAACCTGCGCCCATGCTCAAACCCTGACAGTTAAAACGCTGACAGCAGGCATGCATGTTATTCAGGCTGAGGTTGCAGCCACCGATGCCACCAGAGCAAAAGGTCTGATGTTCCGCAAGGAGCTCGCACCGAACACGGGCATGCTGTTTGTATTTGAACAGCCGAACGTTCAGTGTTTCTGGATGCGCAACACACTCATCCCTCTATCGATCGCTTTTATTCTGGATGATGGAACGATCACCAATATCGCCGATATGGCGCCAATGACTGAAAATTCACATTGCTCCTCAGCGCCTGTTCGCTACACGCTTGAAATGGAACAAGGCTGGTTTGCCAAACGCGGCATTACCGCAGGCAAAAAAATCTCCGGTCTGCGTTGACCACCGATTATTGATATTTCGCATAGCGAGAGATCATCTAGCCATAAAAAATTGGGGTTCTGGTCAAACCGGAACCCCAATTTTTTTATGACAAAAAGCCAAACCCGGTTTGGCGCTTTGAATGAATTTAGACGCGTTCAACAATCATCGCAATGCCTTGGCCAACACCAATACACATCGTGCAAAGCGCGTAGCGCCCTCCAGTCGCGTGAAGCTGATGCACAGCGGTCATCACCAGACGCGCACCACTCGCACCAAGTGGATGGCCCAGTGCGATCGCACCGCCATTTGGATTAACTCGCGGATCATTGTCAGCCAGACCCAGCAAACGCAAGACGGCCAGGCCCTGAGCGGCAAAGGCTTCGTTGAGTTCTATCACATCCATCTGATCAAGAGTCATCCCGGCTAACTTGAGGACTTTTTGCGTAGCAGGCGCGGGGCCAATACCCATGATGCGTGACTCAACACCAGCAGTTGCCATCGCAACCACGCGCGCACGAGGCACCAGGCCATGCAGTGCAGCTGCACGCTCATTAGCCAACAACATTGCGACAGCACCGTCATTCACGCCTGAGGCATTGCCCGCCGTGACGGAGCCGCCTTCGCGCACGACACCTTTGAGTTTCGCAAGCGACTCGAGACTTGTCTGACGTGGGTGCTCATCGCGATTCACGATGATTGGGTCACCCTTTTTCTGAACAATAGAAACCGGAGAAATTTCACTATCAAAAAATCCTGCTTTTTGTGCAGCAGCGGTTTTCTCCTGGCTCGCCATCGCAAACAAATCCTGGTCCTCGCGCGAGACTTTGAACTGGTCAGCAACGTTCTCAGCCGTCTCGGGCATCGAGTCCACGCCATGCTTGGCTTTCATCTGTTTATTGATAAATCGCCAGCCAATCGTCGTGTCAAAAATCGCAGCGCTGCGTGAAAACGCTGAATCGGCTTTGCCCATGACAAACGGTGCGCGGGTCATGCTCTCAACGCCACCCGCCATCATGAAAGACGTATCGCCACTGCGAATTGCACGCGCGGCAGTACCAATCGCGTCCATGCCTGAGCCGCACAAGCGGTTAATCGTGCCACCGGGGACATCGATGGGCAAACCGGCAAGCATGGACGCCATGCGCGCGACGTTTCGGTTGTCTTCACCAGCCTGATTGGCACACCCCATCAGTGCATCGTCGAGTTGCTCCCATTTGACGTTAGGGTTTCGCTCCATCAAGGCACGAATCGGTATCGCAAGAAGATCATCCGGGCGAACAGAGGCCAGCGCTCCGCCATAACGTCCAAAGGGAGTGCGCATTGCGTCGCAAATCAGGGCATCGTTGCTCATGTCTTTATTCCTGCATGTTTAAGTTTGAATGCCGTTATGTTATCGCAACCTGCGAATGCGCCAAAATGGAAAAAACCGGCGCGAGGCCGGTTTTCGGTGCAAACATTAAATCTGGTGTGAATTAACCGAGATTTTTAGCTGCAAAAGCCCAGTTAACCAATGACCAGAAGCTTTCGAGATACTTGGGACGTGCATTGCGATAGTCAATGTAATACGCATGTTCCCAGACATCACAGGTCAGCAAAGGTACATCAGCAGTGGTCAGAGGGGTTGCAGCGTTGCTGGTATTGACGATATCGAGTGAACCGTCAGGCTTTTTAACCAACCATGTCCAGCCAGAGCCAAAATTTCCAGCGGCTGATTTATTGAACGCTTCTTTGAAAGCAGCAACGCTACCCCATTTGGCGTTGATGGCCTCAGCCAGTTTGCCAGTTGGCTCGCCACCAGCGTTAGGCGCCATGCTGTTCCAGTAAAACGTGTGGTTCCAGACCTGAGCAGCGTTGTTAAACACGCCACCAGAAGATTTCTTGACGATCTCTTCAAGCGAAGCTGACTCAAACTCCGTACCGGGAATCAGGTTGTTGAGGTTTGTCACATAGGTCTGGTGATGCTTACCGTAGTGAAACTCAAGCGTTTCTTTTGAAATTGTGGGTGCCAAAGCATCCAGGGCGTAGGGCAAAGCTGGCAGAGTGTGGGCCATTGCAAAATCCTCTTAAATTTGGGTGGGTCGTATAACTTGTCTATTGTATCGGAGTGAAGCAAAAACTTGCAGCCAACCCTCTTCCAACTAGGGTTAAGAAATATTTACACATTCACTCAGGAATCAGATTCAATTCTCCGCTTATTCTGCCCGCACGTGGACAGTGCCTTTAGCGAGCGTTAAATCCAGTACTTGTCCTGGCTGAACCGAACTAGCGTCTCGCACAATCGATCCTTCAGGTGTCTGCACAATCGCATAACCACGGCCCAAAGTATGCTCCGGACTGAGGGCTCTGAGTTGCGCTTGGGCATGCTCGAGATTCGCAAGCCGTGTTGTCATCAATCTGCGTTGCGCCTGGATCATAGCCTGGCTAAGTCTTGAGAGGCTATCGCGTGCAACGGCCACATCTGGCAGAAGCGAGCTCAGTCTCGCGGCAACCCGGTCATGACGGCTCGCTCGAACTTGGGCAAAGCGCTGCCAGGCACCCGACATTCTGTATGTCAGGCTTTGTAGTTTTTCCTGTTGGTGCGCAAGGCGTTGGGCCGGAGATACAAGCGCTGCGGCGGCGCGATCTACACGCTGAGATAGTCGATCAATTTGTCGTCCGACCCGCTCGACGAGAGTGCTATGTGCACGCTCAACACGCTCAAGCAGTATGGACCGTGAGACACACGCTAGCTCTGCGGCAGCAGTGGGCGTAGGCGCCCTTAAATCCGCCACAAAATCTGCAATCGTGAAATCCGTTTCGTGCCCGACTCCGGAAATCACAGGGATCACACTCGCTGCGATGTCCCTGGCAAGTGCTTCATCATTGAAGCTCCAGAGGTCTTCAATACTGCCACCGCCTCTCACGAGTAGAAGTGTGTCGACTTCAAGTCTTTCATTTGCGTGCGCCAAAGCCTGTCTGAGCTGGAGCGAGGCATCCACGCCCTGAACTGGGGAGGGATAAATAATCACGGGAACATGAGGCGCGCGACGCGACAAAGCGGTCAAGACATCTCTTAACGCAGCGGCACCGAGCGAGGTAATCACACCAATGGCTTTGGGAAAGGCGGTAATGGGACGTTTAGCCTCAGGTGCAAACATTCCCTCTGCGGCTAACTTGTTTTTCAGTGTCAGAAAGGCTTCAAATAAAGAGCCAAGGCCGGCGCGACGCATCTGCTCAACCTGTAGCTGGTATTCCCCACGCGCCTCATATAGCGTGACACGCCCTCTCAACTCAACCGAATCGCCTGATTTCGGAACAAACCCAATTGCCGCAGCACGACTTCTGAACATAACGGCGCGAACCGATGCCGCTTGATCCTTCAAGGTGAAATACCAATGACCCGAGGAGGCTTGAGTAAAGTTGGAAATTTCTCCACGAACCCAGGTAGAAACAAAACTCTGTTCAAGTAAACGCGACACAGCTTGATTTAACTGTGTAACAGTCAGGATATCTCGCGAGGATAATTGCTCTGTGACCTGACTTTCAATTGTCATAAGGCTCTCGCAGCATAATATGTCCACAGGCTGAGGCTTTTATTCGCAAGTCACTGTCAGACAAGAAAAAATTTAAATACATGAAAATATCCATAACAAAACTCTTATAAGCCATTGATAAACATAGATATTATAAAATATTACATTTTTATGATCAGTTTTTGAGCAGCACAAGCACAGCGAGTGTTTAACCACCTTTTGGAAGATGCGCACATAATTATCCACAGCTTCTGTGGATAGTTTTTAAACAACTCCAAGCGCTTGCCAGAGTGGCTCCCGCCACCTTACGATGTCACCATTATCGATGACGTCACGTCCAAGAGACCAATTTTTTCCCTTAGAGGTTATCCATTGCAGTCTATCTTTTCTGAAGCAGGTTGGCCGATTTTTCTTCTCCTCGCGCTCTCAATCGCAGGACTCGCCATCATCATCGAACGTTCCCTTAGCCTGCAGACCAGACATATCTGTCCAGTCGAACTCAGCGCGCAAGTGCTGCAGATGGTCCAGGCAGGCCAAGATACGCCTGCCAATCTTGACAAACTTCAGTCAAACTCCCCGCTTGGCCAAATTCTTGCCGAGCTGGTTCGAAAAATAGATCTGCCCGATGCGCAACTCAGACACAGCGTTGAAGACGTGGGCCGCGAAGTCGCTCACAACCTGCAGCGCTTTCTACCGGCTCTAGCTACCGTAGCAACGATTGCCCCTTTGCTGGGTTTGTTTGGCACTGTTGTAGGCATGATTGAAATTTTTGCAGCATACCGCCCTGATGGCTCAGACCCCACGATGCTTGCAAGAGGTATTTCTGTTGCGTTGTACAACACCGGTTTTGGTATTTTGATTGCGATTCCCTGCATGATTGCGCATCGCTTGTTTAAATCCCGTGTCGACTCACTCTTGCTGCGCATGGAACAGTCGGCGCGTCGACTGCGTGACGCTCTCCAGGAGTGAAACTGATGCGATTCAGACAAAATAATTTCGATGACGCACCAGACATCAATCTCATTCCACTGATTGATGTATTACTGGTGATGCTGATTTTTCTTGCGGCTACCACCACCTTCGCCCGGCAAAGTGCTCTGAAAATTGTGCTGCCGCAGGCAGATGCCGAAAAACTCGTCCAGACAACGATCGATATCACCATCAGTCAGGATGGACGTTTTGCCGTTGGTAATCGTCTGATTGAGGGCGCAGATATGCTTTCTCTGACCGAAGCCCTGCGCGCAGCTAAAAAGGAGGTAGAAGATCCCATTGTGATTATCTATGCTGATGCAATGGCATCCCATCAATTTGTCATGACCGCCATGAAAGCCGCACGCTCAGCCGGCATAGGCAAAGTACACTTCGCCACACAGGCGGGCGATTGACACGCGCAAATTTTCAAACACGACTCAGTCAGTGGCTGCATCGCCAATGGCTCAAGCGCGGCTGTTTATGGCTGATTATGCAGCCTTTATCCTGGGCAGTACTGTTGATCCTCGCGCTGAGAAAAAAGTTTTACAAGTTTTTTCCTGCCAAGGTTTATCGTGCACGCTTACCCGTTCTGGTTATTGGCAATATCTATGTTGGTGGAACAGGCAAAACACCTGTTGTCATAGCCTTAGTCAATGCCCTGAGCAGATTAGGCTGGAAGCCTGGCGTCATCAGTCGTGGCTATGGAGTCAAAATCGGCGCATCACCTGTCACGGGGCAAGGCGTGCTGGCAGCGGAAAAGTTCGGCGACGAACCGGCGTTGATTGCAATGCAAACAGGTGCCATGATTGCTGTGCATCCGAATCGTAAAAAAGCAATTGAAGCATTGCTCTCCCAGGCACCTGATACGAATCTGATCATCGCTGATGATGGCTTGCAGCATCTGGCTCTTGCCAGGGATCTGGAGATTATTGTTCAGGATCAGCGTCAGACGGGCAATGGCTCTGTGATGCCTGCAGGACCACTCAGGGAGTCCCTCGGCAGACTTGAGCGCGTTCAGGCGATCGTGACCAATGTCCCGCAATTCAGCACAGCGCGACAAAACGCTTCGATGCCCGTCGCTGACAGCGTCACACCTAAACCCAAAAGTACCGAGATGGCACTTCAGATCAGACAGTTCAGAAACCTCAAGAGCAAACAATGCTTGACGCTTGCCCAGTTTCAAAGCCTGAATTCAGGACCCGGCTTGGCGGCGGTAGCGGCCATTGGCACACCTGAGCGTTTTTTCGAGAGCCTTCGCGCACAGGGTTTTGCCTTGGGCGAAACCCTCGCACTGCCTGATCACTACCGTTTCACACCGAGCACTTTTTCGACGCTGCACGCTTGTCAGATACTTATTACCGCAAAAGATGCGGTTAAGTGCCAGGCTATCGAGGATCCGCGGCTCTGGGTTGTAGAGGTCGATGCAATATTTTCCGACCCATTGTTCACAAACTGGCTCGATAAAACCTTGCGTGCGCAGTGCACCATCGCGCCACACAACGGCGGCGAGTGTTTACAATAAGCTTATGGAAACAAGACTACTCAACATTCTCGTGTGCCCTCTTTGCAAGGGTCCGCTTACTCTGCAGACCCAACACAATGAGCTTGTATGCAAAGCAGATCAACTGGCTTTTCCAGTTCGCGATGGCATCCCTGTCATGCTCAGCACTGAGGCGCGCGTGATGAATGAACCGGACGCAACCAAAGACGCGCCCAAAAACACAACCCCAGACACAGCATGACTGGCTTTATTGTCATCATCCCCGCACGTGCGGCCTCAACTCGCCTGCCAGGCAAAATGCTGGCTGACCTTGCTGGCAAACCGATGGTCATCCGCGTCGCGGAGCGCGCCAAAGCCTCTGCCGCGCTGAGAGTTGTCATCGCCTGCGACCATCCGGATATCGCCTCAGCCTGCCATCAGTATGGTGTAGAACACCTGCTGACACGGGCGGATCATCCGAGCGGCACCGACCGACTTGCTCAAGCCGCTACTTTGTTAAATTTGCGCGACGACGATATTGTTGTCAATGTTCAGGGGGATGAGCCCTTGATTGATCCGGCTTTGATTAACAGCGTTGCGGCACTTTTGGCAAATGACAGTCAGGCCGATATAGCAACCTGCGCGGCACCGATCCACACAGCTCAGACACTGTTCAACCCAAACATCGTGAAAGTTGTTTGCGACGCCTCGGATCGAGCGCTTTATTTCTCTCGCGCCCCCATCCCCTGGCATAGGGATGCACCGGCACACCCGGATCAAACCACCGATTTTTCTATTCCAGCGCTTCACCATATCGGTATGTATGCTTACCGTGCTGGTTTTTTACGCAAGTACCCTGCACTCTCTGCTGGCAAGCTAGAGCGTCTGGAATCACTGGAACAGCTTCGCGCACTTGAACATGGCTTTAAAATTGCAGTGCACAGAATCAACAGCCACCCGGGTGCAGGCGTAGACACCCCGGAGGATCTGATTCGGGTACGACATTTTTTTGAGAATCTTGTTTCATCAGGGTAAGCCAGTAGGAGTTTGCCCTGCAGGACGTGCTGCGATGCGGCATAATGTTTAGCATTCACCTTACACTTTCAGGACTCAGGAGTTTTCATGCGTCTCATTTTGCTTGGACCACCCGGCGCTGGAAAAGGCACGCAGGCCGCCTTTATTACGCAACACTTTGGCATTCCCCAGATCTCCACCGGAGACATGTTGCGTGCGGCCGTGAAAGCAGGCACCCCGCTAGGTATCGAGGCCAAGAAAATTATGGACTCAGGTGGTCTGGTATCAGATGATCTGATTATCGGTCTGGTCAAAGACCGTCTCAAACAGAATGACTGCAGCAAAGGTTATCTGTTTGATGGTTTTCCACGTACCATTCCACAAGCGGATGCCCTCAAACAAGCAAATGTCGCACTCGACTTTGTGGTGGAGATCGCAGTCCCTGAGCAAGACATCATCGAGCGTATGAGCGGACGACGCGTCCATCCAGCCAGCGGTCGCAGCTATCACATTCGCTTTAACCCCCCAAAAGTAGCTGAACACGACGATCTGACCGGCGAGCCTCTGGTTCAGCGTGATGACGACAAGGAAGAGACTGTCAGACATCGCTTAACGGTCTATCAGAACCAGACCCGTCCTTTGGTCGATTACTACTCCTCCTGGGCGAAAGAGCAAGCAGGTGCGCCGAAGTATCGCAAAGTTGAAGGCGTTGGATCAGTCGACGACATCAAGAACAAAATTTTCCAGGCATTGGCTTAAATCATGGATATCGCAAATAAAGTTTTCATCGTGACAGGTGGCGCCTCAGGACTCGGCGCAGGCACAGCAAAAATGTTGGCGCAACAAGGTGCACGCGTTCTGCTTGCTGATTTGCAGGACGAGGCGGGCGAAGCACTCGCCAAAGAGCTGGGACAGCGCTATTTACATTGCAATGTGACCCAGGAACAAGATGCACAGGCTGCTGTTGCTGCGGCTCTTGAAATGGGCACGCTATTTGGCCTGGTCAACTGCGCTGGTGTTGCCCCCGCAGCGAAAACCGTTGGTAAAAACGGCGCCCATGCCCTCGATCTGTTCCAAAAAGTTGTCAGCATTAATCTGATTGGCACGTTCAACATGATTCGGGTCGCCTCCGAGGCCATGAGTAAAAACAATCCGGAGCCAACCGGTGAGCGTGGCGTGCTCATCAATACAGCTTCTGTCGCGGCTTATGATGGACAGATTGGGCAGGCGGCTTATGCAGCCTCCAAAGCCGGTGTCGTTGGGATGACCTTGCCTGTCGCACGAGATCTCGCACCGCTTGGTATTCGTTGCGTGACGATTGCCCCTGGGATTTTTGGAACGCCTATGATTTTTGGAATGCCGCAGGCTGTGCAAGACTCACTGGCTGCGAGCATCCCCTTCCCTTCGCGCCTGGGACGACCTGAAGACTACGCAAAGCTTGTGCATCAGATCATCACCAACGAAATGCTCAACGGTGAAACCATTCGACTGGATGGCGCGATCCGTATGCCTCCGCGATGAGCTTGTTGCGCGCCGCAGCGACGGTCAGCAGTCTGACGCTGCTCTCTCGTATTTCGGGTCTGGCGCGCGACATCATCATTGCCCGTGCCTTTGGTGCGGGCGCCTTAACCGATGCCTTCTGGGTTGCTTTTCGTATACCAAACCTTTTGCGCAGACTTTTCGCAGAAGGAGCCTTCGCGCAAGCGTTCGTTCCGATTTTGGGCGAAGTACGTAACAACCACGAGCCTGAGGCTGTAAAAATCCTGCTAGACCGTGTTGCACTGACCCTGTTTTTTGTCCTCTGTCTGGTTGCATTGCTAGGAATCATCGGAGCGCCGTGGGTGGTGGTAGCCATGGCCAGCGGCTTGACCGAACCCTCACGGGCAGATGATTTTCTTGCTGCGGTCTGGATGACTCGGGTCATGTTTCCCTACATTATCTGCATGTCGCTCATCGCCTTTGCCTCAGGGGTGCTCAATACCTGGCGACACTTTGCGGTGCCGGCTTTTACACCCGTACTGCTTAACTTGTGCATGATTGCAGCGAGCCTGCTGCTGACGCCTTTTATCGACCAGCCCATCTATGCGCTGGCCATTGGCGTCATGTGTGGTGGCGTGGCCCAGCTCACGGTTCAATGGTTTGCTTTGGCAAAACTGGGACTGCGTCCCAGATTTTCCTGGCGAATAGGTCGTGCGCTCAAAGACCCAATTGTTCGCCGCATCATGAAACAAATGCTTCCAGCAACGCTTGGCGTATCGGTCGCGCAGATATCACTGCTGATCAACACGAACATTGCTACCTGGCTTACAGCAGGGAGCGTGACCTGGTTGTCTTTTGCAGATCGCCTGATGGAGTTTCCTACTGCGCTACTCGGAGTAGCGCTGGGCACGGTGTTGTTACCAAGCCTTGCCAAAGCCAACAAACAAGCCTCTGCTGCGCAATACAGTGCCATGCTTGACTGGGGGCTGCGTCTGGTGCTTTTGCTGGGGCTTCCTGCTGCGCTCTCGATGGTTCTGATGTCTGACGGGATGGTCGCCACACTTTTTCACTACGGCGCGTTTAAAGCGGCTGACGTCATCCAAACACGGTCGGCAGTCATGGCTTATTCGGTTGGCCTGGTTGGCTTGTTGATGGTCAAAATTCTCGCGCCCGGCTTTTATGCAAAACAAGATATCCGGACACCTGTAAAAATTGCGATAGTTGTTCTGATCGCTACACAGTTGCTAAATCTTGTCTTCGTACCCTGGCTTGGACATGCTGGTCTGGCCCTTGCCATCGGACTCGGCGGCTGTCTGAACGCCCTTGCGCTGTTTGTTGGCCTACGCAGAAAAAATATTTACACCCCTAACTCAGGATGGCTTAAGTTTCTGGCAAAACTGCTGATAGCCCTGATGTTCATGTCCCTGCCCCTGGCCCTGAGCGCCCATTATCTGGACTGGATTGCCCTGCAATCCCAGCCTGCCTTGCGTGTCTTGTGGCTTGGACTAGTATTGGCGGGCGCCATGATTGTCTACCTGGGAGTTCTCTTGCTACTGGGTCTGCGCGCAAAAGACTTCAGGCGAGCGCCTGAGATTACAGTTGGCAAATCAGTGGCTTAATGCTATAGTAGCGGGCTGTAGTGTTAATTTATGCCCTTAACTTTAATAAGATTGATCTCATCACATGGCTAATACCGCCCAAGCTCGCAAACGTGCTCGCCAATCCGTGGCAACCAACATGCACAACTCAAGCCTTCGCTCGATGCTGCGTACTGCCATCAAGCGCGTCCGTACAGCGATCGAAACTGGCGACAAGGCTGTTGCAAACGAAGTTCTCCAAAAAGCTACAAGCGTGATTGATCGCGTCGCTGACAAAAACATCATTCACAAAAACAAAGCAGCTCGTCACAAGAGCCGTTTGTCTGCAGCAATCAAAGCACTTGCCTAAGAATATCGTTTGAGTTTTGCCTGAGTTAATTTTGCTTCCGTTAGCTTTGCCTCGGTTAGCTATGCTCCAGTTAATTCAATGACTCATTCCTGTTTTTAAACAACCTCGCCAGACTGTACGTTGATCTGTCAGAGCGGTGTTTATTGACATTAAGTGCGCTATGACCTAAAAACAGCCCATCTCGGGCTGTTTTGCATTACATGCTTAATAAGTTCAAGTTCCTCATTGTCGAGCTGATAGCTTGCAAACTGATCATAATTTCTAACAACAAACAAACGGTTAAAACAACATGACAAAAAAACGAATCCTGCAAATTGGATCCCTGGCTGGTCACGCACCCGCTAATGCCGAGCTCTCCGAGCGCTATGAGGTACTCGAGCTCTGGAAAGCTGCGGATCAGGAGGCGTTTTTACGTGAACATGCCCAGGACATTGAGGTGATCGCGACCTCGGCCAATATCGGCTGTAAAACAAACGTTATCAATGCTCTACCAAATTTACGCGCTATTTGTAGCTGGGGCGTCGGTTACGACACCATTGATATCGACACAGCGTTTGCGCGAAAGATCAAAATCAGTAATACGCCTGAAGTCTTGAATGATTGTGTTGCCGATATTGCATGGGGACTGTTACTGGCTTGCGCGCGCAACATCGCCTGGGGTGATCGTTTTGTTCGAGCAAATCACTGGGAAAACAAAGTTGGCGCCCTCCCTCTAGGAACACGCGTGAGTGGCAAAAAACTTGGCGTAGTCGGTTTGGGTCGGATTGGCGAAGCGATCGCACGTCGTGGCCTGGGCTTTGACATGCAAGTGGGTTACCACAATCGCAACGCTCGCAACGATGTTAATTATCAATACTTTGGCTCACTCATTGAACTCGCCGAATGGAGCGATTTTCTAGTCATCGCCACCGTAGGTGGTGCTAGCACCAAACATCTCATCGATGAGACGATTATGAGAGCGCTTGGCCCTAAAGGGATGATCGTCAATATCGCTCGCGGTTCGGTGATTGATGAGCAGGCCATGGTCAGACTTCTCCAGGAGGGTGCGATTGCGGGGGCCGGTCTGGATGTGTTTGAATTTGAACCCAAAGTCCCTGATGCGCTGAAAACCATGAATCAGGTTGCCCTCATGCCGCACGTAGCCAGTGCAACGCATGAAACGCGACGAGCCATGACAGACTGCCTGCTTGAGAATCTTGAATCTTATTTTTCGACCGGTGAAATGGTTACGCCTGTTGCGTAATCCCCACAACAGGCTCAAATCTCCGGCTGCGCACCAAAACTGGTTTTGAGCTTGTTGTCTTGCGCAAAATCGTGGACAAATTTCCAGGCGAGCGGCTCAATTTCCCTGAGACGTTCGTCGACCACGACGGCGCGAACGTTTTCTATGCTGGTAGGAATCGCATAGGGAGAATAGCTGAGATGACTGGCACGCAAGCCTGCGGGACGATAAGGCGCAAGAACTCCGGCAAGTCGTTCAGCCCAGTCACTGGGCCTAAAAGTACTGCCTGTTTCAGTTACGCCATATAAGACGAAGTAGCGGACTTCAGATGTCATGCACAACCCGTATCGCCAAAATCAGGTGTCACGAACTTCTGATTCGCGAACCTGTCGCATAGATTGTATATGATTGATCCTTTACACCCTAAATAAGCGATTGGCGCTTAATGGGATTTACTGTGGAGCCTCGGCAATGACCTCAGCCATTTCTAATACCTACTCAAGACTTCCTGTTGCCTTTACGCATGGCAAAGGCGTATTTTTGTGGGATGCAGAAGGCCGACGCTATCTCGACGGTCTTGCCGGCATTGGCGTGTCCTGTCTGGGGCACGGTCATCCTAAACTGGTCGCAGCAATCAGCGAGCAGGCTGCGCGCGTCATTCATACATCCAATATTTATGAAGTACCCCAGCAAGAAGCGCTCGCTGAACGGATTTTGGCCATTTCTGGCATGACTGAAGTGCTGTTTGGCAACAGTGGTGCAGAAGCCAACGAAGCAGCTATTAAGCTTGCTCGTTATTACGGCCACAAAAAAGGCAATGATATGCCTTTCATCATCACGATGGAGTCCTCCTGGCATGGCCGTACACTCGGTACGTTAGCTGCGACCGACAGCGAAAAAGCGCGCAAAGGCTTTGGACCGCTTCCTGAAGGCTTTATCAAGGTTACCTACAACAATCTCGATGCCATCAGGCAAGCAGGAGATAAAGAGCCCCGTGTCACCGCTGTGCTGCTCGAGGTGTTGCAGGGAGAAGGTGGCATTCGTCCGTCTGACATTGCTTACATGCGCGACTTGCGCAAGCTCTGCGACGAACGCGGCTGGCTGATGATGATCGACGAAGTACAGTCCGGTATTGGTCGCACAGGCAAATGGCTGGCGCATCAGTGGGCTGAAATTCTGCCTGATGTCGTTGTACTGGCTAAAGGTCTTGGTGGCGGCGTACCGATCGGAGCGATTGCAGCACGTGGTCCTGCGGCAAATGTTCTGGGTCCCGGATCGCATGGCACGACCTTTGGAGGCGGCCCGTTGGTGTGCGCCGCAGGTCTGGCCGTACTTGGAGCACTTGAAGAAGAAAAACTGCTCGAAAATGCCGCGACAGTTGGGGCCTACCTTAAATCTGGTCTGGAGCGTGAGCTGCTTGGTAAACCCGGGGTACTGGAAGTCCGTGGTCAGGGCTTGATGCTCGGCATCGAACTTGAAAAACCTTGCGGTGAGTTGGTGATGCGTGCCCTCGAAGCCGGACTGCTGATTAACGTGACGCGAGATCGTGTGGTTCGGTTGTTACCCCCCCTCATTCTGAACAAGGAAGAGGCCGATCAGATCATCTCAACCCTGGTTCCGCTGATCCTGGCCTTTAACGCGAAATAAAATATCGAGTCAATCATGTCACACGCCGTACAACCAACCGGCCCCCTCAGGCATTTTCTGCAGTTCAGCGATCTCAGCTCACAAGAAATCCTCTATGTGCTTGAGCGCGCGCGCTTGATCAAGGATAAATTCAAACGCTACGAACCGCATCATCCACTTCATGACCGCACACTGGCCATGGTGTTTGAAAAAGCCAGCACGCGTACCCGCGTGTCATTTGAAGCAGGTATGTATCAGATGGGAGGCTCTGTCATTCACCTGACCACGACAGACTCCCAACTCGGTCGCTCCGAGCCGATCGAAGACACCGCGCGCGTAGTTTCGCGCATGGTCGATATCGTGATGATTCGAACCTTTGAGCAAACGCGGATTGAACGCTTCGCCTCGCACTCCCGCGTGCCTGTGATCAATGGACTCACCAACGAGTTCCATCCATGCCAGATCCTGGCTGATATTTTTACCTTCATTGAACACCGACAGAGTATCGCCGGCAAAATCGTGACCTGGGTTGGTGATGCCAATAACATGGCTTACACCTGGATACAGGCTGCAGAACTGCTTGGTTTTACCTTGCATGTGTCTGCACCAGCAGGCTATCGTCTCGACCCAGCCCGCATCACCAAAGTCAAACCAGGCGTACTCAAAGAGTTTGACGACCCCCGCCAAGCTTGCAAGGATGCTGACCTGGTCACGACTGATGTTTGGACCAGCATGGGTTACGAGGCGGAAAATGAGGTTCGTCGCAAAGCGTTTGCCGACTGGTCTGTCGATGCCGACATGATGTCCAGAGCCCAGCCTGATGCCTTATTCATGCACTGTCTGCCAGCACACCGTGGCGAAGAAGTCACCGGCGAGGTCATCGACGGGCCGCAGAGCGTTGTCTGGGATGAAGCAGAAAACCGACTGCATGTCCAGAAAGCCTTGATGGAATTCTTACTGCTTGGCCGACTAAGCTAAAAAGCAGCAATCTGCTCAAGCAGTTAAAATCAATCATTGTTATTTAATTCTTTCAGAGCTTCATATGAGCGATATCAAAAAAGTCGTACTGGCCTACTCAGGCGGTCTGGACACCTCGGTTATTCTTAAATGGCTGCAGGATACCTATGCCTGCGAAGTCGTAACGTTCACCGCCGACATCGGTCAAGGCGAGGAACTCGAACCTGCCCGAGCCAAGGCAATCAAATTCGGTATCAAACCAGAGCAAATTTTTATCGATGATCTGCGCGAGGAGTTTGTTCGTGATTTCGTATTTCCAATGTTTCGTTGCAATACCGTCTACGAAGGCGAGTATCTGCTTGGCACCTCAATCGCACGCCCGCTGATCGCCAAACGTCAGATCGAAATTGCCCGTCAGGTTGGAGCGGATGCGGTCTCACACGGCGCGACCGGTAAAGGCAACGACCAGGTGCGTTTTGAACTCGGCTACTACGCACTGGAGCCTGGCATCAAGGTAATCGCTCCCTGGCGCGAATGGGATCTGACCTCGCGCCAAAAACTTCTCGCCTATGCCGAAGCCGCTGGTATTGCTATCGATATGAAGCATAAGCAAGGGGGTGCTCCATATTCCATGGACGCAAACCTGTTGCACATCAGTTTTGAAGGCCGTCACCTCGAAGACCCAAAAGCCGAAGCCGAAGAATCGATGTGGCGCTGGACCGTCTCACCTGAAGCAGCGCCCGATCAGGCTGAATACCTTGATGTTGAATTCGAACGCGGTGATGTCGTTGCCCTGAACGGCGTACGTCTGTCACCAGCCCAGGTGCTGACCAAGCTCAATGAGCTTGGTGGCAAACACGGTATTGGTCGCCTGGATCTGGTTGAAAACCGTTATGTAGGTATGAAGTCGCGTGGTTGCTACGAAACACCTGGTGGCACTATCCTGCTCAAAGCACACCGTGCCATTGAGTCCATCACACTTGATCGCGAAGTCGCTCACCTGAAAGACGATCTGATGCCGCGCTATGCATCTCTGATTTATAACGGTTACTGGTGGTCTCCAGAGCGTCGCGCCATTCAGGCACTGATTGACAGCACGCAGGATTGCGTCAATGGCTGGGTTCGCCTCAAGCTCTATAAGGGTGGTGTCTATACTGTTGCACGCGACTCAAAGGACACCTTGTTTGATCAGACTATCGCAACATTTGATGATGACGGTGGCGCTTACAACCAGGCTGATGCTGCGGGCTTTATCAAACTCAATGCCTTGCGTATGCGCATTGAGTCTCGGGCTGGACGCAAGTAAATCAAACGCTCCAGGTCTTTGCTCAAAAGCGAAAGCTTAAAAGCAAAGGCAATCAGGAAAGTAGTCAACTAACGCAGTTGGGAAAAGCGATCCAAACGCGTTAGTTGAGCACCTTTGCGCGGACCAGGAAAAACAATAGTCATTCTGGCGCCTTCAAAAACTGGTCGGCTTAATAAATTCCACCACGCCCCATGTGCGCGGGCAATTTCCCGAACGATCGCCAAACCAAGCCCTGAGCCTCCTTCAATCGCTTGTGAAGAGCGATAGAACGCCTCAAAGACCTTGCCCTGCTCTTCGGGAGCTATACCACAGCCGTTATCTTCAACAGCCAGCATGGGAGGCGTAGACGTTACATGCAAACGGATCTGAGTAGCATGTAAAGCGTAACGCAAGGCATTATCAATAAGATTACCAAGTAACTCATCAAGCAAGACTGGATCCCCATCAATCCAGACAGCCTCATCAGGTGCATCAAGTTGCAGATCTACATGTGCCGCGCGCGCACGCACAAGCCATTGCGCGCCACTTGTTCGCACCCACTCACACAGATCGATCCTGACGAAATTATCTTGCGGGCGGGCATCAGGATCGACGCGGGCGAGCAGAAGTAACTGCTGACCCATGCGAATCATTCTGTCGGTCACATTTTTAATTCTCTGAGCCCTGACACGTATATCTTCCGGCAAATCTTTTGCCAGCATTAACTCCGACTCAAGTTTAAGTCCAGCAAGAGGTGTACGTAACTGATGGGCTGCATGACCGACAAAACGACGCTGCGCGGCGAAGGTTTCATTCATGCGTGCCAGCAAACCATTAGTATGACGTACCAGTAAATCAAGCTCTTTGGGCAAGGCCTCTACTGCAACCGGGGCTAAATCGTCTCCAGAGCGCTGGGCGATTTCGTCTGAAAGCTGATTAACAGCACGCATGCCGGAACGAACGCCTTGCACAACAACCCAGGCAAACAACACGATCATTAAAAACTGCCCTGCGAGCATGATCCAGAAAATGTCCTCGAGTTGCCAATCCGACATCTCGATTTTGTGCGTGATAATCCACGTTGCAACTAAATCAAGCGATGCAAGCAAAAGAATTGGAGGCAGCAAACGCAAAACCAGATGCCTCGCAAGCGAGCCGGCGGGCAAAAGTGAAACGGTTGCCTCTTCGTGCTGTGAGGGTCTTTGCATCAAGAAAGGCTAGCCTCAGGCAGGGGTTTCAAGCTCAAGCAAATAACCGAAGCCGCGTACAGTCTGAATCGATGTTCCCTGACCTTCGAGGCGTTTGCGTAGACGATAGATGTAGACCTCAACTGCATTCTCACTGAAATCGGCATCCAGCGCGGAGAGTCCCTGCACGATTTGCTGCTTGGTCACAACCTTGCCAGCCCGATACAGCAGCATTTCAAGTACAGAAAGCTCCCTGACTGAGAGTGCTAGCCGCTGCCCACTCGCCCTGAGTTCTCTGTGAGCCGTGTCGAAGGATAAACTGCCGAATTCAATGATTGTGCTGCTGATACCGACGTGCCTGCGTGCAAGCGCTCTCACCCTTGCTGCAAATTCGATGAGCTCAAAGGGTTTGGTGAGGTAATCGTCAGCACCTGCATCGAGTCCAGCGACACGATCCTGCAACCCATCTCTAGCGGTAAGCACCAGCACGGGTAAGGACTGGCCTTGCGCGCGCAGGACTTTTAAAACCTCGAGGCCATCCATCACAGGTAAATTAAGATCCAGCACCACCAGATCATACGAGTGATTGGAAAGCGCCAAAAGGCCACGCTGACCGTCGGCAAGCCAATCGGTTACATGACCCTGATCAGTCAGAAACTCCTGCAGAGCCCGACCAAGTGTTGCATCGTCTTCTATCACTAATACGCGCATGATAAGTATCTTAACCCCTGGGACTGATAAACGTACAGAGCAAACAAACTGGATAACACAGAGAAATTTAATTTCGAAGCGAAAATTCAATGGGTATGTCTGCGAGGCGCTCAAAAAGCACACCATTCTCAGTGTAGGGTTTGAACCTTATATCCGCAAAGGCATTGATTGCTGCGGTATCTAGCGCCTCATACCCAGAGCTTTGCTGGACAGTAATGCTCGCAATCTCTCCAGACCGAGAAATCAGTACCCGAACAAGCACCCGGCCCTGCTGTCTGCGACTCCTGGCGACAGAGGGGTAGACAGGACGTGGGGCAGCACCGAGGTAGTCCACCCGGGAAACTATTCTGAGACCCTGCGTATCTGGTGAAAGTGCCATGGAAACTGCGTTTGTTGCCAAGCCTTCCTGGCCAATAGCTGCACTCGGACTTGAAAGTCTTGAGCCTGAGTTACTCCCAGCTGATGGTGAGCCCATCGGTTCTGAACGTGCAGGAGAACGTGCAGGAGCTGTTGTAGCAGGCTTTTCTTGCGGTTTTGGATCAGGAATGCGTTTGGCTGGATTTACTTGCACTACGGGCTCTTTAAGGGCCTTATCAACAGGGATATCCACGGGGATATCGACAGGGATGTCCACAGGCTTATCCACCTCAGCGGCCGGCATGACCCTCTCAGTCGCCTCAAGCTGGGTCGTCGACTCGGAGCGCAAAGCATCTTTTGCTGGTTCAGACTGCTCTGATGGCTCAGGTGTCGAAGCCTCGTCTGACTCAAGCGTGACAAATATCGGTTCTGGCAACGTCTCAGTCATTCGACCAAAATCAGTACTCATCAACCAGGCGAGCAAGCCAAGATGAACGAGAAACACCAGTGAAAAGCTTATCCACGGTACTCGTTTGAATGGATTTGGAAAAAAATAATTTCCAGCAGGGGAATCAGGAGGGCTTTGACTGGTGGGCATAGATGTTTATGTCTGATTAAAGCCTCTGCACGGTTTTGACGCACGAGACAAAGACGTTAAGACATCCAGGCTAAACCAAAAAATGGTGGGTGGTACAGGGCTCGAACCTGTGACATCTTCGGTGTAAGCGAAGTGCTCTACCAACTGAGCTAACCACCCGTGTGTTTGAATGTGTGTCTGGATATGTGTTTATTTCACATCACACAAATAACAATGCGGTTCGCATTATAGCGAACCGCATAACTTTAGCAACCCGAGTTGCGCAGAGAATTAATTCAGTGCGTCTTTCAGTGCTTTGCCTGGACGGAACTTAGGCACTTTTGCTTTTTTGATTTTGATGGCTTCGTTGGTACGTGGATTACGGCCCATACGTGCTGCGCGTGTGGTCACAGCAAACGTACCGAAACCGACCAGAGTGACAGTGCCACCCTTTTTCAGAGTTGCTTTAACAGCACCAATCATTGCATCGAGCGAGCGGCCTGCTGCAGCTTTGGAAATGTCTGCCTTGGTGGCAATATGGTCAATCAGTTCGGTTTTGTTCATATCAGGTCTACCCCTATTATTGATAGTAAAAAAATCACGGATGGTTCGGGCATCTGTGACAGTAAGCATGACGAAGATTCAATTAGATCCCGCTGACCTCAATTAAGCCTCGACTAAGGGCGGCTGTCAAGAAATAAACCTCGTACAAGCCGCATATTAATTGACTGTGGGATTTTTGTCTCTAGTTTTTTTAGTATTCTCATTTAATTTTGCAGGCATTCAAAGCCTGAGCAAAATCAGCGATGAGGTCTTGTTCATCTTCAATGCCTACAGACAGACGTATCAGTCCGTCAGCAATACCCATTTGCGCACGTAGCTGCGGACCCATTTCGTAATAAATAGTTTGAGCTGCTGGTAAGGCAAGTGTGCGGGTATCACCGACATGCGTCGCTAAAATAGCGACCTCTAACTTGTTTAGAAAATCCATTGGGTCTATGCCAGGGGCAAGCTCAACCCCCATCAGCATGCTGTAGCGATCTCCAAAAAGTTTTTTTGCGCGCTCGTGCTGAGGATGACTAACCAGACCAGGGTAAGAAACGCGCGCAACCGAGGGATGATTTGATAAAAATGATGCGAGCGCCATGGAGTTAGTACAGATTTTCTCCAACCTCAGTGCAAGAGTTTCCGCACCCACAGCGATGCGATGCGCAGCATCCGCTGCGAGCGTAGCACCCATGTCACGCAAACCTTTTTTCTTGATTTGCAACATCCCCCAGCTTGCAGGCGGACCTTTTTTATAGATGTCGAGAATATTCGGATAGCTTGTCCAGTCAAACAAGCCGGTATCGGTCAACGATCCACCAAGAGCGTTGGCATGACCGCCGATATGCTTGGAGAGCGAGTTCATCACAAACGTTGCACCGACTTTACGTGGCTGTATCAGCCATGGCGAGGTCAGTGTATTGTCGACAACATAGACAAGCTTGTGTTTTTGACAGAGTGCTCCGATTCCTTCGAGATCTGCAACCTGCGTACCAGGATTAGCGATCGTTTCAGTAAACACCATCCGGGTATTGGGCTGGATGGCCGCTTCTACGGCAGACACGTCGGTAGGATCAACAAGCGTAATCTCGATGCCGAGTAATTTAAGCGTACCAAAAAGACTATTGGTATTACCAAAAATATATTGACTGGAAATCAGATGATCGCCGGCGCGTAATAACGTCGTAAACAGCGCTGAAAGCGCCGCCATACCGGTCGAGAACGTCAGGGAAGACAGACCGCCTTCCATGAGGTTGATTTTCTTTTCCAGAGCATCTGTTGTCGGCGTGCCCTGACGCGCATAGGTATAGCCGGCTTTACCTTGAAAAACAGCAGCGAGTTCGCGCGCATCAGCGTAAGCGTACTGCGTGGAGGTATGGATCGGTTTGTGTACTGCGCCATGCTCTACAGCACCGCGACGATCGCAGTGCAAAATATTGGTGGTGAAACCATGCTTTGCCATAATAAATCTCAGCGAAAAGGATTCTGTCAGTTTAACTCTGACGCTGGCGGACTGTTTCAAACAGACAAACAGCGGTCGCAACACTAACGTTCAAGCTTTCCACACTGCCAAGCATGGGAATGTGTACAAGCTCATCGCAGGTCTCCCGGGTTAAGCGGCGCATGCCCTCACCTTCTGCCCCCATCACCCAGGCCATCGATCTGCGCGTATCCGTCTGGTGAATCGACTCGGTGGCGCGATCATCGGTACCGATTAACCAGATATCACGCTCCTTGAGCTCTCTCATCGTTCTGGCAAGGTTAGTCACCATGAGGTATGGCACTGACTCGGCTGCGCCACAGGCGACGCGCTGCACCGTGGTGTTCAGCCCAGCCGAGCGATCTCTGGGTGCAATCACCGCATGCACGCCGGCTGCGTCAGCAGTACGAAGACAAGCGCCAAGATTATGCGGGTCAGTCACACCGTCCAGTATCAGTAATAGTGCTGGCCCCTGAATGCCGTCCAGAACCTCATCCAGATCATCGGCCAGTCTACGCGCCTGGGCTACGGCGACGACGCCCTGGTGACGGGAGCCTCCCGCCAGACCATCGAGCCTCTCTGAGCCTACAGGATGTACCGAGCGCCCCGCCGCAGTGGCTTGTTCAATGAAAGCTTGCATGCGCTTGTCGCGCCGCTGGGCCTCGACATAAATCTCCCTGATCGAGTCAGGTGCCTGGCGCAATCGTGCGATCACCGCATGAAAGCCCGCAAGCGTTTGTGTTGCTGCCATAAGAATTAATTACCTTTTTTAACGACCTTTACGCGCAGATTTTTTCACTCCTGCGCTTTTACCTGGCCCATGCTGTTTTTTAGGCGATTTCACTGACTCGTGCTTGGCCGCTTTTTTTGCTTCCAGGCGGCGATCTCGCGCCTTGGTCCCCTTGAGCTCAAGAGGTTTCGGAGCAGCTGCTTTTTTAACATGGCGCGAACCCGTTTCTTCGACCCGGGAAGCCTGCTTGCGCAGTGCGCCAAAAGTAGTGCCAGTGACCAGTCTGAACTCAATCCTACGTGCCTCGAGATCAACACGCGCGACCTGAACTTGCACCGCATCAGTCAAACGATAACGCATTCCTGTGCGCTCACCACGCAATTCGTGCAAGGCCTCATTAAACTGGAAATACTCTGTACCAAGTTCCGAGACATGCACCATGCCTTCTACATGCAAGGTATCGAGCGTGACAAAAATGCCAAAACTCGCCACACCCGTGACGCGACCACTGAAAGTCTCGCCAACACGCTCCTTGACGAACCAGCATTTAAGCCAAGCTTCAACATCGCGCGAGGCATCATCGGCACGACGCTCCGAAGCAGAGAGCAATAAACCGGTTTTTTCCCAGACGTCATGCTCGTATTCTTTTGCCGTTGTACCCGGAGCAGCAACGAACCCACGCATGGCGGGCTGATAGCGTGTACCACTCAGCAATGCCTTGATCACACGATGGGTCAGCAAATCAGGATAGCGTCTGATAGGCGACGTGAAGTGCGTGTAGGCGGGGTATGACAGACCAAAGTGGCCCGCATTGTCTGGTCCATAAATCGCCTGCTGCATTGAACGCAGACACATCGTCTGCAACAAGGCATAGTCGGGGCGCGCCCGTGCTTTTTCAAGTAACTCGCCATAATCTTTAGCCTGGGGATCATCGCCTCCCCCCAGACTCAAACCTAACGTGCGTAAAAACTCACGCAGGGACTTCAATTTTTCCGGTGTAGGACCTTCGTGTACGCGATATAAACCCGTATGCTTGCTGCGAAACATAAAATCTGCAGCGCAAGTATTAGCTGCCAGCATGCACTCTTCGATGAGTCGATGGGCATCATTGCGCACCATCCCGATGATCTTTTCTATACGACCTAATTCATTACAAACAATTTTTGTTTCGACCGTATCAAAATCGATCGCACCGCGAGCCTTGCGCGACTGCTGCAGCACTTGAAACAGAGCGTACAAATCATTGATGTGTGGCAGCACTTTAGAGAGGCTGCGCGCCATGGGGCCGAGCGGTTGTTGCAATGACTCCCAAACCTGATTGTAGGTCGTACGCGCTTGTGAGTGAATCACTGCGTTATAGAACTGATAGGCAGCGACAGTATTGGCTTTGGCGCCGGTCAACGGTATAACCATATCGCAGACCAGAACCAGCCTATCAACCTCTGGCTTAAGTGAACACAACCCGTTTGAGAGCTTTTCGGGCAGCATCGGAATCACGCGACGAGGGAAATATACGCTCGTGCCACGCTCCAGCGCGTCGTTATCGAGCGCATCCTCGGGTTGCACGTAGTGGCTGACGTCCGCAATTGCAACCAGCAAGCGCCAGGCAGGTCGCTTACGACCTGATGAACCCAGATCAACTTGCTCACAATAGACCGCATCATCAAAATCGCGTGCGTCCTCTCCATCGATCGTGATGAACGGTACATCGCGCAGATCGACACGGTCTTTTAAATCTGTTTTACGCACGACATCGGGCAGTTTGTCCGCTTGTTTGAGCGCAGCCTCTGAGAAATCAACAGGTACGTCGAATTTGCGCACAGCAATTTCGATTTCCATGCCAGGATCGTCTATCTCACCCAGTATCTCAGCTACGCGTCCAAGCGGCTGAGAGTGGCGCGTGGGCTGCTCGATGATATCGATCGACACAACCTGACCATGTTGTGCGCCGCCTGTATCACCAGGCGGGATCAGCACATCGTGCTTGATCCGCTGGTCTTCTGGCACGACAATTGCCAAACCACGCTCATTGAGAAAACGACCAACAAGTCTGTTAGTGCGGCGCTCAATGACCTCAACAATCGTAGCCTCAGGTTTACCACGATACTCCCCAGAGGGCTTAACCAGTACTCGATCGCCATGCAGAACTTTAAGCATCTCTCGCGGAGATAAAAACAGATCCTGTCCACCATCATCACGCAGCAGAAAACCAAAACCGTCTCGATGACCCTGCACACGACCAGCGACAAAATCCAGCTTGTTGGCAAGCAGTAAAACACCCTTCCGATTGGGTAGTAGCTGCCCGTCACGCTCCATGGCGTTCAGGCGTCGATCAAAACCTTTTAGTGTCTCTTCCCTGACCAAGCCCATACGGGTTGCGAGATCCTGGGGAGAAAGTGGTGCCGCAGCAGCACGTAAAGACTCGAGAATTTGTTCGCGTGAGGGCACATCCGGATCGAAATCCGGTGGTAACTCTGGAGTCATCGATGGGGTTGAAGCAGGTCGCGAAGTCTTCTGTGAAGACGGGCGATTTTTGGGGATATTGAAGGGCGGGCGATTTGCCAAGGTTTGAATCTCGTTATATAATGCGTGGCTTAGTTTAGTACATGTCAGGTTTGTTCTGCATGAGTTTGTACTACGTAAGTTTGTAAATCATAACTACTTACTACATAGTAGAGTACTTCATCAGTATTAAAGCATTGCCCAGGTGGCGGAATTGGTAGACGCGCACGGTTCAGGTCCGTGTGCCGCAAGGTGTGGAGGTTCGAGTCCTCTTCTGGGCACCATTTTAGTGTAAAGCATAACTGCACTTGAATTCAAAATAACTAAATTGAATTCAACCCGATTTATCTGAATTCAAAATAAGCTCCGATTTCTAATCAGCATTTGAAATCGAAAAGTTTGAATTTAAGAGATTGATATCAAAAATTTGAACTCGAAATTTTGATGTCAAATGATGTCAATTGATGTCAAAACCAATACCTCAGCCATTACAAAAGCGAATACCTCAAATTTCCCTATGATTTGAGGTTTTTTTAAAGCTCGCTTTTTAAATGACGCCTCATCCTCACATGCGGGATGTTCGCCTCGTAAAACATCTCCCCTTCTTCCATAAATCCATGCAAAAGGTAAAAGTTTTTGGCGTGTGTTTGCGCATGCAGAATTACCTCTTCAAATCCTGAACGCCGCGCCTGCTCGACTAGCGCTGTGAGCAGTGCACTGCCTACGCCTGTGCTGCGGTAAGGCAGCAATACTGACATACGTCCTACATGACCATCAGGCAGCAATCTGCCGGTTCCGACAGCCAAGCCTTGGTCGTTCAATGCCACTGCGTGAATACTCAAGGGATCCATTTGATCGACCTCTTCTTCGACGGGTACTTTTTGCTCATGCACAAAAACGGCTAGACGAATCGGCATGGCCTGACTCTTTATTTCTGGCCAACTCCCCAGTCTGACTTGAATCGACACGCAGGCACCTTTTTATTTAAACAAAAAATTTACGCGCTCAGAATAACTGCTTCACAATGTAAACTGAATTGTTGCTTATTCTAGAAAATTCTCAACTCTATCCATGCTAGCTGCGGTCATCCATGCTGCTTTTCCCGTTTTTGCCCTGATCCTGACGGGTTGGCTCTGCGCACGGTTCAAATTGCTCAACGCGCTGAGCATGGAGGGCCTGAATAAATTCGTCATTTACCTGGCGCTACCTGCGCAACTTTTTGATGCGATGTCACACGTCAAACTCACCGAACTAGCTCAGCCTGGTTTTTACTGGGCGTTCTCACTCGGGATGCTGATAACAGCAGGGCTTCACAGATTGTTGACAAGCAACAGCACCACACCTAAAACGGACTCAATCATTCAGTGCATGACCTCGGCCTATAGCAATGCTGGATTTATGGGCATTCCCTTATGTTTGATTGTATTTGGCAAAGCAGGTTTGAGTCCTGCCATTATTACCACCCTGTTTACAGTCTCTTTCCTGTTCGCCTTAACAATCTTATGGATTGAACTCACCAGACTTGAGCATGGCAAAGTAGGACCTGCTTTGAGTAAAGTTTGTCTGGCACTGGTTAAAAATCCTCTACTGATCTCACCCATACTCGGGATCACTTGGTCGGCCTCAGGCTTAAGCATGCCTGGCGCTATTGACCGCTATATTAATTTACTGGGCGAAGCCGCCACCCCCTGCGCACTCGTCGCAATCGGACTATTTCTTGCGGCCAATCCAATGCGCGGGTTTGACCGCAGTGTCATGCGCATCGTTTTGCTCAAAATCGCCGTTCAGCCATTACTGACAGCGTTTCTAGTTTTTTATGTTTTTAGCATGCCCTTGATGTGGGCGCAGATTGCCATATTATCTGCCGCACTTCCGGTCGGGACCGGCCCCTTCATGATGGCGCAAATCTACCAGCGCGACGCCTCGGCCAGTGCGAGAGCGATTTTAATTTCAACGATTTGTTCAGTCATCACCATTTCATTTATCCTTGCCTGGATCACGCAAACTCTTACCTGAGTGCAACAGCACTCTTCAGGAATTCCCTATGTCTAGCCTGACACATCCACAAAATCCTTCTCTCGCAAAGCTAAAAAAAATACAGATCAATAGCTTGCCTATTAGTCTGGCTGGTCTGGCGATTCTGATAGGCGCACTTTATATTTTCCAGACGGTTAGTATTAAACAGGCAGCACTCTGGATCGTCGGTGCACTGATGGGCATCACGCTTTACTTCGCATCTTTCGGTTTTACCCAAGCCTGGAGAGTATTTATTGCCAATGGCCGTGGTGCAGGTTTGCGGGCACAAATGGTGATGCTCGCAATTGGCGTATTGTTATTTTTTCCCTTTCTCGCTGCTGGAACTTTATTTAACAACCCAGTCAATGGACTGGTTGCGCCGGCAGGCTTATCAGTTTTGATCGGCGCCTTTATTTTCGGCATAGGCATGCAGTTGGGAGGCGGATGTGCTTCGGGCACTCTGTTCGCCGCGGGTGGCGGCAACACGCGAATGTTTGTGACACTCTTTTTCTTTATAGTTGGCTCAGTCATTGGCGCCTATTTATTTCCCTGGTGGTCGACATTACCAGCAGTCAAACCCTACTCAATGATCAAACAATGGGGGCTTACACCCGCACTGCTTGCCAATCTCGCAGTTTTCGCACTGATTGCCTGGGGAACTGTTGTGCTTGAAAAACGCAGGTATGGAGGCATCGAGCCCATCAGCTCCGTCCCTAACCAAAATGCCTCATTCATCCACGGGCCCTGGCCTTTAGTCTGGGGGGCGATCGCTCTGGTTATCCTGAATTTCGCTACACTCGCTCTGGCAGGTCGTCCCTGGGGTATAACCTCGGCCTTTGCATTGTGGGGCTCACAGGTGCTGCATGGCTTTGGCGTCGACGTAGCGACCTGGGCGTTCTGGAGTAAAACGCCGCAAGTTATTACGGATCCAGTCACAAAGGACTTCACTTCTGTGATGGATATTGGCATCATGCTGGGTGCATTGGTCGCAGCAAGCGCTGCGGGTAAATTCGCACCAGTCTGGCAACTGCCCCTACGTTCCTTAATGGGCGCGATAGTCGGTGGCTTGTTGTTAGGCATTGGTGCCAGGATGGCCTATGGCTGCAATATCGGAGCGTATTTCAGCGGAATCATCTCCGGCAGCCTGCACGCTTGGCTTTGGGTACCCGCTGCATTTGCAGGTAATGCACTGGGCGTTTATTTCCGTCCATTTTTTGGCTTAGTTGTTGAAAAAACTCCACGTCTGACTGGATGCTAATCATGCACATATTTTTATCCCGATACTTCGCACTTTGGCTCTTTGCACTCTTAAGCGTTCTTGCGCCTCTTATGACCCAAGGGGGCGTGTTTACTGAATTCTGGTGGGTGCTATCGGCTTTGTCCTGGTTTTTAGTGTTAGTAGGTATTCATGATTTATTTCAAACGCATCATGCGACGTTACGCAACTACCCGATTCTTGGGCATATGCGTTACATACTCGAATCACTGAGACCCGCTGTCAGGCAGTATTTTTTTGAAAACGATACAGAACCGACACCTTTCTCCAGAGAAAGCAGGTCGCTGGTTTATCAACGAGCAAAACAAGAGATCGACAAGCGCCCTTTTGGCACACTTGAAAATGTTTATGGTGAGGACTATGAGTGGATCAATCACTCAATGGCTCCAACGAAAATAACGGATCCCGATTTTCGTATTACGGTCGGAGGACCTGACTGCACACAACCCTACTCACTATCGGTTTTAAATATTTCAGCCATGAGTTTCGGGGCGCTCTCTGCAAACGCAATTCTTGCTTTGAATACTGGTGCCAAGCTCGGTAATTTTGCTCACGACACAGGCGAAGGAGGCATCAGTACCTACCATCGCCAGCCTGGCGGTGATTTAGTCTGGAATATAGGTTCTGGCTATTTTGGCTGCAGAGATGAAAAAGGTCATTTTTCCGAGTCAAACTTTGTTGCCAATGCAACGTTGCCTCAGGTCAGAATGATTGAGATCAAGCTTTCGCAGGGTGCAAAGCCCGGGCACGGAGGTATTTTGCCTGGCAGTAAAGTCACGGCTGAAATAGCTCTGGCACGTGGTGTCAAAATCGGCGAAGACTGCAACTCGCCAGCAGCACATTCAGAATTCAGTACTCCCGCCGGATTACTTGAGTTTGTCCAGCGACTGCGTCGCTTGTCGGGTGGCAAGCCTGTTGGTTTCAAACTCTGTATCGGTCACCCCTGGGAATGGTTCGGTATCGCTAAAGCGATGGTCAAAACAGGCATTACCCCTGACTTTATTGTGGTCGATGGCGCTGAGGGTGGCACGGGTGCTGCACCGATTGAGTTTGTGGATCATGTGGGTACGCCCTTAAGAGATGCTCTGACACTCGTGCACAACACCTTGATCGGTATCGGCATGCGAGACCGAATCAAAATTGGTGCCTCGGGAAAAATCACCTCATCTTTTGATATGGCGCGCGTTTTAGCACTTGGCGCAGACTGGTGCAATAGTGCGCGTGCCTTTATGTTTGCAATTGGTTGCATTCAGGCGCAGCAATGTCATACGGGACGCTGTCCAACGGGTGTCGCGACCCAGGATGCTGACCGCCAGCGTGGCCTGGTCCCGATGGACAAAGGACCACGGGTCGCACATTTCCACCAAAATACCTTACATGCTTTAGCTGAACTTTTACAGGCCGCGGGTCTCAAGCATCCTGATGAACTGACAGCCAAACATATCGCTGTCAGAACATCGGGCAACAAAGTCACGCTCATGTCAAAGATTTACAGCGAGTTATCGCCAGGCGTATTGTTGACAGGATCACTACCTAGCCCGGTCTATGAGTACGGTTGGCCTATGGCTGATCCTGACAGCTTTCAACCTCACTCGTGAGCAAGTTGCGCCACACAATCCTCGTAGTCTGGCTCGCGTCCGATATAACCAGAATGGAACATGCTCTTGCCCAGTCGTTCGAAGCCAGCGCGTGAAATCACCCGTCTACAGGTCCACAAACCTGCTTGCTGGTAACGAGTCATCGCACTGACAAGGGTCGTGTGAGCCAGATCCGGATAAAAAGGCGCGACCACTCGGGCGAGCTCTATGGGTCCGTGCTCAGCCAGCCAGGGGCCAAACTGCTCGATCGCACGGATCATTGCATCAAAAGCATCCCGATTACGCTGCATGCCATCGACTGTCGAGATAAAAGTTGTATAGGCGGTATAACCACGTGCGTTGGCTGCATGCAATACCTGTCCCGCGCCCTGCTCCAACGCTTGCGAAACATAGGGTTCGAAGAGTTGCGCCACGTCAATCTCGCCTTTTAAAAGCGCACGAACATTTTCTTGCATAAGCTTGTCGGGGACTCTGCTGATCGCCGCAGGCTCCACGCCCGCCTCACGCAAATCTTCCTGTAAACAAAGCCATGGCGTGGGGACTTCACTCACGGAAGCTAGTTTCATATCTAGTAAATCAGTCAGCTGGAAGCGTTGCGGGTCAGCTTTTCCGACCAGGAAAAAAGGATCTTTCGCAGCGACTTCGCAAAAAGCGACGAGCGAGGCACCCGTGCGAGGATGCTGATCGCGCTCTTTAATCACTCGCAGCGGGCCTCCCCACATCACATCGATATTGCCTTGCGCGAGCTCTGCTATTCCAGCTCCAGGTGAAGGAGAATCCAGCAAGCTTATGGATAAGCCCTGCTTGGCGAATAATCCCAAGGCATAGGTTGCATAAAAAGGAGCGTAAAAAACTGCACGAAAATTCTCTGCGAGCTTTATATTCATGATTAATTCAGCATTATATTTATGAGTTGTTCTTAAATTATCAATTGGCAATATTACACGCCCGACCATCAGGACATCAGCGCATCATGTTAAAAACCCACCATCGGTATGATTATTCTGCGATCAACAACCGGCCAGACTACAGTTGGCCGCAGGGGAAAAGGCTCGCAGTCCATTTCAGCTTGAACGTTGAGCATTTTGCCTTTGGCGAGGGTATGGGCAACGATTATGCCAACCCTGCCCCACAGCCTAATACAAGGAGTTTTGCCTGGCGTGATTACGGCAACCGCGTAGGCGCCTGGAGACTGCTTGATCTGGCCAATACCTACAATTTTCCCTATGCGCTGCTGACTAATACTGAACTCTATGACTATTGCCCGGAAATGATTGCAGCGTTCAGTGCGCGCGGTGACGAAATCGTGGCACATGGCCGCACGAATGCGGAACGTCAGGCTGATATGAACCTCGACGAGGAGCGCGCGTGTATCTTGCAGGCAACCCAGACGATTGCCAGACACGAGGGTAAAAATCCAACAGGTTGGCTAGCACCGTATATTTCACAGACCCATCACTCACTGGATTTATTGAAAGAAGCCGGTTATCACTACATGATGGACTGGCCGCTGGATGATCAGCCGGTCTGGTTTAAAACAGCCCATGGTCCCATCCTGTCAATCCCCTATTCCCACGACCTCAATGACTCGTTCGAATGTGTTTCGCGCAGAACACCCTCACAACTGTATTGTGAGAGTTTGATTGATCAGTTCGATGAATTGCTGGAGGAGTCTGCGCGCAGGCCACTGGTAATGAGCATTGTTTTGCACAGCTTTATTCTTGGGCAACCCTATCGTTTGCGCCAATTCAGACGTGTCATTGAGCATATCGTGTCACACCGCGAGAAAATCTGGCTCACCACACCGGGCGCCATCTGCAAACACATCGAAGGACTACCGCCCGGAATCGTTCCTGGTATGGATATTGCTTGATCCAGGTATGGATATTGCTTGATCCAGGTATGGATATTGCTTAAATATATTGCTTGATACATATCACTCATCTTCACAGACATACCTTCAAGAATCAGGATCGTACGCAATGAAATTTAAATTTTTAATGTCATTACTGCTCTGCAGCCTGACCAGTCTGTCTGCAGCGCAAAATACGACGAGTGACTCAGCAAAATTTCCAGACAAGCCAATTCGTCTGATTATTACAGTCCCCCCGGGCGGCGCCTCAGACTTTGTCGCACGTGCCCTCTCGGAAGGTTTTGCCAAAGAGCTTGGCACACCCATTCTGGTTGAAAATAAGGCAGGTGCCAATGGCACGATCGCAAGCGCATTTGTTGCACGCGCACCTGCAGATGGGTATACCCTGTTGCAAGCTGGCATTTCGACACACGGTATTGGCCCTTATTTCTATGACAAATTGACTTACGATCCTTTCAAGGACCTGATACCTGTTGGAGCGCTGGCCGAATTTCCCATTATCCTGGCAGTCAATTCGCAGTTGCCCGTTAACTCTGTCAAAGACCTGATCGAACTGGCTAAAAAGAAACCACTGAGTTTCGCTTCAGCCGGGACTGGCAGCGCACCACACCTCTCAGGTGAGCTCTTTAAGATCGAGGCCAAAGTTGACCTGGTGCATGTCCCCTACAAAGGATCCGCTCCTGCAGTCGTGGATGTGGCCAGCGGACAAGTCGACATGATGTTCGATGGCATCCCCGCCCTTCTTCCACATATAAAAAGTGGCAAGTTACGGCCAATCGCTGCGGTGAGCATCAAACGCAATAGTTCTCTGCCAGACTTGCCGACATTCACAGAGCTCGGCTATCCCTCCATGATTGCTTCAGTTTGGTATGGTTTGATGGCCCCCGCCGGCACTCCAGGAGCTGTAGTCGATTACATCAATGCCGCCTTGAACAAGACACTCGCTGTTCCAGAACTGCAAAAAAAGCTCGAGGATGGTGGCGCGATTGTGATGCCTGGTACGCCAGCTGATTTTGGCGCCTTCATGCAAAAAGATTACGCACGTTGGGGGCAAGTGATCAAGAAAGCCGGCATTTCAACAACAAACTAAATTTAATGACCTAGCTCAGTTGAAGACTTGAATGGCTGCGCGTTGTGTTGGCTTAAGCGCTGATACTGCGCGCAGGCCTCAAGGCTGAGACTGGCTTTGAAATCTGCAGACTCAAACCAGCTGCTCATGTTAATTTGCACGCTCGGGTCGACCAACCCAGCACACTGGATAAAAACAACCCAACTCACTCTTTGATCAATCTCACCACGCAAAGCCTCCTCGGGACTGGCTTGCGCGACTAAACCCCCCGCAGCCTCCCACAAAGCAACGCGCGTGATTGACGCATTTGTCGCGATATAGTCAGTCAGTGTTCGAATCAAAAGATCACGCCCCTGAGTTTGCATACCCGCCTGCGGTACACATCGAATTACGATGGCGTGGGTACCAACATCTGCCCCTTGCATCCAGGTTTCATGACAAACCGACCGCACCACATTACTGAAATGCGGCATGATCTCGCGTGTCCAGGGCGTCGGATTTTCCAGCCTCTCCAGATATGCGGACTGCTCAAGAGTTTCAATTCCCTTGCAATGATAGGTCGCCATATAAGCTTGTGAATGACCTAGCGCATGCCAGCGACTTGCTGATAAAAAACCATCGATCGATAAACGCTCTGGAACATGCTGGGTGTCATACCAGTCATTGAACTCGTCCTCAATGTCTCTAGCGATATCATTCATCACAAACAAAATTGCAGTGGTATTTTTCACGAAGGCTTGCGAAGAGTTCATTTCATGTTGATCCATTTTCAACTTTGCGCTTAAGAATAAAGACTGAACCAGAGAACCTGCCGGATAGGTTGCAGTGCTAAATATACTGCTGTATAACAAAGAAAATACATAATAAGACAAGACAGAATTTAAGCGAACAAAATGAAAAAAATATTAGTTTTGCAAGGCGCCAATATGACTTATCTAGGCAGGAGACAGCCGGAGTTATATGGCACAACCTCTGCCGCGGAACTTGACGAACTGATGCGGGAGCATGCGCGTCAAAATCACTATGCGTTAGAAATTTTTTACACGCATATAGAAGGGGAAGCGATTGCGCGAATCTATCAGGCTGTCGATGAAGGAGTCGATGGTCTGGTCATGAATCCCGCGGGATTTTTATACGCCGGTTACGCGCTGCGGGACTGTCTGCGTGCGATCAGCTTTCCCTATGTTGAAGTGCACATGACCAACCTCGAGAAGCGCGGTATTCACTCAATCCTGGCTGACACTAGCGTTGGAATGATTGCGGGATTTGGAGTGAATTCGTATTTGCTGGGTCTTGATGCGATGTGCAGCATCTTGAAAAACGAATAACGAGACTTGGCTCAAAGTAAATTGGCCTGAGTTGTTGACCTCTAGCGACGCTGCCAGAGAATTAAACCCACACCACTCGCGATAATGATTACCATGCCAACCAGTGTCATCTGGTCTGGCATATGACCAAAAAATAAGTAAGCGACCAAGGCTGCAAAAACAATTTGCGCGTAACTAAAAGGCGCAAGTGTCACCACTGACGCCTGACGATAGGCGTATGTCAGTATCACGTGACCAACCATGGCAATTGAACCGCCTGCCATCATGATAAGTGCATCAAGAAGCGTCGGAGTCTGCCAAAAATACAAAACAATCGCACTCATCACGACAGTACAAAAAAGTCCCGTCATAAAGTTTGTCGCGATAATATGATCAGTCTTCACCACCTGACGGGTCAGCAACTGAAATGCTCCGACCGCAATGGAAGAGAAGAACGGAAACAAAATCGGCGCTGTAAATAAGGCGCTGCCAGGACGAACAATGACCAGTACGCCTAACAAGCCGCAAGCGATGGCCACCCACTGACCAGTGTTGATTTTTTCTTTTAAAACACGTCCTGAAAACCAAGTCACCAATAACGGCGATAAAAAAACAACCGCAGTCGCCTCGCCCACCGGCACGTTGAAGTGCAAACTCAGTACAAAAAATAAACTGGCGATCATCATGCAGGCGCCACGCGCTAACTGCAGTTTGATCTGTTTGCTGCGCACGAGATCCAAACCCATGCGCGGAGCAAAGACCCCAACCATCAATAAGCTTTGGGTCATAAACCTGGCCCAAACCACAAGGACTGCCGGATAGGTAAGCGTCAGATATTTGGAAATATTGTCATGCGTCGCAAATAAAAGAGACGACAACAAAATCAGCAAGATGCCGTAGAGCGGATGCGTGGACTTGTTCAAAAAATTGAGACATTTTCAAGAGTGATTCCAGCAGATTCTACACTTTCAGTCTGCAGCCATACTCGGAGTGGCCGTTCTGCATGTCAGCGCTATTCGGATAAAAGTATTGCAGTTACTTTTTCTTGATGCTAACTGATGGATTTTTACCAATCAAAGTTGCGAAAAAATCTATCAGCACTCTCGCATTTAGTTAAACAAACAACAAAACTAAGCTTATCTTTTTATTAAAAGTGTTAATACAAGTAATAAACGACACTTAATAAACAGAGTGCGGGTATACATTGTCAGATAGGCGATAAAGTCTTGATATCAATAGAAAAAGCAGTAATAATCCATATCAAAGTATTTAACACTCTATTACTGCACGACACGACAGAACTAAACTGCCGCACTAAACTACTGTACGCGTAAACTTATTTACTCAGGAGATTTAAAGATGACACAAGCTGATACAACTGGTGTGAATGCCCTTGCAAATGGTGCAAAATTAATTGGTGAAACTATATTACCTGGTGCAAGCCTTTTAATGGATGGTCACTTTGTAAATGGTGTTGCACACACGGTTGTTGGTTTAGCCGCGCGTGTAGCTCTGGGTCCGATTGGCCTGGTCCTGGTCTGTGCTGACTCCTACTCAAAGTCAACCACCCACAAAACTTTGTGGGGCCATGTGAGTGGCGCTTACAAAGACCACGCCGCCAAAAAGAAAGCCGCTGCTGCAGAAAAAGAAGCTGCCGCCAATGAAGTTGATGTCATTGTTTCCAATGCCTAAATGTTGGAATAAGTAAAACAGACCTGACAAATGTTGGTTCTGATTAAAAAAGCGGATTAATCATCCGCTTTTTTTTATGCATAAATCAATCGTTTATAAAAATAAATATAGAAAATGAACGCGTCAATTATCGCTGGCCAGGATACGCTTGCGCTCGATCTTTTTAATGCCCAGAGCGACCAAATCGCTGCCGGCATTTCAGCCTTAGGCTTGCGCGAGGCGAGTGTGATTGCGATTTATATGCGTAATCGCATGCAATATCTGCAGTTGATTCAGGCCTGCAAAAAACTCGGGATTTACTATTGCCCCATTAACTGGCATTTCACTGCGCAAGAGCTTGCATTTATTGTTTCAGATAGTGGCGCGAAAGTTTTTTTTACTGAGACCGATCTATTAGCCGATGTACAGGATGTTTTAGACGCTGCGCTGACGATCATCTGTGTCAAGACAGACACAAGGGATACCTTGACTCAGACTCAGGCTCAGACTCAGCACGCGACCCCTGCGCGTGCAAAGGTGCTTGACTTTGAAAGCTGGCGTAAACAGCAAATCCCTTACTCGGGTCCCGTCGTCTCACCTCGTGGTCATATGGCCTACACGTCAGGCACAACCGGTCGCCCGAAGGGAGTTGTCAGGTATCCAGTTCCACTTGAGAAACTTCAAACACAGCAAACTTTCATGCAGGAAGTCGTGCTCCAAGCGCTTGGCTTGGAGGCTGGCTGCCGTGCCTTACTCCCAGCCCCTATTTATCACAGCGGTCCCAGCATCTTCACACAAGTAGCACTTCGTGTCTGCGATACCTTTGTAGTGATGCCTCGCTTTGATGCGGAGCAAGTCCTCAATTTAATTGAACTGCATAAGATCAACGTGGTCTATCTGGTGCCAATCATGTATGTCCGGTTACTAAAACTATCTCCGGACATCAGAAAAAAATACGACCTATCCTCGCTTAAGTTTGTTGCCTCCACTGGCTCACCCTGCCCACCAGAAATCAAACAGCAAATGATCGATTGGTTTGGTCCTATCATTTACGAAACCTATGCCTCCAGCGAAGCCGGCATGGTGACAGGCATCAGTTCTACTGAGGCAATGCGCAAACCTGGCAGTGCTGGCAAACCGATTGGTCGAGGTGTCATCAAGATTTTTGATGAACAAGGTCAACTTTGTCCCCCTAACCAGCCGGGAAAAATATATGTACATCAGCCCGCTTATGCTGATTTCACTTATAAAAACAATCCAGAGGCTCGCAAAAAAATTGAGCGCGATGGGTTGATTACGCTTGGTGATATTGGTTTTCTTGATGAGGATGGCTATCTTTTTGTCTGCGATCGGGAGTCAGACATGGTCATCTCCGGCGGAGTAAATATTTATCCCGCAGAGATAGAAAACAACTTAATGACGCATCCAGAAATCGCCGACTGCGGTGTCGTTGGGATTCCAGACGCAGAGTATGGTGAAAAATTACTGGCCTTTATTCAACCCTTGAGTACCAGTAACACCTTAAGTGCTGACAAACTGATTGAATGGCTGAAACCCAAAATTGCAGGATACAAAATTCCCCGGGAATTCAGATTTGAGAGCAACTTACCCAGAGATGACAGCGGGAAAATCGTGAAAAGAAAGCTGAGACAGCCTTTTTGGGAAAAAAGTCAGCGTAACGTATAAAATATAAAAAATATTTATTGAAATCAGGAGAACACATATGGAACATCACGATAACCATGAACATAAGTCACCCTCAGCTGGAATCCTGGCTGTTCTGGTGCTCTCATTCTCACCTTGTGCGCTGACTTTGGCCTGGGTCATCCATCTCGCCTCAGGCGGTTAAACCAGAAAGGACTCAGGCTCCTCACCGACTGGAAAAGCAACTAAATACAGTGCGATTGCCGGTTTGGAGCTTTTTTCTTTGTCTATGCTTTCGTTTGTATCTTCAGGCAAATTCCTTGTCGCATAGCTGATCGATACGCCAAAGCCTTTGAGTTCGAGCAGATACTCCTGAAACTCCTCGTGTATCTGACTGACTCTCAAAGCCGAGTATTCATCAAAATACTCCCGATACTCTCTGACATAATCTGTCAGCGCCTCAAAAACCTTATCCGCCTGCATGCCAAGCTCAAAAGAGCGACTTACAGCGAGCGCGGTGCTGTGAAGCACCAAGTCACCGAGCTCTTCCCCCGTCGTAAGCACAAATGCCTCTAACGCGGTGGTATCACCCTCTTCAGACTCTTGCCCGGCGTCATCCTCATCCACGCTCGGAATATGGATAGGTTTGTTAAAAACATCGGAATCTGCAAAACCAAAAGCTTGCGCGAGTGCACGTAAAGTCTGGGCATCGTTACGCGTGCCGCTTTCGACCTCAGCCACAGTATTTACCCCAAGCCGCGCGCGCTCAGCCAATTCGTCCAGACTCCACTGCCGAAGCTTGCGATAACCTTTAATCAGAGCGGCTAGTTCAAGCAGCGTCAACATACGCGGCGGTTTAAGTTGCGAATTTGTCATCAATACTCCAGCGTTAAGTTTTCATTTTACTGAATCCTCGCCTAAAGCCCCATATCTGTAATATTCTGGTGCTCTGATTGACATTTACTTCCTCAGGGCCTGTCTTGAAATCTCTGCGTCGGTGCTTTGCACTTATTCTAATCAGTCTGTTCGCCTCAATTGCTCAGGCCCAGACCTGGCAACGTTTAGCTCTCGGTACAAATGCCAGGAGCTATTCCTTTCCCATTTATGCCAACCACGATCTCACTAACGATCTGAGTCATATTCGGGAAATCATCCTGATCATTCACGGAGTGAATAGAAATGGGGATGATTATTTTGCTGAGGGGCAAGCCTTATTGAAAAAATCCGGGCGTAATGCCTCAGAAATTCTCCTGCTTGCGCCTAATTTCCCCGCCACCCAGGATCTGGCAAAAGGGTTTGACCAGATGCCCCTATGGGGTGCTCGCGACTGGGCTGGTGGCCTGAACGCACAAATAAATTCATTTCCACTGAGTTCTTTCCAGGTACTGGATGATTTGCTGTTGAAATTAACAGAAAATAAGCATTTTCCTAATGTCACTACGGTCACTCTGGCTGGCCACTCAGCAGGTGCGCAGCTCGTGCAGCGCTATGCAGTCCTGAATCAAGTCGATGAATTAATACGTGCGCGCAGTCTGGACTTACGCTATGTAGTTGCTAATCCCTCCTCCTTTCTATATCTGAGCACTCAACGCCCTGCTGACAACTCCTTTAAAGATTTCCCTGCCCAACAATGTGCTGGTTTTAACGCTTATCGCTACGGACTCGAAGGGATGATTGATTATGGCCAGGGCAAATCCGGACAGGAATTATTTAAACGCTACGCCTATCGCAATGTTGTTTATCTGATGGGAGGGATGGATCGGGACCCTGAGCATAAATATCTGGATAAAACCTGCGCTGCCCTCGCTCAGGGACCGAACCGACTTTCCCGCGCACAGGCCTATGTACGCTATGAACGTTTTCTGGCAGGCAGATCAAATAAGATCAATCATCTCGCCTACGAAGTTGTAGGTGTGGGTCACGATCAGGCAAAAATGTTTGGCTCTCACTGCGGCATGCAGGTGCTTTTTCAAACCCATCCTGCCAAAGGCACTGAGGCGGCTATTTGTCAGCCCTATCTTTTTTGAAAAACTATTCGATTTGCATAAAGGAACTCGCTCAGGTAGGCTTAGTTAATCAAAAATAAAACCCCAGAAAATCAACGCAAGAAAAGGGTTATCAGGAGACAAAAAATGAAAAAAATGATGTGTTTCGCTCCGAGGTTGCGTACACCCATGGCGTTCACCATGCGCATGTTAGCTAGCCTGGTACTGACAACAGCGATGTCAACGCTTGCCTACGCACAGAGCAATCAACCATGGCCCGCACGCAGCATCACCATGATTGTGCCAGGGGCTGCGGGCGGAACGACCGACATCCCGACCCGCCTGGTAGCTCAAAAACTAAGTGCTCGACTCGGTCAGTCAATCGTGGTGGAAAACAAGCCAGGTACGGGTGGCATACTAGGCGTGCAGGCCTTACTAAAAAATCCGGCGGATGGATACACGATACTAGTCGGCAATACAGGTTCCAATGCTGTTAATTACAAAGCCTATAAAAACAACAGCTACGTACCAGAAGACTTCATCGCACTCAGCGATCTGATTTCATTTCCCAATGTTCTTGTTGTGAATACAGATTCACCAGTTAAAAGTGTTGCCGAGTTAGTGGCTCGTCTTAAAAATGAACCTGGCAAACTCACCTATCCCTCTGCCGGCATTGGGCAACTCACGCACTTGATGCCTGAGATGTTTAAAGTGCAGACACAAACAGATGCACTGCACATACCCTACAAAGGATCCATGCCAGCAACGATGTCGGTTCTGTCGGGCGAAACTGCATTCATGTTTGACAATCTGACACAGGCTCTGCCACAAATTCAAGCAGGAAAATTACGCGTACTAGCTGTCACAAGTGCGGAGCGTGTGGCGAGTTTGCCTGATGTCCCTACGATGCGAGAATCAGGATATCCAAATTTCGTCGTAACAGGATGGTTGGGATTTTTTGTACGCGCCAAAACACCACCTGAGATACAAAAGAAGATTCAGGAAAATCTGATCGCGGTGCTAAATGATCCAGAAATACAAATTAAATTTACTGAAATGGGTGGTATCCCCGGTGGGAGTCCACAACCAGTATTTAGTAAATTCGTAGGGGAAGAGGTCGTCCGCTGGAGCGCTCTGATCGACCGCGCGAAACTCTCTCTCGATTAATTAACAATAAGGATCAAACATGAAATTACAAAATATGTCTGCAGTCATTACAGGTGGTGCTTCGGGTCTTGGACTCGCCTGTGCGCGACAACTACTGGCTAAAGGTGTTGCAGTTGTGATTGCAGATCATTCCGCTGAGCGGGGCGAAGCAGTCATTGGATCCTTGGGCGAGCATGCGAGATTTATCAAAGCAGACGTCTGCAATCCTGAGCAGATGAATCATGTCTACGATGTCGCTGAGTCACTGGCACCATTACGTGCATTGATTAACTGTGCAGGCTACGGCGGAGCTTTAAGACTTGTAGAAAAAGATGGGACCCCAGGTTCTCTCGAAAAATTCGAAGATATTATTCGTGTGAACTTGATCGGTACTTTTAATGCACTGAGACTTGCTGCGGTAAGGATGGCAAAAAACGAGCTCATCGATAACGAGCGTGGGGCCTGCGTGTTAACTGCTTCCGTTGCCGCCTATGAAGGACAGATTGGTCAGGTTCCCTATGCCTCCGCTAAAGCAGGCATTGTGGGCATGACGCTGGTTGCAGCGCGCGATCTGGCTCAGCGCAATATCCGAGTCTGCACGATCGCACCAGGTATCTTTGATACGCCGTTATTGGCCAGACTACCCGAACCAGTCAAAGCCTCTTTAGGTGCCTCAGTCCCGCACCCGGCCAGACTGGGTCACCCTGATGAATTTGCGATGACAGCTTTACATATCCTCGAGAATCCAATGCTCAACGGTGAGACGATTCGTCTGGATGGGGCGATTCGTATGACACCGCGTTAGAACTTTGAAAAATTAAAATACTCAAGATCACGAGCAACTGAGGAGAGCAAGGATGACAACAACCATCGCATCGAACGCCTTACTGATGAGTCAGATGATGACTCAGCCGCTGATGATCTCCAGTTTGCTTACGCACGCAAAAAACAATTACGGTGACACTGAAATAGTCTCGCGCCGAACGGAAGGGGATATTCACCGCTACACCTATGCTGACTGCGAGAAACGTGCGCGTCGGGTCGCACAAATGCTTACCAGGCTCGGTGTCACGCCCGGTGATCGAGTCGGGACACTCGCCTGGAACGGCTATCGGCATCTGGAACTCTATTATGGAATCTCCGGCAGTGGCTCGGTATGTCATACGATCAACCCTCGTCTGTTCGAAGAACAAATCTCTTACATCATTAATCACGCTGAAGACAAAGTGATTTTTTTTGATATTAGTTTTTTGTCTTTGATAGCAAAAATGATTCCTCAGTGTCCGACAGTTCGGCGCTGGATCTGCCTGAGCGATGAGGACAAAATGCCTGTCACCCAGGCCGTTCAATTAGCTTGTTACGAAACGCTTATTTCACAAGAGACAGGAGATTATCAGTGGCCTGTTTTTGATGAATATGCGGCCTCTGCCTTGTGCTATACGTCTGGTACAACTGGTCGCCCAAAGGGGGCACTCTATAGCCACCGCTCAACCATACTGCATGCCTATGCCTCTGCCTTACCAGCCTCTCTGGGCATTTCCAGTGCTGAAGTCATCATGCCCGTTGTGCCAATGTTTCATGTCAACGCCTGGGGCACACCATACAGTTGTCCGCTGACAGGCGCTAAGCTTGTTTTTCCTGGCGCCAAACTCGATGGCGAATCCCTGTTCGAATTAATAGATACCGAACACGTCACCATGTCCGCAGGGGTGCCGACTATCTGGGCTGGGCTGCTGCAATTCGTCAAGGACAACAAACGCTCTTTCCACAGTTTCAAAAGAACTGTCATAGGTGGTTCGACTTGCCCGCCCGCCATGATGGAGTCTTTTAGTGAGTATGGTGTTCAGGTTGTTCACGCCTGGGGCATGACCGAACTCTCCCCTATTGGTACCGTTGCTGGTTTAAAAGCTACAGACTTCAAAAAAACAAAAGCTGAGCAAGCGCATATTCTGCAAAAACAAGGCAAATCGCTTTATGGTATTGAGATGAAAATCGTCGATGGCAAAGGCATGCGACTTCCTCATGATGGAAAGGCCTTCGGTGACCTGATGGTCAAAGGCTCCTGGGTCATCAGCAACTATTATCTCGCAGAGCAATCACCCCTGGTTGACGGTTGGTTTCCAACAGGAGATGTCTGCACCATCGATGCGGACGGCAACATGCAGATCACTGATCGCAGCAAAGACGTGATTAAGTCAGGCGGAGAGTGGATCTCTTCGATTGATCTGGAAAACGTCGCGATTGCACATCCTGCTGTTTTAATTGCCGCCTGCATTTCTGTCCCTCATCCAAAATGGGATGAGCGTCCACTTTTAGTCGTAGTTAAAAAACCTGAAATTACACAGGACGACGACGCGCTCAAACAAGACATCCTCGCGTTCTTTGACGGTAAGGTTGCAAAATGGTGGATACCGGACGATATAACCTTTATCGATAAAATGCCTCTCACCGCGACAGGCAAGCTGATGAAATTAACGCTTCGTGAGCAATTCAAGGATCACCGGCTGGGACAGTAATCCTTGCAGGCTTGGCAGCAGACTACTTTTCTTTGGACAGTAAGGCTTGCTCAAACTGACGAATCTGATTTAGTCCCAAGGCACTATTCGTTTGCTCCAGAGAAGCCATTTTATCGACCCAGGCGCGGGAGTCCCCAGTCTTTTTCAAGTCCGTCAGAAAGTCATCAACAGCCTTGATCGTCAGGCGTACAGTACTGCTCGGAAACAAAGCAATCGCAAACCCCATTTGTTGCAGCTCCGTGGCAGAGCGCAACGGTGTCAAACCAGTCTCAGACATATTAGCGAGCAAGGGTCCTGGTAACTCACGACCGATCTGCTCAAGCTCCTCAAGCGACTGTGGACCATCGACAAAAAGAATATCGGCACCCGCTTGTTTGAATAAATTGCAACGCTCCAGAGCCTCTGCCATGCCCATTGGTCCGCGGGCATCAGTTCGCGCAACGATGAGTGTTTCGGGGTTGTTACGCGCAGCAACGGCTGCACGGATCTTTCTCACAGCCACCTCACGTGACTCGACAATCTTGTTATCCATATGACCACAGCGTTTTGGCCAGGCTTGATCTTCGATCTGGATCGCAGCGACACCGAGTAACTCCATCCCTCTAACAGTCCGCACGACGTTGGCTACATCACCATAGCCTGTATCGCAGTCAACGATCAGTGGCAGAGTCGTCACACGCCTGATGGCATGCACAGCATTTTCTATATCCGCATAGGCAATCAGGCCGATATCTGGCTCACCATAACGAGCAGCAGCCGTTGCGTAGCCACTCACATAGCCTGCCTCGAACCCTGCAGCCTCTATTTGCCTGAGTTCAATAGGCGAGCCCCCGCCAGGAATCACCATGATTTCAGGGCTAAGGAGTCGTTTTCGCAAGGTCTGTGCAGCGCTCATTATTTTCCAGTAATTTGTGAGTAATATGACAATATAAACATAAAAAACAAAATCGGCAGTGATACGAGACAGTTAAACCTGACAGTGTTACAGATGCCAGCTGAATAACAAGGAGAGGTCATGGGCTTGACTATGACAGAGAAAATATTCGCGTCGCACTCCCAATCCGGTGGGGCACGTGCTGGAGATATTGAGATCCTCACACCGGATGTTGTTTTGCTCAATGACACGAGTGGAACGATTACCGTTGAACAATTAAAAAAAATGGGAGTAAGTCGCCTGTTTGACTCAGAAAAAGTCGTGCTGGTCGCCGATCATTTTTCACCTCCTAAAGACGTCACGAGTGCAGACGCGATTAATTTATTAAGAGGGTTTGGGAATAAATTTGGAATTAAAAATTTTTATGAGTCCGGCCGACATGGAATCGAACACGCCCTCTTACCAGAACTCGGTAAAGTCGGTCCGGGAGGGTTGATTTTTGGCGCAGACTCCCACACCTGCACAGCAGGTGCCTTAAACGCTTGCGGTGTAGGTTTTGGATCAACCGATCTGGCGGGTGTCATTGCAACCGGCGAACTCTGGGTCAAAGTGCCTCCCTCCATCAGGATAGAGTTAAGCGGGCAGCCAGGACGTTTCGTCACGGGTAAGGACATCATTTTAAGTTTGATCGCAAAAATCGGGGTCGATGGTGCCCTGAACGCAGCGCTTGAATTTGGTGGCAGCGGTTTATCCTGTCTCAATATCGACGAACGCATGGCCATTGCGAATATGGCCGTCGAAGCGGGCGCCGACACGTGCGTATTTGAATATGACGATCAGGTTGCCAGCTACATCCAACAAACAGGCTGGAAAGCCCAAGAGCCTGTCATAGCGGATCATGATGCCAAGTATTTAGCACATCATACGATTGACCTTGAGCAACTCACTCCTCTAGTCGCAGTACCTCCCTCACCTGCCAATGGCTTACCTATTTCTGGAATTGCTGAAACATTTGTTCATCAGGTGTATATCGGCAATTGCTCTAACGGCACGATCACTGACCTGAGACAGGCCGCAGAGGTTTTGCAGGGAAACACCATTGCGCCTAACGTGAGACTCATTGTCGTCCCGGCAACTAGCGCGATATATCGGCAAGCAGCTCGGGAGGGCTTACTTGAAATCCTGTCAGCTGCGGGCGCTGGCATCTCCTTACCCACTTGTGGTGCCTGCTTTGGTGGGCATATGGGCATTTTAGGTGCGGGAGAAACCGCCATCTCCACGACCAATCGAAACTTTAAAGGTCGTATGGGTCATAGCGACGCAAAAGTTTACCTGGCTAACGCCTGGGTCGCTGCCGCTGCCGCCATTGCTGGCAAAATAGTCGACCCACAGACTATTGCTCCACAGGCTGGTCGAAAGGAGACACCATGAGTCGAACAACTGGCAAGATCCACTTGTTTGGGGCACACATCGATACGGATGTCATTTTGCCTGGCAAATACCTCAACCTCTATACACCTGAAGAGCTTGGCCCTCATTGCCTGGAAGGACTCGATCCGACTTTTATTCATCGCGTCCGTTCAGGCGATGTCATCATTGCAGGCGATAATTTTGGTACAGGGTCTTCGCGCGAACATGCCCCGATCGCCATTAAAGCAGCTGGGATTTCGTGCATTATTGCGACGAACTTTGCCCGCATTTTCTATCGTAATGCGATCAATATCGGACTGCCTGTATTTGAATGTCCGGAGATCGTATCGGCTGTGAAAAACGGAGATGTGATTGATGCTGATGTTGCGAAGGGGCAATTTACAGTGAACGGAGCACACTTTCAGGCAAAACCTTTTCCTCCATATATCCAGGGAATCATTGAGGCGGGCGGACTTGTATCTTTCGTCCACAAGCAATTAAACAAAAACTGAATAATCAATTGATCCATTAAAAATTAGTCAAAGAAACAAACAGGAAAAATCATGCTCACAATCAATTTAAAAAAAGTCTCACGCTTGCTGGTGTTTTTTTTAGGGAGCTACCTGCTTGCAGCCTCGGCCTGCGTTGGTGCGCAAAGCAACTATCCAAACAAACCCATTCGACTCATTGTGCCTTTCGCCCCAGGTGGTGTAACTGATACGAGCGGGCGTTTGATTGCCGATCAATTATCACGTCGTATCGGACAGACTATCGTTGTTGAAAATAAACCAGGCGCCTCAGGAAATATCGGTGCCGCCATGGTTGCAAATTCCGAACCAGACGGCTACACCCTTGTTCTTGGTTTTGATGGCACGATTGTGATCAACCCTCACATTTTTACGTCGATGCCTCTCGATACGCTCAAGGATCTGACGCCGATAGGAAAAATTGGCGAAACAATCCTGATCTTGCTCGCCTATCCAAAATTCGAAGCACAAACACTTCAACAAATCATTGCACTTTCGAAACAGCCAGGTAAAACAATTAATTTTGGTTCCTCGGGAGTAGCCAGTCCGCAACACATCGCCGTCGAATTGCTCAATCAGCAGACCGGTTCAAAACTTGTTCACGTTCCTTATAAGGGCGGTGGACAAGCAATGATTGACGTACAGGCTGGCGTCATCCCTCTGGTGTTTACAGCTGTTGCGGGAGGATACTCTTATATCAAATCCGGACGCCTGAATGCCGTCGCAGTTTCAAGTGAAAAACGTGCAGCATCCCTTCCCGATGTACCGACCTTCATGGAAAGCGGTGTCAAAGATTTCGTAGCAAGCGGCTGGGTCGGTATTTTCGCTCCGAGCAAGACCCCCCGTCCAGTAGTCGACTATCTCAACAAAGAACTTAACGTGGTATTAACCACCCCAGAGGTGATCGCAAAACTCGAAACGCTTGGTATCGAAGCCTCGCCAGGCACGCCTGAAAAATTCAGCAAAGAAATCGCAATTGATTTCAAACGTTATGGCGAGGTGATCAAAGCGGCAGATATCAAAGCGGATAATTAATGCTTTAACCTGTGTTTCTCAGGCCCGCGGCAATTCCATTGATCGCAATATGGATGCCGCGTTGCACTCTTTCATCCTCATCACCTTCGCGATAACGCCGGATCAACTCTACCTGCAGATGATGAAGAGGATCAATATACGGAAAACGGTTGCGAATCGATCTGGCTAACGCCGGATTGTTTGCAAGCCGCTGCTTCTCGCCTGTAACCTTGCCAAGTGCATCGATCGTTTTCTGCCACTCGGCTTCGATAGCACTAAAAATTCGCTTGCGTAAACGCATATCGGGCACTAGTTCGCTATAGCGTGATGCCAGCGCAATATCGCTTTTGGCAAGTGCCATATCCATATTCGATAAAAGCGTTCGGAAAAAAGGCCAGGTTTTATACATCTTTTGCAATAGACTGAGCGCTGCTTTGCCATGCGCCACATCACCCTGCGACAATAAGCTTTCTACCGCCGAACCGAAACCATACCAGCCTGGCAAGGTTAGACGGCATTGTCCCCAGCTAAACCCCCAGGGAATTGCGCGCAAGTCCTCAATTTTTTGACTAGGTTTGCGGCTTGCCGGACGCGATCCGATATTGAGCTTGGCGATTTCCCTGATGGGTGTCGCGCTAAAAAAATACTCGGCAAAACCTGGCGTCTCATATACAAGTTTTCTGTACGCTGCCATACTGGCTTCAGAGAGGGTTGCAGCAGTTTCTAGAAAAACACGTGTCGCAGGTTTAGAAGGTTTCAAGAGAGTCGCCTCCAGGGTCGCCGCCACCAGAGTTTCCAGATTGCGTCTGCCAATCTCAGGATTAGCGTATTTGGAGCCAATGACCTCGCCCTGCTCTGTCAACCTGATCTGGCCGCGTACCGTACCCGGTGGCTGAGCCAGGATAGCCTCGTAGCTTGGACCGCCTCCACGTCCAACCGTGCCACCTCGTCCGTGAAATAAACGCAGCCGTATACCGAAATCACGCTCCAGGACCTCAAATAATTCAACCAGCGCAATCTCTGCGCAATAGAGTTCCCAGTTGCTGGTAAAAATCCCTCCATCCTTGTTGCTATCCGAATAACCCAGCATGATATCTTGCTCGGCACCCGAGCGTTGCACAAGCGACGCGATACCTGGTAAGGCATAAAAATCTCGCATGATCGCTGCGGCGTTACGAAGATCCTCTATCGTTTCAAAAAGCGGCACAACAATCAAATCCACCAACGCATGCTGCTCAAAACTACCGAGCATCAAGCCACATTCCTTTTGCAACAGAAGAACTTCAAGCAAATCACTGACTGTTTCAGTATGACTAATGATGTAATGTCTGATCGCGTCACGACCAAAGGACTGGCGCATTTGCCTGGCCATTTCAAAAATAGCCAGCTCTGATTTTGTCCAGTCCGAATATTCCCAGCCGATCACTCTTAATGGACGGGCATCATTTAACAGTGACAATAACCTCGAACGCTTTTGGGATTCGTCAAGCAATGAATAGTCTGATTCAATACCGGCAACTTTCAATAGCTCAGCAATCACAAGCTCATGATTGTCAGAACTCTGCCTTAAATCGACCGTAGCAAGATGAAAGCCAAATACTTCAACCGCGCGGATCAAGGCATGCAAGCGCCTATCTGATAATGCGTGAGCATTCTGCTCGCCTAATGAATTCTCGATCGTTCTCAGATCAGATAAAAACTCAACCGCATCTGGATAAGGATTCTGTGGAGGCACCGCATGACGTGCGGCATCAGCACCTGTAAGCTGTTTAAGCGTAGCCGCCAATCTTGAATAAATCCCAGTCAGTGCCCGTCTGTAAGGCTCATCCTGACGATGTTCATTTGCATCGGGCGAGGCTTGTGCCAGGGCCAGCATTTCATCTGAAAAATTTAAAAGCAAGGCTGAAACAGAGAGCTCTTTGCCCAGATAATGTACTTCGGTCAGATAATGCCGCAAGACCAGTTCAGCTTGACGCGAAATGGCGTAATCCAGTGTTTGCGCCGTGACGTTGGGATTGCCATCACGATCACCTCCAATCCATTGGCCCATTTTTAAAAAGTTAGCAATCTTTTGACCCGGTAACTCTTGTTCAAGCTGCGCATATATTTTGGGAATTTGACGCAGAAAAGTCGATTCATAATACGACAGTGCGTTTTCAATTTCATCTGCAACAGTAAGCTTGGTAAAACGAAGCAAACGGGTATGCCATAACTGCAGCACCCGGGCGTGTATCCGCTTTTCATTTTCCAGTAATTCTTTGTTCGCGAGCACATCCTTTTTAGCCGCAGGTCCTTGCGCCAGTGCTTTGATCAGATCGCGTTCAGTCAACAGATTGGAAATATCCCGCTCGGCCTCAAGGATACTGGTTCTTTGCACTTCGGTTGGATGCGCGGTCAGCACGGGTGAGACCAGCGAGGTTTCAAGTGATTGCGAAATTTGTTTAGCGCTTATGCCAGCCGCATGCATTTTTTTCATCAAAACTTCGATACTGCCGTCTTGATAGCGGCCTGTTCTCTCATAGAATGCGCGGCGCCGGATATGATGACGATCCTCGGCAAGGTTTGCCAGGTGGCTGAAATAAGTAAAGCCCCTGAGCACCTGAACTGCGCGCTCGCCCGATAAACTTTTTAATAGTTTTTTAAGATCTTTATTGGCCTGTTGATCGACCTCGCGATGGAAGGCGACAGAGAGTTTTCTAACTTTCTCAATTAAGTCGAAAATTTCTGCCCCGTCTTGTTCACGAATCACATCACCCAGAATACGTCCGAGTAGGCGGATATCATCGACAAGAGGTTGCTCCGTGGCACGCAAAGCTTGAGGATTTTTATTAAAAGCTGCATCTTTAGTCATATCAATCCTCTGGAAATTAGCCATCACTATGAGTGACTATAATAATAAAAATAACGCAGGAGACAAAAGAATGAAAATAAGTTTTGGTAATAACACGGTTTTATATGAACTGGATCAGCGTGGTGTCGCAACCCTTACTCTCAATCGACCTGAAGTCAATAACGCCTATAACGGCGATATGCTTGACGGGCTTCATGAGGCCATGGATCATCTGGCGACTCAATCAGGACTGCGCGTCGTTGTATTACAGGGTCAAGGTAAACATTTTCAAGCAGGCGCTGACCTGGCCTGGATCTCCGGGGTGGGAAAAACTGATCCCGCAGGCAATGACAAGGCCTCGAGAATAACCGCCGAAGCCGTTCGTAGATTAAACGAATTACCCATCCCGACCATCGCACTGGTCACAGGTGCCTGCATCGGAGGTGGGACAGGCATTATCGCTTCATGCGATATTGTGCTGGCAAGTGAAAATGCGCTGTTCGGGATTTCAGAAGCCCGCTGGGGACTAATGGCCGGAATTATTTTCCCGCAACTCATTCAAGCCATCGGCACCAGAAACCTCAGACGCTACGCCTTAACCTGTGAAAAATTTGGTGCTCATACTGCGCGGGAAATTGGATTGGTGCATGAGGTCTATGCACCAGAAGAATTACAGCAAGCTAGTCACGAACTCATTGATGCCATATTGATGAACGGTCCACAGGCCGTTTCGATCAGTAAAGTCAGGATTCTGGCGGTTGCCGAGGCCTTGCTTGAGGACGGGCTCTTTGACGTGTTGGTCAAAGAGCATGCACAAGTCAGACAAACGGCAGAAGCCGCCGAGGGAACTGCTTCTTTTAAAGAGAAAAGACAGCCTAAGTGGTTTGTTCCGCGGGATTGAATACCGCAATCCCATCAGCGGCCCTGACCCCATGCCCCCGCTCTAAAACAAAGAGCGGATTAATTTCTGCTTCTGTTAATCGCTCACCAAGCTGGGCAACCATTGCAGAAAAAGAAACAATCGCTGCGACCAAGGCATCCACATCGGCAGGGGGTCGACCACGATAGCCGTCAAGCAAAGGCCAGGTTTTAAGCTCCATCGCCATTTCACGCGCGATTTCCGCAGAGAGCCCGCCTTGAGTTGGCAACAAGCGCATGGTCGTATCCTTCAGTAGCTCTGCTGTCACGCCTCCCATACCCAGCAAAATAGCCGTGCCCAGTGGATCACGATGCATACCGAGAATTAACTCAGTCCCACCAGTCACCATTTCCTGAACCAGAAATTGATTTGGCGTAATGCCTGCCTTGGCATGGACTGCTACAACCATCTTTTCAAGGCGTTCACCAATCTGCTCAGCATTGAGATTGACAGCCACACCACCCATATCACTCTTATGTAGTATTTCAGAGGAAAGGATCTTAAGCACGACTCGATTTCCTAAAGAACTCGCGGCCTGCCTGGCCTCTCCTGGCGTCGTCACAACAAGCTCATTGACACAGGCAATGCCAAATTTGGAAAATAATTGTTTTGCCTGTGCCTCGTCGAGCGCGCCTTGCGCAAGGCCATCAAGTGTTACTTCAGGAACCGTTATTTCAGCATGAGTGTGTGCTTTGCACTGCCCTGCTTGCAACATTGCGCCTAAGGCAGCACTACAGCTTTCAGGTGCTGAGAATGCTGGCACACCACCTTGCGTCAATAATGCGCCGATTTTTGGTGCATGCGGGCTAATATAAGCAATCACGGGCTTATCCGTTGAACCCAGACAGCTATTAATCGCGTTGGACATCAACTCAGGCATCGCCAAGCCCGAGGCACCAACAATCACTACCAGCGCATCATAGGTCTGGCTGCGCAGCAAGGAGCTGATTGCACCTTTCAGGAGATCTGGTTTCAGACCTGCAAGCGTCACATCAATCGGGTTGCGATCCAGGGCCGCGTGGTCACCATTTTGCAGGGCACGCAATTCACCGGCAGTAATTTCGTCTGGCGCTGGCGTTGCAAAGCCTGAAACACCCAAGGCATCCGAAACCAGTGTTCCGGCGCCGCCTGTTGAGGTCAGGATTGCCACACGATTGCCATGCAGTTTTCGACCTGTGGCTAGTGCTGCGGGGATGTCGAGCAACTCATCAAAACTATTGGCGCGTATGATGCCAACTTGTTTAAATAGAGCGTCATACATACGATCTGCACCGGCTAGTGCACCAGTATGAGAAATCGCGGCTTTAGCACCGGCTTCAGAGCGACCGATCTTGAAAGCGACTATTGGTTTGCCAGCCACAGCAGCTCGCAAAGCTGCCTGACGAAATTTTTCAGTATTTCTGACCGACTCCACATACAAAGCAATGACCTTTGTCGCATCATCTTCAATCAGCCAATCAATAAAGTCCGCAAGCTCAAGATCAACCTCGTTACTGGTTGAGACCAGTTTGGACAGACCGATCCCACGTGCGGCAGCGCGCGACAAAAGCGATCCCAGGATCCCGCCACTTTGAGAAACAACACTAACTGCGCCTGAGGGAAAATGATCCATCTCCAAGGCACCTGAGGCAGAGAGCACGATGCCGTCTGTAATATTGACCAGCCCAATGGTGTTGGGACCCAGAATACGCATAGTCCCTGCGGCCTCGATCAACTCTGCCTGACGTCTTGCGCCTTCCTCACCGACTTCTGTGTAACCGCTCGCTAATACTATGGCAGCGGTACAGCCCATCTGTGCAAGATCCTTAACCGCTTGAAACGCACGCTCAGCACCCAGCAAAACAATTCCGACATCTGGCACCGATGGCAATGATGCGATATCCGGATAACAAGTCAGTCCACAAATCTCAGAGGCTTTTGGATTAACTGGATAGACCTCACCTGCAAACCCGTGTTTAAGCAAATAAGAGACTGGACGGCCGGCTGTTTTTGTAGTGTCAGCCGAAGCGCCAATCACTGCAACGCGCTGCGGTCTCATTAAACGGGATATAGCATTCATCACGCATCACCCTTTTTTGCTATTGGATTCGAGAAAAGCTAGCACCGCATTGCGATGTTCAGTGCTTGTATAGCAAATACCTTGCGCCTGACTACCTTGGGCAAATACCTGGTGGGCGGTTGATTCATAGGACTGATTCAGGATCGTCTTGGACAGCGCGAGTGCAGTTGCAGAACCTTTGCTCAACTCTTTGGCCCAGGCCTGGGCCTGCGGCAACAATTCGGCACTCGTCGTTTTACGATCCAGAATTCCCAGAGAAAACGCCTCCTCTGCATCGACTTTCCGACCAGAAAAAATAAGTTGTTTCGCCATCGAAAGACTCACTCGGCGAGGCAGCAAATACATGCCACCGCCGTCAGGAATAATTCCGCGATTGATATATGACCAGGTGAAGCTGGCATACTCACTACCGATCAGAAAATCACAAGCCAAGGCAGTATCAGCACCCAAACCGGAGGCCGCGCCATTTACCGCCGCGATGGTTGGTTTTGGCATTGTGTGAAGCAGTGTTTGAGTATGGTGCACGCGTTGCTGCCTGTGCCAGCCATTGAAGGCGATTTCGCCTGAAGGTGCGCTCATGCGTTTTTCCATACCGGCAATGTCGCCGCCCGCACAAAAACCTTTTCCTGAGCCCGTAATCACCAGCGCACGAATTCCCTTGTCCGCTGAAATATGCTCCAGAGCGTGAATAAACTCCGTACGCATATCATCACTCATGGCATTACGTTTTTCTGGGCGATTAAAGGTGATTGTTGCAATCGATGACTGCACATCCATAGCGATTAATTTATATTCCATTCAAATCTCCAGACTACTCAATGATTAAAATTGAATTTTGTTTTCAGTAATGATTTTTTTCCAGCGGGCCTGCTCACCTTGCACATAGGATTGCAACTCCGAGGGCGTACCGACCATGATTGTCAAACCTTCATGTTCAGTCTTTTTAATAAACTCAGGCGCTTTAACCGCACGCGCAACGGCTGCACCAAGAATTGTGATTACATTTTCCGGTGTTCCAGCAGGAGCATAAAGGCCATACCAACTTTCAACGGCATATCCCGGCACTGTTTTACTCACAGGCGGCACATCTTTAAAAGCCACGGAAGATTCGGCACTTGTCACCGCCAGTGCACGCAACTTTCCGCTCGTCACAAGTGGAGAGACCGCTGCAGCTGTCCCAAAAAATAAATCAACCTGCCCCCCGAGTAAGTCCGTCATCGCTGGACCAGCCCCCCGGTAAGGTATATGCGTCAGTTCGACTCGTGCAAGATTGACAAACATTTCGCCTGCCAAGTGCGCCGAGGTACCGTTACCCTGAGAGGCGTAGGTTAATAAGCCAGGTTTCGCGCGAGCCGCGTCAAGCACATCAGCAACGGACCCAAAAGGACTTTCTGTCCGAACAGCAAGAACATTTGGTCCTCTAGCCACTAAAGCGATTGGCGCAAAGGACAAATCATTATCGTAGGGTAATTTTGTTTGCAACCCTGGATTAACTGCATGAGCAAAAGTTGCCATCACAATTGTGTAACCATCAGGTGAGGCCCTGGCTACTGTATCCATACCAATTACAGTGCCTGCACCCGGTTTATTTTCAATCACTACCGCCTGTCCGAGCTCCTTTGCCATACCCGCTCCCAACGCGCGGGAGATCTGATCGGTACCTCCTCCCGGAGCGAAAGGGACAATCATGCGAATTGGTTTGTCCGGATAGGCAGCCGTTGCTAGCGATACGAAGCCAAAAGATACAGACAACATACCCGCTATTAAGTAAACAAAGCGTATGGTCAAAAGACGAACATATAAAAAGCTCATCATTGGCCTTACTCATCCACTGTGATCTGAGTCATCTGCAACACTTCGGCAATAAACTTTTTTTCTTTTTCGATCAAACGCGTCATCTCTTCAGGCGTACTCGCTAAAGGAATCGCCCCACGTTCAATGAGCTTATCCACAAAGGTCTTGTCCTTGAGCAGCTTAGCCAACGCATCGTTAAAAGTTTTAATCACTGCGGCTGGCGTTTCTTTAGGAGCAAAATAACCATACCAGGCACCAACAGACATTTTTTCATACCCTAATTCTTTGAACGTCGGCACATCAGGCAGGCTTGGTAAACGTGTGCTGCTGGTCACGGCGAGCATTCTGATTTTTTCTGCCTGAATATTACCGCGTACGGTGATCAAGGCGGGAAAGGTAAACAAGACCTGGCCTGCCATCACATCGGTGACTGCGGGTGCGGAGCCCTTGTAAGGAACATGGACCAAGTTTGAGCCAGTTACTTTGTTATAGGCCTCCCCCATCATGTGAGCCTGACTTCCAAGACCGTAAGAGCCATAAGCAAGATTGCCCTTATAGTTCCTGGTGTATTCAACCAACTCTTTGAATGTTTTAACGGGTAATTTATCAGCCACAACAATACCAAGCCCAACCTCGTTCAAGGTACCTACCGGCACTAAATCCTCAGGCTTATAAGTCAGACTTTTATAGAGCAAGGGATTTGCAACAGCTGTGGAGTCCGTGGTGAACATCAGCGTGTAGCCATCTGGCTTGGACCTCGCCATGGACTGCGCACCGATTGCAGTGTTGGCACCACTCAAATTTTCGATGACTAAGGTGACACCAAGGATTTTTTCCAAATCTGGTGCGGCTAACCGAGCAAAAGAATCCGCTCCGCCTCCAGGTGCGTATGGAACAATAATTTTGATTGCTCGCGAGGGATAAGTTTCAGCCGAAACTTGTTGAGTCAATCCTGATAAACCAGCCAACAGGACAAGCGCCGATAAAAAGGTTTTTCTGACTTTCATTTTCAATCTCCACGAATCTAGTATTTTTATTTTTTCGTTATAGCACGCCGCTCACCATTGTTGAAAAGCGTATGCCCTCTGGACGTGGGTCATTGACAGTTCACTAAGGGTTTTATACTCTCAAACACGTATCACCAAGGAGACATAAAAATGAAAATAGGACGTTATCAGGGGCCTCAGGGCGAAGAGCGACTCGGTATCGTATGCGAGCAAGCTGGCATGCTTACAGTACTGGATTTACAGTCTGCCGCAGTTGCATCGGGCAAGTACAAGCATTTCCCTACGAGCATGGATGGCTTTATTGATGGTGGAGAAACTGTTTTATCTCAGGCCTATGCGATTCTTGAGTGGGCTCAAAACCAAGGTCAAAGCAACTGGTTCCTCAAGGAAATTGATACACCGTGGATGACGCCGATTAATGTTCGTAACTGTATCGCAGGCGGAAGAAATTTTGCCGCACACCGGGCTGAAACACTAGAATATTGGACTAAACAAGGCGCTAAATTACATAGCGAAATACCGATGGGCTTCATTAAGCTTGCCAGTTCAATGGTCCCAACGCGCTCAACCGTGCACCGACCAGCGGGTTGTGAATGGTTTGACTATGAGGTCGAAGCGACAGCCGTGATTGGATCCCAAGCACTCAATGTGGACGAAGCAGCAGGACTGAAAGCAATTTTTGGCTACACCATTCTCAACGACCTTTCTGCTCGTGAAATGCAACGAAAGGAAATGGCAAACCAATCGATCCTACTGGGTAAAAACTATCCTGAACTCGGTCCTCTCGGACCCTGGATACTAACAGCGGACGAGGTGCCTGATCCGTCTGTGCTGAATGTCAAACTAACAGTAAATGGCGAACCGAGACAAGAAGCCAGTTGTAGTGATTTAATTTTTTCCTTTCCAGCACTGGTTTCACATTGGTCCAAAATGGGACTGGCGCGCGGCGATCTGATTACTGTTGGCTCACCAGAAGGCGTTGCGATTGGTCGACCAGATCCCATGGCTTTTTATCTTCAGTCGGGTGACGTCGTTCGCGCGGAAGTTTCTCAAATAGGTGTGCTTGAAACCTATATTGCTTAAGGGCTGATTGAATAGTTAGAACTTAAGACCCAGCTCTGGATGAATGATGTTCAAACCACAACAGGCTTTGATTAATATCATCCAGAGTAACGCAACCAGTAAAACCCATGATGCGATCTAGCTCTTCGCGCAAAATATCTAGCGCCTTATAGGCACCACTCTCACCTGCTGCGCTAACACCCCATAACGGTGCACGCCCGGCAAATACTGCTTTAGCTCCGAGTGCGATCGCCTTGAAAATATCACTGCCCCGCTGAATTCCGCTATCCATAAAAACATCGACTCGACCATTTACAGTCGCAACGATCTCTGGCAAAGCATCGATTGGAGCAATCGAGGAGTCAAGATTGCGTCCGCCGTGATTCGAAACGACAATCGCATCAACTCCACACTCCAGGGCGACTTGCGCATCCGCGGGATGAAGAATCCCTTTGACCATCAGGTTGCCTTTCCAGCGCTTTCTTAACTCACGTAAATCATCCCAGCTCACCGAGTCGCTCTTTGGCAAGCCTGATTGATGGCCTGGACGTTTTTCACTTAAGCGCTGGCGGTATTCTTTTGGATAATTCTCAAGAGTTGGAATACCTGAGCGCAGAAGATAACGGAGAAAGACTTTAAAAAACCACTCAGGATGTTTCGCAACATCGATCGCGTTATTACGAGTGATTTTCATCGGCAGCGTAAAACCATTCTTGCGGTTGTACTCACGGTTCGGTGTCACCGCCGTATCAACCGTCACAATTAACGCCTCATAGCCGGCTGCTTTGACACGGTCGACAAGCTGATATGACATTGCACGATCTGGCCACATATAGAGCTGAAACCAGAGGCGGCCTCCCGCCTCATCGGCGACCCGCTCCATCGGTGTGAAAGAGGCTGTAGACAAAGTAAAGGGGATTCCGAGTTTTGCAGCGGCACGGGCAATCGCGATTTCACCATCAAAACTGAGCAGACCAGCAGCACCCGTTGGAGCCACGGCTAAAGGCATTGCACTTTCCCGACCAGCGAACTTGCATTGCAGCTTTCGGCCTGAAACATCTACCAGCACCCTGGGGCGTAAACAGATCCGCTCAAATGCTGCACGATTTCGTTTCAGTGCAAGTTCATCCTCGGTTCCACGGTCCATGAACTCAAACAGACCTTTAGGTAATTTCTGTTGAGCGATCTCACGTAAATCTGCAATGCTGTAAGCGTGCTGAATATCGCGTCCCATTGTGAGCCTCGTTAAACAGGAAACAATTCTTGGGCACCGCTCCAGCGCATCTTTCTGGGATACGGAGCGTCATAAGGCATTGCGCGGTGCATGGTGAAACTATCGTCCCACATGACAAGATCACCAGTCTTCCATTTATGGGCATAAACAAACTGGGGCTGCGTAGCAAATTTAATCAGCTCCTCTAACAATGCCTCACCTTTGGCCTTATCCCAACCGATAATGTGCGAAGCATGGGAGGCCAGATATAGTGATTTCCTTCCTGTTTTGGGATGCGTTCTAATGAGTGGATGCACAACAGGAGGCCTGAGCTTTGCGGCCTCGGCTGGAAAGTCAGTCAAACCGACCTTTGCTCTGGATACAAAAATACTGTGCTCGACCTGGAGCCCTTCAAGCCGTTTTTTATCCTCCTCAGGCAAAGCATCCCAAGCCGCACGCATATCAGCATATTGCGTATCGGGGGCAACAGGTGGCAAGACTCTGGCAGACAGCATCGTGACCCGAATGGGTGGCTGGATCTGGGTGCCATCGGTATGCCATAATTGATTACCCAAATGATAGAGATGCTCGAAACTGTCTTTGGCCAGTGGATTATTGTTTGCATCCACAGTTGCGATATCGAGGAAATGAGGACGCTCTACCACCCCACCGTCTTCAGGTTTTTTAGTTTTAAGAACGCTATTGACTGGTGGACCAAAACGCTTGATCAGTGCCTCCTGATCATCATCAATCATCGGCTGATCATTACGAAAGATCACTACACCATAAATTGATAGCACGCGTTCAAGCTCCTCGTACTCCTCATCAGTCACGCCACCTTTTAGGCTCAAGTCACAGATCTCAGCCGCAAAATTAGGCTGCTCTGGTCTGACGGGTTGGGCTGTAAACATCTTCATTTTGATCTCCAGTCATTATTTTGATATTTTTTTAATAGCAGTATTCTTTCTGCGCCAGGTGACACGACCACCCTGTTGTGACTCAGGTTTGTGAGCCTGCACTAGCTTTGTCACGAGCCTGAGTAACTCAGCTCTTTCTGGCGAGGTCAGTGGCGAGAGTAGTTGCGATGCTGCGCTCTGAGCCAAGGGAAGCGAACGCAGCAAAAGAGCGTGCCCCTGCTCTGTTAGATGCACCAGCTGCATTCTTTTGTCTGACTCACTGCGTACCCGGGTGACCGCACTGTGCTGCTCAAGGCGTTGCACAACATCCTTGATGGTCGAGGTATCAACTACAGCTCTTGTCGCGAGTGAAACCTGATCCAGACCATCCTCAAGCGCCAGGATCCGCAACACGGTGGCCTGCAGAGGCGTTAAATTCAATGGGCGTAATTCGTCATGAAAAAAGGACACTGAGACTTGCTGTAGCCGGCGAATCATGAATCCTGGCCCATGCGCCTCTATTGTTGCAGTCCGAGATTGTGATGCAGCAGTATCCTGGAAAGCGTGAGGCATACCCTCAACCATAGTTTTTATCTCTAATTGATTTATTGCTTTTAGTGAGTATACTCACTAAAAAATATATTACAAGAAGGCAGACAAACGTGAACACCAAGATTCAGAACGATTTTTCAGCACAACGTCGCCGTTATCTGGCGGGCTTATCGCTGGCTAGCTTAAATCTCGGTGGTCTAACACTGGGTTTGCTATCCAACACCACTTTTGCTCAAGCAACCTATCCTGACCGTGCAATCAAGCTCGTGATTGGTTACACACCTGGCGGTGCTGGCGATGCGCTAGCCAGGATGATGGCGCAAAAATATACTGAAACACTTGGACAGTCTGTTGTTGTTGAAAATAAACCTGGCGCCAGTGCAACGCTTGCAGCCACCTCCGTCGCAAAAGGTCTGGCAGACGGCTATACCCTGCTGGTCAATACGGCGCCTGATACAGCACTAGCTCCAATCACAATGCAACACTCGCTTCAATACGATGTTCAGCGAGATTTTGCGCCTGTTGGTTTGATCGTGACCGTACCAAGCGTACTGGTGGTACCAAACGATAGTCCTTACCGCAGTATTGATGACATCATCAAAGCGGCCAAGGCGAACCCTGGCAAACTGAATTACGGCTCCTTTGGCAACGGCACAAGCGCGCACATGGCCGCCGAGCTATTTAAACGCGTCGCTGGACTGGATATTGTTCATATCGCTTTTAAAGGCAGTGCGCCAGCCATGGTAGAGCTTTTAGCAGGGCGTGTAGATTTTATTTTCGATACCTTTGCCTCGGCTTGGCCACAAATTCAGGCAGGTAAATTACGGCCACTGGGCGTCACCACAGACAGTCGCATTCCTCTTGCACCACAAATCCCCACGATGCAGGAACAAGGATTTAAAGACTGTGTCTGGCAATCATTTATCGGTGTGATGGCACCAGCGGCAACACCACCCGCAATACTCGAAAAGCTTTACAGAGAAACAGCAAAAATCGTCGCGATGCCTGATGTGCAAAAACGAATCACAGAAATGGGCATGATCCCAGGTAAAGCAATTGGTCCCGAATACTCGGCATTCATCCTGGCTGAAACAACACGCAGCAGGGATTTAATCCGGGAGGCCAGGATTCAGTTTGAATAATCTCCTCAGGCCTGACTGGCTATGTTTTAGGTTCTGTCACTGACAGGGGCGACATCAGGTCTTTATAGGATAGAACACCAGAGATTTTTGCGTCAATCACGGTCGGCTTATCGGATAACATCGCTTGGTTCAGTGCGTCGGCCAGCTCTTGTGGAGTGGTGACGTTATAACCGTTACACCCCATCCCCCTGGCAATCGCAGCATGATCAAAATCATGGAACTGGGCACCAAAGGCGCCTCGAATATGCGTTGACCAGCCTAACATTTGATTATTAAAAATAACCGTAATAATCGGAATATTTTCCTCTATGGCGGTCATCAATCCGTTCATCGTCATTGAGAATCCGCCATCGCCGCAGACAGCAACCACCGGTTTCTCAGGGTGGAGAAGCTTGACGGCAAGTGCCGAAGGAATTGCATAACCCATCGGCCCCCCACCTGCTGCCTGCAGGAAACCGCCTGCGCGTTTCGTCTGATAAAAACGCATCATGAAAATTCTGTTTTCACCGGCATCGCAGGTAACGATCGCGTTCTCTGGCAAGACCCGATGAAGCTCGGCGATCAGTCGTTCTGGCAGCATTGGCAGGGATTGCTCTGTAAATCTCGGGCCATCAAAATGGCCATGCGCTGAGCGATATTGCTTAACTCGCTCAAGTCCAGCACCGTCCGTTGCCTCAGACTGAGTATCCAAAACATCGCACAAACGCGCGAGAGCCACTTGCGCATCGCCGACAATAATGTTCTCGACAGGAAACGTCCAGGACGTATTTTTTGATTCGATATCAATCTGAACGAAGGTCTGACGCGTTCCATTGAGTAGATCAGGATGCTCATTAATGGTGTCTGAGGCCGTAAGCTTTGAGCCTACCACGAGCACAAGATCAGCCTGCGCGACACAAGCATTCGCACCCGGTGTTCCAAACGTTCCGTAAATACCCAAGGCAAGAGGATGTGTTTCTGGAAAAGTTCCTTTACCAGAGGGAGAGGTCACAACAGGAATATTCGCGCGTTCTGCCAGAGCCTGTAATTGTTCATAGGCCTGAGAAATCCTCACACCATTGCCGGCAATGATAACGGGGCGCTTGGCAGCACGTAATGCCTGCGCAGCCTGCTCCAGACATTGCTGGTCAATCGCCGTCGAACGCACTGGCAGATAGGACTGCGTGGCATACAAGGTTGGTTTACTTCCCTGAGTGACCAAGCCGGTAAAAGCCGAAATACTGAAAATAACAGCAACAGGACCTGGCTGCCCTGCGGTGGCATGTTTGATTGCGAGTTGTACCGCATTAACAGCGCCCGCTGGATGCTGTGCTTGCATCACTTGCTTGGTCACACCTCCAAAACTTTGACGCGCATCCCAGCCGCCATAGTCACCGGTCCCAGTCTGATAGGGCGCATGCAGCGAAAGCTCTGGCGTATCGCTAAAGTCAGTCAGTAACAACATGGGAGAGCTTGAGAGATGTGCCTCAATCGTGCCAAGCAAACCATTGCCCAGTACCCAGGGCCCCTGCCCGACTAAGACGCCGGGTTTACGCGTCAATCGTCCATAGACCTCCGCCATCGCACTTCCCAGAGACTCCTCTCTCACAAGCACAGTACGAATCGTGTCTTTGAAATGTTCCAGGGCAGCCCAGATGTGGCCTGAGTGGCCTCCTGCGATACCAAAGACCAGCGTGATACCGGCGTCATTCAAGACCTTGACTATCCCGTGTGCTGCGCTGACATCTTTATCAAATAGTTTTTGAACTGACATGTTGCGTCCCTGTTTGCTTATCTGTTTGCCAGCTTAGCTGATTACTATGGCATAAAGACATATACGAATTAGCTCTCCATGCTACTACTCAACATAAACTCAATACAAATCCTGCCTCTGACTGCTGCACTGCCGCATTAGCTTAAAAATAAATTGTCGCAATGCAATATTTAATCTTGTAAAGATTCACTTCAGCAATTTTGAATAGTATTTTTAAGGCGAAGGCTATACAGTGAACAAAAGTGAATTCGGATTTTGAACATGGCAAACAACACTGCAAAGATTGCACTTGTCACCGGCGCGGCCCGAGGAATCGGCCACGCCATTGTGAAAGATTTTCTAAACGACGGCTATCGTGTCATAGCCTTGGATCGCAATGTCTTCTCAGATGCGTCGCTCAGCGCGGCCTTTCCAGAAACACTTTGGTGCAAACAGCTCGATATCACTAACGCTGCAGCAATTAAAGCCTTACCGGCAGAAATTATTGCGCGCTGGGGACATGTATCGGTGCTGGTGAATAACGCAGGAATCTCGCCAAAGCAAGCAGATGGCTATTCGGCCAAAATTCTCGACACGACAAACGAGGAATGGCAAGCGGTCATCGCAGTCAATATGACTGCAGTACTGCATATGTCACAAGCTTTCTTGCCAGGCATGAAGGAAATGCAGTGGGGCAGGATCATTAATTTATCTTCGCTAGCAGGACGAACAAAATCGATTAGCGCTGGCATCAGTTATATGGCAACCAAGGCCGCAATTCTCGGTATCACCCGATCGATTGCAGCCGAGATGGGACCGTTCGGAATAACAGCGAATGCAGTGGCTCCAGGCAGGATTGTGACTGAAATGTCAATGACTGCAGGTGCTGAAGCAAACCAGAAAATTGCTGACGCACTGCCTGTGCGCAGACTAGGGGAAGTCCAAGAGATCGCTCAAGCGGTGAAGTATCTTGCCTCGGACCAGGCAGGATTTGTAAACGGTGCCGTGCTTGATATCAATGGCGGGATTTTTATGTCGTAGCCGCGCTATCTACAGTACATATTTATCGCATTCATCAATATTCTTAACTATATTTTGCAATAAACACTTTAAAAAAAACCTTGTTGCTGCATAAGCAAACAAGGATTAGATGGAGACAACAGCATGCAAGACTTACCTCAAGTCGTAAGACGTGATTGCGTCAAAATATTAGCTGCGAGCTTTTTATCAGTAGCGACCCTTTGCTTGTCCTCACTCGCACAAAAAGCAATTGCACAAACGTCTGAACCGAACAATTATCCTGACAAGTCCATCACGATGGTTGTTAATTTTGGTCCTGGCGGCGTCACGGATCTAATGAGTCGTGAGCTTGCGCGCAATATGGAATCAGAACTTGGTAAACAAGTCGTGGTATTTAATCGACCTGGCGCACTTGGCACGCTTGGTCCCGCCTACGTTGCAAAACAAGCGCCAGATGGCTACACGCTCGCTGTAGTCTCTGCCTCTGGCGTCACTATCACTCCACACCTGATGGACGTCTCTGACGATCTTAAAGACCTGCAGTACGTGGCAGGATTTGGCATCAATCGTTACGGACTCGTTGTGCGCGCAGACTCCCCCTATAAAACCGTCGCGGATCTGATCGCACAATCCAAAGGTGAAAAATCAGTATTTTTTGGCTCTCCCTCGACTCCTAATAGCCTGATCATGTTTGATCTAGGTGCAAAATCAAAAGGTAAATTCGAGCTCATCGCCTACAAATCAGGTCCCGATGCAACCCTTGCGCTGATGAGTGGTCAGGTAGAGGTCATCGCCCCAAATCCTCCAGAAGTGTTGAACCATATTAGGGCTGGAAAACTTCGTCTGCTGGCCTCCGCTTCAAGTGAACGCTGGCCAGAGTTTCCGGAAATACCCACCATGAAAGAGTCAGGCTTTGACGTTGGGATTGACTCCTGGGTTGGCATTGCGGTTCCAAAAGGAACACCCGTTGAAATCATGAATAAACTTGAGAAAAGTATTCAGACAGCTGTTGCAAACCCAGAGTTACAAAAGTCCTTTTTAAACCTGGGTGCAGCACCTTCTTTCATGTCAGGTCGTGAATATACAAACTACCTGAATAATGAAAGCAAAATCATGGCTGCCAAAATCACGGCTGCTGCGATTCCTCGCATCAAATAAGACTTCAATCCCCAGAAAAAATATTTCTAAAGTGAACAAAAGATCATGACCAGTACACACCCAAAAGGTACGTTCGAAAGACAAAATCTTGAGGGCTATCGTGCAGCACACGCTATCGTTGAGGTGCTGGTTGCAGCGGGGGTTACCGATATATATGGGCAAAGCTGTCCAACAGCTTTATTTCTCGCAGCAGAAAAAGCCGGCATACGCCAGATTGGCTATCGGACAGAAAATGCGGGCATCGCCATGGCCGATGGTGCCGCAAGGGTGAGCAGAAAAATTTCTGTCATCACTGCACAAAACGGGCCAGCCGCTGCATTACTTGTTGCAGGTCTTGCGGAGGCGACAAAGGCTTCTGTTCCAATACTCGCTATTGTCCAGGAGGTACCTCGTGCCACTGCGGATAAAAACGCCTTTCAGGAACTCGATCACGAGAAACTGTTCTCGGGTTGCGCAAAATGGATCAAAAGAATCAATCTATCGAGCCGGGCTGGTGAATATGTTGAGCGTGCGATTCAGATTGCGACCAGCGGTCGCCCTGGGCCTGTGGTTCTGTTAATCGCACCCGATATCCTGACAGAAAATTCAACGCCTTTTCCTATTGATCCAGACAACTACAGCGATAGCTTTGGCAGCTATCCAGCAGACAGATTTGTGCCTCCCTCTTCGCTGATTGACAAGCTTGCCAGCTTGATCGCCAAGGCCAGGCAGCCACTCCTTGTCGCGGGTGGCGGGGCACAGCACTCGCAGGCCGCACAAGCACTCGCCGCGTTCCAGTCCGCTGCGGGCGTGCCTGTCGCCACAACCAATATGGGCAAAGGCATTATTGACGAAACACATCCCTTGTCGATTGGGGTGATTGGCAACACCATGGGTACACGGGCTCCAGCCAAGTTTTTCAAAGACTATATCGATCAGACTGATCTGATTATTTTTGTTGGAACCAGAACAAATGAAAATGGCACGGCTGGCTGGACGCTGTTCCCAAGAGCCGCAAGATTCGTTCAAATCGATATTGATCCAGAAGAATTAGGACGCAATTACTCAGCGCTTCGCTTACTGGGCGATGCGCGAGAAACTCTCAAAGCCCTCACTGCTTCGCTCCAAAACATCTGTCAGACGCAGCGGCTTGATTTAAGTGCAAGAACAAAGCGTATTTCTCAACTCTTTGACAAAGCGCGTGAGGCTCACGAGCAGGAAAGAAATGCAGGACCAGACGCCGCAGCGCAAACTCTTCACCCTGAAAGCGTAGTTCGAGCGCTAGGTAAGATCAAGGAGCCTGTCACCTGGGTTGCGGATGCCAGTTATTCCTCAATCTGGCTTGTTCAATTTATAAAATCACTCGAAGCTGGCATGCGAGTCCTGACGCCTAGAGGCCTCGCGGGACTTGGTTGGGGATTTCCAATGTCAATTGGAGCGAAAATCGCTGCGCCAAACAAAAGAGTCATTTGCTTGACTGGTGATGGTGGATTTTCTCATTGCTGGTCAGAAATGGAAACGGCCAAGCGCCATGGCGTAGGTCTGACACTGGTTGTATTAAATAATGGAGTACTTGGTTTTCAAATCAATGCAGAACAAAGCAGATTCGGAACGCATACGGATGTTTGTCATTTCGGACCACTGGATCACGTTGCGATCGCTCACGCCTGTGGATGTCCTGCAGTCAAGGTTAAAACACTCGATGAACTTAACGCTGCGATTGAGGAGTCCTCGCGCCCTGAATATGCAACGACACCTTATTTAATCGATGTCCAAACTGATCCTGAAGCATTCCCGCCACTGACAGCCTTTGAGTCACAACGAAAATCAAATCTTTCAAACCAGGCCGCTTAGACTTGAGGAAAAAACATGAAACGAATTCTTAACTTAAGCTTACTCATCGGACTCCTTTTCTTGAGCGCTGTTCCTGTTGCACACAGTGCTGAATATCCCGTCAGGCCGATTACCTTGATTGTTCCCTACCCTGCAGGCGGGATCACCGATATCGTGGCGCGTAATGTCGGCGAAAAGTTATCTGCCACACTGGGACAGCCCGTTGTGATTGAAAACAAAGCGGGCGCTGGTGGAACCATCGGCGCAGAGTCTGCGGCAAGGGCTACCCCTGACGGCTATACACTTTTTTTAGGTACCAGTGCTACGAATGGTACCAATCCGAGCACACTTAAAAACCTGCGCTACAAACCAGCAACAGATTTTTCTCCAGTCGCGCTTCTAGCCTCAGCACCATTACTGATTATTGTTCATCCTGCAGTTCCTGCTAATAATGTCAGTGAGTTCATTTACTACGTCCGGGCGAATCCAAGCCGCATCAACTACGCAACAACGGGTACAGGCGGATCCATTCACTTGACTACTGAGCAATTCGCGCTCATGACAGGACTCAAAATGAATCATGTCCCCTACAAGGGAAGCTCTCCCGCAGAGACTGACCTGATGGGTGGACACGTGCAGGTGATGTTCGATAATGTCCCCTCTGCAGCGCCTCTCGCGCAAGCCGGTAAAGTCAAAGCACTCGCCGTTACGAGTGAAAAACGTTCCGCCTTGGTGCCGGAGATACCGACTGTTGCTGAGTCCGCTGTACCCGGCTTTGATTCCTCCTCCTGGATTGCACTGTATGCGCCAGCCAAGACACCACAAGACATTATTAAGAAATTAAACACAGCAATCAATGTCGTGCTTAAAGATCCAAACTTATTGAGCGCTTTCAAAAAATCAGGTCTTGATCCTCAAGGCGGATCACCTGAAGTATTGGCGAATTTCCAAGATAAAGAAATCAAAAAATGGGCCGAGGTTGTGCAAAAGTCTGGGTATGTACCTGAATAATTTTGACCAGATCCTAAACCTCAGCAATAATTTTTACTCTGGAATATTTTTACAAGATAGGCGCACAACGATGCCATGACGTTTGCCGTTGCCAAGCGGCACCAATGGCAAGCAACTGCGCATCAGCAAAAGGTTTACCAACGAGTCGAATACCGACTGGCATTTTGTTGCCATAAATGTAATACATCCACCTCTTTCATTACGCTCGCTAGAAAATCCCTCAGACGTATACCTCGTTCATTCAAGGCTTGGACATACAAAGCCCCGGGGATAGCAATACCTTGTTCAAATCGTTCCAGAACCTCCGTACTGATACCTCCAAGCATTCGTTTGCTCATCTGTTTTAGTTAAGCTGGTTAATGCCAAATTCGTCAGTTCAACGCAAGACAGTTCTCGCTTTTGTAAAAGCGTTCTGACTTCTGTCAAATTTAAGTCGAGGACAGCATCCACAGAGGGAGCCTGGATTTTTGATAACTCAGGATCAACTGGACGAGAGGTAAAACCCTCACTGGCGCAGGACTCGGCCCGCAAGGCCTTCATAAAATCAACAGGCGTCGCATCAAAAGGAACATTGACTGAAGAAGCGCTAATGATGGATTGCCAGTTTTCAGGTTTCACTTACGATTCCTCTTCACTGAATACGTCTTGTCTTTTGCTACGTAATGAAGGCAGAGCCATCAAAATTACCGCTGCAGCCGTAAAAAGCAAAATACCAAGACTAATAGGTCTGGTGAAAAAGGTCGTAGGATCACCAAAGGACATTGTCATGGCCCGACGCAAGTTCTCCTCCATCATCGGTCCGAGTACAAAGCCAAGAATCAATGGCGCGGGTTCGAAACCAGCTCTCATCAGAAAATAACCGAACACGCCAAAACATGCGATAAGTAAAACGTCGACATCGTTATTACCCAAACTAAATGCACCCACTGCGCATAAAAGTAATATCACTGGATACATAAAGTGGTATGGCATTTTGAGCAAACGAATCCAGATACCAATCAAGGGGAGATTGATAATCACAAGCATCAGGTTACCGACCCACATGCTGGCAATCAGTCCCCAGAAAAGTTCTGGCTGATTTTTTATAACCATAGGCCCAGGTTGAACTCCCTGAACAATCAAGGCTCCGATCAACAGGGCCATGACCGAATTGGTTGGTAGACCCAAGGTTAACAAGGGAATGAACGATGTCTGGGCTGCCGCATTATTGGCGGACTCGGGGCCCGCTACGCCGGCAATCGCACCTTTTCCAAACATTTGTGGCTTGCTACTGACTTTCTTCTCAAGTGCGTACGCCGCAAACGAAGCCAAAGTAGGTCCAGCGCCAGGCAGAACACCCAAAAAAGAACCCAGCAAGGAACCACGACAAACAGCTCCTGCAGAAGCTTTTAATTGCTCCCTGGTGGGAATTAAGGTCGAGACCTTGGCAAGTTCAACATCGCCATCACGTTGGCGTTCCTCTAAATTACGTATGAGTTCAGTCACGCCAAACAATCCCATCGCGACAGTAACGAAACCTATCCCATCCATTAATCCACTTACACCGAAGGTCAATCTCGTGACACCCGTGTTGATATCCGTACCCACAATGCCAAGTGCCAAACCAACAAATATCATCGCAACAGATTTCAATACCGAACCGTGTGACAAGATGACCGACATCAGAAGGCCAAGGACCATCATGGAAAAATATTCAGCTGGCCCAAAACTTACTGCTACCTTGGTCAGACTCGGACTCATTGCTGCCACAATCAGCGTACCAAAGGTGCCAGCAATAAACGAACCGATTGCTGCGATCGATAGTGCAGCGCCCGCCTGTCCCTGCCTTGCCATTGCGTAACCATCGATCGCAGTGACTACACTGGACGCCTCCCCGGGGAGGTTGACCAGAATCGCTGTGGTCGAGCCCCCATAAGAAGCACCATAATAAATACCGGCCAACATGATGATTGAACTTTCAACTGGCAAACCGAACGTAATGGGAAGCAGCATAGCGATGGTGGCTGTCGGACCTAACCCAGGTAACACACCAATCAAAGTTCCAAGCAAGGCTCCAATGAAACATGCCAACAAATTCGCCGGTAAAAATGCCACTGAAAGACCTAGCCAGAGATCGCTAAAAAAATCAATCATGTGTATCTGTCACGAAAAAGAAGGCCATAAGGCAAAAGGTAATTTCAGAGCTGTAACGAACAATAGCGTCGTGAAAAGTACTGCAATTGCAGTGAAAATAATTGACTGAAACCATGTAAGGCGGCGTTGCGCCCTGATCGAGATCAACATGAGTGATGAGGATGCAACCACAAAACCTGCAGGTTCAACTAACAACCAGAAGGCAAGTAAAGCGCTAGTAATGAACAGTATGGGTCTCCAAAGAGGCCACCCAAAAGGCTCTAGGACTGTTTGTAATCCGCGCACCGCAATGATGATACCCAACAGAATCAGGCAAGAAAAAACCAGCAGAGGAAAGTAACCAGGCCCCATGTTGATGGCCGTGCCAAGTCGCAGATCAAGGGCTAGCCAAACCCCTGCTGCGCCAAAAATAGCCAACAAGAGACCAGACCAGACATCTATCCCAATTCTCTGGCCTGAGCTCATCGACTTATTGGAGTTCAATGTTGCCATTTCGAATGACATCACCCCACTTCACTAGTTCCGCCTTCACAAAAACATCAGCCTGTTGCCGTGTTCCAGGAATAGTGACGGAGCCGCGTCCAGCGAAAAACTCTTTCACTTCAGGCTCATTCAAAACTTCAACCAAGGTTTTGTTCAGGGAGTCGGCAATCGAATCAGGCAACTTTGCTGGTCCAAACAAGGCAAACCACGCGCTGACTTCGAATTCGCCGAGATTATAGGGAGCGCCCAATTCTTTGACTGTCGGGACATCTGGCAGCTGTGGAGAGCGTTTGTCACCGGTCACCGCAATGGCTCTCAAACCCCCGCTTTTTATCTGGGGCATACTGGATGGCAGATCGTCGAACATGACATTAGCCTGGTTACCAAGCATTGCAGTTACTGCAGGGCCACTACCCTGGAAAGGGACATGCACCATTTTGACTTTGACCTGATTGTTGTACATCTCACCAGCAAGGTGGATCGTAGTGCCGATCCCTGAGGACGCATAGGTCATCTTGCCTGAGTTCTCTTTAGAGAACTCAACGAGATCTTTAAGGGACTTGATAGGAGAACCTGGATTAACAACGATCACTTGTGGACTACTAGCAATCAAGCCAATCGCCGTAAAGTCCTTGATAGGATCATATTCAAGTTTTTTATACAGGTTGGGTGTCACACCGTGCGATGCAACCTGCCCCAAGAATAATGTGTAGCCATCTGGTTTAGCTTTTGCTGCCAGCGATGTACCTAATGTACCACCGGCGCCCGGACGATTCTCAACTACAAAAGGCTGTTTATAAACCTCTTGGAATTTTTGCGCGAGCTTACGCGCCACCACATCAGTTGCACCTCCAGGTGCGAAGGAAACAATAATACGGACGGGCTTATCGGGATATTGCTGAGCAAATGCTGGGACTGAAACTGTGCTTGAGGCGGCTATCAGCGCCGACAATACAATTAAGGAACGACGATTCATTAGCTTTCTCCACAAGATGATGGGGGCATTTTTGCATTGCTTAATCAATTGACAACTTAAACATTACTTATAATTTTGTGCAACGTCCTATGCAATCCAATATCACACCCTGCACGCACACTGTCAACATATAAATTCAAAGCGCATCAAGTAATAGCAAAGCATTTAGTTATTTTGACTTTGCGCATCCAGGGGACTAGGGCTTCAAGGGCACCAGAGGCTGTCCAGTCATCTCAAGCTGCGTCCGCATCTCCTTGTAGCCTTTGATGATGCTTTCTTTATAAGCTTGACCCGAAAGCCATACAGGATCGATACCCATCGTATTCATCTCCTTGATCAAATCGGGATCTTTCATCGCGGCTTCAAGTGCCGTCTCCAGACGCTTGCGAATTTCAGGCGGAGTGCCTTTGGGTAGCGCGAGTCCCAACCACGAAACAATTGCAATATCGTAACCAGCCTCTTTCATCGTTGGCACATTCGGACGGTCAGGCCAGCGTTCTGGACTGAGTGAGGCGAGCAAACGCACTCGACCAGAGTCAACCTGTGGCAGAACTTCTGAAGGCGTTTGTATCGCGACAGCAACCTGATCACTCGCAACAGCTGAAACACTCTCTACCCCTGACTTGTAAAGCACCTGATCTAGCTTTGCGCCAGTTAACTTTGCAAGCTCAAAAAAAGCGATATTTTGCGGTGCACCAGGCACGCCAAAGAAAAAGGGCTTGGGTGATTTTTTTGCCGCCTCCACAAAATCCGTCACCGTCTGGTAAGGTGAATTGGCATTGACGACCATACCGTAGCGATAGCGACCAAATACACCTACATAATCAAAGTCATTGATACCGTATGGCACTTCGATAAGGTGTGGCACCATCGCAATAGAGGCATACGTCACAACACCAACGGTATACCCATCAGGTTTTGCACGCGCAACAAATGCTGGTCCAAGCGTTGCCTGAGCTCCGGGTTTATTGACAACAACGACAGACTTTTTGAGTTGTTTTTCGAGTGCTTTAGCCAGCACACGGGTACCGACATCGGTCACTCCACCCGCACCGTAGTTCACCACCAGCTGAACTTCTTGCTCTGGATAGGCGGCTGAAGCCAAGTTAAAAGCAGCCAAGGAAAAACTGGCTAAAAATGCTAATAGATATTTCATATGTCCCTCTTATATTTTTTTTGATGAATGTCTACAACAACAATATCATCCCATAAATGAGCCGCCATTAACATCTATGACTGCACCAGTTATAAATTCCGCATCAGCTGAAGATAGAAATGCGATCGCGCCAGCGACATCCTGAGATACACCTAATCGATTGACAGGGATTCTTGACAGATAGGCAGCATTGGCCTCATCGCCAGCCACAGCAGCCATCGGCGTCATAATCCGGCCTGGTGCCACACAATTGACTGTGATGCCATCGCTGCCAACCTCACCTGCAAGCGTTCTCGCCAAAGCAAGCATACCGGCCTTAGAGGCAGCGTAATGTGCACCTGCAATACTTGAGGCAGTTCGTGCGGCCTGAGAAGACATATTGATGATACGACCCCACTTATTTGTCTGCATCGAAGGAAGTACCGCTTTAGTGCATAGAAAAGCGCCCGTTAAATTAACGTCAATAACCTCACGCCATTCGCGCTCATCCATATCCTGGACTTTAGCTTTTTTACCCTCATGCTTAGGGGAGATACCAGCATTATTCACAAGAATATCGATCTTGCTATATTTTTCAATTGCGCATTGCACCAGAGACTGCACGTCCGACTGGAGACGAACGTCTCCTGTAAAAGCGAGTGTGCGCGCTCCTGTCGGATCAAGCTTGTACGCTGCGGCCTGCGTCTGCTCGGCATCCACATCAAAGAGCACTACATTAGCGCCCTCATTAAATAAGCGTTCAGCTATCGCGTATCCAATGCCGCGACGCGCGCCAGTAATGATTGCCGTTTTACCTGAACATATTTTTTTGAAAGTCATTTTTACACCGTTGCAACTGGGGTGACGGGAGAGCCGAAAGAACCGGGCAACTTCAAGGGAGGACTAGTCATACCTGCTCCGTTGGCCGCAGGATCACTTTCGATACCTCTCGCCTCAGACATTTTTCAAAACCGGCTTGTGCTTGCGCTAGACCTAGCTCAACAGAGACCATTGGCCTGATCTTTTCTGGTTCGATGGCGATACGCTTGGCGATTATTTCCCAGGAGTGGCGACGTGAGCCATGTGCGCCACGTATCTGCTGACTATTGCGCACCAAGCGAGTCAAATCAAAAGTCACCGGAACAGAGTGAATCCCTGCGCAGACAAGAATGCCTCCACGACACAACACCTCCAGACCTGCTGGCAAACTCGAAGGATGCCCTGTCGCCTCTATCACTACATCAGCTAACTGATTGTCATTGATCGCCAATATTGCAGACACAAGATTGTTATTTTCCGCCAAATCAATCACATGCGTCGCACCGATCGCACGCGCAGTTTGCAGCCGTGGCGCATCATTCATACCCACCACGATGACTCTGAGTGCTCCGCGACATTTAGCAGCATAGGCTGCTGCCTGACCGATGCTTCCCGGACCAAGGATCACAACGGTATCGCCTGTTTTGATCTCACCGACATTCGCGGCATGATCACCTACTGCAAGCGGTTCGATTAACGCAGCAAGAACAGGATCCGTGCCAGCGGCTAGTTTCAGGCAACTCATTGCAGGCGCCCTCACAAATCTCGCGAATGCACCATCCGTTGTCAGACCCAGTGTGATGCGTTGAGTACATAAGTTCGGACGTCCACCTGCACAGTCAGAGCATCGCATACAACTCGATGTTGGTATCACAGTGACCAAATCACCTATACCTACGTTACTGACACCTGCTCCTACTTGTGCGATATGCCCAGAAAACTCATGACCAAGTGTCACGGGCAACTTTGATTGCATGAACTCGTAACCCTTGGACCACTCGAAGACGTGCACATCTGAACCGCATATCCCTACAGCAGCGACTTCGATCAGCACTTCATAGTTTCCAGGCGCAGCCGGCTCTTTGATCTGCTCCAGTGATACGCCTGGATATGCCCCTGTTTTTCTAACTGCGAGCATAATTTAACCTCCCTTTATTCACCAACATTTGCACGCTTGCCCCACGCGGGCAACGGTATGGTGATCTTATCGGTCAATCCAAAGGCATCGGGATAAATCGTACGGATTTCTTGTTTTTGCCACTGATCAATCATCGGGAAGGCACGTGTATTGTTACCAGTTTCAGGATTGAATTTAACGCCCCAGCCAACAATAGTTGAACCTATAGGCTTATCGAGCTTAAGCATGGCAGCTCGAACTTTATCTGGATCAGTTCCACCGGCTGCAGGTAGTACCTCAGAAAGAACGACCCACATGGCATTAAATCCCATGGCTGAATGCGCTGAAGGCTTACGATTGAATTTTTTTTCATATTCAATATGAAATGTCTTATAAAGTTCTGCGGCTTCAGGGGTCAAACCTTTTGAATTAAAGTAAGCAGAGGTTCCCGCATTAAAAATACCATTGACCTCATCACCTAAAGCTTGTGCGAAATCTTGAATGTTATGTGCTCCTCCGTTTCCAATCATTGCTTTAAGATTAAGATTCGCCTCTTGAGCTTGCCGCCAGAATAAAATACCGTCAGGTGTGTAGGAACACGCGATTACAATATCGGGAGAGGCAGATTTAAAGCGCTGGACGATCGAAGATAGGTCTGTCGTCTTGTAGCTATAGCTTGATTCAGCGACGACCTCAACGCCTTTTTCTTTCAGCCATTTGCGCGCTCCTTCTGCTACAGCTGTGCCATAAGAACTATCCTCGTTCATGATCGCAACCCGTGCCTGGCCAAGCGGTATATTGAGCTTAGGCAAAATAAAATCTGTTGCATACTGAGCGCCACTCTTGCCTAGATCAGAGGCTGGATAAATAAAACGAAAGAGATTTTTAAAACCTCGCTTAGTGATATCGTCTGCTACAGCACCTTGCTCAATGTAGATAACCCCATTGCGCTCGGCAACCTGGCTGGCGGCAAAGGAGATCGAACTCGCATAGGACCCCATAATTATTTTGACACCGTCGCGTGTAATCAGTCGTGTCGCTTGAGAGGTCGCCTCGTTTGAACCAGGTACGTCTGCGCTAGCAAATACGACCTTGTTTCCACCCACGCCACCCTTGGCATTGATCATGTCCCGTGCGAGTTCAAAACCACGGTTGACATCGTTACCAAGCGAAGCCAAGGGACCTGTCAAGGGCAGCAAAACGCCAACATTAACATCCGCAGCATATGCTCCACCAAAAGCCATCGCCATAGTGGTCACCATCGCACCAAGAATCGATTTTTTAATCATGACTATCTCCTGATTTATTTTTATAAAAAGTTAATAAAAACATGATTCATATTCACTACAGATCTTCACATACCAAGATAAGCTTTTTTGACTTCTGGATTATCAATTAGAGAGGAACTCAAGCCGCTGAGCGCCACTTTGCCCTGCTTAATGACATAGGCACGGTCTGCGGCCTTCAACGCGAGCCGCACGTTCTGCTCAACAATAACCAGTGAGGTTCCCATTTTTCGGATCTCAGACAATGCCTCATATACTTTAGAAACAATAACTGGAGCGAGTCCAAGAGAGACTTCATCAACCAGCAACAATTTAGGACGCGACATCAAGCCGCGCCCGATGGCACACATTTGCTGTTCACCACCAGATAAAGTTCCCGCCAATTGATTTGAACGTTGTTTGAGAATTGGAAATAAATTAAAAACAGTCTCAAGTGTTTGCGCAGCATGAGGGCGCGCATGCTGACTAAAGGCACCCAGTTCAAGATTTGTCATGACGCTTAGACGAGGAAAAAGCCGCCGCCCTTCAGGGACGCAAACCAGACCAAGATCAACGGCAAGATGCGTCGACTGACCCGTCAATAATTCACCATCAAGATAAACCTGTCCGCTCTTGCTAGGGATCAGAGAGGTAATGGCTTGCATCAGAGTTGTCTTACCCGCGCCGTTTGATCCCACGATGGCGACAATTTCCCCCTTCTGGACCTGGAGATTAACGCCAAACAAAATATCCGTATCGCCATAAGAGACGTTAAGGTCTTTGACATCAAGCAAGGACATGTTCGCTCCCCAAATAGGCAGTGACTACATTGTCCTGACTCAAGACATCTCTCGGAGCACCATCGGCGATTTTTACCCCTTGGTCCAAAACAACAATTCGATCGGCGATATTCAATACCGCCTCAATGTTGTGCTCTACCAATAAAACGGTCATCCCATCATCTCGCAACCTTCTTATCAGTTCGAGAAGCTTGTTCACTTCAGAGAAATTCAAACCCGCCATGACTTCATCAAGTAACACCATATGGGGTTGAGTAGCCAGCGCTCGAGCTATCTCCAATCGTTTCTTGCCACTAATAGTCAGCGTTGCGGACTTGATATGCGGCCTATCGTGCAGACCGACTTGCTCAAGAACTTTTTGAGCGATCCTGCGTGCATCCTCAATCGAGGCTGTTCTTGTTAAAGCGCCGACCATGACAGAATCAAGTACAGTCATACTTGTAAAGAGCTGTGGAATTTGAAAAGTTCTTGCAAGACCTTGCCTACAAATACGGGCACTGCCAAGACCAAGAATTGATTTCCCGTTCAGAATAATTTCACCTTGATCGACTGGAATCAGCCCAGCAATCAAATTAAAAAGGGTTGTCTTTCCAGCCCCATTGGGACCGATCAGTGCAACGATCTCGTGTTGCGCAACATGCATACTGACCTGATTGACAGCAATCAGTCCCCCAAATCGACGCTCTACGTTTTTAACTTCAAGCACGAGGGTCACCTTTTATCGCTTTGATTCGAAAATTTCTCCAGGCTCCGACAACACCCTCAGGCAATAACATAACGATAAGAATCAAAATTGCGGCATAGACAACTAAATGCGCTCCGACTCCAAAAGGACTTAGCCAATCTTTCAGGAACTCCTGCAATGGAATGGTGATTAATGCGCCAATGAGCGGACCTAGAATCGTACCGATTCCTCCCATGATCGTCATGAGCGCCAAATCAATTGAAATAGTGACGTTAAACACTGAAGATGGTTCGATGTAGAGGACGTACTGAGCCATCAAGGTGCCTCCAACCGAAGTAAAGCCAGCACTCATGAGAAAGGCGATCAACTTATAGCGACGCAGATCTATACCAACCGATTGGGCTGCGTCCTCGTTATCCCGAAGCGCTCGCAAGTAATAGCCCACGCGACTATTGGTCAACAGATAACAAACCAGCGCTACAAGCAACATGAACAAACCTGCGAGAGTGGCATATGTGCGAGGCTCTGAAAAAATCATATTGCTAATTGCTGGTTTGTAATCAATACTCAAACCGTAGGGTATGTCTATCTTGCTGCGTCCCCACAACAAGAGCACTCTAACTGTTTCTCCCATCGCAACGGTGGCCATTGCAAAAAATACCCCACGTAGTCTGAACACTGAATAAGAGATCAGATAGGCGAGTGTCATTGAGATCATGACACCCACCAGCATCCCTATCCAGGGGGTTAATCCAGCATAGTTATAAAAAAGTGTCGAGGTGTATGCACCGATCCCAAAAAAAGCAGTGTGGCCAAGCGAAAACTGTCCCGCATAACCACCAAGCAAATTCCAGGCAGAAGATAAACCCGCAAATAAAAAAACAAGAAACATCAGATTTAAATAAAACCTATCGCTGATTGCGAGCGGTGCTATGAAAACAATGAGTATCAAAACGAGTGCAGCAATGACATCCTTGTATTGAACTTCAAGCCAGTTTGTACTCATTTCAAGCCTTCCTTTTCGGCACCTTTAATGCCAAACAGTCCATTAGGCATAAAGGTCAGTAACAAAATGAGCAAAACAAAATAAGTACCCTCTTTCAAATCGGGCTCTAGATATCCTACGATTGTTTCAAGTACACCGAGCAGAAATCCACCGGCGACGGTTCCCGGTATATTGCCAAGACCACCCAGCACTACGACGACAAAAGAGATCAAAACAAAACTCGATCCTACAGTTGGGAACGCATAAAAACTTGGTATCAGAACGCCTCCAGCCAGTGCGGTCAAACCAATGCCCAATGCGAATGCGACGATAAAAACCTTGTCAATATTTATCCCGACCAGTCTCGCTGCGGACAGATCCTGGGACACTGCATCAATAGCTTTGCCCATATAAGTTTTTTTCAAGAACAGCATCACTAACAGGACAACTACTACGGCAAAAATAAAGGACATTACTCTGGTGGTACTCAGATATGAGCCAAACAATTGAATAGATGAATTTTTCGATGAGAAAACTTGTAGCGAGAGATAGTCTGCTGAAAAGGCCATCAAGGCCAGGTTCTGTAAAAGTATCGCCACACCGAGGGTGGCGAATACCTGGGTGAGTTCTGTTTTATAGATCGTGAAACGTATGAGCCCAAGATAGAACAACACGCCTACAAACGCACCCAACACGAAAACCAGTGGCGCACTCCAATACGGGTTGATCCCAAAAAGTTTGGCAATCCAGTAAGCCGCATACATACCTATCATCAAAAATTCGCCATGCGCAAAATTGACGACCTTAGCCACTCCAAATATGAGATTCAGTCCCATAGCAGCTAATGCATAAATCCCACCTAGCAAAATTCCAGATATGAGCAACTGAATCGTTGTTTCCATCTTGACCTTCCCATCTGATTGCTATTGAAAATCAGTTGGCTTCATACCAGGTGACTGGTGGAAAGGCATTCGGATCCGTGACAACATCAATCACAGTTGTCGTTTCGTTTTTCAAGGCCTCATCGAGAGCGGCCTGCAACTGGCTGACTTGGTCAACTCGAATCCCCTTTGCGCCAACCGCTCGGGCAATCGCGGCATGATCAACCGGAACAAAGTGACACGCATCGGTGAAAGCACCAAATTTGATATTTTCTGCGTGCTTCTGATAGCCAAGAATGCCATTATTCAAGACGACAAGAATGACCTTCGTTTTCATTCTCACAGCTGTCTCTAATTCAGCCCAGGCGTGTGCAAAACCTCCATCGCCCACCACACAAAATACGGGAGCATCCGGTTTTGCGACTTTCGCTCCGATCGCCATGGGCAATCCCCAGCCAAGTCCTGCCAGCCCCCTTGGGGTCAGGAAGCGCGCACCAACTCGTTTTGCGGAGATATAGTTTGCAATCCAGATCGAGGAGTAGCTTGCATCGGCCACCACAACAGACTCATCCGTTAGCCGCTTATCAATCTCGCGCATAATCCGCTCTGGCCGAAGCGGGGATTGATCGCTATCGACCAGATCGGCGACCTCTGTTTCGTGCGATGCCCGACCATTTTTAATCGTCACCTCGAGCGCCTGACGCGCCTGCTTGCGCTTATCAAGATTTAGCTTTTCTAATTCAAGGGTCAATCCCTCAAGCGTAAGTTGTGCATCACCAGCAAGTCGTATCGACTCGTAATTACGACCAATCTCTTGCGGGTCGATATCGATGTGGATATACAAGGCATTAGAAGGATATAACTGCCAGGAGTCCGTACCATTTTGGTTCGTACGATTTCCCACCAAAACAATGACGTCCGCCTCAGAAATTAAAGGTCGCATAAAACGTGTTGAACCATTGTGTCCCATAAAATAGGATGCAACCCCCATTGACAAGGGATGCCTCTCATCCACAGAGCCCTTGCCCATGACGGTTGTTGCAACCGGCAAATGTCCAACGCTTTGCAAGCGCGACAACTGTGCACTGGCATTTGAGGTGTGAACTCCACCGCCAGCAATAATCACAGGACGTTCAGCCTGTGCAAGTAATAACGCCGCCTCGCGCAACACAGCAGTAGAGGGTGCATAACGATCTAGCGGGCAAGTCCCGAGCGCACGGCTACGAACTTTCAGTTTTGGTGGCGGTGCTGCTTCAAGCAGCAGATCTGCAGGAAGCATCAGCACTGCAGGCCCTGGTCGACCAGACGTTGCTGCAGTGAATGCCATATCAACATAATCATCAATACGACCAGCGTGAATCACCCTGCGCACCCATTTTGTTACCGGACGAAACATGGACTCGTGATCAAGTTCTTGAAAGGCATTGCGATCCGTTTGATCTCTGCTGACATCCTGAACCAGAGCGACCATTGGAATGGAAGCTTTTAGCGCCTCTGCAAGAGGAGCAACCAGCAAGGCCGCTGCGGGGCCATTTTGAGCGGTCACAACAGCAACCTTGCCACTCAATCTTGCATACCCATCGGCCATGTAGCCACCGGTGTTCTCCTGCCGATAGGCTATCTGCCTGAGGCCAAACTCTCTGCTGGCCAGGTGAACAAGTGAGGGAAGACTTTGGCCAAAAATAACTGTCACGCCATGGCGTTTGAGACTTGCTGCGACCCGATGCGCGACCGTGTTCTCATATAACAGTCCCCGAGAATGAATGGCATTGTCTGTTGCAGGTGAACGCATTGATATCTCCAAAGTATAATTATTTTTTTCAATATTATATAAAATATAAAATACAGTCAATAAAAGATGATTTCATTTGGCTCACTATTAATACAATTTCACTTGGCTCACTGTTAAGCCCAACAATCTTTTAAAAACTGGCAAACAGTGATCAGAACAGTTGAGAAAAAATTACATTCAGATGAATAGCACTCAAATTAACGCCGATAGCCGAATCTCTCACCTCAGCCTTTCAGCCAGGGTTCATCAAACGCTACGCGCCTGGCTCTCTGGCGGGGAGCTTGAACCTGGACAGAAAATGACGGGACGCGTGCTGGCCGAAAAACTTGGCGTCAGTCAAACACCTATCCGCGAAGCTCTACTGCAACTCGTAGCGGAGCACGCACTGACCATGAATCCCAACCGCTCAATCACGGTTCCAGTGCTCAGCCGGGAAAAATTTATCGAATTGCGTGATATGAGAGTCGCTCTCGAAGGACTTGCCGCAAAATGTGCTGCACATGAATCCACTCCGGCAGAAATTGATGCGATTGAGAAAATGCATCACGACATGATGATTGCCAAACAAAGTGGAGACTATAAAAACACGCTACGTCTGAACAGACAGATTCATTTTTCTATCTGCGAGATGAGTCGGCGTGAGGAACTGTTCGCAGTGATTCAATCACTATGGGCTAGAACAGGCCCTTATTTAAATTTTCTTTATCGTGAAAAAAAGCTTGTATCAGCTGCGTCCCATCCGCACGAAAAATTAATTCAAGCACTTAAAACCCACAATCCAACTATCGCTGAGCAAGCCATTGCGCAAGATATTATTGAAGGAGGACATGACATTATCAGTGCGCTTTGATTCCAGCGTTAAAGCGTTGGGTACCCTTTCAGTTAAACGACTCGAACAGCAAGTCGTTTTACACATGCCCTGCAACAGACTTAGGGGTTCAATACATAATCAACTTGATGTCGTGCGATACGCAAATCCCCTAATTCATTTTTAAGTTGAATATGCGCAGGATGGACAGCATAATCATCAAGCGCTTGTTGCGATTCAAATTCAGAATAAAGAACAACGTCGCAGGCATAGTCTATACGGCTTGAATCAACACCAATTTCAAGATAATTCAGCCCAGGGATCACGCCCTTTAGCGCCTCGAACGCGGCTTTCAACTTATGAATCGCAGCGCTACGCTCTGATTCATTGGTATGACGCAAATTCCACATCACAATATGTTTGACACAAGGCATGAGCATCTCTTATTAAACTGGAAATCCAACTTTTTGAGGCCAGAGATTACTGAAAGCATGGACAGATACAGAGGCGTACAAACCTGCCTGAGTAAATGGTTCGTTCTTCAACCAGTCGCTCACAGCCTCACGCGAAGCAAAATCGATCACAAGCAAACTACCCACCATCGTTTTGCCATCATCTGAAACGAGCGGACCAGCGAAAGCTATACGCTCGGCCATAAGAGCAAGATAAGCCTTGTGCTCGGGTCTGGCTGTGAGTCTTAAATCCGCCGCATCTGGTTTATCCAGCAAGTGAATTGCAAATAACATTTTTGTATCCTTTGGCTAAATCAGTCAGACGGATTAAGTACAAAATTAAAATCGAGCGTATAAAAATCGCGTTCATAATGCTTGTCATCAGGTCCGATTCCAGGAGGATGCTTGATCCAGTCAGCGATCAAGGATGAGCGCACACCGAATACCACATCCGTATCAAGATAGGCATCCCCTTGACGAAACACATGCGTTACCAGACGTTCATAGCCTGGTGCCGTAATCATGAAATGCAGATGTGCTGGACGCCAGGGATGTCGCCCAAGCGCCTCCAGTAACTTACCCACGGGACCATCGTGAGGGATAGGATAGCTTTCGGCCACAATGGACTTGAAATGAAAACAGCCTGAGGCATCTGTATGCAACACCCCTCGTCCTTGATATTGCTTAAGCTCAGGATTTTGAACATCATAAAAACCATCCTGATCAGCTTGCCAGACTTCGATGGTGGCGCCAGCTAGCGCCTCACCATTTATTCCGGTGACCTTTCCACTAACAAAACAAGGCTCGCCCTTCATCCCGTTACTGACGTCACCGCCTAATTCGTATTCCGGTGCATCCGAGACGTGAAAGGGACCGAATACCGTTGCCTCTGTGCATCCTTGAGGTTTGCGATGATTTTGCGCAACGACAAGTGTTGAAAGTCCAAGCGTGTCAGAAAGCAAAATAAATTCCTGACGCTTTGACGAACACATGTGACCAACCTCAGTCAAGAACTCAATGGCAGTTCCCCACTCCGACTCTGTTAACTTTGTCTCACGTGCAAAGGCATGTAAATGCTGCACAAGACTCGTCATAATTTCCTTGAGTCGTGGGTTTGTGGTTTCTGACTGACGAGCCAATACAGCTTGGGTGATCGACTCTTCGTCGAGGTTGCGCATTCCGTTCATGACTGATTCCTTATTTCAAGCTTGATTAAGACTTAACGACTTCTTCCCACTTCGGACACATACGCTTCTCGACGGGAACATCTTCCTTTTGAAGGTTGGTTTTATCAATCACCGTTGCAGGAAATACAATGTCTGTATTAACTGGTAAGCCGCGCAGGTGTCTGATCGCAGCCATCATCCCAATACATCCTTGCAAAAATCCGCTGTAATCACCCGTAGCAAGCATCGCCCCACTCTTGATCGCATCGATTGCTTCCTTAGTACCGTTAATCCCAGAGACCAAGGCCTTACGGTTGGCACCCTCCAAGGCTTCGATCGCGCCAGTTGCCATCGCATCATTTGCTGCGAATACGCCATCAATTTTTGGATAAGTCTGCATCAGGTTTTCCATCACTTGCAGAGCTTGCAGACGCTGATAGTTTGCAGGCTGAGAAGCGAGCAACTTAATCTCAGGGAATTCTTTCTGGGCATCGACCAAGCCTTTCATGCGATCGATATTTGTGAGTGAACCTTTAACTCCCTCCAGCGCAATAACGTTACCTTTGCCTCCCATCGCTTTGAAAAGATGCTTGGCTGTCTCCAATCCCAGGTTGTAATCACTCGCACCTACAAATGAAACAAATTTACCGATTTCGCTGCGGTCCGTTACGTTAACTACAGGAATATTTGCCGCGTTCATTTTTAATACCGCGGGACCCATAGCTTTGTAATCAACTGGGATAAAGAAAATTGCATCAGGCTTTTTTATGATGACGTCTTCAACCTGACTCATTTGCTCCGGGATACTGTCCGGTTTGGTCGGAATGTAATTGGTGGATTTGGCATTCATTTGTTTTGCCGCCGCCTCAGCCCCAAGCCTCACCACCTGAAAATAAGGGTTCGTTTGATTCTTTGTAAATACCGCGATCGACTCACCATCAGCATAAGCATTGAAGGACGCACAAAAAAATGCCGTTGCACTGAGCAATAATTTCACTGAAACATGTTTTTGAAAATTTTTCATCTTTATATCTCCTGTCATTAAACGAATATTTTTAGTTTGACTGAGTGAACTAACGAGAACCCATACGCTTTCTTAAAATCGTATCTAGAAATACTGCGAGAATCACAATCGACCCCATCACAAGAGGCTGCCAGTTCGCACTGATCGTCAGCAGATTCATTGCGTTGAGCACAAGTGTCAGAATAATGGCACCGACTAAGGTTCCAGATAAAGTTCCAACGCCACCGAACAAAGACGTTCCACCGATCAGGACCGCAGCGATCGCTGGCAGGGTCAGGGCCTCGCCAATATCGCCTTCAGCAGAATTCAAACGCGCGAGAAACACCAAACTCGCCAGACCTGCCATGGCCCCACTCACAACATAGACAAGCACTAGCCTGCGCTTGACGGGAACACCAGAAAGATGAGCCATGTTCGCATTTGCACCAATCGCGTAAATTTCGTGACCATAATTGGTGCGGGTGATGAAAACGCTACCTATCGCAAAAAACACTAGCATCAGATAAATCGGAACAGGTATGCCAAACCAGTAACCACTACCTATCACTCTGAACTCTTTCGGAAATCCATAAATGGTTTGCCCATCCATAAACCAGTATGTCAGTCCATGCAAAATCCAGAGCATCCCGTAGGTCGCAATAAAGGGAGGCACACGCAGAAAAGCCACAAAATATCCATTGATCAAACCAATCAGCGTGCCACAGCCCAAGCCTACAAGTACACCAAGCAAAGGAGAACCCGTGGCTTTCATGACACTGCCTGCCAGGCACGCAGACATCGCAACATTGGCACCAATTGACAAATCCAGCCCAGCAGTGAGAACGACAAGTGTTAAGCCTGAAGCGAGTAAAAACAATAGACTCGCCTGACGCAACACATTGAGCACGTTATTGAGCGTGAGAAACGCATCACTCACTAAAGAGAGTGTGAAACACATCAAGCCCAGAATGAATAAGCGATAGACGATTGCCCGAGCATCTGTCGTCAGGTGGGGCAAGGATAGGTTCATGCTTTCACCTTCAGGGCATCAATCAACAAAGCGAGTAATACTAAAATCCCGATGGCTGCGACTTGAATCGAAGAGTGCACCCCAACCAGATTGAGTCCGTTACGCAGGACTCCAACCGACAACACGCCTAGTACCGTACCGAATAGCCAACCATTACCGCGCTCAAAAGAGGTACCCCCTACGGCTACAGCAGCAATCGCATCGAACTCCATGCCGATCGCTGCCGTAGGATGACCTGAATTCATTCTTGCAGTCATGAGTAAAGCACCGACTCCCGCCATCAGTCCGCCGAGCACATACACGCCAACAAGATAGAGGTTGACGCGCACACCTGCCAGCTTGAGCGCCTCACGATTACCGCCCAACGCAAAAACATAAGTTCCAAATTTGGTGTGATAAAGCAAAAAATGAAATCCAGAGTAAGCGATAACGGCTAACCACATTGGAATTGGGATTCCCAGAAATAATCCCGAGTAAGCCAGGGGAATCAGTTCTCCAATCCCCACCACGCTGCGTCCATCTGTCACGACGAGTGCCAAACCTTGAGCAGCACCCATAGTGCCTAGGGTCGCGACAAAAGGCGGGATACCAAGTTTTGCAATCAAGAGGCCATTCGCGATGCCGAAGATCAGTCCAACTCCGAGTGCAGATAACAAAGCGAGCCAGAAGGAACCCGTCATCACAGCAATACTGGCCATGACAACACCGCAAAGTGTCAATAAAGCCCCCATCGACAAATCCAGGCCCTCTGTCATGATGATCAGCGTCATCGGTAAAGCCAGCAAAAGTAATAGTGTTGACTGTAAAATGATGTTGTTCCAATTACCGGCCGTCAGAAAACCGGAACTCAAAAAACTAAAGGTCAATACCAGTCCGAAAAATACCCAAGCTGCGCCAGGTATACGCAGTGCTTTAGTCATGATGCATTCCCAACCGTAGAATGTTTTGCTCAGAGAGTTGTTCAAAAGCCAACTCTCCAGCTAGATGTCTGTCTTTCATGACGTAAGCGCGATCACAAATTTTGACAATTTCACTTAACTCGGAACTAATCAACAAGACCGCAGCACCGTTTTTGACAAGCCCATCGATCAGAGAAAAAATTTCTGCTTTAGCACCCACATCAATGCCTCGGGTAGGTTCATCAAAAATAAATAACTTTGAGCCGGCTTCAAGCCATTTACCAATCACGACTTTCTGCTGATTTCCACCGGATAGGAATTGAACAAGTTGACCATCTCCTGGTGTTGCGATCCGAAGTCGATTAATTAAGGTTTCCGCGGCCAACGAGGCTTTGGCAGAAGCAAACCAGCGAGAGGGAAACAAACGATCCAGACCTGCAACCAGTAAATTATCCCTGACAGAGCGCACGAGTGCTAAGCCTTCAGTTTTGCGGCTTTCTGGAATCAAGGCAGCACCCAGCCGCCGGGCATGGCCTGGTCCGCCGGTACGTAATTTTCCAAATATATTGACCTCGCCTTGGGTGACTTGATCAGCACCGAAAATAGCGCGTGCCACTTCAGTGCGACCAGAGCCGACCAGCCCCGACAGTCCTACGATCTCGCCTGCGCGAACATTTATATTTATATTTTTAATGCCATTCGTTGCATAGACTGCTCGCATTTCCAGAGCGAGCTCGCCAGGCGTTTTACAGCGGGCGCGGCTATAGTCCATATCCACTTTGCGACCCACCATCAAAGTCACCATATCATCAGGTGTAGTCTCTTGAGGTAGAAAGGCACCAACTTTTTTTCCATCGCGCAAGACGGTTACTCGATCACCGAGACTAAAAACCTCAGCCATACGATGGGAGATATAGACCATCGCAACACCTTCGGACTTCAGATGCTCAATGACTTCGAATAACTTCTGTGTTTCCCTGTCCGACAACGCCGCAGTCGGCTCATCGAGCACAAGAATTTTTGCCTGCTGTGACAGGGCTTTAGCGATTTCGATCATCTGCTGCTGCGCCACGCCCAAGGTATGAACCAAGGTATGGCTCTCAACGCTCAAACCAAGTTTGTCTAGTATGATTTTGGCATCCTGATGCATTTTCTTTTTATCAATGCATCCCGGAAAAATTCCATGTGGCTCACTACCCAGAAAAATATTTTGTGCAATATCAAGATACGGTACGAGTGAAAATTCCTGAAAAATAACAGCGATGCCATACTTCATCGCATCCGCAGGCTTGTTGATGGAGACTTCCTGTCCCTCATGCAGAAAGATACCTTGATCTGCTTGATATGCGCCGCATAGCACTTTCATGAGCGAGGACTTTCCGGCACCATTTTCACCGAGCAACATATGAACCTCTCCAGCGTATATTGGAAAGGAAACATCATCTAAAGCTTTCACTCCAGGAAAAGTTTTACAAATCCCTCGCAACTCAATGAGTGGGAGATTTTTTTCAGTGGAGGAGTTAGAGTTTGAAGGCATCGTTCAAAGCCTGAATATTTTTCCTGGGTTCATAATATTTTGTGGATCCATCGCAGACTTAATCATCCGCATCACATCGACTGCGTCGCCTAATTCTTGCTCCAGAAAATCAATTTTTCCCGTACCAATCCCATGCTCCCCTGTACAGGTACCATCCAGCGATAGCGCTCGCTCGACCATCCGGTCGTGCAAATTCTGCGCACGGTCAATCTCTTGCTGGTTTTCCGGATCAACCAGAATAAGCAGATGAAAATTACCATCGCCCACGTGACCAACAATCGGAACAATCAGACCGGACGCAACAATATCTTGATGCGTTTGAAGTAAACACGCGCTCAGGTTTGATATCGGCACGCATACGTCAGTAATCATTGCACGTGCACCCGGCCTTAACGCCATCCCTGCGTATAAAGTATTGTCGCGCGCATGCCAGAGACGACTGCGATCTTCCGGACGAGTCGCCCACTGGAACTGACTAGCCTTGTGTTCAGTGGCAATGTCTTGAACACGCTGTGCTTGTTCTTCGACGTAGGCTGGCGAGCCATGAAATTCAAAAAACAATGTCGGCTTTTCTGGGTAACCCAATTTTGAAAATAAATTAATCCCTCGCATCATTTCAGAATCCAGGAATTCAATTCTGGCAATCGGTATACCTGATTGCATAGTCTGAAGGACACAGTTGACTGCATCGTCCAGGGTGTCAAAAGGACAGACCGCAGCGCTTACCGCTTCGGGTAAAGGATGCAGACGCAAGGTGATTTCAGTCAAGATGCCGAGGGTACCCTCGCTGCCGACGAATAAGCGCGTTAAATCATAGCCAGCAGCAGATTTTTTAGCTCTTCGACTCGTCCGAATGACTCTGCCGTCTGCCAGGACAACTTCAAGTCCCAGTACATTTTCTCGCATGGTGCCATAGCGAACAGCCATCGTGCCGGAAGCGCGGGTCGAAGACATGCCTCCAATGGAGGCATCCGCGCCAGGATCAATCGGGAAAAACAAACCCGTACCATTTAACTGGGCATTTAAGCTTTTTCGTGAGATGCCAGGTTGCACTCTGCAATCCATGTCTGCATCATTTATTTGCAAGACTTTGTTCATGCGCGTCATATCTATGCAAATTCCACCCTGGGGCGAGGATGCGTTGCCCTCCAGGGAGGTCCCGGCGCCGAAAGCAATCAGCGGAATACTGTACTGCGAGGCGATTTTGACGATTTGCTGAACTTCAGTTGTTGACTCGGGAAAGACCACTAAATCAGGCAACTCGGCGTGATGATACGCCTCGCTGCGACCATGCTGCTCAAGAATCGCAGCCTGCAACGACAGGCGCTCCGCAAGTAAAGCTTGTAACTGACTCAAGGCCAGGGGATCAATTTTGCATTGACTCGGCACGTATTCTCTCCATCTACTGACGCTCTAAGACCTGCAAGCCCATTTCCTCAGCGATACGCCTTCCTGAGGCTTGCAAATTACTACTGATTCCTTGCACATCAACCTCAAGCAATTGACCATGTCTTTTATGAAACTGTCCAGCAATCATGACTGAGTCAATATTTGCAAGGCTCGTCTGCATGACGACTGTATTAACTGGATCATGAACGGGAAACATATTGAGTTGCCGCGCATCGATCAATACCAGGTCTGCCTGTTTCCCTATCGTCAGAGAACCAATCGACTCTGACAAACCAAGCGCGCGCGCACCTTCAATCGTGATCCACTCAAGCGCCTGGCGACAAGTCAACGCGTGCTGAGGAGCGATCTCCTCGTGCTGCGCTCTATAGAGCGCGTGATCAAGTCCGCGCTGAACTCCCAAAGCAATACGCGCAGCCAGAAACATTTCTCCAGACAGTCCCGATTCAAGGTCAATCCCCAGCGAGGGCGAAGCCCCCAAGGCGAGCAGGCGACCAGTGATTGGAAAACCATGTCCCTGCGTCAATTCATTTTCCGGCGTGACTGAAAAACTCATACCGAGCTCGACAAAGCGACGTAGCTCTGCATCACTCAGATTATTACCATGCACAATATTGATGTGCGAGCCAAGCAAATGCTTTTGATCCAGCACAGCCCATCCTTGCGGGGTTCTCGCCACCCCACCCCCTTGATGCATGCTGGCAATCAGGCCGAACTCTTTAGCCAGACTAAAGTCATGTACTGCGACCTCCAGTGTCGAGTAGTGAGGACCCAGGATCGCAAGACCGAGCCCGAGCTTTGAGCCGCGAGCGCCCAAGCCTTGCTTGAGCAAACGCTCAACCTCGTTCCTGGGATGTGGGGTTTCCCAAAATGGTAGCTGCCCAGGCTTAGGATCGGGTTTAGGTGAGCCGTGAAAAAACACGGCCCTGATGCCGGAGCCTTTCAGTGCTTCTACTGCGGCATCTGTATGCGCTGGTGTCGGGTTGTTGTGACACCAGTCGCCAAGCGTAGTGGTGCCACAGTTAATCTGATTCAGTGCTCCGGCAAGCGTTGCAACATGTATGTCAGCCGGTTTAAATTTTGTTGCCAGTCCAGCATGAACCTGCTTGAAATAAGCTGGCAATGTCCAGTTGGACACCAGGCCGCGTAAGGCTGTTTGCCAGGTGTGCATGTGAGCATTCACAAAACCCGGAACCAGAATCATGCCTTGTGCGTCAATCACCTCTGCATCGTCGATCTCGAGCTGAGGGGCTATCGCAACAATCTGATCGTCCACGACAAGCAGATCACCAATGAAATCCCCCAGCAAGGGATCCATCGTGATCAAGTGCGCCTGGCGGATCAATGTACTGGGCATGATTTGTCAAAACCCAATCAATGGGTTTGACAATCCCTTATTGCGACTTAGCCCAAAGGCCATCTCTTGTCTCCTGGTGCGGCAAATAATTAGCTAAAAAGCTCTTTTGCTCTGTTGATATCAATTTATACCTCTATTTATTGGAAATAAATACCATAAATGAAATTCTTTATTCCTATAATTGGAATAATGCAAGGAGATAGCTATGGACCGCTGGAGTGAAATGGATTTTTTTGTTCACGCCGCAGAGCTTGGCAGCCTGTCAAAAGCTGCCGAATCTCTGGGTATGTCAAATGCTGCAGCAAGCAGGCATCTTTCTGCGCTTGAGCACCGACTGGCAGCACGACTGATTGATCGCAATACTCGCAGAATGTCACTGACCACTGCGGGCAATGAGTTTTATAGTCGCTGCAAAAGTCTGATGTCAGAACTTAAAGAGGCGGAAGCCTCGGTCAGTGCCTCTTTACTAGAACCAGCTGGCACCTTGACCATTACTGCCTCGATATCCTTTTGTATGAAACATATCGCACCCCTCCTGCCAGAATTCGCCAGACGTTATCCGAAAATCAATATTCAGATCGAGGGGGCAAACCGCTATTACGATCTGGTCGATAGCGGGATTGATATAGCGATAAGAACCAGAGAGTTTGAGCCAGACTCACAGATCTCGATTCGAAAACTGACTGAAACAAGACGCGTACTGGCTGCCTCGCCTAAATATCTTGATCAGCACGGCATCCCCATGAGTGTGCAGGATCTGACTCAACACAAAATGCTGATTTATTCCCATGCCAACACACCCAACGAACTTAACTTTACGCGGGGAGAAGAAAAACAAAGTATCAAAGTAAAAAGCACGCTGATCGCCAATGATGGCCAGATCATTCGCGCCGCGGCTCTCGAAGGCTTGGGCATTCTGGTGCAGCCCAACTACATCATTTACGATGACATCGTTGCCGGTCGCCTTGTGCCGATATTAAATGACTGGCATTTACCTACACTTCAAATCAATATCGCGTTCCAGAACAGACGCTACATGCCGGCGCGCACCAGATTATTCATTGAATTTTTAGTCGAGCATTTCAGGGCGCAGGACTATGAGCGAAAGTGGGCACGTTAAGGCTGAGTAGGCACCCCCGCAGCAGCTTGTATGGACTGGATGATGGCTGAGTAATCAAGTGATTCCGCTCCCATCGCAACCGTGGCGTGTAGCATCTGATTAACTTGTGAGGTCAGACTGAGAGGCACGTGCAACTGTGCGGCAGCATCAAGTATCAGACCTACGTCCTTGAGCATCTGATTCACTGTAAATGTTGGTGTGTAATCATGGTGTCTCAATTGCTCAGACTTGGCTTTCAGTATCGGAGAGCCTACCGCACTAGTCGCAAGCACAGACCACATATCTTTCCAATCAAGCCCACCTTTTTGCCCCAGAGCCAGTGCCTCTCCAAGCATGCCGACATTCACAGCAATCATCAAATTAACCACTAACTTCATTAATCGTGCCTGCTCAGCAGCGCCCAGATAGAACTGGGTAGGTCCCAGACACTTCAAAAGTGGCAGTACCGCCTCGAAGCAAGCACGCTCGCCTGAAGCCATCGCAGTGAGTTGAGCGGCTTCTGCCATTTTGTTGTTACCTGAAACCGTCACACGCAGATAACGGAGAGCAGCTTTTTGCATAATGTGCGCGACCCGTGCCGACGCTGCGATCGAGACCGTACTGGTATCGACATAGATCGTACCTGGTTGGGCGAATTCAGCAATCTGCAATGCTACAGACTCAAAAATCTCATCATTTGCAAGCGAGGAAAAAATAACCTCCCTGCCCTGCACTGCAGTCTGGACTGAATGAAAGGGAGTCATGGCGGCAGTTTGCGCTTGCGCTAACTGCGAGGCACTGACGTCAAAGACCCCAACGTCATAACCAGCGGCCTTGAGATGTCCCGCCATGGGCAGTCCCATTTTTCCAATGCCCAGAAATGCAATATTCATTTTTGTCCCGAATGTCTATGTTGAGGAGGCACACTTAAGCGATAAGAGTTTAGCTAAAAACGCATGAATCACCTTCGAACTCTTAAATCCCATGAGACTGGCTCTTTCACAAGCGGAATTGACTGATTTCGCTTGATAGGAAACAATAGAACGATAACTAAATAATAACTGTGGATATCTAAGCCACTGAAATTTCAAATAAAAACTCCAGAGACAATCACAATGAAAAAAGCTTCTCAGACATTTCTTGGTTTTATCGCAGTCGCACTGATAGCGCTCACCCCTCTCGTTACGCAAGCCCAGACAATACCCGCCGGCATACCTGGCAGAATCGAAATACACGGCCTTGCGAGTAAGACCCTGACGACTGACGAATTTTTACTTGGCAATGCACAGGGCAAACCGGTTATGCTGGCCGCCGAACTCAGACTACCTGTTGGCACCACTGCAAAATTCCCTGCCGTCATTCTTGTACACGGCAGTGGTGGTATTGGGGCTGCGATGGATATGTGGATCCATCATCTCAACCAGGCAGGGATCGCCACCCTTGTCGTCGATAGTTTCAGCGGGAGAGGTATTGTCAGTACAGTTCAAGACCAGACACAGCTCGGTAGTCTGGCAATGATGGTCGACGCATACAAAGCACTAGAGCTAATCTCTACTCACCCACGAATCGACGCAAAACATATTTATGTCATGGGCTTTTCAAAAGGCGCTGTTGCTTCGATTTTTTCTGCCTCCACCCGATTTAAAAAGCTCTATGCAGGACAAGCACAATTCGCCGGGCATATCGGTCTGTACACCCCCTGCAATACTCGCTACCTGGGTGACACGGACGTCACAGGCGCGCCCATGCGTTTATTCCACGGCATCACAGATGATTATGTCAACATCATCCCCTGCCGGGGCTTTGTCGAAGAACTCAAGAAAAAAGGCGTTGATATCACCTTGACCGAGTTTCCGGATAGCGATCACTCGTATGATGGTCCACTTACACCCAACCGGCTTGCAATCCCTAAGGCTCAGAGTACCCGCCAGTGCAAGTTCGTCGAAGATAAACCAGGCAACATTATCAATGCCGAATCGAAAATCGAATTTAGTTATACCGATCCTTGTATCGCGATAGGCGCGCATGTCGGCTACAACGCTGAATCCACTAAACAAACCATTGCGGCTGTGATCAGTTTTATTAAATAACAAAATTTAATGGGGTGATATGAGCCAACAGCACAGACTTGTTCACCTGAAACGCGGGAGACGAAATGTATTCTAGGATTATTGTGAAACCCATGGCGGGAGCTCTGGGGGCTGAAGTATTCAACATCAATCTATCGCAAGAGCTAGACGAGGCAACCCTGGCCGAGGTTAAAAAGGCTTACAGTGAATACGGTGTAATTTTTTTTCGGGATCAGAACGTTTCTGATAATGATCTCGCACGTTTTGCTCGCTACTTTGGTGATCTGGCCGTGCTACCCCCACATCGGCAGCATCCAGGTTCACTTCCTGAGCTCCTGGTCATTGATAAAAAACCTGACACGAAACTGGTCTTTGGCTGGGAATGGCACTCAGACACCTCTCACCTGGAGATCCCGCCCTTGGGCTCAGTGCTCGCTGCAAAAATTCTTCCACCAGTCGGTGGTGACACACTATTTGCAAGCCAGTACATGGCCTACGACACACTTTCGGCCGGCATGAAGGCAATGCTTGATGGTCTCAAAGCGGTTCACTCCAATGGTCGCATCCTTGCCTCTCTGGAAGTCGATGATGTACTGGCCCCAGGTCAGGGCGTGGGTGGTGCGCTCACGACAATGTCTGCAGTACATCCTGTCGTTCGCACGCATCCAGTAACCGGGAAAAAAGCTCTGTACGTCAATCTGATGCATACGGAGAGATTCGAAAACATGACGATTGCCGAAAGCGCACCTCTTTTGCAGTTTCTCTTTGAACACTCCACTCGGCCAGAGTTCACCTGCCGCTTTCGGTGGGAGCCTGGCTCAGTCGCTTTTTGGGACAATCGTTGCCTGCAACACCTTGCCCTGGCTGACTATCCAGGACATCGGCGCTTGATGCATCGCGTGCAGGTGCGCGGCACCAAACCCGTCTAAGAGCGATTGAGGTAGGTAAGCCGTCATGCAAAACTTTGATAAAAATCGCCGCCTACTTTTACGCGCGGGGCTCGTACCCCTTACAGGTGCGGCACTGTCAGGTCTTAATGCGCAGGCACAAACTGACTACCCTACTCGCGGAATCAAAATAGTGATCGGTTTTCCACCCGGCACGAGTACCGATACCTGGTCAAGACTCACCGCACTTCGATTGAGCGCGGCGCTCAAACAACCCGTTCATGTTGATAATAAGCCTGGCGCGCACGGCCAGCTCGGTTGTGTCACCGTAAAAAATGCTGAAAAGGACGGTTACACGCTTTTATATGCCTCCCTTGGCACTGCGGCAATCAATCCTTCGCTCTACGGTAGTCGGTTGCAATACGATACGATGAAAGACTTCGAGCCTATCGTGGGTGTTGAAAAAAGTACTATTTATCTTGGCGTTGCGAAGAATGTTCCAGTCACCAACGTGCAGGAGATGATCGCCTACGTCAAAGCGAACCCTGGGCGCGTGAACTATGGTTCTGCTGGCGCGGGCACCACCTCACACTTAGCGATGGAGATGCTCAAAAAAGCGACTGGCATGCAGATGACACATGTCCCCTATCGCGGGATGGCCAATGTTATTCAAGATATGCTGGGAGGTAATCTGCAGTTTGCCTTTGATGCAGCCGCAGCCATGGTCCCGCAGTGGACCGCTGGCAACCTTCGCCTGATTGGCGTTGCGTCTCGCAAGAGAATGTCGATCGCTCCGGATATTCCAACGATTGAGGAGCAAGGTGTGCCCAATTTCGAAGTCCGTCTCTGGTCCGGACTCTTTGCTCCAGCAGGGACTCCTGCAGCAGTCATTGCAAAGTTAAACAAAGCGGTCAATGATGAACTTCAAGCGGGTACTTTTGGCGAAACGATGCGCAGTGTCGGTGCCGAACCTTTCGGCGGTTCGAGCGATGATTTTAAAAAATTCGTTGGCTCCGAAATCGCGTTCTGGGCGCCTGTTATAAAAAACTCCGGCGCTGTTGCTGATTAGTGTTAACCATGGTGCATCTATGAAACTTGGCTTATTTCTTCTGGCAGCAGGTCATCACGCAGGTGGTTGGCGCCATCCCGATGCACAATCCGGTACAGAAAATATTGAGCATGTCATCCGCATGGCACAGGCTGCAGAACACGCGAAATTTGATCTGGTATTTTTTGGTGATCGCTTGGTGACGACACCAGACTCACACCCGTCGATGATTACGCGCCCAGAACCTATGGCGATGTTAGCTGCGTTGTCAATGGTTACATCGCATATAGGTTTAGCAGCAACCGCCTCGACCACGTATAACGAACCCTTTAATCTGGCACGGTCACTTGCGACAGTCGATAAACTTTCAAAAGGCAGAGCCGCCTGGAATATCGTCACGACGTTTGCAGACGGCTCAATCAATTTCAGCCGTGATCGCCATCCTGATCATGCAATGCGCTATGAAATTGCACAAGAACATGTCGAGGTTGTTAAGGCGCTGTGGCGTTCATGGGACGCTAACCCCTATGTGCAAGATAAAGTGGCGGGTATTTATGTCGATGTTAAAAAAATGCATGCCATTAACCATAAGGGTCGTTTTTTTAATGTAGTGGGCCCCTTAAATGTCACACCGAGTCCTCAAGGACATCCTGTTTTAATTCAGGCGGGCTCGTCAGGACCAGGCCAAGCGCTAGCAGCCAAGCACGCGGAGGTGGTTTTCACCGCCCAGCAGGGTTTGACAGACGCGCAGAATTTTTATCGAGGACTCAAAGCCCAGGTGATCAGTGAAGGCAGGCAAGCAAACCAGTGTCTGGTTATGCCTGGCTTGATGCCCATCATCGGAAAAACCGAGAGAGAAGCTAAAGACAAACTCGCTCATTTGCAATCGTATACCGATCAGTCAAACGCGTTGGCTCTGCTCAGCGAAGAGCTGGGTTTTGACATAACAGCTTATCCAATTGACGGGCCAGTTCCAGAATTACCTCCAGATCCCGGTGCCTATAGTCGACGACATCTGTTGGTACGCATGGCCAAAGAGAATAATCTGACCCTGCGCGAGCTCTACCATCAAGTAGCCAGTGCAAGAGGTCATCAAATTGTAGTTGGTACGGCGCCTCAGGTTGCTGATCACATGATCAAATGGGTCGACGAGGGCGCTGCAGACGGATTCAACATCATGCCTGCATATTTCCCAGCCGGACTCACGGATTTCACTGAACAGGTCGTACCTATTTTGCAAGAGCGTGGCTACATGCGGCGGGATTATGAAGGTACAACCCTGCGTGAGCATCTGGGGTTGAGTTTGCCTTGTTCGACTAATTAATTTCATATTTAAAATTTAAAAATACCGAAAGTTGAAATTTTCAAACTGAACGTTGAAATTTTCAAATAAAGCAATTAAATTAACGCTTGATGAATTAAATTAATCGTTTGGTTTAAAAATTTAACTTAAATTTTTATCCTTCCTCGGTCTTGTTGATGCGTTTAGACCAAACCTAAAAATTTTTTTTGTTGACGATGCTCATATCCCGTCAACCTTCGTACAAGTAAGTGAAAGTCTCTCAGGTACAAGCATCAGATTGTGAATGTGCTGTGGACTCGTGAAAATATTTTGAATTATTCGAAAAGGTCAATGCTATGTCGGTATCTTACAGCTACGGTGGTTATATGTTTGGAACGCTCTCGGGTGGTGTTTTCCATGTTCCTAGCCCTAATGACAACTCCCCTAATTCTTCAGGTGTAATTACTGAAAACACATCAACTTTCCAAGTCAACCAACCCGTAACAGATACTGGTGGTAATGTGATCCCAGCGACGTACATGGGTTATGTCACGGTATCTGGTACTCAATACATGATACTGAGCGACGGACCAGTAGGTTACCTTATGTACCAATCATCGACTGCGCCCTCCTCTTTAAACAGTGTACTGAATGGAACCTCAAGTCCTACAGTCACCGCTTCGAACAATGCATTTTGCTTTCTCGCGGGGACACGAATCGCTACTAGCTTCGGATCTGTTGCCGTAGAAAATATAAAAATCGGCGATTACGTTTTAGGTCAAGATGGTATACAACAAAAAGTATATTGGATTGGCACGAAGACGATGACCTCGTTTTTCACACCTAAAGAACAATTGCCAATCGAAATCGCTGCTAACGCATTGGCAAAGGGTTTGCCGCAGCGCAACTGTAGAGTGATGCCCTCACATGCAATTTTGATTGAAGATGTTCTTGTTGTTGCTGGAAAGCTCGTTAATGGAACCACTATAAGGCAACTTACGCCGGCTGATCTGGGTGTTACCTACACTTACTATGCGATAGAAACGGAAGGACACTCCATTATTTTTGCTGAAGGAATGCCAGTTGAATCCAAGGGTAATATCAAGGGAGATCATTTTGCATTTGACAACTGGAATGAATACGTAGCTTTGTATGGTGAGAATGGGCGTAACTATTCTGCGCTTCCATACCGGCGTGTTCGCTTGATAGACGACTTACCCATTGAGCTTAGTGACATGCTGCCAAGCATTGATAACATGCATAAAGTCGCTTAAATAAGCGGCATTTCTGTTTCAGCTGTGACTTCCAATTGGCGTCAATTCCTCCAAGCTAGTGACCGGCAAAAATCCGTTTGCTTGACCGTGGTGCGGAAATCATGTGCCGTAGAGCATTTGGTTCCAGGAATTTTGAAAACTACCGGCTGAGGGTCTTGGCCCACTGCGGTTGGAACGGCGTATTTAGCCGTGTTTGATGAGTACTGCTTTTTAATGAATACTGCTCATCCCCCGATAATGGGGTAGAGCCCAAACCCGCATCTGTACTTGGTGGCGCATCCCTGACTCGAACAGGGGACCTTCGGATTATGATTCCGCTGCTCTAACCGACTGAGCTAATGCGCCTTCATGATCGGTAGTAGACCAAAACTCCAAAAAAGAGCTGTAAAACAACCGAAGTCCAAAATTCTAGCATTTTTTTGCTGAGTCCGCACCCAAACCTGGCTCGCCACATGCCAAAATACCTGAAACTCCTGCGGGATATGAACAACAACCAAGAGACAGTACGATGACAGAGCCTATTTTGACCTATCTGCCTACCCCCTCAGAGGCAAAATTCAAATTACCAAGTGGCGCGACTGATTCGCATGTCCACATCTTTGGCCCACAGGCAAAATTCCCTTACGCCGAATCGCGCGGTTTTACCCCTGTCGATGCCCCGAAAGAAACCCTGTTTGCCTGGCATAAAAAAATGGGGATTGATCGCTGCGTCATCGTCAACACCCTCTTGCATGGCTATGACAATAGTGTTGTAGAGGATGCGATCATCGCCTCAAAGGGACGATATCTCGGTATCGCACTGGTTCAAATTGATGTCTCGGATACTGAGCTAAAACGTCTGGCGCTGGCAGGATTCAGAGGGGTCCGATTCCATTTCATGCCAGGATATAAAGTCCACGAAACTCCAGAACAAATTATCGCGCTGACCAAAAGACTTGAGCCCTTGGGGATGCATTTGCAATTGCAACTCCATGCGCAATACGCCAAAGATCTCATGCCCTTACTCAAACAGTCAGCTGTGACAGTTGTAATGGATCATATGGGGCGTGTTGATGCAAACCTGGGGATTGATCACCAGCATTTTCAGGATTTTTGCCGTCTGCTTGAACTACCGGGCTTCATGGTCAAGGTCAGTGGCATTGACCGCATCGACGCTCAACCGCCTTACAAGCAAGGCATACCCTTTGCACGTTATCTAGTGCGCAACTATCCCGAAAAATGCATCTGGGGCAGTGACTGGCCCCACCCTAATCATACCCACGTTCCAGATGATGGCATGCTGGTCGACTCGCTGGCCTTGATTGCGCCCAAACCAGATTTACTGCATCAGGTGTTGGTCGATAATCCACAAAAACTCTATCGCTTTACTGCTTGAAGGAACACAACATGAAAGGTCGTATTGAAGATAAAGTCGCTCTCATCATTGGAGCGGGCTCAGTAGGTCCAGGCTGGGGCAATGGCCGGGCCATGGCGACGCGCTTCGCAGAGGAAGGCGCAAAAATATTTGGTGTCGATCGCGACCTTGAGCGCATGACGGAAACCATCGAACGCGTCAAAGCAGTTGGCGGTGAAATCGAAACCGGGTTTTGCGATGTAACATCGAACCAGAGTATTCAGGACGCGGTAGCTGCCTGTATGGCTCGGTTTGGCCGTATCGATATTCTTGTTAATAATGTCGGAGGATCGGCTGCCGGTGGCCCCGTCGAGATGTCTGAAGAGGTCTGGGACTCACAAGTCGACACTAACCTCAAAAGCGTTTTCCTGACATGCAAACACGTGCTGCCTATCATGGAAAAACAAGGCAGCGGTGCCATCATTAACATGGCCTCCACCTCCGGGACACGCTGGACAGGCTCGGCCCAGATTGCGTATGCCGCAACGAAAGCCGGCGTGATCCAAATGTCTAAAGTGATTGCGATTCAATACGCCAAAAAAGGTATTCGCGTCAATACAATCATCCCTGGCCAATTACACACACCGATGGTTGAAGTACGCCTGGCGGGACAGCGGGCTGGTGGTGATGTTGCAAAACTGCTGGAGCAACGCCAGGCGCGCATTCCACTGCCATTTATGGGCGACGGTCGCGATACAGCAAACGCAGCGCTCTACCTTGCATCGGATGAGGCCCGCTTTGTAACCGGTACAGAAATTGTCGTGGATGGTGGCATGTCTGTGCGTTGCGGTTAAACCTAAATCCCAGGCGCAAACCACTCCAGCACAAACCACTGAGACACAGGCCAGAGATGAATCAACTATTCAATAAAAAAATCAAAAGCATTAAGAGCTATTTGCCTATCGCTGCAGCGGCGCTAATTTATTGTCTAAGTCTGAACGTCTCGGCGCAAACAAAAGCGATTCGCATGATCGTGGCCTTTCCGCCTGGCGGTCCGGTCGATTTTGTTGCGCGAAGCATTAGCGATACTCTAGGCAAAGAGCTTGGCCAGACTGTCATTGTTGAAAACAAGCCTGGTGCCAACGGCATCATTGCAGCCGAATACACCATCAAAGCGCCACCTGATGGCTCAGTGCTCTGGTTCACAAGTGCGGGGGCAGTGGCCATCAACCCAGGACTTTATCCAAAATTACCCTACAACCCTCTGACCGATCTTGCGCCGTTATCACTAGTCTCACGTAATGACGAGTTACTGGTCGTCAATCCAAACAATCCAGCTACAGGCCCCAGAGATTTTGTCGACAATGCGATGAATCAAAGAACCACCATGGCCTCGTCAGGAATGGGTAGCGTGCCTCACCTTGCTGCGGCATTATTAGGCGATGCAACAAAAGCTCAGCTGGTCGATGTGCCTTATAAAGGCGCAGCACCTGCCATTACAGATGTGATGGCAGGTCACGTCGATGCGTTTTTTGGTGATGTACCTGGCCTGATCAATAATATTCGCGCGGGTAAACTCAAACCCATCGCAATGGCAGCAGACAACCGTCATCCTCTTTTGCCAGAGATCAAAACTTTTAAAGAAGTCGGAATCGAGGGTGTTGATTCTGATAACTGGTATGCCTTGTTTACAGCGAAAGACACACCTGCCGCAGAAATCGAACGTCTAAATCAAGCCATCGTGCGCACCCTCAATACTGAGGCAGTCAAAAAACGACTATTGGACTCAGGCACCCTGCCTGCGAGCTCCACGCCAGAGCAGTTACATCAATTGCTGAAAAAAGACTCTGACAAATGGGCTCGCGTGATTCGGGAAAAAAATATCAAACCCGATTAATGACGACACTAAACAGCAAACTCAGGCAGTCATCATGTCCAGACAGGTCCGGGCTACGACCTTAGTGGCCCGGCGCAAGTCCTCGAGTTCGAGCCTTTCATCAGGTTGTTTTGCGCGACTTTCCTCAACCGTCCTTGGTCCTGCTCCATAAAGAACAACTGGAATTCCTGCTTCGCAATACAAGCGCGCATCGGCATACAGAGGTGTGCCGCATGCGGGGACTTTTTCACCGAATATTTTTACGGCGTGCTGCTGTAAAGCAGCCACCAGCGCATCACTGCCCGCCAAAGGCTTGAGCGCTCGTGCGAGCAAAATCCGCCGCGTTTGCACTGTGATGCCAGGTATAGCTTTCCAGACCTGCTCAATCGTATTAAGAATATCCTGTTCTACTGTTGCGGGATCCTCTTCGGGAATCATGCGACGATCAAGTTTCAAAACGACCTTGCCTGGAATCACGTTGGTGTTGGTGCCTCCCTGGATCAGACCGATATTCAAATAAGGATGATTAATCCCGGGAACAGCACTTGAAATCGTTTTGTAAGTCTCATTAAGCCCATACAAAGCATTCATGATTTTGACTGCAGCCTGCAAAGCATCTACGCCGGAGGTTGGAACAGCAGCATGTCCCATTTTGCCGTTGACGGTCACTTCAAACTGGAGGCAGCCGTTATGCGCCGTAATAATCTGATAGCTAAAACCGGCAGCAATAGCCAGATCAGGTTTGGTCAGATTATTTTTGAGTAACCAGCCGGGCCCTAGTTCACCACCGAACTCTTCATCATAGGTAAATTGCATTTCAATGCAACCCGCCAGCGGCACACCCAGCGCTTCAAGTGCACGCACCGCAAACACATAGGTTGAGAAATCGCACTTGCTGACTGCTGCCGCACGACCATAAATACGACCGTCGTGGATTTCGCCAGCATAGGGAGGATATGTCCAACCCTCGCCCGGTGGCACAACGTCGCCATGCGCATTGAGTGCCAGAGTCTTACCACCGGGACCATATTGACGTTTAACAATCAGGTTCGTAATCGCTTCAAGCCCAGCCGCTTTGACGATAGCCTCAGGGACTTGATGGGGCTCGGCCCCCATGCCGTAGGCTTTTAGTAACTCTGCCGTATGCAAGGCATGCGGAGTATTGTTACCCGGAGGTGTGTCGGTAGGCACCTGGATGACGGCCTGCAAAAATTTAATCTGTTCATCAAAATGCGCATCGATCCACTGATCAAGCCTGTCGTAAAGTGCGGTTTTGTCTAGATCATTCATTCAATATCACCTGAATTTGAATTTATTTTTAATCAGTCAGATCCGTTTGAAAACCCTCAAGCAGAGCCATGAAGGCCTGGGTTGCGGTACTGGCGTCTTCCTCGGAAATAATTTCAAGCGGATTATGACTGATTCCTCGATTACCACCGCGCACAAACAACATTGCTTGCGGCATGATCGTGTGCAGTTTCATTGCATCATGCCCTGCTCCGCTATTCAGCCTGAACACGGGTTGCCCGATGGACTCAACCGCACGTTCCCAGCGTTCTAGCAGTAGTGGGTCAGAGGGCGCAGCCGATGCGCGCATGACCTCGGTGAATTCAAAACGAACCTGGCGTCGCTCAGCGATCTGTCTCGCCTGCTCCAAAATATCATTTACCAAAGCATCGCGCTGAGCATCAAAAGGCGCGCGCATATCGAGCGTAAATAAACACTCCCCTGGAATTACATTAATCGAACCACCCGGCACCTGCATCTGACCCACAGTAGCAACGGATCCCTCATCCTGACGCGCCCTGCTTTCAGCCATCAGGCTAATCTCAGCCGCGGCAAGCAAAGCGTCCTGACGCATCTTCATCGGTGTCGTCCCTGCGTGTGCAGCCATCCCGGTAATTTTGCAGGTCGCGCGGACACCGGCATTGATCGAGGTCACCACACCGAGCGCTAGTCCGCCCTCGCACAGTATTGGACCTTGCTCAATATGCGCTTCAACAAAGCCAAGATATTGAGCAGGATCGCGCTTGAGTTGACCGATCGCGGCCATCTCGCCTGGCAAGCCTGCCAGTTGCATAGCCTGTCCCATCGAGATACCTTCAGCATCCTGCTGATCCAGCCAGGCGGGGTCAAAGTCCCCCGTCAAAGCACCTGAGGCAAGAAAGGTTGCGCGAAAGCGTTGTCCTTCTTCTTCAGAAAACCCAATCACTTCAAAATCGAAAGGTAAACGCTTGCCTTGAGCGGCTAGCTGTGCAACACAGGCTATCGGAATCAAGATGCCTAATCTACCGTCATATTTGCCACCATTACGTACGGTATCGTAGTGTGAGCCCGTCAATAGAGTTTTGACCTGTTTAGCATCAGACTTGCGTAACGCGTCCGAAGTCTGGGCACGATAGATTCCAACGACGTTACCCACCGCGTCTTTCGATACCTCATCGAAACCATTTTCTCGCATAATGGCCAGCAACTCAGACGCAGTCTGAAGATGCGCGGGCGTAAGATAAGTACAAGTAAGCTGTTTTTTTTCAGCCCAGACCGGCTCACTGAATTGAGCCAGTCGTTCGGACCACTCCATGATATCTCGACCTGCATTGATCATCTTTCATCCATCCAATTAGTTTGTCGCGACCAGGGGCATCAAGGCTAAACGCATATCTGTCAGCGAGGAATCCAGTTGAAGACTTGCCTCGACATGATTCAAATGTTTCGTCATCACCTGAACAGCTAAATCCTTATTTTTAGCTTCAATCGCGTCAAGCAGTTCAACGTGTTCCTGTGATGACTGTTCTGCAGACAACTTCGATTGATAAAGCATCGCGGCCAGCGAGGTGCGAGATACAAGCTGACCCAGAACCTCAGACAGTACAGTATTGCCCATTACCTGGGCAATGAGAACATGAAAGTCTGCGAGCATTCTGGTTCGTCCGCGGACATCAGGCTGTAAACAAGCTTTTTGTTCTTCTTTCAAATGCGCACGCAATAACTTTATATCCGACCTCGATGCAGTGCGAACAAATTCAACGATCATGGGAATTTCTAAATAGCGGCGCGTCGTGAATATCTGACGCGTTTCCTGGACTGAGGGCATCGCAACAGAAGCCCCTTTTGCAGGTTCGAGCTTAATAAGCTTTTCTCGCTCCAGGCGGATTAAAGCCTGACGAACGATTGTGCGCGAGACGCCAAACATCGTGGCAAGATTTTGCTCGACCAACTTAGTCCCGGCAGAAAGTCGATGCTCAATAATGGCATCAGCAATTGCGCAGGCGACCTTATCGGTCACACTAGCTGTGGAGGACGCTGCTGGGCTCATGGTTTGAATGGTATCTAAGACTGAAAATTTTAATCACAATGAAAACAAACAAGTATATTGCATACAAAATCGTATACAAAAATACTCAAGGTTAGTGTTAAGTTAAACCAAAAAGTCATAAAAAACGGGCTTTGATCAAAACAATCAAAGCCCGCAGCAAAAATTAATACGTTTTGTAGGGCAGGAACTTACCTGACAACACGACGTTCACGCGGTCACCTTTGGGATCTGGCTCACGCTTGATATCCATCGAGAAGTCAATCGCGCTCATAATCCCGTCACCAAACTCCTCGTGGATCAGCTCTTTGATAGTCGTGCCATAGACACTGACGATTTCGTACCAGCGGTAGATCAAAGGATCTGTGGGTACAGAGGAACGCAGTGAGCCTTTGTATGGGACGACTTGTAAAAGCTTGACGGCCTCAGCGGGCAAACCAAAGGTTTTACCAATCACAGTCGCCTGCTCCTTGGTCAAGGTCATCTGACCCAAGCAGGCAGCGGTCACCCACTCTTTTGAGAGCTTAAGTTTGGTTGCGACGTCGCTCCATTTGATGCCTTTTTGAATCTTGGCCGAATAAATCAGATCTGTCACGTCTTCGCGTGTCATGGGTTTGGCGATTGCCTTGGATGTTGCCATGTCTATCTCCTGAGAAAATTAAGCGGCAGCAAAGGTCTTGGACCGATGCACCAAAAAGTCAATTAAATGATTACGTAATTCATAAAACTTCGGATCGTGATGCATCGTGGCGCGGGTGCGATCCCGTGGCAGTGGATTTGAAACGATTTCAGCCAGCACAGCGCGAGGACCGTTACTCATGAGAAAGATTTTGTCTGAAAGCAAAATTGCTTCATCAACATCATGGGTAATCATGAAGACAGTCTGTTGCGTCTGACGTACGATCGTGACGAGTTCATCCTGGATGTTGCCGCGCGTCAGCGCGTCGAGCGCACCAAAGGGCTCATCAAGTAAAAGCATCTTGGGCTGAATAGCAAAGGCACGCGCGATACCTACCCGTTGTTTCATGCCACCTGATAATTGAGATGGTTTTTTATTTTCCGAACCTTGCAGATGCACCATATCTATAAACTGCTGCACGTGCGCATCGACCTGCGCTTTAGTCCAGTCCGGCCATTTTGAACGGACAGCAAAGGCGATGTTGCCCTGTACTGTCATCCAGGGCATCAGCGCGTGGGATTGAAAAACGACACCACGGTCCAGACTTGGACCACTGATTTCACGACCATCGACAAAGGAGTGGCCCGAGGTCGGCTCTTCAAGACCCGCCAACACATTCAGAATGGTTGTCTTGCCGCAACCAGAATGACCGATGATGCAAACAAAGTCGCCTCGATCAATTTCAAAATTAACATTGTCAAAAACAACCAGCTCACCCGTGCCACCCGCAGCGGGAAAAGCTTTGCGCAAACCCTGTACTTTCAGGAAACCTTGTGTCATCGTCAATCCCTGTAAGTCACGGCACGCTGCAAACGTGCGAAACACATATCCAGCAGCATCCCGATCACACCAATCAGCAACACCGCAACCAGAATGTTAGCGATGGAAAGGTTGTTCCATTCATTCCAGACGAAATAACCAATCCCGGTACCGCCCACAAGCATCTCGGCCGCGACAATCACCAGCCAGGCGATACCGATCGAAATGCGCATGCCCGTCATGATCGTTGGCGCTGCGGCCGGCAAAATCACCATTAGGGCTTTGCGTAAGGGCCTGACTTCAAGTGTGCGCGAAACATCGATCCACTCCTTGCGTACAGCCGCCACGCCGAAAGCAGTGTTAATCAGCATGGGCCAGATCGAGCAAATAAAAATCACAAAGATAGCCGAAACGTTTGAATCTTTCAGCGTGAACAAAGCCAGAGGCATCCAGGCGAGCGGTGAAATTGGTTTTAAGACTTGGATGAAGGGGTCGAGCGCACTGAATATCAGCCTGGACATACCAATCACAAACCCAAGCGGAATAGCAACGAGTGCCGCCAAACCAAACCCTAAAGCGACACGCGATACAGACCAGGCCAACTGAATGCCAATACCTTTGTCGTTTGCACCACGGTCATAAAAGGGATTGGAGAGCTGTTCGAATAGTTTTTTACCTACTTCAGCAGGTGTAGGAAAACTAGATTTCTGCCCTGTCGCAGCGGCAGATCCAACCAGCTTTGCATACTCCTCATCGACAACTTGATCCCCTGTCGAGGGCATCGAGGCGATCTGCCAAATAGCCAGAAACACGGCAAGTATCAGGACAGAGAGTAAAAACGAGCGGAATTTTTCACGACCCAGCATTTGCGTTATGTCCTTTTGATAGCAAAGCTATCCAGATACTCTTTGGGTTTAGCCGGATCAAACGTTTTACCCATGATGACAAATGTTTTGGTTGAGGCGCCCGGAGCTTTCAAGCCAGACTGCTCCATAGCACGTCGCGCATCCGTTGCAAGGAATACCTCGCGAGCGATTTTTTGATAGTCGACATCGCCTTTAACCTGGCCCCAGCGTTGCATTTGCGTCATGATCCACACTGCGAAAGACTCCCAGGGGAAGGGATCGAAGCTCACGCGATCAGGGACTTTTTTAACAGCACCCAGACCATCAGCGAAAGTTCCTGTCAGGACTTGCTCCACGACTGTCAGGGGCTGATTCAGATAATTCGGAGTCGCAATAGCGGCCGCAATTTCTTTACGGTTCTCGGCCTTCTGGGCATAAGCGGTCGCATCAACTATCGAGCGTAATAACGCTGCGTAGGTATTGGGATTGGTGGTCATAAATTCTTTACTAGCTGCGAAGGTACAGCAAGGATGACCATCCCAAATTTCTTTTGACAGAATATGCAAGAACCCAACACCGTCAAAAACGGCGCGCTGATTCATCGGGTCCGGTCCGAGAAAACCGTCGATATTGTCCGCACGCAAGTTAGCCACCATCTCTGGAGGTGGCACAACTCTGATTTGTACATCACGATCTGGATCAAGGCCCGCTTCTGCCAGGTAGTAACGCAACAGATAGTTATGCATTGAATAATCGAACGGCACAGCAAACTTGAAACCTTTCCAGTCTTTTGGATTACGCTTGTCCTTGTGCTTGATGGCAAGAGTAATCGCCTGCCCGTTAATATTTTCAATCGCAGGTACGGTAAAGGGTGTGGCTGTGGCGCCAACGCCCATCGATATCGCGATCGGCATTGGTGAAAGCATATGCGCGGCGTCATATTCTTTATTGAGAGTCTTGTCGCGGATGACTGCCCAGCCTGCCGTCTTTACGACCTCAACATCAAGGCCTTGTTTTTTGTAAAACCCCATCGGGTCGGCCATGATGATTGGCGTTGCACAAGTAATCGGTATGAAACCAACCTTGACATTGGTTTTCTCAAGTTTCCCGCTGCCTTGGGCAAACGCTTCCTGCGCTGCGGCCAAAGGAAAGATCGAAGAAATTGCTGCCAATGCAGTTGGAGTGCCAACAGCCTGCAAAAAACGACGGCGCAAACTGTCTTCTGGGAAAATTGCACGCATCACTGCCTGCTCCACTACGCGAGCGTTCAACGCCTCAGAACTTGATTCCAGTTTACGTGAGCGACTTGCCTCGTGCTCAGCGGCAGAAGCGTGCTCGCCGCATTCGCAACGCAGACGAATGGAGGAGTTAAATGGATCAGAAAACAGTGACATGATGGATACCCTCTATATGTGGATCGACATACGGAGGCCTATGCAATTAGCATGCCAAGTTATAAAGAGTGATTAAAAAGACAAACTGTATACCGTATTGTGCACATCAATTCGCAAGACAATTATCCAAAAGCACTTATTTGGTGCTTGCGCACCAACTTAAAAAAATCACGGTGCACCAATGTCGGGCATCAGGCCAGTTCAAGCAAAACTGGCTGGTGATCTGAGGCTTGGCTTGTCTGATTCACAGAGAATCCTTTTACCCTGTCTCTAAGTGTGTCACTGACAAAAAAGAAATCGCAACCGACTGGCTCTGGGCCATAGGTTCGATCAAAAATACGGAAAGTCGCTGGATAGGGCGCATCGGGGTGCAAAATGTTCCAGCTATTGAACAAATCAAATCCTGAGCCTTTCTCGATCATGGCCGCGTGCTCAGGGGAGTCTTGTTCAAAATTAAAATCGCCGCAAAGGATCGTATCGAGTGTGTGCGGTTTACTTTGATAGGGTGTACCCGCCATCACCTGAGGAGGATAGGTCGCAAGCGCGCAACACTGACGATGCCAGTCGCGCAAGGCAGTCGCCTGCGCCTTGCGTGCTGCATCGCTATAAAATTCAAGGTGGCTTGTCATCACTCGCACAGGCCCCCAGCCAGCCTGCACGGTCAACACCAGGCAAGCTCGGGGCATACTCAACACATTTGGTACGTCCAGCACCTGAGGTCCAGGATTTGGATATGGCAAGGCGACTTGCTGGACCTGCAAAACAGGCAAGCGCGTGGCGATCAAATTGCCGAACTGTTGACGAAAGGTCCCGCATGGCGATAGCTCATCGACAGCCGCGCAGAAAAAAACCTTAAAACCAGGTAGTAATTTCTCCAGCGCAGCGGGTTGATCCGCAGGCGTGTTGCCCGTCAACTCTTTGTAGTTGATAGCAACTTCCTGCATACAGAGCACATCAAAATCGGCCATCTCATGCGCAACCGTGACCACACGGGCTATATCGACGACGTCATCGAGACCTTTAAACCATTGGGTGTTGTAGGTGATGATTTTCATTTAATCCCCGCGCGCATGAAGGACTGTACAAACTGTTTCTGAAAAATCAAAAAGCCGATCAATAAAGGCGCAGAGGTCAACAGAGTCGCTGCGGTGATAATTGACCAGTCAATGCCTTGATCGGTTGAAGAAAAAACCTGTAAACCAACTGTAAGAGGTCTGGATCCCACAGAATTACTCACGACCAGCGGCCACAGGAAATTGTTCCAGTGATAGCTGACCGAGACCAGAGCAAAAGCCAGATAGACAGGCTTGGCCAGTGGAATATAAACATGGCGCAAAATCTGCATTTGCGAGGCGCCCTCCATGACCGCAGCTTCGACCAGTTCTGCCGGTATGGTTTTAAAGGTCTGACGCAACAAAAAAATCGCAAAGGCAGAGGCAAAGTATGGCAAGCCAATACCGAACAAAGTATCGACTAAACCAAGCTGCGTGAGGGTTTGATAATTACGCACGATCAGGATCTCTGGCATCACCATCAACTGGATGAGAACCAGAGAAAACAAAATGTTTTTACCTAAAAACTCGTAACGTGCGAAAGCATAAGCTGCAAGCGTACAAAGGACTAACTGCATGCACAGAATGCCTGTCACCAGAATAGTTGTATTCAAAAAATAACTGGCGAACGGTGCAGCCTCCCAAGCGGAGACAAAATTAGCGAAGGTCACTGGGGCGTTGAGCACCAGTTTTGTCGCAAACTCAGAAGGGTGAAAAGCTGCCCAGATTGCGTAGAGCAGTGGAGTAATCCACATCAGCGCTAATAACCAGGCACCCAGAACAGAAATCCCCCGCGCTAGTCGCGTCTGGGACATATGACTCGCAGACGTAACCGGATTCGCTGAATTCATCGAAGTCAGAGCAGAACTCATTGATAATGCGTCCTGCGATCAAGGATAAAGAACTGCAACAAGCCGACCACAGCCAGGATAAGTAGCAGCACCACAGTCAGCACCGAGGCATAACCTTGGTCCCAGAATTTAAACCCGATTTCGTAGAGGTAGAACAAAATCAGAGACGAAGCATTGTCCGGGCCGCCTTTAGTCATCACGATAATATGATCAACCATTCTGAATGCGTTGATCAAAGCATTGACCAATACAAAAACAGTAGTCGGCATCAGGAGCGGCCACTGGATACGGCGAAAAAAATACCATGCGCTCGCGCCTTCAATCTGTGCGGCTTCTTTATAGCTGGGACTTAAAGCTTGTAAAGCTGCCAGATAAAAAATCATGAAAAATCCGGCTTCTTTCCAAATGGCTACGACAATGACGGAGCCAAGCACCAGACCCGGATCCCCCAGCCAGTTTTGACTCGAAAATCCAAGTGCCTGTAGCACCTGATTAATCAAGCCATAGCCGGGGGTATAAAAAAATATCCAGATATTGGCGACCGCAATCATCGGCAATACGGTCGGTAAAAAATACGCCATCCGCAAAAAACTACGCCCAGCAATTTTGTCATTGACCCACAACGCCATACCGATTGACAACGCAATCGAGACAGGAATAGTGGCCAGTGCAAACCAGAGATTATTGATGGCGGATTTCCAGAAAATAGGATCCGCCAGCATATCCTGATAGTTTTGCATTCCGACAAAACTCGCCGCTCTTCCCGCCCTGGGCGTCGACATAAAACTATCGAGCAACGTTGCCATCGCAGGATAGTGCGTAAAGCCCACCAGAAAAACAAAGGCAGGCAATAGCAGCAGATAGGCGTAGACGTTGCGAACGACGTGATACCGCATGCTTTTACTTGTAGGGGCGCAACAAACGGGTTGCCTCAGCCTGCGCATCCTTCATCGCTTGCTCAGGTGTTTTAGTCCCCGTCAGTGCAGCTTGCAAGCCATCATTGAGTGCCTTGGTGACGCGTTGATTATCGTGCGTTGACAGTTCAGCGACAGCGAAGGGCAACTGATCTCGTGCGACAAGCGCAGGAGGAAAATCCGCCGCATATTTTTGCAACGCCGGTGTCTCATATGCTGCGGGTGATACTGCAACATAACCAGTATCGATACTCCATTGGGCCGCACGCTCGGGCTGCGTCAGCCATTTCGCGAACTTATAGGCGCCCTCTTGCTCAGGACCTGCGGCTTTCTTGAAAATAAAGAAATTACCGCCCCCGGTTGGCGAGCCGCGACGCTTACCCTCAGGCAACATGGCCACACCAAAATCAAACTTCGCATTACTGCGGATATTGGTCAAGTTACCAGTCGTTGTCCAGATCATAGCCACTTTCTTTTCCATGAAATCGCGCGGTGTCGTGCCCCACTCCACTACGCCGCTGGGATGAATGCCATATTTTTTGGACAGATCAACCCAGTACTGCAGTGCCGCTACGACGTTCGGGTCGTCATACTTGACCTGATTGCCTTCTGGATTGGCAAGAATGGCGTCATTTTGTGTGCTGAAACCCTGAAACAGCCAATAGGGGAACCCGCTCGAAGGCACTTGAATGCCCCACTGCGTAACATTGCCACTCGCGTCCTTTTTAGTCAGCTTTTGTCCCATGCTGATCGTTTCAGCCCAGTTTTTAGGCGGCGTATTAGGATCAAGGCCTGCTTCTTTAAACAAATCCTTGTTCCAGTAGAGCACCACTGTAGAACGCTGGAATGGGACACCCCAGGTCATGTTTGCGAACTGGCCGTTCAACATAAAGGCGGGGAAAAAACTTTTCATCCAGGCGCGATCGGCATCAGTTTTCACAAAATTATCGATCGGTACGATGGCGTCTTCGTCAGCGAGCGTGAACGTGTCGGTTGACAAAAGAATCGCCGCTGTGGGGGGCTTGCCTGCTTTATGCGCTGTCAAGACCTTCACAATCGTCTCCTGATAGGTACCCGAATAAACCGGGGTCACATTCAACTCAGGATTCTCTTTGTTAAAGTCGGCCGCGTACTGATCAATCGTTTTGGTGATTGGACCGCCAACCGCTACAGGGAAATAAAAAGAAATTTCTGTCTTAGCCAAAGCAGCAGCACTTAAACACAAGCCAATTGTTGCCGCAGCAATTTTTGTTAACACATGATTCATCGCTCACTCCTCAAAATATTTATATACGTAAACCATCAACATCAAACCAGTGCAAACTAGAGGCATCCCATCCCAGTTGAATCTGCGCCTTTGCATTCGTTACGTAACTACCCTGGGCACGCACCACAATCGTTTGTAAGCCCGCCCGGGCATGCAGCATTAAATCTGCACCGGTGAATTCCGTACTTGAAACTGGCAAAGAGTAAGGACCCCCAAGATGAACATCCTCTGGTCTGATCCCAACACTCACAGCCCCTGGGGGAGCTTGCAGAAAAATATCTGTACCAGCGACACGCCCCGCCTCTAGTTTCAGGATATTCATCCTGGAGCTACCGATAAATTGCGCCACAAACAAGGAACTGGGTGTCTGGTAAATATCCAGTGGTGTCGCGACCTGCTCAATTCGGCCCGCTTCAAGCAACACGACACGGTCAGCCATGCTCATCGCTTCAGTTTGATCGTGTGTCACATAGACGACTGATAAACCGAGCTCTTGTTGTAAAGCTCTGAGTTCATGGCGCATCTCCTGGCGCAGCTGTGCATCAAGATTAGATAAGGGCTCATCCATCAGACAGAGCTTTGCGTCGCCCACTAGCGCGCGGGCAAGCGCAACGCGTTGTTGCTGACCGCCCGACAACTGCCCTGGCTTGCGCGCCCGATAGGGTGTGAGGCTTAACAAGTCGAGAGATTTCTTTAACCGATCCTCAATGACAGAGCGTGCAACGCCCCTGACCTTCAGACCAAAGACGATATTTTCAGCAACAGATAAATGAGGAAATAGTGCGTAATTCTGGAACACCATGGATACACCACGGTGCGACGGTGGGACCGAGGTCACATCTTGACCAAAAATAGAAATCCGCCCAGCACTCGCAACCTCAAGGCCTGCGATCAAACGCAAGGTTGTTGTTTTGCCACACCCCGAGGGCCCAAGCAAAACGGAAAACTGACCAGCCATTAAAGACAAATCGCTTGGCTGCAAGGCATTAACTGAACCCCAGTCCTTGCTCACTTGCTCAAAAGTAACGGCTGTCATTATTAATTTATTTTTCTTTTAGTTTTAAGATGTCTAATGAAATCGTATTTGGTTCATTACGATTTCTGTAGATGAATTTACAAAATATTTCTTGTCATAAATCTTAGCTCAAACCAGGTTACAGGAACATGACACAGCGCAGCATAAAATTTCTTCGCCCCCGCAGGCATCGCCATTGCTGCTAAGCAACATTTCTACTCTGAATATTAAAGTTAATGATGACTAAAGCCTCTAACCGATCGCACATCCGTATCTGGGACTTACCTACTCGGCTTTTCCATGCCTGTTTTGCATCTTGCATAGCAGGTGCACTAATCACCGCAAAAATCGGTAATGCGTGGATGGACTGGCACGTCAGGCTCGGAATCGCCGCGCTTGCCTTGCTGAGCTTCAGGATAATCTGGGGATTGATTGGCCCGCGTTACGCACGATTTAGCCAGTTCATGTGCGGCCCTGCCAGGGTATGGGCCTACATCACCTCGCTGTCGAAACAAGCTAAAAAAACACCAGGCCATAATCCGCTCGGTGCGTTGTCAGTGCTGGCCATGCTCCTGATCACAGGTATTCAAGCCATAACCGGGCTCTTTGCCAATGACGACATTCTGACTCAAGGCCCATTTGCGCAATTTGTCAGTGATTCAACCAGCGCCTTCATGACGGGCCTGCATCAACTGAACGAAAAGTTCGTTTTTGCAATCATCGGCTTGCACTTGCTGGCGATTCTTATCTACACACTAAAAGGCGAAAAATTGATTGGCCCGATGGTGCATGGCGATGTCGCTGCACAAAATCTTGTCGCTACGACTGTCCCGGCACGCGACGACCTGCAAATCCGACTGCTCGCGCTGAGCTTGAGCCTCGTACTAGCCTGCGCTGCATGGTGGCTCATTCAGCTCGCCGCCAATGCGGGCTCGAGCTTTAATTAATTTGCTAATATCGCTCAAAATACTTTTAAAAATTCAGGGGATATCACATGCCAGTTGTCACAAATGGATCGGTTCGCATTTATTGGCGCGGAGACGGTGACGCGACCAAGCCAGCTCTTGTTTTAGGAAACTCGCTTGGTAGTGACTTTTCTTTATGGGATCCGCTACTAGACACGCTGATGGACGACTTCTACGTCGTGCGCTTTGACATGCGTGGCCATGGTGGCTCTGACGCACCACAGGGCGATTACACACTGAACCAGTTAACTGATGATGCGCAGGCCGTGATTGCGGCAGCTCGACTGACGTCCTATGACTACTGGGGTATTTCAATGGGTGGCATGGTTGGTATGGAGCTCGCAGCGCGCCGCCCTCCTGGGCTGCGCCACCTTGTGCTGAGCAATACCTCTGCCGAGTTCGATGCGGGGATCTGGGACCAGCGCATGGCTGCAATCAAGCAAGGTGGCATGCCTGCGATTATCGATGCGGTGATCGGACGTTTTTTCACGCCTGAGTTTGTCTCCAAAAACAATATGGGCTTGAAACGTGTGCGAAACACAGTGCTCTTGACAGCCGGTCATGGCTACAGTGGCTGTTGCGCGGCGATCCGGGATATGGATTTATATCCGCGTCTGGCGTTGATCGATAAGCCAGCGCTTGTGGTGGTTGGTGATTTTGATTTGTCGACACCGCTTGCCCGAGGGCAGAAGCTTGTCGAGCACATCAAGGGTGCAAAGCTCGTCACAATCCCCTGTGCGCACATTCCAACAACAGAAATTCCCGAGCAATACATGCAAGCTGTCGTGCCTTTTCTGAAATCCTGAGCAAAAAACACAGCATGCTTTGAGGTCTGCCGCAATCCCCTTTACCTGGAAACTGTGGCGGACCTCTGACTAAATACCCTTGCGAAAGGATTTTATTTTTTTACGCGATAACTATCGTGACAGGCCTTGCAGCTTGCGCCAACATCACCAAACGCAGCGCGGACTCGCTCGAGATCGCCCGAATTAGCAGCGACCGAAAGTTTATCAATCGCCCCCTCGAATTTGTTCTGTGCGGCTTTAAAACCAGCTGCGTCGGTCCACACCTCGGGTTTTGAGTTACTACCAGTCTGTGAGCCGTCTGCAAAGCCAGCCCAAGGCAGTGCCGATAAGGTTTTGAGTAAATCGACGTTCGCTTTAATCGCTGCCGCATCGTATGGAGCCTGGCCTTTCATAACCGGCTGCATGCGGCCGAAGTGAGATGAAATAAGCTGGAAAGCAGACTGGCGATATTTAACCGCGTCCTCAGGCTTTGCGAATTGAGCGTGCGCGCTACCCATCCAAAATGAGCTAGCTAGTGTTGCAGTTACAACAAGTAGTGATAATTTTTTCATCAAAAGCCCCAGTCAAGTTGGTTTAAATAAAAGCGCTGCAAAATCGACTACCGTAGTAGAGAGTAGATCCGGATTCTCGTTAATTTAAACTAGTTAACTAAACAGCGCGAGCGAGTTGAGCGGCCAGACCGATGTAATTGCGTGGCGTCATCGCTAGCATGCGGGTTTTAACTTCAGCGGGGAGATCCAGCCCGGTAATAAAAGTTTTTAAAGCCTCCTGCGTAATCCCTTTACCGCGCGTCAAAGCTTTAAGCTGCTCATAGGGCTGAGGCAGACCATACCGGCGCATCACAGTCTGGATCGGCTCGGCCAGCACTTCCCAGCAGTTGTCCAGGTCATCATCAATGGCAGCGGCATTGACCTCGAGTTTTCCCAGCCCACGCAAACCAGCATCATAGGCAACCAGGCAATACCCGAGCGCTACGCCCAGATTACGCAGTACCGTCGAGTCGGTCAGGTCACGCTGCCAGCGGGAAATCGGCAGTTTTTCTGATAAATGACGCAACATCGCATTAGCCAGCCCCAGATTACCCTCAGCATTTTCAAAATCAATCGGATTGACTTTGTGCGGCATAGTCGAGGAACCAACCTCACCGTCTTTCAGCCGCTGTTTAAAGTAACCAAAGGCGATATAGCCCCAAATATCGCGATTCAAATCAATCAAAATCGTATTAGTACGGGCAATCGCATCAAATAAAGCAGCCATCCAGTCGTGTGGCTCGATCTGGATCGTATGGGGGTTTTGTTTCAGACCGAGCTCTTTGAGCACGCGGGCGCTAAAAGCCGCCCAGTCAATTTCTGGGTAAGCCGACATATGTGCGTTGTAGTTACCCGTCGCACCGTTCATTTTGGCTAGAGGTTGTACCGCAGAAATATTTGCAATTGCATCACGAATGCGCGCCGCGACGTTGGCGAACTCTTTTCCTAGCGTCGTCGGTGTAGCGGGCTGGCCATGGGTGCGCGCCAGCATAGGCTGATCTGCCTGTGTATGGGCAATGAGCTGCAGGGCTTCAAGCGTCTTGTTAAGCTGGGGCAAAACAACCTGATTTCGCGCCCGAGTCAGCATCAACGCGTGTGAAGTATTGTTAATGTCCTCGGAGGTACAGGCAAAATGAATAAATTCACCCGCTTTTTCAAGCTCGGCGTGGCCGGCAACCTTTTCTTTTAACCAGTACTCGACTGCTTTGACATCATGGTTGGTTACACGCTCAATTTGTTTAATACGGTCGGCATCGGCCTCTGAAAAGCCACTGACCAGGTTTTTTAGAATTTCGCGCGCCGCTGGCGAAAACGCTGACAACTCCGGCAAACCAGCCTCAGACAAACCAATCAGCCAGGCAATCTCAACCTCAACCCTGTGCGCCATAAAACCGGCCTCTGACAATAGGGGCCGCAGTCCCTCGCATCTCGAGGCGTAACGACCATCGAGGGGGGACAAGGCATTCAGAACACTGAGGGAGGAATTTGTTTGCATGGGGAAATTTGATTAAAAAACGACAGATTGGATAAGGATGATTTTATCACCGCCTTTTAACCCTAATTTTGCCTGCCAGGCTATACACTTGAAGGACTACATTTCCATATTGTTGCTAGATGAAACTGATTGCCGCATTAACTAGTCCCTACGCACGAAAAGTACGCATCGTGATGTCAGAGAAAAAGCTCGACTACCAGCTTGAGCTTGAAAACGTCTGGGCTCCCGACACCAGGATCCAGGAGTCCAATCCCTTGGGCAAAGTTCCTTGCCTCATCATGGAAGACGGTGGCTCGCTGTTTGATTCGCGCGTCATTGTTGAATATCTGGATACGCTTTCACCTGTCGGACGCTTAATACCGCAAGGTGGTCGAGAGCGTGCCGCAGTCAAATGCTGGGAAGCCCTGGCCGATGGCACCGTGGATGCCTGCATCACGATCTTTCTGGAAAACAAACGCCCAGAGGAACAACGCAGCGGTGACTGGATTGATCGTCAATACGGCAAAATTCGCGCAGCACTCAACTCGATGGAGTCCGAGCTAGGAGAGCTCAGCTATTGCATGGGTGTGAATTACAGTCTTGCCGACATAGCAGTAGGATGCGCACTCGGTTATCTGGATCTGCGTTTCGCTCATATCGACTGGCGCAGCGATCATCCTAATTTGACACGTTTGTACAAAAAACTCGAGGCGCGTCCGGCATTTGTGGAAACAGCGCCACCCGCCCCCTAGTCCCGAATAGTTATTTCCGGATATTTTTATCCAAAAAAAGCCCGGTTAGCTTAGCTAGACGGGCTTTTTTGATATTCGTTCATTTTAAAAACATCAAACAGATACGGCGAAATCCGGAAATTAGATATCCAGATCTTTTTCCAGCGTACGGGCAATAATTTCTTTCATTACCTCGCTACTGCCTCCGTAAATTCGACCAACTCGCGCATCAACCCAAGCACCTCCAACCAGATACTCAGACATATAGCCATAGCCTCCATGAAGCTGTAAAAACTCGTCAAGTAAACGGGATTGCATCTCTGAGGCATTGAGCTTAGCCATTGCCGCGCGCTCCGGTGTCAGCTGCCGCTTGAAATGAAGGGCAAGACAATCATCCACAAATACTCTGAGCATAGTGCACTGAGCTTTTGCCTCTGCAAGCTTGAATCTTGTGTTTTGATAAGACAGGACAGAATTACCAAAAATCTTGCGGTCACGTGTGTACATGATCGTGCGTGCGAGGAAGGTTTCAATCGAGGCGACTGCTCGTACAGCAATCACCAGACGCTCTTGTGCGAGCTCCTGCATCAGGTATTTAAAGCCCATGTTTGGCTCGCCCAGCAGATTTGCTGCAGGCACACGGACGTTATCAAAAAATAACTCTGAGGTGTCTTGCGAGCGCAAGCCGATCTTTTTCAGTTTGCGTCCTTTAGTAAAACCGGGTGTGCCCTCCTCGACCACGATCAAGGAAATCCCTTTGGCCCCCGCCTCAGGATCCGTTTTGGCAATCACAATCACCAGGCCGGCATTCTGACCGTTCGAGATAAACGTTTTTTGACCATTGATGATGTAGTCATCACCATCTCGCACAGCGGTGGTACGAACTGCTTTCAGATCGCTACCCGTGCCTGGTTCGGTCATGGCGATCGCACCAATCAACTCACCACGCGCCATAGCTGGTAGCCAGCGCGACTGCTGCGCGGCGCATCCATAGGTATGGATATAAGGTGCCACGATATCTGAGTGCAGAGGAAAGGCCACGCCACTGCAATTCGCACGCCCAAACTCTTCAAGCAGTACCGCCGAATGACCAAAATCCCCACCCCCTCCAAAAGGCTCGGGTAGCATTGGATTGAGTAATCCCTCCTGGCCGGCTTTGAGCCAGACCGATTTAGGCACAATCCCCTGCTCTTCCCACTCTGCGTAAAAGGGGGTGATTTCCCGCTCGACAAAACGTCTGACCTGGGTGCGGAATTGTTCGTGATCTTCTCGGTAAACGGTACGCATCTAATTTTCCCAATAATTTTTTCAGAGTTATTTAATCAGAAAACCTGCCAGAGGATTAGCCTGATACTTTTCTTTCAGTACCCGGCGCAAAAGTTTGCCTGTCTCTAATCTGGGCAAAGCCTCCTCGAATACGATTGAGCGTGGCATTTTGACTTTTGACAGATGTGTTGCACAAAACGCGATGATCTCATGCGCCAACTGCTCGCAGGCCTGACCATGGTCACGCAACTGGACAACTGCTTTAGGCACTTGACCAAACACCTCATCAGGCACGCCCACGACTGCGACATCCTGAATCAGTGGATGCTGGCTCAACGCATTCTCAATTTCCTGAGGGTAGACATTCACGCCACCAGAAAGAATCAAGTCAGTTCGCCTATCCGCCATGTAAAGATAGCCCTCGGCGTCAACGTACCCCATGTCACCATAAGTCGCCCATCCCTTAGCGTTATAGGCGTCCTGGGTTTTTTGCGGGTCATTCCAGTACTCAAATTTAGGTCCGCCAGAAAAATAAATTTTTCCAATCTCACCCACGGGTAATTCGACACCGTCTTCATCAACGATATGAATCACCCCCAGCGTGGCGCGACCAACCGAGCCGGGGTGCGAGCGCCAACATGCAGAGTCGATGGCCGTGACGCCAAAGCCTTCCGAACCGCCATAGTATTCATGCACAATATCACCCCACCAATCAAGCAGTGCCTGTTTGACGTGGATCGGACAAGGTGCAGCGGCGTGAATCGCAACCCGCATCGTTTTGAGGCTGACAGACTCTTTAATCGAAGCTGGCAAATCAAGCATGCGCACAAACATCGTCGGCACCCATTGCGAGTGTGTGACCGAATATTGATCAATGGCCTTGAGGGCGCGCTCGGCATCGAATTTTTTCATCAAAATCGCGCAACCACCGACCTCGACCGTGCGCATCACATAACGAAGTGGCGCTGCGTGATAGAGCGGCGCGGGCGACAGATAAACAGTCTGCTCATCAAAACCAAAAGAGCGTTGCCAGTTGAGCACCTCGGTTTCGGGTTGATCTCGCAACTCAGCGCTGACCAACGCGCGCCGGATACCCTTTGGAAAACCGGTTGTACCTGACGAATACAGCATATCTCGGCCAAGGGGGCACAAAGGCAATTCAACGGCATCGTCAACCTGAGACAATTCAGACTCGTAGGCCAGCAGTCCTGCGACCGGAGCGTCGCCGACACAAACTACGCGCAAGGAGGCAAGTCCTGGCATCTTGACCAAGGCTTCTACAACGTGAGCTGTCTGACTTGAGACAAACAGCATTTTTGCCCCACAGTCGCGAGCGATATGGGCAAGCTCGGGCAAAGTCAGATGTGTACTAGTGGGAGTGAAATACAGACCCGCACGACGAGCGGCCAGACCGAGTTCAATGATTTCAGGACGGTTTTCCAGCAGTAACAAAATGCCATCACCAGATTGCAAGCCCTGGTGTCGCAACCAGAGCGCTGCGCGTTGCACGCGCTGATCTAGTATTTGGAAAGTAATAGCACGACCCGAGTCCAGATCAATCAGAGCAGATTTTTGAGGTGTTTTTAAGGCCCAGTGATGCAGTCTCGACATGCCGGCTTGTCTCCATGATTTTAATTCAAGTAATGATACCCCCTCCCAAGCAAATATCACCATCATATAAAACAGCGGATTGACCTGGGGTGATCGCCCACTGTGGTTCTGAAAATGACAGCTTAAAGTCTTCAGGATTAGCTACTGTCAACTCACAGGGGGCATCAGCCTGGCGATAGCGTGTTTTAGCGGCATACCGGCCTTCGGCGGGAGCCATGCCTGAGACCCAGCTAATTTGACCCGCCGTCAGGTCACTGGAGAGCAACCAGGGATGCTCGTGTCCTTCTACGACATAGAGAGTGTTACTTGGGATGTCTTTGCGTGCGACATACCAGACGGGACCTGTGCCATCAGCCTGTTGATGTCCTTTAACCCCACCGATCCCCAAACCCTTGCGCTGACCAAGCGTATAAAAAGACAACCCATGGTGGGTACCGATTTTTTTGCCTTTCTCAGTGACAATCGGACCTGGTTTAGTCGGTAAATATCGATTGAGAAATTCCCGAAAGGGTCGCTCGCCAATAAAGCAAATCCCGGTGGAGTCTTTTTTAGTCGCATTCGGCAGCCCAATTTCCATGGCGATACGTCGCACCTCGGTTTTGGGGATCTCACCTAGCGGAAATAAAGTTTGCGAGAGCTGGGACTGATTGAGTCTGTGCAAAAAATAACTCTGGTCTTTGGTAAGGTCCAGAGCCTTGAGCAGCTCGTAACGCTCCCCACCCGTTGTTGTCACTGAACGTACACGCGCATAGTGCCCGGTCGCGATGTGGTCTGCGCCCAGCGTCATGGCATGATCGAGGAAGGCTTTGAATTTAATCTCAGCATTGCACAATACGTCTGGATTTGGCGTACGGCCTGCTGAATACTCGCGCAAAAAGTCAGCAAACACTCGATCTTTATACTGCGCAGCGAAATTGACGGCCTCGATATCCACGCCCACCACATCCGCGACACTGGCGGCATCGAGCCAATCCTGACGCGTCGAGCAGTACTCGGAGTCGTCATCGTCCTCCCAGTTTTTCATGAATAAACCAACGACCTCATAGCCCTGCTGCTTGAGTAACCAGGCTGTCACGGACGAATCCACACCGCCGGACATGCCGACGACAACGCGTTTCTTAGGGTGTAGGTTTTGGCTCATAGTAACTAAATTGTAGTCCCAACCCCAATGGTGTATAAAACAGAGGTTAAGCACAACTCAATCTGATGGAGACGTCGATGCGCATTGGTATACCGCGCGAAAGCCGCGATGGGGAAACCCGTGTGGCCGCCACCCCCGAAACGGTCAAGAAATATTCGGGTGCCGGGCATCAGGTGCTCGTCGAACGCGATGCTGGCCTGCACGCGCATTACGAAAATACAGCCTATGAACAAGCTGGCGCAACCCTGGTTGATGCAGCTCAGGCCTTTGGCGCGCAGCTCGTCCTGAAGGTTCGTGCTCCAGACGCCTCAGAGTTAGTCCTGATGCAAAGCGGCTCATGCCTGCTTGGCATGCTGGATCCATTTGATTCGGTAGGTATTGATGCCATGGCGGCGGCTGGCTTGACGGCCTTCGCGCTTGAAGCCGCTCCGCGAACCACGAGGGCTCAAAGTCTTGATGTTTTGTCCTCCCAGGCCAATCTGGCAGGCTACAAGGCAGTTTTACTGGCAAGTCAGTACTACGGTCGAATGTTCCCGATGATGATGACGGCTGCGGGCACTATTAAAGCCGCACGCGTTGTGGTCCTGGGAACCGGGGTTGCGGGTTTGCAAGCCATCGCCACAGCAAAAAGACTAGGCGCTGTCGTGGAAGCCTCTGATGTTCGCCCTGCGGCAAAAGAGCAAGTCGAATCGCTTGGAGCAAAATTCATTGATGTTCCATTTGAAACCGACGAAGAGCGAGAGATCGCCCAGGGAGTCGGTGGCTATGCCCGACCCATGCCGGCGAGCTGGATGACACGCCAGGCTGCCCTGGTAGCCGAGCGCTGCAAGCAAGCCGACATCGTCATCGCCACGGCGCTCATTCCTGGACGCCCCGCCCCTCAACTGATTGCGGCTGAAACAGTTCATGCGATGAAGCCCGGTTCGGTGATCGTTGATCTGGCCGTCGAACGTGGTGGTAATTGCCCACTTTCAGTTAAAGGACAGGTCATCCACGTCAAGGGTGTCACGCTTGTAGGTCTGACTAATTTGCCAGGAATGATCGCGACCGATGCCTCCGCGCTCTACGCAAGAAATCTGATGGATTTCCTCAAACTCATCATCGACAAAGACGCAAACCTCGCGATTGCACGTGAGGACGATATTGTGATGGCTTGCCTGATCTGCGAAGGCGGACAAAATTTAAGGAATAAATAATGGATGCGATCAACCCAACCTTGGTCAATCTGATCATTTTTGTACTCGCTATTTACGTGGGTTATCACGTTGTCTGGAACGTCACCCCCGCGCTGCATACGCCGCTCATGGCGGTAACGAATGCCATTTCCGCCATCGTCATTGTCGGTGCCATGCTGGCCGCCGCGCTGACAGAGGGCGGACTGGCCCGGGGCATGGGTGTCTTTGCGGTTGCCCTGGCTGCTGTTAATGTCTTTGGTGGTTTTCTCGTCACGCGCAGGATGCTTGAGATGTTCAAGAAAAAAACGCCTAAAGCGCACGCGGACAAAACAGGAGCCAAAGCATGATTTCAATCAACATGGTGACCCTGCTCTATCTGGTGGCCTCTGTCTGCTTTATTCAGGCACTTAAAGGACTGTCACATCCCACCACCTCCCGGCTAGGCAATGCCTTTGGTATGGCTGGAATGCTCATTGCAGTACTGACCACCGCAGCGCTGATTGTGAGTCTTGCCAAGAGTCAGTCAGTCAACCCTGGTATCGGTCTGGGCTGGGTGCTCCTGGGTCTGCTGATTGGCGGCACCATTGGCACCATCATGGCCAAACGTGTCGAAATGACCAAAATGCCTGAGCTCGTCGCTTTCATGCACAGCATGATCGGCCTGGCTGCGGTAGCCATTGCTGTCGCAATTGTGGCCGAGCCTTTTGCCTTCAGTATTGCGCCAAAAGGTCAGCCCATCCCCTTGGGCAACAGGCTGGAATTGTTTATCGGTACTTTTGTTGGCGCGATTACCTTCTCTGGTTCTGTGATCGCTTTTGGCAAACTGTCGGGTAAGTACAAATTCAGATTTTTTCAAGGTGCACCCGTCGTATTTCCCGGTCAGCATATGTTTAATCTGGCCCTGGCCCTGGCCATGATTGGTTGTGGTGTCTGGTTCATGGCCACACAGGATTGGGCACCTTTCGTGCTCATGACGTTGCTGGCTTTCATGCTCGGTGTGCTGATCATCATCCCGATCGGTGGAGCCGACATGCCAGTTGTCGTGTCAATGCTCAACAGTTACTCGGGCTGGGCGGCGGCAGGTATCGGATTTTCACTGAACAACCCTATGCTGATCATCGCGGGATCACTGGTCGGCTCCTCCGGTGCCATCCTCTCCTACATTATGTGTAAAGCAATGAATCGTTCATTCTTTAACGTGATTCTTGGGGGCTTTGGAGGCTCAGCCGACGCGGCTGCCGGCGCCGGTACACAAACACAGCGCAATGTCCGCTCTGGCAGTCCAGATGATGCCGCGTTCCTACTGATGAATGCCGAGACCGTTGTGATTGTTCCTGGTTACGGTCTGGCTGTCGCCCGTGCCCAGCATGCGCTCAAAGAGCTCGTGGAGAAACTGCTCGAACACGGTGTCAATGTGAAATATGCGATCCATCCTGTTGCCGGCCGGATGCCAGGACACATGAACGTGTTACTCGCTGAGGCGGAAGTTCCCTATGACCAGGTCTTCGAGATGGAAGACATCAACAGCGAGTTTTCACAGACCGATGTGGTGCTGGTTCTTGGTGCGAATGATGTGGTGAACCCGGCTGCGAAAAACGATCCAAAATCTCCGATCGCAGGCATGCCAATCCTCGAAGCCTACAAAGCTAAAACCATTATCGTTAACAAACGCTCAATGGCTTCAGGTTATGCGGGACTGGATAATGAACTGTTCTACCTCGACAAAACCATGATGGTGTTTGG